>JAWLHK010000008.1:0-215294 GCA_041690355.1 bacterium | reverse complement strand
CAAGGGCCGCGTGGGTGCACGGGGCCCTTGTTTCATCCCCCACTCTCCCCCTCCCCCACTCCCCCACTCCGCCTGTGCACCACGAACATCCTCAAGGTGAACAGAACGCCATCCCCCGGATATCATTCCCCACAGAGGCGCTCACGTTCAGCTCGCGGTCGGGCGTGATGGCCACCGTCTCCGGCTCGTCGGGAATCGTGTAGATGCGCCCCCCGATCCCCACGAGCAGCTGGTGATTGCGTGTATCGTGCAGCAGCGTGCTCCATGGCGACGTGTAGCCGGAAATGAAGTGGATACCCCCGTTCGTGATCGACGTTCCGCTCACCGTGTAATCCCGTAGGTTGCCCAGGCTGTAGAGCAGCCGGAGACGGCCCGCGTGCGCGGCGAGCGACTGGTTGTCGCTGCCGATGAGAAGAGCGTCGTTCGCGCTCCAGAGCGCGGTGCCGAGACTTGCGTTCCAGGAATAGAATCCATACGTGTTCGCGCCCGTATGCGCATGGCCTACCAGCCGGCTCTGAACAGCGTCCCACGCCAGGGCCGAGAGCTTCCACGGCGCCTCTGCGATCCGCTCGGCCGTCGTGACGTCGACCGTTCCGTCGGCAGTGCGCGGGAAGCCGACCACGGTCGTGGTGCCGGCGCGGGCGAAGACTTTACCGGCGGATTCTGCGTACACGAGTTCGCCGTCGAACGGTTCGCCGCCCGTCGCCGTAACGGTGCGCGTGGGCGAGACGGCGCCGTCCGTATTCCAGGGGAACACGGTGATGGCGCCCGACCCGGCGTTGAGCACGTACAGTTCCCCATTCGCGGAATCGGAGACGATGCGCCGCGGCAGCGAGAGTCCGTTCGTGGTCCCCACCGACCGCAACGCGTCGCCATCGAGATCGGCCAGATCGTAGGCCCGCGCATACGTTCCGCCGGCAAGCCAGTACTGGTCACGCTCGGTATCCAGCGTCATCCCCGTCACCGGCGCGGGCGCGGTCAGCGTGAAATCGCTTCGCGCCGACAACGCGATCGTCCCCGGCGTTCCCCCGGCCGAGAGTCCCCAGACGTACATCATGGGACCGGCGCTCTTGTAGGCGTCCGAGAGGGCCAGGATGCGCTCCCGCTTCCGATCGTACTGCAGCGCGGCGAAGTTGAAGATGCGCGCGTAGGACAGGCTGGTATGCTGCTGCACGTCGCCCGCCTCGACGCAGGTGGTCCCGCACCGCCTGGCGCTCCGCAGCCGCGACTCCTGCGCCGAGAAGACCTCGCCGAAAGCCAGCCGATCCCAGCCCGGCAGGTACGCGACCGCCCGCAGCCCCGTGAACGAACCCGTCTTCGGGTACCGGCGCAACAGGTGCGACGTGGTTGTCGTCACGGGCCAGGCCTTGACCTGCGTGGCGCTCGCGGTGAACAGCTCGCCGTGTATCGGATCGATATCGAGGTCCACGATCGCCGTCTGCCCCGTCGCAACGGACCGCAGCTGCGTCCCCGTGCCCGCATCGGTGGCGGCATAGGCGTAGACGGTGCCGTCGCCGTCGGCCACCCAGAGCTCGCCGCGCACGGCGTCGATCGTGATGGCCGTCGGCGCCGACCAGGCGGGGTCGGCAAGTTCCCGCAGCGGCGTGCGATCCATCAGCGAGAACGCAAGCACTTTCGAACCCGAAGCGTCGAGAACCAGGATCGCATCGTTGAATCCGTCGACCGCCGCATCCACCGGATCCGAGAGGAGCGAATTGCCGGCGAGCGTCCGGTGCGGACTTCCGATCCCTTCCGCGTTCGAGCGGAACACGTGAACCGAGTCGTCGAGAGACGAAGAAACGCAGATGTCGCGGGGCGGGGCGAGCGGCGTGACCGTCACCGTGGTCGACGGCGTCGGCGTGCCGTCCTGATTCCGCGCATTCACGACGTAGGAGACCGTGCGGCCGTTGCGCAGACCGGTGTCCGCAAAGTGCGTTCCGGTCGCGGGACCGAGCGTCGTCGCGACGCCCGATTGCGTGCGGACGATCGAGTAGTCGACGGCACCTTCTGCCGCCGCCCAGTAGAGGCGGGCGCTCGCGTCGGCCCCCACGACCGCCACCGTAGCCGGCGCGGCGGCCGCGGGATACTTCACGGTCGCCGACGCTTCGGCGGAATCGGGACCCTCCCCATCGGCATTCTTCGCGCGGACCACGTAATGGAACGTCGTGCCGGGCGAATGCCCTTCATCCGCAAACGTACGCGCTTCGCCGGAATAGATTTCCGTGTAGGGCCCGCCCGCTGTGTCTGTGCGTCGCAGCACGTAGCCGGTCGCCCCTTCCACTGCGGTCCAATCCAGGTCAATGGCTTCGGCCCGCGCGGTCGCCGTCAGCACCGGGGCCTCCAATGCCGTGGGATCCTCCTGGTCCTCGTTGCCGGTGGTATCGCGCCGATCGGCAGGCGGCTCATTCTCACAGGCCGTCATCCAGAGCGCCGCCGAGAACAGAAGTATCCGCCGCATGGTACGCCTCCTTTGCCTTGCGCCGGGAATCGTACCACGGAACGCGGGGGGTGGCATGCGGGAGCTTTTCGTTCGATGTTCGTAGCTGGTAGCTCGTGGTTCGCAGATCGTGGGATTACCTAGCACTTTGTTGCCAGCCGTGAACCCGTTCTCTCCCGCGCCTGTCGAGGAGGCAGAATGTCTGCGCGACCTTGCTCGCAGCAGAAGTACGGAGTGAGGGTTTGTCCTTGAACCCACGGTCCATGCGGCGCTGGCCCTTCGAGACGCCGGCATGGATGTGTGCGGTAAAAATCTCGTCGAACTGTGCACATCGGTTTCTGAGGCCCGGCTCCTCAGGGCGAACGGTCACCGATGAACCCTCTGCCCGAGACAGATCAGGAATCAAGAATCAGGAATCAGGAATGCGCGCGCCCGGGCGGCGCGTGCGTGCCGGGAAAGCGCGCGCTACACGCGATTCCGCAGCATCATCTCGCGCGGGTGCGGCTCCAGATAGGTCTGCTCGGCCAGGTACTCAATGTCGAGCAGACGTGCGTAGTGGCGGATCAGGGTGATGGGGACCACGAGCGGCACCAGGCCGCGCTCGTACTCCTCGAGCACGCCGCGGACCTCGGCGCGCGCGCGCCGATCGAGCCGGTCGCGGAAATAGCCCGCGCAGTGCTGCAGCACGTTCATCTGCCTCCCGCGGGTTGCGCGCAGGCTGAGCGCGGCCATGAAATCACGGACATAGGTTTCGCGCACGACTTCGCGGGAATGCTGCTTCGCCTCGGCCACCAGCCGCCCCAGTTGACGATAGGCCTGCGGCGAGTGGGCCATGATCTGCAGCTTCTGCCGGGCGTGAAAATCGACCAGACGTCCCACGGTCCACCGCGCAGCGAACAGGGTGCGCAGGCGCTGGTACGCGAAGAGCCGCTCGATGAAGTTCTCGCGCAGCACCGGGTCGTTGAGGCGCCCCTCCTCTTCGACCGGAAGATCCGAGAGCCGGCGCAGCAGCGCGGAGGCGAACAGGCCGCGCCCCTCGCGCCGCGGGGGCGCCGGCGGGGCGAAGACCTTCACGCGCTCCATGCCGCAACTGGGGGAACCCTTCTTGAGCACGAACCCGCAGAGATCCTGCTTCTCGAGCTCGCGCACGCGGCGCCGCGCCCAGGTCTCCATGGCCGCGGTCCAGTCGGTCTCGCTCTTGACACCGCGCATCTGCAGGCCGTCGCCCGTGCGCACGAGGTGCACCGGCTCACGCGGAACCCCCATGCCCGCCTCGAATTCAGGGCAGACGGGCACCCAGGTCACGTAGGGCCCGAGCACGTCGACAAGAAAGGTATCGCGCTTGTGCCCGGCATCCCAGCGCACGTGCTCGCCGAGCAGGCAGCTGGAGATTCCGACCTTGAGACTCACGTCGGCGGATTCGTCCTTCGGCTCGATGCGCGGCGCCATGGAATCATGGTCTAGGCTCCCGCTTCCGGAGTCAAGCCCGACCCTCAATTTACGATTTACGATTGGGGCGAGTGACAAGTTACGAGTGACGAGTGACGAATGCCCGCAAGAACGTCAACCCTCATGTCCTTGACTGTTCGGTGCTCAGTGCTCAGCGCTTGGCGCTTGCGCCCGTTCGTCCCGAGCTGACGGGCCGAAGCGGTAGGGAAGGCCGACAGCGAGGGGCCGGACCTGGGCACCCAAGCGTCTGTCTCGCCGTCGCCGTTCGCCCTGCTGCCGGGCGTCGGCTCGACACGAACGGATATCGACCTGCAGCGGAGACTGTTGACTGAGGAATGTTGACTGAATACTGAGGACTGTAGACTGACGACTGCCCCCTAGCGCCCGGCGGCCCAGCTGCGCCCGGCGTCACCTCCGGGCTGCGGCCAGGCGCCCGCGGGAGCGAGCCGCACATCGTCGATGAGCGCGATCCGGTTGCAGTCCGAGAGCACCGCGAACCCGCGGCCGGTGGCAACCGCGAACGGATGATCCGTACAGGCCGAGGGTCCCCAGCGCCAATAGGGAATTTCGCCCGCGCGAAACACGACGTCGGTGTACTTCGTCTCGCCGGCCGATCCGGTCGTGTGCAGGGCGATGAAGAGCGTCGCGTCGCGCTGCGTGGCCACAGGCACCGAGATCGACGCGCTCAATCCTTCGCTCGTCACCAGGCGGCCGTCCGGGCCGATGAGCACCGAGTAGAACCCCGGGAGCAACGTGCTCTCGGCGCCGTCGAACAGGGTGAACGAGTGCTGCGTGCCGTCGGTCAGCAGCCAGCGGCCAAGCCGATCGGTTCCCCACAGAATCTGCGGCGCCGCCAGCCTGAAGCCGGTAACGCCCCCCTTCGCGAGGAGGCTCAGTTGCGCGTCGCCGTGCGAAACCGCCACGGCATCGCCGTCGAGAATCAGGGCCCGCCGGATGGTTCCCACGACCGGCCCCAGAAGTTCGCGCGACCCGTTCGCGTCGAGGCGGAACAGGGCGTTCCCGACGGCCGCGAGCAGGTCGCCGTCGGAGAAACGCGCGAGCAGAAGCCCCTCGGCCACGGGCACGGCCGAAACGGGGTCGGCGAAGGCGACGCGGAAGATCTGCCCGTGCCGCTGGAACCAGCCCGCCTCGGCGCCGACGGTGACAGAAGCGGCCTCGTCATGTTCCGCCGCGAGGGTCCCATCCGGACGATAGACGGCCAGTTCGCCCGGGCAGTATGGGTCGCAGCTTGCGGCGGTGACTCCCACGGAAAAGACCCATCCGCCGGGAGAGGCGGCCACGAACCGTCGCGGCCGGGGGGTGGCGTACTGTACCCAACGGAGCTTCGCCGTGGCGACTTCGATCGTGGCCGAAGCTTCTCCGTCGGGAAGATGGGCGGTGATCCGGGTCGCGCCGGCCTGCAGGGCGCGCACGATGCCGGCGGCGTTCACGCTCGCGACTGCTGGGTTGGCCGATGTCCAGCGGACGTCCGAACGCGAAGCCGGGGGAGCGCCGACGAAGGTCAGTGCGCGGCTGTCACCGATAGGGAGCGGGTCGATGACCCCCAGCCGGTAGCGGTAACGGATCTCGGCTTCAGGTGCGCCGCAGCCGCCGAGCCCGGCGCTCGACACTGCGCACCAGCCGGCCAGAACGAGCCATCGGGAGAGCCGCCGCGCCATCCGACAAGGCTATCACGAGGGTCGGCCGCTGTCCATCAGGCCAAGGCAATTTACAATTTACGATTGACCATTGACGATTGCGTCCTCCCGTTCGCCTCGAGCTGACGGCGGGAACAGAGTGGACGCGACAGCGAGAGGGTGCGCCCGGGGCATTGACCATCGTCCATCGACCATTAACAATGAAAAGCATGCAGACCTACATCGTCTTCGTGACCTGTCCGAACCCCGACGTCGCCGCGTCCATCGCCCGGACCCTCGTCGAAGAGCGCCTGGCCGCCTGCGGAAACCTGGTGCCGGGGATCCGTTCCATTTATCGGTGGAAGGGGAAGATCGAGCAGGAGACCGAGACCCTGCTTCTCCTCAAGACCGATGCCGAGGCCTACCCCCACGTGCAGTCCCGCGTTCAGGCGCTCCATCCCTACGAGGTCCCCGAAATCCTCGCCGTCCCCGTCGAACACGGGCTCCCCGCCTATCTGAACTGGATCACCGACAGCCTGGGTGAGGAGAGTCAGGACATTTGACGCAGTGCGGATAGCGAAAAGCCGGCCGCTATGCTAACCTTGAGGGCCGTGGCCGATTACGTCATCGAAATCGAGAATCTGTCGAAATCGTTCGGCGCCCACCAGGTGCTGCGCAACGTGACCTGCAAGATCGAGCGGGGCACGACCACTGTGTTCATCGGGCCCAGCGGCACCGGCAAGAGCGTGCTGATCAAGAACCTGGTCGGCCTGCTCAAGCCCGACAACGGCGCCATCCGCATCGACGGCGAAGACATCGTCGCCATGCCGCGCCAGCGCCTGGTCGACGTGCGCATGAAGTTCGGCATGTGCTTCCAGGACGGCGCCCTCTTCGACTCCATGACCGTCGGCGACAACATCGCCTTTCCCCTCCGCCGCCACACGAAGAAGTCCGAAGAGGAGATCGCCGAGATCGTGGCCCGCAAGCTGCGTCAGGTCGGCCTGCCGGGCATCGAGTGGAAAATGCCCGCCTCGCTCTCCGGCGGGATGCGCAAGCGCGTCGGCATTGCCCGCGCCATCGCCCTCGACCCCGAAATCGTCTTCTTCGACGAACCCAACTCGGGGCTCGATCCGGTCATGAGCGCCGCGATTGACGAGCTGATCCTCAAGATGAAGTCCGAGCTCGGTTCGACCTTCATCGTCATCTCGCACGACATCGAGGGGACCCGCAAGGTCGCCGACAACATCGGCATGCTCTACAAGAGCGAGCTGATCGAGTTCGGCAGCAAGCAGGCTATCCTCAACTCGCCGAACCCGATCCTGCAGCAGTTCTTCGGCCGCAGCATCGAGGGCCCCATCGCCATCGCCTGAGCCGGCCCGGTTCGTCCTTCGGATTCTCCGCTTTCCTCGTTCCCGCTCGTGCCGCAGTCACTCTCCGGAGAGAAACATGCAGACCCTGTCGTGGGATGACTTCATGAAAGTTGACCTTCGGGTGGGACGCATCGTGAGCGCGGCTCCCTTTCCCGAGGCCCGCAAGCCGGCCTATGTCCTGCAGGTGGATTTCGGCCCCGAGATCGGCATCCGAAAATCGAGCGCGCAGATTACGGCTCTGTACCAGCCCGCCGATCTGGTGGGGAGGCTGGTCGTGGCCGTCGTCAATTTTGCGCCCAAGCAGATCGGGCCGCTGATGTCGGAGTGCCTCGTGACCGGCTTTCACAACGAGAACGGCGAGGTCGCCCTCTGCGTCCCCGACCGCCCGGTGCCCCTGGGGACCCGGTTGCTGTAGCCGAGCGCCGCCGGGTTTCGCAGTTCCGTTTCAGGGCCGGCAAGGCCGCGCTTTCGATGCCCGGCGCCCCTTGGTACAATCTCCCTTTTCCACTCTCCCTTCGATTCCAGAGGCCCCCATGAAGTTTTTTATCGACAGCGCCGACATCAACGAGATCCGCGAAGGCAACCGGATGGGCCTTGTCGACGGCGTGACCACGAATCCGTCGCTCATCGCGAAATCGGGGCGCAAGTTTCTCGACGTGCTCGCAGAAATCTGTGCAGAGGTGAACGGCCCGATTTCGGCCGAAGTGGTCGGCACGACGCATGACGAGATCATGAAGGAAGCCCACGAGCTCGCGAAGTTCCACAAGAACATCGTCGTGAAGATTCCGCTCATCAAAGAAGGGCTCAAGGCGGTCAAGACCTGCACGAAGGAGGGGATCAAGACCAACGTCACCCTCTGCTTCTCGGCCAACCAGGCGCTGCTCGCGGCCAAGGCCGGCGCGACCTACATCTCGCCGTTCGTCGGCCGCCTCGACGACATCTCGCAGATCGGCATGGAACTGATCGAGCAGATCGTGCAGATCTACGAGAACTACGACTTCGAGACGCAGGTGCTGGTGGCCAGCGTGCGCAACCCGGTGCACATTCTCGAGGCGGCCATGCTCGGCGCCCACGTCGCCACGATGCCCCTCTCGGTCATCGAGCAGCTCGTGAAGCACCCGCTCACCGACATCGGCCTCGAAAAGTTCCTCAAGGACTGGGAGAGCGTCCCCAAGTAAGGCCGGGCGCTGGGGGCTGGGCGCTGGACGCTGGGCCCCCATCCGCTTCGCTACGGGGGGCAATGCGCCGGTGGAAACAAGTGCGTCGTGATTAGACGACGTTCGCATGCAAACGGGCGGACCCGTAAGGGTACCGCCCGTTCCATTTCCACCCCGATTTTCACGGTACGTAGGGTACTGGGGGAATCCGCGTCCTTGCTTCGCCCTTGTTTCTCCCCCCCTCTCCCCCTCCCCCACTCCTCGGGAAGCGACCCTCCGCGCACCTCAAACTCCGATCGCCAACCGCAGTGCAAAAAGTCCCTGCAGCAGCAGCTCCACCGGCAGCAGACCGTAGATGCCGATGTCGCGCAGCGGACGATACGTCGCCGCCTGCACCGCGAGCTGCGAGCGCAGCGCATGCAGTTCGGCGACCGAGGCCGATGAGGGCGGCTTCGCCGCATCGAGCGGATAGGGAACTTCGCGGCCGCCATCCACCGACACCCAGGCCGTCAGCGGCGGCGTTCCGCGAAGGGGGATCTGGAAGTCCGCTTCACCCAACCCCTGCCGAAGGGGAACCGTCGTCTCCACGCCGTCGCTCGCACCGTCGGCCCCGGTCACCTTCACGCGCACCTTCGCTTCGTTTCCTTCGCCCGCCGCCCAGACCTCACAGTCGAGGCTGCCGGCCGTGTGGCGCTTCCACGCGAAGCGCAGCCCCGCGGCCTGCGGCGCATACAGCCCCGCCAGGGTCGACCAGGCCGTGCGCGGCTCGCCGCGAAACGTGTGCAGGCCGTAGCCGCCGTCGGGGTGCCAGTCGATGACTTCGCCGACGAAGCCCCCGGCCGTCTCCTCGGTGCGCTGCGCGCCGGCGGCCCAGGCGATCGCGCGCGCCTGTGCCGCGTCGCCGCCGTACTTCTTCCACCGCTTCGGCAAATCGGCCGGCGGCGCTTCTCCGTCCCACGCCGGAAGCCCGGCGGCGATCAGGAGCCGCGGCGCGTCTTCGAAGTGCTCGGGTGAGCGGGTCGAGACCCGGATCTCGGTGTCGAGCCGGACCCCCTCCGTGGGAAAAACCGGAATGTACGGCCGCGTGCCGTCCTGCGTGCGCAGGGCGTCTTCGACGAGCCGCATCACGTGCGCGTTGTCGCGGTTGTGCACCCGCGTGCCGCCGACCCAGAGAAAGATGCAGGGATGATTGCGGATGTGCCGCACGAGGTTGGCATTATCGCCGCGCGCGATGACGGGAATTTCACGCGCCGCGGGAAAATCGGGGGTCGCGCGCGGATAGGTCCGCCCGTCGAGCAGCGCGTAGGGAAACTCCTGGAGCACCAGGATGCCCAGCCGATCGCACGCTTCATAAAAGGCGTCCGGGTGACGGCCGCCCCAGACGCGCACGGCGTTCACGCCGCCGTCCTTCAGGCGGCCGACCATGTCGTCATAGGTGAGCCCCGGCGGCAGGGGCATCCCCGCCCAGTTGATCCCCTGGAGAAAGACTTCGCGATCGTTGACCGTCGTGCGCCAGAGCTTCGCCGCGTCGCCCGCACGCTGCACGCGGATCGTGCGCACGCCGAAGACCTGCTCGAGGCTGTCGACCACGCCCCCGCCGAGGCGCAATTCCGCGCGCAGGGTGTAGCGGTGCGGCTCGCCATGCGTGTGCGGAAACCAGGGCTTCACCGCGTCCACGTACACCGAACGATCGAGCGTGTTCTCGCCCGTGGCCAGCTCGGCGCTGAACTCTTCGCGGGCGACTTCGCGCCCGCCGTCGAGCACGCTGATCCGGATTTCGGCCTGCGTCGTCTTCTGTGTATTGTTCACCTCGAGGCGCACGCTCACGTCGCCCCGCTCGCCGTCGAGTTCGCCGCGCACGAGCCAGCCGTCGAAGTACGCGGGCCCGCTCACGAAGATGCGCACGGCGTCCCATACGCCCACGTCGTCGAAGCGCGGCTCGCCGGGGTTCTCCCAGCGCAGCGGTGATCGGTTCGGCGTCAGCATGCGCTCCTGCGCGTTCACGGCCGGCTGCACGCGGATGATCAGCTCGTTGTCGTCGGCCAGCGAGTTGCTGATGTCGTAGTCGGCCGGCCCGAAGGCCCCTTTGTCCTCACCCAGGCGATCGCCGTTCAGCCACGTGATCTCGTGATAGTCCACGCCCACCAGCTGCAGGCGCACGACGCGATCCTTGCCGCCCGGGCGGGGAAATCGGCAGCGGTACCACCATTCGCGCTGCGCCCAATCGTCGGGCAGCGCGCGGCCCGCGGCCCGATGGGCGTGGCGCACCGTGGCGGGAAACGTGATGTCGAACCAGCGATCGGCGTGTTCGCCGTCGGCGGCCGCAGAGGCTTCGCGCGGAAGAAATCCGGCCAGCTGCCACGCGGCCGATTGCAGATCGATACGTTCGGACATGGGTCAAACCTCTTTCAGACTGGCCTGGAGCCGGTTGCGCACGAGCCGCTCGTATGCGCCCGGCACCTGTCCCAGGTAAACCATCAGTTCGCTCAGATCGCCGGGGATGCTGCGGCCGGGGCCGGCATCGCCGTACAGAATGTTCACGGTGCGGCCGCGCAGGACGATGGGGGCCACGAAGGCGCTGCGGGGAACCCCGCCCCCCAGCCGTTCGATGAGTCCCTGATCGGCTTCCCGCGGCGTAGACCAGGGGGTACCCAGGGGCCCGCGGTGCGGCGAGCCGCGCGTGAGGACGTCGTTGATCACCGAAGCAGCCGTACGGGGAATGGAAAACCCCTCGACGAAATCGGCCGGCTGGTCGGGCGCGAAGCCGGCCAGCGCGTGGCTCACCTCGTTGCCCACGACGAACAGGGCGGCGCGGGTGAAGAGGTTGCGCGCGTAGCCGAGCACGGCGTTGGGAATATCGCGCCCCCGGACGGCGGCTTCGAGACGGGCCCGCCCCGCCGCGGCATCGAGTTTCTCGATCGGCTTGCGCAGCTCGGCCTGCACGTCTTCGGGGGCGACCTCTTCGTCCCAGCTCTCGGTGTAGCGCCAGGGGATGGGCACCTGGAACAGCTGCTCGAGAAGGCGGTCCATGCGGTGTTCGGGAAGAACGTGCGGCTTGAGGATCCACCCGGTGGAGTAGCTGATGTCGGCGAGCGCCGACTTGCGCCCCGGATCGACCATGGCGATCGACAGGGCGCGCCCGCGGCGGGCAAAGGGGACCGCCTTGTGCCGCAGCACGTACTTCTCGGGAATGCTCTGCATCGCCTCCCGATCCACCGCCTCGGGGGCCAGGATCACCGAGGGAAATCCGTAGCATTTCTCGAGCGCCGCGCAGAGCTGCTTCTCGGTCACCAGGCCGAGCTCATAGAGGTTCGTCCCGATGCGCCCCCCGTGCAGCACCTGCGCCTTGATCGCTTCTTCGATCCCGGCGTGATCGATGACCCCCTGATCGAGAAGAATGCGGGTCAGCAGCGCCATGGTCGGGCCACCCTTTCCCCGCTCGGCGCCCGGCAGACCGCTTGGTCGCGGCCGAGCCCTGTGCTACATTGTTTGCCATGCAGCCCCGTTCCCCCCAGGAAACCACCGAACGCGTACGCGTCTTTCTCGCCGACGGCAGCACCGTCGAGGGAAATCTGCACGTCCCGCGCCACGCGCGCATGCTCGACATGCTCAACCACCAGTCCGATCAGCGCCCGTTCTTCGCGCTGACCGAAGTCGTGTGGACCCGCGACGGGTCGCCGGGCAATCTTGCGTTTCTCTGCCTGCATCGCGCTCACGTTCTGGCCGTTCACCCGGTCAAGTAATGTCGGGCACCCTCTTCGTCGTCGCCACCCCGATCGGCAATCTGGGTGACCTGTCGCCCCGCGCCCGCGAAACGCTCGCCGGCGCCGACTACGTGCTCGTCGAAGACACGCGCGTCAGCGCCCGTCTCTTCGCCGCCTTCGATCTGCACCCCAGACTGCGCGTCTACGAGAAGCACCGCGAGCGGCGTGAAACCGATCGCATCCTCGCAGACCTGCAGGCCGGCAGCCGCATCGCCCTCATCTCCGACGCCGGCACGCCCGGAATCGCCGACCCGGGCGCTCCGCTCGTGAGCGCCGCGCTCGACGCCGGCATCGCCGTCGTCCCCGTCCCCGGCCCCTCGGCCCTGGCCGCCGCCGTGTCGGTCTCGGGCGTGGCCGAACTACCCATTATCTTTCACGGCTATCCCCCCGACAAGGCCGGATTGCGCCGTGAGCTCCTGGCCGGCTGGCAGGGCGAGCCGGGCGCGCACGTCCTTCTCGTCCCCCCGCACGACGTGCTGGCCGTGCTGGGCCTGCTCGCCGAAATCCTCCCCGGACGCCGCGTCGTGCTCTGCCGCGAGCTGACCAAGATGCACGAGAGCGTGCTCGCGGGGCCCGCCGCCGCCGTCGCCGAACAGCTGACCGGTGGCGACGCCGTGCGCGGCGAGATGACGCTGGTCGTACACCCGGCCGCCGACGAAGACGCAGCCGGCGAAATCGGCGATCTGGTGGCCGAAGCGCGACGGCTGCGGGACGCCACCGGGCTCGACGGCAAAGACCTCAGCGACTTTCTCGCCTTTCGCGCCGGCGTCCCCCGCCGCACCGCCTACCGCGCCGTGCTCGCCCTGCGCGAGTAACCGGCACGCCCGGTCCGCGCGGGCCGAACGGGGTCCTCGCCCGTGGGGACCAAGGTCGGTCGCCCTTGCTTCACCCCCACTCCCCCACTCCCCCCCTCCGGCCTGCGACGCAAGGCGCACCCGCGCCCCGGGGGGCAATGCGATCGCCTACAGCGGCGCCTCGATCCGCTCCACCAGCTGCCGCACGACGAGGCTTTTTTCGCGGGCCGAACCCTCGGCGCGGCGCAGCATGAGGCGGTGCGCCAGCACCGGCTCGGCCGCCGCCTGCACGTCGTCGGGAACGACGTAGTCGCGCCCCTTCAACATCGCGACGCCCTGGGCCGCGCGCTTGAGCGCCAGCGCGCCGCGCGTGCTCACCCCCAGCTCGATGGCCGGATCGTCGCGGGTGGCGCGCACGAGCGCAAGCATGTACTCGGCGACCGAGGGATCGATGTGCACGGCCGCCGTCGCCTGCTGCAGGCGCAGCAGCTCCTCCCGCGCAAGCCCCCCTTCGACCCTGCCCTCGAGATGCTCGCCGAGCAGCAGCGACCGTTCGTCGCCCGCGTCGGGATAGCCGATCTCCATGCGCAGGAGAAAACGATCGAGCTGGCTCTCGGGGAGCGGAAAGGTGCCGTGGTGCTCGACCGGATTCTGCGTGGCCACGACGAGAAACGGCTGCGGCAGCCCATGTGTCTCGTCGTCGACGCTCACCTGCCCCTCGCTCATCGCTTCGAGCAGCGCGCTCTGCGTGCGCGGGGTCGCGCGGTTGAGCTCGTCGGCGAGCAGGACGTTCGTGAACACCGGCCCCTGCTTGAACGTGAACCGGTTCGTCGCCGTGTCGAGCACCGACACGCCGAGGATGTCGGCGGGCAGCAGATCGGACGTGAACTGGATGCGGCGGAACGAGAGCGCGAACGCCTGCGCCATGGCGCGCGCCAGCGTCGTCTTGCCGACCCCGGGCACGTCTTCGATGAGAAGGTGCCCACCCGTCAGCAGACCGATCATGGCGCGCTCGACCGCCTGCGGGCGGCCCCGGAGGGCCGCCGACAGGTGCCGGCGCAGGACGTCGAGGCTCGCGTCGGCGCTCATTCAGGCAACCCGACCATCTTGCGGATGCGCAGCCGGAGCGCCTGCAGGCGGATGAAGCCTTCGGCATCCTTCTGATTGTAGACGTCGTCGGCTTCGAAGGTCGCGAAGCCGGAGTGGAACAGGCTCTTCTCGGCCTTGCGTCCGACCACCGTGACCGATCCCTTGTAGAGCTTCAGGCGGGCCACGCCCGTCACGGTGGCCTGCGACTCGTCGATGAGCTTCTGCAGCAGCGTGCGCTCGGGGGCGAACCAGAAGCCGTTGTAGACGAGGCGGGCATACTGCGGAATCAGGCTGTCGCGCAGGTGAAGCACCTCGCGATCGAGCGTCAGGCTCTCGACGGCGCGGTGGGCGTAGTGCAGGACCGTGCCGCCCGGCGTCTCATAGACGCCGCGGCTCTTCATGCCGACGAAGCGGTTCTCGACCAGGTCGACGCGGCCCACGCCATGCTCGCCGGCGATGTCGTTGAGCTTCTGCAGCAGGGCGGCCGGCGAGAGGCGCTCGCCGTCGATGGCGACCGGATTGCCTTGCTCGTACGTCACTTCCACATAGCGCGGCTTGTCGGGCGCCTGTTCCGGGTTGCGGCTCAGCACGAACATGTCGGCTGGCGGCTCAGACCAGGGGTCTTCGAGGATGCCCCCTTCAAAGCTGATGTGCAGCAGGTTGCGGTCGGTCGAGTAGGGCTTGGCCTTCGTGACCGGCACGGGAATGTCGTTCTTCTTCGCATAGGCGATCAGATCCTCACGCCCCTTGAAGGTCCACTCGCGCCAGGGGGAGATGATGCGGATGTTCGGCTCCATGGCGAAGTAGGTGAGCTCGAAGCGCACCTGATCGTTGCCCTTGCCCGTCGCACCGTGGCTGACGGCGTCGGCCCCTTCCTTGCGGGCGATCTCGATCTGCTTCTTGGCGATCAGCGGACGCGCGATGCTCGTGCCGAGCAGGTAGTGCCCTTCGTAGACGGCATTGGCGCGCAGCATGGGAAACACGTATTCGCTGACGAACTCCTCGCGCACGTCTTCGATGTAGACGCTGCTCGCGCCCGTCTTGCGGGCCTTTTCGCGCACCGGCTCCAGCTCTTCGCCCTGCCCCAGGTCGGCCGAGAAGGCGACGACCTCGCAATCGTACGTTTCGATGAGCCACTTCATGATGACCGAGGTGTCGAGACCCCCCGAATACGCGAGCACGACTTTCTTGACGGATGACACGGAAAACACTCCTTGAAGGGAAAAGACTATTTCTTGATCCGGCGCACGGCCTCTTTGGCCGGCAGGTAATTGGCGTCGATCGACACGGCGCGCTCGTAGTAGCTGAGCGCCTCGCTGCGGTTCTTCATGGCCTCGGCGATCTGTCCCAGATAGAACGCATAGGGGGCGCGGCGGTGCAGCTTGTACAGCCGTTCGCCGAGCTCCTTCGCCACGGTCAGATCGTTCGCGTGCTCGACCGAGAACTGCACGCAGAGCGAAAGAAGATGCTCATCGTCAGGCAGCACGGGGGCGCGCGAGCGGATCTTGGCGAGCAGCGGCGGGATGACCTTGTCGCCGAGCGCGCGCGCCGCGGCGGGATCGGGCACGACCTTCTCGAGATTGTTGACCAGCGACTGTACGTCTTCGGTCAAGGTCATCTTGTCGGCGATACCGCGATCGCCCGGCGCCATCGAGACGGCCAGCTTGTAGGAGCGCAGCGCGCTGGCGTAGTTGCCGATGCGGAAGTCCTGGTCGCCGAGCTGCTCGATGCGCGACGGGTCAGCGGTCAGCTTGGCCTTGGGTTCGGGCTTCACCATCCCGGGGCCCTGCGGCAGCATCGAACGATCGTAGGCGATGCGCCGGTCGGGATCACGCAGCACGTCGTAGGCTTCGGAGATGCGCGCGAAGACCGTGTCGAGCATGGGCTTGCGCGAACCGAGGTTCACCTTGAAGAACCGATCGGGGTGCAGCTCGCGGCTCAGGCCGGCATAGGCTTCTTTGATCTGATCGGGGTTGGCCATGCGCGAGACGCCGAGCAGCTTGTAGAAGTCCTGCTTCTCGAGCGTCTTGTAAATGAGTTCGACGCGCCGGAGCACGAACTCGGTGTCGGCGGCCGCAGAGCTCTCGGTGTTGGACGTCGGCCGTGCGGCGCTGCGCGGACGCGGCGTTGCCACCTCGATCTTCTGCCATTCGATCGCCTGGAGCGACTCGAGCTTTTCGAGCGCCGCCTGCACCATGGCCTCGGGCAGCCCGGTGGCGGCGACGATGTCGCGCACCTTGGTGACGCCGTTCACGCGCGAGAGCACGAACCCCTCCTGCGGCGACAGGGGGAGCTTCTCGAGCTTAACGCCCGTGCGAATCAGCGGACAAAGTTCAGGATCGTAGGCCATACCATTCGGTGAGCAGGAATTCCATGAGCGCCTTCTGCGCGTGCAGGCGGTTCTCGGCCTGGTCCCACACGGCCGATTGCGCCCCCTCGATGACTTCGTCGGTGATCTCTTCGCCCCGGTGCGCGGGCAGGCAGTGCAGGACCATCGCGTCGGCATGGGCGACCCCGAGCAGGCCGGCGTTCAGCTGATAAGGGTGAAAGGTGGCGTCGCGCGCCCCCTTCTCCGACTCCTGGCCCATGCTCGTCCACACGTCGGTCATGACGACGTCGGCGTCGCGCGACGCTTCGCGCGGATCGCGCACGACCTCGATCCGGCCGCCCAGCGCCCGCGATTCCGCCAGAATCCCGGCGTCGGGGTCGTAGCCCTCGGGGCAGGCGAGCACCAGGTGCAGACCGAGCCGTCCGGCCGCCTCGATCCACGAGTGCGCGACGTTGTTGCCGTCGCCGAGCCAGGCGTATTTCAGCCCCTCGAGCCGCCCCTTCTTCTCCTGCACGGTCTGCAGATCGGCCAGAATCTGGCAAGGGTGGTGCGCGTCGCTCAGCCCGTTGATGACCGGCACGCCGGCATAGCGTACCAGCTCTTCGAGCTTGTCGTGGCCGAAGGTGCGGATCATGAGCATGTCGCCGTAGCGCGAAAGCACGCGCGCCGTATCCTTGATCGGCTCGCCGCGGCCGATCTGGCAGTCGGCGCTGCTGAGAAAGACGGCACGGCCCCCCAGCTGCTGGGCGCCCACTTCGAACGAAACGCGCGTGCGCGTCGAGCTCTTCTCGAAGATCATGATCAGCGTACGGCCGGCCATGGCTGCCGACGGACGGCCGGCGGCCTGGAGGTTCTTGAGCTCTTCGGCGCGGGCGAGCACGCCGCGCAGCTCGTCGACGCCGAGGTCGAGAATGCGCAGAAAATGACGTTCAGCCACGGGAAACCTCCCTCGGGAGCAACGGCTCGAGAAGCGCCAGGGCGTCGTCGATCTGCTCGCGGGTCACGATGAGCGGCGGCAGAAAGCGGAGCACCCGCTCGCGCGCGCAGTTGAGAATCAGTCCTTTGTCCAGGGCGGCCCGCACGACGTCGCCGCAGGGGACGGCCAGCTCCGCACCGATGATGAGCCCCTTGCCGCGCACCTCGCGGATGACCGGATTGCGCCCGGCCATCTCGCGCAGGCGCATCCGCAGATAGTCGCCCATTTCGGTGACATGCCGCAGGAGCTCGGGCTTGACGAGTTCGCGCAGGGCGGCAAGGCCGGCGGCCATCGACAGGGGATTGCCGCCGAAGGTCGAGGCGTGCGTGCCGGGAACCAGGACGTCGGCCGTGCGCTCGTTGAGCACCAGGGCGCCGACGGGGACGCCGCCGGCAAGCCCCTTGGCGAGGGTCATCATGTCGGGCTCGATCCCCTCGTGCTCGTATGCCCACAGCTTTCCGGTGCGCCCGTTGCCGACCTGCACCTCGTCGAGGATGAGCAGCAGATCGTGCCGGTCGCAGATCCCGCGGACGGCTTTCAGGTAGCCGTCGGGGGGCACGTTCACGCCCCCCTCGCCCTGAATCGGTTCCAGCAGGATCGCGATCGTCTTGTCGGTGACGGCCGCTTCCATGGCCGCCGCGTCGCCGTAGGGAACGTAGCGGATGCCCGGAAGAATGGGGAAGAAACCCTGCCGGTATTTCTCCTGGCCGGTTGCGGAAAGCGCCCCGTAGGTGCGGCCGTGAAAGGAGTTCTCGGTCGTGAGAATCTCGTACCGTCCGCCGCCGTGCTCGGCGCCGTACTTGCGCGCGACCTTGAGGGCCCCCTCGTTGGCCTCGGCGCCGCTGTTGCCGAAGAAAACGCGCTTGCCGAAGCTGTGCTTGACGATCAGTTCCGCCAGTTCAGCCTGGCCGGGGATGTGGAAAAGATTGCTGACGTGGAGGAGTTTTCCGGCCTGCTCACGAATCGCCTCGGTCACCCCCGGGTGCGCATGCCCCAGGTTGCACACCGCGAGCCCGGAGACGAAGTCCAGGTAACGCCGGTCGTCGGCGTCCCACAGGTAGCAACCCTCGCCGCGTACCATGGCGAGCGGGAAGCGGCCGTAGGTGTTGGCGACGAAGGCGCCGGTCTTGTCGACCCACTCTGCGTTGCTCATTCCGCCGCCTCGACGATTTCCGTACCGATCCCCTTGTCGGTGAAGATTTCAAGCAGAAGCGCGTGGGGCACGCGGCCGTCGATGATATGCACCTTGCGCACGCCGTCGCCGAGGGCGTCGAGGGCGCACTGCACCTTGGGGATCATGCCGCCGCGAATCGTGCCGTCGCCGATGAACTTCTCGGCCGTCGCGCGATCGAGGGTCGAAATAAGCTTGCCGCCGGAATCGAGCACGCCTTCGACGTCGGTCATGAGAATCAGCTTCTCGGCCCGCAGCGCGCCCGCGAGCGCCCCGGCGAAGTTGTCGGCGTTGATGTTGTAGGTGTTGCCGTCGCCGTCGCCCCCCACCGGCGCCACGACGGGGATCAGCCCGCCGGCGCGCTCGAGCGCCTCGATGACGTCGGTGTTGACTTCGCGCACCCGGCCGACGAGGCCGAGATCGACGGGCTGGCCGTCGGGGCCCGGCAGCACGAGCTTTTCGGCCTCGATCAGGCGGCCGTCCTTGCCCGAGATACCCACCGCCCAGGCGCCGGCCTTCTGCAGCTCCTTGACGATCTCCTTGTTCACGCGCCCCGTGAGCACCATCTCGACGATCTCCATCGTCTGCGGATCGGTGACGCGCTGGCCGGCGATGAACTGGCTGGGGATGTTGAGGCGCTCGAGCAGGGCGCCGATCTGGGGGCCGCCGCCGTGCACGATGACCGGGCGCATGTTGACCACGTCGAGCAGGGCGACGTCACGCGCGAAACTGCGCTTGAGCTCGTCGCTCTCCATGGCGTGCCCGCCGTACTTGATGACGATGGTCGACCCGCTGAACTGCTGAATGTAAGGCAGGGCTTCCTGCAGAATCTTGGCGCGTTCGATGCGCAGATTCCGCTCGGCCTGCCGCTTGTCGGCGTCCTGGCTCATAGGATGTAACGCGAAAGGTCCTCGTTGCGGACGATGTCTTCGAGTTGACGCCGGACATAGCCGGCATCGATGGTGAACGCGCGCCCCGACAGGGCCGGCGCGTCGAAACTGATCTCCTCGAGCAGCTTCTCGAGAATGGTGTGCAGGCGGCGGGCGCCGATGTTCTCGGTGCGCGCGTTCACGTCGGCGGCGATGCGGGCGATCTCCTGCACGCCGTCGTCCGTGAAATCGAGCGTGACCCCTTCGGTCGCCATCAGCGCGCGCTGCTGGCGCAGCAGGGCGTTCTGCGGTTCCGTCAGAATGCGCACGAAGTCGGCCTCGGTGAGCGACTCGAGCTCGACGCGGATGGGAAAGCGCCCCTGCAGCTCGGGAATCAGATCGCTCGGCTTCGAGACGTGAAAGGCGCCGGCCGCGATGAAGAGCACGTGATCGGTCTTGACCGGCCCGTGCTTCGTGTTGACCGTGCTCCCCTCGACGATGGGCAGGATGTCGCGCTGCACCCCTTCGCGCGAGACGTCGGGGCCGCCGTGGGCGCCGCCGCTGCGGGCGATCTTGTCGATCTCGTCGATGAAGATAATCCCGTTCTCCTGCGCCTTCTGCACGGCCGTACGCACGACAAGATCCATGTCGATGAGCTTTTCGGCCTCGACGCCGGTGAAGAACTGCAGGGCGTCGGGCACCTTCATCTTGCGGCGCCGGCTCTTCTTGGGCATGAAGTCGCCGAGCATGTCTTTCAGGTTGCCCTCCATCCCCTCCATGCCGGGGATGGCCACGAAGTTGACGGCCGACTCCTGCACGTCGACCTCGATGCTGCGGTCGTCGAGCTTGCCGCTGCGGAGCATGTCGCGGAATTTTTCGCGCGTGTGCGACTCGTCGGCCCCCTCGCCGGCGCCCGGCTGGAATCCGGAGGACGGGCGCGGCAGGAGCGCGTCGAGCACGGCCTCTTCGGCCAGCTCGCGGGCCCGCTTCTCGACCACCTTCTGCTCGCGCTCGCGCACCATGTTGATCGAGAGCTCGACGAGATCGCGCACCATCGATTCCACATCGCGGCCGACGTAGCCGACCTCGGTGAACTTGCTCGCCTCGACCTTGACGAACGGCGCGTCGGCCAGGCGTGCGAGGCGGCGGGCGATCTCGGTCTTGCCGACGCCGGTCGGGCCGATGAGCAGAATGTTCTTGGGGTGGACCTCTTCGCGGATCGCGCCGTCGATGCGCTGCCGCCGCCACCGGTTGCGCAGCGCCACCGCGACGGCGCGCTTGGCCGTCGCCTGGCCCACGATGTAACGATCGAGCTCGGTCACGATCTCCCGCGGAGTGAGAACCTCGGCGCTCATAGCGTCTCCACCGTGATCTGGTCGTTCGTGTAGATGTCGATCTGCGCCGCGATCAACAACGACTCGCGCACGATTTCTTCCGCCGAAAGCGAGGAATGGCGCAGCAGGGCCTTGGCGGCCGCGAGCGCATAGGAGCTGCCGCTGCCGATGGCGACGGCGTCTTCGTCGGGCTCGACGACGTCGCCGCTGCCCGAGAGCAGCAGCAGAGAATCCTTGTCGGCGGCGATGAGCAGCGCCTGCAGCTGGCGCAGGGCGCGATCGGTGCGCCACTCCTTGGCCAGCTCGACGGCCGCGCGCGGGAGCTGGCCGCTGTGCTCCTTGAGCTTGGCTTCGAAGCGCTCGAACAGCGTGAAGGCGTCGGCCGTCGACCCGGCGAACCCGACGACGACCCGGTTGTCGTGCAGACGGCGCACCTTGCGGGCGCCGTGCTTGAGCACGACCTTGTCGAGCGTCACCTGCCCGTCGCCGCCGACTACGGTCTTGCCGTCTCTGCGGACGGCCAGTATCGTCGTGCCCTGAAACATCGTCTATGCCTTCGGATGCGCCTTTTCGTAGGTGGCCATCAACTGGTTCAAATTCACGTGCGTATACTTCTGCGTCGTTCCCAGGCTTTCGTGCCCCAGCAGCTCCTGAATGGCCCGCAGGTCGGCGCCGCCGTTCAGCAGGTGCGTTGCGAACGAGTGGCGCAGCGCGTGGGGCGAAACCCCCAGCCGCAGCCCCGCCCGCTGCAGGTACGTCTGCATCCGCCCCTGCACCTGCCGGGGGCCGAGACGCCCGCCGCGCGAGTTCAGGAACAGGGCCGTGCCTGCCGCCCCCGGTCGCGCGGCACGCACGCCGAGCCACCGCTGCAGGGCGTCGCGCGCCGGCTCGCCGAACGGCACGAGGCGCTCCTTGCGCCCCTTGCCGAGCACGCGCACGACCGCCTGCTCGAAATCCACATCCTCTACGTCGAGGCCGGTCGCCTCGCTCACCCGCAGCCCCGCGGCGTAGATCAGCTCGAACACCGCCCGGTCGCGCCCCTCGCGCCAGTCTTCGCCCGCGATGCCCTCGAGAAAGCTGCGCACATGGTCGACCTCGAGAAAGCGCGGGAGCCGCTGCTCGCGCCGCGGACCCGTCAGCAGTTCGGCCGGGTTGGCCGCGACCGCCCCGGTTTTCCGCAAAAAACGAAAAAAGGACCGCAACGCCGACAGCCGGCGACCCTGGGTCGTCTTGCTGTCACGCTCGAACCTGGCGGCGACGAACGAACGCACGTGCACCGCGGCGACGCGATCGGGCGCGGCATCGGTTTCGGAACCGGCGCCGGCCATCCCACGTTCCCGAAGGAACGCCGCGAACATCTCGAGGTCACGCCGGTAGCCCGCCACCGTGTGGGGCGAGGCGTTCCGTTCGCGTTCGAGATACCGGCAGAATGCGTCAATCGAAGCCTTCACCGATAAACCCTTAATCTACCACAGGACGGGGTGATTTTCGACGGTTCCTCGCCGCCGGGGGCCGGGCGCGCACCCGGTCGCGGATGGTATACTCCAGCATGACTCCGTCATCGCTTTCCCTGGCCGGTTTCGAGGCCGGCAACCACCTGCGCCCCTTCTTTCTGGCGGGCCCCTGCGTCATCGAAGACGAAGGGCTCGTGAACGAGGTCGCCGGCGAGCTGCAGCGCATCTTCGCGCGGCTCGGCGTGCCGTTCGTCTTCAAGGCCAGCTTCGACAAGGCCAACCGCACGTCGGTGCACGGCTTTCGCGGACCCGGCCTGGAAGCGGGCCTGCGCATTCTGGGTACCGTGAAGAGCCGCTTCGGGGTGCCGCTGGTCAGCGATATCCACGAAACGAGCCAGATCGAGGCCGCCGCCGAAGTGCTCGATATCCTCCAGATCCCCGCCTTTCTGTGCCGCCAGACCGATCTCGTGGTCGCCGCCGCCGAGACCGGCCTCCCGCTCAACGTCAAGAAGGGGCAGTTTCTCGCTCCGTGGGACATGAAGCCGGTGGTCGAGAAGGTGCGCAGCGTGGGCAACGAGAAGCTGATGCTGACCGAACGCGGGGCCACCTTCGGCTACAACAACCTGGTCGTCGACATGCGCAGCCTGCACGTCATGAAGGACCTCGGCGTGCCGGTCGTCTTCGACTGCACCCACAGCGTGCAGCTCCCCGGGGGCCAGGGGAGCGCGTCGGGCGGGCAGCGGGAGTTCATCCCCACGCTCATGCGCGCCGCCGCGGCCGTCGGGGTCGCCGGGTTCTTTCTGGAAGTGCACCCCGACCCTGCCCGCGCCAAATCCGACGGGCCGAACGCCGTGCCGCTGGCGCAGGTCGAGTCGCTGATTGCGCCGGTGCTCGCCCTCGACGCCCTCGTCAAACAATCTGCCTTTCCGGTTCTGGCATGAGTGTGAAGACCGTCGACTTTCTCGCGAGCGCGCGCCGCACGCTGCGCATCGAGCGCGAAGCGCTGGAGCGCCTCGAAGGCCGCCTCGACGACCGCTTCGACCAGGCGGTGCGCATGCTGGCCGAGTGCCGCGGAAAGCTGATCGTGTGCGGCATGGGCAAGAGCGGCCTCATCGGCCAGAAGATGGCGGCCACCTTCGCCAGCACCGGCACGCCGGCGTTCTTTCTGCACCCGGCCGAGGCGAGCCACGGCGACCTCGGCATGGTCGGCCGGGGCGACGTCGTGCTGCTCCTTTCCAACAGCGGCGAGACCGAAGAGATCGTCCGCCTGGTGCCCGCCCTGCGTCGCCTGCAGCTGCCGCTCATCGCGCTGACGGGGAATGGGGAATCTTCGCTGGCCCGGCACGCCGATCTGGTGCTCGACTGCTCCGTCGCCGAAGAAGCCTGCCCGCTGGGCCTCGCCCCCACGGCCAGCACGACGACGCAGCTGGCCCTGGGCGACGCGCTCGCCGTGGCCCTGCTCGAGTACCGCGGCTTCACGGCCGACGACTTCGCCGCGGTGCATCCCGGCGGCGCACTCGGCAAACGGCTGCTCACCCGGGTGCGCGACGTCATGCACACCCGGCCCGATCTGCCCCAGGTGGCTGAAGACGCCCCGATGCGCGAGGCCCTCTTCGAAATCACCGCCAGACGCCTGGGTGCCTGCGGCGTGGTCGACCGGAGCGGCCGGCTGACCGGCATCATCACCGACGGCGACATCCGGCGCGCCCTCGAAAAGGGTGCCCAGCTGCTCGAGGCGCGGGCGGCCGATATCATGGCCGGCGGGCCGAAGACCATCGCGGCCGACGCCCTGGCGGTCGATGCGGTCAACGCCATGCAGGAGCACGCCATCACCTGCCTGTTCATCGTCGACGGGGCCGGACAACCGGAGGGCATCGTCCACATGCACGATCTCCTGCGCGCCGGGGTCATCTGACGCCCCGGCCGGCAGCCGCGACGCCCCTCGCGAAATGCGGAGCGGACGCTTGTCGACCCCCGGCTCCCTTTTGAAAGAAACGGCTGCGACCGGTAGAATGGGAACCATGCATTTTTCGTACCGGAGGCGCCGTGACGCAGCCTGACCCGGGCCGGCTCGCCCGCCTGCGCATCCTGCTGTTCGACGTTGACGGCGTCCTCACTGACGGCCGCATCGTCTACGATAACTCCGGGAACGAACTGAAGTTTTTCGACGTCCGCGACGGCCAGGGGCTCGTGCTCGCGCGCCGGGCTGGGCTGCGCCTGGGGATCATCACCGGGCGCTCGAGTCCGGTGGTCGACCGGCGGGGCCGCGAGCTCGGCTTCGAGTGGATCGTGCAGGGGAGCGCCGACAAACTTGCCGACGCGCGCGCCATCGCGCAGGAGGCCGGCTGCGACCTGCAGCAGGTCGGCTACATGGGCGACGACGTGGTCGACCTGCCGCTGCTGCGGGCGGCCGGATGGTCGGCGGCGCCGGCAGACGCCCATCCGCTCGTGCGGGAGCAGGTCGCCTGGGTGACCGGCCTGCCGGGCGGGCGCGGCGCCGTGCGCGAGGTCTGCGAACACTGGTTGCACGCCGCAGGACACTGGAGTGCGGTCGTGGGAGGCTTGCTGGGAACGTGATTCGCTATTTTCTATCGTGGCTGGCCGTGCTGGCCGCGCTCGCCGGCTTCGGCCTCTGGCTCGCCCGGGCGACCGCTCCGGAGGGCTTCGAGGTGGCCGTGACGTCGGCCTCGGCCTTCACGATTTTCAGCCCGCATCTTCGCGAGATCCGCGCCGGCGGCGTGAGCGCCGAGGTGCGCGCCGACGAAGTCGAGTACCGCGAAGAGACCGACCTGGTCGAGGCGCAGCGCATCGACGGCCTGCTCTACCACGACGACGGCCGCCGCACCGAGATCCGGGCCGTGCGCGGGCGCTACGACGTCATCTCTGAAGAGGCGTTTCTCGACGGCGGCCTCGAGCTGACCAGCGACCAGGGCTACTCCTTGACGACGACGGGCGCGGTCTACCGCCACGCCGCCGCAGAGGTCTTCGCGCCGGGCCCCTTCCGGGCCTGGGGCGAGAAGGTCGAAATCGAGGGGGCGGGCCTGCGCTACGCCCTCGAAGCACAACAGATTTCCGTGGCGCGCGACGTCGACGCCCATCTTGCGGGGTTCCCCCTGTGACGGCCATGCTGCGCACATTTCTTCTCGCGGCCGCGCTCCTGCTCGGCCCTTCTGCCGCCCCCCGGACCGCGGGCGCGCAGAGTCCGGCGGCGACGACCGGCGCGACCGCTCCCACCGCGGCGGCCCCGAAGCGCGGCCTCCCCACGGCCATCCGGAACTCGCGCGATCCGATTGACATCAAGAGCGATCGCCTCGAGGCTTATAACAAGGAACGCAAGGTCATCTTTCTGGGCAACGTCGTGGCCCGCCAGCGCGACACGCTCATCTTCGCCGACCGCCTGACCGCCCTCTACGAGAAAGACGGCAAGGACGTCGAGCGCATCCTGGCCGAAGGCAACGTGCGCATCACGCAGGACGAGAAGGTCGCGACCAGCCGCGAAGCCGTCTTCGAGAACATCACGCGCCGCATCGTGCTCACCGGCGATCCGCACCTCTGGCAGGGCAAGGACGAGCTGCACGGCGAAGTCATCACGGTTCTGCTCGACGAAGACCGCGTCATCGTGCAGCAGGCCCGCGGCACCTTCAGCCCGGCCCGCCTCAAGGACGACGCCGCCGCGGAGGCCCGCCCGTGAGCGCGCAGCTGCGGGCCGAAGGGCTCGAGAAGAGCTACCGGGGCCGCAAGGTCGTCGGCGGCGTGAGCCTGAGCCTGTCGCAGGGGGAGATCGTCGGACTGCTCGGGCCAAACGGCGCGGGCAAGACGACCACCTTCTACATGGTCGTCGGCCTCGAGCGCCCCGACAGCGGGCGGGTCTATCTGGGCGACGAAGAGATCACCGGGCTTCCCATGCATCACCGCGCCCGCCGCGGCATCAGCTATCTGCCGCAGGAACCGAGCGTGTTTCGCAAGCTCAGCGTGCGTGACAACGTGCTCGCCGTGCTCGAGACGTCGCGCCTGTCGCGCGCCGAGCAGCTCGCCCGCACCGACGAACTGCTCGAAGAGTTCGACATCGCCCGCCTGCGCAACAGCATGGGCTATGCGCTTTCGGGCGGCGAGCGGCGGCGGCTCGAGATCTGCCGCAGCCTCGCCCTCGACCCGCACTTCATGCTGCTCGACGAGCCGTTTGCCGGCATCGACCCCATCGCCGTCGGCGACCTGCAGCAGCTCATCGAGAAGCTGCGCCGGCGCGGGCTGGGCATTCTCATCTCCGATCACAACGTGCGCGAAACGCTGCGCGTCTGCGATCGGGCCTACGTCATGAACCAGGGAGTCGTCCTCGAAGAAGGGGCCCCCGCGCACATCGCCGGAAGCGACCGTGCGCGCGAAGTCTACCTCGGCACCAACTTCAGGCTGGATTGAGAGACGCATGTCACTGGGGATGAAACAGCAGCTCAAGCAGGGTCAGCATCTCGTGATGACCCCCCAGCTGCAGCAGGCGGTCAAGATGCTGCAGATGAACACGGTCGAGCTCGGCGAGCTCATCGAGTCGGAGCTGCAGGAGAATCCGCTGCTCGAGGTCGACGAAACGCCCGAAGAGCCGGTGCGCGAGGAGATCGACGCCGAAGCCTTCGCCCGCTATCTCGACGACGGCGTCGAACGCTCGCTGACCAACTTCTCGCGGCCCCGCGACGACCTGCCGACTTTCGAGTCGACGCTGACGCAGGAAGATACGCTCGAGGATCACCTGCTCTGGCAGCTGCGCATGGAGCCGCTCGACGAACAGGAGCGCGCCATCGCCGCCTACCTCATCGGCAACCTCGACGAGCGCGGCTATCTCATGCTCGAGTCGCTCGACACCGTCGCCCGTCAGCTCGGCCTCGATGCGGCGCGCATCGAGAAGCTGATCGGCATCCTGCAGAAGTTCGATCCGCCCGGCGTGGCGGCCCGCGACCTGCGCGAGTGCCTGCTCATCCAGGCCCGGCGCAAGTATGGGGAACATGCGCTGCCGACGCGCATCGTCGCCGGCTTTCTGGGCGAGCTCGAAACCAAGAACTACGCCCGCATCGCCCGCAAGCTGAATCTGCCCGAAGACGAGGTCACCGCAGCGGTGCGCAAGGTGCTCGTGCTCGAGCCCAAGCCGGGGCGGATGTTCGCCGCCGACGAAGCCCGCTACATCACGCCCGACATCTATGTCTTCAAGCAGAACGACGACTACGTCATTCAGCTCAACGACTCGGGGCTGCCGCGCCTCAAGATCAACCAGCTCTACCGCACCCTCGCCCGGCAGAAAGGGGCCCAGCCCGACGCCAAGGAGTTCATTCAGGACAAGCTCATGGCCGCCACCGGCCTCATCAAGAGCATCCACCAGCGTCAGCGCACCATCTATCGGGTCACCGAAAGCATCTTCAAGTTCCAGCGCGAATTCCTTGACAAAGGCGTCGAATACCTGCGACCGTTGGTATTGAGGGATGTCGCGCAGGACGTGGGTCTTCACGAGGGGACCGTCGGCCGTGTGACAACCAACAAATACGTGCACACGCCGCGTGGCATTTTCGAGCTCAAGTACTTTTTCAACCCCGGTATCCAACGGGACGACGGCGGGGCCGACATGGCCAGCGAGGCGGTCAAAGCCGAGATTCGCCGCCTTGTCCAGAGCGAGGACCCCAGAAAACCACTCTCCGATCAGGCGCTCGTCGAACTACTGAAGCAGTCCAAAATCAACATCGCGCGCCGCACGGTCACGAAGTATCGGGAGCTCATGGGCATCCTGCCATCCAACAAACGCAAACAGCTGGTCTAAGGCCAGGAGAGGAACTATCAGTCATGCAGGTCAACGTTACTTTCCGCCACATGGACGCTTCGGACTCGGTTCGCGCCTACGCCACCGACAAGGCCAAGCGCGTCGAGAAGTATCTGCAGCCCCCGATCGAAGTGCATGTCATTCTCGAGGTCGACAAGTTCATGCACCGGGCCGAAATGAACGTCACCGCCAAGGGGGTGTTCATGAGCGCCGAAGAGGTGACGTCCGACATGTACGCGGCCATCGACAAGTGCATCGACAAACTCGAGCGGCAGGTCCAGAAGCACAAGGAAAAGGTCAAGGACCATTGAGGTCGTTGCTCCGGGAAGTTTCATGAAAATCGCAGAACTCATGCACCCGGCGGCCGTCGTGCCGTCGCTGGCGGCAACGAACAAGCGCGAAGTGCTCGACGAGCTGGCGCGCGCCGTCGCGGGGGCCTACCCCGACCTGGGCCAGCAGCAGGTGCTCGCGACCCTGCTCGACCGCGAAAAACTCGGCAGCACGGGGGTCGGCGACGGCATCGCCATCCCGCACGGCAAGATCGGCGGCCTCGGACAGATCGTCGTCGCCTTCGGCCGCAGCGCCAAGGGCATCCCCTTCGACGCCATCGACGGCAAGCCGGTCAACCTGTTCTTTCTCCTGCTCGCGCCCGAAGACAGCCCGGGCACCCATCTGAAAGCGCTCGCGCGCATCTCGCGGCTGCTCAAGGACGCCGGATTCCGCGAGCGCCTGCTGGCCGCGCCCGATGCGGGGGCGCTGCTCGAAACCATCCGCAAGGAAGACGAAGCCATCGGCTGAACCCATGACGAGCGGCGTAACCGTCGAAGAGCTGCTGACGCGAAGTCAGGCCTACGGGCTCGAACTGAAGGCCCTGACCGGCACCGCGGGGCTCGACCGGTGCATTACGCAGGCCCGCATCCAGAAACCGGGGCTGGCGCTCGCCGGCTTCGCCTACCACCTGCATCCCGACCGGATCCAGGTGCTCGGCGAAACGGAGATCATGTATCTGCGCAGCCTCGACCCCGAGGCGCGGCTGCGCGCGACGAGCAGCCTGTGCGGCGAGGGATTGTCGTGCCTGGCGATCACGAAGTCGCTCGAGATTCCCGCCGAGCTCCTTGACCAGGCCGTGCAGCACGGCGTGCCCATCGTGCGATCGACGCTGTCGAGTTCGGGGTTCATCGACAAGGTCACCTCGTTTCTCGAAGAGCGGCTGGCCGAGCGCACGAGCCTCCACGGCGTGCTCGTCGACGTGCTCGGCATCGGCATTCTCCTGCTCGGCAAGAGCGGCATCGGCAAGAGCGAGTGCGCGCTCGATCTGGTCGTACGCGGGTACCGCCTCGTCGCCGACGACATCGTCGAAGTCCAGAAGAAGCCGCCGTCGAGCCTCATCGGCAGCGGGCTCGAGCTCATCAAGCACCACATGGAGATCCGCGGGCTGGGGATCATCAACGTCAAGGATCTTTTCGGCATCGCCGCCATCCGCGATACGAAGAAGATCGAACTCGTCATCGAGCTGGTCGAGTGGAAGAGCGACGAGGAGTACGACCGTCTCGGTTTCGATGAACTGCAGTACACCGTACTCGACGTCCAGATCCCCATGATCCGCCTGCCGGTGCGCCCGGGCCGCAACCTGACGACGATCATCGAGGTGGCCGCCCGCAACCATCTGCTCAAGATCATGGGGCACAACTCGGCCCTCGAGTTCCAGCGCCGGCTCACCCGCCAGATCGCCGAGTCGTCGAGCGGCGTGGCCACGTTCGGCAGCGAGGTCGAGTGATGCGCGTGCAGCTGCTGCTCATCTCGGGGGTTTCGGGCGCGGGCAAGACGACGGTCGTGCACGCGCTCGAGGATCTCGGCTATTTCTGCGTCGACAACCTGCCGCCCCCGCTGCTGCCCGCCTTCGTGCAGCTCATCACGCGCCCGGGCAACGAGCTCGACCGCGTCGCCCTCGTCATGGACGCCCGCGAACGGCGCTTTCTGCACGAACTGCCCGACGCCCTGCGCTACCTCGACGGCGCCGAAGTCGACGCGCGCGTCGTCTTTCTCGACTGCCGCGACGAGATCCTCATCCGCCGCTTCAGCGAGACGCGCCGGCTGCACCCGCTGGCGCCGACGAGCGGAGTCACCGAGGGGATCGATCTGGAGCGCGACGCCCTGGTACCCTTCCGCGACCGGGCCGATCTGGTCATCGACACATCAGACATGACCGTGCACGAGCTCACGCACGAGATCAAGACGCTCTTCGACGTGCGTCCGCGCGAGCACGAGCTCACGGTGACGATCACGAGCTTCGGGTTCCGCTACGGGCTGCCGATATCGGCCGATCTCGTCTTCGACGCGCGGTTTCTGCCCAATCCGCATTTCGTGCCGGAGCTCAAGGACTTCACGGGATTGGACCTCCCCGTGGTAAACTTCTTTGAGAGCAAGCCTGAAGTCCGGGAGTTCGAACACCGGCTTCACGACCTGCTCGAATATCTGCTCCCCCGCTTCCGGCGCGAGGGAAAGTCGTATCTGACCATCGCCGTCGGGTGCACGGGGGGCAAGCATCGCAGTATCTACCTTGCCGAGCGGCTGGGCGAGCGCATCGCCGGCAAGGGGCTCCGCGTCAGGGTCCGGCATCGGGAGCTGACGCGGGGTCTCATCTGAGGTTCTCAATGATTGGTGTGGTACTTGTCACGCACGGCGCCATCGCCCGCGAAATGCTGGCGGCGGCGCGCAGCATCGTCGGCGACATCGAAGCGATGGAGGCGGTCTCGACCGAAACCGGCGAGCCCGAAGAAATCCGGCGGCGCATCCAGGCGGCCATCGAACAGACCGAGCAGGGCGAAGGGGTTCTGCTGGTGACCGACATGTTCGGCGGCACCCCGGCGAACCTCGCCCTCAGCTTTCTCAACGAGAAGCGGATCGAGGTCGTAACGGGCGTGAACCTGCCCATGCTGCTCAAGCTCGCCTCGGCCCGCGACGGGCGCACCCTGCCCGACCTCGCCGCCTTCATCCGCGAGTACGGCCAGAAGAACATCACCGTCGCCAGCGCCCTGCTCCAGGAGCCGAAACGATGAGCGTCGATCTGGTCCGCATCGACAATCGGCTCGTCCACGGCCAGGTCGTCGAAAGCTGGGTCCCCCACTGCCATGCGGAACGGATTGTGGTCATCGACGACGACGTCGCCTCCGATCCGCTCAAGCGCTCGATTCTCGAACTTGCGACCCCGCGCAGCGTGCGGCTCGACATCCTCACGATCGCCGACGCGGTCGCAAGCTACAAGCGCCACGAGTTCGACCAGGTGCACTCCATCGTCCTCTTCTCGCGACCGCGCGACGCCTACTCTGCCTACCAGGCCGGGTTTCACTTCGACCTGCTGAACGTCGGCAACCTGCACTACGCCGAGGGCAAGCGGCGCGTCACGCAGAGCGTCTGCTGCAACGAAGAAGAGCTCGACATCCTGCGCAATTTCGCCCGGCAGGGGGTCGTCGTCGAGGTGCGCGCGCTGCCGCGCGAGGCCTGCCGCACGATCACCCCGGATTGGGAGGGTGCGTAGGAGCATCCTGAAGCAACGTGCTCACGCTCACCCTGCTGTGGCTGGTTCTAGCCGGAACGGCCGTCTGCCTGGATCGGACGCAGGCCGTGCAGCTCATGGTTTCGCGGCCGGTGGTCATCGGGCCGCTGTTCGGGTTCTGGGCGGGTGAGCCGATGCTCGGCGCGGCCGTCGGGGTCGCGCTCGAATTTCTGTACGCCGGCCGGCTGCCGGTGGGTTCGCACGTGCCGCCGTCCGACACGCTGGCCGCCGTGGGGGCCGCGGGGCTGCTCGTCGCCGTGCCCGAACTGCGCACGCTCGGCGGCGCGGGGCTCGCGACGGCCGTGGCGCTGCCGCTGGCCGAGCTGGGTCGCGACGTCGACATTCTCGTGCGCAAGGCCAACGGCCGCATCGCCGGGCGGGTCGACGACATGCTGCGCGAGGGTGACCTCACGCACATCGAAAAGGCCCCCTGGCTGGCGCTGCTGTTCGCCGCCGGGGTCTACGCGGCCGTGCTGGCCCTGTTCTTCGTCGTGGCCGGCACGCTGCTGGCGCGGGTGACGCTGTCCGGCTGGCTGGCGACGGCGTTCGGGTTCTTTCTGGCCGGGCTCCCCCTGCTGGGGCTCGCCGAGTCGAGCGCGACGCTGGACTTGCGGCGGTTTCCGCGGGCCGCGGTGCTCGGTCTGATGGTGGGAATGGGTTTACTCGTGGTGTTCGCCTAAATGCTGCTGACGCTCACATTCTGGCGCAGTTTCCTGCGGACGTTTCTCGTGCAGGCGTGCTGGAATTTCGAGCGCATGCAGAACGTCGGGTTCCTCTACGCGATTCTGCCGATTCTGCGCACGGTGTGGAAAGACGATATGCTCGAAGCCTCGCGGCGCCATGGCCAGTTCTTCAACACCCACCCGTACTTCGCGCCGGTCATTCTGGGCGCGGTCGGGCGGCTCGAAGAAGATCTGCAGAACGGCCGCCCCGACGCCGAGCGCAACATCAACGCGCTCAAGCTGGGGCTCATGGGCTCGCTGGGTGCCGTGGGAGATTCGCTTTTCTGGGCGGCCCTGCGCCCGTTCAGCGCCTGGCTGGCGGTCATCGCCGCGGTGCTCGGTCACCCGGGCTGGGGGGTCGCGATTTTCCTGATCGTCTACAACGTGCCGCATCTGCTGGTGCGCATCGTGGGGGCGGCGACGGGATACGCGGCGGGCATCGAAGTCGTCGGGCAGCTGAAGCGGGTCAACTTTCCCGAACTCGCCCAGCGCCTCAAGGCGCTCGCCATCGGGGGCGCGTTCGCGGCCCTGCCGCTGTTGACGTGGAATTTTGCGCCCCAGGCCGATCTGCGCGCCGGGGCGGTGTTGCTGGCCGCCATCCTGTTCGTCGTCGTTCGCCGCGGAACGCCGGGGACGAGGCTGGCCTTCGGTTACCTGACCGTCACGCTCGCGGCGGCGTGGATCTGGAACGTGCTGGGAGGCATGCATACGGAATGATTGAACGGGTCTTGCTGGTTCAGAATCGTCTGGGGCTACACGCGCGCGCGGCGGCCCAGCTCGTGCAGCTCATGAATCGCTTCGAAAGCGACGCCACCCTCTCGCGCGAAGGGGTGAGCGCCAACGCGAAGAGCATCATGGGGGTACTCACGCTCGCCGCCGCCTGCGGAACCGAGGTGGCCGTCAAGGTCGAGGGGCCCGACGAGGCCCAGGCGATGCAGGCGCTCGAGCAGTTGTTCGCGAACAAATTCGGTGAAGAGTGACGAACGTCCGCTTCAAGGTCAAAGGGATCGCGGTGTCGCCGGGGATGGTGGCGGGCAACGCCTATGTCATCCGGCGCACCGATCTGGCCGTCCCCCAGCGCCGCATCGCGCCCGAAGAGATCGAGGCCGAGCGGGAGCGCTTCCGCCGCGCCGTGGCCATCAGCCGCGAGCAGCTCGAAGACGTGCGCCGCAAGCTGGGCGGCGAGACGGGCGACCACGTGCTCATCGTCGACACGCACCGCATGCTGCTGCAGGATGAGATGCTCACCAAGGGGACCGAGCAGATCATCGAGCGCGAGCTGATCAACGCCGAGTGGGCCCTGCACCACAAGCTCGAAGAGATCCGCGCCCTCTTCAACCGCATCGAAGACGCCTACATCCGCGAGCGCAAGAGCGACGTCGACTTCGTCGTCGACCGCATTTTCCGCAACTTCAAGCCCGAAGAGGACGAGCCGTTTCTGAGCGGACTTCCGGAGAACGCCGTCGTCATCGCGCATGATCTGAGCCCGGCCGATACCAGCCTGCTGCCCAAGTACCACGTGGCCGCCTTCGCGACCGAAATCGGCGGGCGCACGAGCCACACGGCCATTCTCGCGCGTTCGCTCGGGCTGCCCGCGGTCGTGGGCGCCGAAGAACTGCTCGATCACGTCAGCACGGGCGATCCGGTCATCGTCGACGGGCTGACGGGCACGATCATCATCCACCCGCACGCCGACGAGTTCGCGCTCTACCAGGAACGCCGCGAGCGCTACGAGTTCAGCGAGCGCCAGCTGGCCGTCTACCGCAACCTGCCGGCCGAGACGCGCGACGGCCACCGCGTGCGCCTGCTCGCGAACCTCGAGCTCTCCGAAGAAATTCCCTCGACCATCGAGATGGGAGCCGAGGGGACCGGGCTGTACCGGACGGAATTTCTGTATCTGAACCGGCTCGATCTGCCGAGCGAAGACGAACACTTCGAAAACTACCGGCGCGTGCTGGAGTCGATGCACCCGCTGCCGTGCACGATTCGCACCTGCGACATCGGCGGCGACAAGATCGCCCTCAGCGTGCCCATCGAGCGCGGTGCGAATCCCGCCATGGGGCTGCGCGCGGTGCGCCTCTACAAGCGCTATCCCGACATCTTCCGCACGCAGATCCGCGGCATGCTCCGCGCGAGCGCCTACGGCAAGCTGAAGATTCTGCTTCCGCTCATCACCTCGGTGACCGAGCTGGTCGATGCGCGGCGGATCATCGAGGAAGAGCAGCAGAACCTCGAGCGCGAGGGGCATGCCGTCGACATGCACGTGCCCGTCGGCGTCATGATCGAGACGCCGGCCGCCTGCATGATGGCCGACGTGCTCGCCCGCGAGGCCGATTTCTTCTCGGTGGGCACGAACGATCTCATCCAGTACACGCTGGCCGTCGACCGGTCTGACGAGCACGTGGCGTATCTCTACGAGCCGCTCCACCCCGCCCTGCTGCGCATGCTCAAGCGCGTGACCGACATCGCGCACGAAGTCGGCATTCCGGTCAGCATCTGCGGCGAGATGGCGGGCGAAGAGATCTACATCCTCGTCCTGCTCGGACTCAAGTTCGACGAGCTGTCGATGAATGCGCGCTCGATTCCGCGCATGAAGCGCATCACGCGCAAGATTGATTTCAGCCGCGCCGAGTGGATGGTCCAGTCCATTCTCGCCCTGCGCACGGCCAGCGACATCGATCGCTTCGTGCGCCGCGAGATGGTCAACCTGTTTCCCGAAGATTTTCCCGAAGAAATCTACCTGCGCTGACCGGGCCGCGTGCCGGGGGGGGAAGCGTGGAAGGAATCGGCTCCGTGGGGTAAGCTGTCGGGGAAGTTTTCCATTTTCCCCCTGCACCTGAAACCGGGAGCGATCTGGACATGCGTTTCGCGATTCCCCTTTTCCTGCTCGCCGTGCTGGTACCCCATGCCGCCGGCGCCGAAGAAACTCCGCAGCCGGCCACCGCAGCCGCGCAGGCCGCGCCGGTGACCGACGACTTCGACTTCTTCGCCGATCGCGCCGCGGCCGTTCCCGCCGCCACGCCGGACCCCGCCCTGCAGGGACGCGCCGACACGCGCAAGGCCATGTTCAAGTGGCACCAGGGGCTGGGGCTCACGACGCTCGGGCTGCTCGCGGGCACGACCATCGTCGGGCAGCTCAACTACAACGACCTCTACGAGCCGAATGCGCCCGGCACCGGCGATTACCGCCTTGCGCACAAGGCGCTCGTCTACGGCAGCGTCATCGGCTTTACGGCCACCGGCGCCCTGGCACTGTCGGCGCCGGAATCGAGCGAGCGCAGCGGCGGCTTCGACGCCGTCTCGCTGCACAAACTAGGCGTGAGCCTGGCCACCATCGGCATGCTGACCCAGGCAGGCCTCGGCCTCGCGATGGCGAACAAGGTGCAGAGCGGCGACATCAACGGCCTGCAGGCGCTGGGCGACGCGCACCAGATCGCCGGCTGGTCGACCCTGGGGCTGCTCGCCTTCGCCGCCACCGTCTACGTCTGGTGATGTCATGAGTCTTTCGCTCGTTCTGACCGCGTTCGCGGCCCTCGCCGTCGCCGCCCCCGAACCCGCCCTGCCCGACGGGATGTGGCAGTCGACGGCCGGATCGAAGGTCGGCTATCACGTGCACTTCTCGCTGCACGACGTGAAAGGGACGAGTGAACGCATCGAGGCGCGCGCGCGCGTGGCCGACGGCCGCATCGCCATTCAAGCGCGCGTGGCCAGCGATTCATTCGACTCGGGGAACAAGAATCGCGACGGCAACGCGCGCGACGCGATCAAGGCGGCAGCGCATCCGCTGGTGGAACTGAAGGGGACGGGGCCCGTCTGCGCTCCCGTGGAGGGAACCTGTACGACGACCCTCGACGCGCAGCTCACGTTCGCGGGGGTCAAGCGGAACTATCAGATCCCGGTCACGCTCAAGGTAAGCGAGCGGCAGATCGAGGGGGCGTTCGCGTTCACGGTCCTGCTGTCGGAGCACCAGATTGAGCGCCCGAGCCTCTTCTTCAAGACCATCGACGACAACGTCGACATCAGCGGCACGCTCGTGATGACCCCCGCCGGCGCGCCGCAGCCCGTCCAAGCATCGACGCCGGCGCCCGCCGGCAATCCGTGAAGCAGTATCGCCACATCGTCGTCACCGGCGCGGCCTCGGGCATCGGGCAGGCCGTGGCCGAAGCGCTCGCGCCGCGAACCGCGCGCCTCACCCTGTGGGATCGGAATGCGGCGGGTCTCGCGGCCACCGCCGAGGCCTGTGCCGCGACGCGGGCAGAACCGTTGGCCGCCGACATCACCGCCGAAGCGGCGGTGCGCGCGGCCTTCGACCGTTGGGAAGGGGAAGGGGATTTTCCGGATCTCATCTTCCACGCCGCGGGCATTCTGCAGTGCGGCGACCTCGAAGACGTGACGGCGGAATCGTGCCGGCAGGTCATGGACGTGAACTACCACGGCACGGTGCACCTCGTGCTGCACGGCGCGCGGCGCATGGCCCCGGGCGGGCGCGTCGTCTGCATGGCGAGCATTGCGGGGCTCAAGGGACTTCCGGAATTCGCCGCCTACTGCGCCTCGAAGTTTGCCGTCGTCGGCTTCTGTGAAGCAGTCGTGCACGACCTGCGGCGGCGCGGCGTGGCGCTTTCGATTGTAAGTCCGCCGGCCATCGACACGCCGATGGTGCAGAACCTTCCCCAGCGGCCGGTGCTCTACGATATCTTCCCCTTCGCGCCGAAGGAACAGGTCGTGGCGCAGGTGGTCGAGAGCCTCGAGGCACGCGACCGGTTTCTGATCCTGGTGGATGCGCAATCACGCCTGCTGCACAAGGTGAACGCCGCCTTCCCGGCGATCACGGGGCGGGTTATTGACCGCATTGCGCAGTGGAAGCGCAAGCGGGACGCCTGATCGGACGTCGGACGCCTGACGTCGGACATCGGTTAAGCAAGGACCCTCCACCCCGCCGTGCTCCACGACCCCGGCGGGGTCGCATTTTTGAGCCGCGGCGGCAGCCGCGGTAACGGTGGAAGCGCACGCGTTCCCCAGGCCCGGGGGCGCCGGAACCGGCGCGCCCGGGCTGACCTTCGCAATTCCTCTCGGACAGGATCGCCACTCGTTCAGCCCTCTGCACAACTGCAAATTTGCGGATTTGCCCATCCGCGGATTCCCCACCCACCTTGTAATGAAATCCTTACTGCATGCCGGCACGTATTCCTGTATTGTAAAGCTCCCACCATGTAGCGGCAGGACAGGCCGTCCGCTCAGGTGACCGTGCCGCGAACAACAACCATACCGACGAAACCACAGACCACGAGCCCGTTGTGAACAAGCGCACGCATGGCTTGCGAGGAGGATCAATCCAAATGAACACAGGAACCCACTTTTGGAAAATAGCGCTGCTCTTGCTGCTTTCCCCGCTGCTTACGGCAATGAACTGTGTCCCCCCCTCTACAATCCCCCTCCCTGTTGACGACGACGCCTGTGGCGGCACGCAGGTGACAACCCTCGCCGGCTCCACGTCAGGCTACGCCGACGGAACGAGTACCCTGGCGCAGTTCACTCATCTGAGCCATATGGGGCGCGATGATGCTCACTTGTATGTGATTGATCACCATTACGTCCGGAAGATCACCATGGCCACGGGCGAGGTGACGACACTCGCCGGTTCCGGAGTTTTCGCCAGAGTCGACGGATTCGGCAGGGACGCTTCCTTCAATGAGGCGCATGGGCTGACGGTCGATGGCGACAATCTTTATGTCACGGAGCCGGGTGCAATTCGCAAGGTGGTGATTGCGACCGGTGAGGTCACCACCGTAGCCGTTAACGATACGGGTGAGTGGTCCCAGCTGGGTGGCATCGCTGTTGTCGGCTCGCATCTGTATGTTGCAGAGCTGGCGGCGAACAGAATCACGAAAGTGGATATCGCAACCGGCGAATCCACCGTCCTGGCTGGTTCCATCGCGGTTGGTGATGCCGATGGCGTGGGTGCGGCGGCACAGTTCCACGCCCCAGACGGCATCGTCACCGACGGGAGCCATCTGTATGTGACCAACCTGAACAGCATCCGCAAAATCGTCATCGCCACGGGAGAAGTGACCACCCTGGCAACGAGCTTCAATAGCCCGGCGGGAATCGCAATCGATGGCGCGCACCTGTATGTGGCCGATTTCCAAGGCGGCTCGATACGCAAGGTCGAGATTGCCACCGGCACGGTGACCACCCTGGCCGGCAGCGGCGAAGGGTTCGCGGACGGTACGGCAACACAGGCGCAATTCTATGGGCCCTATGGAATCGCCGCGGTGGGCGGCGGTTCCGATGGCGTCGTCCTCTACGTTTCGGACCAGAACAACAATAAGATTCGCAAGCTTGTCCACGTTGCAGGCGTGTGTCCACCGACCGGGAGTCACGCGATCGGTGGCCAGGTGCAAGGCTTGAGTGGCACGGTGGTGCTCCAGAACAACGGCGGCGACGACAAGACCGTCACCGAGGATGGCGTCTTCGTCTTTTCCGAGCCCGTGGCTGCGGGGAAACCCTACGAGGTCACCGCCGCCACCCAGCCCGACGGTCAGATCTGTTCCGTCGTAAACGGCAGCGGCACCGCTGACGCCAATGTCTCCGACATCGTGGTCACCTGCGTGTCGGAGAGTGCCGCGGACGACACCGACGCTCCCCAGACGAGCGCTTCGGTGGCAGGCGGCTGGTACAGCGGTGTGCAGAGCGTGACGCTCACCTGTGATGATGGAGAGGGTTCGGGCTGCGCCGCGACCTACTACACCATCGACGGCAGCACACCGACAACCGACTCCGATGTCTACGCCGAACCCATCGCCGTCTCGGCCGACACCACCCTGAAGTTTTTCTCGGTGGACGCAGCCGGCAACGAAGAGTCGGTGCAGACGGCCGTCTACCGGTTCGACAGCGCTGCACCGAGTTCCAGCGCATCGGTGGCCGGCGGCGCATACACCTCGGCCCAGAGCGTGACGCTCAGCTGTGACGACGGCTCCGGCTCAGGCTGCAAAGCGATTTACTACACCACCGACGGCGGCACCCCGACCACCGGCTCCAACGTCTACGGCGGCGCCATTGACGTCTCGGTCGACACCACCTTGAAGTTCTTCGCGGTGGATGTGGCCGGCAATCAGGAATCGGTCCGGACCGTCATCTATCAGATCGATACGGACGCGCCCACGGTCTCTGCGACGCCGGGCGGCTCCAGCGTGGTCAGCGGCACCAATGTAACGCTCGAATGCAGCGACAGCGGATCGGGCTGCGCGGCTATCTACTACACGCTGAACGGCAGCACGCCCGATACAGGGTCGACCGTCTATGCCGAACCCATCTCCATCACTGCAGCCGTGACCATCAAGTTCCTGGCCGTCGACAACCTGGGCAATCCCTCGGCGGTGCAGACCGAGACCTACACCCTGGCTTCGCCCGTGGTGGCGCTGTCTGCCGAGGGGCGTAACATCGTCGCGCTGAAAGCCGACGGCACGGTGACGGCCTGGAGCGAGAACACCTACGGCACCATGGGGCATGCCTCCGGGACGGCCGGAGACGTGTGTATCGAGTTCACGGGCTGCTACAACATCACCCCGGCCGCCATCAGCGGCCTCAGTGCCGTGACGGCCGTGGAGACGGGCCCCGTCCACACCATTGCCCTGAAAAGCGATGGCACGGTCTGGGCGTGGGGTCGCAGCCACTACGGCGCGCTGGGCTACGACGGGGCGAGCAGCAGCGACCCCACCTATGACGGCGGCTTCATGGGACCTGAAGCCTACAACGCCACGCCGCAGCAGGTGGCCGGGATCAGCAACGTGGTCGCCATCGCGGCCGGCGCCGACTTCAGCCTGGCCCTGAAGAGCGACGGCACCGTCTGGAGTTGGGGCGAGAACTTCGCCGGTCAGCTGGGCGATGGTTCGACCACGCCGCACTATGCGCCGGCGCAGGTGAGCACGCTGACCGGTGTCGTTGCCATTGCCGCGGGCGATCTGCGCGCCTTTGCCATCAAGAGCGACGGCACGCTCTGGGCCTGGGGCGACAACGGGGCCGGCCAGCTGGGGATCGGCAACTGGGACAGCAAGTCTGCGCCGGTCCAGGTCACGGCCCTGAGCGATGTCGTGGCCGTGAAGGTCGCGCCCAGCTTCACGCTGGCGCTCAAGGGTGACGGCACGGTCTGGGCGTGGGGTGACGACTTCGACGGTCAGCTGGGCAACGGCACCGACGCTGAATCCACCTCGCCCGTGCAGGTCAGCGGCCTGACCGGTATCGACGAGATCGCCATCGGCTTCACCAGCGCCTTCGCGATGCGGAGTGATGGCACGGCCTGGGCATGGGGTGGAAATGGCTATGCCCAGCTGGGTGACGGCACCACCACGAACCAGACCACGCCGGTGGCGATTGCGGCGGTCAGCGATGTCGCCGAGATCATTGCCGGTGACCACGTGACGGGCGCCCTCCTGCCGAACGGCACCTTCTGGATGTGGGGGAACAATGATTTCGGTCAGCTGACCCACACCCCGGGCACCAACGGCGACGCCGATAACTTCGGCTGGTACGGGGCGACCGCCGTGCAGATCGGCGTGGCTCCCCAGCTGGCCATCGCGGCCCCGACCGATGTGCTCGCGACGGGCGGCGGCGGGGCCGGCGCCGTGGCAGTCAGCTGGACGGCTTCAACCGGCGCGGTCTCGTACAACGTCTACTGGTCCACCTCGCCGGAAGTCCATCGGCTCAACGGTACGAAGGTCGCCGGCGCCACCAGTGGCGGCGACATCACCGGCCTGACCAACGGTACCCGTTACTACTTCGTGGTGACGACCGTCGACAGTGAGGGCCTGGAGAGTGTGCCTTCGGCCGAGGTGTTCGCCGCGCCCTGAACCATCGCCATGAACCAATCAAGCCCCGCTTTCCGCACGGAAGGCGGGGCTTTCGTTTGCCGGGGGGAGCGGAAGACGAATCCACCTCGACTTGCTCGTGCCTGGATGCGGTCATGGGCCCTAGACCATCGGGCATTGCCGCGGGCCGCTGCCTGCGGGCCCTGCCGGAACGCGTTACAATGTGGGTTTCCGATCCGCAGGAGACGCAGGATGCCGATATCGCCGCAGGACGCCGGGTTGACCCCGCTGGAGATCTGGAAGGAGTGCCACCTCCCGACCAACGCCGCCCAGCGTCTGGCCCGGGTGCGCGAGATCGCTCCCCGGTTCAAGGCGGAATTCGTGAAGGGGCGGCCGGCGCTCGCCGTGCGCACGCTCCCCACCTCCATCGCGCCCTACCCGGTGACCTTCGCGTTCAACCGGGCGTCGAAGCTGCGCTACCCGTTCCTGCTCTTCCAGAACCGCGCCATGCTCGTGCAGTTCTACCAGAACGGCGTGCCGAAGCTGCTGCTCTTCAATCCGACGATCCCCGACCGGTCGGCCGCCGCACCGTTCTTCGCGAACCTGGCCGGAAAACTCCCCTTCTCGGACACCATCCGCAACCTGCTGCTCGAATCGCCGCCGCTTCCCGAGCAGCTGCGCCGCATCGGCGTGCGCCCCGAAGACGTCGACTACGTCGCCTTCGATCACCAGCACGTGCAGGACATGCGGCCGTTTCTGGGCACCGATGAAAATCCGCCCCTCTACCCGAACGCGAAATTCCTCGTGCAGCGCGCGGATTACGAATCGTCGCTGCACCAGCATCCGCTGCAGCAGCCGTGGTTCGTTCCCGATGCCGGCAAAGGGGTGCGCACCGACAATCTCGTCCTGCTCGACGGCGACGTGCAGCTGGGAGACGGCTGCGCGCTGATCTTCACCCCCGGCCACACCTGGGGGAACATGTCGCTCCTGTTCCGCGCGCCCGAGAGCGGCTGCTACACCGTGAGTGAAAACGGCGTCTGCATGGACGCCTATTCCCCCGAGGCGAGCCGCATCCCCGGCCTGGCGGCCTATGCGCAGGCGACCGGCCACGAGGTGATCATGAACGCGAACACGCTCGAGGGTTCCCTCGACCAGTACAACTCGATGGTCAAGGAGAAGCTGCTGGCGGATCCGTATGCGCCCGATCCGCGCTTCGTGCAGCACTTCTCGAGCTCCGAGCTGATCCACAGCCCGATCGCGCCGGGCCTCCGGCCGACGCACTCGATCCGCGAAGTGAACGAGGGCGTGCTCTATCCCACGGCGGCGGCGCGCGCCTGACGGCGCGGTCGCGGGGCGCTGGTCGCTGGGCGCTGGGAACCACACCATCCTTACCCGGGGCTGCCGCCGCGGCTCAGCGCTGCGACCCCGCTGGGGTCGGTGCTTCGCGCTCGGGGAGAGGTGCGCGCTCGTGGCCCGGGACGAAATGAGGTGGGTGGCGTTCCTGCGGGGGTGTTGCGTTCTTGTTGCGTTCTTGCTTCTCCCCCACTCTCCCCCTCCCCCACTCCCCCCCTCCGGCCCGGGCCCGCAGTGCGCACCCCAGCCCCGGAGAGCACCGCGATCGCCTACAGGGTCATCTCCTCCGCCGGTTCCCCCGGTGCCTCGGGCGACTCCTCGTCCTGGAACTCCGGCTCCTCCGAGAGCGGCGCATCGTCGAGCGCCCCTTCGGGCATGGGGATGATGATCAGCTCGATCTGCGGCTCCGTTTCGGCCGTGGCGGGGTCTCCCTCGGGAACGACGTCGAGCTGCAGCTCGTCGTCCCGCTCCTGCGTTTCATCCTGCAGGGGTGAGGGGGTGCGGGGCTCGTCGGTGAGCGGCGATCCCTCGTCTGCGTCCTCTCTCTCGGCCTCGTCGGCCCGGCCGCCGAATTCCTGCTCCCGCGGATCCTGCGGCTTCATGATCTCGTCCGGCGCCGCGTCTTCGCCTTCTTCGCGCGGAAACATCTCGGCGTCTTCTTCCTGCGGCGCGGGGATGATCAGAAAGCGCTCGACCTGTTCTCCCTCCTGGGGTTCCTCTTCGGCGGGAACACCGGGTATCACCTCTTCTTCGGGCATGCCGGGCTCACGTTCTTCGCCAGGCTCGGGTCCGAGGGGGATGATGATGAAGGCCGGCCCCTCTTCCTCAGCCGGCTCCTCGGGCGGCGCCTCGGTCTCGGGGAAGGGCTCGGGCGGCAGCACGCTCTCCTGCGGGGCGATGGCGTCGTCCTGATACGGCTCCTGCGGCGACGTCTGCCGCGAGGCCTCACTGCCTGCGCAGGCGCCCACGGCCAGCGTGAGCAGCGCCGTGATCAAGGTTCGCTTTCCCCCAGTGAATTTCGTCATCGCATGCCTCCGCACTCTGCGTTCCCGTCCATCGTGGACCAACGGGGAAGAAGGGCACGAGTGCGATGCGTGAGGGGGTGAGCGGTCGGGGGGGCGTTACCCGCGCGAACTTACCGCGTGCTCCAGGCGGCCCACGCCGAGTAGCCGGTCGCCCCCTCGGGGACGCGTTCACAGATGTCGCGCGTGAAATGACGGCCGAGCACCTGCACCTCGACGGGAACCGTGGTGGCGCAGGTCCCCGGCGTGGGGGCCGTGAAGGTGGCCGCGAACGAAATCTGGCCGGTCAGGGTCTCGCCGACGGCGAAGCGGCCGGTGAGGTCGAGGTCGACTTCAAAGGGGTCGGCGTCCCCGTAGGGTGCAGAATGGCGGGCCTGATAGCGATCCGCCTCCACGGGGCCACTCACCACCAGGAAGCCTGCGCTGCAGCGGCGCTGACCGTCGAACGTCTGCCAGCAGGGGAGCGGCTCGCTGGTCGCATACTGGACCGCCGCCCAGGTCGAGTTGCAGGTCTGGTCGGTGATGGTCAGGGCGAAGCGGGTCATCAGAATGCTGTCGGCCTTCACGTTCAGGGTCGGCACGAGCGCAGAGGGCGGCCACGGCTTGCCATCGGGCTGCTTGCCGTCCGTGTTTGCTGAGAAGGAGATATGCGTTCCCTGATGTTCATACCGGATGACCACCTCCTCACCCTTCTTCGTGTAGGTCAGGTGGTCGGCATCCCCCTCGGCCGTGAGGGTCCCTTTGACGATCGACCAGGGGGTCAGGTGGCACGCCTGGTCGTCGGGGAGATGATAGAGCGCCGAGAAGAATCCTGAATCCTGCTCGACGGTGGTGACGCCGAAGAAGGTCGTGTTGAACAGTCCTTCTCGAAAGTGTTCGCCGGGCTGCGTGCACCCGGTGCCCGTCATCCAGAGTCCCGCCAGCAGAATCAGCGCTCGCTTCATGGTTCCCTCCGCACAGCAATACCATAGCCGGGATGGGGTGGATTGTAAAGCTTGGCGGTGCCCCAGCCGGCGGAACGGAATGACGAGGGTCCTATCCACCGTGGCCTCTGCGTCGGTCCGATGGGCATTCCCCCCACACGTTTGTGCAATCAATTGCACAGCGGCAGGTTGTTGAAAGGATTGGGAAACAGGGGGTCAAAATGACGCAGACTCGGTGCGTCAATGGGAGCATATCTGGACGGGCGGTGAGGTAATTAGGCTAGTGTGTGTAGTGTGCTAGTATGTGAAGCGATCCAGGGAGCCCATGTCTGTATCACACATCGCGCGTCACAAGACAGCTATTCGACGACACGACTTCTCGCGTCCCGTTCGACTCGCGCTAGCCGATGGGATCATTACGCAAGGAACGTCGGTCTTCGATTATGGGTGTGGTCATGGCGAAGACGTCGCGCTCCTCGCCCAACGAGATATCACCGTTTCGGGTTGGGATCCCGTTCATCGCCCTGCCGGGGAACGGACAGAGGCCGACGTCGTGAACCTCGGTTACGTCGTGAACGTAATCGAATCGCCGCAGGAGAGAGTGGCGGCTCTCCGGAGTGCTTGGGCCTTAGCCAGGGACACCCTCATCGTTTCCGCTCGACTCACGCTAGAAGCGCGGGAAGACGTCCACGCCTTTTTTGCCGATGGCTGCCTAACCAAAAGGGGCACCTTTCAGAAGTTTTTTGAACAGCAAGAACTAAAGGGCTGGATTGAGGAGCACCTAGGGCTTTCTGCGCTCGCTGCGGCGCCAGGAGTCTTCTACATCTTTCGTGACGAAGCGAAACGCCACCAGTTCGCTGCAGCCCGGTATCGGCGCCGCCTGCCCATCGCACGTACGTCGAGGTCCAGCGAGCTTTACGATGCGCATCGCGGGTTACTCGATGCTCTAGTTGAGTTCATTGCCGAACGAGGGCGGCCACCGATTGAAGGCGAATTTGCCAAAGAAGCAGAAGTGCTTCAGGCCTTCGGAAGCTATTCACGGGCCATTGGCACGATCCGCCGCGTTTCAGACGTAGACTGGGACCGGGTTCGTGAGGAGCGTTCGCAAGAGCTTTCAGTCTTTCTTGCGCTGAGTCGCTTCGACGGGCGACCTGCATATCACGAACTCTCGCCGGCAATGCAGGGCGACGTAAAAGCGTTTTTCTCAACGTACAAGAAAGCTTGTTCTCTGTCGGATGACCTCCTTTTTAGCCTCGGCCGTCTAGATGAGGTCAGTCGTGTATGCGCTGAGTCCCCCGTTGGCAAGTGTACCCAAGAAGCCCTGTACGTCCACGAGTCATCACTTACCGACCTTCCTGCCTTGCTAAAAGTCTACGAAGGTTGCGCTCGAGCGTATCTGGGTGTCGTAGAGGGCGCGAATCTGATCAAGCTTTCCCGCAAGAAGCCGAAGGTCTCCTACCTTTACTACCCGGAATTCGATACCGACCCGCACCCTTCCCTGGCCGGCTCTCTCTCGGTTGACCTACAAACCTTTCGGGTGACGTACCGGAACTACGCAGACTCAGAAAACCCGCCCATACTCCACCGCAAGGAAGAATTCGTTGGGCTCTCCTATCCGAATAGGGAAAAATTCGCCCGATTGACCAAGCAAGAAGAAAAGGCCGGCCTTTTGGATGACGTGCTTGGAATCGGGACCCGAGATGCGTGGCAACAACGTTTAGAAGCAAGGGGCTACTCCCTACGAGGGCACCAGCTCCGGCGCTCGTGAAAGACGGCACTTCACCATTGAGTGCTCTACCCCTCGCATGGTAGTCTGTAGCACCATGTAACATGGCGTCACCCGACGTCATTTGGCTGGACCCCCGCCATGCCCCTCTCCATCGACGGAACAACTTACTACGAAGTCGCGGATGTACTTGATTCCCTTGGCATTCACCGGCAGACATTCTGGCGGTGGCGAAGCGAGGGTAAGGTGCCGCAAGGGCATCGTTTTCGCGACAACCGAGTCCTTTTTACGGAATCGGAATATCGGCTGATCAAACAGTACGCCTGCCAGCTGACGCCTGCAGATAGCGACCGGCGCCAGCTTCACCTTTCGGGAGTGATGCGATAGTCATGTCTACACAACTGTCGATCACGTTTGCGGGCGATACGTTCCCCCACCCGAAAGGTGCGGTCTTCGCGCGCCATGAGACCTTTCATCCCCGCTTCGGCTGGCTCAAGAAGGGTTTTGATGCGTGTGAACAGGACGGGGGTGTCTTCGACCGCGATGACGCTACTGTCGTCCTCGGTGTTGGCAAGAACATGGTCCGGTCGATTGCGTACTGGACTTCAGCGTTCAAGCTTGTCCTCGAACGGAAAGACGGAGCAGGAAGGGCAAAGCAGTATTCCCCGACCGAGCTCGGAACCCGGTTGCTGGGGCAGAAGGGTTGGGATCCATTTTTGGAGGACCTCGCTTCACTCTGGTTGTTGCACTGGTACCTGTTGCGCCCGCCTTGCTACGCGACCACCTGGTATTACGCATTCAACGTGCTACGGGATCGTTCCTTCACTGGCGATGACCTCTATCAGGGGCTTAAGGACTACCAGGAAGCGGAGTATCCTCTCGCACGCGCTGCGGCCTCATCCCTAAAGAAGGACTCAAGCTGCCTTCTCCGCATGTATACCGGTCATGGGGACGCGAAGTCGTTTAGCGAAGACTCGATTGACAGTCCTTTCGTGGACTTGGGAATTATTTACCGGCTCGGCGAGGAGAAGCGCTACGCCTTCCAAATCGGTGCCAAGCCGACGCTCCCGCCGGAAGTAATCGTTGCAGCCTGCCTAGATTATGCGTCGATCGTCACGAGCTCCGAAAAGACAATCGCTGTCTCGAGACTCCTTTACGATCACGGCAGTCCTGGGATGGCTTTCAAGCTGACCGAATCGGTTTTGTCAGAAGCAATTGAATCGGTCGCCCGGACTAATAAGGCCATTTCTTTTTCAGAGTCTTCGGGCCTGATGCAGATGGCCTTTTCTGGTGACCCTGCTGAACTTCATCTTCAGGTTTTGAGTGACTACTATGCACGGTGAACCACTCAGCAGCATATTCGACCTCCGACGGAGGTATACTCGCTCGGTTAACTTAGAGCGAGATCTTAATGCGGTCGAGGCGGTACGGGGCTATGTCCCTACGTCGCGGTCTGTAGAAGCCCTTGAGCGCGTGCTCACCGCACTCCAGACGCCAGACCTCAACCGCGCATTTACATTCACAGGCGTTTACGGGACCGGAAAATCTTCGGCGGCGCACTTTCTGATCTCCTTGGTGGCCGACGAGGATGCTGCCGTCCGACACGAGGCGTTATCTATCGCCAAGTCGCACCTGGGAGCGAAGCACCCCCTGGTGACGCTGGCGAAGAGGGTGCCCTCGCGAGGCTTTGTTCGCGCGGTCGTGACCTCTCAGCGCGAGCCGTTGAGCCGCACCATTCTGAGAGCGCTCGAGCGTGGTGCCGAGCAGTTCTGGACGATTGGTCGAAAGCCGCATGTACTCGAACGCTTGCAGACTGCCCTGAACAAGGATGAGATCCCACAAGGCGAGGTCGTGAGACTCGTCCAAGAGGTCGCCAAAGCGGCTGGTACGGGAGTGATTCTTGTCCTCGATGAGATGGGGAAGACGCTCGAATTCATCGTCTCCCATCCCGGGTCTGAAGACCTTTATCTTCTACAGCAACTTGCGGAACTTCCGACAGACGGCAAGTCGCCGACGATTGCGGTCATCGGCATTCTTCATCAGGCCTTTGCCGAGTATGGTCACAGCTTGGCGGCAGCCCATCGAGCAGAATGGGGCAAGGTGCAGGGGCGATTTGAAGATATCCCCTTCACCGAGGCGACAGAGCAGACATTGCGGCTTATTGGGGCTGCGATTGAGTGCTCGGGTGATCAGTCTGTCAGTGCAACCATTGATGCGTGGGCAATCAGTTGGAGTAGCGCGTTAGAACGCGACGTCCCAAATTCAGGGCTTACCAAGGAACTTATCGCTTCTACGGCGCCATTGCACCCGATTACAGCGGTGGCTTTGCCAGTTCTAAGCAGCCGCTTCGCGCAGAACGATCGCTCGGTTTTCACGTTTCTTACCAGTCCGGAGCCCTTCTCGTTCCGCCGGTTCCTAGATGACTCGGAGTATGACGGCAAGGTACCTCCATACCCTCTCGATCGCCTCTACGACTACTTTTCCAACTCGGTGGGTGTGGGGATGGCCTCAAGGCCTCTCTTACAGCGCTGGGTTGAGATTCAGGGGAAAGTCGAGGAACTATCCAACTTGCCTGCCGACCAGTTTCGGGCAGTCAAGGCAATCGCCCTTCTGAATCTTCTCGCTTCCACTGGTACGTTTCGCGCGAAGAAGAACCTCGTAGTTCTTGCCCTTCTCGACGTCCCTGACGACAAGGCTGCTTTCAAGGCCGCGGCGCGTACGGTTGAGGACCTTCTTTCTGCGAAAGTCGTCACCTACCGAAAACAGGCGGACGAACTTCGCCTTTGGGAGGGAAGCGATTTTGATATTGAAACGGCCGTCTATCAAAACCTAGAGGCCGAGCGAGAAGATATTGGGGCAGGTCTCCAGGAGCTGGTTCCTCTGCGGCCCCTGGTTGCCCAGCGCCATAGCTATGAAACGGGGACACTCCGGTTTTTCGAACGTCGATACGTAGACGACCCCAAAGTGCTCGCCAACCTATCAACCGAACACAAAGATAGCGATGGCCTCATCGTTCATTGGGTTGGAGCCAACGTTCCGAAGGTCCTCCCAAAGTCTATCGCCGATGACAAGCCGCTTATCCTGCTTGTGCCGAAGCATATCGAACGTCTACATGGTGCCTACCAGGAGTACGCTGCTCTTCGTCGCGTCCAAAAAGAGTCGCCGCAACTGCAAACCGATGGCGTAGCCCGTCGCGAGGTTCGAGAACGGCTCTTGCACGCACGAACAGTTTTGAACGACATCGTTTCCCAGGTGTTTGGGCGGCGGCTCGAGGATTGTGCTGTCTACGTTAATGCTCAGCAACTCACAATCGACTCTAGCCGTGCGCTGAATAAGCTGGTGTCAGAACTGTGCGATCAAACCTACGCGAAGGGTCTCGAGCTTCGGAACGAACTTCTCAATCGCCGGGAACTTACTTCCCAAGGGGCGAAAGCACGCCGACTTCTGATTGAGCACTTGCTCGACGATGGATCGAAGGAGCGGCTCGGTATTGAGGGGTATGGCCCCGAATACAGCATGTACGCTTCCGCCGTCCGCGAGACCGGCATCCACGTGAAAGCCGATTATGGCCACCGTGTACAGGCTCCGACGGCCAAAGGCGTACGCCATGTTTGGAGTGCGATTGATACTTTCTGCCGCTCTTCCTCCGGTGGCATGCGCACAGTGGCTGAACTCTATGACCAGCTGGCCAGACCCCCCTACGGAGTAAAAGAAGGGCCGCTCCCCGTTCTCCTGGCAGTCTACCTGCTGGTAAATGGCGAAGAAGTCTCCGTCTTTAAAGATGGGACCTTACTCCCCGTTTTGGGCGCCGAACACTTCGAGCTTCTGGTAAAGCACCCCGCGAAGTTTTCGTTCAAGTTCCTGGGTGTAGACAAAGAAAGAAGCGCTTTGTTCCAGGCCCTTGCCGACATTTTGATCGCCGAGGACCAGCGACCCAAGGACAAGCCTCTCACCGTGATGAGCCTGGTGCGCCCCTTGGTACTCTTCGGAGCTCGCCTACCGGATTTCTCCAAGCAGACGCGACAACTTTCCAAGGTCGCCAAGGAGGTTCGGGCATTGATTCTGGAGAGCAATGATCCGGAACATCTACTGTTCTTCTCACTCCCACAAGCGTGCGGCGAAGAGCCCTTCCCTGCGGGTAAAAAGCCTAAGCCCCAGCAGATCGAGAGCTACCGTGACAAGCTGGTGACATGTCTGCGCGAGCTTAGCGGACTGTATCCCAATCTTCGGACGGCTTGTTTGGAAGAGCTCAGTAAATGCTTCCGGATTTCGCCAGCGTCCCTACGTCAGGCGTTGAAGCCCAGGGCAGCGGCCCTGGTGGATCAGTGTACGGACCGAGAGCTTCAGAAACTTCTCATCGCACTTGCCAACGACGTTGCGGATGAGAACGAGTGGCTCGATGCAGTCCTCATGATCATCGGCGACAAACCGGCCCCTGCCTGGACGGACGATGACAGGAAAACCTTTGAGCAACGTGCCCGAAAGTTGGCACGCCAGTTCATTGGTCTCGAGTCTCTCGCTTCGCAGGCGACCTTGCCGGTCACCAGCAAGAGCACACCTCGGCATCTCACGCTCCTACAGCCGGGTGGTCAAGAGCTTAGCAACGTGATTTGGCTTAACCAAGAGGATTCGGATGACGTGAAGAGCGTCGCAGAGAGTCTGCTCAAAGACATTCAGAAGAGAACAAAGGGTCGCGACTCGATGGAGTTTCAGAAGGCGGTGGTTGTCGCCTTAATCGAGCGCATCTTTGCCTCATTCATGGTCGACGACGAAAAGGTAGAGAAAGCATGAGCAAGGTTCGACACATCCTGGGCCTTTCAGGGGGCAAGGACAGCGCAGCGCTCGCCGTATTCATGCGGGACAAAGTCCCGAACATGGAGTACTTCTTCTGCGACACGGGAAAAGAACTCCCTGAGACCTATGAATTTCTCGAACGTCTGAAGGCCCGTCTGGGAATCAAGGTTCAGGTCCTGAGCGCGGAGCGCGGTTTTGACCATTGGCTTGAGGTTCACAATGGCTTTCTCCCCTCGGCCAAGGCTCGCTGGTGTACCAAGCAGCTCAAGATCGAGCCGCTTGAAAAGTTTGTGGGCGAAGACGAGGCGATCAGCTACATCGCGATCCGTGCAGACGAGAACCGGTCGGGGTATATCTCGACGAAACCCAACATCAAGCCTGTCTTCCCGTTCAAAGAAGCGGGCATCCGCAAGGATGACGTCTTCCGCATCCTCGAGGAGAGCGGCGTTGGGGCGCCCGATTATTATCGTTGGCGTACTCGGTCCGGCTGCTTTTTCTGCTTCTTCCAGAGGAAGATTGAGTGGGTGCGCCTAGCCGAGGAGCATCCGGATCTGTTCCAGAAGGCTCTTGCTTACGAGCAAGAGCACAGCGACGGCCGCCAATACTTCTGGACCGAAGGAGAGTCGCTGCTCGACATCCTGGCTCGTAAGGACCAAATCATCGCCGATCACGAAAGAAAAATGGCGCTTGAGAAAGCTCAAGCGCCAAATCGGCCGTTGGCAGAGGTCTTGGAGACGGTGCTGGATGGGGACGGAGGGGAGATGCCTTGTTTAGCTTGTCACCTGTGAATTTTACTCTTCACCATCTATTTCGTCGTCATCTCCGTCGGTAGTCATGCCCTCACCGTGAAGGTGGTCCCTAAAATCTTTCTCCCGTATCTTCACGTCCAAGGGAGTATGCGCATCCTTAAATTGCTCCCACGAATCTTCACGGATTTTCCTTTGCACTTCCGTCGTAAGTTCACTTTCATCAATTCCTTCCGTTTGACAGTGAACTCTGATGTTACGATTGATCAGGTCCCTAAGAAGCCATTGACGAACTAATTTGCGCTCATGCTCAATGAGCTCACCTAGTTCCGCACTTTCCGTCTTCCAGAGTTCAAGAAATAGGTACCGAAACCTAGTCCAGAGGTCCGGTTTGAGTTCGCCTGGGACCAAGAGCTGCCTTAGGTTCCCGCTGCTTGCAACTACGTCAATACGCGAACCATCCTTCTGAACCCGCCCGACAAACAGCTCGAGAAGCTTCTGGGCCTTGGCAGCCTTCTGTTTGGCGTTATCCGAAGGCGTTGGAAAGATGCGATTCACAGCATCTAAATATTCCTCGAAGAGTTCACTCACAGGGATCGTCGCGTCTGCCGGAGAAGGTACGCCTTGCTTGCCTGCGAATTGCTCGAGCATATGAAAGAATGAGAGAAACAGACTGGCTTGAAAGGCCGAAGTTGTAAATGTCGAGTCGAATTGCTCAGTAAGTGCACTTATCGCCCGGTTGGTTAGCTTATCTTCAAGCTCGTTGTCGTTAAGCGCAAGCAGCCTCGCAACTCTCTTTTTCTTGAACTCTGCAATATACTTCTCCATCTGGGCTCGTTGATCACGGAAGACTCGGAGAGTATCGTCAAGCTCTTTTGGTACCGATTTGGACTCCTTGCTCTTAGTCGATAACTTATCGAGGTAATCGTTGAATACCCTCGCCATACCCTGTCCCTGAAAAAGGACAGCGTGAATCTCTGGCACATTCTGCTTAACAGCTTTCTCTACCTCTGAGCTAGCCTTACAGTGAGCCCAGTAGGGCCGAAAGCGCTCTAGGCCAAAAACGATTCGGCTACCGTATATCTGCTTAAACTGGTTTCGCAGGACATCCGCAGAGGGTCGTGAAAATGCGTTACGGGTCGTACTTTCAGCGGCTTGCTTACCAAGCTTGTCAGTTGCGCCTAAGCGCCTTAAAGCATGGGTCAAACGATATGTGGCAGAAAGATGATGCCTTTTGGACTTCAAACCGCTAAAATCCAGCGGATTAAGCATCCAGTTTTCAATTAAGAAATGAAGATGCATCGTTCCCGTTAGGGCCATCGGAGATGACAGTGACTGCCTGTCTTGTCCAGCATCTAACTCAACATTCCAAAGCCTGAGTGGCGCCCCGCCCACAACATCATTTTGTTTTATCTCTGATAGCACGTCGCGCAAGAAAAGCGATATTATATCATTGTCGTCGAGTAGGTAATTCCTAGACCGTGATACCGGTTTAGCATTCTTATTTAGGCTAAGGAATATGTTGCGACAGGCTTCAAACACCTTAACGTCGGTACCTGTGCCATCCAGCTCCGGAAATGTACATATCATGACAGGAAGACTTATCTCGGAAAAATCATAACCTTCCAATTTCTTCCGAGACCAGATGCCATAATATGACTTATACGATGACGCTTTGTCAGGCCAAGACTTAATGTTTCTATGGAGTGCCAACAATGCCATTGCACGGTGCTGTCCGTCCACGATGACGAGGTTGCTTGTTGCCGAGTTTATCTTAAGCTCTGCATAATCATGCGCTGAGATTTTGCCGTCGTTGGACATCTGGCGGAAGGCAAAGACTTCCTTGCCTGGCTCTCCGGACTGCTGGAGATGCCATCGAATTCGCGGGTTTTGCGGCTCTGGCTCCACGGTTTCCTTGACCTCCGGATACCAATCCGCCAACTTACCTTCCTCCATCGGCAAGAGCGCCACAACAATCGGCGGGAAGATCTTCACTTTCCCGCTGCTGTCTTCACCGAGAAGATACGGTATTAACGAGGTGGCGACTCGGCTGTCATCGATGTCTCTCTGGAGAATCTGGTCAAATTCCAATTCGTTGACCTCAAAGGTCTCCCTGAATGGAACCAAGTTCTTTAGGAGTTTGTCTTCGTGGCTCCCATCCAGTCGAAAAGCGACATGCGAGAGTATGTATTTGACCTTAACGCTTTCATTGCCTCCGCCGTTGCTCTTCCGGATCTTGAAGCTACCAACGGACCCATGGACAGTCAGGTCGAGCCCTGATTCGACGGAATTCTTAATGAATGTCATGGTTATTCCACCTAGTTGCGGCCACAAACGGGGTAATAAAGCCGGTTCAGTAAGTTCTCTAGATCCTTTTCGAGACCAATCGAGCCGACGTGATGCAAAGTCGAAGCAAAAACCACGAGGTTATTTGGATCCATTTTTCGACGGATGACTTCGTATGCAAATGACCCTTGTTCGTCTGCCTCGATCAGTTCCATAGCCTCCCCTCTTGCCTCCGCTTCCAAAAACTCATTAATTTTCCTCACATGTTGCGAGAGGCGCGTCCTAAGTCCTTGGGCTGATGCGACGCCGATATAAATGGGTGCTGAAAAGATTGGAGCGGTGTTGCTTAGCAGCGGTATTAACTCGCGCAAGCGTTCGGGTTCCGCAGCCAACCTTTCGACGAGGGAGGAACTCAACTTGCCGACGTGGTTGAGCTCGCCTCGGTATTCGGCCTTCAGCTGTCCGAAAATCTGCGCCTTATACGGTAGCTCCCGAAAATACGAGGCAAGGTGGGTCAAGAGGAAGTCCTGCACGGCTTGTGTGCTACCCCCTTCCTTTAGTACAGTGCCGATACAGTCGTCGACGTCTTTGGATGGTATTCTAGGTCGGTAGTACCAAGCATAAATTCCGGGCAGGTCAGGGCAATGCTGAACTTGATGAAACTCAAAGCGTAGCTCTTGGTCCATATTCCGAGACATTGTTGATAAAAATGCATCGTAGCACTCACACAGCCGATGGGCAAAGGCATAAAACGCCATGGGCATGATTTACCTAGATAACAATGCGTCTACCCCGCTGGACCCGCGGGTGAGATCGTTGGTCGTGTGGCACCTAGAAAATACATTTGGAAACGCTAGCTCATCCGACCATGCATATGGGGACGAGGCACGGCGAACCATTGACCGCGCGAGGAATGAAATAGCCCAACTTGCGGGGGCCAAGAGATCGCAAGTTGTTTTCACATCCGGCGCGACGGAAGCTATTAACCTTGTCCTACAGGGATACGTTGCCCGGAGCAAGCACCGGCCTGTACGCGTTGGCGTGATGCCACTGGAACACAAAGCAGTCATAGAAACCGTAGATGCCCTCGTTCATAGGGAGCTAGTCTCTGTAAGGCCACTCGAAATTACCCCCGACGGACAGCTGAACATTGATGATCTTGAGTCGGCTCTACGCTCAGGTCTCGACCTAGTAATATGCATGCATGCAAACAACGAGATCGGTGTGGTTTATCCGTTGTCTGAGGTGCTCGATCTTTGTGGAAAGTACGGCAGTCGTCTAGTTTGCGATGCCTCTCAGAGCTTGGGTAAGGTGCCTTTCTCCTTTGAGCATGAAGCCTTTTTCTTTGCTGCATTTTCTGCCCATAAGATGTATGGTCCCAAAGGGGTTGGTGCTCTCGTACTAAAGGACCCGGATTCAATAGAGCCTTTGCTCTTTGGGGGGGGGCAAGAACGTAAGCTTCGACCAGGCACAGAGAATGTGCCGATTATTGCGGGTTTCGGTGAGGCTTGTCGAATTCTGCATTCTGAAATGCTTACTGATAGCGAATCAGTCAAAGAGAAACGAGATTGGCTCATTAATGAACTATCTTCAATTATTCCTGAAATGCGCGTGAACGGTGGACTTGATAGGCGACTAAGCGGTAACCTTAACGTCAGTTTTCGCGGCACACCATCGAGCGCCATCATAGCACGGATTAGGGATCGTATAGCCGTATCGCGCGGTTCAGCATGCTCTTCGGGAGTTGAATCGCCTTCGCACGTCCTTAGGGCTATCAAGGTGCCCGACGAGTATATCGATGGGACTTTACGAATTGGAATTGGGAAGTTCAATACTTGGGAAGAAATCCGAGAAGCAGCCCAGATAATTTCTGAGGCAGTACTTAGTGTGCGAAAGCTCGTCACATGACACCATAGTTCCTCTACCCTCAGATAACGCTACCCAAGGTTCTGCCCTCAGGAATTCGTTAGCACGCCTGTTGGGCGCCAAGTACAAATGCGTCGCCCTTGGTGCGTGCAGCGATGGGTGCTCTTCAAGGGAAACCCTTGTCCGGCGCGGGCGCGCAGGGGTTCGCTCGGTTCCACGCCGTAGGCCTGGTACTGCTCGGCGACGAGGGTGTTCAGGTCGCGCCCGCTTCCGCTGCCGATGTCGAGCACGCGGGCCCCCGCCGGGAAGGCCGTGCGGAAGTATTTCGCGACGCCCGTGCCCGCGCGCGTGTGGCGTGCGAAGACCGCTTCGGCGTGGGCGTCGTAATACTGGAGCGTTCGGGAATCCACGGCAGTCAACACTTTGATCGGCAATAGGGTGGGCCGTGCAATATGCTACCACCTCAATTGACGATTTACGATTGACGAATGACAATTTGCCGGCAAGGGCGTCGGCAAGGACCAATTTTCCGTTCGTCCCGAGCTGACGGACTGTAGCGGAGCGGAAGTCGACAGCGAGGGAGCGCCATGCGCCTCCCCCCGCCGAGGTTGTAGCAATTCGGGTTCCTGCCCACTCCCCCGTTCGGGGGAGTCCTGGAACACGGGTCGCACACGGTGGGGGGCAAAGGACGACTCGCTCGCGCCGTGCCGGCGCTCCCGAGCCCGGGGGGAAACGATTCTACACCGCGCTGCCGGCTCAAGAGTGCGACCCCGCTGGGGTCGGGAACCACTTGGGCATCCTGCCCACGCCCCCGTTCGGGGGAGTCCTGCAGCACGGGAAGCACACGGTGGGGGCCGAGTAGGCGCTGCTCGCCGACGCTCGCGGGAAGGACAAAAAAATATATGGCCCCTCTGCTGCCCAGGGCTCTGCCCTGGGCAAATGGCCGGCGCCCCTGCAGGGCGCTGAGGATTTCCAGCGGTGCGGAATTGGATACCGGGATCGGCGCCCTTGCTTCACCGACGCATTGCCCTCCGTAGCGCAGCGGATGGGGGGTCCGAAGTCCGGCGCATTGCCCCCCGTAGCGAAGCGGATGGGGGGTCCGACGTCCGACAGGTGGGGGCCGCGCCAGCGGAAAGCCCTTGCTTCCTCAGCGCTTGGCGCTTAGTGCTTGGGGCTTGGCTCTTGGCGCTTGGCGCTGCTGGCCTCCCGTTACGCCCGCAGGATTCTCTCGACGGCCAGCATGGAGACCCCCATGATCGCGTGCTGCGGGTTCACGCCCAGGTTCGTGGGGAAGACCGAGCTGTCGACCACGTGCAGATTCCGCGTGCCGTGGACAGCGAAATCGGGCCCCACGACGCCATCCTGCGGACGGACGCTCATGCGCGCCGTGCCGAAGAGATGCGAGGCGATGAACGAATAGGCCGCCGGATTTGAAGGTCCGTTCTCGAGCAGCCCGACCTGGTCCATGCTAGTCAACCGCTCGGGAAGCCCGGGAATGCCGGTGACGATCTCGCGCGCGCCGGCCGCGAACATCAGTTCGGCCGTGAAGCGCAGCCCCTTCCGCAGATTCACCATGTCCTGATCGGTGAGATCGTAAGTGATGTCCTGGCCCCAGAAGCGCTCGCGGATGCGCCCCTTTGCGTGCGAGCGCACCTGCACGGCCCACATCGCGGCGTGCGGGAGCTCGCGCATGGTCTTCATCCAGTAGCGGCCCACGCCCGGCGCGCGCGTGAGCGCCATCTCGGGCGGAAGCGAGATCGTCTCGACCTTGAAGCGGTGCGGGCGCCGGTGGTGATCGGCGTCGTACCCCTGCGTGGCGCCGAACCAGAGGTTCACTTTCTGATCGAAGATCCCCATGAGCGGCGCGCCGGGGTGCGCCTGGAAGTGTTCCCCGAGATGGGCAGAACGGACGCCGCTGCGGCGCAGCAGGCCGGGAGTCTGCACGGCCGAAGCCGCGATGAGCACCGCCTTGCGCGCGCGCAACGTGAACGGCGCGATCTTCTTCTTGAACGGCGTCTCGCAGAACCAGCCTTCGACTCCGACGGCACGATCGCCGTCCATCGTGACCTTCGAGACGCGCGCGCTCGTGTAGCAGACCGCGCCGCGCCCCATGGCATAGGGAAGATAGCTGACGAGCATGCTCTGCTTGGCGCCGTGCGGGCACCCCTGCAGACAGCGGGCGCTTCCGCGGCACCCCTTGTCGCCGCGCCGAATCGGGTGCGCGCTCACGCCCAGCTTCTCGGCCCCCACGGCCATGAGGCGGTTGTTCTCGCCCCAGACGTCGGGCTCGACGGGGTGGATGTTCAGCTCGCGCTCGAGCACGTCCCAGTTGCGGTGCAGGGCGTCGAGGGGCAATGCATCCCCCAGGCCGTACTCCGTCTTCCACGGTTCCCAGACGTCGTCGGGGATGCGCCAGGTGATGGCCGAGTTGATGACGGTGCTTCCGCCCAGACAGGTCCCCTGCACGAGGGGAATCATGGCGCGGCCGCGCGCGATCGTGCTCCCCTGGTTGCGGAACATCTTCGACATGACCGGCCAGATCGTGTCCCCGAATTCCTTCGTGTCGACCGCCGGTCCCTCTTCGACAATCGCAATGCTCGCGCCGCTGTCGGCCAGCATGCGCGCCGCCACGCCGCCCGAAGCGCCGGAACCGACGATGACGTAATCGTATTCTTCGTCGACGCTGCGTCGTTCTTTTTCGCCGTTGAAGATCATACGGTCACCTCCGGACGGGGCGCGGGTTCGCCGGCGTCATGCTGCACCGGATAACCGACGGCGTTGCGCACGCGGGGGTCGGCGCCGTAGGCAAAGCAGACCGTCGCCTTGAGCAGAAAGATCATCTGGCGCAGCAGGTTATAACGGGAATTGTAGAGCCCCATGAGGATCGCTTCCCGCGTCTCGCGCCGGTAGAGCGTGATGGGGGGAATGCGCAACGCGAGCAGCGGCGCGATCCAGATGGCGAAGAAGAGCGCGAGCCGGAAACCCGCGCGCATGGGGAAAAGGGCGGTGCGCTCGAACTCGCGGTAGAAGGCGTCGAAGTCGAGATCCTTTACGCCCCAGGGCAATTCCTCGGACGCGCCGCTGGGGAGCAGCGTATCGAGGACGGCATGTTCACGTCGGCTCAGCATGATTTTCCTCTCGTGTTCCGCAACGCTGGCAACATTCTCCCCCTCGGGGTCAGCGCCCCGCCACCCGGGTTGGTTTTTTTCCCGCGCGGCCCTTCGCCGCGGCTGTTTTCGTCCGGCCGTTCCGCAGATCCGCGGCGATGCGCGCGAGCACGAGTTCGTCGTGCGACTCGAGCCCCTGGCGCGCCACGTCGCGCACGGCCTCGACGTCCCCCTGATCGAGCAGGCCGAGCAGGGCGTCGTAGGCGCGCAGGGTCACCTGGGGTTCCGCGTAGAACCGGCGGAAGAGGTCGGCCTGCTCGCGCGCGAACCGCAGCACGGTGTTGAAGATGAGCTCGTGGGCGACGTTCCCCCCGATGCGCAGCAGGACGCGCGTGAGCGCCAGATCGCCTTCGAGGAATGCGTCGGGATCGCCGCGCCGCCCCTCCTGTTCGGCCACGAGTCCCTTCAGCCGCTCGAGGTCTTCGGGGGTTGCGTGGCGGGCGGCGAGGACGAGCGCGTCGAGCAGGATCGCCCGCCAGGCCGCCCGCAGATCGGACATGAGGCGCAGCAGGTCTTCCTGCCGTCCGTCGGCGACCATGGCGTCGGCCAGGTCGGGCAGGCACTCGAGCCCCGCGTGCGTGCGAAAGTCGAGCACGCGGTTCCCGTCTCCCTGGAACGAGGCGACGAGCCCTTCGGCGATCAGGCGGCTCAGGGCGGCGCGCAGGGTCAGGCGGTTGACGCCGAGGGCCAGGGCCAGCTCGCGCTCGGGGGGCAGGCGCGTCCCCGGGGCGTAGCGCCCCCGCAGGATGTCGCCCCGCAGCCGCTGCGCCACGGCGTCGACCGTGCTCGTTCGTTCAATCGGTTCGTACATGGTTGAATGGTTGAACCACTATAACATTTCCCCGGGAGGATGCAAGGAATTCCGCAGTTGTCCCTTCCGCGGGGAACCCCGCAGCCGGGCGGCCCAGGACATGGAGGCGCAGCGCCAAGCGCATGAGGATTCCCTGAAGACGACTCGCTCGCGCCGTGCCGGCGCTCCCGAGCCTTGGGGGAAAAACCACATCGCCTCGGTGATCCCGGGACTTCCGTCCCGGGCTACCCTGAGCCGTCCCTCCGGGACTCTGGGGTTACAGACCCGGACCCCCTGGAGGCCCCGCGGGTGCACATGCGGAGGGGGCGGTGGCGGGTCTGAACCGGCCATCGAGTTGGGCCGCCCTCATCCCCCAGCCCCTTCTTCCCGCCATACGCAGCGCGCCGGGCGCAAAGGTTGGCGGGAGAAGGGGAGCGAGTTCGGCCTGCAACACCTGCAACGCATGTCCAGCGCCCCCGCCTCCTCCGCCCCGCGCGGTGACACTGCTGGCATGGTTTGCGCTGCAAGAACCGCCCGCGCGTGCGGACGGAGGAGGCGGGGGAGAACCTTTTCCCGCGGGTGCACATGCGGAGGGGGCGGTGGCGGGTCTGAACCGGCTATCGAGTTGGGCCGCCCTCATCCCCCAGCCCCTTCTTCCCGCCATACGCAGCGCGCTGGGCGCAAAGGTTGGCGGGAGAAGGGGAGCGAGTTCGGCCTGCAACACCTGCAACGCATGTCCAGCGCCCCCGCCTCCTCCGCCCCGCGCGGTGACACTGCTGGCATGGTTTGCGCTGCAAGAACCGCCCGCGCGTGCGGACGGAGGAGGCGGGGGAGAACCTTTTCCCGCGGGCGCACATGCGGAGGGGGCGGTGGCGGGTCTTTCACATGGCGGCCCCGAAGGACGACTCGCTCGCGCCGTGATCCCGGGACTTCCGTCCCGGGCTACCATGAGCCGTCCCTCCGTGACTCTGGGACTGCAGACTACGGGAGCTCGCAGGAGGATTCGGAAGGCAGCTCGAACCGTGAACGCCGTGAACGCCCGCCGAATCCGCTTTGGGTCCCCCTTCGGGGGACGACAGGGGGGTTCCCCGGGACGACAGGGGGGTGTTCCCCAGAACGACAGGGGGTGTTCCCCGGAACGGGAGGGGTGATCCCCCGACCGGCAGGGGGGGTTCCCCAGGACCACAGGGGGGTCTTCGCCCGGGAGGCCGCCGCATCGTTGGCATTTCCGTTTGCGACGGGTAAAGTAAATGGGTTAGGATTGCACCTCGTATGAGCGGAACCGTTCGCGAAATTTCCGTCAAAGACGCCCGGCGCAACCTGCTGCACGAGCTTCTCAACGATGCCGACGCGGGGGTTCGCACCTGTGCCGCCATCGGGCTCGACCGACTCGACGCCACCGAGGCGCTCGAGGGGATCGTCCAGCGCATCCGCACCGGGACGGCCGGCGAACGGGCCAACGCGATTTACGCGCTGCGCAAAGTGCCCGGCGACCGCGCCCTGCGGGTGCTCACCGGCCTGCTGCAGCACCCCGACGAAGACGCCCGGGCGGCGGCGGCGCGCGTGCTCAACGAGGTCGCCGACCCGCGCACGCTGCGCCAGCTCGTCGAGGCGCTCGACGACGATTCGTATACGGTGCGCGGCATCATCGTCGAAACCCTCGGCAAGCTCAAAGACCGCAAGGTCACGCCGTTTCTGCTCGAGCAGCTGCGCGAAACCGACGTCGCCTACCTCGAGACGGTCATGCACACGCTGGCCGAACTCGCCGACCCGCGCGCCGAAGAGCCGCTCACGGCGCTCACGAAGCACAAGCACCCCAAGGTGCGCGGGCTCGCCGCCATTGCGCTCGGCAGCCTGTCGCTCGAAGACGCCGAGTAGCCGCCCCCCGCCCGCCGCGCGATGCGGGCCGCCTTCGATTGTTCCCCTCCCGCCCGCCCGCTAGAATAATGGGGATGCGCGGCAAGGTTCTCAAAGTCAAACTCGGCTACAACCCGAATTCCAGCTCCATCGGCAGCCTCTTTTCCGCATTCCTCTGGATCGGATCGGCCGGCGCCTTTCTCCTGGCGATGTTCTCCGACCTGCGCCCGTCGGGGGATGGGCGCCAAGAAGCGGGCGCAGAACCGCCCGCGGAGACCTGATGCCCCGCGTCGTGCGCCGCCGCCCCGAGCATTTCGGCGGCATTCTCCAGACCGAAGATCCCCCCGCCCTGCTCTACGTCGACCGCGAATACATGCGCGAACTCGGCCACCCCGAAGATCCGTGCTGGCAAGGGGCCGAACCGGACCATCTCTCGGCCCCCACCGAAGTCCACCTGACCATCACGCGCAAGTGCGACGCCGCCTGCCGGGGATGCTACACCGACAGCTCGCTCAAGCGGGGCGAACAGGATCGCCCGACGGCCTACTGGGTCGACGTCATCGATCGCCTCGCCGCCATGGGAATCTTCCACATGGCCATGGGGGGCGGCGAGAGCATGCTGCGCGACGACCTGTTCCACCTGGCCGAACATGCGCGCGCCCGGGGGATCGTCCCCAACCTGACGACGAACGGGCTCAACCTGACGGCGGACCTGGCGGAACGCTGCCGCGTCTTCGGCCAGATCAACGTCAGCGTCGACGGCCTGGGCGACGTCTACCGCCAGGTGCGCGGCTTCGACGGCTTCCCGGGCGCCGACCGCGGCATCCGCCTGCTGCTCGACGCCGGCATCCACCCGGGGATCAACTGCGTCGTCACGCGCCAGAACGTCGACCATCTGCAGGAGCTGGTGGAATATGCGGAAGGGCTCGGCCTCTCCGAAGTGGAATTTCTGCGCTATAAGCCGACCGGCCGGGGCAAGCTGCAGTACGCCCTGCAGCGGGTGGAACCGGAGCGGCACCGGGCTTTCCTGCGGAACCTGCAGGTCTGGATGGGGCGCTACCGCATTCCCCTCAAGATCGATTGCTCGTTCGTCCCCTTCCTCTGCGACCTCGATCCCGATCCGGAACTGCTCGATCGCTTCGGCGTGCATGGCTGCGAAGCCGGCAACGTGCTCGCCGCCGTGCAGCCCGAGGGAACCTGGTCGGCGTGCAGCTTCGTCGACGAACCGGCGGGTCCGGGCGAGCGCATGGCCGAAGACTGGGATGCGCATCCGCAGGCCGTTGCCTTCCGCAACTACACGCGGAATGCGCCCGAACCGTGCGCGTCGTGCCGCTACCTGGCGATCTGCCGCGGCGGATGTCATGTGGTGAGCGAGCACGTCACCGGCGACCGTTTCGCACCCGATCCCGAGTGCCCGCGCGTGCTCGGCCTGCGCCGCTGATCCGTTCCGCTAGGGCCGGGCGGAACCGGAGGGCCGCGCGCCGTCGGCGGGCAGCGGGTGACGGCTTCCGATGTAGACGCCGACGGCCGTGTTGAAGACGAGCACGGCGATCACGAACCCCGTCAGGATCCGCAGGGCGGGCCGCAGCCCTTCGGGGATGCGCTCCCGTCTCCGCAGCCCCATGGCCGATATCGCCACTCCGGCCAGCAGCGCGCCCCAGCTGAGGAACTCCTTCACGTCGAACAGGTTCACGACCCACGGCAGCGTGCGCACGAGATCGAAGCGCACCTCGCCGCGGAAGGGTGGGTACGCGATCCACCCGGGGACGTAGACGGCGATCAGCGTGAGCAGAAGCCCCAGGCTCGCCCCGCGCGGAAAAAACGGGCGGCGGCGCAGCAGCAGGTAGACGTGGAGGGCGGCGGCGATGGCGAGCGAAGCGGCGAGTCCGTGCAGGATGACGATGGCGTGCATGCGGAATCCGGCGGCTAGTAATTCGGGAAAAACCACTGCATCGCGCCCGATGCCAGGGTGAGACCGATGAGCACCGCCGCCGCCCCACGCGGGAAGCGCCGGATCCACCCGGCGGCCCGCCCCCCGAGGATCCAGGCGAGCGCCGTAACGTAGGCGGCGGCCAGCATGTGCTCGAAGAAGGGTACCGTACGGCTGGCGATGATCTGCGACTCGGGCGTGCCGGGGTTGAGCACGCTGATCAGCTTGAACAGCGTCGACGCCGCCGTGCCCGCCAGGGCGGCGAGCAGCAGCCGTTCGGGCTTCAGCAGGGCGTGCATCCGGTTGCGCATCGGTTTCACGGTACCAACGCGCTGCGCGCGCGGCAACGCGTGGAGCGGTCGCCCTATGCGGATCGCCGCCGGCGGTGCCCAATGAAGCAGGAGGTACTCGCGTGGAATTGCGTCTCTTTGAGGCTCCGCAGTGTCCCTTTTCCGAACGCGCGCGCCGGGTGCTCGGCCACAAGGCGCTCCCGCACGAGCGGATCCACGTCCGCTGGGATCAGATCGACAGGCTGGCCGAGCTGACCGGGTTCCGCCAGATACCCGTGCTGCAGCATGGCGCCGACACGGTGCGGGCCGGCTCGGGGGCCATCGCACGCTATCTCGAAGAGGTCCATCCCGATCGCCCCCTGTTTCCCCACGAGCGGCGCGCCGACATCGCCCGCTGGGAGCGCGAGAGCGAGCGTCTCCTGCGCAAGAGCATGCCGATCCTGGTGCCCCTCTGGGCCGACACGCTCGAGGCGAGCGAGCGAAAGCCGTTTCTCGAGCGCCATGCCGAATACGGCGCGTACAAAACCCTCGTGCGGGATCGCCTCAAGTACTGGCGGGCGGTCGAAGACGAATGGCGGCGCCTCGACGATCTGCTGGCCGGCAAGGACCATGTGCTCGAAGAACTGACCTATGCCGACTTCGCGCTCTACGGCGCCGTCTATGCCGTGGCCCAGTTTCACGGCTTCGAGGTGCCGCAGGATCGCCTGCGTCTGGCGTCCTGGTACGAGCGGATGCGCACCAGCGGGCAGTACCGCGACCAGGAGATCGATCTGGGCCAGCGCCAGCCGCAGCAGGTGCGGTGGATTCAGGATCTGTACAGCGACATGCACTACAGCGAGCCGCCGGCGGGCGGCGACGTCACGCGCAAAGGGGAGATCGGCTCGGCCCCGGGCGACGAGGCCCGCTAGTACCCGCCGCGCTCAGGCCGCGGGCGCAAGCTCGACCCGCTCGGCGAACGGGCACGCCTCGCAGGCGTGCAGAAAGCGGCATTGCAGCGCCCCGCGCGGATGTCCGCAGCGCAACGCGTCATCGGCCTTGGCGGGCACGGCGACGAGCCGCGCCTCGAGCTCGATCAGCTTGCGGTCTGCATTTCGGTCGTTCATACCCCATGCTGTTCCGGGCTTGCCGAATTGTCAAGGCGGGGGAATTGCAGCGGCCGCCCCGGCGCTGATAAACTGACTGCGCCGCTAGCCACCAAGCATTTCCCTGCCCATGCCGTACCGCATCGATCGACAACTGGTCGCCCCCTGGGAAGTTCCCCCCCTCGAGGTCTTTCTCGAAACCTGGGAGCACGTGCTCTCATCGGCGCTCTTCTTCAGCGTGCGCGCCGGCCGGCGTTCCTTCAAGCAGACGAAGGCCGCCTACAAACAGGGGAGCGCCCAGTTCAAGCGCCTTGGCTCTGAACCGTACACCTTCGAGAAGGTCACCGAGATCGTGGCCGACTGGCTCGGGTACCGGCAGGGCGAGAACCGCGAGCAGCTCCTGCTCGCCTGGGCGGCCGATCTCCAGACCGAAGGGGTCGTGGCCGCGCATGCTTTCGCGATGAGCTACCGCGAGAGCGTGAACAACCGCCCCCAGATGGCGCTGCCGATCTGAGGGAGGCGCCACACCGGTTGGCGCAGCGCTTGCCTGAATCTGCGCCCCGCTATATCATGTATCGCTTACACGTATCGGGCGTTTTCCGATGCACATGGCGATACACCGGGGGTTTCATGTTCGCGCAGCTCCGTATTCCTGCTTTCCTCTTCCTCTTTGCCTCGATAACGGGCTGCGGCCCCCTGTTTGTGCCCGATGACGGGCTCAAGGGGGGCGGCGAAGACTGCCGATCGAACAACGAGTGCGAATCGGGCTGCTGCTACGACGCCACATCGATACACCCGTTCTGCTCCACGACCTATGAAAACTGCATGGGGTACGACGAGACAGACTATTCGTCCGAGACCGGCACCGACACGGGTACCGAGACCGGCGCGGGCGTCGCCTATGTGCAGTTCTACGCCGACCCGGAGGTTTTCAACGGGAACGCGACCGTCATCACCGACATCATCATCAACGGCCAGAGCTACCGGCCGCTCAGCACCAAAGGCGATTGCAGCCAGCACTACCAGGTATCGGGCCAGATGGTCGAAGGGCGCGGCTCGCCCACGGTGCTTTATACGATCAAGGGGCGCAACTACGGCTCACTCGACACGGCTTTCGGCGCCGAGTATACGCCCGTAGAACAGGGCGGCGCCTTTTACGAGAACGAGCTGGAGCCCGGCTGCAATACGCTCGAAGTCTACTGGGCGCAGACCAACCAGATCTTCTTGCGGGTGACGCAGTAATCCGTGCCTGCACACAGGCCGTGAAGCGCACGCATGGCGGCCCTGCTCCCCGAAAAGAAGGGTGGGAACGCCAGCGGATTCGTTTCCGCGTCCTTGTTTCACCGGCGTCCGACGTCCGGCGTCCGACGTCCCGTTACTGCTTTTCGAGCCAGGGGAGCAGCTTCTGCATGAACAGCGCGGTCGACGAGATGCCGATGATGAGGTCACGGTTCGGCGCATCCTGGCCGACCTTGAGAATGGCGGGCGCATCCTCGCCCATGACCGACCCCGTCGTGTAGAAGAAGAGCGACTTCCCGTCGCCCAGGTCGAAGAACTCACGGGCTCCGTAGATGTGCTCCATGTCGCCCGCGACGTTGTGAAAGGTGATCGCCACGGGCGACTGCTCTTCAAAGGCGAGCCGGTAGCGCACTCCCACGGTGAGAATCGAGATGCCGATCTTGAGCTTGAAGTCGTACTCGCCGCCCTCCCCGGCGACCCGCTTCACCGAATCGACCTGGTTCGGGAGGTACTCGGGGATGCGCTCGTAGGCCGTGGTGAGCGTCTTCAGCCGATCGACCGGGAACGGGGTGATCGCGCCGGCACTCATGAAGAGAAACTCCTGCGGCTTCCCCTTCTTTCCCTCGAGCCACTGCACCGGGTGGATCAGCATGAACGTGCCGACCTCGGCGAGTCTGCGCATCGCCGCCACCGACTCGGCCGACCCGCTCGTCGACAGCAGGGGGATGCGCGGCGTTTTCTGCATCTCCTTCACCGCCTTGCGCGGATCGGAGGGGAGACCCGAGGCCCGGCGCGCGACGGAGGTCATCATGACGGCTGCCGAAGCGACCGGAATGACGGTGCGGAAATCGGGCTGCGCGCGCATGATCGTGCGCACGGTGAAGCTGATCGATTCGAAGTCCTGCCAGCTCGTGAAAGCGAGCAGGGTGCGCCCGCCGGGCAGCGGAAAAAATTCCCATCGGGCGGCAAGCCCGTCCAGATCTCCTTCGACCAGGTTCCAGGTGATGTCGCCGCTGGTTTCTTCGGTGACCGCGATCGTGTAGTCGACGCCGACCGACAGCACGATGGCGTTGTGTTCGGATTCGACGTCGACGAGGCGGCGGCCGCCCTCGGTGCGTTCGACGACCTCTTCCATTTCGGCCATGAACTTCGGGTAGTCGCTCACGGCGGCGACGACCTTGCGGACGGCGTCCGGCGGCGCGGCGATCACCTGCAGGCTGCTGATGAACTGCGCCTTCTTCGTGTACGTTTCGCCGTCGGCGGTCCAGGTAAAGCGGCGTGGCTCATGCAGCAGAATGAGCTGGCTCTCGCCGATGAGCGGCGCGAGGGCCTCGGCGTTGACCCCCAGATCGCGAATGGAGGGGACGGCAGCGCTGGCCGGCCCGGCGCCGAAGATCAGAAGGCCAAGGAGAAGAAGCATGCGTTTCATGAATGTACCTTCCCTTGCGAAAGCGGATCACCGTGCCTTGCCGGGCACGGGTGCGATGTAGTCAATCGGGCCTTCGTGCCGCAGCGCCCAGAAGTCAGGGATGGCGAACGGAATGCCCGCCACGCGGAAGACTTCCCACCCGAGCAGCAGGGTGGAGTCGCCGGGGTTCACGGCGACGAGCGGGCTGTACGTGAAGCGCGCCGGATCGAAGAGCGGATTTCCCGCCACGCTGTAATCGAGGTAGTCCTGCCCCTGCCAGTTCTTCGGGAACGGCTTTCCCTTCGCGGGCAACAGGTGATAGTGCCCGAAGGTGAACGGCTTTCCCTTCTTCTGCAGCGGCGTCCCCGGGCTGTCCCAGCCGTCCTGCGCCATGCGCACGTTCCACCCGCGCAGCACGCCGGTCTCCGGATCGCGGTAGAAGGTCTTGCGGAACGTCTTCCACAGGATCCGGTTCATGATCGGCGGCAGACTCAGATCGATTCCGCGGTACTGCATGCCGTCGAGCGATCCCGGTTCAATCGGGTGGCCGTTGAAAAAGACCTCGGCGACCTGGCGGTGGCTCATGGCGAGCAGATCTTGGAGCGTGAGGGTGGCGATCTTCATCGGCACTCCGGATGCGTGGGGATGCGGAGACGCCGGCATAAGGCCGGCAACCATGACTATACCGACGAGCGCCGTATTCTACAAACGGGCCGAACATCGGGACCGTTGACGATGATCAATCCAGATCCCGGCCCCGGCGGCGGCGCATTCGTCTACCGCCTCCGGTACCGCGCCCCGCACCCTGACCCGACCGCTGCGCGCAGCGCTGGAATGCGGGCAGATGACGCTCCTGCGACGCGGCCTGCAGGTTGCCGAACACGGCGAGGATATCCGGGCGGCGGGTGCTCGCCTTCAACCGGTCATAGAGCGCCGCGTTGGCGATCTCGGCCTCAACGCCGGCGGCGCACGCCTCGCGCACGCTCGCGTACCGTTCGACTTTGCCCGGCCACGGGTCTTCGGGAAAGGATAGTCCGTATCGCGCGAACAAGACCCGCAGGGCTTCGATGTGACGCGTCTCGGCTTCCACGATATTGCTGAAGGGACGCACGTCGCCGAAGTCGGCGAGTACCTGCCCGTAGATCGCGCGCGCCCGGTATTCGTCGTCGAGCGCTTCGTGCAGGGCATTGATTTCTTCGGCCGTCAGGTCCTCTTGCATCGCGTCCTCCCTCCCCTTAATGAGGAGACCACAGGGCGAGAACCCACATCAGGCCGACCCCCGTTACAAAGGAGACAAAATTGAGAACTCCCTTGCCCAGCCCGGCGTGCGATTTGAATTCCGGGATCAGGTCCGACGCGGCGATGTAGATGAAATTTCCGGCCCCGAAGAGGATGAGCCCCGCCACCTCGAACTGGAAGGAGATTGCGTAGGCCGTCAGGGCGCCGAGAAGGAACATGAGCCCCGAAGCGAAGTTCAGGAGCAGGGCGTGCGAGCGCCGCATGCCGCCGTGCAGCAGGATTCCGAAATCGCCCAGTTCCTGGGGCACCTCGTGGGCGGCGGCCGCAATCCAGGCGGTCATGCCGGCCTGCGGATTCACGAGAAAGGTGCTGGCGATGCCGAGCCCGCCGAGAAAGTTGTGGAGGCCGTCGCCGATCAGGATGAGCCAGGTCATCGGCTTGCGGTATTCCTGTGCCGGGCCATGGCCGTGATGCCAGTGGAGAAACTGCTCGAGACCGAGAAAGACCGTGAAACCGGCGAGAAGCCACCCACCCCCCGCGATGGGGCCCAGGCTCTCGATGCCGGTGGGGAGCATGTGAAAAAATGCGCCGCCGAGCAGGGTCCCGGCGGCGATGGAGACCAGCGGCAGGAGAACGGCGCCGAGCACGGCGCGCGGAAGCAAAAGGGTAATGCTGCCGATGAGCGCGATGGCGCTCATCAGAAATCCGCCGAGAAGAATCCAGGCCAGTGTCGTCATCAGGGTCGGATGGGCGTGGGTGCACGTGTACGCCGCTCTCCACAGTCCACCACATCCGGCTCCTGTGCGCTAACGCCGTACGATCAGGCTCCCGGACGCTGCTCCAACGGCTTGTGGCAGAACCACCAGTCGTAGCACTCGTACTTTTCGCGCCGGCCTTCAATCTCGCGGATGTCCCGGGGCGGCGGCACGATCACACGATCGCCCAGCAGTTCATTCTTCGGCCAGTCGGCCGGGACAGCCCCCTCACGATCGGAAAGCTGCAGGGCCTGGACGACCCGCACCACCTCGTCGATGTTGCGCCCGATCTCCTGCGGATAGTAGAGCATCAGTCGCACCTTGCTCTGCGGATCCATTACGAAAACGGCGCGCACGGTGCTTGTCCCCTTACCCGGGTGCAGCATGCCGAGCTGCAGGGCGATCGCATCGTTTCCCGAAATGATGGGGAATTCGATGTTCACGTCGAGCTTCTCGCGAATCCACTCGACCCATTTGATGTGCGAAAAGACTTGGTCGATCGACATACCGATCAGCTCGGCTCCGAGCTTCCGGAATTCTTCGATGCGATTCTGGAAACCGACGAACTCGGTCGTGCAGACGGGGGTGAAGTCGGCAGGGTGGCTGAACAGCACCCACCACTTGCCGCGATAGTCGTCGGGCAGCGTCATGGTGCCGTAGGTCGTATGAACGGTCATCCTGGGGAAGTCGTCGCCGAGCAGAGGCAGATTGAATTTTTCCTGCATGGGAGTGCTCCTTGTCCCACTCAGTCTGTGGAGGTTGTCGAGGAGCGACGACAACCGGCGCCGTGTCGGCGGCCACATGTGCGCGGGAGGTTCGCAAAGCAGCCTGCATGCGGCGCGGCCGTCGGTCCGAAGCGGCCCATGTTACCGCTCGCCGCGCGAGCCCTTGGGGATGCGATTGATGTCGTCCCGTGCCAGCATGATCCTGCCGCGCGGCGGCACGACACTGCCTTCGAAATCGAGGGGTTGTCCGGTTCCATGCGGCGCATCGGCAAACGGGAGAGAACTCATGCTGTGGACCCTGATTATACTTCTGGTCGTCCTGTGGGCGCTGGGGATGCTGACGTCAACCTCGCTGGGCGGCTTGCTCCATATCCTGCTCGTGGTCGCCGCGATCATCCTTATCGTGCAGATCGTCCAGGGGCGCAGGGTCGTCTAGCGCCAACGTTGCGCGCGGTGCGTGAACCCGCCGCGGTTCAGCGCCCCCCGGCCTCCTGCAGGGCCGCGACCAGCGAGGCCCCCTTGATCCGGCGCGGCGCCGCCTCGAGCAGCGGGCGAAGATCGCCCAGCGCGGTCCCTTCCTGCAGGGCCTGGAGGCCGCGCGCCGCCCGGATGCGGTCGACGTGCCACCAGAAGTCCATGTCCTTCTCGATCATCGTGCGCGGATTCTTCCAGCCCGGGATGGCGAGGATCTTCCGGAGCGCCGCCTCGGTTCCCTGACGATCCCCTTTTTCCGCGAGAATCCCGGCGTAGAGCATGATGGCCGTCGTCTGCTTCGGCTCGGTGCGGATCGCTTCTTCCAGATAAGTGATCCCCTTGGCCGCGTCGCCGAACGCGATGGGGAACCCGGGCGCATCGTGATAGAGCGCGCCGAGAAGGATGCCGGCCGAGTGGTGGAAGTACGCCTTATCCTTCGCGTACGTCTCGTCGGCATACTTGCGCACGTCGCGCAGGGCGAAGAGGGTGTCCAGAATCCCCCGGCTCGAGGCGTACATGAAGAGATTGAGGGCCATGAAGTAGCCGGCGTCGATGCGCTGCGGCTCCCGCGCGTACAGAAGCTTCGCCCATTGGTAGCCGAGCTCCGAGATGCGCTTCTGTTCCTCCGCAGAAGCGGTCACATTCCACAGACATGAGGCCATGCTCGCGGCATAGACGAGCACGTCGCCCGAGACGTCGCCCTTGTGATCGTGGATGTGCGCCTCGAAGCGCGAGAGCATCGCGCGCAGCCGATCCAGATCGCGGTAGTCCGCGGCGGCAAACTCCCGCAGCAGTGCCTGGTCGTCCCGGTCGTTGGCCAACGCCGCCGGCGGGAGCAAGGTCGCCCCCGCAGCCGCCAGCACGATCATCCACACGGCCATCAGAACTTTCCGCATAAACCCCCTGCCGTTCCTCGTTGCATTCATTCAACCAGTCAGGGCTCCGGCTTTCCACTCTATCGGCAGGGGCGTCTCCGGAGCGTCCCCGGGGAATATGCTACAGGGGGAACAGCGGCAGCTTGAGGCGGGCAGCCGCGGCCTTCATTCGATCGTCGTAGGTGGCGATACGCACCTTGGCCCCCTGCTCGGTAAGATAACAGGCGCTTGCAAGATGCAGAGCGTCCAACGTTCTCACCGGAACGGGAAATGGTTCGAGCGCTCGCCGAAGTACCGGTTGTGTGAGTTCCAGAAAGGCGAGCCGGTGCAAGAGGTCGCGCACCGCGTTGCCGTGCGACGCGCCGAGCGCGCGGGCATGAATCCGGTTCCACAGTTCGTATTCGAGGAGACGGCTGGCAACGAGAGGCTCGCGCCACAGTTCAGCGGGAGGAACGCGATCTTCCGAGAGCAGATGAGCCAGAGCGACCGAGGTGTCGAGATAGATCATCGCTCGTCGCGATCGGCGTCGAGTTCTCGCATGAGTTCGCTGAACCCGGCGACAGGAAGCCGTTCCGGCGGCTGGGTCCCGACGATGAGCGGGGGTGAGAGCCAGCCCTGACGGACCGCTTCGGCAAGCACGGCGTCGGCAAGCATTTCAGCGCGGCCGGACTCGGGCGGAACCAGCTCGGCGACGACGCGGTCGCGATCCGTGACAAGAACGCGTTCCCCTGCACTGGCGATACGGACGTATTCGCTGAGGCGATTCTTGAGATCCCGGATACCTACAGCTCGCATTCTTCCATTGTAGCCACATGTAGCTGCAAGAACAAGAGGATCGCTTTTTGGGGCGGAATTTGGGCGCAGAATCGCGTTGACGCTCCCGTACCGTGTCGCTACACTCTGAGCGTGACGAAATCCAACGGAACCATCCAGAAGCTTTTTGAAAACAACCGGGCCTGGGCCGAGCAGTCGCTCCGGCAGGATCCCGCGTACTTCTCGAAGCTGGCCGGCATTCAGAACCCCGAGTATCTCTGGATCGGCTGCTCCGACAGCCGGGTGCCCGCGAACCAGATTACCGGGCTGGCGCCGGGCGAAGTCTTCGTGCACCGCAACGTGGCGAACGTGGTCGTGCACAGCGACCTCAACTGCCTGTCGGTCATGCAGTACGCAGTGGAAGTGCTCAAGGTCAAGCACATCATCGTCTGCGGCCACTACGGCTGCGGCGGCGTGCAGGCCGCCCTGCAGAACCGCAAGTTCGGCCTCATCGACAACTGGCTGCGCCACGTGCAGGACGTCATGTACAAGCACGCGCCTGAACTGAAGGACGTCGACGAGCAGGCGCAGTGGGAAGCGCTCTGCGAACTGAACGTCGTCGAGCAGGTGCTCAACGTCTGCCAGACGACGATTCTCGAGCAGGCGTGGGAGCGCGGGCAGGAGATTGCCGTCCACGGCTGGGTCTACGACCTGCGCGACGGCCTCATGCGCGATCTGGCGATGAACGTCGCCGCGACGGCCGACATCCCGGCAAGCCATGCCGAAGCCATCGAGGCTTTCCGCGCGCGGCGGGTGCAGGAGCGGCGCTAAGCACTCTCTCACACAGCATCACTTCCAGGCCCTGCGAAACGCATCGGTTCCGACTATACTGGCCTTACAAATGGACTGGGAGTTCCCGGTCGGCGTCTATGCCTCGGTGAGTTTCACCGGGGCTTTTCGCTTTCTGGACTTGGGTAAATCTTGAGTCCCATGTTCTCCGGGTCAGCGCACGAGCCCCGGCTGAATGTCGCTCAGCACGTCGTAGAAACGGGCCCGGGTCTCGCCCTTGCGGATCAGCGCGGCCAGCTCACGTGCCTTGACGCGGCTCGTTTCCAGCGCGAAATAGGTGAGTTCGTCAACGGGCTTGAGCTTCTCGAGGCGGGCCAGCTCGGCGAGGGCTTCGTCGTTCTTCCCCCGGTACCAGAGCAGGTCGGCAAGATAGAGCCGCTGCAGCGCGTAGTTGGGCTCGAGGCGGATGGCTTCCCGCGCGTATTTCTCGGCCTTGTCCAGGTCGCCGATGGCGACGGGAAATCCGGGGACCATCGTGTAGAGCCGCGCCAGCTGCGCCATGGCGCTCGCGTGCAGCCATCCGGGGTTGAGCTCGACGCTCTTCTCCATGGCGTCCTTGAGCCGCGGGACCAGCTGCAGGGAATTGAGCACCCCCTGCGTCAGCCCGATCATGCCCACCCCCGCGCCCAGCCAGTGGTGGCCGCCCGGGTGATTGGGCTTGAGGCGCACGGCCTCTTCGCCCGCGCGCAGGACGACGTTCGCGAACTGCAGGCGCCGCTTGAGGTCCTTGTTCTCCAGCCGCCAGGCGTAGAAGCCGACCTGGGCGACACGCAGGTGCGCATCGAAATCGTCGGGCCGGCGCTTCGATTGCTGCAGCGCGGCCGTAAGCAATGCATCGACGCGCGCGGGCTGCAGCAGCTCGGGCCAGCGCGAGCGGGGAAGTTCCTCGGCTGCGGAAGAAGAGGGGTTCAGGGCGGCGTATAGGGCCGCCGCGAAGAGGAAGATTCGGACAACGGATCGCATGCGTTCTCCCCGGTCGAGTCGGCGGCGCGTGCGCCCCGCCGCCCTCTTAGAGGGTACTCTCTGGCCACGCGATAATCAATTGCGGAACGGTTCGGGCACCGAGAACCATGCGTTGTTAGCGGCCGTAAACCCAACCTTTGTGCGGAATCCAGCGTACGGGTTGCCCCCCAAGGGGATCCAGTAGCGGCTCTGCATCTTCGGTCGGGAGGCTTCCGGCCCATGCGTCGAATCCCAGTTCGCATAGAGGTGTCAACTCCGGCTGGGGATTATGGAGCGATTCGCGTTTCCGCTTGTTATGGCGCGTATTGCGTTTCAAAGCCATAGGTTAATCATGCGGCTTTGCTTTCACGTTTTCAATTCTTGACGGCAACCCCTTCGCTCGCCGACGGCGGCGGGGGAATGAACCGCAGCTGCGCGGGGCCGTCGACCTCGGGGACCATGGGCCGCATGGCGCCGTTGAGCCAGGCCTCGGTGCCCTCGTCGTAGGAGGGGCTGCGCGCCCAGCCGCTCGCACCGCCGGCGATCGCGTACTCCGCGGCGCCCGGGTTGGCGAGGTCGACCACCGTGCGCATGGCGGGGCCCGCCCCGGGATGCATGCTCTCCCGATCCGATCGGGAAAACTGGTTCTTGAAGACCGTCTCGGGCGCGCCCACGCCGCGATACGATTTTCCGTTCAGCAGCCCGGCGAGAATGGCGTTCAGGCCGCCGAAGGGGTGCTTGAGGTAGAACGGGCGCACGCTGCCCCAGCGCAGATCGGCGGCTTCGGGGCCATAGCGCTTCGCCACCTCGGTTGCGGCGAGGGCAAAGGCGCGCACGAGAATGTCATCGCGCGATTCCTTCGCTTCGGTGCGCGCGTCATCCCAGACGGCATCCGAAACCGGGCGCTGCCACATCCAGTCGACGTTCGCCTCGAAGTGGGGAATTTCCTGCACGTACCGCCAGACGGCACCGTCGGGCCCCTCGCGAAGCTCGTCGGCGAGCGCGAGGTCGAGCACGGCGTGGGTCCAGTGCACGAAGAGCGTGGCGGCCGTGGCGTCGGCGCTCATGTCGCCGTCCCATCCGCAGATCTCCGTCGCGAGCCGGCGCGCGGCCGGATCACCCTCCGCGGTTCCCCGCGCGCAGGCGCCGTCGAGGCTCGCCCGCAATGGGGACCACCAGGCAAGTCGCACGTCGAGCGCAAGCTTCGCCATGTCGGCCGGCGTCCAGTCCGCGCGCGCATCCAGTTCCGCAGAAAGGCGCATGTACCGGTTCGGCGGATTCGCGTCATTGTTGTAGGCCGTGTAGAAACGGTCGAAGGGAACCGCCTGGTTGTTCGCGGTCGCGAGCCAGCCGCGCTCGGGGTTGTGGGCGCGCGGGAGGCGCTCTTTGGGAACGAAGCCGTCCCACTCGTATTTCGCGAGCCAGCCGGGAACCGCGAAGGTGCCGAAGTGGTGCGGGCGCACCGGCACGCGGCAAGGGCTCGTGAACCCGATGTTGCCCGCGACGTCGGCGTAGAGCCAGCTGATGCAGGCCGTGTCCATGGGCTGCATGGCGCGCGCGAAGTCTTCACCGGTTGCGGTCTGCGAAGCCGCGAGCATGGCCCCGGCGTCGCGGAACGGCTGCAACTGCACCCCGCGCAGGGCCGTGAGCGGAATGCGGTCGCGCAGGAACGGATCGACGTCGTTCAGGATCAGGCCGTGGTGCGTGAAGCGCGCCGTCGAAGTCACCGGATCGCCGCCCTTCACGCGGAACTCTTCGACACGGTACTCGAACGGGCGCACGTCGTCTTCGTAGACGTACCCTTCGCTTCCGTCGGCGAGCGTACCGGGTTTGTAGACGTACAGGTCCTGCAGGTCGACGCTGTTGATCGTGGCCGCCCAGGCAACCTTCAGGTTCTGTCCGAAGGTGACGAGGGGCACGCCGGGGAGCGTGAAGCCGACGATTTCGCGTCCGGGAAGCTTCTGGTGCACCCCCCAGACGAAGGGCGGATTCATGTGCGGCAGGTGCGGATCGTTCTCGAGAATCGGCTTGCCGCTGGCCGAGCGGCTTCCGGCCACCGCCCAGTTGTTGCTGGCGCTGATGCCGTTGCGCAGCTGCAGCAGCGGCAGCGAGATGGAGTCGGGGACGTAGGCGGTCTGCACGGCGGGCGCTTTCGGACACAGGTCGGCGAGCGCCGCGCGCATCTCGGGCACGATGGCGGGGGCCACCGGATAGGTGGCCGGATCGAGGCTCTCGGGCGGCAGGAACGTCGGCCCGAACTCCATGACGCTTGGCCAGATGCGCTCGGCGCCGTCGATGCCCGCGTCGCAGGCCATGACCAGGCGGCGGATTTCGCGTGACCAGTTGTGCGTCATGCCGAACATGATGAAGCGGAAGACCGAGAAGGTATCCACCGCGGTCCACTGACGCACGACCGGCACGCCGAGCAGCCGGTGCTCGAGGCTGATGTGCCCCGTGTTGACCCACGCGTTGACCCCCTCGGCGAAGGCGCGCGCCAGCGCCTGATCTTCGGTGGTTGCCGAGGCGTACATGAATTGCGCATCGCGCCGCAGGCCGGCGAAGCGGAAGAAGCGATCGGAATCAAGCGCGGTTCCGCTGCCGAACGGAACGTCGCCCACCAGCTCGGCCAGACGGCCGTCGGCGAGATGGCGCAGCAGATCCATCTGGAAGAGGCGGTCGCGCGCCTGCATGTATCCGGTGATACGGGCGAGGTCCATTTCGTTGGCGGCTTCGATGCGCGGCCGTCCGTCGGGAAGCAGGGTCACGGCCACCGGCGCGCTCAAGCCGTCGACCGGAATGTCACCCGGTTCCACCCGCGGATAGTCGGGGCGGATGGCGTAGCCGGTCAGGTGCCAGACGGCGCACCCCTGCAGCAGGAGGGGCACGGCGACGGCCGCAAACAGTGCGCGCACACGGATCATCGGAAACCTCGCGGGCCCTCGGCGGGCGGTACGGAAAGGAAACCTAGATTCTAGACCCTGGGAAGCTCGGGTGCAAAAGCGGCAGCAGGCTTCCGTTCGTCCCGAGCTGACGGCGCGCAGCAGAGTGGAGCGCGACAGCGAGGGATTCGCCTGGTGGGACAGCCCACATTTGACGAGTGACGAGTTCGCCCCCTCCTCCACGGTTGGCTGGTGCTGGCTGCGTTCCCCCGAAGGGGGCACTTCGCAGGTGAACCATTCGACGCAGGCAGCAGGACTTAAAGGTACTTGCTGATTGGCGCTTGGCGCTCAGTGCTTGGCGCTTTTCTGGAGTGACGAGTGACGAAAATCCCGTCAGAAAGGCTTGCCGCACTCTTGTTGATTGGCTCGGCCCGAAGGTTCTTGCTTCTCAGGAATCAGGCATCAGGAATCAGGAATCAGAGTTGACTTTGACACGCCGCTATGTCAGAATTACCACATTCTGACAAGACCGCATGTCAACCGGAGCCCTTGGAGAGGGAGAACGCCATGAAAGCGAAGCACGTCGATATCGCCATCGTCGGAACCGGATTTGCCGGCCTGGGGATGGCCATTCAGCTGCAGAAGGCCGGCCGCAACGACTTCGTCCTCTTCGAGAAGGCGCACGACGTCGGCGGCACCTGGCGCGACAACAACTATCCGGGCTGCGCCTGCGACGTGCAGTCGCACCTCTATTCGTTCTCCTTCGAGCCGAACCCCGACTGGACGCGCATGTTCGCGCCGCAGGGCGAGATCCTCGACTACCTGCGCCACTGCGCGCGCAAGTACGACCTGCTCCCCCGCATCCGCTTCGGCGCCGAGGTCACCGGCGCGGCCTTCGATGAGGCCGCCGGGGTGTGGGAGCTTACCGTCAACGGCAAGGAGAAGCTGACCGCGCGCGTGCTCGTCTCGGGCATCGGGGGGCTCAGCCGCGCCGCCTGGCCCGACATCCCCGGCCTCGAGACGTTCAAGGGTCATACCTTTCACTCGCAGCAGTGGGACCACGACTACGATCTCCAAGGCAAGCGGGTCGCCGTCATCGGCACGGGGGCCAGCGCCATCCAGTTCGTTCCGCAGATTCAGCCGAAGGTCGGCCGCCTCGACCTCTATCAGCGCACGCCGCCGTGGATCCTCTCGAAGCCCGACCGGAAGATCCTCGAGACCGAGCGCTTCCTCTTCCGCAAGGCGCCCCTCGCGCAGAAACTTTTCCGCGGGGCGATCTACTCGCAGCTCGAAGCGCGCGTCGTGGCCTTCACCCTCCAGCCGAAACTGATGGACGCCGCCAAAACCATGGGCATCCGCCACATCGAGCGGCAGATCAAGGATCCCGAGCTGCGCCGCAAGGTGACCCCGAACTACATGATGGGGTGCAAGCGCATCCTCATGTCCGACGATTACTATCCGGCGCTCGCGCAGAAGAACGTCGACGTCATCACCACCGGCATCCGCGAGATCACGGCGAAGGGGGTCGTCACCACCGACGGCACGACACGCGAGGTCGACGCCATCATCTTCGGCACCGGCTTCCAGGCCACCAATCCGGTTCCCGAGGGAGTCTTCTTCGGCCGCGGCGGCCAGGACCTCACCGCCGCGTGGGAGCAGGGGGCCGAGGCCTACAAGGGGACCACGGTGCACGGGTTTCCGAATCTCTTCATCCTCGTCGGCCCGAACACCGGCCTGGGGCACAGCTCCATGGTCTACATGATCGAGTCCCAGATCGCTTACGTCATGAAGGCGCTCGACGCCATGGACGAAAAGCAGCTGCAGTGGATCGACGTCCAACCTGACGTTCAGCAGGCGTTCAATGAACGGCTGCAGACAAAGCTCGACCGGGCCGTGTGGAGCGCCGGCGGCTGCACCAGCTGGTACATCGACCCCAAAACGGGTAAGAATGTAACCCTGTGGCCGGGCTTCACCTGGCAGTTCCGCCGCGAAACGGCTCGTTTCAGCCTGCACGATTACGAGGCCGCCGCACGCGCTGCCGGTAGACCCACGCCCGCCCGGAAACCGGTCGCGGTCTGATTTCCGCATCGGGGAACCACCTGCACGGAGAAGCCCATGCGCGGACTCATGATGGATCGGCCCCTGCTCATCGCCTCGCTGATCGAGCACGCCGACAGGTTCCACCCCGACACCGAGATCGTCTCGCGCACGGTCGAAGGCCCGATCCACCGCTACACCTACCGCGACGCGCACATCCGCACGCGGAAGCTGGCCAACGCGCTCGACCGTCTGAACGTCAAGATGGGCGATCGGATCGCGACGCTGGCGTGGAACGGATACCGGCACTTTGAAACCTACTTCGCGGTTTCAGGGATCGGCGCCGTCTGCCACACGATCAATCCGCGCCTGTTCCCCGAGCAGATTACGTACATCGTGAACCACGCGCAGGACAGTTTCGTCTTCGTCGATCTGACCTTCGTACCGCTTCTCGAGAAGCTGGCCGACAAGCTGCCCGACGTACGCGGCTACATCGTCATGACCGACGCGGCCCATATGCCGCAGACCTCGCTTCCGAATGCGCTCTGCTACGAGGATCTGATCGCGGCCGAGACCGGTGATTACCCCTGGCCCGAGTTCGACGAGAATACCGCATCGAGCCTGTGCTATACGTCGGGCACGACCGGGAATCCGAAGGGCGTGCTCTACACGCACCGCTCCACGGTGCTGCACTCGTTCGCCGCGTGCGCCGTCGACGGGCTCGCGCTCTCAGCCAACGACGTCGTGCTCCCCATCGTGCCCATGTTCCACGTCAACGCGTGGGGAACGCCGTATGCGGCGGCCATGTCGGGCGCGAAGCTCGTCTTTCCCGGGCCGGCCATGGACGGCGCGAGCGTGCAGGCGCTCATCGAGCAGGAGCAGGTTTCGCTCACGCTCGGCGTGCCGACGGTCTGGCTCATGCTGCTCAATCATCTCAAGGAAAGCGGCAAGCGCATCGACACGCTGAAGACCGTCGTCATCGGCGGATCGGCTGCTCCCCGCTCCATGATCGAAACCTTCCAGAACGACTACGGCGTCAACGTGCTGCATGCCTGGGGGATGACCGAGCTGAGCCCGCTGGGCACCGTGGGCCGCCTGATGCGGAAGCATGAAAACCTTCCGCCGGAAAAGAAGGTCGACATCCAGCTCAAGCAGGGGCGCGGCCTCTACGGCGTCGAGATGAAGATCGTCGACGATCAGGGGAACCGGCTGCCCCACGACGGCAAGGCCTTCGGCAACCTCATGGTGCGCGGCCCGTGGATCGCGAAGGCCTACTTCAAGGGCGAGGGCGGCGAGATCCTCGACGACGAAGGCTTCTTCCCCACGGGCGACGTGTCGACGATCGATCCCGACGGCTACATGCAGATCACCGACCGTTCCAAGGACGTCATCAAGTCCGGCGGCGAGTGGATCTCGTCCATCGACCTCGAGAACGCGGCCGTGGGCTGCGCCGGGGTCGCCGAAGCCGCCGTCATCGGTATCAAGCATCCCAAGTGGGACGAGCGCCCGCTGCTCATCATCGTGCGCAAGGCGGGGAGCGAGGTGAACAAAGAGGAGATCCTCGGATACCTCGACGGAAAGATCGCCAAGTGGTGGATGCCCGATGACGTCGTCTTCGTCCCCGAAATTCCGCATACCGCCACCGGCAAGATCCTGAAGACCGCCCTGCGCGCGCAGTTCAAGGACTACACCTTTCCCGCCGGTTCGACCGCTTCCTGAATTCCATCCCTGCTTTTTATCGGAGTCCCCGTGAAATCATTCGCCGGAAAAGTCGCCGCCATCACCGGAGCCGGATCGGGCATCGGCCGCGCCCTCGCGCTCACTCTCGCAAAACAGAAATGCGATCTCGCGCTGAGCGACATCAACGAAGTGGGCGTGCAGAAGACCGCCGCCGACGCGCGGGCCCTCGGCGTGAAGGTCACCGCGCAGCGCCTCGACGTCGCCGACCGCGCCGCCATGTATGCCTGGGCGCAGCAGGTCGTCGCCGACCATGGCCGCGTCAACCTGATCTTCAACAACGCCGGCGTCGCCCTCGGCGGCACGGTCGCCGGGGTCACCTACGACGACTTCGAGTGGATCATGGGGATCAATTTCTGGGGGGTCGTCTACGGCACGAAGGCATTTCTGCCGCACCTGCACGCCTCGGGCGACGGACACGTCATCAACGTGTCGAGCGTCTTCGGGCTTTTCGCGGTCCCCACGCAGAGCGCCTACAATGCGTCCAAGTTCGCCGTACGCGGATTCACGGAAGCATTGCGGCAGGAGCTCGAGCTCTCGGGCGCGCCGGTGAGCGCCACGAGTGTGCATCCGGGGGGCATCAAGACGAACATCGCGCGCGACGCCCGCCTGTCGAAGGACATTCAGAGCATTCCGGGCGCGGAAAAGCTCAATCGCGACTTCGAGAAGCTCTTCATCACCCCGCCGGAAAAAGCCGCGGAGGTCATCCTCGCCGGCGTGCGCAGGAACCGCCGCCGCGTGCTGATCGGACCGGATGCCAAATTCCTCGACTGGATGGTGCGCCTGCTCCCGTCGGTGTACCAGCGGCTCGTCATGTCAGCGACCGCAAAGCAGGCCGGCAGCCAGCTGAAAACCCTGCAGGAGTCGGGCGACGACGTCCGCTTCGTGTAAGGGAGAACAGCGATGGCCCACTTGCCGCTGCCGGAACAGATTCAGTATTCCCTCGTACGCGCCCTCGGGCGCTTGCCCGAACCGCTGCAGATTCTGCTTTCGGGTAAGAAGCGGATCGTGGTCGACGGGTTGACCCTGGATGCGCAGCTCCAGATGATCCTCGCCATCCGCGCCAGGATGCCCGAGAAGGAGCTCCACGAGCTGCCGCCGCCGGCCGCACGGCGCAAGTACCGCCGCGAAGCCCGCGTGGGCTCGGGCATCCCCGAAGCGATGGCCGAGGTGCGCGACCTGGAATATCCCGCGGCGGCGGGGAACCAGCGGGCGCGCCTGTACGTTCCGCCCGGCGCAGAAGAGGGTCCCCTGCTGGTCTACTATCACGGCGGCGGCTTCGTCATCGGCGACGTGGAGACGCATGATGCGCCCTGCCGCCTGATCGCGAAGCAGGCGCGCATCCGCGTGCTTTCGGTGGAGTACCGGCTGGCTCCCGAGCACCCGTTTCCGGCCGCCGTCGAAGATTCCCTCGCCGCCTACCGCTGGGCGCGCGCAAACGCCGCGGAACTCGGGGCAGAACCGGGACGCATCGCCGTCGGCGGCGACAGCGCCGGCGGAAATCTGTCGGCCGTGATCGCCCAGCTCGCCACGGCGGCCGGCGAGGCGCCGCAATCGCAGATCCTCATTTATCCGACCGTGGAGTCGATTACCGAATGGCCGTCGCTCGCCAAGTTCGGCAAGGGGTACATCCTCACGACCGAAGACCGCGAGTATTTCATGGGCAACTACCTGCCGCCGGGAACCGACAAGCGTGATCCGCGTGTCGCGCCGCTGCTGGCGGCCGATCTTTCGGGTCTGCCGCCGGCCATCGTGCTGACGGCCGATTTCGATCCGCTGCGCGACGAGGCGGAATGCTACGTCGACGCCCTGCGCACGGCGGGAAACGAGGTCGAGCACCTGCGCATCGCCGGCATGGGGCACGGCTTCATCCACATGATCGGCATTCAGGATTCGGCCCGCACGGCCACCGTGCAGCTCGCGGAAGCAGTCGGGAAGATCATACGGCGGGCGCCCGTGGGGATGTGACTTCACGTGCCTTCCCTCGGAGTGGGGGAGGGGGAGAGTGGGGGAATCCACAAGGACCGAAGCAAGGGACCGACAACTACCTGCCCAAGGCAGAACCCTGAGGGCTTCCCGCGTTGAGTCGACGCTTGGACGTGCCGCCGGAAACGAGGGCGGGAACGACGCCCGCACGCTGTCGGCGCTTGCGCTGGTCGCGCCCGTCAGCTCAGGGCGGGAGGTTCAAACCACCTCACTGATCGGCCAGTAACACTTCCACCCCATTCAATTCATCGACCACCCGTTTCGCATCGCCGGTGGCGTAGAAGTCGACCCAGAGAAACGTCGGTAGCTTCCCGACTTCTGCTTCGCAGCGGGCGACGCGCTCCGTGAGCACCTCGTACGTGTTCGCGACCTCAGCGAACTCGATGGCCGCGAGCGGCGCCGTGAGGAAGTGGTTGATCTGGAAGATCGTGTTCTCCGGATCGCCGCGGCCGACGGAGCAGTCGAATTCCTCGACCGCCTCGTAGTGGTACGGCGTGTCCCAGGTGTACTCCCACATGCGGTGCAGCCACGGGGTTCCGCCGCCGCGATCCTGGGAGAAGACCACCAGGCGCCTGCCGCTCTCAATCATCTGCGCGAGCGTCGGCCACGGCTCCCCCAACGGCTGCGCGTGCAGGTATTCGGTCAGGCCGGCGCGCTCGAAGACCGCGGCCACGATTTCGTCCGCGATGCCCCCTTCGTAAAGAATCGTGACCACTTCGTTCCGATGTTCCTCGAGGAACAGGCGGATTCCTTCGAGCTCGTCCACGAGCACGGCAGAGCCCGCCGCGCAGTAGCCGTGGCAGAGCAGCGGCTCGTTCGGATCATCGGGGTCTTCGTGGAAATCGAGCGAAATTCCGCGCACGCCGTCGGTCAGCTGCTGCGGAATGCCGTGGTTCTGGTTGGGCGCCAGCCAGAACGCGTCCATATGCGACATCGCGTTGTGCGCCGTCAGGTAGACGACTTCGTTGTAGGGACGTTCGCAAAGCACGGCGGCGCCGTTGCACTCGGCCGGAGGGAGCGGCGGCGAAGGGGCGTCTTCGGCGCACGCGGCCAGGAGCAGCACGGCTGCCGCCCAGGGAGTAAGGCGACAGGGAGACATGGCCCACAGTCTACCAGCACAATTTACAATTTACGATTTACGATTTACGATTGTCAGCAAGGGCCCCACCCGTTCGTCCCGAGCTGACGGCGCGAAACGGAGTGGAGCGCGACAGCGAGGGGGCGCACCTGGTGGCCCATGGCGCCTGTCTCGCCGTCGCCGGAGCCTGTCCCGACCTAAGGGAGGGGCGCTGCTGCCGGCCGTCGGCTCGACACGAACGGAGGAGCAGGCACGGGGGCCGGGCCGGATCAGCCCTTGTTTCCTCGGCGCTTGGCGCTCAGCGCTCGGCGCTTCTCCAAGTGACGAGTGACGAGTTTGTCTGCTCAGCCCTTGTTTCCTCGGCGCTTGGCGCTCAGCGCTTGGCGCTTGATCCCTGACGCCTGGCGCTTGTCCCGCTCGGTTCGCCGCCGGATCGGATTCGAGACCTGACGCGCCAGTGCCGCGAAGAATTCCTCGTCCGTGAAGGTCGCCGGACGGTCGACCATCCACTTGAGGAACAGAAGGATGCCGCTGTTGACCGAAACCCACATGGCCGCGAGGCCGCCTTCAAGCCGGTAGTCGTCCTGGTTCAGCACCAGATAGTTCCGCAGCGCGTCGAGAAACGTGCGCTCGAGCATGGCGGGAACCGAGGTGTCGGCCAGCAGGGGCACGCCGGTGAAAATCTCGCGCACCACCTCGCGGTACGGCTCGAGGCTGGCCGCGATGGCGCCGAACAGCGACTCCACCAGCGTCTCGATGGCAACACCGCGGGAATGCAGGAAGGTCTGCTGAATCAGCTGTTCGGTCTCGATGACCGATCGCTCGATGATCCCGGCCAGGATCATCTCCTTGTTCGCGAAATACTGGTACAGCGATCCCGGGCTGATTCCGGCGCGCTCGGCCACGCGGTTGGCCGTGAAGGCCGCGCTCCCCTCGGTTTCGAGAAGCTCCATGGCCGCGTCGAGAATGCGGTGGATCATGGCGACCGAACGCGGCTGCCGCGGGAGCTTGAGCAGCGACGAACGCGGAAGCGGCGCGGTGACCGGCGTGGGTGCAAACATGCGAGGGGTATACGATTTGAATACGAGAATCTATTCAGTTTAGAGTGTAGGTATTCCCCTCGCCTTCCGCAAGGAGTCCGCATGGTCTTCAGTACGACAGTCTATCTGGTGGTCGCCGGCTACTTCGCCCTGCTCATGGCGATCGAGCTCGGCGCGACCCTGCGCAAACACGAGCGTTTCGTGTTCAGCGACAGTCTGAACAGCCTGCTCATGGGGGTCGGCTCGGTCGTCGTGAAGACGCTGTTCGTCGGCCTCGAGCTGTTTCTCTACGCAGGCCTCTACGACGCCTGGCACCTGCTGGAACTGGATCCGGCCGATCCGCTCGTCTGGATCGTCGCCTACGTGCTCGCCGATTTCTGCTTCTACTGGTTCCACCGTTTCGGCCACACCGTGAACGTGCTCTGGGCCTCGCACGTACAGCACCACAGCAGCGAAGAATACAACCTGACGACCGCCCTGCGACAGGAGTGGACTTCGGCGCCGTACGAGGTGCTCTATTATCTTCCGCTCGCGCTGCTGGGTATCCCCTATGACGTCTTCGCTGCCGTGCTCGGGCTGAACCTGCTCTACCAGTTCTGGCTGCACAGCCGGCACATTCCGAAACTGCCGCGGTGGATCGAGTTCGTTTTCAACACGGCGTCGCATCACCGCGTACATCACGGCCAGAATCCGATCTACATGGATCGCAACTACGGCGGCACATTGATCGTCTGGGACCGTCTCTTCGGTACGTTTCAGGAGGAACTGGAAGAGGAACCCGTCGTCTACGGCGTGACCACGCCGCCGCACAGCTGGAATCCATTCGTCACCGTCGGCCACGTCTTCGCGCTGCTGTGGAAGGACGTCCGCGCGGCCGACCGGTGGAGCGACAAGCTGACAATCTGGTTCCGCCCGACGGGATGGCGGCCGCGAAATCTGCCGGCATGGGAGAAGCAGGAAGGATACGCCCCCAGGTTCGCCGCGGCCGCGCCGCCACCCTTCCGCCGCGGGGCGCTCGTGACCTTCCTGCTCGCCGTGGCGGGCTTCGGCGTCTACCTGAGCGTCGCGGGTGGAACGCTGGCCGAAAAACTTCCGCTGGCCGCCACGATCCTGGCGCTCATCGGCCTCACCGGCTGGTTACTCGACCGGCCCGCGGAGGCACCCGCCCTTTCGGCCGCAAGGGAATCCGGGAACGCCTGAGCCCCCCGCCGACGCAGCGCGCAAGGCGGAAACCGCCCCTCTCTGCTACTTTAATGTGGAGTCCATGCCACATTTGTGTTCCATAAGAGAGGTATTGCATGCGCAAGTCCGGTGATGAAAAAAAGGGTTATCAGATTGAAAAGAAGGGGGACGTCCTGCTCCTCACCATCTGGGGGATGTGGGATGACGCCCTCGCCGAGAACTACCGGAAGGACATGCTCGCCATGTATCCGGACATGAAGCCGGGCCCCTGGTTCGTCATCGCCGACATTCGCCGCTTTCCTCCGCAGCGCGAACCGGTGCAGGCTATCCACGGCATGCTCATGGGGGCCGCCGTTCAGGAGGGAATGGCACGCGCCGCCAGCGTCGTCGAGAGTTCGCTCACGAAGATGCAGATCGGCCGCATCGCCAGCGAGAGCGGCATGTCGGAGCTCGCCTTTCATACGAGCGTCGACAGCGCCATCGCGTGGGTGCGCTCCGAGCCCGTCGCAGGCTGACCGGTTCCCCCGCCGCATGAAAAGACCCTCTCGCGGGCGAGCGAGAGGGTCTTTGTGTTTCGGGCGAAACTCAGTGGCGGATGCCGCTTTCGGAGCCCATCGCCCCGCCGCCCCCGCCGGAGACATACCGCCAGAGGTAGCGCACCGCCGCCTTGACGTCGGCGATGTTGCCGCGCTGCAGCGCCAGGCGGCCGTGCTCGAGCTGTTGCCGGGCCTCGGGCGGCAGCAGATGAGTGTCGGGCAGGGCGATGATGCTTTCCATCCACTCTGTCCAGTACCAATCGTGCTGGGCGGCGATCCGGACGTAGAGGCGCTTGAGGTCTCGTATCGCGTCTTTCATGCCGTTCATGTCGCCGTGCTCGCGCGCCGCATTCCCTTCTCGCTCGAGAATCTCGAACTCCTGTGCCTCGGAGGCCTTCGCATACTCCGCGACCACCCGGCGCGTATCGCCGAGTACGCGCTCGTACTCCCGGATCGCCAGCGAGAGTCCCGAGCCCCGACGCAACCGCTGTTCGACGAGCGACAGCTTGCCTCGCAGCTCCTTGGCCTTCTGCACGAGACGGCGCGCACTGTCCGGATCGCGGGGCGCGTTCGCCGATTCGATGTGGATATCCTCGAGGCCGCGCTCCAGATGACGCAGCTCCATCCGGGTCAGGTCGTCGCCGACGAGCCGCGCCTGATATTCGACCGTGCGCAAGCGATCGATCTGCTCGTCGACGACATCGCGCACCTCTTCGGCGTCGTCGAGCGCCGCCTCTTCGTTCTCTTCGGGAACGTAGACGCGCTCGGTGAAGTGCTGGTCGAGAATCGGCACATAGGCCTCGACCGTCATGCAGCGTGAGGCGTCGATGCGCAGCTCGAGCTCGATGTCGGCCCCTTCGGGAATCGGCCGTTCAATCTCGGACGCGTGGATCATGAGTCCCCCTACCCACTGGTTCGCTTCGGGATCGGGATACTCGCCCTCCCAGATCTTGATGGCGAGAGACCGGTCGGGCTCGCTCGGGCGCAGCGTGTGGCGGGCGTGGTAGGTCTTGCGCACGCTTGCCGGCAGCGACGTGGAGCGGGGGAAGAGGATGTCGACGCTGGCCACGCCCTGTTCGTCGACCACCTCGGCGCCGATGCTGTGCGGCAGCGGCGGATTCGCCACCGCGAGCCCTCTGCGCACCTGAACGGAAGCCGGCGATGCCGGATAGCTGCGCCCCTCCTCGTTGCGCAGTGAGATTTCGAAACGCGTCACCCCCTGACCGACGAGGTGGAGTTCAAGCTCAAAGGTCCCGTCCGCGACGGGAACCCATCCGCTGCTCCACTGGCCGCCGGCGGCTTCGACACGCACCTCGAGCGCGGTCGCGCCGTCGGGCATCTGATCCACCCGTCCGTACAGGGGACACGTCGGTTCATTCCACACCGGTTCGCAGGCGATCTGAAGCGCGACGGCATCCGGCGCAGCCGGCGTTTCGGCTTCGTCCCCTTCTCGCACCAGGGTCGAGGCATAGAGCGCGGCACCCCGTGCGACGACCGTCATCGGATCGAGCGACGTATCGATGGTCACGCCCGGAAACGCCCCTGCGAGCAGCCGCCGCACGACGGGCATCTGCGTCGGCCCGCCGACGAGCAGCATGCAAGAGAGCTCCTTCGGCTCGACCCCCGCGTCAGTCAGCGCCGTGCGACAGAGATCGACGGTGCGCTGCAGGAGCGGGGTCACGAGCGTCTCCAGCGCCGCGCGGGAGATCTCCAGCTCGAGCTCGATAGCGTCGCCATCGGCATCGTTACCCGCGTCGAGGACGACGGCGAGAAAGGTCTCGGCCTGCGAGAGCTCGATCTTCGCCTCCTCGGCGGCGCGGTACAGCGCCTGACGCAGCTGCCGCGACGGCTCGCCGGGCGGGAGATTGAACTTCGCGGCAATGGCCGGCAGCAGGATGCGATCGACGATCAGCTGATCGACATCCTTGCCGCCGAGCATGCTGTCGCCGCGGTGCTCGATGACCGAGATCTGTCCCCCGTGCGTCGACATGAGCGCCAGGTCGAAGGTTCCGCCGCCGAGATCGTAGATGAGAAAGCGGCAGTCCTGTCCTTCGGGCCGGATGCCGTAAGCGATGGCCGCGGCAATCGGCTCCTGCAGCAGCACGGTCTGCTTCAGGCCGGCGCGCTTCGCGGCGCGCGCCGTCGCCTCGCACTGCAGCTGGCCGAACGCGGCCGGCACGGTCACGACGGCGGCGGTCGCCGGTTCGCCGCCCCCGCGCGCCGCATCCTCGAGCAGCGATTTGAGGACTTCTGCGGAAAGCTCCTCGGCGGTCAACTCGCGCCCCGTGCTCTCGAAGGGGATGCGATCGGACTGCCCCATCGTGCGCTTGAACTCCAGGGCCACGTCGCCCGGGCAGACGATGCGGCTGTCGTAGGCGCGGCGGCCCACGATGATGCGTCCGCTCTGGTCGATGCGCACCACCGAGGGGGTCACATCCATGCGGTCGCGATTCTTGAAGACGGTGACGTCTTCGCCCGCGGCGCGCGCGATGGCCGAGTTCGTGGTTCCGAGGTCAATTCCAATATCGACGGTTTTCATGGTTTCCTCTTCTTCGGTTACGGATCGGTTCTAGAGAAGGTTCTTCTGCTTCGGGACGCCGTGGTGGACGAGAGAACGCACGCGCTTCGGCTTGCGCGCGCGCCGGTTGGTGCGCCGGGGCCGCCGCTTGAATACGGCGCAAGGGGCCGGCCGGGCAGGTTCGGGGCCGCGCGCGACGAGGACCTCGCCGCGCACGATGACGTTTCCGCTCGCGAGGACCAGGGGGCGAGTCATGGACCGGATGCTCGTCGCTCCGGGCGCGAGGGATGTATCGGTTTCAAGGTCGAGCACGTCGACGGCGAGCCCCGCGTCCCAGGGTTGGCCGGTGAGATCGTGCAGCTCGACCCCCGCAAGGGCGAGCGATTCGATCATCCTGCGGACGGCATACCGGATGGACGCGGCCGCGGCATGGCCCTCGAGCCGCGGCAGCGTGCGCTGCAGACGGAAGGCTTCGACGGCGAACGTGGCGAGAGTCTGGGCTTGCACAGTCATCGGAGACCTCCAAGAACAAACAGGAAAATTGTCATGAGGACAATCAGCAACACGCCGAGATCCTCCGCCGGGAAAAGCACTTCGTCCGGGTCCGTCTCGTTCGGACTCGAGCCCGGCGCGGCCGGCACGCATTCGTCCGGCTCGACGGCGTGCGTCGGAGGAGAGGCCGCGCGGTTCGCGGCCGCACGCTTGCGTTCTTCCCGCGCGGCTGCCGTGGCCGCCTTGTTCGCCTTGCGCTTTTGCCGGCGGGCCTTCCGCTGTTGATCCCATTCGCGGCGGATCTCCTCTTCCTCTCGTCTCTGCGCAGGGCTCTTGCTCTGCTGCTCCCTCTCCCGCTGCGCCTGCTCGGCGCGCTCCCGATCGCGCGCGGCAAGTTCGGCGTTCACGATCGCCTGCACGTTGGGGAGATCGGTGGTCGTCGATCCGTTCGAGGACGACCGCGGTGTCACCGTGGATGCCACGGTTGTCGGGCGGGCAGTAGTGGATCGGGAGTTTGCTTCAGGCCCGATCGTGGCGTCACGCGTCCCTTTGTTCGAGGAGCCGGCCGATCGGCGGCGTAACTCTTCCGCCTCCGCTTTCCCTTCCGCTTCTCTCCTCCGTTGTTCAGCGGCCCGTTCGGCTGCCCACAACTTCGCGCGCCTCTGCGCCTCGGCCTCCTGCCGCTGCGCGTCTTTCCGGTACTCGTCGAGGCGTTCGGCCAGCGCGCGCACGGCTTCTGCGCTCCGGATACTCGCGGCGAGAGCCCGCGCGGCCGCAATCTGTTTCTCGGCGTGGTCGAGGTGCCGCTGGATGAGCCGCCACTCGGCGAAGCGCGCGAGAATGTTCGCGCAGCGATCGCGGACATCCCTGCCGAAGGGCACGTGCGCTCCGCCAATCGCGATGAGCCGGGAAAGGCGCGGCTCAATCCGGGTGCGGAATTCTTCCTCCAGGCTGATCAGGACCGAGTGCGCGAGTTCGGACGATTTCGGCAGGCGGCCTTCGATTTCCGTAAGCGTGGTCTCGAGTTCGAAGACCAGGCTGCGCAGCAGGGCACGCTCGGTCGCCGCGCGCCGCTCGAGGGGAATCACGGGCGCCACGCAAGCCCAGCGTTCGATGAGCGCAGTTTCGGGCGCGCACTCAATCTCGTCGGCGATGACACTCACGAGGGAGAACGAAATTCTGCGGAAGGTTTCTGCGCGCACGGCGGCGAGGTCGTACTCGCTGCGCCGCTCAAATCCCCCCTTCTCTTCCCATTGACGCAGGAGCGGCTCGAGTCGCTCGTCCTCCAGGGCCCGTCGCCACAGCTCGAGCGCGATCTGCCAGTCTTCAAGCGGAGCGGCGAGCAGCTCACCGCTGGCCAGCACGCGGGCAAGGAAGACCCGGGCCAGGTGCAGATGCACCAGCGGCGGCGGAGAAGGATTGCGGGCGCCCCGCCGGATCCAGTCGTCGGCCGTGCGCCGGGAGGCGGCATCGATCGGCGAAAACCAGAGAAGGCGATCGACCATCCGATCGAGCTGCCGTTCGATGCGATCCATGGCGCGGGCGATTTCGTCGCGGGTAATCGGCTGTTCGGGGAGGCCCAGCTCGTGATCCGTGTCCGAAGAAACTGGGTGGAGCGCCGCGCGCAACAGCAGTCTGCGACCGGCCCGCCGTGCGTCGACGGCGCCGGCGTCGGCCGGAAGACCGAGCACGCGAAAGGCATTCTCACGGTACAGCGCGTGCAGCGCCGCACTTCGATCGGCAGGCGCGGGGCTTTCGTGTGAAGCGGGTGCACTCATGAGGACTCTCCAGCAGAAAGCGGTCATGCGGACTTCGGGCGCACGCCTCCGGTTCCCGGGCGCACGGGTAGTGCCGTGCGCGGGTGCGCCGTCGTGGCGTGGGGTGACTACGGGGAACCCGCAGGGCGGGCTCGTTCAGGAATCGCCGTGCGATTCCCCCTGCAGACTAGGGTGGCGCGGGGGTTCCGTACGTTTCGGGCGGGCGCGGTTCATCGCCCGGCCAGGTCATGGTCCGAAGGAGAGCGGCGATCGAATGCGCAGCAGGGCGCAATCGTTTCCGCCGGGTCGGGTAGGGACACTTCGGGTACATGTTCGTGCTCCGCGAGTTCGGGAGGCGGCGCACGGATCGTTCGTGTCGGAGGGGATCACGGCGGTCCGGTACGCTGCCCCAGGGTTTACCTGAGCACGCCAACCAGACCACCCACCGGAGTTCCGCTCCCTGTCTCGGGATACGGACGGTGATGAGTGCGGGTGCGATTTTCCGTCCCCACCTGCCAAGCGGCCGCTCAGCGGGCGAAGACGGACACGATGTCACTCACCATAGCGCTTTGTTGAACGCCGCGCAATATGCAGCGCGTCAAAATCGTCAACGCCATGTGAAAACAGAATAGCACCATGGGTGGACAGCGTTTGTCCATGCAGGGGACTGCCGCTATTTTTCCGGATGCTTGTTTCGTGACGGATCGCTCCCGAGTACGTGCACCATATCTGAATTGGAGAGACGCGGGCCACGCGCGGCACGGTGGCGGAGGGGACTGATTATTTCTGTCGAAATCGCCCCTTCTCCCTCCAACCGGTTCGCCCGGCGGACTGCGTATGGAGGGAGAAGGGGACGGGGGAAGTGGGTGGGACATATCCGCTGCCCCCAGGGGTCATCCTATACACAGAAGTCCCCTTCTACCCGGGCGGCACGTTGAACGCCAGGTCGGCGCCTTCGGCAGAGATCGCCGCGTAGGTGAAGTCGCCGCCCGGGAAGTGCCAGGTCGCATGGCCGCGCAGCGGAAACGGACGGTCGCCCAGACGCGTCCAGCCTTCGACCGGGGTCGACCATTGGGCCTGCACCGGGCCGGCCTTCGGATCCTGCGGGTCGACCCCGAAGCGATCCGTCGCGATGAAATTCTCGGGTGCCCCGCCCGCGTCCACGAGCACGCGCGCCTGCACGGTACGCTCCGGCACGCCGAGCTCGAGATCGAAGGATCGCTCGTTCACCGGCGTCCAGGTCACGTCGGGCCAGAGCAGAAACGAGGGAGCGATCAGAACGGCATCGTTGAGAAAGGTGACGAGCTCGCCGAGGTCGAACTGCGGCCCCTGCGCGTCCTGCACGGTCACCCGATCGAGAAGCCGCACCAGCATGCGCCCTTTACCGTGCGCGTACGTGTCGCGGCCGACGACGGGCAGAAGGCCGACCCGGATGCGGATGTGGAAGATGCGCGCCACGTCGAGACGCGAATTGTACTGGTGCATCTCGGCGTCGGTCCACCGCTGCGTGGGTTTCAGTCGGAAACGGCCGCGCATCGAAAGCCGGAACGACCAGTCCCGCGGACGCCCCACGACGTCCATGAAGCGTAGATATCGCTGTGCAGGCGGCGGCAGATCCACGAGATCGCTGTCCGTCACCGGGGCCAGCGGCGCCTCCGGCCGGGCGAGTCCGTAGGAAGGCAGCTCCGCCAGAAACCTGCGCGCCGTTCGCGTCATGGAAGCAGTCTAGATCACCCGCGAGCCAAGCCAGCCAGGAATGCGCTTTTCCCCCTGCCCGCCACGTGGACGCTCGACTCCGATCACTTGACTCCGGACTCTTGACTCGAGACTCCCTGCTCAGAGCCGCTGCACCCCGTGGCTGGTCGTCACCGGCGTGCGTTCCCGCGCCTCCATGGCCGTGTCGAGCAGGAAGCCGAGGAGGCGCCGCGTGTCGCGGGGGTCGATGATGCCGTCGTCCATGAGGCGCGCGCTGCATGACATGGCTTCGGAAATCATCTCGAGGCCGAACTCAATCATCTGCCCCATCTGCTCGAGGTTCTGGATCATCTCCGGCGTCGGCTCGATGCGCTTCTTGGCCCACTTGCCCTCGTTCACGATGCGCATGACCTTGGCCGCCTGCGCGCCCCCCATGAGGGCCTGGCGCGCGGTGGGCCATGCGAACACGAACTGCGGCTTCAGCGCGCGGCTCGCCATCGCATAGTTCCCCGCCCCGTAGGCGTTCCCCACGAGGATCGTGAGCTTGGGCATGCGCGTGTTGGCGACCGCCTGGATGAGCTTTGCGCTGTGCTTGACCTGCCCGCGCCGTTCCACGTCGGTTCCGACGAGGAAACCCGTCGTGTTCTGCAGGAAGATAAGCGGAATCAGGGCCTGATCGCAGAGCTGGATGAACTTGGCCGCTTTGTTCGCGCCGGCGGGCGTAATCGGCCCGTTGTTGGAAAGGATGCCGACCTTGCGGCCGTAGAGCCACGCCTGTCCGCAGACGGTGCCCGGATCGATCTCGGTTTCGAACTCGAGAAATTCAGAGCCGTCGACGAGGCGTGCAATGATCTCCTGCGCGCGCACGGGTTTGCGGCGATCCGCCGGGTAGATGCCGAGCAGCTCATTCGGATCAAAGAGCGGCTCGCGGATCGGTTCCCGCTCGATCTTCGGGTCGCGGGGAAGTCGCGCCACGACTTCACGCGCGATGCGGATGGCGTCGGCGTCGTCCTCGGCGAGAAATTCGCCGGTGCCCGACATGGTCGCGTGCATCTCGGCGCCACCCAGTTCCTCTGCCGTGGCGTCTTCGCCCGTGCCGGCCTTGAGCAGCGGCGGTCCGGCAAGAAAAAGCTGCGTCTGGTTGCGCACGAGAATGATGTAATCGGAAAGCGCGACCTGGTAGGCGCCGCCGGCCGTCGCGTTTCCGTGGGCGATCGTGATCTGCGGTATGCCGCGAGCCGAGAGTTCGGCCTGCTGGCCATAGATGCGCCCGCCGTCGGTGAAGAGCGCCGGGATCCACGGATCGGAGGCCGCGGCCGCCGAGTCGAGATTTCCCCCGCCGCTTTCGTGGCACGAGACAATCGGCAGCTTCGTCTGGAAAGCGATTTCCTGGACGCGAAGCATCTTGCGCACGTTGACCGGCGTAATCGTTCCGCCCTTGATGGCGTAGTTCCAGATCACGACGATGACACGGCGCCCGCTCACGTAGCCGATGCCGGTGATCAGACTGCCCCCCGAGTAGCTTCCGTCGGAGTCGTCGTACATGCCGTAGCCGGCGATGGACCCGATTTCGACGAAGGGGCTTCCGGGATCGAGCAGCAGCGAAAGCCGTTCGCGGGGGAGAAGCTTTCCCTTCTTGCGTGCCTGGTCGAGATGCTTCTGCTCGGTCTGCATCTGCTTCTGTTCGACGTCACGCACCTTCTGGAGCGACTCCAGCATGGAATCGGCGTTGGCCTTGAATTCGGAATCGAGAATGTCGAGTTCGCTTTGCAGGGTAACCATGATTTCCGTTCCTCTCGAGAGGCTGCTCAGGCCAGTTACTGCTCGACCGGGACCGCCGGCGAGATCTCGACCAGCACCTGGCGGACCTTCACCTGCTGCCCCGTCTGCATCTTGATCGCCTGGACGACGCCGTCGACGTCGGCCTTGATGGCATGCTCCATCTTCATCGCCTCGATGACGCCGAGCAGTTCGCCCTTGCGCACCGCCTGCCCTTCAGCGGCGGCGACTTTGACGACCTTGCCGTCCATCGGCGCCTTGATGATGCCCGACCCGGCCGCCCCGGCCTTCTGTGTGGGTTCAGACGTGACGTCGCGGATGACGCGGTTGCCGTGATCGATGTCGAGATAGACCGCGTTGCCGTCGACCGCGAAGGCGACCTGGCGGCGGACGCCGTCGACGAGAAAGGCGAGATCGCGCTCGCCCGCCGCCGTGATTTCGACAGAAACGGTCTCGGGATCACCTTCGGGGAACTGGCCCTTCAGCCCACGGATGCCGATGGCGTAGCGGGCACCGAACCGGCCCTGTCCTTCGGCGTTCACTTCCACGAAATGCCGCTTCTCGCCCGCCTCGAGGCGGAACCAGGCGGGAACCGGGCGGGCCGTGCGCCAGCCGATGAAGCCGGGCGCGACGGCCACCTGGCGGCCCGCGGCCAGATAGCGCACCAGGGCGGCCAGGCCCCACGCAAGCGCAGACGGCTCGGTCGGCTTGACGTCGCCCATGTGCTCGCCGATGAAAGCGGTCGTGGCCTTGCCCGCCGCGAACACCGGGTGGTCGAGCACGTCGATCAGATAGCGGTTGTTCGTGTTCAGGCCGAGAAGCGTCGTGCGCTCGAGCGCGGCAACCAGCTTGCGCCGGGCGTCTTCGCGCGTCGTGCCGTGGACGATCACCTTGGCGAGCATCGGATCGTAGTGCGGGCTGATGTCGAGCCCTTCGTAGACACAGTGATCGTTACGCGTATCGGCGTCGGAGGGAAGGCTCCAGCGCAGGACGCGGCCGGTCTGCGGGAGAAAGTTCTGGGCCGGATCTTCCGCATAGAGGCGCACTTCGATGGCGTGCCCGCTGAAACGGACCTGCTCCTGCGTGAGCGGAAGCGGTTCGCCGCGCGCGACGCGCAACTGCCACTCGACGAGATCGAGCCCGGTGACCATCTCGGTGACCGGGTGTTCGACCTGGAGACGCGTATTCATTTCGAGGAAATAGAACTCGCCGTTGTCACCCAGAATGAACTCCACCGTGCCGGCGCCGACGTAATTGCAGCTTCTGCCGGCGTTCACGGCAGCCGCGCCCATCTTCGCGCGCAGCGCCTCATCGACGGCCGGCGATGGGCTCTCTTCGACAATCTTCTGGTGGCGGCGCTGCACCGAGCAGTCGCGTTCGCCTAGGTGGATGACGTTGCCGTGACGGTCGCCGAAAATCTGGATCTCGACGTGGCGGCCGTTCATGACCGCCTTTTCGAGAATCAGCTCGCCGCTGCCGAAGGCGTTGGTCGCCTCGGAGCGCGCCGACTGGATGGCCGCGGAAAGATCGGCTTCGTCCTGCACGAGGCGCATGCCGCGACCGCCGCCGCCGGCAGCCGCCTTGACCATGATCGGCACGCCGATCTTCCTGGCTTCGGTGAGCAGCACCTCGTCGCTCTGATCGGCCCCCTGGTAGCCCGGCACGACGGGCACGTCATACTTCATGACGGCGAGCTTGGCAGCCCGCTTGTTGCCCATCAATTCAATGGCGGCGGCGTCCGGTCCGATGAAGGTAATTCCCGCGGCGGCACAGGCGGCGGCGAACCCTTCGTTCTCGGACAGGAAACCGTAGCCCGGGTGAACGGCATCGGCCCCGGTCGCTTTCGCGGCGGCGAGAATGGCGTCGACCTTGAGATAGGATTCGCCGACGGGGGCCGGCCCGATGCAGACCGCTTCATCAGCCGCCTGCACGTGCAGGGCCTTTGCGTCGGCTTCGGAGTAGACAGCCACCGTGCGGTAGCCGAGACGCCGCGCCGAGCGGATCACGCGCAGGGCGATTTCACCCCGGTTCGCAATGAGAATCTTCGAAAATGCCATGCTTACACCCGGTTGATTGATTTGTCAATCAACAATAATTCTAGTCGGTGACCGGGCGGAATGCAAGCGGCCCCTCTTCCCTCCCGGGCGAGGCGTGCCTCCCCTCGCCGTCAATCCTCTCCCGCACCCCGGCGGGTGAAACGCCGGAGACGCGGTGGCCCCTGCTACGATGGCAGTATGGGGCGAAAGAGCGCTGTCTCGGCGGCCACGCGCGGTATGCGGTCCGACGGCATGCGCACCGGATTCGCAGACACGAATGGCCTTCGACTTTACTATGAAGATCACGGTCCGCGCCGAGCCCCGGTTGCGCTGCTGGTCATGGGGCTCGCGGCGCAGCTGGTCTACTGGCCCGACGAGTTCGTGGCCGCCCTGGTCGATCGCGGCTTCCGGGTTATCCGGTTCGACAACCGTGACATCGGGCTTTCGACGCGGCTCCACGTCCGCGACTACGATCCGCTCCCGCGCGCGTACGTAAAAGCGCTCGCCCGACGCCGGGTGCGCGCGCCGTACACCCTGATTGACATGGTCGAAGACACGGCCGGCCTTCTCGAGCGCCTGCAGATTTCCGCCGCGCACATCGTGGGGGCCTCGATGGGGGGCATGATTGCCCAGCTCTTTGCGGCACTGTACCGCGAGCGCACGTTGAGCCTGACCTCAATCATGTCGTCGACGCTCCACCCCAGTCTGCCGCTGCCGCGCCTCGACGTCATGGCCCGCGTCGGCCTGCTCGGTCGGCGCGGGCGCCCGGGGCGCGAGGCCTACATCCGCCAGACGGTGGGGGTCTACCGCGCCATCCACGGGCGCGGCTTTCCATTTCCGGAAGAGGCGGTCGCCGATCGCTCCGGACGCGCCTACGATCGCGGTTTCCACCCGCGGGGGGCCGAACGGCAGGGGGTGGCCATCATGGCGACCGGCAACTTCGAGCCGCTGCTCGTGCGCGTCCGGGCGCCGACCCTCGTGATCCACGGCGACCTCGATCCCCTGGTTCCCCTGGCCGGGGGCAAGGCGACGGCCGCTGCGATAGCCCACGCGCGCCTGGAGATCATCGAGGGGATGGGGCACTTTCTGCACGAGGCGCACTACCCGGTCTTCGCAGACTGGATCGCAGAGCTGGCAGAGAGCCGCCGGGGCTCAGATGCCGGACGCCGGTAAGCCGCTCACCACGTATCCACGAAGCGCCGGGGAGATTCCCGCTCGGCGGGCTTCGCCGACTGCAGGCCCCGGATGAGCCAGCGGCGCGTGTCTGCGGGATCGATGACGTCGTCGATTTCGAGAAAGGCGGCGGCGTTGGTCCCCTTCCCCCGCTCGTAGGCGAGCTGGACGAGCTGGCGGAACATGGCATCCCGCTCGGCCTCGTCGGCGATCTCGGCCAGCTGCTTCTTGAAGGCGATGCGCACTGCCCCTTCGAGGCCCATGGCGCCGAACTCGCCGGTCGACCAGGCGATCGTGAAGAATCCGTTGTGCGTGCTGCCCCCCGCCATGGCCATGGCCCCCAGGCCGTAGGCTTTGCGGAGCACGACCGTGAAGTAGGGAACGCGCAGACTCGCGGCCGTCACGAAGAGCCGCGACGTGTGGCGCACGAGCGCCGTCTTTTCCGCTTCCGGCCCGACCATGAACCCGGGGGTATCGCACAGCGATACGATCGGAATGTTGAAGGCGTCGCAGAGCTGGAGAAAACGTGCGCCCTTGTCCGAGGCGTCGGCATCCAGGGCGCCGCCCATGTGACGCGAATCATTGGCAAGAAATCCAACGGGTCGTCCTTCAATGCGCCCGAGGGCCGTGACCAGGTTCCGCCCGAAGCCGGCGCGCAATTCGAGGACGGTGTCCACGTCGGCGATCCCTTCGATGACCTTGCGCACCGGATACGCGCGGCGGCGGTTCTCGGGGATCAGGTCGCGCAGCGCCGCCGCATCCGGCGCTTCCCAGGTGGAAAGCGGACCCTGGAAGAACCCGAGGTACTTCTTCGCGGCGCGCACGGCTTCGGCTTCGTCCGCCACGCGGATGTCGACGACGCCGTTGCGAAACTGCACATCGATGGGTCCGACCTCTTCGGGCGCGTACACGCCGAGGCCGCCCCCTTCGATCATGGCGGGACCGCCCATGCCGATGTTCGCGTCTTCGGCGGCGATGATGACGTCGCAGCAGCCGAGCAGCGAAGCGTTGCCCGCAAAGCATTTCCCCGAGACGATGCCGACGCGGGGAACCAGGCCGCTCAGCCGCGCAAAGCGGGTGAAGGTCGGAAGGTCGAGGCCGGCGACGATCTGCCAGTCGGTGTCGCTGGGCCGCCCGCCGCCCCCTTCGGCGAAGAGCACCACTGGCAGGCGCTGTTCTTCGGCGAGCGCGAACATGCGATCGGTCTTCTTGTGATTCCACCCGCCTTGCGTACCGGCGAAAACCGTGAAGTCGTAGGCGAGCACCATGCAGCGCGCGCGCTCCGGCCCGAAGCCGGCCGCGTTGACGGTGCCCACGCCCGTAATCAGGCCGTCGGCGGGGCTGATGCGTTGCAGGTTCTCTTCGGTGTGCCTGGCGCGCTGCGCGGCGACCGCGAGCCCGCCGAATTCCAGAAAGGAATCGGGGTCGCACAGATCGGCCACGTTTTCGCGGGCCGTGCGCTGGTTCGACTTCCGGCGCTTCGCCACTGCCTCGGGGCGCGCTTCGTCGGCGAGCAGCTTCTTGCGCGCACGAAGCTCGGTGAGTTCGGGACGCTCGGCGCCAACCGCCTGTCCGGTCGACGATTCGGAATTCGGGAGGTCTGTCTTGCGCATCGATACCTGCAAGGGCGAAGGGAACGGAAAATCCATCCGCATGGTACTCCGCCGTCCTCGGCGATTCAACCATACACCCCTTCACATTGCGCGGCGGGCAGGGCCCGGGCATGCTGACTGGATGAGCGGAACTCAGGAAGAACACCGCGCGCGCCTGCTCGCGCTGCGTGAGGAACTGAACGCGCCGACCGAGGCCCGGGCCGCCGACGCCCGGCCGGTGGATCTCGAGGAGCCCATCGGCCGGCTTTCACGCATGGACGCCCTGCAGCAGCAGCAGATGGCCGCCGCCCAGGAGCGCCGGCGCCTGCAGCGTCTCGCGCTCGTCGAGGCGGCGCTGCGACGGATCGAGGAGGGTTCGTTCGGCGAATGTGTTCTCTGCGGCGAAGAGATCCCCACAGAGCGTCTGCGCGTGGCCCCCGAGGTGCCGCTGTGCATGGCCTGCCAGCGGCGAAAGGAGTGAACGATGACGACGCGACGGATTCAGGGGGCCGGCGTGAAGCTGGCGTTGCGCGAGTGGGGGCAGGCCGGAAATCCGCTGCTCGTGCTCGTGCATGGCTATCCCGATAATCACGCCGTGTGGAACCGGGTAGCGCCCGCGTTGGCAGACCGCTTTCACGTCGTCGCCTATGACGTGCGCGGCGCGGGCGCTTCCGATCGGCCCGCAGAAACGGCGGCCTACCGGCTCGACCGGCTTGCGGCCGACCTGCGCTGCGTGGTCGAGGCGGCCGGCAATCCGCGCCAGTTTCACCTGGCCGCGCATGACTGGGGGAGCATTCAGAGCTGGGAAGCGGTGACCGATCCGGAGTTCAGCGGACGCATTCTCTCCTTCACGTCGATCTCGGGCCCCTGCCTCGATCACATGGGCGCCCTGATCCGCGGGCGGATGTCGATGCTCCGGCGGATTTCGCAGGGATTGCGTTCCCTGTACATTCCCGCGATGCATATTCCCGGCGCGCCGGCGGCGTGGGAGCACGTGCTCTCGCGCGCCTGGCCGTGGATGCTTGTGAATCGAGAGGGAATTCCGCGAAAGCACCATGGCCCGCAGGAGTCGCTTGCCGCAGACGGGCGCTACGGCATGAATCTTTACCGCGCCAACATGTTCGAGCGGCTGACGAGCCCGCGCGAGCGGCGCACCGAGGTTCCCGTGCAGCTTCTGTTGCTGCTTCGCGACAACTACGTGAAGCCCGAATCCATGGAGGGGATCGAAACGTGGGTCCCCAACCTCACGCGGCGCGAGCTCGACGCCGGGCACTGGGCCCTGCTGTCGCATCCGGACGAAGTCGCGACTGCCGTCCGCGACTTCGCCATTCTTAATACCTGATTCCTGATTCCTGAGCCGGCAAGTACAGGAACCCTTCCGTTCTTCGATTCTTTGTTCTTGCCTGGTTAAGAATCAAGAATCAGGAATCAGGAATTGGAAGCGCGCCGCCGCTTCCCCTTACGCGCACTTTCAGCGCGCTTCGCCTCGCGCTTCGCGTCGCGCCCCATGGAGCCGGCGACGCGCGCGAGGCGATCGCTGAGCACCGAGCCGACGACGTTTTCCAGGGCGCGCGCCAGCTCCACCTCCACCACCGTCTGCGCCATCGGCCGCAGGCGCCGCACGAGCTCGGCCAGACGGGGCACTTCGGCGCGCGGCGGCAGCCGATCTTCGCCATACTGATTGAAAACCTGGTCGAGCACGAGGTTCACGAAGCGTACGGCGATGCGGTTCACGTCGGCCCGCAGCTCGCCCACCTGCAGCAGCAGCATGTGCAGGGGCAGCCCGGCGCGGGCCAGCTCGGCTCCGGCCTGCAGGAGGCGCGGGCTCAGCACCTTGAGACGATCCTTCTCAATCTCCAGAATGCCCAGCTGGACGGCCATCTGAAGCGCAGACGTGTCCGCCGCCGTACCGAAGAACCGGTTCAACTGGTCCAGGGTGATGTAGGTCGGCACTTCCGTGGAAAAGGGGGACGTGATTGCGCTTTCAAGCCCGATGAGCTGGGCGATGTCCTGCCCTTTCTCCCAGGCGGCGAGCAGTTCCGAGATGTTCCCGAGCGTGTAGCCACGTTCAAGAAGCTTGCCGATCAGGCGAAGCCGGGCCAGGTGAATTTCGCTGTAGATTCCCGTGCGCCCTTCACGCCGCGGGGGCGGCAACAGCCCCTTGTCCTGGTAGGAGCGGACGTTGCGCACGGTCGTTCCGCCTGCGCGCGCCAGGTCGTCGATTCGGTATTCGGCCACGAACTCTCCCGTGGGGAATCAGGAAGCGGATTGGCTTGCAGAGCTTCAGCTCGCGCGCCGGTATTCGGGAAGCGTCGCGAAGTCTTCTTTCCACTTCGCGAGCAGGGCGTTCGCATCCAGATCGTTCGGGTGGAAGCCGGGGCGGAAGTATTGAAGCCACTCGAGGGCGACGAGGTGAAGCTTCCCCGGTTCCACATACATGAATCGGAGCAGCTTGCGCCATTCCTCCAGATCGCCGGCTATGCCGTCGTCGCGCATCATGACCACCTGGTGCTCGGCGATCTTCGCGAGAAAAAATCCGGTCACGACGAGCATGACCCACGTGCGCTCGAACCAGTGTCCGCCCGCGGTTTCGTATACGTCCCAGGCGACCGCCTTGTGCTCGCTCTCTTCGGCGGCATGCCAGCGCCAGAGGGCGGCCATGTCGGGATCGGCCCCTTCGAGCAGGCTCGGATCCCGCAGCAGATAATTCGCAAGGATGGCGGTGAAGTGTTCGAGCGCCGCGGTCACCGCGAGCTGGGCGCGGGGGTACAGGGTCCGCTTGGCGACCTTGAGCAGGAAGGTCGTTTCGCGCTCAAGGCGCGGCACGCTGTAGCCCTGTTCCGTGAGCATCTCGTTGTACTTGTCGTGCTCGCGGCCGTGAATCCCCTCCTGTCCCATGAAGGCCTTCACCTGCGCGAGCAGCGCGGGATCCTTCACGAGATGGGCGTTTTTCTTTACGCTCTGAATGAAGAAGCGCTCCCCTTCGGGAAACAGGATGGACAGGCCGCTGAAGAAGATGCTTACGGATCGACGGCCGCCATGCCAGTAGCGCGGGGTCTTCTCGCCGATGGGGAAACGGACGTTCCGGATCAGGGGCGTCGCGGCGGCAGCCATATGCAAACTCCGTCAGGTTGTCGGACCGCAGGGGAAGCGGGCGCCGGGCCTGCTATCCCTCCATGTCACTATCCTGAATGTACCATTGGCGGATGGCAAGATCAAGGGCTCGCTGTGTCGGGCGTCAGTCGGCAGTCTTCAGTCGTCAGTCTGCCGAGGTCCGTATCCGTTCGTGTCGAGCCGACGGCCGGCAGTAGCGCCCCTCCCTTAGGTCGGGACAGGCTCCGGCGACGGCGAGACAGGCGCACGGGACTCATGCCGGCCCCTCGCTGTCCGCCTTCGCTACCGCTTCGGCCTGTCAGCTCGGGACGAACGGAGCGGGCAGTCATCTGTCTCCAGTCGTCAGTCTGGCGTCCTTGCCGTCAAATCGTCAATCGTAAATTGTAGATCGTAAATTGTCCAACGGAGCGGGCAGTCATCTGTCTCCAGCCGTCGGTCTGGCGTCCTTGCCGTCAAATCGTCAATCGTAAATTGTAGATCGTAAATTGTCCTGACTCGTCACTCCCTTCGCGCCTGCTCAGCCATTCGTCGCCCTTCTGTTCCTACGCCCGAGCCCGCAGGATCTCCGTAATCGTCCGGCAAATCGTCGCAAATCGTCGCAAATCGTCGTCGCAAATCGTCAATGGTCAATCGTAAATCGTAAATCGCAAATTCCCATGCGCGTTTCCGTCCATCTCAAGCCCCTTCGCGACCAGACGCTCGTCATCACCGGCGCTTCGAGCGGCATCGGGCTCGCCACTGCCTGCCTGGCCGCGAAGCGAGGCGCGCGCGTCGTGCTGAATTCGAACAACCACACCGAGCTCGACGAAGCGCTGGGGATGGTCCGAGCTACCGGCGGAGAGGCGGCCGCTTTCCGGGCCGACGTCGCCGATGCAGACGCCATGCGCGCACTGGCGCAGTTCGCGATCCGCCGGTACGGGGGTTTCGATACGTGGATCAACAACGCGGGGATCCACCTGTTCGGTAAGCTGGCCGAGAACGAGCCCGTCGACATGCGCCGTATCTTCGATGTGAATTACTGGGGGGTGGTCAACGGCTGCCGGGCAGCGCTTCCGCATCTGCGTTTGCGCGGCGGCGCCCTGATCAATATCGGCAGCGTGCTCTCCTCGCGATCCGTTCCGCTGCAGGGAATCTACGGGGCGACGAAGCACGCCGTCCAAGGCTACTCCGACGCCCTGCGCATGGAGCTCGAGAAAGACGGCGCGCCCGTCGTCGTCACGGTCATCCGCCCGGCGGCGATCGCGACGCCGATTCCCGCCCACTCGAAGAACATCATGGCCGATCGCGCGCAGCTGCCGCCGCCGCTCTACGCGCCGGAGGTGGCGGCGCGCGGCATCCTCTTCTGCGCCGAACATCCGCGCCGCTCGTTCACGATCGGCGTCGTGGGCCTCGCCGCCGAGCTGGGGGAGAAATTCCTGCCCGCGCTGTCGGACAAACTGCTGGAGCAGTTCATGTGGAACATGCAGAAGGCCAAGGGGCCGCCGCGCGAAAGCGACGCGCTGCACACGCGCATGAACCGCCATGCGCGTACGGAATCCGCGAAAGGACGCTTCGTGCTCCGCCACAGCGTCTATAACAGTGTGCTCATGCATCCGTATGCCGCGGGCGGGTTGCTCGCCGCCACGGCCGGCGCCGGCGTGGGCGCCGCCGCGCTCAGACAGCGAAAACGGAACCGACAGGAGAGGGTTCATGGGTCTGCGTAACCGGAAAAAGCGCGTGCGCGACCAGGTCATCGTCATCACCGGCGCCACGAGCGGCATCGGCCTGGCCACCGCATGTCTGGCTGCCGCACGCGGCGCGCGTCTTGTGCTGGCCTCGCGCAATGAAAAGGAACTGCAGGAAATCTGCGGGCGCATCCACGCCATGGGGGGCGAGGCCACCTGGGTCAAAGCCGACGTCGCGCGACGCGAGGACGTGGAGGAGATCGCACGCACGGCCCTCGAGGAGTTCGGCGGATTCGACACGTGGGTCAATAACGCGGGCGTCACGATTTTCGGGCGGCTCGAAGACGTTCCGCTCGAAGACGAGCGCCGACTGTTCGACGTGAACTTCTGGGGCGTCGTGCATGGTTCGCTGATCGCCCTCGAGTATCTGGGCACGCGCGGCGGAACGATTATCAACATCGGCAGTGTGCTCTCGTACCGGGCGGTTCCGCTCCAGGGAACCTACGTCGCAAGCAAGCATGCCGTCAAGGCCTTCAGCGAGGCTCTGCGCATGGAGATCGAGAAGGAGCGCCTGCCCGTCGCGATCACGCTTGTCGCCCCTGGAACGATCGATACCCCCTATCCGCACCATGCGCGGAACTTTCTGGAATCCAAGGCGATCATCCCTCCCCCCTACTACGCGCCCGAAGTCGTGGCGCGCGCCATTCTCCGCTGTGCCGGGCATCCGGTTCGCGACGTCAAGGTCGGCGGCTTCGCGACCGCGCTCGTCTGGATGGACAAGCTGTTCCCACGCACGACCGATCGGATCATGAAGCGCAGCATGTTCCGCCAGCAGGTCCGCAAGGGCGAACCGCCGGTTCCCGACGACGGCCTCTATTCCGCCCCGAGGAGCGAAGGCGAGGTTCGCGGCGGCTATCCCGGGCACGTCTCCCGAACCAGCCTGTACACCGCCATGCGCCTGCACCCCGTGCGCAGCGCCCTCACCCTCGGCGCACTGGTCGCGGCCGCGCGCGCCGGAACCCGCCGGGCCGCGGCCTGACGGCCATTCATTTCCGGCTCCACTCCGGACCCGCCCGTGGCCGGAAAGCGTGGAATCCGACCCGATTCGTGTGGATTGCGTTCTCTGCCCCGCCCCTTGTGTTCACGTTTTGCATACAATAGGTCGTCTTTTAGTCTATTTACTTGACATGTGCTGTGTAGATTGGTTATCGTGGACTCGTCCGCCGTTGTCCGGACGGCCTGGACATGAACCTTTCTCACGGAGACCTTTCTCATGGCACTGCAACTGGGGGACACGGCGCCCGACTTCACCGCCGACTCCACGGATGGCCGCATCGAGTTCCACAAGCACATCGAGGGGAGCTGGGCGGTCCTGTTCTCACATCCGAAGGATTTCACCCCGGTCTGTACCACGGAGCTCGGCGAGGTCGCCCGCCTCAAGGGCGAGTTCGACAAGCGCGGCGTGAAGGTGCTCGGTCTGAGCGTCGATTCACTCGAAAGCCACCAGGGCTGGATCGGCGACATCGCCGAGACGCAGGGTCACGCGCTCAACTATCCGCTGCTGGCCGACCCCGACCGGACGGTTTCCAATCTGTACGGCATGATCCATCCGAACGCCAACGACACGCTCACCGTGCGCTCGGTCTTCATCATCGGCCCCGACAAGAAGGTCAAGCTGACGATCACCTACCCGGCGAGCACGGGGCGCAACTTTCAGGAGATCCTGCGCGTGATCGACTCGCTGCAGCTGACGGCGAAACACAGCGTGGCCACCCCCGTGAACTGGCAGCACGGCGAAGACGTCATCATTGTGCCGGCGCTGTCGGACGAAGAAGCGAAGAAGCGCTTCCCCGAAGGGTGGAAGGCGCTCAAGCCCTATCTGCGCATCACGCCGCAGCCGAAGTCGGCCGTCTGATTTTCTGGGCAGGGAGAAACGAAGGGGGACCCTCACCTCGGGGGTCCCCTTTTTTTGCGTCCGCACAAAGAAAAAGGGCGATCCTTTTCGAGGACCGCCCTTGAAATTCAGAGACCGTGCCGGCGCTCAGCGCACCACGCTCCCGCGCACCTGGAAGCGGCGCGGCGAGGGCGCTTTAGAATGGAGATGCTCGCCCGCCAGCGACTCGACGGTCCAGTAGTAGTCGCCTTCGTTACGCAGCTCGAGCTCGAAGTTCCCCTCGGGGCCCACCCGCCCGGTGAAGACGATGTCGGTCATGGCCGCATCGCGCGCGATGCGAATGAAATAGGCCTCGGCCCCCGCAGCGGGCTGCCAGGCGAAACGCACCTGATGCCCCGAGATGCCGCTCGGCTCTGCCAATTGCGGAGCCTCGGGAAGAACCAGCCGGGTCATCGGCGAACCCGTGACCGGAACGCGCACGCCCGAACCTGCGGAGAACGATCCGCTCTGCGCATTCGAGACGACTTCGAGTGAGCCGTCAAACACGCCCGCAAACGTTTCCTTGCCGGCGATGGCGACATCGAACTCCCGGCTGCGCGGCGAGAGGACGGCCGCCGGCGTATGCACGTCGAGCCGCGCCGCTTCATCGGGCCGCCCGATGAGCGCAAACCGCGCGCGGCCGCTCTTCAGCGTCAGGGTGCGCGTCGTCCTGCCCTGCTCCCGCACCATCACGCCGCCGAATTCGAGAACCGTGTCGCTGTAGAGCGTAATCTCCGAGTCGTCGGCGAGCTTGAGACGAACCGGGCCCTGCAGCACCTCGAGGGTCCCGAACTCCATCACGCTCTGTCCTGTCGTCAGGGGCACGACCCCCTGCTGCCGGGGCAGGTAGAACCGGGCATCCTTCTCTTCAGCAAAGAGCACGCGCACCGAGTCGGTCCTGCGTTCGGCGACCACCAGGTCTACCTGACTGAATTCCGACGGCATGCGCAGTACCATCCCGGGCTCGATGCGATCGGGATTGTCGATGGTGTCGCGGTTGAGGTACCAGAGCACGCGCCAGAGCTCGCGCGCCGAGATCTTCGAGAGCGAATCGCCGCGCTTGACCGTATAGGTTGCCGGCTCCCGCTCCTCCGACTCCTGCCCCGTCTCGGCGATCGCGGTCGCCGGCGCGAGCGCAGCGACTAGCGCAGCCACACACAGGGCGCCGCACCGAAACGTCGTAGACATCCTGATTTCCATTACTCACGCTCCATGCGAACGCTGATGTTGAGCGACTGCCCGGGTCCGATGCGGTAGCGCACAGTCTGCTCGCGGTACCCGTCGACCCGGATGTGGAACTGGTGCACGCCCGGTTCGGGGAGCGCCACCGTGAAGGTGCCCTCGGTAAACGAAAGCTCCTGATCCGACGGCTCGGTGCGCAGCGAGCCCGAGAGGGGCGCCTCCGTCGCCGCATCGACGACCTTGCCCGTCACCTTGCTTTCGACCACGTCGGGGCAGCCGTCCTCATCCTCGAACCCGTTGACCGTCTCGGCCTCGAGCGGGCACTTGTCGTCGGCGTCAAAGATGCCGTCCTTGTCGTTGTCGACATCGGGGCAGCCGTCCTGATCTTCGAAGCCGTCCATGTCTTCAGCCTGCATGGGGCAGACGTCGGATTCGTTGGGGATGCCGTCGCCATCGTGGTCCGGATCGGGGCAGCCGTCGTTGTCTTCGAAGCCGTCGATGTCTTCGGGGCTGCTCGGACACTGGTCGTCGCCGTCGAGAATGCCGTCGGAGTCGCGGTCGCGGATGCTGACCGGATACTGGAACTGCAGCGAGGCGAAAACCCTCCACGGCGGTGCGCCGAGGCCCGAGGTCAAGCCGCGGCCGACGCCGGCCGAGAGAATGTAGCCGCTGTCAAAGTAACCGCGCAGGCCCAGGGTGCCCTCGAGCGGATTGCCGGACGTGCCGTCGAAAAAATGATTCACCGGCGTGCTTCCGTAGATGTCGGCGATGAATTCGAGCGACTCGGTGAACGCGAAGTTCGCGGCCGCCGCATAGGTCAGCTGATCGTCGATCACGTATTCCGGCACCTCAAAGGCCGGACGCAGGTTGTATCCGATGTTGGCGCCCAGGTAGAGCCGGCCGCCGATATCGGCATCGACGATGGCGTCGAGCACGTACTCCTCGCCCCGGTTGCCCAGGTACCGATCTTCACGCCCCGTCGGCGGGTTCACGGCAAATCGCGCCGCAAGGCCCACCGGCTTTTCCCGGCGATCGAGAATGCGCGCCTTGGCCGCAAGCCGCAGGTCGCCCGGATAGTTGCTCGTCTTGAACGCCTCGACGTCGGGGCGGCTGTATTCCACATACATGTGGTAGGGGAACGCGGCGCTCAGCTGCAGCCAGTCGAGCAGACCGAAGGAGAGCGCCGGCGTCGCCGTGAAGACGTCGCCGAGCACCCCACGCTTCACGTTGGTGAACTCGCGCACCACGAGAAGATCGCCCGCGTAGTCCACCCCGACGCCGCCCACCAGGCCGAACTGGGGCAGCGTGGTGCTGTCCTGCGTCGTGATGAACTTGCCGGCATCTTCCCGGAGGTGGAAGGTATGGCTGTCGTGTGCGCCGATGTGGATCTGCTGCGCCGCGGCCGGTTGTGCCGAGAGCAGAAGTGCCGCCGTTACGACCGCGAGCCCGCGCGAAGCCTGGCGGTTGCGCAGCCAGAACACCGCGAGTGGAAGAAGGAGCCACAGCAGCCCGTCGCCCCCCTGCGCCGTGGCGCATCCGCCCCCGCCGCCCGCGGCAATTGCGTCGCGATCGCTGTCGAGCGGATCGGTTCCCTGGGCGACTTCCTTGCCGTCGCTGTCGCCGTCGCCGTCGCTGTCGGCCACGAGCGGATCGGTACGGCGCCGCAGTTCTTCGCCGTCGCTGATCCGGTCGCCGTCGGTGTCGGGGTTGGCCGGATCGGTGAGCACGAAGAATACTTCGTCACCGTCTTCGACACCGTCGCCGTCGCTGTCGACGTGAAGCGGGTTGGTCTTCAGCTCGAGCTCACGCCCATCGCCGATACGGTCGCCGTCCGTGTCGGCGCGCATCGGATCTGTGTTGTGGACATTCACTTCGTCGCCGTCGAGGATGCCGTCGCGGTCGCTGTCGGCCACACGCACCAGCGTGCCGTAGGTGTAGATCTCTTCGCCGTCGGTGAGGCCGTCTTCATCGGTGTCGGCCACCAGCGGATCGCTGCTGTGGGCATACACTTCTTCGGTGTCGATGAGGCCGTCGCCGTCGGTATCCGGCGCGAGTGGGTTCGTTCCGAGCGCAATCTCGACGCCGTCCTTGAGGCCATCGTGATCGGTGTCGGGATCGAAGGGGTCGGTGCCGTAGACGTTCGGCTCGTCCCAGTCGGTGAGACCGTCCCGATCGCTGTCGATCGGATCGTCGGACTCGTCGAGCGGGTTCGTGCCGTACAGTTCGACTTCAAGACCGTCGATGACGCCGCCGTCATCGGTGTCGACGTTGTTCGGATTGGTGTCGATACCCGGCGTGTAGTCGTTCGGGTTTCCGTCGCGTCCGGTCTCCTCGCCGTCGGTCAGGCCGTCGCCGTCGGTATCCGGCAGCAGCGGGTTGGTCGCCGTCGTCGCCGTTTCGGCATAGTCCCACACGCCGTCGCCGTCGCTGTCACGGGCGAGCGGATCCGTGCGCAGCGTGCGCAGTTCCGCGTAGTCGGTCGCGCCGTCACGGTCCGTATCCACGTTCAGCGGATCAGTGCCGTGTACGTACAGTTCCGCACGGTCGTCCAACCCGTCGCCGTCGCTGTCGGCCGCGTTCGGATTCGTGCCGTGCGACGCTTCCAGCCCGTCGCTCAGCCCGTCGCCGTCACTGTCGACCGCATTGGGATCGGTAACGTAGCCGTCGGAACCGGCCGTGACCTCTTCGCCGTCGAGCAGACCGTCGCCATCCGTGTCCTTGCGGAGCGGATCAGTGACGTAACCATCGGCGCCCGCGACGACTTCTTCGTCGTCGGCGATGCCGTCGTTGTCGGTATCGACGCGCAGCGGGTCGGTGGCGTGGGTGCGCAGTTCGACGAAGTCAGACAGGGTGTCGCCGTCCGTATCCGCCAGCGTCGGGTCAGTGCCGTAGACGACCGCTTCGTCATGATCATTCAGGCCGTCGCCGTCGGTGTCGGCCAGGTTCGGGTTCGAGCCGTAGCCGTAGATTTCCCGGGCGTCGGCCAGCCCGTCGTTGTCGCTGTCGGCCGCATTCGGGTTGGTGTTGTGGACGTTGACTTCGTTCCAGTCACTGAGGCCGTCGTTGTCCGAGTCGATCGGATCGTCGCTCGGATCGTTCGGGTCGGTCGCCACCGGGCGGGCCGTCGTCGTACGCAGTTCATCGGCATCCCACACGCCGCCGTTGTCGCTGTCGACGCTGAGCGGATTGGTGCCGTAGGTCAGCACTTCTTCACCGTCGGTCAGACCGTCGCCGTCGCTGTCGGCCGCCTTCGGATCGGTCGTGTGCGTGACGACTTCAGCGTAGTCGAGCAGTCCGTCCTTGTCCGTGTCGTTCGTGACCGGATTCGTGCCGAGCTGGATGACTTCTTCGTCGTCGGTCAGCGCGTCGCTGTCCGTATCCGCGCGCGTCGGGTCGGTGTTGTAGACCGTGACTTCCTGGAAGTCGCCCAGGCCGTCGCCATCGGTGTCGCCGGCGTTCGGGTTCGAGCCGTACCCGTAGATTTCCTGGGCGTCGTTCAGGCCGTCGCCGTCGGAGTCGGGGTTGCGCGGATTCGTGGCGTGCACGTTGGCTTCATTCCAATCGGTCAGCCCGTCGCCGTCGCTGTCGATGACGTCATCCGCGACATCATTCGGGTTCGTTCCGTCGCGCGCTTCTTCGGCGTCCCAGATGCCGCCGGCGTCGCTGTCGACGTTCAGCGGGTTCGTCAGGTAGCCGTCGGCGCCCAGGGTGGTTTCTTCCAGATCGCTCAGGCCGTCCTTGTCCGTATCCTTGTCCAGCGGATCGGTGACGTAGCCATCGGCGCCGGCCACGACTTCTTCGGCGTCGGCAATGCCGTCACCGTCGGTATCGGCACGCAGCGGATCAGTGCCGTAGGTCAGCACCTCGACGCCGTCGAGCAGCGTATCGAGGTCGCTGTCGGGGGCAGTGACCCAGGTCGCGTAGACACGCACTTCCTGATCGTCGCGCAGGCCGTCACCGTCGGTGTCAGAGGAGAGCGGGTTCGACCCGTGCTGCTTCTCTTCGCCGTCGGTCAGGCCGTCGCCGTCGCTGTCGGCGTCGAGCGGATCGGTTCCGTCGACAAGCTCGACCGCATCGGGAACCCCGTCGCCGTCTCTGTCGAGCATCGTCGCATCGTCGGCGGCCAACGTCGGATCGAGTCCGAGGCGGATTTCTTCGCCGTCAGGAATGCCGCCATTGTCGCTGTCTGCCGCGAGGGGGTTCGTCCCCAGACCAGCTTCCTGACCGTCAGTCAGGCCATCGAAGTCGCTGTCTGCAAGTTTCGGGTTCGTGCCGTTGGCGATTTCGACACCGTCGCTCACGCCATCGCCGTCGGTGTCGGACACCAGCGGGTTCGTACCGTGGGTGAAGACTTCGGCATAGTCGCTCAATGTATCGCCGTCGGTGTCGGCGAGCTTCGGGCTCGTGCCGAATACGTTGGCTTCCTGGTAGTCGCTCAACCCGTCCGTGTCGGTGTCGCTCGTCGTCAGGTCGGCAAAGTCGGCGGCGGCTTCGTAGGTTCCGTTGCCGTTGGTGTCCTCAAAGGCATCGGAAAGTCCGTCGGCATCGGTATCGACCAGGCTGCTGCCAAGACCGCCGCTGTTGGGATCGGTCGGGTCGGTGCCGGCCACAAACTCGGCATAGTCGCTGGCGCCGTCGCCGTCGGTGTCGGGGTTGTTGGGGTTCGTAACGTACCCGTCGATGCCCACCGCTGCTTCTTCGCCATCGTCCAGGCCGTCGATATCGGTATCGGCCTTGCGTGGGTCAGTACCGGCCACGGATTCCTGCACGTTGGTCAGGCCGTCGCCGTCGAAGTCGTCGCTCGCGTCGTCGAACGTCGGGTCAAAGCCGTACTGCACTTCATAGCTGTCCGACATACCGTCGCCATCCGTATCGGTAAGGGTCAGGTCCGAACCGTAGAGGTTGACTTCGGCGCCATCATTCAGACCATCGCCGTCGGTATCGGCCGACAGGGGGTCGGAGCCGTAGACATTGACTTCGTCGCCATCGGTGAGGTTGTCGTTGTCGGTGTCAACATCGAGCGGGTCGGTGTTATAAAACACCACTTCAAGGCCATCGTCCAAGCCATCGCCGTCGGTGTCGGCAAGAAGCGGGTTGGTCGTAAAGGTGTTGACTTCGTCGCCGTCGCCCAAGCCATCGCCGTCGGTGTCGACGAGCGTGGGATCTGTACCGTAAGTGTTGACCTCGGCGCCGTCGCTCAAGCCATCGCCTTCGGTGTCGGCGAGCGTGGGATCTGTACCGTAAGTGTTGACCTCGGCCCCGTCGTTCAAGCCATCGCCATCGGTATCGGCCACCAGCGGACTGGTCGAATACGTGTTGACTTCGTCGCCGTCCCACAAGCCGTCGCCGTCGGTATCGTTATCGAGCGGGTCGGTCAGATACGTGTTGACTTCGTCGCCGTCGTTCAAGCCGTCGCCGTCGGTGTCGGCAATCAGCCGATTGGTCAAATACGTGAGGACCTCGTCACCGTCGGTCAGTCCGTCGCCGTCGGTGTCGGGATTATTCGGATCGGTAAACTCATAATACTCATCGAGATCAGTGAGACCATCGAAATCTTCGTCCCCGAATCCGTCACGGCTGAGGTCGCCGAAATGGAGAAGTTCCCAATCGTCGTCCATGCCGTCGCTGTCGGTATCCGCGGCAAGCGCTGGTGTTGCCGAAAGCACAAGGCTTACCAGCAGCACTAAGGGCAGAGCCCAAATCGAAATGCCCCTCAGGGAAGATGAAAAACGCACGTATTCGGCATCCGATGGCTGTCGATTCCGGCCCATGGCAACGCTCCTGAACTCTTAGGACGAGGTCTTAAATGTGGCGGGGGTGCGCTCGTTTACCCGAGCGCTGAGAAACACGCCACTCATCTTAGGAAGCAAGAAGGGTAACAGCAGCGCTGCGTCGCGTCAAACGTGTGACAACGATCACAGCCGCTTGAGGAGCGGGTGCCCGGGGGTCCGCGTGTCCCGATGCGAGACATAAATGACGCGGCGGTGTCATCGGCGCCCTCGCAAGCAGGGCGCTGAAATATTCCCGCGAGCGCGCACATGGCGCTTCTTCAGGCGTATGCAAAGCGCGATGAGAGTCGGTGTACAGCGGACGGCGAAACCAGCGTGGCCACCCCGGTGAACTGGCAGCACGGCGAAGACGTCATCATCGTGCCGGCGCTGTCGGACGAAGAAGCGAAAAAGCGCTTCCCCGAGGGGTGGAAGGCGCTGAAGCCGTGCCTGCGCATCACGCCGCATCCAAAGTCGGCCGTCTGATTTTCTGGGCAGGGAGAATCGAAGGGGGACCCTCACATCGGGGGTCCCATTTTTTTGCGTCCGCCGCGCGAGGCGAGGGCCCATGAAGATACCGGGGGCCATCGTGTGCGGCGCGGCCTGCCGTCGAGTAGAATGTACGATTACCAGAAAAAGAAACATTGAACCAAGCGATACGAATATGACCTTTGACGAGCTGGATCTCCCCGAAGAGGTCCGCACCGGTCTCCGCGAAGTCGGCTTCACCCAGCCGACCCCCATTCAGGAACTCTCTCTCCGGCCCGCCATCGACGGCAAGGACGTTGCCGGCCAGGCCCAGACCGGAACCGGCAAAACGGCCGCCTTTCTGCTGGCCATCTTCACGCGCCTCCTGCGCACCCCTTCGAAAAAACCGGGCCTCCCGCGCGCGCTCGTGCTCGCGCCCACCCGCGAACTCGCCCTGCAGATTCACCGCGACGCCGAAGCCCTGGGCGCCCATACCGGCCTGTCGATGACGGTGGTCTTCGGCGGCATGGACTACCAGAAGCAGCAGGACGAGATCCGCACCGGCGCCGACATCGTCATCGCGACGCCCGGCCGGCTGATGGACTACTATCGCAAGAAGATCCTCATCCTCTCGAACATCGAGATCGTGGTCGTCGACGAAGCCGACCGCATGTTCGACATGGGGTTCATCAAGGACATCCGCTTCATCCTGCGCCGCCTGCCCCCGTTCGATCAGCGCCAGAGCATGCTCTTCAGCGCCACCCTCAGCTACAACGTCATGGAGCTCGCCTACGAGCACATGAACATGCCGGTCGAGGTCTCGGTGGAACCCGAACGGGTGACCGCCGAGGGGATCGTTCAGTCCCTGTTCCACGTCAGCGGTTCGGAAAAGTTCCTGAGTCTCCTGCGCCTGCTCGAACGCGAAAAGCCTTCACGCAGCATCCTCTTCTCGAACACGAAGGGGGGCGTCGAGATGGTCGCCCGCCGCCTCACCGATCAGGGTTACCAGGTGGGGGTGCTCTCGGGCGACATTCCCCAGAAGAAGCGCCTGAAGATCGTGAAGGACTTCATGGAAGGCCACCTGCAGTTTCTCGTGGCCACCGACGTCGCCTCGCGCGGGCTGCACGTCGAGGACGTGAGCCACGTCTTCAACTACGATCTTCCGTTTGACGCCGAAGACTACGTCCACCGCATCGGCCGCACGGGCCGCGCCGGCGCCACCGGCAAGGCCTTCGCCCTCGTGGATGAAGACAGCGCCTTCCGCATCGAGGCCGTCGAGAAATACCTGGGTCAGAAGATTCCGGTGGAGTGGGCCGACGATCTGCCCGAAGTCGTCGAGAAGCCGTATTCGCGCCCGCCGCGGCGCGAGTTCAGTGATCGGCGCGGCGGCCCGGGTGGCCGCGACCGCCGGGATGGTGGAGGGCGTGGCCGGAGCGGCGACCGTGGCCGGAGGCCCGATCGCGGCCCGCGCGGCGATCGCCCGCGTGACGATCGCCCCCGGGAAGATCGGCCTCCGCGCGAAGCCCGCGAACCCCGTGAAACCGGCGAAGCCGGCGAACGCCGCCCCGCGCCGCAGCAGGCAGCGGCGGGCGGACCGCCGCGTGAGCGCGCCGCCGGCCGCCCCGAAGGGGAGCGGCGGGAAGGCGGCGAAGAACAGGGCAAACGGCGCCGATCGCGCCGCCGATCGCGTGGCGGCAGCGGAGGAAAGCGCGGCGGCGAAGCCGGCGCGGCGCCCGCCGAGAAGGCGCCGGAAACCAGCGCCGAGAGCGAATGACCTTTCAGCTGCGCGTGCGTGACATCCGCGACGTCGGGCCCAATTTGCGCCTCATTTCGGTGGACCCGCAGGGAAGCCCGATTACGGAGCGCTATGCGCGCGTCGGCCAGTACGTGACGCTCGCTTCGCGCGAGACCGAACCCGGTTACTTCAGCATCGCCTCGGCGCCGCGCGAGAACGAGCTTTCCTTCCTGATCCGCATCGAACCAGGCAAGCCGAAGACCGAGGCGCTCGCGCGGGTCGCCATCGGCGATTACCTTTCCATCAGCGAACCGACCGGTCCCGGCTATCCCCTCGAACTGCAGCACGGCCGCGACCTGTTGCTGCTCGCGGCGGGAACCGGCATCGCGCCGCTGCGGGCGCTCATCCGCGAACTGCTGCGCTCGCGGGCAGACTATGCGCGGGTCACGCTGATCTACGGCGCCGCCGACGAGGCCTCCCTGGCCTTCCGGGAAGAGTTCGACACCTGGCGAGCTGCGGGCATCGATGTGCGCGTCGTGCTGAGCCGCGCGGAGGAGGAGTGGAACGGCCTGCGCGGTTACGTCCAGGATCACCTCGGCGATCTGGATCTGCATCCGGAGCGGACCTCGGCCTTCGTCTGCGGCCGTCCCGAGATTACGCACGCCGTTCATGCTGCCCTGCGCGGCGTCGGCCTGGCCGACGAGCGCATCTTCGAGAATCAGTAGGGACCAGTCGTCAGTCCTCAGCCGTCAGTCATCGGCTACCGCGGCAGGCCTGGTTCCGTTCGCGTCGAGCCGACGGTCGGCAGCAGCGCGAACGGCGACGGCGAGACGGGCACGGGGTACCCGGGTGCGCGCCCTCGCTGTCGCGCTCCATTCTATTCCGCGCCGTCAGCTCGGGGCGAACGGGGGAGAAGCGCCAAGCACTGAGCGCTAAGCGCTGACCGGCAAGGATACCCACGCCCTTGCCTGTAAATCGTAAATCGTCAATTGTCAATCGTAAATTTGCGTGGGCTCACCAGAACCGCCTCAGAAGTCCCCGGCGCGCGCGCTCGACCTCTTCCGATACGTACAGCACGTCGACGGCGCGCGCCTCCTGCAGGTCGATCCCCCACCTGCGCTGCAGGCGGACCGAAATGTCTTCGGGGGTGACCGACGGCGTACGCTCCCACGGTTCCTCATCGCCGACCGACTCGGCCGCCGCCGCCCCCTGGCGAAACGTCCAGCGCACCCTGCGCCCGGCCTCCCACCATCCGTAACCCAGTGAGGAAGACGATGACCGGGCCACCGCCACGACGACCACCGTGCGCAGGTCCGCAGAGAGTGCCGCGTGCAGCGACGCCAGCTCCCACAGCGTCAGGCGCGGATCGTAGAGAACGTGCCAGCCGCCGGCGGCAAAGCCGAAGAAGGCCCGCAGGTTCGCGGGGGGGAAAATGTCGTGCACCGGCCGCAGCGGATCGCCGTCGACGGGCAGATGGCGCTGCTGGCGCACGTTGAGCCCGTAGCGCCAGAGCAGATCCACTGCCCCCTCCCGCACATTCCCGCGAACGGCTATCCAGCACTCCCGCGCCATACACCTCCCGCCGGTTCCACCCCGATTCTACCGCGACGGGTCGCGCGGCGACACCCGGGGGCGGCTGGTGAATGGGACGGCGCCAGGCAGGCGAGCCCTCGGGCTTCTGCAGACGCTCAATCCCAGGCAGGATGGAGCGAGGAGGACTTATGGCTTCGAGTGGACTACAGATTGCAGGGCATCCCATCCATCCGATGATCGTGTCGTTTCCGATCGTCCTGTGGATTGGTGGACTCGTGGGCGACGTGGCCTACGCGGTCACAGGAGCAACGTTCTGGTACGAGGTCGCGTACCTTGCCATCGGTCTGGGATTGATCTTCGGCCTGCTGGCGGCGATTGCCGGCGCGGCCGACTGGTTCACCATCCGGCGCAAGACCCGCGCCCGCAAGATCGGACGCAACCACGGCCTGCTCAACCTGGCCATCTGGGGCCTGTTTCTCATCAACTTCGTCTACCGTTCCAATGCGACCGGCGGATTTTCCATCTCGCCCGAGGTTCCGCTCACGGGAACGTCGCTCTGGGCCGCGGTCGCCCTTTCGCTCATCGGCGTGGGGCTGCTCACGGTCAGCGGCTGGCTCGGCGGCGAGCTGGTCTATGTCGAAGGGGTGGGCGTGGATACGCGCGACGTGCGCACGCATCCGCAGGAGCAGCCCCGGCAGCGGCGGGCCGGCGCGATTCCACCCGACTGGGAACGGGAGCACCCGGGTCACGTGCCGCCGGAATCGGAGCGCCGTCCCGATCAGGGCCCGGGCCGCACCGATGCAGGCGACTGGGGCGGGCCGAGCTGACCCCCCTGTCGTCCCCCGAGGGGCTAAGCATTGATCACATCTTTTGGCCTGGCTAACAGCCAGCCCAGTTCGTAATCGTGTAGTTTTTCCAGTCCGCGCCCTATTGTGAGCCACCCTGGAAGCCCATTTTGTTTCAGGTGCCCACCCAATGACGCGACGGTCGTCAAGGCATCCTGCACGGTCTTAAGCGGGAGGTTCGCCGTTCTTGGAAGGACTCGTAGAATTTCGAGCTGCGTTGGATTCAGCACCTCTGAAGCCGGCCGGTCGCCTCCGATGCGGGCGAGGGTGCGTAGTGTCAGCATTTGCAGCGCCATGGGTACAAAGATGCCCAAGGCAACCAGCATGTTCTCATACGATTCGAGCTGCCGCTTCTCCAGCTGGCAGCCGGTTTTCAATGCTTTAAAATACTCCTCCACTATCCACCGCGCACGGTATATGTCGACGATTCGCAGCATCGCCTCCGGCGTCGAAATACTCTCCGTGCTGTAGAGCAGCCACTCCACGGGCTTTACGTCGTCCGGTGCATTCACCTCCGTCACGCAAACAATATTCACCGGAATCCGACCGCTCGTCGTTTCGAGCTCGACACTGGTCGCGGCAATCGAAAGGGTGGCCAATCGGGCGTCGCGGGGTGGATGGGCCTTCTGGTCCTCCTTGTTACCGGATTTTCTCCGACTCGGTAATTCAATCTCCCGCTCTGCCGCAACTTTCGCACGGGAGAGCGCTGTGGAGACGCGCTTGTCATCGCCAGCGATGCGACGATCGATTCTTCCCCGAATAACAAAGGCGCACTGCGAGGAAATGAGTTCAAAAAGGAGCTTGCCGTCGTCGCCCTCGCGATCCATCACGTGAATGGCTCGTCTGTCGAGGCACCTTTCGGACGCCTTGACTCCTTCCAGCCAACGGAGCTGTTCACTTGCAGCGCCTTCAGCCTTCTTCTCGTGCGCACCTCGAGGGCTCGGGATCACGCTCGCTAATCCCAATGGGACTCGGTTTTCAAGCTCCACGGCCAGCGACACATGGCAACGAAAATCAACGGACGCGCTGTTGACGTCGGTGGTGTCGTGGAGGACAAGCAGGCTGCTCTGGCCCGCTGCGCGGGCCCTTGTCTGTGAGTAGTGCCCGGACAGAATTTCCGGTAGTGATACCCGTTCGTTCCTGATAAACCGGTACGCTCCCTCGAGGTCACTGGATTTCATCGCAGCCGGAAAGCTTAATGATGGATCGCTACGAAGCCTATCGGCGATATGAATCAAACGGTTTTCAAGACGCCTGTCGACCAGGCGCGAATATCGAAAATCACCGACGAAGTCGAAGGCTGACATGGAGACCCCATAGCGCGTGTGCACTACATGGGATCAGAACCGACGATTCGTGTCCAGAGATGTGTATGATCTTTAGCCCGAGGGGGGACCCAATATCCCGGAAGGTCGGGTGGGAAGCTGCCTTCCGCAGTCCACCCTGTCCTGACTGGAGACTGCGGACCGCAGACTTGACGACTCGAGCGTGCTGACTCACGACGCTCGACTCCAGACGCTCGACTCGTTACTTCGCCCGCTCGATGTACTTGTTCTCGCGGGTGTCGATGCGGATCTTCTCGCCGGTCTCGACGAAGTTCGGCACGGTCACGACGAGGCCGGTTTCGAGCGTGGCGGGCTTCGGCGAGTTGGAGGCCGTGGCCCCCTTGAGCTGCGGCGTCGTGTCGGTCACGGTGAACTCCATGACCATCGGCGGCGTGATGCCGACCGGCGAGCCGTCGAAGAGCTCGAGGTGGAACTTCGTGTTCGGCAGCAGGTAGAGCACGTTGTCGCCGAGCTGATCCTTCGTGAAGGAAATCTGATCGTACGTCTCGGTGTTCATGAAGACGTACTCCTCGCCCCCCTGGTCATAGAGGAACTCGACCTCCTGCTGCTCCATGTGCGCCTTCTCGACCTTTTCGTCGGAGCGGAAGCGGTGCTCGGCGTTCACCCCCGTCTTCACGTGCTTCATCTTCGTCTGCACCATGGCGCGCAGGTTGCCCGGCGTGAGGTGCTGCACGTTGGTCAGGCGGTACGGCTCGCCGTTGAAAATAATCGTTTCGCCGATACGAAGGTCGTTCGCATTCTTCTGCATAGACGGTCCCCAGGAGGAAAACAGGAAACCTTCAGTTTACCGGACGTCCGGCCTCGTTGGCCAGTGGCACGGTAAGACCGGCCAGAACGGCCCGGGCGCCGTAGCGTTCGGCATTCGCGAGCAGATCCCAGGCGCGGCCGGCCTGTTCGGTTCCGCACGTGAAGGTAAGCTCGCGCAGAAGCTTCTCCTGCGCCACCGCCTCGAGGTCGCCGTTGGCCGCGGCCCCGCGGGGGAGCCGGCTCTCGTCCGTATAGGTCGCGCCGTCCTGAAAGCGGACGGTCACCCGCGCGGCGAAGGGGAGGCGCACGCGGCTGAAGTCGGCGTCGTCGAGGGTGACCGACGCCGCTCCACGCTTCCGCCCCGGAAGGAGCGTGCGCAGAAACGCCGGGCGGTCGCGCAGCACGGCCTTCAGCAGACGGCCGATCTCGCCCGCCTCGAAGGCATTGTGCCCCAGATCCCGCTTCGCCCGGGCGGCCACCCAGCGGGCCTCGCTGCGTGTGAAGCCGTGGAAGAAGCGCTGGACACCCAACGTCGCATGCAGATCGTCGAGCAGGGCGAGCGTGTGGCTCCATTCGTGATGCAGGTCGACCTTGCGGCTGAGGGGAACCAGAACGTCGCGCCGGCGCCGTAGGTGCTCGTCAGAGAGCACGCGCGCCGTCAATTCCCCTTCGAGCAGCGCGAGGGCCACGTTGATGGGGATGTTGAAGTTGATGTTCACGGGCAGCAGATTGTCTTCATCCAGATGCTCGGTGCTCAGCCGGTTCATCTCGGTCGTGAGCAGCGAAGCGTCGATGCGGATCGACTCTACCGCCTCGGCGTCGAATCCGCCCCGATCGGCGAGAATCCGCTCGCGCATGCGCAGAACCGTATCGATGGCCGTATCGATGTAGGCGCATCCCGGATACGGCTTGATGGCGAGGGTGTCGGTCAGCCACGCGCGGCCGAGTCCGCTCAGCATGCTCGGGATCGGCCGGTACGAGAAATGGCGCAGGAATCCTTTGCCGTCTTCGAGGATGGCCGTGTTCCCCGTGAGGCCGGCTTCGGCGAAGCGGGCCGCATGCAGCCCCGTGAGCGTGGGCGTCGCCGCCGTGAGCAGCTTCGAGCCCGGCCCCATGAAGCCGGGAAAGAGGCCGTAGTTCGGCTGCGCGAAGGCGATGCCGAGGGCGTGCGTCATCTGCTCCGCGTTCAGGTGGAACAGGCGTCCGGCCGCGAGCGCCGCGCCGGCCAGGTGGATGTGGCTCCACAGCTGACCGTTCTGCGGACCGAGGATGCACGCGGCCCCGATGCGCCCGCCGATTTCGTTGGCCACGATCTGCGCCGTGAGAATCTCGTCGACAGAAGCGCCCGTCTGCAGGCCCACGAGCCAGGCCGTCCACACCGCCGAGTGGCCGGTGTGTCCCATGAAGAGGTAGTCGTCGTAATCGAGCGCCATGCCGAGGGCGCAGTTGGCCAGCAGGGCGGAATCGAGGTGGAACGTCTCGCCCGTCGCGAGCACGGGGCTGTTCCCCGCGGGCGCGTGCTTGCGCAGTGCGGTGAGCACCTGGTGCGCGTCTTCGGTTTCCAGCGCGGCATGCGAGGACGCGAAGACGCTGGCGGCCTGCGCGCGGGCGATGCGCACGATGCGCGGTGGAATATCGGCGAACGTGACCGAGGCGGCCCACTCGGCCAGCGCCCGGGTGCTGACGTGCGGTACGGGGTTCATTTCTTCGGCTCCCTGCGCAAGGCGCGAAGACGCTCGAGCCGCTCGCGGAACTGTCCCTCGCGTCCGTACTCCTTCGGGGAATAGTACGTGTTCCCCTTGATCTCTTCGGGAAGGTAGACGGCGTCGGGAACGAACGACTGCGGCTGATCGTGCGGATAGACGTACCCCGCGTGGTAGCCCATGTCCTTCATGAGCTGCGTCGGGGCGTTGCGGATGTGCAGCGGAATCGGATAGGGCGGCAGCCGCTGCACGTCGGCCAGCGCCTGGTTGATGCCCGTGTAGCTCGCGTTCGACTTGTGCGTCGAGGCGAGATAGGTCACCGCCTGCGCGAGCGAGATGCGCGCTTCGGGCATGCCCACGAAGTGCACCGCGTCCTTCACGGCGTTCGCCACGAGCAGCCCCATCGGATCGGCGTTGCCCACGTCTTCGCTCGCGAAGATGACGAGGCGGCGCGCGATGAAGAGGGGATCTTCGCCTCCTTCGATCATCCGGGCCAGATAGTAGAGGGCCGCGTCGGGATCGCTCCCGCGCATCGACTTGATGAGGGCGCTCGCCAGGTCGAAGTGCAGGTCGCCGCTGGCGTCGTGATAGGCGGTGCGCTGCTGCACGGCCTGCTCGACGTCGGCCCGCGTGATGGGCCGCCCCTGCGCGGTCGCCTTTGCGATTTCCAGGGAATTCAGCGTGCGCCGCGCGTCGCCGCCCCCGAGCTGCACGAGAACGGTCAGCGCGACTTCTTCGATGTCTCCGGCAGCGCCCTTGAGGCCCCGTTCGTCATCGGTGAGCGCGCGCAGGACGATGGCCTTCAGGGCATCTTCGTCGAGCAGCTTGAGCTGGAGGACGCGGGAGCGGGAGAGGAGCGCCGAGTTGACCTCGAAGCTCGGGTTCTCGGTCGTCGCGCCGATGAGCGTGATCGTTCCGCTCTCGACGTGCGGGAGCAGGGCATCCTGCTGCGCCTTGTTGAAGCGATGGATTTCGTCGACGAAGACGACGGTGCGCTTTCCCGAGCGGGCGAGCCGTTTCGCCTCCTCGATGGCCTCGCGCAGATCCTTCACGCCGCTCAGCACGGCGCTCACGGCCAGAAAGACGTCGCCGTGGGCCTCGGCGATCAGGCGGCCCAGGGTCGTCTTGCCGGTCCCGGGCGGCCCCCAGAGGATGAGGGAGGGGAGTACGGGGAGCGCGATGGCGCGGCGCAGGAAGCTGCCGTCGGCGAGAAGGTGATCCTGGCCGACGACGTCGTCGAGCTTGCGCGGGCGCATCCGTTCGGCCAGCGGCGCATTCGGATTGCCGGCGGCGCGCTCGGCGATGGAGAACAGGTCGTCGCGTTCCATCCGCACATTATACAATTGACGATTTACGATTGACGAATGACGATTTGCCGGAAAGGACAGGGGGCACCCTCGTCCTTGCCGATCAGCGCTTGACGCTCGGCGCTTGGTGCTTACTTATCCGTTCGTCCCGAGCTGACGGCGCCGAACAGAGAGGAGCGCGACAGCGAGGGGGCGCACCAAATTGACGATTTGCCGAAGAGGACACCGGGCCCTCGCCTTGGCCGACCAATTCCCGTCCTGAGCTGACGGGCGCGACCAGGGGAAGCGCCGACAGCGAGGAGGCTGCCTTCCGCCGCCCTCCGCGATTTCCAGGAATGCCGGGAGTGCACATCGGTCCCCCCAGTCCCCCAGTCTCCCCAGTCCGGCTTTCGTCGCCGCTGCTCACTCACGGAACCGGGTACGCCACCTGCCACCCCAGAAACGCCTGCAGGCCGCTCACGTTCGCCGCGCCGGTGGTCAGGTAGTCGACGGGCGCGTCGCGCCAGCCCACCTGCACCTGCACGTTGCCGTAGGCCGCGGGGATGGAGTACGCGTAGCCGGCCATGATCGCCCAGGTCAGCTCGCCCCCCGACTCGTCGCGCTGCACGCCGAAGCTGGTCTGCGTCGTGTCGGTGTTCACGGCGCCGAGGTGTACGCCGAGCAGCGCGCTCCCGTACTTGCCGAAGTGGTACCAGCCGCGCACGCGCCCCTCGATAACCGTGGCGTCGAGCTCCTGGGTGTACGCGCCCGATCCGGCGGGGATCTGCGGAGACGTCAGCGTCCCCTCGGCGTCGCCGCTCCACATCTGCCAGCCGACGGCGGGCTCGATCGCCCATGTGCCGAAGCTCCAGCGGTAGCCGAGATCCACATCGGGAACAAAGCCGGAGCTCAGCTCGTCGGAGGGGGAATTCAGACCGGCGCGGAGCCCGAGGGTAATCGCCGACGGGAGATCCTTCGTGTCGTCGACGCCGATCTGTTCGGCCGTCTGTTGACGCGGTTGCGTCCGCGGCTTGGGTGCCGGGGTTCCCTGCGACAACGCCGACACCGGAAGAACGAGCAAGGAGACCATGGCCAGAAATGCGCTGAATACGATTCTCACGTTGCCCTCCTTAGAAATCGACCCATTCGACCGTGTTGGTAAGCGCGGCAGTTCCGTTTTCGTCTCGCACACCGCCTATCACGAAGATGCGGGCATTGAAGCGGGTGTAGCCGAAGAATCCGCGGGCGGCGTTTAGGTTGGGATTGGCGTTCGGGTTCGCTGCGATGGAACCGTTTCCGGGATCGGAAAGCAGCCCCGAAGTGACCGCAGTCGACAGAGCCGCCGTGGTCGGAGCCACCTGCTGTGAGCCGCCAATCTGGAAGAATACGTTCGACGCATACAGGGCGCCCGTCCCCAAGGTGCTGTTGCTGAGCAGCGTGTTGCCGCCGGTCTGGGTGAACGACGGAATGGAGCCGTTTTCAATGGGGCCGCATTCCATGTCTCGCAGGCGCTGCGCGTTACCCAGTCCGGCCGCCAGCGTTGTTGCTCCGCCGGCAGCACAGACCTCATCTGCCCCTGTCGGCAGATTGGCCGGCAATACGTTCTGAGGCGTAGCCACCGCAGCGGCCGGAAATACGCGCGCACTGGCCATGGTCGTCGTCGCAGTGGCAAAGACAACATCCGCTCCTGCGGCGAGTGCGGCATAGTCGTACGTATTCAGGATGGTGGCTCCGTCGTCGTCCAGGCCGCCGAGGGCAACGAGGACAGCGTTGCCGGCGATATCGCGACCGACCGCCGTGGCATGGAACGCGCGAGGCTGTGCCAGGTTGCCTGCCGCTTGCCATGTGCCGAGTGAACCCGGCTCCAGCGGCTCCACGGTACCTGCCGCGTCGCCGTCATCGGTATAGGTGCACGGGCTGCAGGCCGCAGCCGGTATTTCAGCCACCAGGTGCGTCGCCTGTCCGATGACGTTCGGCGAATCGGTTCGATAGATGCGATACTTGTCGGCGTTGGGAACGGCCGTCCACGATAGATTCACGCTCCCCGTCGCCGGCACCTGGAAGCCTACCGAGATACTCGGGAGTGTCTCGCCGCCGGGGTTGTCCGGATCGCCGGCCGCGAGTACGGCGCTGACCTGATAAAGCCAGCTGCCGGGTTCGAGGGTTCCTCCCGTTCCTGCCGCCAGCGAGCGGATTTCCGGGGCCTGGCGGGGGTCGAGAACCTTGGCTTTGTACACCGAGTCGAGTACGCCCGCGGGACCGTAACCGCCGACGACGTAGAGCCAGCCCTCGATTTCGGCCAACCCGTGCCCGAAGATGGCGTTCGGAAGGCGCGTGCGGTTGACACGGAAGTTCTGCAACCGCCCGAAGTCGTCGATGGGGGCGATTTCAATCGTATCAAGGCCATCAGCCGCGTCGAGTGTCAGGCTGTTCGTCGTTCTCCCGCCCGCAACATACAGGAACCTGGATCCCAGCGGATCGCGCGCGCCGACAAGACCGAAGTCACGCCGTGCGGTACGCAGGCTCACATCGGCATCGACCACGAAATCGTCCGTATTGCCCGAAGGGCCGGTCACCACGATTTGCCAGTAATCGGTATAGACGGTGCCCTGCCCGGTCTGAGTGTGAACGCGCAGAACGAACTGCTTGGTCACGGCGGTGCCGAGCGGCAACGCAACGTCGAACCTGGCTTCGATCCGGGTCGGGCTTACCGAGTTGACGACCGCCGGATAAAAGGCCCCCGAAGCGTCGTAGGCGCCCAGAGTCACATCGTCGGCAAAGTCGGCACCCTCAACAATGAAGTCTGCCGGGAAACTGCGGAAACTGTCAGGGTTCACCGCTGTCACGGTCGGAAGCGGCTTATCCACAAGTAGGACCGCGCCCGGGCTGACCGCTTCGCTTCCATTCGGGTTCCGGATGATAACGTCATAGGCGCCGTAGGCTCGCGTCGCATCACCGAGAAGGTAGCCGACAACTGTGCCGGAAGTGATCATGGACTCGTAACTTACCGAGGCGCTGTAATCGGCTCTACGCAGCGAAGCCTGCGGTGTCGTGAGGAAGCCGTTGCCCGTGATCTGAATCCGAGTATCCCGCGGGGGGTAAACAAAGCGGGGGACCACCGAGGTAATGACGGGACAGCCGGTCGTCGACAGGCGGATCTCGAACGCGTTGCGGAAAGTGACCTGCTGCTCGTCACGGTTGATGACGCGGATGTCGTAGGTGCCCGGGGCGACGCCGGCCGCCACGGTCGCCACCAGCGTGGTTCCGGTCACCGATTTGACGGCAAGCGGAATGATGTCGGCCGTGCGGTCGGTCAGCGCGGCCGCGTAGCCGACCGTAACCGGAGCGGCGAAGTGCTCGCCCGTGATGGTCAAATCGAACGGTACGGTCGTCGTCGTCGTGGTTCCGCAGAATTCGAAGACCGATCCGCCGCCGCCTGCGGCCACCGCCACGCCGGTCACGATGGGAGTCTGAAAGGTGCTCACGCGAAAGGCGGCGCCGCTCGTCTTCGTTTCAGCACCGGCGGGGTCGCGCGCGACGACCATGAAGTCGGCGAATCCGCGCGGGTCTTCGATGTCGATGCCGGCGGGGATGACGGCCGCCATGGTCTGGCTGTCGAGCCAGACGACGTCGCTCAGTTCCACGCGGTCGGGGCCCGTCAGGAAGAGCCGCGGAACTTCGATGCGCTTGCCCGCCAGGAGCGTGTCGACGGCGATGGGGTGAAACCGGTCGCCGGTGATGGTGACCGGCGTCGCCGCCCCCTGCCACATGATGCGCGGATTCTCATCCGCCGTGTCGGATTTGAAGGCGTCGGAGACGGCGGGAGCCGCCGGATGCGTTGCGGTCTGCTCGCTGCACGCGCCAGCCGCCAATGCCAACCCCAGGAGAACGATACGTCGCATGTGGCACCTATGTAGGAAAGGGCCCCCACAGTATACCCCGATATATCGTCGATACTCCATTGACGATTTGCCGGGAAGGACAGCGAGTACCCTCGTCCCTGCCGATCAGCGCTTGACGCTCGGCGCTTGGCGCTTACTTATCCGTTCGTCCCGAGCTGACGGCGCGGAACGGAGAGGAGCGCGACAGCGAGGGAGCGCACCAAATTGAACGATTTAGGATTGACGATTTGCCGGAAAGTGCCTGATGCAGAAGGTACTTGCTTCGTCGGTGCCTGGCGCCTGGCGCTCGGCGCTTCACGCGGTGCGGTTGCGCACGGCGCGCCGTGCTTGATACGATATGCCGACTTGCCTCCAAGCGGTGTAACTATGCGTCGGCGTTTAAGTTTTCTCTTTGTTCTCGTCCTCCTGCTCTCGGCGTGCTTCGAGTACGACGGGGTCGTTCACATCAATGACGACGGCAGCGGCACGGCCGAATTCGCCTACCGCGTTCCGCTCGGGCTGCTCGAGAAGACCGACCTCGAAGGGCGCATCCCCCTGACCGACGCCGACGTGAGCGCGCGCTATCAGATGCGGGCGGGCATCACCCAGTACCGCTCTGAAGTTCGCGAGCTGCCCGGGTTTCGCGAAGTGCGCATCTACGTGACCTTCGACCAGGTCGAGTCGCTCACCGAGCGCGGCAACATCTACAGCTACACCGTCGAGGGGCCATACCGCGTGTTCCGCGTGCAGCTCGACAAGACCTCGGCCGGCACCAAGAAGCTGACCGAGCAGCAGAACAAGGTCATCGGCAACGTGCTCGACCGCTACAAGATCCGCTATAAGGTCTTCATGCCCGACAAGATCGAGCAGTCGAACGCCCAGCGCGTCGAGTGGAACGCGGCGACCTGGGAGATCCCGATGTCGGCCTTTCTCAACCCGAGCAAGAACGTGATCGTGCTCGAGGCCAAGATGCGGGTGTCGCTCTGGGAGCGGCTGAAGTGGCACGTCGGCAACCTCTTCTCCTGATCGCCGCCCGCTTCGGCGTTTTCTTTTTCTTCGCGCTCGGCGCCGCCGGCTGCTTCGAGTACGAAGAGCGCCTGACCATCTACCCGAACGGCTCGGTCGACGCACAGGTCGAATACGTGCTCCCCGACTGGCTCCCCGCGCCCGGGGGGATCCGCCGCGCCGAGTTGCCGCGCGACGCCGCCGGCCTGCGCGCCTGGTTCGGCGATGGCGTCGAGGCCCGCGAAGACCGCGGCCGCATGGCGTTCAGCGCCCGGTTTCCGTCTCCCGGGAACCTCGACAGCCCCTTCATCCGCCACCAGCTCGTCTTCGGCGACGGGGGGGAATATACCTTCCGCGTGCGCATCACCATCCCCCGCGAATACGCCCGCCAGATCACCGCCGAGGTGACCCACCGCGTCCATGCGCTCCCGCTGCTCTCGGGAAAACGCAAGGACGTGCTCAGCGCCATGGCCCTCGAGAAATCGGGGTTCCGCTTTCACCTCACGCTCCCCGGCGAACTTCTCTACGCGCCCGGGCGGCTCAACGAAAACCAGGTGCTCTGGCAGGTGCCCCTCGCACACTTCGAGCGCCATGAGACGGCGACCCTCGAGCTGCGCGGGCGCCTGACCGCCTGGGAACGGGTGCGCCGATACTTCGGCTGGTGACCGCCGGGGGGCCAGAAAGCTTCGTACGAAAGAGGCCTCCGCTCGTTGACACCGGCCGCCGCCCCCCCTAGAATCAAGGGAGTAGCCGCCCGGGAATATGCGGCACGTGGAGAGCCAATTTTGCGTTTCATTTCAGCATCTTACATCGCCTGGATCTTCGCCCTTTCCGCCGCGTGCGCCCACCAGTCGAGCGGTCTCGCCGAGGGCCCGATTCCCTCGGGCACGCCGTCGCCGTTGACCGCGCACGCCGACCCGGCCACGGCGGGTACGGACGGAGATGAGGTGGCGGTGGTCGACCCCGCCCCGGCGACCGGCGAGCACTTCGTCGAAGAAGTCGATTCGCTGCTCGAGGATACGCCCGATGCCGAGGCGATCGACTCCCCCGCCGCCGTCGAAGAGGTCGAGGGGATCCCGCTGGTCTATAACGATCGCGTCCAGCGCTTCATGCACTATTTCCAGAACAATGGGCGCGAACGCTTCGAGCTCTGGCTCTCGCGCAGCGGCGCCTACATCCCGCTCATGCAGGAGATTCTCGTCGAAGAGGGCCTGCCGCCGGATCTCGTCTACCTGGCCCTGATTGAAAGCGGATTCAGCCCCCATGCCTACAGCGTGGCCGCGGCTGCGGGCTACTGGCAGTTCATCGCATCGACCGGCAAGCGGTACGGGCTGCGCATCGATCACTGGGTCGACGAACGGCGCAACCCCGTGAAGGCGACCCGGGCCGCGGCGCGCTACCTCAAGGATCTGTACGAACTGTTCGGCGACTGGCACCTGGCCGCCGCGAGCTACAACGCGGGAGAAGGGCGCATTGCGCGCGCCATCCGCCGCTACCGGACGCAGGATTACTGGAAGCTCATCGAGTACCGGCACCTGGCCCGCGAGACCCGCGACTACGTGCCCAAGCTGATGGCGGCCATCACGCTGGCGAAGAATCCGCAGAACTACGGCTTCAGCCCGCAATACATGGATCCCCTCGATTTCACGACCGTCTCGGTTGCGGGCGGCGAAGATCTCACCCGCCTCGCATTCGCGGCCGACGTGTCGTATGCGGAACTGAAGCGCCTGAACCCCGAGCTGCGCCGCTGGGTCACGCCGCCCGATCAGTTGGAGTATGCCCTGGCGATCCCGACCGAAGCGGCCGAAGGCTTCTTCGAACGGCTCATGGCCGTGCCGGCGACCGTGAGCACGCCGATGCGCGAGATCACGCTCGCCAAGGGCGACACGCTGGAGCGCATCGCGTCGGTACATCGGGTGGAGCCGGATGATGTCCGCTACCTGAATCCCGACGTCGCATTCAAGGCGGGGGCGCGCATCCGCATTCCCATCGGCCAAGACGGCACGCGGCTTGCCGACCGCCCGCGCACCATTGTGAAGTACGTGCGCGTGCGCAGCGGGGATACCCTGTCGGGGATCGCCAGGCGGCACCGCGTCGATTTCCGCAAACTGGCCCGCTACAACGGCATCCGCCCGAACTCCATCCTGCGGGTGGGGCAGACCCTCAAGATCCCCGTGCGCGGAAGCGCCGTTTACAGCGGATCGGCCAAATCGTCGGGGGGCAAGATCGTCAAGGTCCGGCGCGGCGACACGCTCTACGGCATCGCCCGGCGGTACCGCGTCTCTCCCTCGCAGCTCGCCAACGCCAACGGCCTGTCGCACGACGCCATGCTGCGCATCGGCCAGCGGCTGAAGATTCCCTAAGGCGGTCGGTATCTCCCGGACAGCCGAGGGGGACATCAAAGGCGCCCGGCTTCAGCCTGCGTTACATTTCGGTTACCGCTCTTCCGTCCGGTTCTGCGCGGCCGTACCATGTCGGCATGCGCGAAAAGCCCTCCGTGCTCGACCGTGCCGACGGACCGTCGTTCTGGGATGCACCGTGGCCCTCCGATACCTGCAGAACGCCGTACGGGACCATCGACCCGACCGGCTATCCGACGGGCGCCGGGGCCGCCGCCGATCTCTTCTCCGTGCTCGTCGACAGCTACGTGGCCCGCGCCCGCCGTCTCGTCGGTGGCTTCGGCCTGCACGTGCCCGCCGTGTTCCGCTTCGACGGGCCGATGCAGACAGTCCTTCCCCCGGCGATTGACCGGCCCGGAGCATCCGATCCGGTCGTCCTGTGCGCGCTCGACGGGTCCGGCCATCGCCCGCCGCTGCGTCTGGAGTGGATCGAGGATTCCCTTGGAGACCCGTTTCTCGTCTCGAACCTTCTCCTCTTCGGCCCGCAGTCGGCACATTCGCTCCGGAGCGGAACGACCTATCTTGCGGCGGTGACGACGGAACTGGCGCACCCCTGGGTGCGCAGGCTGGATGATGCCATCGCAGCGCGCATTGAAGCCGCAGGCATCGATCTCCGGGTGCTGGCTGCCTGGACGATCTTCACGACGCAGGACGTCGAGGGTGAGGCCGATTGTCTGCGCAAAGCGGCCGTCGACTTTCTCACCCGGCGACCGCCGTCACGCCGCTGGCGCGAGGCTGTCTCGCTCAGCTACCGGAACGGAACGACCCCGTCGGGGAAGCCGGCGGTCGAAATGACGACCGAGTTCGCCGATGGCAGCGCCGACCGCATATGGCTCGACGCCATGGCGCCGTTTTCACCCTTCGAGATCGACCTGCGACCTGGCGCCGGCTACCCTTTCCGCGTCTTCGAGGCCGAAATCCCGGTTCCCTTCTTCACCGGCCTGGGGACGCGGCCGTACGCCAATCCTGGAATCGGCATGCTCGCCGACACCGGGCGCGACGACGGCGCCATCCGCTTCCGCTACGGCCCTGGAGGTCCAGAGCTGGCCAGGCAACCCGAGACCGACTGGAAGCGCATCGTCATTCAGGTGCCCGTCGACGCTACGGGCGCGCCACTTCCTGCCCGGTTGCTCGTCTGGGACCACGGCACGGGCGGCACCGCCTACAATGCCGTCCAGCGGGTCGAGCAGGCAGACCGCTGCGGCGAGATCGCCGGTTGCCTGGCCGAGGCGAGGAGGCTCGTTCTCAGTCACGACCAGCCCCTCTTCGGCGCCCGTTTTCCGCTCGTCGACAGCGGGTTCTACAGCTACTCGGCCGCCTACAACATTGTGAACCTGACCGCCTTCCGCGATTACCTGCGCCAGGCGGGCGTCGAGAGCTGGTACGTGCGGCGCTGGATCGAGGCGGCCTGGGAAACCGAGGTGCGCCCCCGTCTTCCATCGGGCACCGTGCTCTCTTTCTCGGATCCCTGCAAGCTCGGCCACTCTCTGGGATCGGTCACCGCGGGCCTTGCGCTCTGGCACCACCGCGGCGAAAACGCCTACTCGCGCGTCCTTCTGAGCGGAGCCGGCGGGCGCTTTTCCAGATACTTCCTCGATTCCGCACTACTCGACTCGCTGAGCGAAGACCAGCACGAAGGGATCGCCGGCATGCTGCGCATGCTCGGCGTCGATCGGCCGTCAAGGTGGACTCCGGCAGAGCTGTTCGGGGCCGTGGCCGGCATCCCGGAGGCGGTCCGGACACGACTCGACGTCTTTCATCCCTTCTTCGTGCTGCTGCAATCGGTTCTCGATCCGGGTGACCCGGCCAGTTTCGCGGCCGGAATCCGGGAGCCCGTCACGGTGTTCCGCGGCATCGGCGACCGGCAGGTTCCCAACGAGGCCACGGCGCTGCTGGTTTCCATGCTGCCGCAGGTCACGCTGATCGATGCGGAACTGGAAGACGGCACCGATCCGCACTATGCCCTCTTCCGCACGGATGCGGCTCTCGCGGGACTGCGTGATTTTCTGCAGTCGGGCCCGGGCTGAGTCGCGCTTTTCATACGCGGGTTATCGCTGTGAAACGGGCGCGTAACCGGCAGTCTGCATCCTGCAAGCGTAAACCTGAAAAAAAACATCCAGGAACGCAACGAAACTATGTACGCGAATCTTACTCAGCCCACGGCCATTCGCCCCTTGCCCTCGCGCCCGAGCCGCTACACTGTTCGGCCGATGCGCTCGAACGACTTCACCGTGCTCAAGGGGCTGGAGGAAGAAATCTGGGGGAGTCAGGGGGAACCAACGCTATGCGCCATGTACATGCGCCTTTGCGTGGAACAGTTCGCAGACGTGTGCTTCGTGGCTCTCGATGGCGACCGCCCCGTGGGCTACGTGCTCAACATCCTGCGCGACGGTTCGGCCTACTGCGCCACGCTTGCCGTGCACCCGGAATACCGCCGCTCGCGCGTCACGTTTCTGCTCGTTTCGGCGATGATCCGGCGGCTGCGCGAAGTCGGCGTCCACGAATGCTGGTTCACCGTGAGCCCTGAGAACACGGCCGCCCGCGAAGTGCACCAGACTCTCGGCGCCTGCGTGGTCGAAACGCGCGAAGATTACTACGGACCCGGCGACACCCGGCTCGTCAGCCGCATCGACTTCGACCAGATCGATCGGCTGTACCGCCGCTTCGTGCGCGCAGCCTGAGCCGCCCCGATGGCTGCCGTCTCCCTGGCCTCGCTGCGGCTGGTCTTTCTCGTCGCCTGGACCGGCATGCTGCTCGGCTGGTTTTATCTGACCCAGCCGCTCTTCGCGCGCGGCCCTCGCGGGTACCGCTATGCCGCCGTGCTGATGCGCCTCTGGGCGAGCGCCATCGTCCGCATCTTCGGGCTCTCGGTCTCCCGCCGGGGGAGCGCCCCCTCGCAACCTGCGGTCTGGGTGGCGAACCATCGCTCGTATCTCGACATCGCCGTGCTGGCGGCGCAACAGCCGGTGCTTTTCCTCGCCAAACGCGAAATCGCCGATTGGCCCATGTTCGGTCGCGCCGCCCGGGCTGCCGGAATCGTCTTCGTCGATCGCGGAGACGCCTCAAGCCGGGCCCAGGCGCTCGACGGCATCGTCGACCGCCTTTCGATGGGCATTTCCATCGTCGTATTCCCCGAGGGGACGACCACCAGCGGTCCAGGCGTCCTTCCGTTCCGCCCCGGCGTTTTCCGGCTGTGCGCCGAACGATCGGTCCCGGTGCTCCCCTGCGCCATTGCGTATGCCGACCCCTCGCTGGCATGGATCGGGGACGACGAATTCCTCAGCCATCTGCTGCGTACGCAGAGACGGCTCCGGAACGAGGTCAGCCTGTCCTTCGGCGCGGCGATCCACCCGGCTCCCGACGTCCAACCCGAACAGCTTCGCGAGCGCGCCGAACACTTCGTGCGCCTCGCTCTCCAGGAGTAATCCATGTCGCGCATGACCATCGGCGAAACCATTGCAGACGGCGGCACCTCCTTTTTCCGCCTGCGCCCCGGCGGCGTGGAAGACGCCGATGTGGCCCTCGTCGGCATTCCGTTCGACGCGGGAACGACCTATCGCGCCGGGGCGCGCTTCGGCCCCTATGGCGTTCGCCGCGCAAGTCTGGCCCTGGGCGGCGTCGACCGCGAGGGAATCGCCGTTTTCGAGACCCTCCGCGTGGCCGACGGCGGCAACCTGGTCTGCAACCCCTTCGACATCCACAGCGCGCAGGACATGATCCGCGAGCAGGCAGCGGCGTTCTTCGCGCGCAACGTCGTACCCGTCTTTGTCGGCGGCGATCACAGCTGTACCTTCGGTCTGCTGCAGGCGGCGGCGCGGCGCCACGGCCCCCTGGCGGTGGTCCACTTCGACGCCCACGCCGATACGAGCTCGGCCGAGAACTGGGGCACGCCGCAGCATCACGGCACCGTGTTCCGCAACGCCATCGAAGACGGCTGCCTCGACGGCACGCGGTTCGTGCAGGTGGGTCTGCGGGGTCCCTACGGCGAGCCGGATCCGCATGCGTTCACACGAAGCCACGGCGGAACGGTCTTCGAGGCCGAAGACTTCGATCACGCGCTGGCGCATCTCGCTTCGCTCGCGGTGCGCTGGGGAGAACGCCCGGTGTATCTTACGATCGACATCGACGCGATCGATCCGGCCTTCGCGCCGGGAACCGGAACGCCGGTCTCCGGCGGCCTGACCCCCCTCCAGATGTTCCGCGGCATCCGGGCGCTGCGCGACCTGAACATCGTGGGCGCCGACGTCATGGAAATCGCGCCGGACCTCGATCACGCCGACATGACGTCGCTGGTCGGCGCCCACCTCGTCTTTGAGATCCTCTCGGCCATCGCGAGCCGGCGCCAGGCGCAGGGCTGAAAAGCCGGCGCAGAACGGATCAGGCCGTGCCCAGGCGGAACAGCCGGCGCGCGTTTTCGGCAAAGACGAGGCGTTCGGCGGATACGCCGAGCCCCCAGGATTTCACGACCTCGGCCTGGTGCTCCCAGGCGTAGGGGATGCTCGGGAAGTCGCTGCCGAAGAGGAAGAGTTCGGGGCGCCGGCGGATGTTCCCCAAGGCTTCTTCCGTGAGCGGATCGAACCCCGGCCAGTTCACGCCGGCCATGGCCGTGTCGAAGGCGATCGGGTGATCCTGCGCCAGACGGAAGTAGTCGACGTGCTCGCGTCCGCCCAGGTGCGCAACGACGATCTGCATGCCGGGGGCCATGGCCAGCATGCGCTCGAAGTGCTCGATGCCGGTCCACGGCCCGGGAATCGGCTCCCCGCCGTATGGATCAGCGCCACCAGCCCCGCCTCGGCGATCATCGCATACACCCGCGCCAGCCGTGGGTCGGCCGGGTTGAAGCGCTGCACCTCGAGGTGCATCTTGAAGCCGCGCAGGCCGCGCTCGATTCCCCCGCGAACATACGCTTCGACGTCCGGATCTTCGGGGTGAAAGGTGCCCATGCCGATGGCCTGCGGATGCGTTTCGGCATACGCGAGCGCGTAGTCGTTCAGCCAGGCGGCCATGCCCGGCTTGTGGGCGTAGCAGAGCGTCGTCCACCGGCTTGCGCGCGCCGCGAGCACGGCATCGCGCTCCGCTTCGCTCGTTCGGTATTCGATCGGCCAGTGATGCCGATCGAAGAACGCCCAGATCTTCTCGAAGACGTTCTGGGGAAAAATGTGCGCGTGGACGTCGATGATCTCCTGCGCGCTCATGCCGACAGCACCCGCTGCAGAAAGGTGAGCACGTAGGACCAGCTCGCCGGCGTGATCTCGTGCCCCATGAAGAATTCCTCGTAGTCGAGGGGAACGTTGCGCTCGTGCAGCACCCGGCGCGCCTCGTGGGCGCGGCGCACGGGCACGACGTCGTCTTCGGTGCCGTGCACGACGCAGATGGGGGCCCCCGCGTGGCCGCCGGCAAACGCTTCGTCGGCGTCGAACAGATAGCCGCTCATGCACAGAATGCCGGCCAGGTGCGGGCGGCGCGACAGGCCGACGGCCAGCGACATGACGCCGCCCTGCGAAAAGCCGCCGAGCACGGTGCGCGCGGCCGCGGTCGGAGCGCCCCCGGTCAGTTCGTCGAGCAGCCCGGCGATCAACCCCGCGCTGCGGCGGATGGCACCGGCCTGATACTCATGCGCCATGCCGTACCAGGCCCAGCCGAACGGATGATCGTCGGGAAAGGGATCGGGCGCGCGGGGGAACACAGCGCGGAACCGTGCCGGCAGGGCCTCGGCCAGCGGCGCCAGATCGTCGGGAGACGCCCCCCGGCCATGCAGCAGGATGACCGTGGGCGGGGCCGGCTCATCGGTCCCTTCGGTCGCCTCGGCGATCAGGCAGGGGAGTGATCCCAGCGTGCGTTCTTCCAGGTTGCGTTCCATCATATATCTGCCCTCGAAAGTCGTGACATTGTATCAGGGGCATCAAACGGGATACCCTGTTGGACAGGCGGATGCGCAGCGTCCGCTCCGGAGAGTTGCCCGCATGAACCAGTACGTCCTGCTCGCCATCGCCCTCACGCTCAACGCCTGCGCCAACATCTTCATCAAGGCGGGCATGCGCGGCATGGCCCCCGCGGCCGACACCCGGTTCCTCCTGCAGGTCGCGGCCAACGGATGGCTCTGGGCGGGAGTCCTTTCGTTCGGCGCCGCACTCGCCTTCTACTCCGCCGTGCTCGCGAAGATGCCGCTGTCGCTCGCCTACCCGCTCATGACGACCATCGGCTTCGCCATCGTGCTCGTGGCCTCGGCCGTCTTCTTCCACGAACGCCTGCAGCCCGCGCAGTACGCCGGGATCGGACTCATCGTCGTGGGGGTCTGGCTGGCCGCGCGGGGCGGATGAGAACCGGCGCACCCCTCGATTTGGTATGCTGAAATCTTCTTTCAGGTTTTATGGGACTGTGGCAGACCATCGCTGAAGACGTGCGGGCCGTGCGCAGAAACGATCCGGCCACGACCTCGACCCTCGAGGCGGTGCTGGCGCACACCCCCCTGCACGCCATCATCGGGCACCGGCTGATCCACCCGCTGTACAGGCTCGGGCTGCGCATCCTCCCCCGCCTGCTCTCGAATCTGAACCGGCTGCTCACCGGAGTCGAGATTCACCCCGGCGCCGATATCGGACCCGGCTTTTTCATCGACCACGGCACGGGCATCGTCATCGGCGAAACGGCCGTCATCGGCCGCGACTGCGTCATGTTTCACCTGGTCACCCTCGGGGGCACCGGCCATCTGACCGGAAAACGCCACCCGACGATCGGCGATCGGGTCTTCATGGGCACCGGGGCCACCCTGCTCGGGCCGATCACGGTTGGCGACGATGTGAACATCGGGGCCGAAACCGTCATCATCAACCGCGACGTCCCCAGCCGCTGCACGGTCGTCGGCGCCCCCGGGCGCATCGTGAAACGCAACGGTGCCCGCACGGACGAACCGCTCGAGGTTTCGGCCTACCACCTCGCGCGACGGAAACTCGAGGGCGAGGCGCCGGATTTCGAGATCTGAGCACAACCGGAGCCGCCGGGGCTTCGCTCCGCAGGCGGCTGCCCTTCTCAAAACCGACCGGCATCCGTCGCAATCCCGCCAAGCGTGCGCTATAGTGGTCGCATGCGGATCCGCACGAAGATCGTCTGTACGCTCGGCCCGGCCACCGACTCGCCGGCCACTCTGCAGGCGATGATCCGGGCGGGAATGAAAGTCGCGCGCTTCAATTTCAGCCACGGCAGCCTCGAAGAGCACGTCATGCGCGCGCGGCTCGTGCGCGAAGCCTCGGCGGCGCTCGATACCGACGTGGCCCTGCTGCAGGATCTGCAGGGCCCCAAGGTGCGCCTCGGCCGCTTCGTCGGCGGCGGCGTGCAGCTGGCCGAGGGCGAGAGCTTCGTGCTCACGACCGAGACGGTCGCCGGCAGCGAGGCGCGCGCATCCGTCGACTATGAAGGGCTGCCGCAGGATGTTGCGGAGGGGAACGATATTCTGCTCGCCGACGGCGCCGTGCGCATGGTGGTCGAAGAGGTGCGCGGCGCCCAGATCCGCTGCCGGGTCATCGCCGGCGGGCGCGTGGCCGACCGCCAGGGGGTAAACGTCCCGGGCGCCGAGCTGCGCATCCCCGCCCTGACGGAAAAGGACCGCGAGGATCTCGCCCAGGGCACGCTCATCGGCTTCGACTGGGTCGCCCTGAGCTTCGTGCAGCGTCCCGACGACGTGCTCGACGCCCGGCGCATGCTCGCCAACTATCACTCGGGCGCCCGCGTGCTGGCCAAGATCGAAAAGCCGATGGCCGTGCAGCGCTTCTCCGAAATTCTGGCCGTGAGCGACGGCATCATGCTCGCCCGCGGCGATCTCGGCGTCGAGATGGATGCCGCGCTGGTCCCCATCATTCAGAAGCGCCTCATTGCGGAGTGCAACCGCGCCGTCAAGCCGGTCATCACGGCCACCCAGATGCTGCAGTCGATGATCGAAAGTCCGCGGCCGACCCGCGCCGAAGCGAGCGACGTCGCCAACGCCGTGCTCGACGGCTCTGACGCCGTCATGCTCTCGGGCGAGACCTCGGTCGGCAAGTATCCGGTCGAGACCGTGCGCTTCATGAGCGAGATCGCCCGCGCCACCGAAGACAGTGAGATCTACGCCCGCCACGCGCGCATGGAGCCGCCCGATCCGCGCCGCGACGTGCAGAGCGCCGCCGCGCACGCCGCCTGCGAGGTGGCCCGCAACATCGGGGCGGCCGCCATCGTCTGCCTGACCAAGGGGGGCTCGACGGCGCGCATGGTGGCCGCGAACCGGCCGCTCGTCGATATCATCGCGGCGGCGCCCGACCCGGCGGTGCGGCGCGTGCTCGCCCTGCACCACGGCATCTTTCCCCGCAACTGCGTCTTCGCCTCGGGCGCCGACACCGACTCCATCGTGCAATCGGTGATGGCCCAGGCGCGCCGCGAAAAGTGGGGCGAACCGGGCGAGCGCATCGTGTTCACGGCCGGCCTCCCCTTCGACCGCACCGGCGGCACCAACCTGATCCGGATTGAGGAACTCTAGTCAATTGACAATTTACGATTGACGATTGACGATTGAACGCGATGTTCCCGCCCTGAGCTGACGGGCGCGACCAGCGGAAGCGCCGACAGCGTGAGGGCGTCCATCCGATTGACAATTTACGATTGACGATTGACGATTGGCTGGTGACTGGCGTCACGCCAGCAGGGCCTGCATGCGCATGGCGTACCCCATGTCGCCCCGGATCTTCAGTTTGCCCGTCATGAACAGCATCGTCGTGTTGGCCTTGCCGTTCTGCATGGCCAGAAAGGTTTTCAGGTTGACGGCGATGGTCGTGCGCGGCTCCCCGCGTTCCCCATTCCCCGGCGTGATGAAGAGCCGCCGCTTCTCTCCGTCATGATCGATCGAGAAGGCGAGCGTGTCCCGGATCCCCTCGATCGTTTTCAGCTTCTTCTCGGTCGTGAACAGCGGACGGAACGCGCCCATGGCCTCCTCCGAGATCCGGCCGGTAGCCGCCAGCTCACGGTTCGTACGCTCGACGAAGACGGCGCGAAAGTCGTCGGGCGAGAGCGCAATCTGCAGCGCCGTATCGGCGGGCTTTCCCGCATCGACCACAAGACTCCCGCCCCGCATGCGGATCGACCAGATTCCCTCGCCGATCACTTCGAAGATCGCCGCGCCGGGCGAATCCCCGGCCGGAAACCGGCTGCGGTGCAGCGCGTGCTGACCGGGAAAGAACTCGAGGAAGAACTGCTCGGGGCTGTCGGGGATCCGGATGGACATCGGTGGCTCCTTCACGGTATGGGGCTGCGTGGAATATACAGGGATGCTTCAATCCGCGTCAAGAAGCCGGATTGACACTGTGCGAAAGCGCGTTGTATAGTAAGCCCGCGCACAGAAGCGATTCCGCCGACCGAGGAGGTTTGATGTCCGAAACACAGCTGGCGACGCGCACGCCCGGGAGGGAAACGCTCCGGGTGTGGGGCATGCACCTGCTCTGTTTCATGTTTCCCTTGCTGACGCTCGCCTTCGTCGCCAGCGGCCCCCACGAGTGGTACGTCGCACTCGCCTTCCTGATTCCGATCGTCGGCTCGGTCTGGTATGACAAGCGGGCCGCGGGGGCCTACCGCCAGCCGGCGCCGGATTTGCGGCAGCTCCCCTTCGACCTGACGCTGTACGCGCTCGTCGCCCTGCAGTTCGTGAACCTCTTCCTGCTCGGAAGAATGTATCTGACGCAGGACTTCTGGTCGGCCGATACGTTCGTCTCCTGGATGCTCGTCGGCGTCAACAGCGGATACTCGGGGATCGTCGTCGCGCACGAGCTCATTCACCGCCGCGAGAAGCACATGCGCCTGCTCGGGCGCCTGCTCATGTGCACGGTGCTCTACGAACACTTCAGCACCGAACACGTGCGCGGCCACCACGCCCGCGTCGGCACGCCCGAAGACCCGGCGACTGCGCGCTTCGGCGAGACGTTCCACCAGTTCCTCTTCCGCACGCAGAAACAGCAGTTCCAGAGCGCCTGGCGCATCGAACGGCAGCGCCTGAAGCTCGCGGGGCTCTCCTGGTACCATCCGCGGCATCTGCGGAATCATGTCCTGCAGGGGGTCGGCGCCGAGCTCGCCCTGTGGGTTGCCTTCGGCTGGCTCTTCGGCACCGCCGCCTTCTTCGTCTACCTGCTGCAGGCCCGCAACGCGCAGGTGCTGCTCGAGGCCGTGAACTACTTCGAGCACTGGGGGCTCGTGCGCACGGGGCACAAGGTGCGGGTCGTCGACTCCTGGGACGCCGACTCCTGGTTCACCCTCTATTCGCTCGTCGGGCTCTCGCGGCACGCCGACCACCATGCCCACGCCTCGCGCCCGTATCCCCAATTGCGGTATTTTGAAGAAACACCCAAATTGCCGTACGGATACTTCGGCATGGTCGTGCTGGCCATGATGAACAACCGGAAGTTCATCCGGCTCATGACCGAAGAACTGGAGCGGCGGCGGCTCGGTCCCTTTGCCCTGACGGCCGATTCCTGAGTCCTGATTGGCCGGCATCCGCATGGGCCGCCATTTGAGTTACCTGTGAAGAAGACTGGAGCACCGAAGAAGCCTGCCGGAACCGCGCGCAAGGGAACGACGCGTAAACGGGGCCCCGGCCGGCCCGGCCCCGACTTTTCGGCGCCCGCCACCCTCCTGGCCGGCGCCGGCCAGGCGTTCGCGGCCAAAGGGTATGCCGACACCTCGGTCGAAGACATCTGCCGCGCGAGCGGCGTGTCGCGCCGCACCTTCTATCGCTTCTTCGCGAACAAGGAGGCGGTCTTCGCGGCCCTTTTCGAGGTCGCGGCCGGGCGGCTCGTCGAATCGGTCCGGTGGCAGGTCGAACAGAGCGAACCCGCCCCCCAGGCCATGCTCGAAGCCGGTATTGACGCCTACCTGCGCATCACCTGCGGCGCGGGCCCGATTGCGCGCGTGCTTTTTCTCGAGCCGCGCAGCGCGAATTCTCCGTTTTCTGCCCGGCACGCCGAGGTCATCGCCGGCTTCGCCGACATCTTTCAGAACAGCATGCGGCGCCTCGGTCTCGCGCCGGCCGATCCGCTGCTGCTGCAGGGGTTGCTGGCGGCCATCGAGAGCATCTCAATCGAGCTGATGGAGCGGGGCCCGGTCGATGAAGAAGCTCTCCAGCATGGCCGTCGGGTCATGCTGCGCCTCTCGGCGAGCCTGACGCTGCCCGAGGACCTGCCGATCCCGGCGCGGTAGGGTGCGCCCTCACGCCGTCGGCGCTTCCGCTGGGCGGCCCCGTCAGCTCAGGGCGGAATGTGGTGGGGTTCCGCCCGTGGATAGGTCAGGAGATCCGATCCCGCAGCCAGTCGCCCACCACGTTGAAGCTGATCACCGTCAGCACGAGGGCGAGGCCCGGGCTCCACGAGAGATGCGGAGCGAGGCCGAGAAATTCCGCGCCCTCGGCAAGCATGCCGCCCCAGCTGGGGAGCGTCTGCGGTCCCAGGCCGAGAAACGAGAGCGACGCTTCGGCAAGGATCGCGCCGGCAAGGCTGAAACTCCCCTTCACGATGAGCGGACCCGCGACCCCCGGCGCAAGGTGGCGGAACATGATGCGCCCCGGCGACGCCCCAACGGCGCGCGCGGCGAGCACGTACTCGCGCTCGCGCAACGAGAGCACCTCACCGCGCACAAGGCGCGCAAACGACACCCAGCCGAAGGCGCTCAAGGCGACCACGACGTTTACGAGCCCCGGCCCGAGCACCGCCGTGAGCGCGATGGCCAGGAGTATGCCGGGAAAAGCGAGAAAGATGTCGAGCACGCGCATGCCCACCTGGTCGACCCAGCCCCCCAGGTAGCCGGTGACGAGGCCGACGAGCGTACCGACGACGGCCGAGAGGAGTACCGTGGCCACGCCGACGAGCAGCGAGACTCGAGCACCCCAGATCAGTCGGCTGAGTACGTCGCGCCCCAGCTTGTCCTGCCCCAGCCAATGTTCCGGAGAAGGACCGTTGAGCCCCTCGGCCAGCCGCTGGGCGGCAAAGTCGTGCGGGGCAATCCACGGCGCGAAGGCCGCCAGCACGGCGAGTGCCACGAGAAATCCGCCGGCCAGCAGGACCGCCGGTTCGGGAACCACCCTACCGCTCGAGACGGATGCGAGGGTCGAGCCAGGCATAGACGACATCGGTGAAGAGGTTGACGAACAGGTAACTCCCCGCGATAATCAGCACGCCCCCCTGCACGAGCGGGTAATCGCGGGTCTGGATGGCGTTGACGAGCAGGCGGCCGACGCCGGGCCAGGAGAAGATCGTCTCCGTGATGACCGCGCCCGACAGCAGCGCGCCGAACTGCAGGCCGAGAATGGTCACGACGGGGAGCAGGGCATTGCGCAGACCATGGCGCAGGACGACCGCCATCCGGCGCAGCCCTTTCGCGCGCGCCGTGCGGATGTAGTCTTCGCGCAGGGCGTCGGCGAGCGTCGTGCGCACCATGCGGCTCAGCAGCGCGGCCAGCCCCGTGCCCAGGGTCACGGCGGGGAGCACGATGCTCTCGGGACCCTCGCGCCCCGAGACGGGAAACCAGTCGAGGTCGACGGCGAGCCAGCCGATGAGCAGCGGCCCGAGCCAGAAGGAGGGCATGGCGGCCACGAAGAGCGCGCCGGCCATCGTCGCCCGGTCGGCCCATTCGCCCCGGCGCACGGCCGCGACGACGCCGAGCGGAAGCGCGAGCCCGATGCCGAGGAGCATGGCCGTCAGCGTCAGTTCGAGCGTCGCGGGGAACCGTTCGAGCAGCACCCCGAGCACGGGTTCGCGATAGTAGAACGAGTAGCCGAGATCCCCTTGCAGCAGGCCGAGCAGGTAGCGCGCGTACTGCACGCCGAGGGGGAGATCGAGTCCCAGGCGCGCGCGCAGATCGGCCCGGTCGGCGGGGTGCGCCTGTTCGCCCAGCATGAGATCCACCGGATCGCCGGGCACGAGGTGAAGGAAAAGGAAGACCGCCGTGACGACGCCGAACATCACGGGAAACACGGCAAACAGGCGGGCGGCGAGGTAACGCTTCACCGCTCAACGGTAACATCCAAATTTACAATTGACAATTTACGATTGACGATTGGGGGAAGTTACGAGTTACAAGTGACAAGTAACGAGTTTTCGGCGATGGCCTGCACCGTTCGTCCCGAGCTGACGGGCCGGAACAGGGAAGAAGCCGAGAGCGAGGGGGCGGACTTGAGAACCCATGTGCCTGTCTCGCCGTCGTTCCAGGCGCTGCCTTCCACCGTCGGCTCGACACGAACGGAGAGGGGTTCACGCATTCCCCGTGGGTGGAACCGCGGGCGGGAACCCTCTACAATGGAAGCCATGCGCCGTCTGGTTTTTCCCCTTCTGCTCGCGGGTTTCACGCTCTCAGCGTGCAATAACGTTCTGCCGCCGGAACTCGAATCCAGGATCCGCGGCAAGCTGGCCGCGTCGCGGGAGCGGGAGCGCATGCTGAACGAAGTCGCCGTCTTCGAGACCGACAAGGGAAAGTTCACGGTGCGCTTCTTCGGCGCCGAGACCCCCGCCTCCGTCGGATACGTGCGCGGCCTGATTGACGAGGAATTCTACGACGGCATCCGCATCCACCGCAGCGTGCGCGAGCCCGTTCCCTTTCTCATTCAGCTCGGCGATCCGGTGACCCGGGGCAAGCCCGGCGAGGACTTCGTGTGGGACGACGACAGCACCGAGCTTCCCGTCGCCGGTTACGCGAGCGCGCCGCAGACCATCGCCTTCGAAGCCTCGAAGCGCAAGAACGTGCGGGGCGCCGTCGGCATCGCGCGCCGTCCCACAAAGAAGGATGGCGGCAGCCAGCTCTACATCCTGCTCTCCGATCAGAAGCAACTCGACGGGGAATATGCGGTGGTCGGCGAGATCGCCGAGGGGATGGACGTCGTCGACCAGCTCGTGCGTGGCGACCGCATCGTCAAGGTGCGCCTCGTGGAGTCGCCGCTCGCCACGGTTCCCCCGGCCGAGTAGCCTGCGGCTGCGCCGCATTCCTGATTCCTGAGTCTTGATTCCTGAGCGGAAAGCCGCGGGCGCGGAGCTGCTCCCGGCCGACGTCCAGAGCCTGCCCTGACGAAGGAAGGGTCCGGCGCATTGCCCCCCATAGTTCAGCGGATGGGGCGTCCGACGTCCGCCCGCAGGGCCCGGGCGCGCTCGTCGGCGAAAGCGACGAAGCGCTCTTCGAGCCGCTCGCCGGTCAGGCGCGTGATCTCCTGGAATCCGGTGGGCGACGTGACGTTGATCTCGGTGATCTTCTCGCCGATGACGTCGAGCCCCACGAACCAGAGGCCGTCGGCGCGCAGCTTGGGCGCGATGGCCCGGCAGATCTCCCGCTCGCGCGGCGTGATCTCGCAGGCGTGCGTCGTCGCCCCGCTGTGAATGTTGCCGCGCAGATCGTCGGCGCGCGGGCGGCGCAGCACCGCCCCGACCGGTTCGCCGTCGAGCACGATGATGCGCTTGTCGCCGTCGACCACCTGCGGCACGTATTCCTGCACGAGTGCGTAGCGGGTTCCCTCTTCGGTCGACGCCTCGATGAGGGCGTTGCGGTTCTTATCCCCCTTCTCGAGGAGAAAGACGCCGACCCCGCCGCTGCGATCGAGCCGCTTGATGACGCCGCGCCCACCGATCTCGTCGAGAAACTGCAGAATGTCGCCGCGATCGGCGCTCACCATCGTGCGCGGCGTGAAGTCGGGAAAGTGCAGGGCGTACAGCTTCTCGTTCGCATCCCGAAGCCCGCGCGGATGGTTGAAGACGAAGACGCGCGGCGAGAGGGTCTCGAGCAGCTGGGTGGAGTAGAGGTAGAGCGCGTCGAACGGCGGGTCCTTCCGCTGCCAGACGACGTCGACCTCGTTCAGGTCCAGGTCGGCGCCGGCGACGACTTCGAAGAAACGCTCGCTCCCCTCGGTGAAGCGCACCTGCCTTGCATGCGCGCGCACGGTGCCGTCGCGCACGTGAAGGCGGTTGACGTGCACCTCGTAGATGGTGTGCCCGCGCCGCTCGGCCTCGCGCATGAGCACGTAGGTCGTATCGGTGAACGTATTGATCCGCTCGAGCGGATCCATGACGAAGACGTGAATCAAGCCGCTCTCCGCCCGGCGTTCTCGGCCTCGGCGATTACCGCGAGCCCGGCCAGGCGCGCATGAACGCCGTAGACGCGGAACAGGCGGCTGTCATGCCAGCACTTTTCATCGCGGCTCAGCTCGGGGTCGGGCACGGAGCAGAGCTGCTTGAAGACCTGGCCGGGGCGGTTGAGGCTCTCTCGATCGTCCGATTCGCAGTGCGAACGGAAGAAGCCGCCGATGATGCGGTTGTTCATCGTATAGATGACCGGCTCACCGTAGCAGTCGCCGATGCGGTCCTGTGTCGGCAGCCCTTCCTGTACGACGTAGTTGTCGATGGCGACCCCCCCTTTGCCGGTGCGCATCTTCTTGCGGATCGACGACGAAAGCCCCGCCAGCTCGTCGGGACTTTCGACCGAAATGACCCCGATGCCGTAGGTGCCGGCGTCGTGCTTCACGTATACGTAAGGCTTGTCGGCGATGCCGCGCTGCGCATATCCGTGGCGCACCCGCTCGAGCACGCGCGAAACCGACTCCTGCAGGGGGGCCGGGTTGTCCAGTGAAACATTCTCGACGAATTCGAATTCGGGCAGCAGCGTCCAGGGATCGAGCCCGAACTCGGCGGCGAACCGGTTCGTGACCGCCTGGAGTTCGAGGAAATGATCGCTCTTGCGGCGCCGGTACCAACCGAGCTTGCGGGTCGGCATGACCGGAACCGTGATCTGCTCGACCGTCGGGGGGAGTCCTCCCGAAAGATCGTGATTGAGGACGACGGCGTCGTACGGAACCCCCTCGACGTGAGGCACGCCGTCGACGAGCGTGAACGGCCGGACGTGCACGTTGAGCCCGTCGGCCCCCTGCAGCTCGACCCCCGCGGCGGGGACCGATTCGATCAGGGTCGCGACGGCGGTATCGAATCCGGCCCCCTGGATCACCTGCTGCAGGCGGGCGACATTGGCCGTGTAGCCGGGGTTGCGCGTATTCGATTCCGGGATGATGAGCACCCGGCGTACCCCCGGGCACCAGGCGTCGAAGTAGGCCCGGGTCTGCTCCGAGGCGAGCTTGTACGAATAGTGGCAGAGGTTGTTGAACCCCGCCGGAAACAGATTCGTGTCGACGACGGCGATCTTGTACCCGGCGTTGCGGAGGTCGATCGAGGCGTAGAAGGGGACCCGCCGGCCGGCCTCTTCGTGGGCGAACCAGGCGTCGATTTCCTTGTTGCGGGCCAGAAAAAAATCATTCAGAGAAGCAAGTATCATGGGTAACTCATTTTTCCAGTCAGTATACAGCATCGAACCGGCGCATTGACACTCATAGCACCGCCAAATATACTATGTTGGGCTTGGTGTCACCCCTCTATGAACGACTCGCCAACACACAGGTTCGGCCGCTACGAGATCCGCTCGGAACTCGGCAGCGGGGCGATGGGTGTAGTCTACCGAGGCTATGACCCCGAGATCGGTCGGCAGGTCGCCATCAAGACGATCAAGCGCACGCTCGATCTGCCCCCCAGCAAGCGCAAGGAATATCTCGAACGTTTCCGCCGCGAAGCGCAGGCCGCGGGCCGCCTGTCGGGCCACGCGAACATCGTGCCCGTCTTCGACGTGGGGCTCGAGGGAGATCTGCCATACATCGTCATGGCCTACGTCGAGGGGCAGAGCCTCGACCGCATGCGCCGCAAGCAGACGCTGACCGAAGAGCAGGTCGCCGGCATCGTCGGCAACATCTGCGCCGCCCTCGAACACGCGCACCGCAACGGCATCATCCATCGCGACGTGAAACCGGCCAACATTCTCATGACGCCGGCCGGGGCCGTGCTGACCGACTTCGGCATCGCGCGCCTGGACGGCTCCGAATTGACGCGCGCCGGTACCTTTCTCGGCTCGCCGAGCTACATGAGCCCCGAGCAGGTGCGCGGCACCGCCATCGACGGCCGCAGCGACCTCTTTTCGCTGGCGGTCATCGCCTATCTGCTGCTCACCGGCGAAAAGCCGTTCCCGGCCGAGGATACGAACGGCATCCTCTACAAGATCGTGAACGACCCGCACCCTGACCCGGCGACGCACGATCGGGAGCTCGCCCGCTGGACCGGCTTCTTCGCGAAGGCCCTGGCCAAGCAGCCCGAAGACCGGTTTGCCGACGCGGCGAGCTTCGAAGAAGCTTTCCGCCGGACGGCGGCGGGCGAGACGGTGGTCGCCGGCCCCCCGATGGCTGCCGCGGCCGCGGAGGCCCCCGTGGAGCGTGCGTCCGATTCCATGAAGCCGACCTACCAGCGCACGCTGCCGGTCGAGCGTCACAACCCGCTCGCCGATCGGAGCGTCTTTTTCAACATGGACGTCAAGAGCCAGGTGTCGAAGCGCCGCTCTTCGTCGACCACCGACAGCGGGCGCATCGAGCGGCTGCTGCGCAGCGCCGCCGGCAATTCGCGCCGCGGGAGCGATGACGGACTGCCGCCGATGTTCTGGGCGGGCCTGGTCGTCGTCGCCGCGCTTCTCGGCGGACTCGTCCTTTTCTTCTGGCCTTCGTAAACCGGGGGAGAAACGGTTTTCATGCTGGTTCACTGTCTGCACTGCAAGAACGAACTCAAGGTCGAGGTCACCGAACGCTCCCTCGTGCCGTGCCCGAGCTGCGAATTCCTCTTCGCCCTCGCGCCCGGCGGCAAACCCGAGATTCCCACCTACTCCGAAGAGGCCGGCCTCGCCCGCGTCGACGCGCGCACGGCGGTCGTGCTGAACCCGATCACCAAAGTCGATACGACGCTCATCGGCGACACGACCGCCCCCGGCGAGCTTCCCGTCCCGTACGGTAAGGTGTTGTATGTCGAAGTGCTGTCGGGACCCGCGGGGTCGACGCCGCAGGGAACGGTTTTTCGCTTCACGAAAGGGCGCATCACCTTCGGCCGCACCGACGGCGACATCCTGCTCGACGACCAGAAGGTTTCGCGCAAGCACGCCGTCATCGAAGCGATCTCGCGCGAGAACATCTACCTGCGCGATCTGGCCTCGACCAACGGCACGCTCGTCAACGACCACCGCGTGACGACCATCAAACTGCGCCACGGCGACACGCTCCAGATGGGGCACACCGTGCTCCGGTTTCACGCCGACGACCAATGACGCCCGTTGCGCCGAGGCCGCCGCGCCGGGGCTCGGGCACGACCCTGCTGCTCACGGCGGGCGAGCAGCTTCTGTTCAACCGGCTCGGCGTCCGCATCCGCTACGTCTTTTCCCTGATCGGCCTGACGGCGCTCGCCGGCGCGCGTCTTTTCGGCGTCTACCGCGACAGCATCCCCTACGCGAGCCTCGTACTTCTGCTGGGGTTCATCCTCGCCTACAACACGCTTGGCGCGCTCGTGCTGCGCCGCGTTTCAGGGCACGAGCCGGGCGACGGAGCCGCCCTGCAGCGACTGCAACGCCTGCTCACGCTGCTCGACCAGGTGGCGCTCGTCTCGCTGCTGGGCCTGCTCGGGGGCCTCGAGCTGTTCATGCTGCCCCTGCTCGTGGTCGCCTCGTTCATGGTTTCGATCAACACGAGCAAGCGCGAGAGCTACTGGTTCGGCGCGACCCTGCTCGGGATGGTGGCGGCGCTCTTCCTGCTGCGCTACATCGGCTGGATCGGCTGGCACCCGGTGCTTCCCGAACGCTGGATCGGGCGCGGCTCGGCGCCCCTCGACTATCTCGGGCGCCACGCGGCCGCCTCGTTCATCGCCTGGGCCGCGCTCGCCAGCATGGTCTTCGGCATCGTCTACTTCTCGAACTTCGTGAAGGACAAGCTCGGCCGCGTCGTCGAGACCATCCTCGAGGGCCGGGCCGAGATCACGAGCCTGCGAAAACTCTCCGAAGACATCCTCGACATCTTTCCCTTCGGCGTGCTCACCCTCGACCGGGAGACCCGCGTCGTCTCGTTCAACCCCGCCGCCGTGCGTATCCTGGGGGCGCATCCGGGCTGGACGGGACGCCGCGCCGAAGAAATCGCCGACCTGGTGGATTCGGGGCTGCACCTCTACCTGCAGCGCGCCCGCGAAGGCGAGGGGCTCACGCTCCACAACTTTCCCTTCCTGCGCCCGGCGACCGGCCAGAAGCTCTTTCTCTCCATCACGACCCTCGCCGGCGGGCCCGGCGATCGGCTGCTCGTCTGCCTCGAGGACGTCACCGAGCGGCTGCGGCGCGAAGAGGAACAGCGCGAGCTGCAGCAGATTCTCATGCAGACCGAGAAGATGGCCTCGCTGGGCCAGCTGGCGGCCGGCGTGGCGCACGACCTGAACAATCCGCTCACGGCCATCGACGCGAACGCCCAGATGCTCGACCTGCAGCTCAAGCGCGGCGAAACCATCGGTCCCGAGAGCGAGCTGCGCATCCGGCGCATCATGGAAAACACCGAGCGCATCCGCCTGCTGGTGAAAAATCTGCTCAGCTACGCCCGGCCGGCCCCCGAAACCGCCTCGCCCCTCTCGCTGCCGGCCCTCATTCAGGAATCGGTCGTCTTCTGCGAGCACCAGATCCGCAAGGCCAACCTCGTCTTTGAGACCCGCTTCGCCGACGGCCTGCCGCGCGTCGAGGGAAACAAGACGCAGCTGCAGCAGGTCTTCGTCAATCTCTTCACGAACGCCATCCAGGCCGTCGCCCCCGACACGGGCCGCATCCGGATCGATGCCGAGGCCGACGAGGGGGGGGTGCTCATCCGCGTGGGCGACAACGGCGCCGGCATCCCCAACGAGAACCTCGAGCGCATCTTCGAGCCGTTCTTCACGAGCCGCCCCCACGGCGGGGGCACCGGGCTGGGCCTGTCCATCGTGCAGACCATCGTCGAAAAGCACGGCGGACGGATTCTGGTCGAGAGCCAGGTCGGCGCCGGCACCGTCTTCTCGATTCTGCTCCCCCTGCAGCGAACCCCGACCGGATCGGTCGCCTAGCGGGTCGGCTGCGAGCGGGCGGCTTTGAATTTGCCGCCCGCAAGTTGGTAGAATGTTCGGGCCATTTCAGGAGGCATCCGCATGGGAAAAGTCATCGGTATTGACCTGGGGACGTCGACGTCGATCGTAGCCGTCGTCGAAAACGGAAAGCCTGCCACGGTGCCCAACGCCGCCGGCGAGCGCATCATCCCCTCGGTCGTCTCTTTTCTCGACGCCTCCAACGTCATCGTCGGCACCGAGGCCAAAAAGCGGGTGGTCGTCGAGCCGCGCACGACCGTCTATTCATCGAAGCGTCTGATCGGCCGCAAGTTCTTCTCCGGCGAGGTGAAGAAGGCGCAGATGGTCATGCCCTACGAAATTGTCGAAGGGCCCAACGACAGCGTGCGTATCAAGGTCGCCGAAAAAGACTACAGCCTCTCGGAAATCGGCGCCTTCATCCTGCGCGAGATGAAAAAGACCGCCGAGGCCTACCTGGGTGAGCCGGTCACGCAGGCGGTCATCACCGTGCCCGCCTACTTCAACGACGGCCAGCGCCAGGCCACCAAGGACGCCGGCATGATCGCCGGGCTCGACGTCCTGCGCATTCTCAACGAGCCGACCGCCGCGGCCCTCGCCTACGGGTTCGGCCAGGGGCTCAACCAGAAGGTCGTCATCTACGATCTCGGCGGGGGCACCTTCGACGTCTCGGTGCTCGAGATCGGCACCGACGTCTTCGAAGTCGTTTCGACCTCGGGCGACACGTATCTGGGCGGCGACGACTTCGACGACCGGCTCATCGACTACTTTGCCGACTCCTTCTTCCAGCAGACCAAGATCGATCTGCGCAAGGACAAAGAAGCCCTGCAGAAGCTCAAGGTCGAAGCCGAACGGGTCAAGATCGCCCTCAGCGACGCGCTCGAAGTCAAGGCGCACGTTGAAGGAATCGGCAAGAGCAAGGACGGCAAGCCGCTCGACCTCGACATTCCGATCACGCGCAACCTGTTCGCCAACATCACCTACGACCTCATCCAGCGCACCTTCAAGGTCTGCGACGAGGCCCTGCAGGCGGCCCACCTGACGGTCGATGAAATCGAAGCGGTGATCCTCGTCGGCGGCTCGACCAAGATGCCGATCATTCAGGACGCCGTGCGCAATTACTACCTCAAGGAACCCAAGATCGGCATCGATCCCGATCTGGTCGTGGCCCTCGGGGCCGCCATCCAGGCCGAATCGCTCGCCGGCGGCGGACGCGAAGGGGGCTCGCTGCTGCTCGACGTCACCCCGCAGAGCCTCGGCATCGGAACGGCCGGCGGGCTGGTCGACGTCCTCATCGCGCGCAACAGCCCGATCCCGACGTCGGCGACCCGCTCGTTCACGACGAGCCGCGACAACCAGACTTCCGTCAAGATCCAGATCTATCAGGGCGAAAGCCGCAACGCGGCCGAGAACGAACAGCTCGGCGAGTTCACGCTGACGGGCCTTCCGGCGGCGCCCCGCGGCGAAGTCAAGATTGAAGTCACCTTCGACATCGACACCGATGGTCTCGTGAGCGTCCAGGCCCGCGATGCCCGTACCGGCAAGGAAGAAAAGGTGCGCATCACCGTGAGCGGCGGCCTGTCTTCCGAAGAGCTCGAGCGGGCCAAGGCCGAAGGCATGAAGGTCAACGTATGAGCACCGATACTGCGCCGGATACCGGATTGCAGCAGGCGCCTGCACTCGACCCCGAGATCGTCAACAAGCTCAAGCTGGTGTGGAAGGCGCTGCCGCGCCTGAATTACTACCAGCTGCTCGAGATCTCGCCCAAGGCAGATCAGGGCGAGGTCAAGAAGGCTTTCTACAAGCTGTCGCGCGACTACCATCCGGATCGCTACTTCCGTTTTCCCCACGAAAACTTCCGCAACGCCGTCCATCAGATCTACAAGCGGATTGCCGAGGCCTACAATATCCTGCGCTCGCCGCAGTGGCGTGAAGCCTACGATCGGCAGATCGCCGAGGACCCGGCCAAGGTGCGCTTCTCCATCGAAGAGGAGATCAAGCGGCAGCAGCAGGGGGGCACGACGTACGACGGCGGCAACGGCCCCGGCAAGCGCTACTGGATGGCGGCCATGGACGCGCTCAAGAACAAGAACGTCGCGGGGGCGAAGCTGCAGCTGCAGCTCGCCGTGGGCATCGAGCCGGCCAACGAGCAGTTCAAGGCCAAGCTCGAGGAACTCAAAGCAGCGAAATAAGGATTCCTGATTCCTGATTCTTGATTCCTGAGAAGCAAGGGCCGGATCAGGAAGCAAGGACCGGGAAAGAAACCCTTCTCCTTCGCAAGGAGAAGGGTCCCCTGCGCTTCAGGCGCAGGGGGGGATGAGGTCACGCGAGATTCTTGTCGAGACCCTGGCGGATCTTCTCTTCAATCTTCCCCTTCATGAGCGAAGCCGGCATGCTGAGGTCGAGGTTCACGACGACCCGATCGGCGCCGACCTTGACCGTCCCCTTCACGCCGCGGCCGTTGAGCTGCAGGTCATCACCCTGCCAGGTGGCGTCGACGCCCATGGACTTCATCTTGTCCATCATGCCGTCGACCTTGCCCTTGACGTCGCTGATCTGCATCGTATGGGCCCGCTCAATCTGAATCTTCGCCATGGAATTCCTCGCTGATCCCTGCGTTTGACTCGCCCCATCGCCCGGCGGATCTCCCGGGGCGCGATGGGCGGGGAAGGCCAGAGGCCGCTTCTTCCCCCCTATTCTTCGCTGTCGTCGAAACCGAACGGTCCACTCGAGACCAGCTCCCAGACCCGGGGGTACCAGTCGGTCTCGCGGCGCCACTGATAGAAGACGCCGTTTTCAATCCACCCGATCTCGATGCGCCCGGTCTGCCCGGCCCATTGGCTCGCAGCGGCGAGCATCTGATCGCGTTCTTCGAATTCTTCCTGCATTTCGCGGTCGAGCCGGGCGCGGAAATCGCGGGGCGTCGGCTCGAACGCCGAGGGGTCGAACGAGTGGGCGATCTCGAGCAGCATGGGAACCTTGCGGGCCCCCGCCACGTCGAGAAACTCACGCCAGCCGGCGTCAGATTCGTCGCCGCGCCATTCGACGGTGGTCAGAAGATCGTCGTCCCAGAGCGGCGACGCTTTGAAAACGAGCAGGCCGCGCGAAACCGCCTCTTCGCGAATCCGGCGCAGCAGGGCGTCCAGTTCATTGGATGACATGCGAATCCATTGTACCGGAACGCTGCGCTCAGCGGAACAGCATCAGATGCTCGCGTTTCGCCCGCTTCGCATAGGCATCGGCTTCCTCTTCCGACCACATGGGCCGCTCGACCGCGCCGGCCGCCTCCACCTTCCACCCCGCGGCCTCGGCCACCTCGGCACTCAGCTCCTCGGCCCGGTATGCCTTGCCGGCCATGACCCCGTCGGCAATGACCCACCACACGCCGCCCCCCGCGCGTACGACCCGGCGCAGGGCGGTGAAGACCGCCTGGAGATCGGCGCGCAGTCGCGCGAGCGCATCCTTCTCGGCCTGATGGCGGCGGGCGCCGATTTCGAGCTTTTCGAAGGGCCCCCAGTCCATGCCGAGCCAGACGTTGCGCAGGGCGTGCATGGCGGCGTAGTCGTAGGTTCCGCCGTAGGGGGGCGAGGTGACCACGAGGTCGGCCGTCGCATCGGGAATTCCGCCCAGGTCCCGCGCGTCGGCCTGCCAGACGCGCAGTGAGCCGTCGCGCGCCTGGCGGCTGAAGAGCCGCAGATCGGCGATGAACCGCTCGGCCTGCTGGTAAAAGAGGACCGCCGTCCGCGGCCCGCCGCGCCCGCCCGGAAGCCGCCGCTCGGGCTGGCTCTCGCGTGCCTGCAGGCTCACCCGGTTCACGATGGACGAGAGGGCGGCGAGAAAGATATCGCGGTTGTGGGGATGCCGGACGCGCTGGATGCCGCCGAGCAGTACCTGGAGCTCCCAGTAGACATGGGGAAGGAACAGTCGCGGTCCCGGCGGAAGTTTCACGTGCTCGGCCTCGTCGCGGCTGGCCAGGCGGCCGGCCACGTACTTACGCAGGTAGACCAGATCGCGCTCAAGCGCGTCGAAGATCTTCGGGGCGAGCGGCGTCGCCTTCACGCGGCAGAGCAGCACGGCGATCGGATTCAGGTCGTTCGCGAGCGCATGGGAGCCCCGCAGGCGGGCCTCGACGGGCACGGTTCCGCTCCCCGCGAACGGATCGAAGATCCGCGAACCGGGCGGCACCTCGGCCAGCAGCCCACGCACGAGCAGCGGCGAGAACCGCGCCGGGTACGGGTGAAATCCGTGCACGTGCGGGCGCTCGTCGGGCAGGCGCAACAGTTCGGCGAGCCGTTCGGCATCCATGCACGCCATGGTACCGCAACGGGGCGCTCGACGCTGGAGGGGCGCAGCTCAGGGGGTCAGGCGGGTGTAGGGGAACCCCGCAGACGAGACGGTCACCGTCGCGTTCGTCACCGCATCCAGACTGGCATCCGTGGGCGTGACCGCCGTCAGCGTCTGTGCAGACCACTCGGCATCGCGCGTCGTGAGGTCGAAGCGTCGCAAGGCGAGCGGCGCGTTCTCGGGCAGACCCAGCCAGCCATCGGCCGGAACCCGGGCCATCCAGGCCGCGCCATTCTGGGTTCCCCACAGCAGCAGCATGCCCGAGGGAGTTACCGCACCGCCGCCCAGCCACGGGAGCGAGTCGCCCGGAATGTGAAAACGATGCGCCCAACGGACATGCCCCTCGGGATCGAGCCGTGCAAACCAGGGGGCGTACTCGCCAAGGATGTCGCGGACCCGGGCCGTGCCGGTCAGCAGCAGGTCGCCGTCGGGCGCCTGAGACACGCCGGTAATCCACCCCTCGAGCGGAGCACCGTCATGCTCGAGCGTGAAGCCCGACTGGAAACTTCCGTCGAAGCCGAAGCGCAGAAGCCCGGGAACGGTCAGCCCATAGAGATCGATATAGCGTACGGCATACGTGTCGCCGAGCGGGTGCACCTCAAAATCGTCAATCACGAATTCTCGCGGCGGCACGTATTCCACGCGGGAGCGCGGCGATCCGTCGGGCGCCAGGCGGTGCACCCGGAGCGTCCCCTTGGCGTCGAAGAGCGTGAACCCCTCATCGTCGCGACCGCCGCCCGCGAGCATGCGCGCCTGCGCAACGTCCTTGACCCAGAGGAGTTCGCCCCGCGCGTCGAGCAGACCGTAGCGTCCGTCTTCGCTGGTAAAGAACACTTCGTCGCCGCTCTGCACTTTGAGGCCGTGCACGCGCAGCGGCAGATCGGTGCTCCATTGCACGCCGCCGCCGGAGTGAAAAGCCGTCACGCGCGTGCCCAGCGAACGCGAGGCAATGACGAAACCGTCGGACGTGAGCGCTTGCGCGTAGGCGCCGTAGAAAAATTCCTTGAACACGAACGCGGTCTCGAGCTCGGCCCGCGTATCCCAGAAGCCCGTTCGCGTACCGGCGATCGTCGCCGTGCGCGCATCCGGGAGAAGGGCGACCGCATTCAGCTGCTTGACGCCGAAGCTTCGGGCCCAGACGGGTTCGGGCGGCACGCTGGCGGTGAGAATGGTGGGAAAGACGCTGTGCGAAGCAGAACCCACCTCGATGCGGAAGGAGCCCGCGTGTGCAGGAGCAGTGTAGACGCCGCCCGGCGTAATGCTGCCGCCGGCGTCGCCATCGAGGACCCGCCAGACCGGATCGGTGAGCGGCGCGGAAGCCTGCCCGGCGATCGCCACGCGGGGCTCGAGCTGCACACCCTCGCCCGGCAACGGGTTGACTACCCACGGATGCGCCAGCCGCCCGCGAACGACCACGGCCACCGTCGTCACGAGCTCGGGGTGCGCGCGGCTGCGCACGTCCAGATGGTACTCGCCCGCAACGGCCGGCGCCGTGTAGATACCGTTGGCCTGCACCACCCCGCCGGCAGCGCCTTCGCGCACGCTCCACTCCGTACCCGGATCGGTGGGGCCGGTTACCCGGGCGCGAAAGGCGACCGTTTCTCCGAAGCCGAGTTCGGCCGCCGCCGGCTGCACGACAATGGTTCCGTGCGTGCGCGCTGCGGGCGTTGCGGTATCCTCAGCCGCGCAGGCCGCAAACGCGAGCAGGAGTGCGAAAGGAAAAATGCGGATGTGCTTCATGATGGGGCTCCTTTTCGTTACCGGCTCTCGAGGAAACGCGGGTTCGCGTCGGCGGCCGTCTCCAGACATCTCTGCTCGTCTACGGTCGGCTCGTAGGGATCGCGCTCGAAAAGCGGAACGTCCGAGACGGCGTAGCCGTAGATTTCGAGGTACACGGGCGCCGAATCGCCGAATTCGTTGTACGCCGTCAGCACATACGTGCCCGGCACGCTCTCGTTCCACGCCGCGGCGGCGCGGGTCTCAAGCCCTTCGCGCACCTGGGGATCGCCAATCTCGATACTCTGCCGCAACCCTTCGTAGTTGGTGTGGATCTCAAAGGGGAGCGGCCCGTCGATGCGCATCCCGGCCTCGACGCCGGAAACATCGTCCCAGAGCAGGCACAGGCCGTTGAGGACGCCGATCTCGACGAAGCGGAAGTTCTTCGGCGCGGCCGGGACCGGAAGGACCACGTTCTTCACCGTATCCTCTTCGACGACGACGGTCTCGGTATGCTTTCCGTCGACGGACATGCTGTAGGTTCCCGACTCGAGGTCGGTAATCCGGTAAGCGCCATCCGCGTCGGATGCGGTCTTTCGATCCAGGCCGTTACCCACCACCCGCACCGTGCGCTGCAGCGGATCGTTCCCCTCGAGCGAGAGCACCGTGCCGGTGAGCGAGTAGCGGCCCGGGCCCACGGGGTTGCCGGCCTGCACGCCGCCGCAGGAGGAGAGCAGAAGGACGAAAAGAATATGTTGGAAAGATCGTCTCATGAGTGGTCTCGTTTCGACCGGGTTCGTCTTGGCGTTCGCGCGGCCGTCAAGGCGCAATGCGGACGTAATCCGGGGTGAAGGATGTAATCGTCAGGGCATCATCCGTAACCGACGTGAAATAGGCATTCCAGACGTATGGCAGGCCCCAGTCTTGCTGCTCCCATTCGATGGGCCTTGTCGACAGCGTGAGCGGAACCATGTCAACCTCGGCGTCGCCGGGGATGGCAAGCCAGCCATCCGGGGGGATGCGACCCACGAGGTTGAGCCCGCTCCAATCGCGATAGCTGAAGTGAATGAGCCCCACATCGTCGACAGCGAGACTCAGTGAATGATCAGCGTAAGGAAATTCGACGCCGAACCGCCGCGCCCAGAGCACAGTTCCGTCCGAAGCAATACGCGCAATCCATTTCGAATAGTAGTGCTTGACCCACACCTCTTCCATCAGGGTCCCGGTGGCGACAATGTCCCCTTCGGGGGTCTGATCGACAGCCTCGATTCTGCCTCGAACGGGCTGACCGTTGACCAGGAACTCAACCCACCACGCCATCTCCCCATCACCCGTCAGAAGCGCCATCGACAGCGGGTCCATCCCCTTGTCTGAATAGACAGCGGCCCCACCGCCGACCCGGCTTGCGCGTGAGTAATAGCCGGGTATCTCACGCCCTTTGAACGACTTTTGCTTGAGCGGCGATCCATCACGAGCAAATGTAGAGACGGAAATGCCGTTCGGGTCTACCAGGACGAACTGATCGTCGGATTCCATGACGCTCTGATAGGTCAGGCTCAGTCTTCGGGCCCACAGGAGGCTGCCCGAACCGTTCAACTCCCCGAATATCGAATCGTAACAGTATTGCCAGTTACAGCTGCTCGACACGAACGCGGTATTCTCTGCCGTGGTCATGCTGACGCCAAGAAAGGTATAGGGGATCCGGCTGGTCCAGCGGATGTTCCATTGCCGGTCAAGAGATACCAGCGTATCCGGCGTCTCGTTCCCAAGGAGAAGCATCATGCCGTCTGCATTTTCGTGGTGGCCGTGAATCTGCGTCCAATCGGCGTCTGTCATCTTCCAGCTTCGGTAGGGCTCGCCATCCTCGCCGAACAAAGCCAGCGCCCCGTCTGTTCCGTACGCGAGCGTGTGACCGTCTGCGGTGGCAGCGACCCCCGTCATGTGAACACGCGGAGCAGTGATTCGCGTCATCCACACGGGTCGGGGTGGAACGCTGGCGGTGATAAGCCCCGCGAAAATCCGGTGCGTGGCCGAGCTGACTTCGATCCGGTACGTTCCCGGTTTCCCGGGCGCAGTATACGTGCCGTCAGAGGTTACCGTGCCTCCCCCGTCTCCCTCGAGAACACGAAAAACGGGGTCGGGCACGGGTTGCAGCTCCCCGCCGGCGGCGCGCATGAACGGCTTGATCTGGACGCTCTGCCCTGGATTCGGATTGACGACGCGGGGCCAGGCAAGGCGAGGCCGAACCCGGATGGTCACGGTCGTCGTCATGTCGGTAAAGGCGGTGCTGTGGACGTCCAGATGATACTCCCCCGCGGTCATGGGAGCGCTGTAATAGCCGCCCTGGGTAATCCAGCCCCCGGCAGCCCCTTCGCGGATCTTCCAGACCGTGCCCGGATCGGTGGGCCCGGTGACGTAGGCGCGAAAGATATAGCCCTCTTCAAGACCGACCTCGGCAGCAGCAGGGATGACGACAAGGGATCCCTCCCGCGCAGGCTCCGGCGTCGGCGGGGGTGCCGAGTGGGATTCAGGCTCTGCTGCGCAGGCAGTGGTAAACAGCATGAAGGCCATAAGAAACCGGAACATGATCGCCTCTTCTGTTCAGGGCCGTTGGATATAGGCAGGTTGACCCCCGCCTGCATGTTCGGTATTGAGACAGAGGCTTTGGTCCTTCGACCACTGGTCCGGCGGAAGCGCAGCCTTCAAATCGAGCAGGACTTCGTCGGGGGTATACCCGTAAACCACAAGGGGTACCGCGGCAGAATCGCCAAACTCGTTGAATGCGGTCAGGTAATAGGTGCCGGAGAACCTCGTGCTCCACGCAGCAGCTGCTCTTTCTTCGAGACCGTCACGCACGTCAATTTCCGGCACGGCGAGCTCACGCAGAACCCCCACCCGGTCGGTGGGTGCCTCCAAGGTCATTGTCCCGTCGATACGAAATCCGGCCTCGACCCCGGACATGTCATCCCACAGGACACAGAAGCCGTTGACCACGCCGATATTGACCAGCCGGAAGTTCCGGGGCGCAGCCGGTACCGGAAGAATGACGTCCTTGACCATATCGCCGAGGATAAGGACCGTTTCCCATTGGCGCCCCTCGACCTGCAGTTCATAAGTACCTGATTGCAAGCCGGCAAAACGATAGTCGCCTTCGCCATTCGACTGTGTGTTATGCTCGAGGCCGTTCCCCGCGAGGCGAATGGTTCGCTCGAGCGGCTCGGTCCCCTCGAGTGAAAGCACTTTTCCAGCAAGCGAGAAACTCTGAGCCGCGGCGTCGGCACCCACATCGCCGCCGCACCCGGATAGCAGCAACGAGAGAACGATAGAGGAAGGCTTGAGGTTCATGGTCAGGCTCCTTGATGGATCGCTCCTCACGGAGCAATGCGGACATAGTCTAGAGTTGCGCTGGTGACCGGCGGCGGCGTCGTGAACGGCTGCGGATTAAGACCCGGATCGGTCACATAAATGAGGTTCGTGTCCTTGCGTATCCACTCGAGGGGCCGGGTCGACATCGGGAGCGTAACCAGATCGAACTCCGATCCCAGCGGAAACCCAAGCCATCCATCCGGCGGCAGGCGGCCGAAAAGGTTCACCCAGTCCTGGTCCCAGGGGATGAAAGCTTGCTTGTGGTACGTGAAGTCAATCAGGCCCGTTGGAGCAATGTCGAGAGAGACCAGTCGTTCGGAGTCCCCCAGTCCGCGAAACTCGCGTGCCCACCTGATTTTCCCGTCCGGGGCCAACCTGGCAATCCAGTGCCTTGAATGCTGCTGTTCGCCGAGTTCCTCGTGCAGGATCCCCGCAACGACCAGGTCGCCGTCGGGCATCCAATCCATTCCATCGATCCACCCACGAGCCACTCGACCTCCGATCAGAAACTGCACGCCCCACTCGACCTCTCCGGCAGTCGTAAAGGAGACCAGTCCCCAATATTCCGTCGGTGCGAGAAACTTTCTTTTGACCCACTGCGGTCTGACCGAACCGGCGCCCGGAAAGTGGTACATGAATGTTGCACGCGGCGATGTGTCCTCGTTAAGCACGGCGAACGTAACGTGCTCATAACCCGGACCTGAGCCAGCCAGTATGATATTGCCGTCATTCTTGATGCCCGTCTCGTAGTATCCATTGACCTTTCTTATCCAGACCGGTTGCCCGTCTGCGCCAATCTCGCCGACCAGGGGCCAAACGCTGCCGCCAACGAATAAAAAGGTTCCTGCGTCGGTTTCAACCAGGGATGTCAATAACCGACCGAGGTAGATGGTCCAACTGAAGTCGCCGCCGTGGTCAAAGGCATCTATACTGAAGCCGGTGGAGAGCAGTATCGAATCGGCGGTCACAAGGTGATCGGAGTAACCCCGCTGTGAGAACGAGGTGCTGAATATGACCTGGCCCTCCCAGTCCCATCGCGAGATCACACCACCCCCGTAGGAAATCAGGGAACCATCCGGCAGCGCGACCATGCCGTGAACATCGGTCGGCGACTTTGCACGGGCCACCCAGACAGGGTGCGATACCACACTGGCCGTGACTACAGTCGCAAAGATCCTATGCGAAGAGGAGCTGACTTCAATCTGGTACGAGCCCGGTTCAGAAGGAGCCGTATAGAGCCCCCCGGCGGTAATCGAGCCACCGGCACCTCCTTCCACTACGCGGAAAACGGGGTCGGGTACAGGGGTTAGCTCCCCACTCGCAAGGCGCATGAGCGGCTCGATTCGGACGCTCTCGCCAGGCATCGGATTCACCGCACGAGGCCACGCAAGAGGAGGCCGGACACGGACGGTTACCGAGGTGGTCAATTCAGACCAGGCCGCGCTACGCACGTCGAGATGATATTCTCCGGGGGTGACGGGTGCGCTGTAGACGCCCCCCTGTGTGACCCGGCCGCCGGAATTACCTTCGCGAATTTCCCAGATCGTTTTCAAGTCGGCCGGGCCGGTGACGAAGGCGCGGAAAGCACGGAATTCGCCGACGCCCATATCCATGGAATCGGGAAAGACCTTGAGCGCGCCTTCGCGAGCAGTCTGGGGATCGGGATTGGCGGGTGCCGGTGGCAAGTCACTCCCACCGCCACAGGCGCATGCCAGGAGAAGCAACAAGGGCAGCCCTTGCCGGAGCGGCGGGCGCGCCTGGTCGCGAGTGGACCATGGCACGGAAGCCAGAATTGTTGTCAGATACGTCACGGGGGTTCTCTCCTTGTCCGTCTGCTTACGGAGCGAGCCGGGCATAGTTCATAGACGTCGGTGTGACGGTGTACGTGTCGTACGTAACCGGCGAAAAACTGCTTTCGACGACTTGGAAAGGCGCCAGCTCGGTCTTTTCCCACGCAAGGGGCCGGGTGGATAGGTCGAGCGGCAGGATTTCGAACTCTGCATCTTCGCGGATCGCTATCCAGCCGTCCGGCGGGATACGGCCCATCGTGTTGGCGAGCGCATATCCGTAATACACGAAGTCGATCAGGCCGCGCGGAGAAACCGCAATGGAGAGAGTCTGTAGCGCTGACCGGAGACCCCGGATTTCCCGGGCCCAGATGACATCCCCGTCCGATGAGAGCTTGGCGATCCAACGCCGAGGGTAGTCTCGACCGGCCAGCCGCTCATGCAGAACCCCCCCAGCAACCAGGTCACCCTCGGGGGTCTCTGCGAGCCCTGTAATCGAGCCCCGTGCAAACCGGCCACGTGCCAGTATCTGCGTTCGCCACGCGATTTCTCCGTTGCTGGAGAGCGAGGTGATCCCCAGTGGACCGGAGCCTTGTGCGGCAAACAGGCGGCGTCCGGCCTGACGAATCACGAGGTAACCTGCCTCTGGAAGGTGATACGCGAAAGTCGCCACCGGCAACCCGTCTGCGGTGAATGTGCTCACCTGGATCGAATCATTACCCCCGATGCCTGCCACAATGATTCGTTCGCCTGCCTTCACGGCGCGCCGCGCGCTCCAGTTCGTTCTCCTTTTCCACACAATCTGCCCTTGTCGGTCCAGCTCTCCGAAGTCTGCCTGGGTCCCGTAGCCAGTCGAGCTCAGAAAGAGGATACGGTCTGGGCCTGCCTCGGCAAGAGACGCGATCGGCGCCGAGAAATGCCGCGTCCACAGGATGCTGCCGGAATGATCCACGGCCGTCAGATAGGAGCCGGCAGCCAACACCGTGGCGTCCGGAATATCAAGGTGCTCCTGAAAAACCATTCCCGGCGAGATCCTGACGGTCTTCCCTTCGACAGGCTTTCCGTCCCAGCCCCAGAGGGATACCACGCCGTTACCCCCATACAGGATCGTGCTGTCGTCCGGTAATGCCGCGGCACCCAGTATGGCGCCGCCGTCAGGAAACTCGAAGTCGGCGATCCACACGGGCTGGGCCGGAACGCTGGCCGTGATTACGGCCGGAAAAATCACTCCCGAGCGCGAGCGTACTTCGATGCGGTAGGAGCCCTGGCGCGCCGGCGCCGTATAAACGCCGTCGGGTGTAATGGTACCGCCGGCATCACCCTCGAGTACTCGGAACACAGGATCGGGCACTGGTTGCAGCACGCGGGCTACGTCGCGCAGAAGCGGCTCAATCACAACGCTCTCACCAGGTGTCGGATTGACCACTCGTGGCCAGGCAAGCCGCGGCCGGACCTTTACCGTGACCGTAGTGGTCATTTCTGTAAAGGCCGTGCTGTGAACATCGAGATGATACTCACCCGCGGTCATGGGCGCGCTGTAAATCCCGCCTTGGTTGATCCAACCGCCGGCTCCCCCTTCGCGAATCTGCCAGACCGTGCCGGGGTCAGAGGGGCCGGTAACATAGGCGCGAAAGACAAAGCTTTCGCCGAGACCGACCTCGGCCGTTCCCGGGAAAACAAGGAGCGTGCCCTCTCGTGCAGGGGCAGGCTCCGGATCGGGGGGCGAGACAGGGTCGGTCTCGCCTGCGCACGCGGTCGCGAGCAGAAACGCAATCGACGCAAGCCGACCCAGGTGCCATCCTGCAGTCATGGGATCTCCAGATAGGTGGGTTTGCCGTTCTGGACTTCGGTGGCAAGACACATGCGCTGATCCGCGGACCATTGCTCATCGGGCATGGCCGTCAGATCGAGAAACACGTCATCGGGACTGTAGCCGTAGACCACCAGCGGCACAGCGGTCGAATCGCCGTACTCGTTGTACGCCGTCAGGTAGTACGTTCCGGGAAAATCCGCATTCCACGCCGCGGCAGCTCTCGCTTCCAGACCATCGCGATCATTGACGTCCGGAATGCCGATTGGCTGAAGCACGCCGATGCGATTCGACGGTGCGCTGAACTGCACCGGACCTTCGATGCGGAACCCGGCTTCGACCCCCGAAACGTCGTCCCAGAGCAGGCAGAAGCCGTTCAGGACGCCGATTTCAACCAGGCGGAAATTTCTGGGGGCGGCAGGGACCGGAAGAATGACGTCCTTGATGGTGTCGCCTTGCACGACAACGGTTTCGCGCTGCCGGTCATCGACCGACAGCACGTATGCGCCGGGGGGCAGTTCGTCGAACAGATACTCGCCGACGGCGTCGGATTCCGTATCGAGGTCCAGACCATTGCCCACCACCCGCACCGTGCGCTGCAGCGGATCGTTCCCCTCGAGCGAGAGCACCTTGCCGGTGAGCGAGTAGCGGCCCGGTCCGACGGGGTTACCGGCCTGCACGCCGCCGCAGGAGGAGACCAGAAGAACGACGAAAATGATTCGAAGGAACGTCATGAGCGGTCTCCTTTGCCGCGCGTGAGCGGAAACGCCTGCAGTCCGAATTGAAAGACTTCGTCGGGCGCTCCCGGATAGGTGTCGAGGAGGCGATGAACTTCCTCTTCGAAGCGGCTGCACAGCTTCTTGAGATCCCCCAGCGCCTCGCGGGGCGCCGCGATGGTCAGCACGTGGTAGTGCCGTTCGCCGGAGGGAACCTCATGCAGCGCGTCGGATGCCTTGAGCAGGGCCTGCTCGTGGTACGAAAACAGGTGAACGTCGCGCACGTCGTCGCCCGTGCGCACGACTTCTTCGGCGCAGACCCAGCGGCCCTCCGCTTCCTCTCGAACGAGACCCGACTCGCGCAGCAGCCCGAGCGCCTTGCGGATGTCGCGCACCGAGAGGTCGCTGCCGAGCCGGTCGGCGATCCAGGCCGGATCGGGGCGGAAGTCGGGAAAGCGGACCATCTCGTACAGCACCGGGCCCAGCCAGTGCTGAAAGAAACCGAGCCGTCCGCGCTCGAGCGGCTCGGCTTTCCGGCGCTTCGGATGGCCGACCAGCCGTTCGTAATACTGCTTGCGCTCCTGCACCGTGCGCGCCTGGTTCATGAGCACGAGGGTCTCGAAGTAGGCCCCTTCGTCGTCGGCGAGCGCCAACCCGGTCGCGAACTTGCGGATGGAGTGGATGGAGAGGTTGCGCGCCCCGTCGATCACGAGGCGAAGCATGTTCGGGGCGCCGAATCCCGACTGCCGCGCGAACCAGCGCATCGAGAAGCTGCCTTTCGAGCGCTTCCAGGCGATCCAGTCGGCCAGGTAACGCCGGTAGTCGGCATACGTGAAGAGATCGGGTCTCTCGGTTGACGTTGACATGGCAACAGCGTACCATCGCAGAGCGCTTTGCCAAACGCCGGCAGGCTGGCTTTACCCGGGAGAAGTGTATACAAAAGTATTCGAAAAGTGCCGTCAGGGGTCCGCAAGCAGGGCCGGGGCGTGACGGGGCAAAGGTCGCAGCGGCCGGCGGCGTCCTGCTCTCCGAGCCCCGACCCTCGCAGCGCGTGGCAAAACATTTCAGACTGACCCGTATGGATGTCGTCGACTTCGGGCACCTCTACGTCTACTACTTTCCTATCGTCAAGTTCAGGAATCCGACCGAGTACGTCGAGCTGATCTTCGACCCGCGTACGGAGAGTCCGGTGCGCCGCGTGCTCCTGCAGGACGTGCGCCTGCCCGACCCCTCGTCCATCCGCCACCATCACGTCTGGGGGGTGGTCGATCGGGTCTACAACCGGCTCGAAGACGCCATTTCGGACGTGGGCGAAGACGGCGGCCGCTGCATCGCCGACGGACCCTATTCCATCATCCCCGAAGAGGACGAGACGTTTCTCGCCTTCGAGTTCCGGCTGCGCGACGTGCCGCCGCAGGTCATGGCGCGCATGAAGCTGAAGGAGGAGGGGTTGTACCGTCTGTTCGTGAGCCACCCGGGCGAGAACCGGCGGCTGGCCCTCGAACGCCCGCGGTTGACCCCCGAGGTGCTCGAGCTCTTCGGGGAGCGGCGGCGCATTCCGATCATCGATCGCAGGCTGATCGACCGGCCGAACATCGAGTTTCAGCTCGCCGCCGAGAGCCAGCCGGTCTCGAACGAGATTGACGGCTTTCTGCACGAGTTCGAACCCGACTTCCCGCGCGAGCACACCCACGAGGAGGAAGCGCCGCGACGCGAAGACGAGGAACAGCGCACGCGGAAGTAGAGCGGCGCTTCCTCCCATTCCTGATTCCTGATTCCTGAGCCAACAAGGACGAGGGTACGCACGCACGGGGAATTGCCCGGCCCTCGCCGAATCAGGAATCAAGAATCAGGTATCAGGAATGCATCTCCGGCGCGCTAGGGCCGGAGATGCTCGAGGAGTTTTTCGCCGACCAGGTCGCGGCGCCAGCCGCGCAGAAGGGGAATGTCGTGCTCCTGGAGAACCAGGCGCGCGAGCTCCTTCTTCGTCGCCACCAGGGTCGGATGGACGCGCTCGGGGCGCGCGACGGCGTCGACGACCTTCGCCAGCTCGTCGACCTTCTTCGCCTCGGCGCGCGTCATGCGCTGGTGCGCTTCGAGCTGCGGGCGCTCGTCATCGGCTTCTGCGGCGGCGGCCTCGATGAGCCGGATCCACTCGGCGCCGCGCTTCTCGATCTGCCGCCGTTCGAGATCGCGGATCTCGCCGAGCTCAGCGAGCGTCTTCGGGAGGCGGCGCGACATTTCGAGCAGCGGACCGTCCTGCAGGATCCACTTGCGCGGGCGGTCCCATTCGCGCGCCTTGCGTTCACGCCAGGCCGCCAACGCGCGCAGCACGCTCAGCTGCACGGGAACAAGGCGCTCGGCGCCACGGATGCGCTTCCACGCCTCTTCGGGCGGATTGGCGTAGAGGCGCGGTTCACCCATGCGCGCGAAGTCGTCGGCCAGCCAGCCGCCGCGGCCCAGGCGGTCGAGCTCTTCCTGCTGCGCCTCGTAAACCTGCCGCAGATACTTCACGTCGTCGGCCGCGTAGGCGACGGCGGCGGGATCGAGCGGGCGGCGCGCCCAGTCTTCGCGGGTGTGCGCCTTGGGGAGCGTCGTGCCGGTCACCGCCTCGACCATGGCGCCGTAGCCCATCTGCGGCTCGAAGCCGAGCAGCAGGGCGCCGATCTGCGTGTCGTAGACGGGCGCGGGAACGGATCCGCGCAGGTCATAGAACACCTCCAGATCCTGGTAGGCGGAATGCAGAACCTTGCGCGTCCGGTCGGAAAACAGCAGATCGGTCAGCGGGCTCATCTGCTCGCCGAGCGCGCACGCATCGAAGACGGCGATGAGGTCGGCCGAGGCGACCTGCACCAGACAGAGCCGGGCCGAGTAGGTGTTGCCCCGCATGAACTCCGTGTCGAGGGCGAGCCAGGGGGCCGCCGCAAGGTCCCGGACGGTCTCGGAGACATCCTGGGGGCGGTCGATGAAACGCATATCCATCCGGGTCATTATTCCAGATTCCGCCCGCGCCCGCCCCGTCACGCCCGGACCCGCGCCGGCGAACTGGGGAGGGCGGGTGCGCGAGGGGCCGGTGGGCGGGCGCATTCGTTCTTGACACGGTCCCGAGCCGTTGCTACCATCGTCTACTCATAAGCTCTCATGCGGTCGCAGATCCCCGGACACGCCGGGACTCAAGCGATCGTTCAGGCGCACTTGCCGCGCTTTCCCATCACGGGAAGGGCAAGGTAACGTCCCGCCACGGCGTCAGCAGAAATTCTTCTGCTGCATCGCTCGAAAAGAGTCGGCTTCTCGGTGCAATGCCGAAGGTCGACTCTTTTGATTTTTCAGGACGCGGACAAACGCTGACCCGTCTGACCGGGTACACTGGAAATCAACTGGTACGACTCCGCCCCGCCCCGGGGCGGAGTTCTCCTTTTCCCCTGGACGGGCTCCGGCCCGTACGTTTCCGCTTCCGCGCACACTGATGATTCCCCGCATTGTCACCCTCGACCTCGAGACGACCGGCCTGCAGCCGCTGCTGAACCGCGCCATCGAAGTCGCCGCCGTCCGCTGGATCGACGGGCGACCGGCCGAACACTTCCACACGCTGGTGCACCCGGGCGAGCCGATTGATCCGGCCTCGACCGCCATTCACGGCATCACCGACGCCGACGTGGCCGACGCGCCGCCGATGGAGACCGTGCTCCCCCGGCTGCTCGCGTTTCTCGGCGGCGATCCGATCGCCGCCCACAACGCGCCGTTCGACCTGGCCTTTCTCACCGTGGCGGCCCTCACGGCGGGCCTGCGCCTGCCCGCCTTCGATCTGGTCGATACGCTGCCGCTCTCGCGCGCGGCCTTCCCCGAGCTCCCCTCGCACCGCCTGACCTCCCTGAGCGCCGCCCTGGAACTGGGGGGCACCGAGTTCCACCGCGCGCTCGCCGACGCCGAGACGGCCGGGCGCCTCCTGTTCCGCTGCCTCGACGCGCTCGAAGCGCGCAGGGCGGCGCGGGAGACCCTTGCCCCCACCGTGCTCGCGGAAAATCCTGCGGGGTACGGGCCGGCCGGCACGGCCACAGTCGAGACCGGCGCCGAAGATCCGCTCGGGAAGTTCCGGGTCCGCTTCGATCCACACGCCGAGGTGCCCATTCCCCGCAAGCTGCGGAACCTCGGGCGCGGCCTGGCCGAGGGGCGCGACGTCGTCGTGCACTATCCGACGGCGACGGGCGGCGTCTTCCCGCGCGAAGTGACCCCGCGCGACGTCGTGCACCTGATGGGGCGCAATTACCTGCGCGCCGTCTGCCTGCAGACGCGCGAAGAGCGCACTTACCGGCTGGATCGGATCCGGCGTGTGGATCTGGTGCCCCAAGGGAGCAGCCTGCGGCTTCCCTTCTAGGGCCAAGCGCCAAGCGCTAAGCACTGAGCGCTGACCGGCAAGGACTAGGATGCCCACGCCCTTGCCGGAAACTCGTCACTCGTCACTCGTAACTCGTCACATTTCACGCCGGTCGGTGAGGGCGCGGCCGATGGTCAGCTCGTCGGTGTATTCGAGTTCGCCGCCCATGGGAATGCCGTGGGCGATACGGCTGATGCGCACGCCCATCGGCTTGAGCAGCTTGGCCAGATAGATGGCCGTCGCCTCCCCTTCCACCGACGGATTGGTCGCGAGGATGACCTCGCGCACCTGCTCGGCGGGAATGCGGGCCAGCAGCGGCTCGATGCGCAGCTGATCGGGGCCGACCCCGTCAATCGGACTGAGCACGCCGTGCAGCACGTGGTAGCGGCCGCGGTAGATGCGCGACTTCTCGATGGCGAGCAGATCGAGCGGCTCTTCGACGACGCAGATCCGATCTCCCTCGCGCCGCGGATCGATGCAGAGGTTGCACTCCTCGCCGCTCGTCAGGTGGAAGCAGCGGTTGCACAGGCGCACCTTCTCCTTGACCTCGGCGATGGCGCGCGAAAGCGCGAGGGCCGTCTCGGTCGGCGTCTTGAGCAGGTGAAACGCGAGCCGCGTGGCGGTCTTCTCGCCCACCGACGGCAACCGCGTCAGCTCATGAATGAGATTCTGGATCGGGTCGGACAAATTTACGATTTACGATTTACGATTAACAATTTTCGGCAAGGACGGAGTACAAAAAAAAGGGACGAAGACAGATTGACGAGTGTACGAAAAAATCGTCAATCGTCAATTGTCAATCGTCAATTCAGAACAGGCCGCCCATGCCGCCCATGCCCGGGCCGGCGATCTTGCCCAGCTCCTGCTGCTGCAGATCCTTGCTCTTCTTGATGCCTTCGTTGACAGCCGCCACGATGAGGTCCTGCAGCATCTCCTGGTCGCCCCCTTCGAGCACTTCCTTCTCGATCTTCATGCGCAGCAGCTCCTGCGCGCCGTTGAAGACGACCGTGACCATGCCGCCACCCGACGAAGCCTCGACCTCGCGCTGCTTGAGCGCTTCCTGGGCCTTCTCCATCTCCTGCTGCATCTTCTGAACCTGACGCATCAGCTGCTGGGGGTTGAAACCGCCGCCCCCGGGAAATCCTCCGCGTGCCATACCGTCATCCTTTCGCGTAATGGGTCGCGCCGCTGCGTCGTTCGCAGGGCGCCATTCAGTGTATGTCTTCGTCGACCGGAGCGACCGGCTCGGCCAGGAGCTGCACATCCATGATGGAACTCCCTTCGAAAACCTTCAAGATCTGCTGCACGGCTGGGTGGTCGACCGCTTCGCGCTTCCGGTTGCGCTCGGCTTCACTCTCGCCCCGGCGCGCCCGCGGGGGGGGCGCGGCAGGGGCCGCCTGCGCCCGCGGAGCCGCGTCGCGATCGATCAGCTCGATGGCCGCCGTGCCCGCGCTGCCGAGAAAGCCCCGCACGGCCGCTTCGAGCTCGCCGCGCTGGGTGCTCTGGAGCAGCGTCATGACGAAGCCCTGCTCCTTGGGCAGGCGGATGCGCAGCACGTGCCCTTCGACGCGGAACTCGGCCGAGCGCAGCTGCGCCGCCAGCTTTGAGTTCGCCCGGTGCAGCCACGCGCCGAAGTCTTCTCCCGAACCGGTCGTGGGCGGAAGCGCGGCGGGCTCGGCCGCGCGCTGAGCCTCGGGCTCTCCACGTGGGGGGGGCGCCGGCGGCGGGGGGGCCGGCGGGCGCACCTGCGGGGCCGCGGCCACGGGAAACGAGGGGGGCGGCGGCGGGGGCAGGGGAGACGCGGCGGCCGCCGGGACATAGCCGCCCGTGCCGCCGGCGATCGGCGGCCGGCGCCCGGCCATGTCGCGCAGGGCCCCCAGCAGCTCTTCGACCGGCTTGAGGGGTCCCAGCGTCGCCAGGCGAATCAGGCCCACCTCGAGCACCATGCGCGGATGGGCGCTGCGGCCCACGTCGTCGCCGAGCTTGAGCAGGCCGCCGAAGAGCCGGTGCAGCCGGTCTGAACCCTGCCCTTCGGCCTGGGCCTGCAGTTCGGCAATGTCTTCGGCGGGCAGGTCGACGACGCGCCCCGGCTCCTGCGCGACCTTGACCACCAGCAAGTGGCGGAAATGCTCCAGCAGATTCCGCGTGAACTGGCGCACGTCGTAGCCGTAATCGTAGATCTTCTCGACGATCTCGAGCAGCTGCTGCGCGTCCCCTTGCAGGATGCCGCGCACCGCGTCGTTCAGAATGGCGCGGTCGACGATGCCGAGCGCGTTCGTGACCGTCTGTTCATCAAGCGTTCCGCCGCCGAAGCTGAGCGCCTGATCGGTGAGGCTCAGGGCGTCGCGCATGGACCCCTCGGCTTCGCGGGCGAGCACCTGGAGAGCAGCGGCGTCGTACGTTACGCCCTCGGTGTCGAGGATATGACGCAGACGCTCGACGATGCGGGCACGGGACAGGCGCTTGAAGTCGAAGCGCTGGCAGCGCGAGAGAATCGTGACCGGAATCTTGTGCGGTTCGGTCGTCGCGAAGATGAAGCGCACGTGCGGGGGCGGTTCCTCGAGCGTCTTGAGCAGCGCGTTGAAGGCCGCCGTCGAGAGCATGTGCACTTCGTCAATGATGTAGATCTTGAAGCGGCTCTTGCCCGGCATGTAGCGCAGGCCGTCCTGCAGGTCGCGCACGTGATCGACGCCTGTATTGCTGGCGGCGTCGATCTCGAAGACGTCGAGGCTGTTGCCGTCGGTGATCTCGCGGCAGTTCTCGCAGGTGTTGCACGGGGTGATCGTGGGCCCCGACACACAGTTGAGCGCCTTGGCGAGAATGCGCGCCGAGCTGGTCTTGCCGACGCCGCGCGCCCCCGTGAACAGGTAGGCGTGGGCGACCCGATCGCCGGCGATCGCGTTGCGCAGGGTGGTCGTGACGTGGTCCTGGCCCAGGACGTCTTCGAGGGTCTGCGGGCGGTATTTGCGAGCGAGTACGAGGTAAGCCATGGTCGAGCCGCGGAATTCTAAAGCGTATCAGAATTCGCCTCGCAGCGCCGATGGCAGAGGGCAACCGGCAGGCGGGCGCCACGGATGGAGAAGGTGACCAGGCTTGACCGCGGCGCATGCCGGAACCGTTACCGCTGCTCCCTTCCGGGCCTGACGGGGTTCACAGACCGTACATCGCGCGGGACCTGGTCACCATCGCCAGCCGCGGCCGTGGCACGAGCGAAAAGCGCCAAGCACTGAGCGCCGAGCCGACAAGGGCCCAGGATACCCACGCCCTTGCCGAATACTCGTCACTCGTAACTCGTCACTCGTAACTTGAATTGGCGGAGAGGGAGGGATTCGAACCCTCGAAACCCGTTAAGGTTTACGCGATTTCCAGTCGCGTGCCTTCAGCCGCTCGGCCACCTCTCCCAAACTCGGCTGCGTCAAACGGCAGTACAAACGTATGATTATAGCCCCTGCCGGGCTCCGGCGTCCAGCTCGTAGACGCACGGGCTGGGTTGAGCCGTTGGTTGCGCAAGAAGACTGTCCATAAAGCCGTATGATCGGTCTGCAGATGGCAACCTACGAACTTCGCGACGCCCAGTCTTCGATTATTGGAGATCATTGAGAGAGCCCTGGCCGGCGAGGATGTGGTTATTTGTCACGGAACGACTCCCGTAGCCCGCATCGTCCCTGCTCGGGAACCTGGGAAGCGGACGAGAGGATCTGCCAAGGGGCAATTCACCGTGGCGCCCGACTTCGAAGCTCCTTTGACGGATTTTGAAGCGTAGTCTTCAACACATCCGTCCACCCAGTCCGAATGCGTTCTCACAGTGGAGGGTCACCCAGAATCCGTCGTGCACCTCGTGAGCGAGAAAGTCAATTCGCGCCGGGCCTTGCCAGTTGCGTTCACTCAGAAAGACGAGCGCCTGGCGCGCCAGGCGGGAGCGCTTGCGCCGATGGAGACTCCCGAAGGCCGTCCCTTCGCCGGTTGTCGTGGTGCGAACTTCCACAATACACAGCGTGCCATCCGGGTGGAGTGCGATGATGTCGATCTCTCCGTACCGTGTGCGCCAGTTCCTCTCCAGGATCCGGTAGCCGGCCCCTTCGAGAAGCCAGGCGCCGAATTCTTCGCCGGCCCGTCCGGTGGTCAGCCTGCCATCCAGCTTCATGCCCCCCAGTCTACGGCGGCAATCAGACAGCATCTGTACGAGGCCGGTCGGCTGGCCGCCTGTTGCGCAAACGCATACAATGAATTCCGGATTCCTGATTCTTGATTCCTGAGAGGCAGGACCGAGCGCTGAGCGCCGAGCGCCAAGCGCTGACCGGCAAGAACAAGGACGCCCAGGTCCTTGCCGGAAAACTCGTCACTCGTCACTTGTAACTCGTCACTTTCCTCAAATCGTCAATCGTAAATCGTAAATTCTCGTCACTCGTCACTTCAAGTATGTCGCTCGATCCCACACTCATGCTCGCGGATCCCATCGAACAGTTCCGGCTCTGGTTCGCCGACGCGCAGGCGACGGGGATGGAAGAGCCCGAGGCCATGATCCTCGCCACCGCCGATGCCGAGGGCCAACCTTCGTCGCGCGTCGTGCTGCTCAAGGACGTGACCGCCGACGGGTTCAGCTTCTACACGAATTATGAGAGCGACAAGGGGCGCGCCCTGGCCGAAAATCCGCGCGTGGCCCTGAATTTCTTCTGGCCCAAGACCGACCGCCAGGTGCGCATCCGCGGGATCGCCGAGAAGGTCGCGGCCGAGACCTCCGACGCCTACTTCCGCACGCGGCCGCGCATGAGCCAGATCGGGGCGTGGACCTCGCCGCAGAGCCGAACCATCCCCGACCGCGCGTTCCTGCTGAAGACGTATGCGGAACAGGAAGCGCGTTTCGCGGGCAGCGAAGTTCCCCGTCCGCCGCATTGGGGCGGATACCTGGTGCGGCCGGCCGCCCTCGAGTTCTGGCAGCGCGGCGAGGGGCGCCTGCACGATCGATTCCTGTACCGGAAGTCGCCTGAAGGGCACTGGCAGAGGGAGCGGCTCGCCCCCTGACCGAAAGCGTTGCCGGCGGCACGAACGGGTTGCGCCGCCGTCGAGTTCCTGCTCGCAAGCCAGGAGGGGCCTGTGCGCGCACTGGAAAGCCTCAATGCGATTGCCGACGAACTGCCGTCGCTCATCGCCTATCTCGACGCCGAAGAACGGTTTCATTTCGTCAACCGGGCGCACGAAACCTGGTTCCGACGCCCGCACGGCGAGTTCATCGACAGCGACCTGCGCAGTGTCGTGGGCGACGAAGCCTACCGGCAACTGCTCCCCTACCTGCAGCGGGCCCTCGCCGGAGAGTTCGTCAACCACCAGTCGCGGGTGTTTTACGACGGCGCGGGCCTGCGGTGGATCAATGCAACGTGGGTCCCCCACCGTCCGCAGGAAGACGTGGCCGGCATTTTTCTGCTCGTCAACGACGTCACCCAGCTCGTGCGGCAGGAGGCTTTCAATGCGGCCCTCTCCGGGATATCCGGAGCATTTGCGGCTTCCGGAAACCCAGGCGACGCGGCACACAAGGTTCTCGCCGAGATCCGCTACGCGGTGCAGGCCGGTTCGGTCATCCTCTTCGGGCTCGACGAGAGCGGGCAGGCTCTTACCCTGCTCGACTTCGTCGGCGTGCCCGACAGCGCCATGCTCCCCTGGCGCGAGGTAGCGCACGACCCGTCGCTGCCGGCCTGGATGTGCGTCGAAGGCCGTCAGCCGGTCTGGGTCGACGACGCCGGCGCGTGGGGCGAACGTTTTCCCCACCTGCCGCCCATCGCCGTGGATACGGCACTCGGCTGGTATCCGCTGCTCGCCGGTGAGCGGGTCCTCGGCTGCCTTGTGCTGTCGCTGCCCGGGCATGGGCCGCTCGACGACTCGGTCCGTCAGTTTCTCACGCTCGTAAGCCTCCAGATCGGCCAGGCCCTCGATCGCGGCCGGCTGCAACAGAGAGAGGCACGGGCAACCCGGCGGCTCGAAGTTCTCGTGCAGATTTCGGATGCGTTTTCGCGGCATGAGGGGGATCCGTCCCGCATCTACCGCCTTCTGGCCGAGCATCTGGCCCACGGGTTGGGCGACGGGTGCTGCGTGCGCATTCCCGGCGAGGGGGGAATTCTGCATTCCGTCGCGATCGCGCACAGCCGGCCCGAAGTCGCCGCGCTTCTGGAGCGGATGGAGGCCGAGGCGCCGGCCCACGGGGCCAGCCTGGAGCCGATTGCCCGCGTGCTGAACGGCGGCGAAGCGGTGTTTCTCCCGGCGCTCACCGAGAAAGAGGCCTTTCGAATCCCCTCGGATCCGAGCGATTCCGGAGAAGGCGTCCGGGTGCGCGGCCTGCTGGCCGTGCCCCTGCAGACGGCCGACGGCGCCCGCGGGGTCGTCACCGTGGTGCGCACCGCCGAGGGATGGGTTTTCGATCGCGAAGATCTGACGCTGCTCCAGGACGTCTGCGATCGCGCGGCGGTCATCCTCCAGAACGCGCGGCTGCTCGCCGAAGTGCAGGAGACCGTGCGCCTGCGCGAAGAGTTCATTGCCGTCGCCTCCCACGAACTGAAGACGCCGATCACGACCGTACAGCTGCAGCTCGACCTGGCCGAACGCGCCCTTCTGCGGCCGGGTTCGACGGCGGAATCGGTGAGCGCCGCCCTCGACGCAGCCCGCCAGGCAGTCGCGCGGCTGACAGGCCAGGTCGACAACCTGCTGGGTGCCAGCCGGTTCGACGGTGCCCGCATCACGCTGCAGCGCGAGCGCGTGGCCATCGCCGATCTGCTGCGCGAACTGCCGGCGCGATTCGGCGGCCGGGTGAGCCTGCGGCTGGTTCGCGCCGACGAGCGCGACATGACGGCCGACCCGCAGGCGCTCGATCGGATCCTTACGAATCTCATTACGAACGCGGGCAAGTACGGCGGCGGACTTCCGATCGATCTGGAAGGCCGGGCGGGGGAGCGCTTCTATCAGGTGAGCGTGCGCGACCATGGGCCCGGCATCGAACCCGAACACCGGGAGCGGATCTTCGAGAAATTCTTTCGCTCGCCCGATCTCGAGCGCATCTCGGGCCTCGGGCTCGGGCTGTACATCGCCCGCAGTCTTGCCGAGGCCCATGGCGGCCGCCTCGTGGTCGAGAGCGAAGTCGGCAGCGGTTCGACCTTCACCCTCAGCCTTCCCTACGCCTGAAGTCCGCTCCGGACGGCTCCCCCCGCCCCGCGTTTTCCTTGCGGGCCGTGCTCCAGGTTGTCAACCCCCCCGGGGTCTTCGTCACCGCCCGGAGACTTGCCTCCGGTTGAGCAATGCTACGGTGGAAGTGTGAGCGCAGGGTAAACCGGCGTTCGCACTCATCGTAACCTCACTCGTTGGAGGATCACATGTACAACAAGCCCATGTTCGCCAAGAAGGTCGTTCGCGAGATCACGCTCGTCACCCAGATCGTCGATCCGCAGTAACCCGGTTCGCCGTCCTTCGGGACGGCGAAACCATTCGTAACCTATGCTTACCGAGGAGTGAGCCATGTACAGCAAACCCGCCATCGCCAAGAAGCTCGTTCGCAAGATCACGCTGGTGACCCCGGTCGACCAGATCGTCGATCCGCAGTAACGGGAAAACGATAGGGTGCCGGTCCGTCGCTCGCGGCGGACCGGCCTTACAGGGCAGCTCCCCGGCCGTTCAACCATCATGACAAAGGGATATCCCATGTACAACAAGCCGCTGTTCGTCAAGAAGGAAGTCCGCGCGATCACGCTGGTCACCCAGATCGTCGATCCGCAGTAAGTCCGTCCTTCCTAAGGACGAGGGGGGCCGGTCCGGTCGGACCGGTCCCCTTTTTTCGTCCCCCCCGGCGACTCCCGCCCCGGCGCCGCGTGTGGTACCGTACTTCGCGTGAGCCGGCCCGATCCAGATTCCCCCGAACAGGACCCCCTCGCGCCTGCCTCGCGCGGGGAAGCCGCAGGCATTGCTGACGCCGAAGCCGCCGGTTCTGCCGAAGACTGCCGGTGGATGCAGGCGGCGCTCGACGAAGCGGCCGCGGCGCGCGCGAAGGGCGAGGTGCCCATCGGGGCCGTGCTCGTGCGCGAGGGTGAAATCGTCGGCCGCGGCCACAATCTGCGCGAGAGCGAAGCCGACCCGCTGGCGCATGCGGAGCTGATTGCCATCCGCGAGGCGAGCCGGAAGCTCGGCGCCTGGCGGCTCACCGGCACGACCCTCTACGTGACCCTCGAGCCGTGCTTCATGTGCGCGGGCGCCATCATCCTGGCGCGAATCGATCGGGTGGTCTACGGCTGCCGCGATCCCAAAGCGGGGGCCTTCGGTTCGCTCGCGAACCTGAATGAGTTTCCCCTGAACCACAAGGTGTCGATCACCGAGGGGGTTCTGCAGGAACCCTGCAGCCACGCGCTGCGCACGTTCTTCCGCGAACTGCGCGAGCGACGCGACGACGAGGGCGGCCGCTGACAGCCTTCCCGATTAATCACCCGCGAAGACGGTGACTTTGCTGCGGCGGGCCGCCGTACGCAATCCGGTATCCAGGGTCGCAAGCGGCAAGTCTTCGACCTTGGCGACATAGAGATAGCTCGCGGCATAGAAGCTGAGCGAGAGCCGTTCGGCGAGGTCGCAGATCTGCGGCGCATGGAGAAGGGCGCCCGCGCCGCCGCGATTCCAGTACGTGAGCGGAAGATCGAGAAGCAGAGACACGGCGACATCCCTGAATCTGCGATCGATGCGCTTCCTGCGCAGGGCCATGGTCAGGACATTACCGATTTCATAATCCCAGAGCGTGGGCACCACGCCCCCGAACCGCTCCAGGTACTGCAGCACCTTCTCGCCATAGGTATTGCTCTCATCCGGGAGGAGGAAGTTGGCGGCGGCTGACGCATCCAGCACGACAGGCGTCATTTGCGCCCGGCGGAGATCCACTCGCGAACCTCGGCCTGCGTGACCGTCCGGGCTTCGGCGCGCAGGTTCCGAAAACGGGTCACGGCATCGGTGTGCGTCGGCTTTTCGAGGGGAACCAACCGGGCAACGGGTTTACCGCGGTCGAGAATTGTCACCTCTTCGCCGCGACGAACGTCGCGAATCAATTCAGACAGGCGTGTCTTGGCTTCGTAGATGCCGGCTTTCTTCATGGACTTCAGTCTAACATAATCTGGTCAGTTCCTATATTGACCAGACCAGATTATTCCGGCAGCGTGCGCGGGTGCGCTCCGGGCGCTGGTCGGTGGACGCCGGGCGCGGGGAAAGCAAGGGTTGGCGTGGGGAACGGTCACCTTCGAGCAGCGGCCCAAGGGATCTGCCCTTTGCAATCACTGCATCCAGAAAGCGCTTTTGTGCCCGACGGAAACCGTGAGATTCCGTGTGGTTTGCCTTCGTGCCCGTTGTTCCCATGAATCAGGTTGGGGCCCTCGTTCGCTTATGGATAACCATTCGCCGCGAGCGTGCCGAGGGGCCAGAAGGTCTTCGCGACCTTACTCGTAGCAGGAGCACCCAGTGAGGTTCCGGTTCTCGAGCACGCTGTTCATGCGGCGCTGGCCCTTCGAGACGCCGCCGACGTCACCCTTGCGAGACCATGCCGCCAAGTTGATTTCCGATTCCCATGGCCCGGCTCCTCAGGGCGAACGGTCACGCGATGAACCTGTTTTGGACAAGACCGATCTGCAATCTACAATCCGCTCCATTTGCGTACCAGGTGGCGCTAGGCCGCCGGGCGCAGGGGCTCGCGCAGAAAGAACTCGAGACGGGTCTTCTCCGACAGGGTCAACACCTCGCCCAGCCATGAACTGAGCGCCTCGGGCGAAAAGAAGAGCCGGCGCTGGGCCGAACCCGCCTCGCGTATCAGGCGCTCGAACTGCATTTCGAGCGAGGCGCTCTCGGGCGAGATCAGAAAGCCGGCCCGCTCCATCTGCAGGTTGTCGGCCTTCATGGCGACGAGCAGGCGATCGGCCAGCTCGTTCGAAAGAATCCGCATGCGTGTCAGGTCGACGGCGACGACCACGCGCTGTGTCTCCAAGCGGATTCTGTCGCGCACCTCGCGTTCGAAAGACGCAGCGTCGGTCACCCCGATGGCGGCAGACGCCCGGATTTCGACAAGCCGACCCACACGATTCGCAACCTCGACCATGCATATCCTCCAACCGGGACCTGCCCATATTATTGACGCATTGCGTTAAATGCGCAAGCCCTTCTTCCGCCTGCCTCTGTGACACCAATGTCGTACAGGGACCGGCCATTCCGCATTCCACCCTCCGGATTCCAGGCCTGGATCCGCCCTTACCCCAAGCGTGAGGCTCAGCGATGGACTATGGTATGCTTCTTGCTCCGCGAACCGGGCGAACCGGATCCATTCCGCTTTCTCGAGGAATTCCGTATGACGCGACTGCCCCGTCTGCTCCCGATCCTCATGGCCTCGCTGGTCGCCATGGTTGCCTGCGGCGACGCGGCCTCGCGCGAGTGGCTCGACGACCTGGTCGACCCCGACCCCGCAGGCCAGGGGGGGCCGCTCCCCCGGGAGTCGGAGATCGTGAGCCTGCACTTTCTCGGCGTCGCGCCGGCCGTGACCGAGGAATATCTCTACGTGGCCAATCCGAGCCTCGATTCCATCTCGCGCATCGGCATTGCCCGGCCGCACACCATCGATCTGATCCGCACGGGGCTCGAGCCGGGACTCATTCACGCGACGCCGACCGACCTGCTCGTGCTGAACGAGGGGGAACATTCGGTGAGCCTCGTGCACCGCGCCGACCACAGCGTGCGCACGCTGCGCCTGCCCAAGGACATCAACGACGTCGCCCACCACGGCAACTATGCACTCGGCTTCGTGAACCGCGAACGCGTGACCGACTCCGACCTCGACGGCGGCACGCGCGCCCTCGACGTAATCACGGCCCTCGACATTCCGGGTCGAACGGCCGTCTCGCGCGCCCTCGGCTTCGCGCCCGCGGCCATCCGGTTCGCCGGTACCTGGACGGCGCTTGTTGCCGGCGAGAACCGGGCAGCCCTTCTCGACCTGCGCACGGCTGCCGCGACGCCGGTCCCCTTCACGTCGGCTTCGCTTCCGGAGATCGAAGAAGCCCTGCTCACGCCCGACGGCGCCTGGGCGCTTTTCCGCCTCGCGGGGAACAAGGGGTTGCGCGCCGTCCGGCTGGCGAATGGCGAGGCGGCGACGGTGGCCGCCGGGATTACCGTCAGCGATGCGGAACTTGGCCCCGACGGCGCTTCGCTTTACGTGGCCGAGGCCGACAACGACTTCCGCCTGCACCGTTATGCCGTCGGGGCCGCCGCGATTACCCCGGTGACCACGGTGACGGTCGCGACTCCGTATACGCAGGTGGAGCTCACGCCCGACGGCACCCGCGCGCTGCTGTTCGCCGGGGGCGGGTCGGTCGCCGGAGTCGGCATCCTCGCGACCGCAGACGGCGGCGTACTCGAAGCTCCCGTCGTGCGCCCCGTCAGCGCCCTGTGGATGGCCCCCGACAGCGGCACGGCCATTCTCGCGCACGAGGGAGACGGCGCCGGCGGCTTCTTCTCCCGCGCGGCGCTCACGCTGCTGAACCTCGACACCGGCGAGGCGCCCGCCATCGAGCTCGAGGGCGATCTGCACGGGCTCGCCTTCAGCCCCGACGGCGCCTTCGCCTTCGTCACGACGAAATCGCCCGACTACCTGCTCACGCTCTCGTTGCGCAACGGCCTGTACCGAGCGGAAGCGCTCGGCGAGGCGCCGCTGTTTCTCGGCGTGCTGCCCCTCGCAGGGGGTCACGCCTTCGTCACGCAGGAACACGACGCCGGCCGCATCCTGTTTCTCGACGTGACCGACACCCTGGCGAGCGTCGAGCACGAGACCGAAATCCTGACCGGCTATCTCCTGGGGACGCACGATGAATAAGACCCTGCTCCACGGCGCACTGCTGTTCGTGCTCGGTTCGGTCGCCTGCTCCGGCGCCTACGACAGCGCCGTGGAGGGAGACGGCCGTCCGGGCGGCATCGGCGACGACGTCACGGATACGACGCTCCCGCCCGAAACCGAGGTCGTCACACGCGCCTTTCTCGGCGTCGCGCCCGGAGTGACCGAAGAGTACCTGTACGTCGCCAATCCGAGCATCGACTCCATATCGCGCATCTCGGTGGCGCGGCCGCATGAAATCAGCCTGATCCGCACCGGGCTCGAGCCGGGCATCATCCGCACGACGCCGCAGCATGTGCTCGTGCTCAACCGCGGCGACCACACGGTGAGCCTCCTCGACGCCGCCTCTGGAGATCTGCGGAACGTGCGCATCCCGGCCGACGTCAACGACATCGTCTTTCACCCGTCGGGGTTCGGGGTCGGCTACGTCGACAAGGCCGCGCTCGACGGCGACGCGGTCGACGGCGGGGCGCGCTCGCTCGACGTCGTCTCGATCATCGACATCGCGGCCGGGCGCGTCGTCTCGCGCGCCCTCGGCTTCGCGCCGCGCGCCATCGTGCTCGCGACGGGGAACGATGGAACGCCGCTGGCGCTGGCGGCTACCGACGCGCGGGGCACGCTGCTCAATCTGGCGACGGCGACGGCGAGCCCGATCCCCTTCACGACGTCGACCTTCGGGACGCTCGAAGAGGCGCTGCTCACCAACGACGGCGGCTGGGCGTTCTTCCGCGAAGCGGACCGGAACGGCGTGCGGGCCGTGCGCCTCGCCGACGGCATTGCGTCTTCAGTGGCCGGCGACAGCGTGGCCACCGACATGGATCTGAGCGCCGACGCCGACGTGCTCTACGTCTCGGATCGCAATCCTTCACGCTACCGGCTGCGCCGCTTCGCCGTCGGCGCGACGGAGGTGACCTTCAGTGCGGCCGTCACCAGCCCGCACCCCTACGCCCAGACCGAGTTCACCCCCGACGGCTCGCGCGGCATTCTCTTCACGGCGGCGGCGAACCTGTCGGCCGTGGCAATCTTTGATCCGGGTGACGACAGTATCACCGACGTGCCGCTCGTCGCCCCCGTGGCGGCCGCGATCCCGGCTCCCGACAGCCGCAGCGCGCTCATCGTGCACCGCGCCGGAAGCAGCGCGTTGGGCGGTCCTGTCGTGTCGATGCTCGACCTGGCCACGGGCGATGCGCCGGCCATCGAACTTGCGGGGGACATCCACGGCATCGCCTTCAGCCCCGACGGCGACTTTGCATTCCTCACCACAGAGAAACCCGATTACCTCGTGACCCTCTCGCTGCGCAACGGCCTGCACGCGGCCCATGCCCTCGACGCGAAGCCGCTGTTCCTGAGCGCCATGCCGCTGGCGGGGGGCCACGCCTTCGTCACGCAGGAGCACGATGCGGGGCGCATTCTTTTTCTCGACGTGACGGCCAGCGCCGCCAGCGTCGAAACCGATCGCGAAGTTCTTACCGGGTACCTGCTGGGTACCGAAGCGGAGTGACCATGGTACATGCGAGCGCATGGCGAAAGATTCTCGGAACCGGGCTGCTTGGGGCGACCCTGCTTCTCGCAGGCTGCGACACTCGGGATTCAGCAACCTTCTCAGACCGGCTGCAGGCGGTGGGCGCCGGCGGACGGGTGGCCGTCTACGATCCCGCGTGGAAGCAGGGATTCGTGCTGCACCCGGGCGGGCGCGTTCCGTTCTATCCGAGCGGCAAGCCCACGATTGCCCGTGCCCTGGCCGGCGGCGGCGGAACCGCGTGGATCGATCCGGCCCGCGGGCGCCTCACGCTGCTTTCTGCCGACGGGGCCACGGCCGCGACCTTTGCCGTCTGCCGGTATTGCGATCGCCTCGACGAGTCGCCCGACGGCCGCTGGCTCCTGCTGCGCGCCACGCCGGGAGGCGACGCGCCCGGTATCGTCGATCCGAATCAGATGACGGTGCTCGACCGTGCCACCGGCGAGGCGGCCGAGTTCACCGTGGGCTCGCCCCCCGACGTGATTGCGTTTTACGAGAGGGACGGCGAGACGCGGCTCCTTTTCTTCTCCCCCGGCCAGATGGCGCAGGTGAAGCTGGAGCGGCTTTTCGAAGCCGATCCGGGCGAAGACTGGAAACAGACGCGGCCGCTCAGCGTGCAGGTCAACCTGAGCGAACGGCCGGCCGGGGCCGTGCAGACGGCAGGACGGGTCTTCGTGCTCATCCAGGGGCGCGACGAGATTCTCTCGGTCGCCACCGACACCGCGCTCGATCTGCCGCCGGTGAACTTTCTCGCCCAGGACGTTGAGCAGCCGGTCGCGCTGGCGCTCGGCCCCCCGCTCGCGGCTGACGCGGAAACGATTTTTCCGCGCAGCGACACCGGCGAGACGCGGCTGCTTTATGTGCTCAACGGAAACAAGACGATCTCGGTGTTCAACGTCGACAACCTGAACCGCGCCGTGACCGTGCGCATGCCCGACATCCTGAGCAAGCCCGATACCCTCGTCGCGACGCCCGACGGCCGCAGGGTGCTCATGCACCAGGCCAAAGGGGCGCCGTCGATTTACCGCCTCAACGTGCGCACCGGCCACGTCGTCGTCATTCCCTTCCAGCTGCGCGCCGACGAGATCCTGCACGCCCCCGACGGACAGAGCTCGGTGGCCATCCACCGCGGGCAGGACGGGGCGGGCGACTCGTTCACGTACGTCAACTATGCCGAAGCCTTCAGCCCGGTAGAGCTCCCCGACCGCATCGCCGAAGCGGTCATGACCCCCGACGGCGCCCATCTGTTTCTGCGCCTCGAGAACTTCGCCGATCTGGTGGCGCTCAACCTGCGCACGGGCAAGATCGAGGCGCTCGATCTGACACGTGATCATGAGGACCTGCCGTTCTATCCGCTGCGCATCGGCACGCTTGGCAAGGGCGGCTCTCTGTTCGCGCTGCTCGATTATCCCTACGGTTCGATTCTCTTCCACGATCCGGCGGCAGCCCGCACGCAGGAGCAGACCGATTTTCTCGTCGACGGCATCCTCGATCGGAGGGGAGAATGAGCACGATGAAACCTTTCCCGAAAACGGCCGGCCTTCTTCTCGCAGCGGCATTCGCGCTCTCAACGTTCCCGGCCGGGTCTGCAGAGGCCGCGGAACTGCGGTTCGGCTTTCACAACGTGCAGACGACCGACGGCATCTTCGCCCCTTATCACACGGCCGACGATGATTTCTGGGATGTCGGGAGCGTTCGCACCTTCAACCTGCTCGACGTCCAGGTGTCCGGACATCTGTACGGCAAGGCCGAATACGTGGGCGGGCTGCGCTTCGGCAGCGAAGACGCCGAACTCGAGGGGCTGACGTCGACGCTCACCATCGTCGACCCCTACTTCGGCCTGCGCCGCACACAGCGGTTTCTGCCGAGTCTGAGCGGCTACGCCCAGGTAGCGGCCGAATTTCCGTGGCTGCGCTCGAGCCTGACCGGCTACGGCGCAGAAGACCATGTGGAGAACAGCTTCTTCCCGCAGCTGTCGGGCACGCTGGGGCTCGCCTGGGCGCCCTGGGCGGGACCGTTCGCGATTACGCTCGAAGGCGGCTACGCGAGCCCGGCGCCATTCGATGTCGGGACCCACGGCGGGTTCCGCTACGGCGGCCTGACCTACGGCCTCTTCTTCTCGGTGTACACAGATGCGAGCCGCTGGGCGGGGGTCCGCAGAACGACGGATGCGGCCGGCCGGGATCTGGAGCGCGCGCTCTCTTCGGTCGATGGCGAGCCACAAAAAAAGCCGAAGAAGAAAAAGAAGGCGGCCGAGTGATCGGGAAAAGGCGCAGACTTATGTAATCATGATCCTATGGGGCAGCTGCACTTTGTCATTCCTGACGACCTCGAAGCGCTCATCCGGCGAAAAGCGCAGGAGGCGAACCTGACCGTTCCCAGGTTCCTCGCTACGCTGGTGACGCGCGAGCTCACTGCCGCGCGCTGGCCGGATGGCTGGTTTGAAAGCGTCGTGGGGCGGTGGGCCGGAGACCGGCTGGAGCGAGAGGTTGAAACCAACTTCGAGCGCCGGGATTGAGTCCAACGGGGTGTTCTTTTACCTCAACACCACTCGATGACCGGTGCGCAGAGCATTACGGCATGATCCGGGCCGACCTTGCGGCGCAAGGCCGTCCCATCGGCCCCAATGACCTGATGATCGCTGCAATCGCGCGCGCCTGCAATCGCGCGCGCCCATGATGCGACGCTGGTGACGCACAAGACGCGGGAGTTCGGCCGCGTCGTCGGGCTGCGGCTGGTCGACTGGGATGCATAGTTCACTCTCGGACCATGATTGCCCCGGTAGCGGCCGCCAACCGTTTGAGGCGAACTCCGACGCGCGACCGACCCGGGCTCTGCTTGAATGCCCTCTGGAGTTTGTTGCCGCACTCACCAAGCATGGCGAAAATGTGTGTTATGCTGTGCGCACAGCGATGACCATTTTCGGCCGTCGCGTCTCTGCCGGAAGCGCGTATCTGTATTCTCCACGCGCGGGCGCACACTGTGAATCAGGAATCGACTTCACTCAACGTCGGGCTCGCCCGCGCCGTGGCCGTCATGGGTCTGGCCGTCGCCGCGGTCTTTCTGCAGCGCGAACTCGCGATTCTCGAGCCCAGCCGGTTTCTTCTCCTGTATCCCGTCGTGGCCTATGGCGCCTACCTGGGACGGTTTTACGGCATTCTCGCGCTCGCGGCGTCTTCTCTCCTTGCCGAGGTCTATATCCTCGACGGGCGGCTCCTCATTCCGTCTACGTGGACGCAGGATCTGCTGCAGCTCGTCTTTTTCGTCCTTATTAACGTCGGCTACATCCTGCTCATCGACGGTTTGAAGCGCAATCGGCAACGGGCCGATCAGGCACGCCATGCGCGTGAGGAATTGACCGGACTCGTCAGCCATGAAGTGCGAAACGCCCTGACGGCGGCAACCCTCACGCTTTCGAGCCTGCGCGCCCTGAGTCCGGCAGATGCCGCACTCCGCAGGGTAGAAACGGCGGTCTGGCGCGCGCAGCGTATCCTCAACGACGTGCTCGACGCGAGCTACCTGCGGCATCGCGAACCCGCCTTGGCACGGCGCAGGGTCGAACTGAACGCGCTCTTCCTTTCGTTGCGCGAACAGATTGCACCGCTGTTTGAAGACGCGGGGATCGAACTCGTGGTCGAGGCAGAAAGCGCCCGGCTTGAGGGCGAGTGGGATCCGCAGCGTCTCGAACAGATCTTCCTCAATCTGTTGACGAACGCAATGAAGTACGGACGCGGGCTTCCCGTTCGTGTAACGATTTTCAGGCGCCAACGCGACGCCTGTGTGAAAGTCTGCGATCGAGGTGTCGGCATTGAGCCCGAAGCGCAGGCGCACGTCTTTGACGCCTTCGAGCGGGCCTCGAGCGCGCAGCGCAAGCAGGGCTTCGGGCTCGGCCTTTACATCGCCGCCCGGTTGACCCGCGCCCATGGGGGGCGCATCGAGCTCGAGAGCCGGCCCGGCGCAGGCACCTGCATGACCGTCTGTTTACCGCTGCCCGACGTCGAGGCTGCGCCTGACGTCGGATCCGCCGAAGGGGAGAACCGCGAGTAGCTTGCGGACCCGTCACGGACCGTCGGTGCGGGGGTCGCAATCCTTCGTGGCCGGCAGGCGCACGCAAAATGTAGCTCCCGCCCCCGGCGTACTCTGCACGGTTACCTCGCCCCCATGGGCGCGCACGAGGCGGCGCACGATGAACAGGCCGAGCCCGACGCCGGGCACGGAGCCGAAGTCGGGCCGGCGGTGAAAGGGCTGGAAGATCTTCTGGATGTCGTCCTCCGAAAGGCCGCGCCCTTGGTCGCGCACGGCGATCTCGGCGCCGCCGGGGATGGCGCCCACGGTGACGACGATGTCGGTTCCGGGATCGGAGTACTTGATGGCGTTGCTGATCAGGTTCCCGAGAATCTGCTCGATGCGCGCCGGATCGACGCAGAGCATGACCGGCTCGACGGAGCTGTGCAGGACGATCCGCTGCCGATCGGTCGTGGCGGCGTAGAGCGACGTCACGGTCTCGACCGGTCGGCGCAGGTCGGTCGCTTCGAGCGCAAGGGTGACGCTCCCCGTTTCGATACTCAGGGCGTCGAGCAGATCACCGACCATGCGCATGACGCGATCGAGCTGGGCGTCGAGCTGTTCGATGCGTTCGGGGGTCAGGTACGGGGCGTGCGCCTTGGCCGACTGTGCGATCAGCTTGATCGCGGCGAGCGGGTTGCGCAGGTCATGGGCGACGGCGGCCAGAAAGATGAGCTGGTTGCGGCGCTGCCTGACGATGGTTTCCGTCAACTCCTGATATCCTTCCACCAGATCATGAACTTCGGCGAACGCCCGGCCCGCCGGCTCCAGATGCGAGTCACCGTCCCGGAATGCGGCCATAGCCCGGCGTAATCGGTATAGCGGATTCAGTAACCGGCTGTTAATCAGCACGGCGAAAGCGACGACGCTCACACCCATGAGAAGAGCTGAGATGCCCGTCGTGGCTACGAGGGCGAGCAGTGCCTCTTCCTGCGTCTCACGAGCCGCCTCGTAGCGCCGCTGGTGATGAACCTGCAGGGCGTGACTGGTGGCGAGCGCCCCCTCGAGCGAAGGCCGCAGGCGTCGAATGATCGCCGCGAGTTCGAGATTTTGCCGCTCGAGCTCCTCGCGCTCGAGAAAATACCGTTCGGTCTGGGCCGTGAGCCGCCGCAAGAGCGCTGTGGTTTCGGGATCGGCCCACTGCTGCACATCACGGAGCAGGGTGCGGATAAGGTCGGCGACTGCAGACCGCGCGGGGTCGAGGTTCAGCGACTCGGCCATGGCGACGTTTCCCAGGCGGTGGTATTCGCGCAAGGCCTGGTCGAACTCGTCGGTGATGGCGGCGGCGATTGCGGCATCACCTGCCTCCTGCGATGCATCCCACGCCCGCGAAGCGGCGAAGGCGGCAGTGAGGATGAGGGCGACGAGAACCACAGCAACCACGGCTGCAGCGCGCGTCACGGCATGAATGCGGAGCCGGCGAGGGTTCGCGTCAGGCATCTTACTCCCACTCTCCATTGTCGGGGGGCATCGGGGCGAGCGGGAGCGACGGGGGTCTGCGGGCGGGGCGCGGCGCAGAACGCGAAAGGGCTTCCGGCGGTGGGCCGGAAGCCCTTTTCGATGCGAAGGGAGAAAATGGCGGAGGGGGTGGGATTTGAACCCACGGTCCCCGTGAAGGGACTCCTGATTTCGAGTCAGGTGGATTAAGCCGCTTTCCTACCCCTCCGAAAGCGCTCAATCCATCATGATAGCAAAGGTGCCTCGGGGGCGGCAAATGCCGGATGCGGGGGGCGCAGGAGCACAGGAGGCCGGTTGCGCGTCGCCGGGTGCATTCGGCCCGACCGAGTCTCCCCTCACGCCCGCAGAAGCTCACGGATGGCCCAGAATGGAATCAGATTTCCCGCGGAGGTTTCCCCATGATTTTCGTAACCGGCGCCACCGGCCTCATCGGTGCAGACCTGCTCCGGATCCTGGCCGCCCAGGACGTGCCCGTGCGCATCGGCGTACACGCGACCGGCCGTATCCCGACCCAGACGGTGCACGAGGAAGTGCGCGTCAACCATGCCAGCGACAGCTCGGTGCGCAAGGCTCTTACCGGGTGCGAAACCCTCTTTCTGCTCACATCGTTCGGCCCCGCCCAGTTCGAGACCGAGATGCGTCTCGTGCTCGCGGCGGTGCAGGCGGGGGTGCGCAAAATCGTCAAGATCTCGGTACCTGGCATCGGCGTTCTGCGCGACAACGAGCTCATCGAGCACCACCGGGCGATCGAAAACGAGATCCGGATTCTGGGCTTCCAGTATGTCTTCCTGCGCCCGCACCCGCTCATGCAGGACTTTGCCTTTCACCTCGGCGAGGTCGTGCGCGAGCAGGGGATCGTCTTCAAGCCCGCCGGCGAATCGGCCGTGAGCTACGTCGACGCGCGCGACGTGGCGCTCGTGGCCGCGACCGCGCTCATTCACGAAACCCAGAACGGGCGCACGCTGTTTCTGACCGGTCCCCGGGCCTTGTCCAACGTGGAGGTGGCCCGGCACCTCGGTGGAATACTCGGACGTGAGGTCCGATACGTGGACCTCAAGGTCGGCGACGCCCGCGATGCGCTGCGGAATGCGGGGGTCGACGAGGCCTCGATTGACGTGCTCTTCGCGCTCCATCCGTTCGAGCAGACGGAGATCGCCGCGCGGGTCACGAACCATGTCGAGAAGGTCACCGGCCGCGCCCCGCGAACGTTCGACCAGTTCGCCGCCGACTATCGATGGGCGTTCGAAGGGGGCATTGCGGAAGAGGTCGAAGTAGCAGAACCGCTCAGGCCGGAGGCGGGCGTACAGGATCAGCCGTCGGCCTAGAGGGGACCAGGCGCGAAGCGCTGAGCGCTAAGCGCCAATCAAGCCCGGATTCCTGATTCCTGAGAAGCGAGGGCGGGGGGAAAATCGCCGAGCGCCAAGCACCAAGCGCCAAAGAAACGAGGGCCGATGCAATGTCAGGTGCTTCCCCGACCGCAATCGTAAATTGTCAATCGTCAATCGTAAATCGTCAATTGCTCGTCACTCGTCACTTCCTGCGGAGCGCACCCGGGAGCACGACAAGGATGACGCCGCTCACGATGATCGCCATGGCGGCTACCGTCGTAGGGGTAATCGGTTCGCCGAGGACGAGGGCGCCGAGCAGGACGGCGAGCACCGGATTCACATAGACGTAGCTCGTGGCCACGGCCGGGCGCGCATGGCGGATGGCGTAGTTGTAGGCGGTGAAGCCCGACATGGCGACAAAGATGAGATAGCCGAAGGCCCAGAGGGAATCGGGCGTGGGGGCATGCGGAATCCGCTCGCCGAGCAGCGCGCCAAGGACGAGCATGGCGCCGCCGGCCACAAGCATCTGGACGGCCGTCGACATGACGGCGTCCGGAAGGTCGAGCCGGAGCGAGAGAATGGACCCGCTTGCCCAGAGGACGGCGGCCGTGAGGACCAGGCCGATGCCGAAGGGGCTGCCGAGATGGTCGAGATCCTGCATGTGCAGGAGCACGACCCCCGAAAGGCCGACGGCGATGCCGGCCCACTCCAGGCGCCGGCGCGGGAGCCCGATGAAGCCGCCGAGCATCGTCGTCCACAGGCTCGAGGTCGAAACGAGAATGGCGGCCGTCCCCGAGTGAACGGTGGTTTCGGCCAGGGTCACGAGCCCGTTTCCCCCGAGCACCAGAAAGAGGCCGATGAGTCCCGCATTCCGCCACTGCCGTAGGGAGGGCGCCGCAACACCGCGCAGGTGGAGCGCGGCGTAGAGCACGCTTCCGGCCACGGCGAACCGGGCGCCGGCCATGAGAAATGGCGGCAGGCTCTCGACCGCGATGCGGATGGCGAGGTAGGTGGAACTCCACAGGACGTAGAGCGTGACCATGGCGAGCACGACACGGCGGCGCACCAGGCGATGCGGGTCGAGGGCGGGGCCAGGAGCGGATGCGGGGGCGACGGTTGTCGGCATGAGCCGATCATTGTAGCCGAGGAGACCTGCGCGGCGCCGCGCGCCGTCCCCCTCGCGGATCACATGGCTCTACGGAACCGTTTTCTATTCCTTCGTGATCGGGTACGGCGCCGGGCCCCGCCCGATAGGTCGTACTGTCCGGCAAATCGTCAATCGTCAATCGTAAATTGTCAATTGCGCTCACTCGCTTTCGCGGTAGCGGCGAACGGCCTTGGCCGGCGGGTGCGGCGTGCTGCGCCAGTGGGGGGCGGCGATGAAGATGAGGAGCAGCTGGCGTTCGGCCAGACGCGCCACCTCGGCTTCTTCGTCGGGACGGTGGTTCGGAAGATCGAGCGTCAGCTCGGTCGTGGCCACAACGGCGTTCACGATGAGCGAAGCGACCATCTGGAGATCTTCGGTCGTCCACTTGTTGAAGTTCGGAAACCGCGAAAGATCGGTCGCGAGCTCGCTCACGAAGAGGCGGATTTCAGCGCGGATCGAGGCGCGCAGCGAGGCCATGCCGCCGAAGCGCTCGCGAAGAATGAAGCGGAAGTGCGTGGGGTGCGCGCGCACGTAGCGCACGTACGTGTTGATCGAGCGGTGCACGAGCTGGCGCTCGGGAACCGGCGCCGAGCGGGCCGCGCGCATGAGCTGCCGCAGCGTGTGGAAGGATTCCTCGACCAGGGCAAGCCCGAGCTGCTCCATGTCGGCGAAATGCCGGTAGAACGCGGCCGGCACGACGCCGGCATCGCGGGTAACCTCGCGCAGACTCAGGCTGTCGAAACTGCGATCGCCCTCGAGCAGCAGAAGCGCCGCGTCCATCAGCGCGCGGCGCGTGCGCTGTTTGCGATCGTCACGCTGCGGCGAAGCGTCTTTTGCTTTCGGGGCTTTCGGGGCTTTGGGAACACGAGGCATATGAGCGTTTACCGGATTCTCAGTCTACCCGTTGTTCCCATGTGGCGCAAAGGAGCGCTAACTAGTGGAAACCCATACGGAAACAGAAAAGTAATGCGGATCGCTTGACAAATCGGCCGCTTCGGGTAGATACTGTGAACACTTGTTTACTGTGAACATATGTTCACTCCGAGGAGAACGCTCATGTCTGCTTCCGCCCGTTTTCAGGACACCCTTCAGCGCGGCCTCAACGCGCTGCTCTCGACACCGCTCGCCGGCGGCCTCGCGTGGCCGCACGGGCCTCACCGGTTCGTCGAAACCTTCGCGCCGACCTGGTCGCTCGCATCGGTCCGCGCGCGCATCGTCGACATCCGCTATGAAACCGAAGACACGGTGACGCTCGTGCTCGCGCCCAACGCCCGCTGGTCCGGATTCCGCGCCGGCCAGTACGTGCGCCTGGGGGTCGACGTCGACGGCGTCCGCCGCACGCGCTGCTTTTCCGTTTCCTCTTCGGCGCACGGGCCGCGCGAGCGACTGACGGTCACCATTCGCGAAAACCGAGGCGGCGTCGTGTCGAGCTTTCTCGTGCGCCGGGCGCAGCGGGGGATGGTCGTCGAACTCTCGCCCGCCGAAGGATCGTTCGCGCTGCCCGAGCAACGCCCGGAGCGCATCCTTCTTCTCGGCGGCGGCAGCGGCATCACGCCGCTCATGTCGATGCTGCGCACCCTGCACGACGAGTTCTACGAGGGACGCATCACGCTGCTCTACTACGCGCGCACGCCGGAAGACATCATCTTCGGCGCCGAGCTGCGCGCCTTGCGGCACGCCTGGCCGCGGGCCGAGTTCCACCCCATCACGGAATCCGGATCGCCCGGCGCCCTCGAGGGCCGTTTCTGCGCGGAACATGTGGATGCGCTCGTTCCCGATGCGGCGTCCTGCGCAACCTTCGCCTGCGGACCGCAGGGGATGCTCGACGCCGTGCAGAACCTCTGGGATGCGCGGGGATGGGGCGACCGGCTGCACATGGAACGCTTCGTGGCTCCGGCCGCGCCGGCCCGGGACGCTGACGGAGATGCAGGAGGCGCGGTCCGCTTCTCGCGCGCCAACGTCGTCGCGCTTCCCGCCGCGGGCACGCTGCTCGAGCGCGCCGAAGCCGCGGGCCTGAATCCCGAATCGGGATGCAGGATGGGCATCTGCCATACCTGCAAGTGCCGCAAGACGAGCGGCACCGTGCGTAATCTGCTGACCGGCGCCGTTTCGGCGGAAGCGGACGAAGAGATTCAGCTCTGCGTCTCGGTACCCGTCGGCGACGTCACCCTGGACCTGTGAGGAACCCTGTGAGGAACCCCAGTGAGGAACCAATGTTGAACACGACTACCGAAACGACGGCGCCCCATACCGCGTCATTCCGCACGCCCGACGAAGCGCGAATACAGCGAACCGCAGCTGCGACCGGCGTCGATCTGGACGCCTTCGCGGCCGAGCTGGACGCCATCCGCGAGCGCGTGCTGGCCGATCTGGGGGAACGCGACGCGCGCTATATCCGCAAGCTGCTCAAGACGCAGCGCGGCCTCGAGCTGTCGGGGCGGCTGCTGCTCATGCTCGGCCTGTTTCCCCCGGCCTGGCTGGCGGGCACGGCCGCCCTGTCGGTCTCCAAGATTCTCGACAACATGGAGATCGGCCACAACATCATGCACGGGCAGTACGACTGGATGCGCGATCCGGCCCTCGACTCGAAGCGCTTCGAGTGGGACACGGCGTGTCCGGCCGATCAGTGGCGGCATTCGCACAACTACATGCACCACACGTACACGAACATTCTCGGCAAGGACCGCGACATCGGCTACGGCCAGGTGCGCATCTCGGAGGAGCAGCGCTGGAGTCCATTCTTTCTGCTGAATCCGCTGAACGCCTTCTGGCTGGCCGTGCTCTTCCAGTGGGGCATCGCCCTGCACGATCTGGAAGTGAACCGGGTCGTGAGCGGCAAGCGGCCAATCCGCGAGATCCTTCCGCTGGCGCGCGGCGTCTGGCGCAAGGGGAGCCGGCAGGCGCTCAAGGATTACGTGCTGTTTCCGCTGCTCGCCGGCCCGGGATTTCTGCCCGTGCTCGCGGGAAATGCGACCGCGAACGTCGCCCGCAACCTGTGGGCCTTCATGATCATCTTCTGCGGCCACTTTCCCGACGGCGTCGCGGTGTTCACCGAAGAGGAATGCGAGAACGAGTCGCGCGGCCACTGGTACCTGCGGCAGCTGCTCGGCTCGGCCAACATCGAGGGCGGCCCGCTGTTCCACATCATGTCGGGCAACCTCAGCCATCAGATCGAGCATCACCTCTTTCCCGACCTGCCGGCGCACCGCTATGCGGAAATTGCGGAAGAAGTACGCGCGCTCTGCGAGAAGCACGGACTTCCCTACAACACGGGCCCGCTCGGGAAGCAGTTTGGAAGCGTCGTGCGCAAGCTGTTCCGCCTGGCGCTGCCGTAGAGGGCGGGCACGGTTCCGCATCAACGACCCCTGAGAGCACTCGTATTTTCACCATCTGGAGTAAGCAGGATGTTGAAATATTCCGCGCGGCGCGTTAGGGCCGCCATGGCTTGCAGATGCAAGGCGTCCGCGCCGAAGGCATACCGGTGGTCTGTCGAGGCGCGGCAACGCAGCAGATGCGGCCATGCCGGCCCTAACCCTTTCAGGGCACAGGGCTTTTCTAGGCGGCTGCTGCGTTGCGCCCTCGTCGCCGATGCACCACATCGACTCCTCGTCGCGCCTTGCAGACGCCTGAAAACGCTCCATGTGCGCGCTCGCGGGAATATTTCAACACCCTGCTACAATCAAAGCATGAATCTGACGCTCGAGTGCGAACAGGAAGAAGATGGCCGTTGGCTTGCTGAAGTGCCGGAGCTTCCGGGGGTAATGGCCTACGGAGAAAGAGCCGACGAGGCCATGCGAAAAGCAGAGACTCTGGCTCTCCGTGTCATCGCCGACCGCCTTGAAAATCAGGAACTGAAGCCTCTGCCGATTACCATCAGTACCCGCGCTGCATGAGCGCCTGGCCGACGGTCAAGGCCCGCCGCCTCCGGAAGGCTCTCCTTGCCATCGGTTGGAGGATTGATCAACAAACGGGATCCCACCAGGTAATGAAGCGGGAAAGTGGCACGACTTCGTCTTTGCCTTCCACGACGGCGATGAAATCGGCCCCCGGATGCTCGCGCGGATAGCACGGCACACGGGTCTTACTCCGACTGACCTGTAGCCTGCGTTGCCCAATCGATCGGCCTTCGACCTCCTTGACTCCACGGCCGTCTGCCGTGACCATGCTAAGGGATGAACCGCGAAGAAGCCGAGGGGGCCATCCGTGAACTGCTGCGGGTGGTGGAGTACCGCGTGGCCGCACGGGCGGCGACGTTGAAGACGCCTGTGCTCGGCATCCATATCGAGCTGTCGAGCCTGACGCTCGAGTTTCACGTCGGTGAAAAACCGTCGGCCCCGGCGCCACCCAGACCCGGAACGCCGGAAGAGGCGCAGCTGCAGCGGTTTCTTCGCGGGTATATGAATCAAGTCGAACGGGGCTTGCGGGCCGGCCTCGAGTTCGGCCTCCTGCAACCAGAAATGTTCGAGCGGTGGACCTGGCGCTCCATGGCGCTGGTGCATGAAGAAGTCGATCGGGTGGAACAGTTTTTTCTGGAGAAGGCTCAAGAAGTCCGGGAGCATCCTGACCGGCCCAAACCCGACTGAGCCCCCTACGGCTCGTCGGGCTCTTCGGGCGGCGAGCTGAAGAAGCCCGTGCCGAAGCCGGGCGAGAACTCTTCTTCAGTTCCGGGCACAAACTCCTGGGGACCGGGCGCAAAGACATCGGGGTCGACCCACTCCCGCCCGCCGGGGTAGACGTCGCGCACAGAGGGCTCGGCCACGATACGTTCGCGCTCGAGCCGCAACGACTCCTGCAGCTCGGCCAGCGCCTGCTCGCGATCGAGCAGCGCCTGCTCCCGCTGCGTCAGCACGTCTTCGCGATCGAGCAGGTAATCTTCGCGCTCATCCAGAAAAACCGCGCGCTCTTCGAGCAGCTCCTCCCGCTGGTCGAGCAGGCGCGCCCGCGCATCGAGCGCTTCGGTAACGCCCGGAGGATACGGGACGAGCGCTTCTTCAGTTACGCCTGCCGGTCCCATGACGGCCGGCGCGGCTGCCCCATCGGTTTCGACAGGTGCGGTCACGGCCGCGGGAGGGGCCGCTTCCTGGGCCTGCAAGAGGCTGGGGAAGAAGCCGATCCCGACGGCGCCGGCGAGGAAGATGAGTCTGCGACATGCCATTGCCCTCAGGCTAACGCGGATGCGGGCCCGGGGGGAACTTCAGTGCAGGGTGGGCGGGGGCTCGGGTACCCGGCCGCAGCGCGGGCTGCGAGCCGGGATGCCGATGCGGATGGATGGGCGTTGCGAGTCGGCCCCTATCGACCGGCGAGAAAGGTGCCGTTCGGAAGAAGGTAGTCCGAGACGCTTTCGCCCTTTTCGCTCTTCTGATACCGGGCGCACCCCTGATAATTGCTCTCGCAGTAGATCCGGCGGAAGATGTTGCCGCTCGCCTGCGAGGCGAAAACCTTGAACATGGGGCAGGTGGCCAGATGCGTGCAGGTCGTGGCGCCCTGTGATTGATCGCTCATGATAGATAGACTCCCCGTCAACCGCAGCTGTCGGTCGACCATTTGAATACGTGCCGATTGACCGGACGATACAGCAGAACGCCGATCGCAATGCCGATCAAGGTAAAGATTGCGCCCCAGTGCAGCGTGCCCAGCTGCCCCAGCGAGGTGCCCGGGCAGGCCCCCGTGACGGCCCAGCCGGCACCGAAGATCATGCCCCCGATATAGTTGCCCCTGTGAAGGACCTTCTTCGTGAGGGCAAACGGTTCGCCGTTCAAGGTGGGCCTTCCCTTGAGCAGCCACTTGATGAGTCCGGCGACCGGAACCGCGACGCCGAGCACGCCGAACATGTGGAAATCGGTCAGGGAGAACATTCCTGTAATGTGCTCGAACTGCGCAATGCCCGAACGGCTGATGATCCAACCATAAACCAGGCCCAGGACCAGTGCAATGCCTGCCGACTTCATACGAGCGCCCGCAGAAGAAAGGTCAGCGCGATCCCGGATGTGAAATAGCCGGCCACCGCAAGAAAACTCGAGGCCTCGAAGGTCGAAAGTCCGCCGAGGCCATGCCCGCTGGGGCAACCTCCGGCGAGGCGCGCACCGAGCCCTGCGAAAATGCCGCCGACGAGCAGCACGAGCGACTGTCCGACCGTGCCGATGGGAAACAGTTCGCCGAAGCCGAGCCCCGGGGCGAAAGTCGTTTCGGAACCCGCAATCAGAGCGCCGATAAGCGCACCCACCAGAATGCCAGGGAGAAACACCCGCGGGTTCATTTCAATGAACTCTTTCGTCGCAACGGGGCCCTTCGCGACCGGCGCCGTCAGGCCGAGCGCCTTCGGATCGAGCCCCTGATCGAGCGCCAGTTTCCACGCGGCCTCATCGAGGCTCATCTGTGCCTCCGGCTTGCGGATCAGCGGCCGGTTCCACTCGCGCAGCGCGTTCTCGAAAGCACCCGAGGCACCGATGCGCTTGTTGTAGATCCATGCGTACAGTGCCGTGAACAGCCCGAGGGCCACGCCGCCGGCCCACCAGGGCCACGGTTCTACGAATATCGCTTCGTACACGGTAACACTCCTGAATCGAGTCAGTGTAAACCATTTGCATCGCTGACCGCTATGACGCGGCGCACAGCGAGCCGGTTGCACGTGGGAAATTGATCTTCCCATAGCCGGGTGGCCCGTGGTAGGATCGAAGTGGTCTTACCAATTGGTCGGACCAAGCGCCGGAGCAACCCGTACCACGACGGGGACCATGGACCTTTTCGAAGAACTCATCGGGCGGATCGTTTCGGGGCACTACGCCCCGCTCGCCACGCTCCCCCCCGAGCGGCTCCTTGCCGCCGAGCTCGGGGTGGGCCGGCCGGCATTGCGCGAGGCCATCGCGCGGCTCGAGGCCCTGGGGCTCATCCAGTCGCAGCAGGGAAGCGGGACCCGCGTGCTCGACTGGCGGCGCACGGCGACCCTGGATCTGCTTCCCCATTACCTGCGTTGCGGCGCCCCCGGCATCCCCTTTGCGCGTCTGGTGCGCGAGCTGCTGCACTTCCGCACCATGCCGTGCCTCGAGGTCGTGCGCCTCGCCGCCGTCTACGCGCCGGGGGGCACGGCAGAAGAAGCGCGCGCGCTCGTCGCCGCCGCGTGGAACCTGCGGAGCGACAGCGCGGCCTTCGCGCACGCCGACTTCGAAGTCTACCGGCTGCTGGCCCTGCGCAGCGACTTTCCCCCCGCGCTGTGGCTCCTCAACTCCGCCGTCGGAACCTTCCAGAGCTTCGTGGACCGCTTCGCGTCGGTCATCGTGCCCCCCGCCGACTACCCGGCGCGCATGAACGCCGTGCTCGACGCGGTCGCCCGGCGCCGCGAACGGCGGGCCGTGGTGGAACTGCAAACCTATTTCGCCGCCCATGACGACGCCGTGCTGCGTGGTCTGGGCCTTCAGGAGGTGGCATGATCGACTCTGTCGCCCCGGCGGCCACCGAGCCGCTCCCCGCGGATTTCCATCCCCCCGGGAAGCGCTACCTCGGCCGCGGGACCCGGTACATTCTGCGCGCCATGACCGACGTGCTGCTCCCCCGCAACGAGAAGCTGCGCGTGGAGTGCACCGACGATCTCGTCAACTTCGTCGACAACTTCGTGCGCTATCTTCCGCCGCTGCTCAAGCTCGGCTTCCCCATCGGCGTCTGGATCTTCCAGTTCGCCGCCATCCTGTGGAGCGGCCTGCCGCTGCCGTTCACGATGCTTTCGCGGGAACGGCAGGAGCGCTACATGGCCGGCTGGACCGAATCGCGGTTCTGGTGGAAGCGCGACATGATGAAGGGGCTCAAGGGGGTCGTGCTCATGGGCTTCTACCAGCACCCCGAAGTCATGCGGCACATCCATTACGACCCCGTCTCGCATGTGCAAACCATTCAAGCCCGGAGGCTCGCGACCTATGGTGATGACATCCGCCGACGTCAATCGGAATCTTGAGGAGAGCGTCGACGTCGTCGTCATCGGCAGCGGCGCCGGCGGGGCCCCGTTTGCGGCCGAGATGGCGCAGGCGGGCTACAGCGTGCTCATCCTCGAAGAAGGCGGCTACTGGCGCACCGAGGATTACACGCACCGCACCGCCGAGATGCTGAAGAAGCTCTACCGTAACGCCGGGGGCACGCTGGCCTTCGGCGCCCCGAGCGTGGCCTACGCCGAAGGGCGCGCCGTGGGGGGCAGCACGGTCATCAACGGCGGCATGTGCTGGCGCACCCCCGAGCGCGTGCTCGACAAGTGGGCGATGGAAGCGGGCATGACCCACATCAGCCCGAAGGAGATGGAGCCCTACTTCGAGTACGTCGAAGAGCGGGCGAACGTGCGCGAACAGGATCCCGAGTCGCTGGGCCGCGACAACCACCTGCACGCCGAAGGAGCGCGCAAATTGGGGTGGAAGGTGACCCCCGATCGGCGCAACCAGCTGCACTGCGCGGGCGCCAACCTGTGCGTGATCGGCTGCCCGACCGGCGCCAAGCAGGGCACGCTCTTTTCCTTTCTTCCCCTCGCGTGGAAGCACGGCGCGAAGCTGATCGCGAACTGCCGCGTCGAGAAGATTCTGTGGAAGGGGGACAAGGCGACAGGGGTCGAGGCTTACATGGTCGACGACTTCAACAACCGGTCGCACCGCGTGCGCGTGCATGCGAAGGTCGTCGTAGTTTCGGGCGGGGCCGGAGAATCTCCCGCGCTGCTCCTGCGCAGCGGCATCCGCTCGCGCAGCGGACAGCTCGGGCGGAATCTTCAATTGCATCCGAACGCGAAGGCCATCGGGATCTTCGACGAAGACGTCAGCTCGTGGAAGGGTGTGCACCAGTCGCACCAGGTGCACGAATTCATCGAAGAGGGCATCGTGCTGGCCACCGCGGGCGTACCGCCGGGGCTCATCGCCCTCACGCTGCCGCAGTACGGCCGGGCCATGGCCGATCTGATGGATCAGTTCAACCACATGCTGATCAACGGCTGCCTGATCGAAGACACGAGCCGCGGCCGCGTGAAGCTCGGGCCCAAGGGTTCCGCCATTCTCCAGTACAACCTGAACGACTACGACTTCTATCTATTGAAGCGGGGCACGGCGCTGGCGGCGCAGCTCAATTTCGCCGCGGGGGCGAAACGGGTTCTGCTGCCGTTCGCCCACTTACCCGAAATCAGCTCGCCCGACGAGATCCCGAAGATCTTCGACCCGGGGATCAAGAAGCGCGACACCGAGGTGCTCACCGTGCACATCATGGGCACGCTGCAGATGGGCGCCTATCCCGATCGCTCGGTGGTCGACAACTGGGGGCGCCTGCACGAACTGCGGAATCTGTACGTGTCGGACGCGAGCCTCTTCCCGAGCCCCATCGGCGTGAATCCGCAGGAGTCGATCATGGCGCTCGCCGTGCGCAACGCGCGTCACCTGGCGGGCAATTTCCCCACGTAGCTCGCGCAGGAAGGGGGGAGTGGGGGAGGGGGAGAGTGGGGGACGAAGCAAGGGCAAACCCGGGCCAATTGCGTCGATCTCTAGTCCTATGGGCCCCCTGCGGTCGGTTGCGGATATCGCCGAAATGGGGTAGCGTGTCGTCCAGATGAGCGCATCGCTCAGACAAGACACGTCCACCAAAAACTGGGCGGCCTGCTAATGACTCCCACGATTCTTCGGTCGGCAACGGCTCGGTTCACTACACTACCGATTCTGTGGAAAGCCAGACTCTGCCTGGCACTTCTCGTCGTCGCAGTTGCCGGCTGCGGTTCGCAAGCCGTGCAGACCGAACGGGTTGACCATACGGTGGAGTACTACCTTACCCCGGTGCGGATAGGTATGGTCACGGACTGGCGGATCCTCGCACCCTCCATCTTTCACCTCTGCGGCACAAGAGGCAGCGGGGGCGTCTGGTGTCTGGGCAGTAACAGAGTCTATGGCCTCGGGGTCGACGACACGAATGCTTTTGCCGTCGAGCCCCGGAAGGTAACAGACCTTTCGGACTCGCTCACGCACAGCGCGACAAACGACTGTGCCTTCGGGGCGTCAAGGCTCGAGTGCTGGGGAGAAGAGCTTTTCACGAAGTGGCCGTGGTTCGGTGACGAACCGACGCCATGGGTTGCGCATGCATGGGAGAAAGAGCCCATGAGCGCTCTGGCGATCGGCGAGCGGATCGCCTGCATGACGAACCCGCAGGGGGTCTGGTCGTGCTGGGGCTCTTTCCTGCCCAATCAGGAATCTCCCGAGCCGGTAACCGAACCGGCCGGATGGAGCAGCCTCACGGCTGGCGCGTTGCATGCATGCGCCCTGGATCCCGCGCAACGGGCGTGGTGTCTGGGCTCGAGGAGATCTCTTATGGGCAGCGGCTCTACGGAACCGGTCACGCGTCCGGTCATGTTTCCGGGGGTCACGTTCAGGGAGCTGGCCGCCAGTGGTTTTTACACGTGCGGGATTGCATCAGACGGACGCCTGTATTGCTGGGGCAATCTTTCACCCAGCGTGGGCAAGGACAGCGCAGTGCCCCGTCTCCTCTCGGAGAAAGAAGACTGGCGCAGGATTTCGGCTGGGGATGGCCATAGCTGCGCTCTGGATAGCGCGGGCGAGGTCTGGTGCTGGGGGTGGAATTCGTACGGTGAGCTCGGCGACGGGACGACGGAACCGCGCGAGCACCCGGTCAAGGTGGCGGGGGGCCCCTGGGAGACCGTCGCCGCCTCACGCAGCTTGCGGGGCGGTTATAACTGTGCCACCAAGTCCGGCGGCGAGCTCTGGTGCTGGGGGGCCCTTTACCGGGCCCTGGTCACTTCGGCGCCCTAGCCAACCGTTCAAGAAGGTCCTCGTCTCACCACAGCGCGGAACAGGAGCAACTCGGGTTTCGCCTGTTGCACCGTGTATCCGGAACAGGTGAACGGGGTCCTTGCCGGTCATTCCTCTCCGCGCCTCCGCGCCTCCGCGTGGGACGCCCTTTCCTGGTACTTCGTCCTTATTGAAAACCGGCGCATTGCCCCCCCCACCGCAGCGTAGCGGATGGGGCGTCCGAAGACCGATCAGCTTTGGGGAACCGGCAGTTGAATCGGCGTCTCCTCGTCGACCCGCGCCTTGAGCACCGTGTCTTCTTCAACCACCGCCGGCTCTCCCTCGATGAAGAAGCCGAGGATCAGCAGGGGCAGAATCAGAATCGCGCCGATAATCACGACGATGAGCATCTCGTCGTTGCGCGCGCCAATCTCCTTGATACGTCCGCGAAGCGGAATCTTGGTGCCGTCGACCGCCTTGGTAGATCGGGCATAGATCTTCACCTCTCCGCCGGCGCCCCAACCTTCGCTCTTCTCGCGGTAGACCTTGAGCTTCACGGGCGTGCCTTTGCGGATGAGTACCTTGCCGTTCTGCACCACGTCCCGATCGACGACGGCTTTGGTCGTTCGCCGCGAACCGTTGCTCGACACCGGCTGGGTGATGCGCACCCGCACGAGCTTGCCTTCTTCGACGACAGCCTGCTTCTGCGCCGCCGCGGGCGTAACCGTGAGCAGCGAAACGATAGTCGCAAGCACCAAAGCGATACGGGTCATGACCGGTTCTCCTTGCAAACAGAACAGCATAGCTTTGCGCGCCGCGTAACACAAGTGCACGTCGACGTCCGAACCCAAAGGCTGCATGTCGGTTCCCCCGAAAGTTGCCGCTCAAATGGGATGCATGGCCATGAGAACAGTTTCACGCGGAGGCGCGGAGACCGCGGCGAGAAGCAAAAACCTTTTCACGGGCAAAGCAGGCCGGAAGCATCTCGAATTCCACCTGGAGCGACATAGAAGCCGGAACAGGTCGAGGAGGTCGAGAAGGTCCTTGCCGGTCCTTCCTCTCCGCGGCTCCGCGTCTCCGCGTGAGACGTCCTTGCCTGGCCCTTGCCGAACCGACGTCCGACGTCCGAAGTCCGACGTCCGATCCCCCCCCCTGTACGCCCGCCCGCCGCTGCCCTAGAATGCACGCAGCATCGAAAGGGAGAACGAAGAGAAAGCCACGGCCATCGTGAACAAGGGCTGGAACAACCTGATGGATGCGGCCGTCCGCATGCGCCGCCACCTGCACCAACGCCCCGAGCTCGCCTGGCAGGAGACCGAGACCGCCGCCTTCGTGCGCCGGGAACTCGAGGACGCGGGGATCCCCTGGCACGCCTGCGCCCGTACGGGAACGGTCGGCATTCTGGCGCCGCGAGCACCGGGGCGATCCATCGCGCTGCGGGCCGACATGGACGCGCTTCCGCTCACCGAGGCGACCGGGCTCCCCTGGACCTCGGGGCACCCCGGTCGCATGCACGCCTGCGGACACGACGGTCACCTGGCGGCCCTCCTCGCGGCCGCGCGTTGGCTCAAGGGAAACGAAGAAGCGCTGCCCGGCCCCGTGACCCTCGTTTTTCAGCCCGCCGAAGAAGGGGGGCATGGCGCGCGCCGCATGATCGATGACGGCGCCCTCGACGGTGTGCAGGCGATCTACGGCTGGCACAACTGGCCCGCCATCCCCTTCGGCCAGGCCGTCTGCCCCGACGGACCCGTGCTCTGCGCCAACGGTACGTTCGCCATCACCCTGCGCGGCGCCGGCGGTCATGCCAGCCAGCCCGAACTCTGCCGCGATCCGGTGCTCGCCGCCGCCGCCGTCACCCTGGCCCTGCAGCAGATCGTCAGCCGCCGCATGCGCCCGCAGGACTCCGCGGTCGTCAGCGTAACCACGCTCGAGGCGGGCGGCGCGCCCACGATCACGCCGGGAGAAGCCCGGGTAGGCGGCAGCATCCGCGTCGGCAACACGGCCGACCGCGACCGGCTCTTCGAACACATCCGCACCATCAGCGCCGCCACGGCCGCCGGCTACGGCGTCGCGGCCGAGGTCGCCGTCGAGCGCCGCTACGACGCGACGGTGAACCATGCCGGGGAAGCCGCCAGGTACCGCTCCGTTCTCGCGGGGGAACTGGGGGAAGCGTGGCAACCCGCGGGCCAGCCGGTTCCCCTCATGGCCTCCGAGGACTTCAGCGAATACCTCAAGCGGATTCCGGGGGCGTTCGCGCTGCTCGGCTCGGGCCTCGGCCAGGGGGACGACGCGCCCTGCCACAGCCCGCACTACGACTTCAACGATCGCCTTCTTCCCCTCGCCGTTCGCATCCTCGCGCAACTGGCCGGCGCGCCGGTTCCCCACGCGGAAGCCGAGGGAGAAGAGGCCGTGACCCGTTCAGGAGGCACACGATGATGGACATCTTCGAGACCTGGGAGTCGGATATCCGCGGCTATTCGCGAAGTTATCCCACCGTGTTCGCCTCGGCCTCCAACGCGCGCCAGACCGACGTGCACGGCCGCGAGTACCTCGATTTCTTCGCGGGGGCCGGCGTGCTTAACTTCGGCCACAACCATCCGCGGATGAAGAAGGCCCTCATCGAGTTTCTCGAGCGCGACGGCATCGCCCACAGCCTCGACATGGCCACGACCGTGAAGGCGGAATTCATCCGCGCGTTCGTCGAGACCATCCTCGCGCCGCGGGGCATGAAGCACAAGCTGCAGTTCACGGGACCGACCGGCACCAATGCCGTCGAGGCGGCACTCAAGCTCGCGCGCAAGGTCACCGGGCGCACGCGCGTGGTCGCCTTCACCCACGGCTTTCACGGCATGACCCTGGGCGCCCTCGCGTGCACGGCCAACGAATACTTCCGCAACGCTGCCGGCGTTCCGCTCGAGCACGTTTATCGCGTCCCCTTCGAGAACACGCCGGGCGGCGGCATGGACTCCCTGCGCGAACTGCGCGCGACCCTGGCCGATCCGTCGAGCGGCATCGAAGCGCCCGCCGCCTTCCTCCTCGAGACGATTCAGGCCGAAGGAGGGGTCAACGTCGCCTCCGTGAAATGGCTGCGCGAGGTGCGCGCCATCGCCCGCGAGCAGAAAGCGCTGTTCATCATCGACGACATTCAGGCCGGCTGCGGGCGCACCGGCTCGTACTTCAGCTTCGACGGCATGGATCTTTCGCCCGACATCGTCTGCCTCGCCAAGGGGATCGGCGGATTCGGCACGCCGCTCGCCATGAATCTCGTCGCTCCCGAGTACGACGTGTGGTCGCCCGGCGAGCACACGGGCACCTTCCGCGGACAGGGGTTCTCCTTCGTGGCCGGCCGCGAAGCCCTGCGCTACTTCGAAGACGGCACCTTCATGGCCGAAGTGCGCGCCAAAGGAGAGAAGATGGCCAACCAGCTCCGCCGGATAGCGGAACGCCACGAAGATCGGCATCTTGACGTGCGGGGACGCGGGATGGTCCAGGCGCTCGACATGGGCGAGGGGGCGTTGGCGAAGGCCGTCGCCGCCGACTGCTTCGAGCACGGTCTGCTCCTCGGCCCCTGCGGATCGGGCGGCCGCGTGCTGAAGCTGATTCCGCCCCTGACCATCCCCGATGCGGACCTGGAGGCCGGCCTCGACATCCTCGATCGCGCCGTGGAGAGGACGCTCGCCTCGGTATGAAACGGCGCGACGACATGACCTTCCCCTTCGCCGAGTACGAGCGGCGCCTGGGGGAACTACGGGAGCGCATGGCAAGGCGCCTGCTCGACGCCGTCATCATCAGCGATCCCGAGAATCTGCTCTATCTGACGGATTACCAGACGACCGGATACAGCTTCTTCCAGGCGCTCGTCGTGCCGCTCGACGACGAGCCGTTCATGATCACGCGCAAGATGGAGGAGTCGAACGTTCACGCGCGCACCTGGGTCGACCGCACGCGGCCGTACTGGGATACGGGCGACGCCATTCAGATGCTCGTTTCTTCGCTTCACGAATTTGGCTTGGCCGGCCGCAACATCGGCTACGAGCGGAACAGTTATTTCTTTCCCGCCTATCTGCAGGATCGCTTCCACACCACGTTCAGCGACGGCCGGCTGCTCGACTGCTTCGGCATCGTCGAGCAGGGGCGCATCCGCAAGTCGCCCGCCGAGATCGCCGTCCTGCGCAAGGCGGCCGCGGCCACGGAAGAAGGAATGCGGGCGGGGATCGCGGCCTGCCGTGCCGGCGCGACCGAGAACGAGATCGCCGCCGCCGTGAGCGCCGCCATGTTCCGCGCGGGGGGCGAGGCGCCGGCCGTCATGCCCTACGTCACCTCGGGGCCGCGCACGATGATCGGCCACGCGACGTGGGAGGGGCGGGCGGCGCAGCCGGGAGAACACGTATTTCTCGAGGTCGCCGGATGCTACCGCCGCTATCACACGGCGATGATGCGCACCGTCGTCCTCGATGAACTGTCGCCGTCGATGCGCAAGGCCCAGGACCGCATGATGCTCGCGCTGCAGGAGGTCGAGCGGTACATCCGCCCCGGGCTGACGGTCTCCGACGCCGACAACATCGTGCGCGACATCATCGAAGACAACGACGTCGGCGCCCATCTCATCACCCGTTCCGGGTACTCCATCGGCATCGCTTTTCCCCCCAGCTGGGACGAGGGGTACATGCTCAGCCTGAAGCAGGGGGATCCGACCGTGCTCGAAGAGGGGATGACCATGCACATCATTCCGTGGATGTGGGGGGTCGACGGCGACAAGACGTGCGGCATCTCCGACACGGTGTTCGTAACGGCGAACGGCTGCGAATCCTTCTTCAGCCTGGACCGCGAATTCACGGTCAAACGTGCCGAAGCGGAAGCCGTCGGCGCCCCCGGACACACGCGGGCCGACACGCAGGAACCGCCGTGGAAAGGAGAGGCGCATCATGCTGACCGTGATCGACCCGAGCACTGACGCGATCGTCCGCAAGGTTGAGCCCGACGGACCGGATGCCGTCGAGAAGAGCCTCGCCGCCGCGCAAGGCGCCTGGGGGGACTGGCGGAAAGCCTCCTTTGCCGCGCGCGGCGGCGTCCTGCGGCGGGTGGCGGCGCGCATGCGGGAAGAGGTCGAGTCGCTGGCGCCTCTCATGACGCAGGAGATGGGCAAGCCGATCCGCGAGGCGCGCGCCGAGGTGCTCAAGGCAGCCTGGTGCGCCGAGCACTATGCGGATCATGCGGAAGCGTATCTGGCCACCGAGTTCATCGCCTCCGATGCCGCCCGCAGCTACGTGCAGTATCTGCCGCTGGGTCCCGTGCTCGGCATCCTGCCGTGGAACGCGCCGTTCTGGCTCGCCTTTCGCTTTGCCGCGCCGGCGCTCATGGCGGGGAACACGTGCCTCATGAAGCACGACCCGCACGTGCCCGGCTGCGCGCGCGCCATTGCCGACCTGTTCGCGGCCGTCGGCGCCCCGGAGGGGATCTTCCGGAACCTGGCCATCGAGACCCCGGATGTGGCCGCCGTCATCCGCGATCCGCGCGTGCAGGCGGTCTCCTTCACGGGATCGAGCCGGGCGGGCGCGACCGTGGCGGCCCTGGCGGCGGCGGAGATCAAGCCGGCCGTCCTCGAGCTCGGCGGATCCGATCCGGCTATTGTCCTGGCCGACGCCGACCTCGACGCCGCGGCCGAGGCCATCGCGACCATGCGCATGATCAACGCCGGCCAGTCCTGCATCGCCGCCAAGCGCGTCATCGTCGAAGCGCCCGTCTACGACGACATGGTCGACCGCCTGCGCGCGCGCCTTGCCGCGCTCAAGGTGGGCGACCCGGCAGACGAGGAAACCGACGTCGGCCCGATTGCCCGCGCGGACCTGCGCGACAACCTGCACCGCCAGGTGCGCGCCACGATCGACCAGGGCGCCCGCTGCGTGCTCGGCGGAACGCTTCCGGAGGGACCCGGCTTCTTCTATCCGGTCACGCTGCTCGCCGACGTGCGCCCGGGCATGATCGCCTGCACCGAAGAGACCTTCGGTCCCGTCGGCGTCGTCCTGCGCGCCGAGGATGCCGAAGACGCGTTGCGGCTCGCGAACGACACGCCGTACGGCCTCGGCGCCAGCGTGTGGACGACCGCGGCACGCGGAGAGGCCCTGGCGCGCGAGATCGCCGCCGGTCAGGTGGCCGTGAACGGGATCGTGAAGACCGATCCGCGCCTGCCGAGCGGCGGCGTCAAGCGGTCGGGGTACGGGCGCGAACTGGGTCCGCACGGCATCCGCGCATTCGTCAACGTGCAGCAGGTCTGGGTGGGTCCGCGCAGCACGTAAATTCCGTTCGCGATTCGAGGCCACCCTGCCGCCTCGTTGGGTATCCGACAGACGTCCGGTGCGGATATCCGGCGGAGTCTGGCCGTGCACGCGAAGGACGGCTCGCGCGCGCCGGTTCCGGCGCTTCCGAGCCCAGGGAGAAACGATTCCGCGCGACCCGGCGCGTCTCAAAAATGCGACCCCGCTGGGGTCGTCCCCATAGCCGGTGATCATCGGGAACACCATGAGTTGCCTGCTCACTTCGCCTTGGGGGAAGTCCCGCAGCACAGGATTCACGGGGTGGGGGCTGGGACCTTGCTTCACCGGCGTCCGACGTCCGGCGTCCGAAGACCTCGGCACGGTACAATGATCTCCATGGACATCTTCCGCCGCCGCCGCGAACGCTTTCTGGCCGACCTGCCCCCCGGAGTCGTGATCATCCCCGCCGCCCACGAGGTGACGCGCAGCAACGACACCGAATTCCCCTTCCGCCAGGACAGCTGGTTCCACTACCTGACCGGCTTTCCCGAACCCGACGCCGTCGCCGTCCTGCGCCCGGGGCACGCGAAGCCCTTCGTGCTCTTCGTGCGCCCGAAGGATCGGGAACGCGAAATCTGGACCGGCATCCGCATCGGACCCGAGGGGGCGATGGAACGCTACGGGGCCGATGAGGCCTATCCGCTCAGCGAATGGCCGAACCGGATCGCGGGGCTGCTCGAAAACCAGCCGCGGCTCTACTACGCCCTCGGCCGCGACCGCACGCTCGACACGCTCGTCACCGACACCGTGGCCGGCCTGCGCGCCCGCGGCCGTCAGGGGATCGAGGCGCCCGTCGAGATGGTCGACCCGACGCGCAAGCTGGCCGAGATGCGCCTCTTCAAGACCGCAGACGAAGTTCCGCTCCTCGAGAAGACGTTCGAGATTTCCGCGGAAGGACATCTGGCGGCCATGCGGCTCACGAAGCCGGGCATGTACGAATACGAGATCCAGGCGGCCATCGAGTACGAGTTCCGCCGTCGCGGCGCCTCGTACCCCGGTTACGGAACGATTGTCGCCGGCGGGGGGAATGCGGCCATTCTGCACTATGTGGAAAATTCCGCGCGCCTGGAGGATGGGCAGCTGCTGCTCATCGACGCCGGGGCGGAATATGCGGGGTACTCGGGCGACATCACGCGCACGTTCCCGGTCGGGCAGCGGTTCGAGGGCGCGGCGCGGGCCGCCTACGAGGTCGTCCTGCGCGCGCAGGAAGCGGCGGTGGCCGCGTGCCGCCCGGGGAACACGCTCGAGGCGATTCACGATCTCGCCTGCCGGATTCTCACGGAAGGCCTGATCGAGCTCGGCGTGCTGCGCGGCAGCGTCGACGAAGCGCTGGAGACCAAGACCTTCCGCGAGTACTACATGCACGGCACGGGGCACTGGCTCGGCCTCGACGTGCACGACGTGGGCGCCTATCGCGTCGACGGCAAGTCGCGTCCGCTCGAGCCGGGCATGCTGTTCACGGTCGAGCCGGGGCTTTACTTCCACCCCTCGAGCGACACGCCCGCGGAATTCCACGGCATCGGCATCCGCATCGAAGACGACATCCTCATCACGGCAGACGGCCACCGCAATATGACGGCCGCTGTTCCGAAGCGCATCGAGGACATTGAAGCGCTGCGGCGCGAGGCGATGGGGTCGGCGGTTTAAGGATTCCCCATAGCGTCCCCGGGGGAAGGGTGGGGTCGCTGGCACCGCGCGATACTCGGATGGAGCCGGCTCCCCGAACTACTTGCCTGACGTTGTCTTCGGGTAGGACTCCTGAGACTCGGCGACCGCGGTCCCATCGGCGTAGCCGACCCTGGTCGTGGGCGATGGAACGGCGTGGCCGTCTTCGCGCAATCCTTCGAGGTGAAGGCGGATGGCTTCGGCAATCCGTGTGCGGACTTCCCGTTCGGTTGAGCCCGTCGCGATACAGCCGGGCAGATCCGGCACCCAGGCGCCGTAGCCCTGTCCGCTTTTTTCGATGACGATGGCGTAGTCAGTCATGGTTCTCAGGGTCGATCTGCGCCCGCCGCAATTATATCGCGGATTTTCGGCGGCATCGTGGAACCAACGCCCGCAGGAACACTGGATTCCACTATGGGGGCGATCCGGGACAGAGGCTGTCCAATCGATGACTTCTTCTTCAGGCCTCTGCTCGGATCGTGACCGCGCAACCCTCAGGGGCTGCAGAACGTCTGTACGTGATAGCCCGGCGCAGCGTAACCACCCTCTTCAATGACTCCCGCGACATCGTCTTCGGTGTGCCAGAGGCCGTCGGGGCCGGGGTCCATCACGACCTCGCCGTTGACCGCGCGTTCCTGCCAGGTTGTAAAAGCGGTCGTGCCGGTGAACGGTTCGAAGCGGTAGTACCCGTACATCGAAAAATCGCCCGAACCCCAGTCGAGGCTCCCCGGGGGGCCGATCCAGATATCGAAGCGATCCAGAGACAGCTCGTAGTACGCCGACAAATTGGAGAAGGCCATCCCGATCAGGACCCGTTCGGCCTCAACGGTCGCGGCCATGGCATAGAGACCGAAAAAGTCATCGCCTGCATTCCAAAGGACTCCCGGTGATCCCTCCGTCACCATGACATACCGCCCCTCGTCGACGATATCGTCATCAGTGCCCCAGAGCCCGTCATCCCCCGGATCGGAATAGTCGACGATGCTCTCGGTGAAGCCGCCGGCATACTCCTCGCGGACTCCGGTTTCCAATACGGTCACGACGTCGTCTGCGGACTTCCAGACCGTATCCGTGCCCGGGCCACCATAGGTAAAGGCAGCATACCCGGTGGCTGACCGTGCATACGTCGTATACGTGCCGGAGTCGATTTCGTCGTCCTCCGTGCCCCAGAGATCATCCCCGCCGATACACGGTCCTGCGCACCAGGTGGAGAGCCGAAATTGCTCTTCTGCGATGACCTGGCCCGTCGCGTTGTAGGCATACCGCTCGTACATGAAAACGGGGTCGTCCTCGGTTCCCCACTCGCCGTCAGTACCCGGCCCTTCGGACTGGAACGTTACGAGCAGCTTGCCGTTGGTTCCGTCGTATTCCCAGAAGCGCCTGGTGTGGACGACGTCGTCTTCCGTCACCCACTGATCGTCCGGTCCCGCGGACGACCGCACCTCCTGCAGGACAGGCCGCAATTGGGCGTCGTAATACCAGATCGTGTGACCGACCAATTGCACGACCTCGACGCCGTCGGTTTCGACACGCGCATACTGGAGCTCAAGCCAGGAGCGACCATCTTCGTGGCGATAGGTCGAACGCCTGCTGTACAGCGAATCATCGCCCGTAAACCAGAGCACGTCCTGGCCGCGACCGTCGTACAGCGCTTCATGGCTCGAGGTCGCGTCAGACCAGTACTCGCCGTATCCGCCGATGACGTCGTCGGCGGTTCCCCATAGATCGTCAAATCCCGCGCTCGTGTAGTGAACACGCCGCTCGCGGTCGGCGAGGGATAGCCATGTTTCGCGGGAGCCGGCGTAGTCATCCCAGGATTCTTCGGGATACGGCCCGTATTCCGGATACTCGATGTTGTCTTCGCGGACCCGCTCGTCCCCCTCGTAGACGTAGGAATGCATGCGACTGCGCTCGTCGTCAGCGGTGAACCACTGCTCGTCGAGACCCGGACCGCGGTACGAAATCTCCAGCACCGTGCGGCCCTGCCCGTCGGATTCGCTGCGCTCGTAGCTGCCGAGGACGTCGTCGCCGGTCTCGCAGGCTTCATCATCCCCTGCGTAGGTGTACCGGTTTTCCCTGATCCACAGCGTATCCGCCCACCAGCTGTACGCGGCCGGGGTCGCGTCGGCAACTCCCGCGGTATCGACGGCGCGCACGCGAATCGTATGCTCGCCAGGCGCGAAGGGGCCGAAGCTGCTGCCCGAGACGCAGGTCATCCACGGCTCGCCATCGAAGCTGCACTCGAAGCGGGCCCAGGCCGGCGAATCGCTTGTAAACGTGAAGACCGCCGTGACATCTGAAGTCACCTCTTCGGGCGCCGACGTGATCGTCGTGTCGGGAGCAGGAAGAACAGAACCGCCGCTCTTCGGATCGGTCCCCGCGAGCAGTTCGGCCGCGTCGGTGTAGCCGTCGTCATCGTCGTCGGCGTCGCAGGCGTCCCCGTCGCCGTCGTCGTCAAGATCGTCCTGCGCCGGGTTGTGCGCTTCCGGACAATTGTCACCGTTGTTGCCGACGCCGTCGCCGTCACTGTCCTGCCACTCGAGCGGATCGAATGGAAATGCGTCGACGGTATCGGCCCGCAGATCGTTGTCGTCGTCCAGGTCGCAGGCGTCGCCGAAGTTGTCGAGATCGAAATCCTCCTGCTCCGGATTGTGGACGCCGGGGCAGTTGTCGAGCAGGTCTTCGATTCCGTCTCCGTCGGCGTCGCTGATCGAACCGGTGGGGAAGAGGACGATGCGGTCCAGCAGGCTGGTCGCTTCGCCGGCAGTGACCGTGACGTTCTCGACGGTCACGCTGCTGTAGCCTTCTTTCGTCGCCTTGATCGTCCACGTTCCGGCGGGCACGTAGAGCAGCGTAAACTTGCCGTCCGATCCCGTAAGGGACAGGAAGCTGGTTCCGGGGATGAAGACGAGAATCTCGCTCCAGTCTCCCTTGTCGTCGAGTTCGACGGTCCCCTGGATGGCGCCCGTAAGTTCGAGGGTGAGCTTGCCGAGATCGAGCGTGTTGCCCGCCACGACCGTAACCGAATCGGTCGTGATGGAGAAGACCCCCGCATCGGTCGCCAGGAACGCGCGGATGACGTAGGTGCCCTCTTCGAGTCCGGCGATTTCCCAGGCGCCACCGGCGCCCGTCGTCGTTTCGGCGATGACCTCGCCTTCGCGAATGGCCTGCACGGTCGCCCCTTCGAGCCCGATGATCGCCATCGGGCGGAAGCCGGGGGCCGACTTCGGCAGCAGGGTCTCTTCGACTTCCACTCTGCCGCTCAACGATCCGGTAGCCGTATCCTCGTCGTCATCCTGCGTGACCGTAGCGGGAACCGGAACTTCGGTTCCGCAGGCGGCGAGCGCCAAGGCGGTGACCAGCAGAAGCGAGCGCGAGCGTTGAAGAGCGAGCATGGAGGACCCCTGTGTATCTCAGCGATTCTATCAGGAAGCGCTGCGGCAGGCGAATCGCCCGTCCTCAATTGTGTCTGATTCGACACTTGGTGAAGCGCCGAGCGCCAAGCACTAAGCACCAATGAAACAAGGGCACTCCTACACAAGGCACTTCCGGGTCAATCGTCAATCGTAAATTGTCAATTGTAAATAGCGCGGTTCACGAGATCGGTGCGAGCCGGGATGGGTCCGCGCATTCGTCACTCGTCACTCGTCACTCGCAACTCGTCACTCCCGCTGCCCCCTGTACATCGCCGCCCGGATCGCCTACAACTGGGGGAATGAACCGAAGCCATAGGGTCCGGATCGTGTCTCTGGCGCTGGCCGGCGCCGTTCTTCTCCTGCTCGCGTTGCCCCGTCAGGCCGGCGCGATCCCCGCCTTCGCGCGACAGCTCGAAATCAGCTGCAAGGCGTGCCACTGGGCCTATCCGCAGCTGAACGACTTCGGGGAATCGTTTGCCGGCCAGGGATACCTTCTCGGCGCCGGATTCACCACCGGGCCGACCTATGATCTGGGCGAACCGACGCTGCGGCTCATGCGCAACCTGCCGCTCGCCATCCGGCTGCAGGGCGACGTGCGCTTCCGCCCGCGGTGGATACAGGAGTACGACCCGGCGCTCCTGGCCGCGGCGAGTCCCGGCGGAACGGAACCCGAGGTTCCCGAAGGAATCGATTTTCAGAATCCGATCATCGTAAAGATTCTCAGCGGCGGACCGATCTCGGATCACGTTGCTTACTACATGTACTTCCTGCTGAGCGAACGGGGTGAGGTAGCCGGCCTCGAAGACGCGTGGATCATGGCGCACGACTTCGGGATTCCGGATTTCAAGATCGTGGCCGGCCAGTACCAGCTGTCCGACGTCGTCGCTCCGCGGGAGCTGCGCCTGACCCGGCAGGATTATCTCATCTATACGGTTCCGCTCAGCGCGACCGGGTTCCGCCTGACCTACCAGCGGGGCGCCTTCGTCGAGTGGGCCCCCGACCCGGTTGCCGTGCACGTGGGGGTGGTCAACGGCAACGGACTCGACCCCGGCGAGAACTCGCCCGCGGGCTACCCGGGGCGTAACGACCCGGTCTTCGACAACGACGCGAGCAAGGTCGGCTACATGCACCTGGCCGCCGAGGGGCCGATCGGCGTGGGACTTCTTGGGGTTTACGGAAGCGAAGGCGAGACCGCGACCAACTATCTGTGGCGTGCGGGGATCAATGCCGACGCCGACATCGGCGACTGGCGGCTGTACGGCCAGTATCTCTACGGACGCGACTCGAACCCCGCCCTGCTTCCCGGCGGTTCCGCACAGGGAATCCTGCACGGCGGTTACGCGGTGGTTGCCTGGCGCGCGTCGACGCGCTGGGTCTTCGCCGCCATGGGGAACCGCGTGATCAGCACGCGCGACCCCATCGAGGCGCACAACTACACGCTGAACGCATCCTGGTACTGGATGACCAACCTGAAGTTCGGCGTGGAGGGAACCTGGGACGCCATGGACATCACGGCCGCCCACCCGATCCGGGAGCACGCCATCACGGCGTTCGTGGATACGGCGTTCTGACTTCCCGGCTACTCCCCCGAGAGCAGCCGGCGCTGCATCAGCGCCTCCATATCCCTGCGCCCCTTGAGAGAAGAATCACTCGCGAAGGTCACCAAACACATCAGCGGCCAAACGAGTCTCACCGGCCTCGACCTGGCGCATCCCGAGTGCAAGAATCTTGAGAAGCGCGAGCGTCTCCTGGGTCTGCTCGAAGCTGCGGATATCCTGAAGCACGGCCTTGGGCTCGCCGTTCCGGGTGATCACGAGGGCTTCGCCGGTCTCGCCGAGACGATGGAGGATGTCAGCGGCGTTCGCTTTCAGATAACTGATCGAACGGACTCGTTCGGAGAGCTTCATAGGACTGAACATAGACCTTTTCTGGGCCACAGGCAAGCGGCACTTTCTTTCGCCGGCGTCCGGCGTCCGGCGTCCGACGTCAGATGACCGCCCTCCCTCACTGCTCCTTGAGCCGCTTGCTCAGCACGGGCAGCAGCTTGGGCACGGCGCCCAGCTTGGCGCCCACGCCGCGCTTGGCCATCTGCAGCACGCCATCGAGCAGCTTGTCGAGGGTGGGCGTGTAGGGGTACCACCACACCTCCATCTTCTCCTTCGAGCTGTCGATGAGCGTGAAGTGCGGGCGCGTCAGCTCGTGCAGGGCCGAGCGGGAATTCGTGACGCCGCTGCCGGTCTCCTTCACGCCCGTCCACGGCGCCTGGGGAATGGCGGCCGTGAACGAGTGGTTGTTCACGGTCACGATGCCGGTGTGAATCCGCTCGCCCAGATCCTTGGCGCGCGTGGTGTTGCGGCTCCAGATGCTCGCCGTGAGCCCGTAGCCGGAATCGTTGGCGAGCCGCACGGCGTCTTCGGCGCTCTGCACGACCTGAATGGGGAGCAGGGGGCCGAAGCTCTCTTCCTTCATGACCGCCATCGTGTGGTTCACGCCGGCGAGCACGGTGGGTTCGAAGTAGTAGCCGGGTTCGCGTTTCCTGCCGCCGGCGAGCACACGCGCTCCCTTGGCGACGGCGTCCTGTACCTGACGCTCGACAATCGCGAGCTGCTTGTCGTTGATGAGCGGACCGACTTCGCCCGAGCCGTCGTCGCAGGTGAGGCGCAGGCGCTTCGTCTTCTCGACGACGCGCTTTTCAAAAGCGTCGGCCACCGCCTTCAAGACGTAGACGCGTTCGACCGAGGCGCAGTTCTGGCCCGAGTTCGCGAAGGCGCCCCAGACGATGCCGTTCACGGCGCGATCCAGGTCCGCGTCCTCGAGGACGATGGCGGCGTCCTTGCCGCCGAGCTCGAGCGACACGGGAATCAGCTGCTCGGCCGCCTTGACGCCGACCTTGCGCCCCGTGGCGACGCTGCCGGTGAAGACGATGCGATCGATGCCGGCCGCGATCAGTTCGGCGCCGACCTCGCCGCCCCCCTGGACGCCTACGAGGACCCCCTGGGGAAGGAATTCGTTGAACAGGTCGACGATGAACTTGCCCGAGAGGGCCGCGTACTCGCTCGGCTTGAAGACGAGCGTGTTGCCGGCCATGAGCGCCGGAATGATCGTGCGCAGCGGGATGCTGACCGGATAGTTCCACGGAGAGATCAGGCCGATGACGCCGAGGGGCAGGTGCTCGACGACCCCCTTCTTGCCCGGATAGTTGATCGGGCTCAGCTTGACCTTCTCGGGCGCCAGCAGCTTCTCATCGTTGCCGATGTGCCAGTCGAACAGATCCACGTTGGGGACGACTTCGGAGAAATAGGCTTCGTAGGGGGACTTGCCATTTTCGCGGTGCAGCAGGTCGGCGATCTCCTTTGCGCGCTCCAGAAACCGGTCGCGCACCTTCGTGATCAGGGCGCCGCGCCCCTTGAACCCCAGGTCGTTCCACGCGGCCTGGGCCTTGCGGGCGGCCTGCACGGCGGCGCGCACGGATTCGGGGGAATCCTGCCGGACGCGGCCGACTTCGGCATGGTTGGCCGGGTTTCGAACGATGATCTCGCCGTCGACGAAGATGTCGAGCGCCATGGGGGAACCTCCGCTGCTGAAACCATCAGCATAGCCAATCGGGAGCGGGGGCCGCCACAAATTGGTCGCCGGACGGCGGACTCCGGACGTCGGCACAAACGAGTTCACGTTCCGGAAGAATTTGCCATTTGGGCATCTGGGATTTGCCATTCGCGAAGCGCCATGTCCCCCCCCCCCCC
>JAWLHK010000007.1:221551-238196 GCA_041690355.1 bacterium | reverse complement strand
AGCGCTCAGCGCTCGGCGCTTCCCCTCCCGTTCGTCCCGAGCTGACGGCGCGAAATGGAAAGGAGCGCGACAGCGAGGGGTCGCGCCTGGGTATCCATGCGCCTGTCTCGCCGTCGTCTCCGGCGCTGCCTTCAGCAGTCGGCTCGACACGAACGGTTTCCCGCTTCCTCGGTGCTCAGCGCTCAGCGCTCGGCGCTTCCCCTCCCGTTCGTCCCGAGCTGACGGCGCGAAATGGAAAGGAGCGCGACAGCGAGGGGTCGCGCCTGGGTATCCATGTGCCTGTCTCGCCGTCGCTTCCGGCGCTGCCTTCGACCGGCGGCTCGACACGAACGGACTTTGTCACTCGTCAATCCTGATTTGCCCCCAAATCGTCAATCGTCAATCGTAAATTGTAAATCAGAAGAACTGACTGACCCCTACGCTCAACCCTGACGTTCGGTACGGGCGCCACGCGAGCGCGTAGTCGATGCGCAGAAACGTGCTGAGAATGGGCTTGAGCTTCAGTCGCACCCCCGCGCCGGTCGCGACCGCCAGCCGGGCCGGATCGATGGCGTCGTAGGAAAACCACTCGCCGTCCCAGGTGCGTCCGCCGTCGCTGAAGATGGCCACCTGCCCGAGCAGCCAGCTGGTGTCGAGCGCCGGGTAACGGTACTCCAGGTTGTAATACCAGACGTTCTGGCCGTAAAAGCGTTCGTCAGGAAAGCCGCGCACCTCGTGCAGCCCCCCCACGGTGAAGGCGTCCTCGAGGGCCGTGCTGCTCGTGCGGCCCACGACGACGCGGTAGCCGGCGTTGTGCCGGCCGACGAGCTGAAAGAGATGGCGGAAATCCGCATGCAGCCGGTTGTACTGATGCCGGGTGAAGATGCCGTGGAACGCGGTCAGCCATTGGGCCGTCAGACCGGCCCCCTGAAAGATGTAGTCGTCTTCGTGCGGCTGCCCCCACTGCAGGCGCACCCCGTAGCGGTTCAGAAAGCGGGATGGCGGGGTCCGGAATCCGGTTTCCCGGTGCAGCGCGCGGTCTTCGGCGGTGCGCTCGACCAGACTGTAATCCGAGAATCCGGGCTGAAACACCAGCCCGATGCGGCGCAGGGGATCGCCGATTCGCCGCCCGACTTCGAGGTAGAGAAACCGGCTGCGCGTCTCGAACGTTCCGTCAAGCGTGTTCGCCGGTGCCTCCTGATCGTAGACGGGGTGAAACGTGCTCCGGTCGTGCGCTTCGAGCAGGTAGTAGAGGTCGGTGTAGCGCACGCGCCAGTTGTAGTGCCAGACCTGATATCCGTTGCCGCCGGACTTCTGATCGAATTGAAAGCCGAGCTCGGTGTGAAAGCCGAAGAGGTTGGCTTCGTAGAGGCCGGCATACCACTCGAAGACGTCTGAGGCCGTGAATCCGAATGAGGGGATGAGCGTCCACTTGTCGCGGACGTTCAGATAGAGGACGACGCCCCCCGGCCGGGTCTCGGCGGTCGTATCGACGCTCCAGAAGATACCCAGATCCTTGAGGCGCTGGACGTCGCTGCGCCAGCGTTCGGGCGAGAAGCGCTGGCCCGGCCGGGTGTCGAGCTCCCTGAGGATGACCGCTTCGCGGGTGCGCTGGGCACGCACGACGATGTCGGCGACGGGGGCCGGCACGTCCCTGGCGGTCGGATCGAAGGCGGCGAGCAGAAAGAGGAGCGCAGTACCGAGCATCTGGCAACCATTATCCACAGGCCGGCCCAGGTGCGCCATGCCGTATACCGGGGTGACGCGCCGCGGCACATTATGCGGCTTGCAAGATGTTTCGGCGGTCGACTATGATATAGCCCTATCAGCAGCCGCCCCGGGACGCGGCCCTGCTACGTCTAAAGGAGTCCCCTATGCGCGCTTTCATGCGTCCGGCTTCGGCCCTCGTCGCTTTATCGCTTTTCGTCGCCTCCTGCGGCACCGATGTTCAAGTCGACCCGAACGTGCAGACGGTCAAGGGCTACGAATCGGGTTGCCGGGTCAATCTCGAAGCGGGCGACTACGCACGCGCCAAGCTCGAAGGGCAGAGCGTCTGGAGCAATCCGGCCCTGGCCGCGACGAACGACCTGGCCGTCGATCAGGCGCTTTTCTGCTACACGACGGCGAGCACGCTCAAGACACTCAATGACGTAACGAAGCAGCTGCAGGCGCTGCTGGGCGCCGTGCTTGTGCTGCTCGAAGGGCAGTCGCTTTCGCCGCAGGCGACCCCCGAAGAGCTGCGTGACGCGCTGTACCGCATCGAAGCGCAGGCGCCGAGCCTCATCGGCAGCGCGCTCAAGGGCTTTCTGTCGCCGATCACGGTTACGATGGAGGAGAACAAGAAGATTCTCGAAACCATCATCAAGCGCAACCGCTTTCGCTGGGAGACCCGCTCACTACCGGTCAAGATTGCCGACATCGACGTCATGAACGCCGGCGGTAAATATGATATGGCCGAGATTCAGCTGGTCTACTCGATGACCAACACGATTCTCAGCACGCTCTACGTGGTCGAGAGCATCGACTACTCGTTCAGCACCAAGATTCTCAGCTATGCCACCGGCGTTGAAAACGGCCCTCTCGACAGCTTCAGCGATCGCCCCATCGGAACAGTGCTGAATCTCTACGCCGTTCTCATGGGCCTGAGCCCCACGTTCCTGACTGTCGACAGCGTGAACGGGGCCGAATTCATGAAAAAGGCGGGCGACGGCTACTCGCTTGGCTTCGGCGCCATCGTCGAAGCGCTCGAAGTGCTCAAGAAGCGCACGGGCGATCAGTCGCGGTTCCTCGTGGAGTACCGCACGGGCGAAAAAGAAGACATGCTCGTCCTGAACGTCGATTTCACGAACAATCCCTTCGTCGGGATCATCGACACCGATAAGTTCGACAACCTCGAGGTTCCGGTCAGCGAAGACATCGTCGAGGGGATCAAGGTCTTCCGCGACAACCTGGCGCAGGTGCCGGGGGCCCGCGTGAGCCTGCAGCGCGACATCTTCCCCATGATTGCGCTCGTGGCTTCTGTGCTGCTCAAGTCGGGGGCCTTCGACGCCCTGATCGCCACCGTCGCCGGCGACGTCGATGCCGACACCGCCGCTCAGATCGATCAGCTGCTCAAGCTCGTGACCGACAACCGTGACCTGCTCGTCGGGGCCATGACGACGCTGATTCAGGCGGATATGGAACTGGACTTCGGCTATATCTTCGCCAATCCGGGAACAGGGCTTCGTGGCGTGCTTCCGGCGTGGACGCAGCCGGATACCTTCGTGGCGCCGCCGGAATACCCTGAAGCCACGACGCATGAGCTGCAGCCGCTCGTCGATGCGACCGTTGTCCTGAGCTGGGAGTGCAGCCCCGACGCCTCGTACAACCCGCTGCTCGATCCCGAAGGGGAGAACTTCATCTGCGCCAAGGCGCAGGACGCGGATCACTTCCAGGCGGTTACTGAGAACTCCGCCGATTTCCCCTGGTACAAAAAGACCTCGAGCGGCAACTTTGGCGACAAGTGGGAAGGGACCATTGCCGCCGACGGCTTCTCGGTCATCTCGCCGTACATCGGTTGGAAGGACGGCTCGTTCGGCGGCCTGCTCTACATCGATCCGACGCGCATCGCCAACGACAAGCTGCTGCCGAAGCCGGCCGAACAGCCGATTCAGCTCGGCAACCTGCGCACGCTCAATGCGGTGCTGGCCTCGATCGTCGACGCGGTGCAGGGCTTCCTCTAAGCCGGCGGCAGGATACTGAAACGCAAAAAGGCGGACCCTTCCGGGTCCGCCTTTTTCAATTTCGATGCGGAAAGATCCGCGCTCACATGTGGTGGTACTCGCCGGGGTGCGAGGCGATTTCGAGCAGCACGCCGCGGGTCGACTTCGGGTGAAAGAAGCTGACCAGCGTGTTGTGCGCGCCCGGGCGCGGCTTCTCGTCGAGCAGCTGCAGGCCGCCGGCCGCCATCTTCGCGCGCGCCTCTTCGATATCCTTCACGCGCAGGCAGATGTGGTGGATCCCCTCGCCGCGCTTTTCGAGGAACTTGCCGATGGGGGTGTCGGGCCGGGTCGGCTCGAGCAGCTCGATGGCCACTTCGCCGCACTTCAGAAAGGCGACGCGGCTCATGCCGTCGGGTACGGTTTCGGTCCCCTCATGCTTGAGGCCGAGAACGTCGCGCCACAGGGGGAGGGCTTCGTCGAGACTGCGAACGGCAATGCCGAGATGGTCGATCTGGGAAATCATGCGGACTGCTACCTCGTGTTCCGGGGTGGAAAGGACAGGATAGCAATGGTTCGCGAGAGGCGCCACCGGTGTGCACCTTGTTCACGCCGGTGCACCCTGCGGAGTGGGGGAGCGGGGGAGGGGGAGAGGGGGGGATCCGGCAAGGGCGCCGCATCCCGCACTTTGCGCGGCCTGCGATCCTGGGCTTGCCGAATACCGGCTCGGAAACCCCGCGATCTTGCTTCTCAGGAATTAGGAATCAGGAATTAGGAATCACCCCACCCATGCGCGCGGTGCGCGCCCGGTGGTAGAGTATACGCATGTTCCCCAAAATCGCCGGCGCCATCATTGTCCTGCTCGCACTCATGTACGGCCTCTACAAGTACGGGGGCGATTATCGCTACCTCGAAGACGGCGATGCCGTCTACAACTACGAGAGCGAGACCCATTTCAACATTCCCTACGAAAGCGGCCGCACCGACGGTCCCTGGCTGCTGATCGATCGGCCTGACGACATCGGGGTCGACAAGATCAACATTGCCGACGCTCCCCGCGACAAACTGCAGCACGCCCGCAACTGCGGCCGGATGAAGGTGCGGTTCGACAGCCTGCGCACCGCCTATTTCGAGGGTTCGGGCTGCTTCATCGACTGGTGATCGCGCGCGCATGACGGGAGCCCCCGACGACGAACCGGTGCACCGGCCGCCGCTCGAAGACAGCCTCGACCTGCATACCTTCGCGCCGCGCGACGCGGCCGACCTCGTGGCGGAGTATCTGGCGGCCGCCCGGGAAGCCGGCCTCCGCGAGGTGCGCATCATTCACGGCAAAGGCACCGGCCGCCTGCGCGAGACCGTGCACGCCGTGCTGCGGCGCGACCCGCACGTCGCCGGGTTCGTTCTCGCGCCGCAGTCGCGCGGCGGCTGGGGGGCCACCGTGGTCACGCTGGGAGACCGTCCGGCGGAATCGGCCGGGGACGCGGCAGACGCTTCTGCGGAACCGGGAACGCTGCAGCGGTGGACGCGCGGCGCTATCCGCCTGTACGAGCGATGGAGTCCGCCCCTGTCGCTGGCGGCCGGCGGGTTCACCGTCTGGCAGATGCGCACCCATTTCGATGAGCTGCGCTGGGCCCTGCTCGCCCTGCTCGCCGGGGTCGCCCTGTGGATCCTGGAGCGCTGGCTCACCCGGCCGATTCCGCTCGCGCAGGTGGTCGCGCAGTCCTCCTTCCAGTCGGCCGTGTGGTTTCTGGTTCCCTTCTATCTCGTGAGCGCGGCCCCCGTCGTCGCCCACGCCGCCGTCATCGCGCTGCTCCTGGCCGTCGCCATCCTGTGGACGTGGGACCCCTGGTTCCTGCGCGCCGACGCGCATCCGGTAGCCCGGGTGGGCCTGCGTTCGGTCGTCCTCTTCTACGCGCTCGTGGCCGTCCTGCCGACGCTGTTCGGAATCTCGCTCGGCCTCTCCTGGTGGCTTGCGGCCATCTTGAGCGGCATGTCCGTGCTCCTCGCGGGCTTCGGCAAGCTCACGCGCGCCGGCCGCTGGACCGTGGCCGCCGCCGTGTTCCTCGCCGCGTGGTTTGCAGAACCGTGGTTCCCCGCCGTTCCGCTGCGGGTCACGGAGCTGCGCTGGGAACCCGCGCTGGCGGAATCGATGGAGTCGTTGCCGCCGTCGCTCGCGCTGCACACGGCCGTGGCCGCGCCGCTCGGGCTGCAGGACGAGCTGGAGCACGTGTTCTTTCTGGACGGCGTCGAGATCGATCGCATTCCGCTCCGCATCACGGGCGGCCGCGAAGCCGGTTTCCGCACCTGGTCGCGCAAGCGCAACTTTCCCGACGACCCGCGCGGGGCGTGGCGGGTCGAGGTGCGTACCTCCGACGGGCGCCTGCTCGACGTGGCCCGCTTCGGCGTCACGGGCGGCGCGCGCTGAAGTTCTCCGTCCGCTGCCTTTTCGCCCGCGGCCGGAATCGCTAGAATGAATCTTTCCCCTTTCGTTTCCGGAGGACTCATGAAGAAGACGGCTCGGATCGCCGCGGCGCTCGCGGCCTGGTTTGCCGCGGCAGGGCCCGCCCTCACGCACGCCGACGATCTGCAGGCGCCCGAGGTACCGCTGACCGAGGCGGAATTTGCGGATCTGGCGCGCGATCTCGGACAGGTCTTCTCGTTTCCGGTGGTGGATTACGCGGACCCGTACGGCCTGACCGGCTTCGACGTGGGGGCCGGCTACCTGGGCGCCTCCCTCGACTCCGGCCGCGCTGACTGGCAGGCCGTGGGCGGACCCGCCAACTGGAGCAGCTGGTACCTGCGCGCCGTGAAGGGGCTCCCCTTCGGCTTCGATGTCGGCGGCGCCTACGGCGGGCGGCTCGACGGCGACGAAACCTGGTGGGGGGCAGAGCTGAAGTGGGGCTGGCTCGAAGACGGCGTCGCGCTGCCCGCGTTCGGCGTGCGGGTCGCGTATACGCAGGCCTCGGGCATCGACTTCGCGGATCTGTCGACGGTTAGCGCGCAGGCCGAGCTGAGCAAGGGTTTTCCGTTCGTCACGCCGTATGTCGGCGCCGGCTACAAGGCGGCGATGGCCGACCCCCTCGGCGGCGCGGCTCCCGGAGACCTCACGGCCTCGATCCCCTCGGCGTTTGCCGGCCTGAAGATCGATCCGCTCCCGTTTCTCTCGCTCACGCTTCACGCGGACTACGCCTTTACAGGTGCACCGTTGCTCTACGGCGCGCAACTGAGCGCCGGCTTGTAGAGCGCGAACGCGCCGTAGAGCATTCCTGATTCCTGATTCCTGATTCTTGAGTTGGCAAGAGCTTCAGAACCAGAACACGCGTCGCTTTTTTGTTGACATTTCCGTGCTGGTTGCCGCATGGTGAGCCGATTGGAGGCTGCCATGGGATACACACGGTTTGAAGATTTACCGGTCTGGAAGGACGCAATTCAACTGGCCGATCGCGCATTCAAGCTCTGTGACGACAGGAGTTTCAATTATCAGGGAGACCTGCGGATACAGTTGACCCGGGCCGGGCTCTCGATCCCGAACAACATTGCCGAAGGATTCGAGTGGCGCTCAACCAAGGCCCTGCTTCATTCGCTTAAACTGGCGCGCGGATCTGCCGGCGAGTTCCGCTCCATGCTGTATGTGATCGGCCTCAACGAGCGGTACGGGCACCTGGAGGAGAAGCGCAGTGATCTCATGGACCGGGCCAACTCGATTGGGCGCCAGCTGAATCGCTGGATGGAGAGTCTCCGCCGCGCGGCAGGCGCAGCGGAGCATTCCTGATTCCTGATTCTTAATTCTTGATGCAGAGCGCATGCTGTGCACTCAAGAGTGCGATAATGTCACTTGGCTCTACGGCGCCAGCTGAGCGCCGGCCTGTAACAAAGGGTTCGCGCCGTAGAGCATTCCTGATACCTGATTCTTAATTCTTGAGTCGACAAGACCTTCCCGTACTCCAAGAGTGCGATAATGTCACCAGTATTGCTCTTGCCGGTTAAGAATTAAGAATCAGGAATTAAGAATCACCCGCGCCCGAGAGTACCCATGAAGATCGTGTGGGCCATCGACCCCTTCGACAACCAGCTCCCCCTTGCACCGATGTACAGCATGCTCACCGCGCTCGCCGGAAAGGACGGCGTGCAGGTGGTGTACGTGGCGGGACACGGCGAGGCGCGCTTGAGCACCGCGTTCGACGTTCCCGAAAAAGAACGCTTCGGAAAGTTTCCGCTTGGGCTCCTGCGCAAGGCGCTGGCCGATGCCGGCTTGCCGCTCTCCCCGCGGCGCGTCGCCGTCGTCGAAGAAGAGAGCGCGTCGATGAAGGCAGCGGCGGGTCGGCTCGATACATGGGCCCGCGAACAGGGGGCCGATGCCGTCGCGCTGTTCTCGCATGCGAAAAAAGGGGTCAAGCGGCTGATGCTCGGGTCGTTCGCCGAGACGTTCGTCCACCACGCCACCCTGCCGGTGCTCGTCGCGAATCCCACCACGCGCATTCCCGAAGCGCCGCAGCGGCTCGTCTTCGCACACGATCTGGGCAAGCGCGACACGCGGGCGCTGGCGCAGCTCGCGCACCTGCCGCCGACGCTCGGCCTGCAGCTCTTTCACGCCGCCCCGCCGCAGGCGATTCTCGGACAGCCGGCCCTCACGGGCGATATGGATAAGGCCTGGGAGCAGGCGCTCGAAGAGGCGGAACGGAAGTTGTCGGTCGCGGCCAGACAGCTCGCGGGACGCACGGTCGTGGTCGAGGCCCGTCCGGCCGACGGAAAGATTTCCGACGCCATTCTCGCGCAAGCCCGGCGCACGAAGGCCGACCTGATCGGCGTCGCGGCCCAATCGGGTCCCCTCCGCGCCATGTTCCTCGGGAGCGTCACGCGCGAACTTCTTCGCGCGAGCCCGCTCCCCGTCCTGATCTGCAAGGGCTGATCGGCCTCAGCCGGCCTTCGGCATTTCGCGCTCTTCCACGCGTCCGTCGGCGTGGATGGCGAAGCGTCCCCGTTCGTGCGCGTGCACCGGATCGGGGCGCGACCAGGGCCACCCGCCGAACTGCGTCTGCTGGTACTCCACAAACGCCTGGCGGATCTCCCCCTGGTAATTCATGACGAACGGGCCGTGCTGCGCGACCGGTTCCGCAAGGGGGCGCCCCTGCAGCAGAAGGAATTCTGCCTCGGTGGGCCCGTTGACCAGCGCTGCGGCGTGGTCGGGGCGCAGCCAGAGGGCCGCGTGCGTGTCGATGCGCCGGCCGTCGAGCTCCACGGAGTCGCCCGCAAAGAAGTAGAGGGTCCGCTGTGTGTCTGCGCCGGCCGGTGGGAGTGTCCAGTGGGCACCAACGCTCATGCGGATCGTCCAGATGGCCACCTCGTGTTCCGGATCGGCGGCCCAGGAGTGCGGCGGCGGGGCCGGCGGCGTCACGCCTTCAAAGCGCCCCGCAATGGGGACCACCGTCGTCGCGCGCCCTTCGCGATCGGCCGTGACCACGGGATGCAGGTCCTCGTTCCACAACATGGCAAAATGGGGCGGAACCAGTTTGTCGCGCGCGGGCAGGTTCAGCCAGATCTGGAAAAGCTCGAGGGGATTCTCCCGATCCTCGCGCAGCAGGGGGAACATTTCGCTGTGCTGAATGCCGCGTCCGGCCGTGAGCCACTGCACGTCGCCCCCGCCGAAGCGCGCCGTCGCGCCCAGGGAGTCGGAGTGGTCCACATAGCCGCGCCGCACGATGGTCACGGTCTCGAAGCCACGGTGCGGGTGGTAGGGGAACCCGGGGACGGTCTGCCCATGATACATGTTCCACCCGTCGCGGCCGGCGAAGTCGTTGCCCAGCGTGCGCCCGCTCAGCGGCGCGGCGGGCGCGAGTTGCGCATTCCCTTTGGGATACGCGTCGTTGTGGTGAACGCAGAAGAGAAAGGGATCGGGGGTCTCCCAGGGCATCCCGAGGGGCCGGATGCGGATCAGTGAATCTTGCATGCCTACAAGGTATCACGGGCCGGGAGGACCGAGTCGAAAGTCGAGCGTCAACAACAAGTGACAAGTGACAAGTGACCGAGTGACGAGTGACGAGTGACGCCTGCAGACTGAAGCCCGCTCAGAAATCGACCAGGAGGCCCACGTCGAACGCCGAGTCGAGTCCGTAGTAGCTCGCGGTCGCCGTCAGCCTGCACACCCGGGGGAGCCCCGCCGCCGGCGGCGTCCACGTGAACTCCTGGGTCGTGCCGTAGGGCGCATGATATTGCAGCCCCAGCGTTGCGCTTCCCCCGCAATCGTCGGTCAGGGCAAACGTGCGGGTGCCCGTCGTGACGCCGAAGTAGCTGTAGAACCAGCCATTCAGCGGCATGTCGTATTCCAGCGCCGGGCAGACGAAGCCGTTCTGCGTCGGGGCGTAGAGGTCGATCTCGCATCCCACGTAGCTCCCCGCGCCCCCCGTCACGTAGTCGAGGTGGAAGGAGCTGAGGTACGGGGCGGGAACGAATTCCCCCGACACGGCCAGACTCCCCTGCTCGAGCGCGGGGTCGAGCACGGCGAGTGAGAATACCTCCTGTACCGCGTACCCGGTGGCGTAGACGGTAACCGTGATGTTGCAGGTTCCGGCCGCTTCGGATTGCCAGCCGGTGGTCGCCAGGGTCGGCGCGTCGAATGCCGACGCGGCGCAATCGTCGCTCCACGCGTACGTCAGCGGATCGCCGTTCAGGTCGACGGCGGCCACGCCCAGGGTGACCGTTTCGCCGGTGACCGGATAGACGTTCGAGATCGTGACCGACTGGATGATCGGCGCGATGTCGTTCTCGGGCTGGGCGCCGCTCGTATCGAAGATCTGCAGCAGGACCGCCGCAGTCTGACCGGCCACGACCTCGACCGCCGCCGAGCCCTGACCCACGCTGTCTTCGTTGACGTAGGCCCGCCCGGTGAGCGTCTTCGCGCCGGGCGCGAGGGTCATCAACCCCGAGAAGCCGCCCGAAGTGGCGTTGTAGTCCATGGTCTGGGTCAGATCGTCGGGGGCGACGTGCACGTCGACCCGCGTGATGTCGACCAGCCGCGCCAGCGAGGGCTTGATGGTGATGCGAACCTCGCCGGTGTCGCGGGACGAGCGGGTTTCAACAGGGCCCTCGGTATCGACGGCAGCGCAGGCGGTGAGGGCCAGCGCAACGCAATACGCAGCAATAGGGTGACGCATGTGTTCCTCCCAGGGGCCCGGAAACGTAGCAGCCGCCTTGTCTGAATCGGCTAGATCATACCAGCCGGAAGAGCCCCTTACAAGCCGGAGCGGAATGCGTTTGCCGCCCCGGAATTCCGCGAGAAGCGGTTCGTCCAGTTGACACGGATGTTGCATCGTTCGCGCCGCTGCCCCCGGTCTGCCGAAACAAGAAGGGACGCCTGCACGGCGTCCCTTGCGCGAACGATCCCTGGAACTGAAAACCGAAAAACTGGAAACCCAAACCTTCTACGGCTTGAAACTTCCGATCTCCCGTCGGATCGGCCCCATGTCATTCTTCGCCGCCGGCACCGTCTTCAGGTACCGGTAGATGCTGCGCAGATCCGATTCCGCCATCTTCTGGAAAGCGGGCCACGGCATCTTCGTGCCGGCGAGGGCGGTGCCGCTGCGGAACCGGGCAACGAAGTCGTCTTCGGTCCACTTGGCGATGTGCCCGGTCTCCAGGTCGGGGGTCAGGTTGGGGGCCACGATTTCGTAGCCTTCTTCGGCGTGATCCGGCTCGGGGCCGGCGCCCGAGAACAGCGGGCCCGACGGGGCAAAACCGCTCATCGGGTCGAGCGGCGTGTGGCAGCCGACGCACATGGCGGGCCCTTCGGCCAGGTAGCGTCCGCGCTCCACCGACGTGGCTCCAAGGGGAAAATAGGGGGGCGCCGGATCGGTGCGCGGCGTGAACTTGCTCGAGAGGGCCTTGGCGATGAAGCCGACTTCCTCGGCTTCGTGCTCGGCTGCGACGGGGGGCTGAGCGCGCAGGTACGACACGACCGCCGTCAGGTCTTCATCGGACATGGGGCCGACGACGATGCGCATGAAAGGGGCCAGCGTGCCGTCTTTGCGCACCGAGTGGCGGATGGCGCGCGCCAGCTCGGCGTCGCTCAACAGGCCGATGCCGGTTTCGTGCGGCGTGAGGTTGGCGGCGACGAACTTGCCGAACGGGCCGGCGTGCCAGACGTTGCCGCCGACCATGGGCTTCGTGAAATCGATCTTGCGTGCTTCGACGAGCTCGGCCGGGCCGTGGCAGGCCGAACAGTGCGCGACCGCGTGCACGATGTATTCTCCCTGCGCGATGACGGCCGGATCGGTCGAGGCCTGGATGGCGGGGAGCGGCGTGTCGGGATAGTCGAGGCTCCACGTGGCTTCGACGTAGACAAACAGGCCGAGCACGACCGCGACAAGCGCCCCGAAGGCGATGCCGATCCATTTCAATGCCGCTTTCATCGGAATTTCTCCCAGGAGAAGGGTAGGGTGGAGACGCCGCCCCGAGTCTCCCCCCGGCGCGGCTTCCCGGCAAAACGTTCCGCTTTACGGAATAACGTTTTGCTGATCGGAGCCATTCTACTGTGGCCCGGGGCGATCCTGCAAAAGAAATTGGAGGGGGGGGGTCAGGCGGCGGGCTTGCCGGCCGAGACCAGGCGCAGGACGTCGAGGTAGGTGGGCGAGGGGGGCACGTGGCCGCGCTCGCGCAGCAGGCGGTGGGCCTCCTGCAGGCGGAACCAGGGGATGGCGGGGAGCACGTGGTGCTCGATGTGGTAGTTGACGCGCAGCGGCGCGACGGTCATGCGGGCGAGCAGGCCGGCGCGGGTCGACCGGGTGTTGCGCAGCATGTCGGGGGTCGCTTCGGTGCACGCGTGCTCGGCCATCGATCGGATGCGGAGAAACAGGCTGAACGTGGTCGCATAGGCGACGGCCCACGCGGCGTAGACCCAGGCGTGCCCGAGCGCCCAGAGGGCGCCGAAGAGGATGCCGTTGGCCAGAAGAACGGGAAACATATTCTGCGCCCCCTCAAGCAGGTAGCTCCCGATCGAGCGTCCGTTGCGCGGCAGGCGCACCGCTTCGGCGGCGACGGTCCACTTCAAGACGCCCATGTCCATGAGCACGAGGCCCAGGAAGCGGCGGAACACGCTGAGCCCCGTGGCGTCGCGCAGCAGCTTGCGGGCGACCGAGGCGCGCGAGGTGGGAAACGGGCTCACGAGGCTCTTGTCGGTATCCTCGTGGGTGCCGGTTTTCGTGTGGTGCAGGTGATGGTGCGTGCGGTAGCGGCGCACGTCGATCCAGATGAAGCGGCCGGCGAGCCAGTTGCCGGCGACATCATTCAGCCACCGCGTGCGGAACAGGGTGTAGTGCGACGCCTCGTGCATGAGGATGGCGAGGGCGAGCTGACGGCCGCCGATGACGATAACGGCGGCGACAAAGGTGAGCGGGTGGGGCCAGACGGCGAGCGCCGCGAAGGCGATGGCGATGGCCCCCCAGATGGAGACGACGGCCCACCAGCCGGCGAGATCCGACGTGGCGCTGAGCGCCTTGATTTCGGCCGGGGTGAAGAGCCGGCTGACCTTGGTGCGTTCCTGCTGCATGAAGCTTCCGCGCGCGGGGTTCTCTTCTGAGTATCCGCAAATTCCGCGGGGAACGCCAGCGGGAGGGGGTGGGGCGCTGGGCCCCCCTCCCTCATGGTCTCCGGGTGCCGCATGCGTTCCCCCGAAGGGGGCACCAGAGGGGGATGCACGGTAGTCAAAGGGCAGTTTCACGCGGAGGCACGGAGGCCGCGGAGAGAGGCAAGGATTTTTCTCTGGAGTTGCGCTGGTGTGGACCCGGACAAGCGTTGCTACGTATCCGGAAAAAGTGGAGGAGGGTTTTGCCGGTCTGTTCCTCTCCGCGTCTCCGCGCCTCCGCGTGGGATCTCCGGTCTTTTGCCTTTCTATTCCGTCAGAAACACCGGTTCCAGATCGGCCGGCTTCTGCGCGAGCTCCTCGTCCGTCAGCCGGGCGTAGATCTCAACCAGGTTCCCGTCGAGGTCGCGCAGCCACAGCTCGTGCAGCGGGGTGCCGCGCCAGGTCGTGCGCGGCGGTTTCTCGATGGGGAACCCGGCCGCCTGCGCGCGGCGCCAGGCGTCGACCACCGACTTCCGGTCCGGAACGGCCACCCCGAGGTGGTAGAGCGTGTCGTGGTGCAGCTCCTTGCCGTCATCCACGAGAACGACAAAGTTCGTGCGCAGCCGTTCGCTCACGAACGTCACATAGCGATGCGTCCATTCTTTCGGCTGCAGGTTGAGCAGCCAGCTGTAGAAACGCGCCGCCTGCGGCAGATCTTTCGTGCGGATGCTGGCGTGGAACTCGGTTCCGTCAGGCCCCGGCGGCAGGTCGCGCACGGCGTCGAGGATGCGCAGGCGCATTTCGATGCGGTCGCGCGCGGTGCGGAAACGTTCGCGCATCTGTTCCGCCGAAAGCGTTGGATCGTCGCTGGCGGGGTCGTCAACGGGCCAGTGGATGCGCCGCGCCTTGCCGAGGAACACCGGGCACACTTCTTCGGCGCACAGGGTGATGACCGTGTCGACCGTAGCGGGATCGATGGTGTCCACCGATTTGGAGGAATGGGTCGTCAGGTCGATCCCCTTTTCGCGCATGACTTCGACGGCGTACGGGTTCACCTTCGACGGGCGGGAACCGGCTGACTGCACGCGCACGCGGTCGCCCAAGAGGCTCCGCGCGAGCCCCTCGGCCATCTGGCTCCGGGCTGAATTGGCGACACAGAGAAAAAGAATGCTGTTCATGCTTTGCGCCTCACGGTATGGTCGACGACCTGCTGCGTGGTTTCGCAGCCGGAATCGAGGGGGACGTCCTCTGCCGGGGATTCGCCGGGGAAGAAGCGGCGCCGGATCCACAGCGATACGCTGACGAGACCGATGAGCACCGGCACTTCGACCAGCGGTCCGACGACCGCCGCGAAAGCTGCCCCCGAGTGCAGGCCGAAGACGCCGACGGCCACGGCGATGGCCAGTTCAAAGTTGTTTCCCGATGCGGTGAAGGCCAACGTGGCGCTGCGGGAATAGTCGGCGCCGAGCTTCCACGCAAGAAACATGCTGACGAAGAACATGAGCACGAAGTAGATCGTGAGCGGTACGGCGATGCGCACGACGTCGAACGGGATGTCGACGATCATGTTCCCCTTCAGGCTGAAGAGCACGACGATCGTGAACAGCAGCGCCACCAGGGTGAGCGGCGAGATGCGCGGAATGAACTTCTCGTCGAACCAGGCGGTCCCCTTCCACCGGCGCAGGAGCAGGCGCGAGAACAGCCCGGCGGCGAAGGGGATGCCGAGAAAGATCAGCGTGCTCTTGAAAACATCTCCCATGGAGACATCGACGACGCTCCCCTCGAGCCCGAAAAGCGGCGGGAGAAAGGTGATGAACACCCACGCGTACACGCTGTAGAAGAGCACCTGGAAGATGCTGTTCAGGGCGACGAGCCCGGCGGCATAGTCATTGTTTCCGCGTGCGAGCTGGTTCCACACGAGCACCATGGCGATGCAGCGTGCGATGCCGACGAGAATGAGACCGGTCATGTATTCGGGCTTGTCGTGAAGAAACAGGGCCGCGAGGGCGAACATCAGCACGGGGCCGACGATCCAGTTCTGCACGAGCGAAAGCCCGACGACCTTTCTGTCGGCGAAGACGGCCCCCAGCTTTTCGTAGCGTACCTTCGCGAGCGGCGGGTACATCATGACGATGAGGCCGATGGCGATGGGCAGGTTCGTGGCGCCGATTTCGAAGCGCTGCACGAATTCCGCGGAACCCGGCACGAGGCGGCCGAGCAGAACCCCGAGCCCCATGGCGAGAAAGATCCACAGGGTCAGGTAGCGGTCGAGAAACGAAAGACGCCGACCGATGCCGCCGGGCGCGATGGGTTGCTGCGTATTCATGGCCTCACGACGGGGAGCCCGGCGGGAAGGCGCGAATGGTTCCACTCACTTCGCAGGCCCGCCCCAGGGTATTGGTAATCGTTCCGAATTTCTGAATGTTGCGGTGGAGCAGATCCACGCGGTCGGCCGGCTCGTCGGTGCGCACTTCGAGCTCATAGTGCATGCGGACGATGACGGGCGGCGGCTCCTGGCGTTCTGCCGTAATCCTGACGGTCGCCTTTTCGTAGCGAAAGGGCATCATATGGGAAAAACGCTCGACGTTCTTGAGGATGCAGGCGCTCAGCGCGGCGCAGAGCAGATCGGCGGGACCCGGCAGATCGGACAGCCGTCCGGAGGTTCCGTCGAATTCCGCCGCCAGGCCGTGTGCCTCGAAGCGGGCGCGTCCGCCGGCGTGAACTTCGGCAGCCGCCTCGTAGAGCTGGCCGCCTTTTCCGGCGCCCGGATTTTCATTCGCCATGTTGAACCCGTTCCTTTCGCGTCGCGCGCGCTAGAGGTTGGATGCCAGCATTCTGAACCGGTGCAGGGTCCGCGGGTCGAGGCAGTAACAGACGCGCGGTCCGTCGACGTCGCCGCGGATGAACCCGGCCTCCTTCAGGATCTTCAGATGCTGCGAGACGGTTGACTGCGCCAGCGGGAGCTCGTCGACGATATCGCCGCAGAGGCAGGCCGTGCGCCGCTCGAGAATCCGCAGAATCTGGATGCGGACCGGGTGCCCGATGGCCTTCGCCAGTTCCGCAAGCTCGGCGTCGGCCTCCTCTCCCTCGATCGGGCGGAGATCCGGCGACGTGTCGACGGGAGGACACCCCACTTCCTGAAATATGCGTCGTTTCTGATTCATCGTTAATCTACGATAAACGATGAGTTTCAGGATGTCAAACAGCGACGGGCACTAGGCGCTGGTCGCTGGGCCCCACTCCTTCACGGCGCCCAAGTGCTGGATGCGTTCCCCCGAAGGGGGCACCGGATGGAAGCAGGGAGTTCGAACTGCAGTTTCACGCGGAGGCGCGGAGCCCGCGGAGAGAAGCAAGGGCGAACCAGACGCTGGTCGCTGGACGCTGGGCACTGGGCAATGTAAACCGGAACAAA
>JAWLHK010000007.1:0-221451 GCA_041690355.1 bacterium | reverse complement strand
CCCTCTCCGCGCCGCCGCGTCCTCCGTGTGGGATGCCGTTGATTTCTGTTTTTGTACTTGTCGGTCACCGACGTCCGACGTCAGACGTCCGACGACCACTGGGCCCCCCTCCTTCACGGCGCCCAAGTGCTGGATGCGTTCCCCCGAAGGGGGCACCGGATGGGAAGCTGGTGTTCGAAGGCCAGTTTCACGCGGAGGCGCGGAGCCCGCGGAGAGAAGCAAGGGCGAACCAGACGCTGGTCGCTGGACGCTGGGCACTGGGCAATGTAAACCGGAACAAATGAGGCAGGTTCTTGCCGGTTATCCCTCTCCGCGCCGCCGCGTCCTCCGTGTGGGATGCCGTTGATTTCTGTTTTTGTACTTGTCGGTCACCGACGTCCGACGTCAGACGTCCGACGACCACCCGAGGGCCCGTACGCGTTCGTCGTGCGCCGCCGCGCTAGACTGTGGTCCGGAGGAAGGTCATGGAAGGATTTCTCACGAACATCGAGAAGAAGACACTCGACAACAGTAATTTCCGCGAAGTGCTCTATACGGGCCCGCACAGCCAGCTCGTGGTCATGTCGATTGCCCCCGGCGAGGAGATCGGCATGGAGACGCACGAAGACGTCGACCAGTTCATCCGCGTGGAATCGGGGCACGGCAAGTCGGTTCTCAACGGCGAGGAACGCGAGCTCGAAGACGGCTCGGCGCTGGTCATCCCCGCGGGGACGGAGCACAACGTGATCAATACGTCGGCGACGGAGCCGCTCAAACTGTATTCCGTGTATTCCCCGCGCGAGCATCCCGACGGCACGATTCACCGGAACAAGGCCGAGGCCGATGCTTACGAGCGCGAGCAGCACCACTGACTGGACGTCGGACGCTGGACCTCGGACGTCGGCGAAGCAAGCTCCCACGAGTAAGCTTGGCTTCTGGCCGGGGGACGCTGTATGATGTCGCCGCATGTGCCGCCTACTTCTCGCTGCGCTTCTCGCAGCCGGGGGCTTCGTTTCTGCCGATGCGGCAAGCGATGCCGCTCCGTCTTCGGACCCGGCCGGCGCCGGGCCGGTGCTCGCGCCGCTCCCGGCTGCCGACCCCGCACCCGCGTTCCCCTGGGGCACCCGCTCCGAGGATCTCGACGCGATACGCAAAGCCGGTCGCCTGCGGGTCATCACACGCAACGCCGCGACGACGTGGTATGAAAATCACGAGGGTGAACCGGAAGGGTTCGAATACGAACTGACCCGCGCGTTCGCCGCCGAACTCGGGGTAGCCGTCGAGTTCATTGCTCGCGACGGCGTACCCCGGGCGCTCGAAGCGCTGGGGCGCCGCGAGGGGCACCTGGCGGCGGCCGGCATCACGGCGACGCCGCTGCGATCAGAGACCTTCCGTTTTTCGGCCCCCTACCAGCACGTGCAGCAGCAGGTCGTCTGTCACGGCAACGTGCGCGCCGATCGAATGCGCGAACCCGGCGATCTCTCTCGCGTGCGCGTGACGGTGCCGAAGGATACGAGCTACGATCAGCGCCTTACGGCTCTCGTGGATGCCTGGCCGGATCTGCGCTGGGAGACCACGACCGATCGCTACACCGAGGAGCTGCTGCGCGATGTCGCTGAAAAGCGGATCGACTGCACGGTGGCCGATTCCAATCTCGTGGCCGTGCATCAGCGGTTCTTTCTCGACCTCCGGCCGGCCTTTGCGCTCGGCGGCGAAGAGTCTCTTGCCTGGGCTTTCAATCGCGACCAGCCGGCGCTGGCGCAGGCGGCAGGCGACTTTCTGAAGCGGTATGCGGGGAGCGGCCAGTTGCAGCGGCTGCTCGACAAGTATTACGGCCACCTGCAGACGTTCGACCCGCATGATACCCGGGTGTTTCTCGACCGCGTGCGAACCCGGTTGCCGAAGTGCCGGAACCTGTTCGAGCGCGCGGGGGCGCGCTTCGGATTTTCCTGGCGACTCCTGGCCGCCGTCGCCTACCAGGAGTCGCAGTGGAACCCGCAGGCCGAGAGCCCCACGGGGGTCCGCGGCATGATGATGCTCACCCGGCGCACCGCAGACTCGCTCGGCGTGAAGAACCGGCTGAGCGCGCAGCAGAGTATCTTCGCCGGTGCAAAACACCTGCGCGACCTGGTGAATCGCCAGCCCGCTTTTCTGGATGACGAAACCCGGTTGTGGATGGCGCTCGCCAGCTATAACGTCGGCTACCTGCACTTGCGCGACGCGCGCGCGTTGGCTGTGGTGCTCGAGAAAGATCCGAATTCCTGGTCGGACCTTGAGACGGTGCTCCCCCTGCTCTCGCAGCCGAAATACTACCGCCGGCTGGCCCACGGATATGCACGCGGGTGGGAGCCTGTGATTTACGTGAAGCGCGTGCGGAACTACCGGGACCTGCTCGAGCGCCACGTGGCCGACCACTGAGGTTCTCCGCGGAGTTCCTCCGGGCGCGGAACGTCAGCGGTTGCGGTCGCCGAGATTCCTGTCGATGGCGTCCTTGGCGTCGCCGATTTTTTCCTGCACTTTCGCGTCGAATTTCTCGCTCGACCCCTCGGCCTTTTTCCCCTGGTCGCCTGTCAGCTCGCCCCAGGCCTTCTTCGCGCGGCCCTTCAGCTGGTTCAGTTTTCCTTCGCTCTGATCCGGATTCATGGTGACCTCCACTGGTTGTTCCAAAGTCGCAGGATGGTCCTGCGACTCAAAACGTGCAGCCCCGGGCGCCCGCCCGAAAAGCAGCCTGGGGCAGTCAGGTGCAGGCCGGTGGACATACGCCCTGTAGAGGTGCCGCGACATTGCATCCCCCGGAGACCTGCTCTGCGGCGACTTGCTTTCATTGGTCAGAATATCGTACGATTAAAGGTATGAAATTCGGTCTTTTCGTCGGATCGTATGCCTAAACGCATCAGCATCGCCGAGGATATTGTCCCCATCGGGGAGTTCAAGGCCCAAGCCGCGCGCATGCTCGATCGGCTGCGCGACTCGGGCCGCCCGCTCGTCGTCACCCAGCATGGCAAGCCGGCGGCCGTGATGCTTTCGCCGGTCGAATACGATCGACTTCAGGAGCGTGCGGCCTTCGTCCAGTCGGTTGCGTCTGGTATCACCGATGCTGAAGCCGGGCGCACGATGGACACCGGAACACTACGCAGACGTCTGGCGGAGAGCCTCGAAAAGCCGTGAAGGTCCGGTGGACCGAACAGGCATTCAGCGGCTTGCTGAGATCCAAGCCTTTCTCGCAAGAGATCATTCCGCTGCGGGCGAGCAGTTGATCGACGAATCGTTGCCAGAGCGGGGAGTCTCCAGACATTCCCCGAACGCGGTCGCATCGTGCCCGAGATCGGTAATCCCGCGATTCGAGAGGTATTCGAGGGAACCTACCGGAACGTGTACCGGGTCCATGGGCAGCACGTCCAGATCCTCACCGTATTCGAAGGCCATCGCCTGCTTTCCGAGACGGATCTATCGCGAGCCGAATAGGCACTGGCTGCCTTGAGGTTGCCCGGGTGAGACAAAGAAAAAGGCAGTGCATGGATTCACGCACTGCCTTCATAAAATGGCTCCGGCACCAGGATTTGAACCTGGGACATGGTGATTAACAGTCACCCGCTCTGCCAGCTGAGCTATGCCGGAACAAATTGTCGCTTCGCCGGGGTTTCCTGCGGAAATCCGCCGGTGAAAGGATTTAGTGTAGCAAGCCCGCGGGCGGCCTGTCAAACGGAATCCGCAGGTTCCGCAGTGGGGAACGGGCTAGAGGACCCCCTGGTCGATCATGGCGTCGGCCACGCGGCGGAATCCCGCGATGTTCGCCCCGAGCACCAGATTTCCCGGCTCCCCGAATTCGGCGGCGGTCTCGCTGGCCTGCCGGTGGATGTTCTTCATGATCTGGTGCAGTTTGGCGTTCACTTCGCCGAAGCTCCAGCGCGCCATCGAGGCGTTCTGGCTCATTTCGAGCTGGCTGGTGGCGACCCCGCCGGCGTTCGCCGCCTTGCCCGGCCCGTAGGCGATGCCCGCCGCGAGGAACCTGGCGACCGCCTCGGGGGTCGAGGGCATGTTCGCCCCCTCGGTAACGCACCGGCAGCCGTTGTTCAGCAGCGTCTCGGCGTCGCGCTCGGTCAGCTCATTCTGCGTGGCCGAGGGAAAAGCGGCAAAGCAGGGGACCGTCCAGACGGCGTGGCCGCCTGCCGGATAGTCCTTGCGGGGTATGAATCTGGCGTGCGGCCGCAGTTCCGCATAGCGCGCGAGGCCGGCGCGTTCGACTTCCTTGACCTGGCGCAGCGTGGCGACATCCATTCCCTCGGAGTCGACGATGGTTCCCGTCGAGTCGCTTGCCGTGATCGGCTTTGCGCCGCGTTCGATCAGGAGTTCGATGGTGTAGAGGGCGACGTTGCCCGCTCCCGAGACCGCGCAGACTTTCCCTTCCAGGCTTTCGCCGCGCGCCATGAGCATCTCTTCCGCAAAATAGACCGCGCCGTACCCGGTGGCCTGCGTGCGCCCGAAGGAGCCGCCCCATTCGACCCCCTTGCCGGTCAGCACGCCGTCGAAGCTGCCGGTCAGCTTCTTGTACTGACCGAACAGATAGCCGATCTCGCGGCCGCCGACGCCGATGTCTCCTGCGGGAACGTCGACGGTGGGCCCCACATGCCGGTAGAGTTCGTTCATGAACGCCTGGCAGAAGCGCATGATCTCATTGTCGCTGCGCCCCTTGGGGTCGAAGTTCGCGCCCCCCTTGGCGCCACCGAGGTTGAGCCCGGTGAGCGCGTTCTTGAAGATCTGCTCGAAGCCGAGAAACTTGATGGTGCCCGCGTAGACGTCGGGGTGAAAGCGGATGCCCCCCTTGCAGGGACCGAGCGCCGAGTTGAACTGGATGCGGTACCCCTTGTTCACGTGGATCTGGCCCCTGTCGTCGACCCACGCGACGCGGAACATGATCTGGCGCTCCGGTTCGACAATCCGCTCGATGATGCAGTTCTTACGGTAGCGAGGGTCGCGGTCGAGCAGCGGGCGCAGCGAAAGCAGAACCTCTTCGACGGCCTGATAGAACTCCGTCTGCGCCGGACTCGTCTTCTTGAGATTGGAGAGGGTCGCTTCGGTGTAAGGCATGGGGGAATCACGGGTGCGGGAAACGGAACGCAGACGTCCACATCATGGTATCCGAAGTTCCGCCGGGGCGTGCGTGCTTCAGGATTCGCGCGGGGCGTCGGTTTCCTGCAGGGCCTTGCGAACGGCGTTGAACTGCAGAAAACAGTGCCCCACGACCGTCTCGAGGGGCTGCCGGTAGCCGCCCAGATTCCACAGCATCGCGACGTGGAGCGCGATGCCGACCAGGCCCGCAGAAAGCAGCTCCAGATCGTAGGCGGGCCCGTCGGGGCCGATGAGAAAGCGGGGGGCGAATCCGCGCAGGAGCTGCGTGAACTGTTCAACCGAGGCGCGCCAGACGGCGTCCATGTCGCCGCCGACCCGAGTCACTTCCATGAGCACGATGCGGGCCAGAAGCGGATCCTGCTGCAGCGCCGAGAAGTAGGCACGCAGCCCTTCGCGGGTCATGTCTTCAGGACCCTGCTGCGCCATGATGGCGGCGACCACGGTATCCCGCAGCCGCTCGATCTGCGCTTCGTAGACGGCGCGGAAGAGATCGTCACGGTTCGCGAACGATTCGTAGAAGTACCGTTCGGTCAGCCCTGCCGCTGCGCAGACAGACTTGACGGTCGAGTGCTGATACCCCTGATCCCCGAAGATGCGGTATCCCGCTTCGAGCAGGCGCGCGTGTCGCTCGCGCAGCCGTTCGGCCTCGCTGACGCCGCGGTACTGCCGCCCTGAACGGATCGCGGCCGACGGCGCCTTCAGCGGCTTTCGCGCGCTCACGCGACCGACTCCTTCACGAACCGCGCCCGCACGTCCTTATCGACCCGCTTCGGGCGGAAACGGACCGGATCGACCGCGCACCAGAAGCTGCGCGCGCGAGCCAGCACGGCGCCGTCGGCCGGGCGAACGATCTCGACATGGCGCTCGTAGCGCACGCCCTTGTCTTCGCCCACCCACGTGCGCGCGAGCAGCGCCTCGTCGACGAAGGCCGACTTGAGGTAATCGATCTCATGCCGCAGAACGACCCAGGCGATGGTCTCCTTCTGCTCGGGCGTCGCCGCCGCGAGCCAATGGGCGGTCGCCGCGTCCTGCACCCACTGCACGTAAACGACGTTGTTCACGTGGCCCATCAAGTCAATGTGCTCGGGCCGTACGGTGATGGGCTGCTCGAAGACGATGGCCTCTTCCTTCATTCCGCGTTCCATGGATTTGCCGGAGACCCGCCGAGCGACCGGTCAACTTGACACCGTCGGCCCGGCGGTTGTAGAGTGTCCCCACATTATGACATGCGGCCTTGTCTGATGCTCCCTCTTTGGCGGCGGGCGCGCGACGACGCCGCCGTGCAGAATCCACCGTGATTACCGATCGAGGACCCATGCGCCACTTTCTCCTTGCCGTCACCGTTGTCGTGTTGCATGCCTGCGCCGGCGTGCAGAGCGCCGTCATCACTCCCGTCGCCGGGGTCGCCGAAGACGCCGACTTCACCGCGCTCGTCCGCGAGGCCGACGAGGAATACGAAGGGCGGCTCGAACAGGAGCGTCTGCGAAAGGCCTTGGATCTCTACGAAGCCGCCTACGCGATTCACGCCACCGACGCGAATGTGCTCGATCATCTGGCCATCGGCTATTTCCAGCTCGGCTACGCCTACATGAAAGAGGATGCCGACAAGCAGGCCGCCTTTGAACGCGGGCGCCAGTTCGCGTTGAAGCGCCTCGAGATGCACCCGGGCTACTACGCGGTCGTGCAGAACGGGGGGAGCATGAAAGAGGCCGTCGCATCGATCGACGACAAGGCTTTCGTGCACGCCCTGCAGTTTGCCTCCGCCAACTGGGGGCGCTGGGCCGAGATTCAGGGCATTTCCAAGGTCGCCTTCGATATCCCGAAGGTCCGTGCGCTGTTCGAGAAGGCCATGGAGCTCGACCCTGACTTTCTCTGCCATGCTCCGCGTCTGATGGCCGCCGCGTTCTACGCGAAGGCGGGCGCCTTCGGTGGCGATATGGAGAAGGCTCGCGAACTGTACGAGGTCTCCATCCAGGAAGAGGGGTGCTACGACAATAAGATGTACTATGCGGAATTCTACGCGATTCCCATGGACGAGCGCGACCTCTACTTCCGCCTGGTCAGCGAAGTCGCGGCCGCGCCAGAAGACGCGACGTCGCTGTACAGGCTGGAGAACCGCACGGCCAAGGAAAAGGCTGCCAAGTTTCTCGCCGAGATCGACAACCACTTCTGATCGGCGCTCCACGCGCCGGAGTTCCGCACGGGGCTCCGGCGTACTGATTTCTGCCGGTGGACTGGAGGGCCCATGAAAGCCGTCGACCCCCGCGACCAGCTCTTTCTGCTGCTCGAGCGTCCGCATCAGCCGATGCATGTCGGCAGCCTGCTGCTCCTGAAGCCGCCGGCCGGTTCCCGCCGGCAGTTCTTCAGGGAGCAGGCCGAGCGCGCCGTCAGCGCGACCTCGGCGCACCCGCCGTTCAACCTGCAGCTCGTGCGCAAGCGCGGCAAGTGGTTCTGGGACACGGATCGGGATTTCGACGTCCATGCGCATTTCCGGCGCCTGGCCCTGCCGCAGCCGGGCACCATGACGGAACTGCACGCGCTCGTCGCGGCGCTTCACGCCGCCCCGCTCGATCGCACGAAGCCGTTGTGGGAGGCTTACCTTATCGAGGGGGTCGAGGGAAACCGGGGCGCGCTCTACATCAAGATTCACCACGCGCTCGCCGACGGCGTCTCGGGCGCGCGCATGCTGCAGCGGGCCCTGTCTACCGAGCCGGATATGCGCGGCGTGACCCCCTTCTGGGCCCTTACGCAGCCCCGCGGGAAAAAGCCGGATGAAACCGGCGAACTGCTCGCCGGCCTCGGCTCCCTCGCCCGCGAGCAGGTCACGGCACTCCCCCGGGTCGCCAGAGCGGTTTTCCAGACGGTTCAGGATGTGGCCAAGGGGCATCCGCACCAGGCGTCCATGTTGAAGACGCCGTCGACGGTGCTGAATCAGGCCATCGGCGGTTCGCGCCGCTACGCCGCCGGTTCGTGGAAGCTGGCGCGCCTGCGGCGCATCGCCCGGCTGCATGACGCCAAGCTGAACGACATCGTACTCGCCATGTGCGCCTCGGCGCTGCGCAGGTATCTGATCGAGCGGAATGCGCTGCCGGCAAAACCGCTGGTCGCCATGGTTCCGATTTCACTGCGGAGCGACGGCTCTGACGGTGGCAACCAGGTCGGCCTCATGCTCGCCGGTCTCGCCACCGACGTCGCGGATCCCGTGAAGCGACTCGAAGCCATCCGCAGATCGGTTCAGCACGCGAAGAACCGCTATGCCGGCATGACGCAGCTCGAGATTCTCGAGTACGTCTCGACCCTCATGACCATCCCCGCCGTCAACATGGCCACCGGTCTCGTACCGACGCGCCAGGCCTTCAACGTCGTCATCTCGAACGTGCCCGGCCCGTCGCAGACGCTTTATTACGAGGGGGCGCGGGTCGAAGCCGCCTATCCGCTCTCCATCGTGCTCGACGGGCAGGCGCTCAACATCACGTGCACGAGCTACGGGGATCGCCTTGAATTCGGTCTGCTCGCCTGCAGCCGCAACGTCCCCACGCTCGAGCCGTTTCTGCAGTACCTGGACGAAGGCCTGACGGAACTTGAGGCGCAGCCCGTCTGATTCAGCAATCCAATCGCAGGACGGCAGTCGCCTTTCGGTTCCCTACAGATCGCACCTCGTGGGGCAGACCCCGCCGTTCTCACGGCAGGCGATAACCGGATCGTCGTAGCAGGTATCGTTGATCAGCCATCCATACCCTTGGGGGCAGCAGCCGCCATCGGGGCAGTAATGGTCTGATCCGCAGTATGGATCGACGCCGCTGCGTGAGCCCGTGGCCGAACAGTAAATACAATTATCGGGGGTATCAATGTCGCTGAAGTCCGAACCCCCGCCCCCGCCCCCGCCCCCGCCCCCGCCACCGGTCTGGTCGGACTCAGGCTCCTTGTAGATCCCGGTCGTGGTGATGGTGACGACCAGACGGGCAGACCCCTTCAGGATAGATACCGGGGCGTCGGCGTCGAATGTGTAGGTGTAGCGAATCCGGAGATCGTCTACCCGCAGGGTAATCACGCCCGTCTCATCGGGACCCATGGGGAAAGTGCCCGACTCGACCACCACAGTGCCCGAAGCAAGATAGGTGCTTGACTTGACGTCCATGCTTTGCCCGGGGTCGGTTATGCGGACGCCAGCATGGTAGTAGGAGTTGAAGTATCCGTTCAGGGCTTCGGAACCTTCCCATTCCGAGGGATTGATGGTGAGCAACCTGCCGGTCCAGCTTTGCACCGGCATTGACGCGCCGTCGGCATCCAGGACCAGCTCCATCGCCGGGTAGCCATTGCCCATGGCCGCAATGTAGACGGCGTTATTGTATGCATGGTATCCATAAGCACACTGGGTGAGATTCAGGCCCGAAACGGGGTCGGCCGGCTCCGCTGCGGATTCGGGCCACGTCACTACCGACAAGGTCGATTCGCTGGAAATCCGGCAGTCGATCTTCACGTCAATCAGCTCCGGTTCCTGCTCCTGCTCCTCGTCTTCGGGGTACGGTGAGTAGTCCGACTCGGGGTCAGGTTCCGGCTCCGAGCAGGCGGTCATCAACAGAAGAAAGAAGAGAAAAAGCGAGCGGCGCATGTGTGGCTCCAATGTGATCGACCTCTGGTAGACCGTCCGGTTTGCCGTGCCGGTCTCATCAGGGAGACTGTACGGTGTTGAGCTTGCGCCTGCAATACTCAATAACGGCGATGATCATCATCAGCCCAGTTCCCCCAGAATCCGCTTCGTTTCCGAAATGTGCTTGAGGGGGTTCAGCTGCGAGCTGAACACATGACGCACGATCCCCGCCTTGTCGATGAGAAAGGTCACCCGCCCGGGCAGCAGCCCCAGCGTGCTCTTGACCCCCCAGGCGGCGCGCACCTTGCCCCCCTGGTCGCTCAACAGGTGAAAGGGGAGGCGGTGCCGGGATGCGAAGCGCTCATGCGAGGCCGCCGAATCCGAGCTGATGCCGATCACTTCGGCGCCGGCGGCCGTGAAGTCCTCATAGCTGTCGCGAAACGAGCAGGCCTCGGCGGTGCAGCCGGGGGTCTCGTCCTTCGGATAGAAGTACACGACGACGTGCTTCTTTCCGCGGAAGTCGGAGAGGCGCACGTTGCCCCCCTGGCTCGAGGGGAGTTCGAAATCGGGCGCCGTGTCGCCGGGCTGCAATGTCTTCGCCATCGTTCCTCCGGGGGTAAGAGAGACCGCCTCCCATTATACCGCCTGCCCCCGGCACGTTCCGCCCGACGGCGTCATCGTCGATAATGGAAGCCGCACCGCGATGCGACGCCCACGCCGCAGCAGAAAGCGGGGCATTCGGATACGATATCCTTTTCCGCCGGAGCCCTTTGTTCTTCATCGACCAGATTCTCCTCATCGTTGCGCTGCTGCTCCTGATTGGAATCGGATCGAGCAAGCTGTCGACCCGTGTCGGCGTTCCCGTGCTCGTCCTGTTTCTGCTCGTGGGCATGCTGGCCGGCTCGGAGGGAATCGGGCGGATACCTTTTGACAATTACCCGCTGGCGCACGGCATCGCGACCGTTTCGCTGGCGATCATCCTTTTCGACGGCGGCCTGCGCACGCCCATGGCCTCGTTTCGCCTCGCGTGGAGGCCGGCGCTCGTGCTCGCGTCGTTCGGAGTTTTTGCAACGGCCGTCATCACCGGGTTTGCCGCCGCGTTTCTGCTCGGCATTCCCATCGAGCAGGGGCTCCTGCTCGGCTCCATCGTGGGCTCCACCGACGCCGCGGCCGTCTTTGCGCTGCTGCGCGCCCAGGGGCTCAACCTGAACCGGCGTCTCGCGTCGACGCTCGAGGTCGAAAGCGGCTCCAACGACCCGATGGCCGTCTTCATGACCATCGGCATGATCGAGTGGATTCTGGGGCGGGTCGACTCGCCGGCCGGCATGCTGTCGCTGTTCTTCACGCAGATGGGGGTCGGCGCGGCCCTGGGGTATGCCGTGGGCCGGCTCGGCACGTGGACGGTGAACCGCATCCGCCTCGACTCCACGGGGCTCTATCCGATTCTGATTACGGGATTCGGCCTGCTCTCGTTCGGCTCGGCGGCCATGCTCGGCGGCAGCGGATTTCTAGCGGTCTACATCTCCGGCTTGGTCATCGGGAACCGGAAAATCACCTTCAAGAACGGCGTCCTGCTCTTTCAGGACGGCGCGGCCTGGCTCGCGCAGATTACGCTGTTCGTCATGCTCGGCATGCTCTCCTTTCCCACACGGCTGGCCGAGGCCGCGCCTGATGGCCTGATCATCGCGGGCGTTCTCATCTTCGTCGCACGCCCGATAGCCGTGGCCGCCTCGGTATTTCCTTTCCGCTTCAATCTGCGCGAACTCACGCTGCTGGCATGGGGCGGACTCAAGGGAGCCGTCCCCATCGTGCTGGCCAGCTACCCGCTGCTTTTCGGCGTGCCCGGCGGCGAGGTGATTTTCGACGTCATCTTCTTCGTCGTGCTCGTCTCGGCCGTCTCGCAGGGATGGACGCTCCCGCTTCTCGCGCGCAGATTGGGGCTTGAGGAGCCGCGTGCCGAAAGTCCCCCCGTCACCCTCGAAATCAGCTCGCTTCGCGACGTCGACGGCGACATCGTGGAGTACAGCGTGACCCCGGGTTCGCGCGCCGCGAACCGCCTCGTGCGCGATCTGGCGCTCCCCGAGGTGGCCGTCGTGGCCATGGTCGCGCGCGGCGCCGGCATGATCCCCCCGCGCGGGAGCACGCGCATCCTGCCCGGCGATCACGTCTTCGTCGTCCTGCGCCCCGAGGTGCGCGCCCTGGTCGACCGCGCCTTCGCTGTCGTCGGCGAGGCGCCGGCCGCCGTGCCCGCCGACGTCGAGTTTCCCATCCAGGGCAAGGTTACGGTGGCTGCGCTGCGGGAATTCTACGATATCGAAATCGACGCGCCCGGCGACTGGACGCTCGACCAGCTGTTGCGGACGCGCCTGGGGACCGACAATCTTCACGAAGACGCCCGGATCGTGATCGGCGGCGTCGCCCTCACCATCCGGCGCCTGGCTGCAGACGGCTCGGTCTCGCTCGTCGGTCTGAGCTTTCGGGCATGAAAAAACCGGCCGCGAGGGCCGGTTCTGGAAAGCGAAATCGGGAGCCTCAGACGTCGAGGTTCTTCACGTCGAGCGCGTTCTGCTGAATAAAGTCGCGGCGCGGCTCGACGGCGTCGCCCATGAGCACCGTGAAGATGCTGTCGCTCTCGATGGCGTCTTCGACCCTGACCTGCAGCAGCGTGCGCTGGGTCGGGTCCATCGTCGTCTCCCACAGCTGCTCGGGGTTCATTTCGCCCAGCCCTTTGTAGCGCTGGATGTACTGCCCCTTCTTGCCGTAGTCCATGATCGACTGCAGCAGCTGGCGCAGGTCCTTGCGGGTCTGGGGGCCTTCTTTCGTCTGGATGACGTAGGGGCCTTCGCCGAGCATCGCGATCTCCATCCACAGCCGACGCAGCTCCTCGAATTCCGGCGAGATGAGGAACTCGTAGTTGATGACGGTCTTGAAGTCGGCGCCCGAGCGCTTCGTCGTCACTTCGATGCGGTTGTTGTTGACGTCTTCGTCTTCGACGACGTTCACGTCGGGCTTGTGGCCGTTCGTGAGCAGCGAGGTGACGCGCGCCAGCACCGGTTCGAGTTCGCGCTCGTTCGTCTTATGCAGCGACTTGCGCGTGAAGTCGGTCTCGCGCACGAAGGCCTCGATGACCTCGGCGTCGCGCCGCTTGCCCAGCTTCTTGAGCAGGCGATCGTAGCGCACGATCTTCTTGGCCAGGCTGACGAGCTGGCGCCCTGCGGCGGCCGTGCCGTCTTTGAGCTTGACTTCGAGCCCCTCGACACCCAGCTCGAGCAGGTAGTCTTCGAGCTGCGATTCGTCCTTGATGTAGCGCTCGCTCTTGCCGCGCTTTACTTTGTACAGCGGCGGCTGCGCGATGTAGAGGTAACCGCGCTCGATGACTTCGCGCATCTGGCGGAAGAAGAACGTGAGCAGCAGGGTACGGATGTGACTGCCGTCGACGTCGGCGTCGGTCATGATGATGATGCGGTGATACCGCAGCTTGCTGATGTCGAAGTCCTGGGGCCCGATGCTCGTGCCCAGCGCCGTAATCAGCACGCGGATTTCTTCGCTCGTGAGCATCTTGTCGAAGCGGGCCTTCTCGACGTTCAGAATTTTTCCGCGCAGCGGCAGAATCGCCTGGTCCTTGCGGTTTCGCCCCTGCTTTGCGGAACCGCCTGCCGAGTCGCCCTCGACGATGTACAGTTCCGACAGGGCAGGGTCGCGCTCCTGGCAGTCGGCCAGCTTGCCGGGCAGGGTCGACGAATCGAGCGCACCCTTGCGGCGTGTCAGCTCGCGGGCCTTGCGGGCGGCTTCGCGCGCGCGCGCCGCTTCGACGGCCTTCTCGAGAACGCGCTTGGCGTCTTTCGGGTGCTCATCGAGCCAGGTCTGCAGCTTTTCGGCCATGACCTGCTGCACGAACCCCTTGATCTCGGAGCTGACCAGCTTGTCTTTCGTCTGGCTCGAGAATTTCGGGTCGGGCATCTTGACCGAGATGATGGCGGTCAGCCCTTCGCGGATGTCTTCACCTTGCATCGAGGTCTCTTTCAGATTCTTGAAGAGACCGGTCGCCTGCCCGTAGGTGTTGATCGTGCGCGTGAGGGCCTGGCGAAACGCCTCGAGGTGCGTGCCGCCGTCGCGGTTGTGAATGTTGTTCGTGTAGCAGTAGACGTTCTCCGAGTACCCGTCGTTCCACTGCATGGCGACTTCGACGCTGAAGCCGTCCTTGTCGTGCAGGATTTGAATCGGGTTCGGGTTGAGCGGCGCCTTGTTCTTGTTCAGAAATTCAACGAAGGAGTTCAGGCCCCCTTCGTAGTTGAATTCGTGATTCTTGTCGGTGCGCTCGTCGTCGATGCGGATCTTGACGCCCCGGTTCAGGAAGCTCAGCTCGCGCAGACGCGTGCTCAGGACGTCGAACGAGAAATCGACTTTCGTGAAGATGAGCGGGTCGGGCTTGAACGAGATCTTTGTGCCGCGCTGCTTGGTATCCCCCACGATCTGCATGTCGGTTTCGGGGGCGCCGCGCTTGTAGGTCTGCACGTGAATCTTGCCGTTGCGGCGAATCTCGAGGCGCAGCCACTCGCTGAGCGCGTTGACCACCGAGATGCCCACGCCGTGCAGACCGCCCGAGACCTTGTAGGAGTTCTGGTCGAACTTGCCGCCGGCGTGCAGCACCGTCATGACGATTTCGGCCGCGCTCTTGCCCTTCTCGTGCATTTCGGTCGGGATGCCGCGTCCGTTGTCTTCGACCGTGATCGAGCCGTCGATGTGGATGACCACTTTGCACTCGCTGGCATACCCGGCGAGCGCTTCGTCGATGGCGTTGTCGACCGCCTCGAAGACCATGTGGTGCAGACCGGTTCCGTCGTCGGTGTCGCCGATGTACATGCCGGGGCGTTTGCGGACGGCATCCAAGCCTTCGAGCACCTTGATGGACTCTGCGCCGTAATTCGATTCAGCTACCTTCTGATCAGCCATGGTTTTCTGAAATCCCCCGGAAAAGACTCTTCGGATAAACGTACCAGTATACCAGAAAAGGCATCCGAACGAAAACCGAAACGGGGATGAAAAACCCTGCAAACACGGGGGGTTACAAGGTGTCTGCGCGCAGCCGCCCGCCGTGCGGAACGCAGGGCCGACCGGCCTCTCAGGCGGCGCGTGAGGTCGCCGGAGGCGCCTTGGGACGGCGCAGACGCAGTTCGATGTGCAGTTCGTCGATGGGCAGGTGCACGTCGGCCGGAAAGACGCGCAGCAGCAGCGTCTGCCGGCGTCCCGGCGGGGCATGCTCGGTATAGGCGATGATTTCGATGTCCTGCGGGGTCATGCCCGAAGCCGGGAGCGCCACCCACCAGCCCTCTTCGGCATAGGTGGTGAAGGCCATGCCCGGGGGGCCGTCCAGGCGTACGGAGCCGCGCAGGACGTCGCCGTGCTGCCCCTTGAGCATGAGTTTCGCCGGGTGAAACCGGCAACGTCCGTCTTCGACGCGCGGCTCGGCCGTGCGCATCCGGCGCAGCGACCAGACGAAGAGAAAGGCCACCAGCCCGAAGCAGGCGACGAAGGCCAGAAAGACCAGCAGTGAGGGGAGTATGGATTGCTGCACGGGGCCTCCGGTGCGTTCTCGCCCATTATAGGCCAGTCGTCGCTCCCGGTGAAGGAAGGCGGGAACCGCGCGGATGAACCGGGTAGAATACCCCGATGGAAACCCCGCGCGAACGCTTTGCCCGGCTGGTCGAGCGGGATGATCCCGAACCGTCGCTGGCCGAACTTGCCCTGCTCATCGCCGCCGAAGAGTACCCCGCTCTCTCGATCGACGAAACGCTCGCACGTTTCGATGCGCTTGCCGAGCGGGTGCGTCGCCTGGCGCAGCGGCTCGCGGTCCCTCGCTGGGAGGCCCTGCGCATCGCCCTCGCCGAAGAGCAGGGGTTTCACGGCAATCACGACGCCTACTACGCCCCCGACAACAGCTTTCTGAACGTCGTGCTCGAACGGCGGGCCGGCATACCCATCACGCTGAGCGTCCTGTACATGGAGGTCGCCCGGCGCTGCGGGCTGGCCGCCGAAGGCATCGGATTTCCGGGGCACTTTCTCGTGCGGGTGGGCGAAGGCGAAGACGCCGCCGTGGTGCTCGACCCCTTTCACGGCGGACGCGCGCTCGACGACGCCGGCTGCGCAAAGCTGCTTGCCCGCATCGCGGGCAGCCGGATTCCGTTTCACCCGCGCCTGCTCGAACCGGCCGGCTGGCGTGCGATCGTCTACCGCATGCTCGCCAACCTGAAGAACATCTACATGGCCTCGCCGCCCGATTTTGCGCGCGCGCTGGCGGCCATCGATCGGATGCTGCTCGTTCGCCCTGACTCGCTGCCCGACGTGCGCGATCGCGGGCTGGTTCTCTACCGCATGGAAAACTATCGTCACGCCATCCGTGATCTCGAGCGCTATCTCGCCGATGCCGAGGACGACGGCGAACATGCCGGGCTGCGCGAACAGGTGGCCGCCATGCGCCGGCAGCTCGGCGACTGAATCAGCCGCCCGCGCGCCGCGCGATCAGGTAGAGGCGCTTGAGCAGGCAGTGGGGGAGCCCGTTTGCCAGGGGAAACGAGGCGCCGAAGGCCTCGAGAAAATCCGCGTGGCGCTCGTCGGGAATCTGCCGCAGGTACGGATCGAGCAGCAGGCCGGTGAAGTAGGCGGCCGCATCCTCGGGTGAGCGAAAAGTCAGCGGCTCGAACTCTTCCATCGCGCGGATGTCGCGCAGGCCGGTCTCCTGCACGGCAGCCGCCAGCTCACTCGACGTCGGCAGGTGCCAGGCCGCATTCCACACCGGAAATGGATTGTCGACGCCGACGGCGGCCAGCGCCGACTGCAGGGCGTCGCGCACCTCTTCGCTCAGATCGCGGGCGGGCAGCTGCAGGGCGAGTACGCCCCCCGGCGCGAGAAACCCCGCCAGGCGCGAAGCCCCCGCCGCATCGGGGCGCGTGAGGTGCAGGGTGGAGTTGCAGAAGACGGCGTCGAACGGGGTCGCGGGCGTCCAGGCTAGAAAGTCGGCGACTTCGAAGCGCAGGTGTGCCAGACCCGCGTCGGCCGCGAGATGGCACGCCTGCGCGATGGCCGACGCGTTGCTGTCGATGCCGAGCGTTTCTCCCTCGGGCGCGCAGCGGGCGAGCTGCTGCGTGAGCTCGCCGTTGCCGCACCCGGCGTCGAGAATCCGCGTGCGCGCGGGGATCTCGAACTGGCGCATGAGCCGCATGCCGGCCCGCTGCCAGGCGCCCCCCAGGGCCACATGCCGTTCGCTGTTGTAGCGGTCCCCCATGGCAAAGAAAAGGCTCCGGATACGGAGCCTTCGGTCGGACTACTGGCGGTTCTCGGGTTTGCGCGGCGGATCGTTGGCCGGCCGCGGATCGACCTTCCCGTTGTTCTTGAAGTCCGGCGAGAGCTCGCGGTTGATCTTGGCCCAGTCGGGCGATTCGTCTTCGTTGTCGACGATGGCGTCGACGGGACACTCGGGCTGGCAGACGCCGCAGTCGATGCAGTCGTCAGGGTCGATGACCATGAAGACTTCACCGTTGTACTCGCCCGGGTGAATGCAGTCGACCGGACAGACCTCGGCGCAGGTTGCATAGCGTTCGCCAAGGCATTTCTGCGTGATGACGTAGGACATGTTCCCTCGTGCGGAAAAAAAGATAGTGTCGCATAGCGCGCCCCGATTCTGCAAGCGGTTCGCAGGCGTTAAAGACGACGCTTTCAAGGCGGGTATGGTACCGTGTGCATTTCCGCATTCTGCGAGGTGCACTGTGGCCTGCTGGCTGTTCAAGTCCGAGCCGTCGGTCTACTCCATCGACGACCTGCGCCGCGAACGACGGACCTTCTGGGACGGCGTGCGCAATTATCAGGCGCGCAACTTCCTGCGCGACGCGATCGCCGTCGGCGACGACGTTCTCTTCTACCACTCGAACGCGCAGCCCCCGGCCGTGGCCGGCCTCGCGCGCGTCGTCAAGGCTGGCTCTCCCGATGCGACGGCGCTCGACCCGAAGCACGATCACTATGATCCGAAGAGCAGCCGCGAGAACCCGATCTGGTACGGGGTCGACATCGCCTTCGTCGAGGAGTTCGAGAATCCGCCGTCGCTCGAAACGCTGCGCGGGGTGACGGGGCTCGCGAAGATGGCCCTTCTGCAGAAAGGGTCGCGCTTGAGCATCCAGCCGGTGACGCCGGCCGAATGCAGGATCGTACTCGCCCTCGCCCGCGGGTAGCCATGCCGGCCCCGTTCAGCGGCAGCCGCGGCCCGATTCGCCTTCGGGAATGACGATGCGGAAATTGCCGCTCGGGTCGGTGGGCACCAGTGTCTCGCCGAGCAGGCGCGGGATGCCGCCGGCCCCGGATTCGACGACCCGGATCGAGACCCGTTCCATGCCGCGGCCGTTCTCGTCGGTCACGAAGCCGTCGACGACGACCCCCTGGGGCACGATGAACGTCTCGGTGAAGCTCTCGAGCGTCACGCCGTTGCGTACGCAGCGCGCATGCACGCCGTCGGCCGGAAGCACCGTGACGTCGTAACTCGAGACCGAAGTGTCGAGCAGGGCCTCGAAACGCCCGTCGCGATCGGTGAAGACGCGAAGAAGCTGCTGCTGTTCGCGGTACGTCAGCGAGCGCGCGAGCACGACTTCGGCATTGGCGAGCGGGTACCCCTCGTCGTCGGTGATCGCGCCCGCCACCGGTTTTCGGGAGGGGAGCGAGAACAGATCGGTGCCGCTCGTGAAGCCGTACGGCACGATCGTAAGTCCACCGTACGTGCGGTCGATGGGCGACTGCAGGGTCAGCGCGTACTCCCAGGCGCCGCGGGGCACGCGCAGCGAGAACCTGCCGTCGTGTCCGGTACGGGTGCGGTAGGTTACCTGGGCCTCGGTGTTCGCGGCCATCGTATCGCTGCGGCGGGCGACCTTGACCTCGCCGCCGTCGCGGGCGGCGAAGACCACGTCGACGCTCGCGGCCGGCAGTCCGGCGTGGTCGACAACCTGGCCGGAGACGGTCGTGATCGTGACCGGCAGGTACTGGATGTCGAGCACGCGATCCTGATCGGCGGCCAGGCCGCCGAACTGCACGCGCGGGAGCAGCCCCGCAGTCGAGCCCGAGAACTCGAGACGGAAGGTATCGCTGCGCGACGGCCCCAGCGCTACCTTGTAGCGGCCGTCGGCGTCGACGGCCACGGCGTTGGAGATCAGTTCGCCCGCCAGCGACACGGCGCGCACGGTTGCATCGGTGACGGCCCGTCCGGCCGCGTCGGTGACCCGGCCGGTATAGAAGACGCCGTCGCTCAGCACGAAATCGACTTCGAGCCCGGGCTGTACGCGCAGGGCCTGCCGCTGCGAGGGGAGTTCGCCGCCGAACGGCAGCAGGTCGACTACGTAGTCGCCGGGGACAAGCCCGACCTTGTAACGCGCCGGGGCGCCGCCGTCCAGGGCGTCGCCGTCGACCTCGGCCCGCCGCAGCGACGTCGGCTCGTATCGTTCGCCCACCGCGCCGTGAAAGCGCAGCCGCGCATGCACGGGGTTGCCGCGCTTGTCCATCACCTTGCCGGCGAGCAGCACGGCGGGCTTGAGACGGAAATAGCTCGTGTAGTTCGTGACGCTCGTCGCCAAGAGCGGAAACTCCTGCCGCGGGTAGACCGACTCGTCGGCGGGAATGACCTGCAGCACGCGGTATGGGTCTGCGTTGCCCTGCGTCGCGTCTTCGAAACGGTCGGTCTCGAAGCTTCCCCCAGAGCAGGCCGCGCCGGCCAGAAAGGCCAGGAGTGAAAAGGCGGCCGCGCGCGCGACAATCCGCAGGCCCCGCGCATGTGCTGCGGCGCGCAGCGGCGGGCAAAGCCGGCCGCCGGCGGACGTCGGATGTCCGGTTTTCATGGCGACACCTCGATGGTCCAGCCGAACGTATCGACCCGCTTGCCGGGCGGAGGCTCGTTCTGGCAGGCCTGGTAGCTCTCGGTGCCCAGCGTGGGCTCGCAGTCCCAGACGATGACGTCGAGCTGATGGGTGCCGATCTGGAAGGCCAGATACTGGTACAGCGTACCGTTGCTGATCAGGTTGCCGTTCAGACGCCACTGATAGTAGACGTCGTCGTTCTCGAAATCGCTCACCGAGACGACGCGGAACGTCCAGCTCTCGTTCATGCGCATCTGCATGAGCCGGCTCGCCGGATCGACGATTTCGATACGCGGCACCTGGTTCTCGGGGCCCGGTTCGGGACCGGCCTCGATGGGCTCCCAGCCGACGCAGCCCGCCGCGAGGGCGGCCAGGGCGAACACGGCGATGTCGCGCAGGCTGCGCATTCCATGCCCTTTCATGCCGGGTCGATGCTCCCGTCTTCGCGCAGCAGATCGTCTTCGTTCACGTCGCGGCTGCGGGCCAGGTGGCGGTAGATCGTGCGCGGATCGACGCCGAGATCCGAGGCCGTCTTCGTGCGGTTGCCGCCGTTGATCTCGAGCACCCGGTCGATGTATTCCGACTGGAACCGCTCCTTTGCGTCGGCCAGCGTCAGCACCTGCTGGCTGTAATCGCGCAGCCCGAGATCCTCGGGGGTCAGCTGGGCGTGCTCGGTCAGCACGAGGGCGCGCTTGATGCGGTTTTCGAGCTCGCGGATGTTGCCCGGCCAATCATACTCGCGCAGCGAGACGAGGGCTTCTTTCGAGAACGCGCCGGCCGGGCTCTTCAACTCTTCCCGATACCGGCCGAGAAAGTACTTGGCCAGCAGCAGGATATCTTCGCCGCGCTCGCGCAGGGGCGGCACCTCGACCGGCACGACGTTCAGCCGGTAGAGCAGGTCTTCGCGGAAACGGCCGGCGGCGACTTCGGCCTGCAGATCGCGGTGCGTGGCCGCCACCATGCGCACGTCGATCTCCTCGGGGCGGTCGGATCCGACCCGCGTCACGACCCGCTCCTGGAGCACGCGCAGCAGCTTGACCTGGAGCCCCAGCGGCAGCTCGCCGATCTCGTCGAGAAAGAGCGTGCCCCCGTTCGCCGACTGGAAACAGCCCTCGCGATCCTTGACGGCCCCGGTGAACGCGCCGCGCACGTGGCCGAAGAGCTCGCTCTCGATGAGGTTTTCGGGAATGGCGCCGCAGTTGAGGGCCACGAAGCGCCCCGGCCGTTCGCTGAGGCGGTGAATTTCACGGGCGACCAGCTCCTTGCCGGTGCCGGTCTCGCCGGTGACGAGCACGTCGACGTTGACGCGGGCGACCCGTTCGATCTTGCGGAACACTTCCTGAATGCCGCGGCAGCTGCCGAGCATCTCGCCCAGGCGCTTCTCGCGCAATTCGTCGCGCAGATCGCGCAGGGCGAACAGGTTCGTGAGCAGCAGGGCCGCCTGCGCCGCGAGCACGCTCGTCCAGGCCAGTTTGCGGTCGTCGAAGCGGTTGCGGAACCGGTTGTTGCCCAGATAGATGACGCCGAGCGCATCGCCCTTGATGACGATGGGCACGGCCAGCACGCTCATCAGCTTCAGGTCGATGACCGAGCGGGCGGCGTGAAAACGGTTGTCGGCCACGGCGTCGCTGACCAGCAGCGGCGCTCCCGTATCGAGCACCTGACGCACGATGCTGTCGCTGAGCAGCGCCTCGGGCTGGGGAATCTTCTCCTGTTCGACATTCCGCGCCGACTGCACACGGTAGCCGTCGCCGTCCTGGAGCAGCAGAAAGCCGCGTTCGGCACCTGCCGCGGCGATGCATCCGTCGAGCAGCCGGTTGAGCAGGCTGTCGAGCGTGAAGTCGCGCGCAAGCGCCGACGTGAAGGTGCGCAGGGCGTCGACCAGGGCCGAGCCGTCGTCGCCGGGCTCCGTCCCCTGGGTCTCGGCGGGTCCCGTGCTCGCGGTTTCACCATCGGCAAACACGAGCAGCGCGTCGCCGAGTCGCAGCGAAATACCCGCCGAAAGGGCAACCTCCTTGCGGATGCGTTTGCCGCCGATCTCGATGCTGCTCCGTTCGCCGAAGGGGGTGACGGCCCAGCCCGAAGGAGACTGCACGATCGTCGCCTCGACCTCGGCGGCTCCCCTGACAAGGATGTCGCATCCGCTGCTGCCGCCCAGCGACGTGATGCGCTTTACGAGGGGCAGGGTGCGGATGTTGCGACCGGGTTCGACGATGAGAATGACGGGCATTACGTGCTCGGCGGTTACGGGATGGTGACCTGCAGGCCGCCCCCTGAAGGGGTGGCCTGAATGGCAATGTTCGGCGTCAGCGGAAGCATCAGTCCGTCGATGACCCCGAGGGTCGCGGTGGCGACGAAGAGCGATCCGGTGACAATCTGCCAACCCTGCAAATCCCGTGCCCGGTCGAGATTCTCGGCAGGGTAGTACCGGGCGCCGCAGGTCTCTTTCAGGGAGCAGTTCCGATAATAGTAAAGACCGATGTTGGTCCCGAGCAGCAGCGTCTCGAGCACCAGCAGCGTCGTCCCCCGCCCGGTCTGCTGGCGCCGGTACTGGCCGACGCCGAAGGGGAGGAGGTCGGCGGCCGAAAACGGCGTCCCGAGGGTGGCGGGCAGCAGAATCGGCGTTCCGGCCGGCGCCGCGGCTGCCGGAAGTTCCCCGGCCGGCGGCATGGCGGCGGGCACGAGGCGCGCGGCCGGCCGGGTCGTGGCGGTGGCCGCGTCGGCAGCCATCGTTCGGCGGATATCCAGGACGAAGCCGACGATTTCGGGCGGCACGAAGATGGCGTCGGGCTGATAGTCGGGATCCTCGCGCAGGAGGGAGCGAAAGGCCCACTCTGCGTTCTTCAGTTTCCCGATGACGTAGGAGCTGATCCCCAGGGCCTCCCAGGCCCGCAGGCGTTCGGCGCGCGTCAGCCGGGGAGACTCGACCATGGATGCCAGCTCGGCCGCGGCGTGCACATGGTCGCCGCGCTCGAAGTAGGCCAGGGCCCTGGCCAGATCGGCGTCGCGCACCACGACGTCGGCCGCGGCGGGCGGGGCCGCGAGCAGCAGAAACGCGATCAGGGTGTACAGAAGCCGTAAGGCGGGGCCGGGCATGCCAGATTCTACCAGAAGCCGCTCGGCAGGCGCACACCGGTGCGGCACGCGGCACGGCGAGGCCCGACCGTTCCGCGGCGGCTCGCGGCGGCGCCCGTCAGGGGGTGGCGAGAAACGGGCTGGGCACTTCGCTCAGCCGTCCGGCCTGGGCATCGATGACGATCGTGCGCTCCCGATCGCCGTTGCGAAAGGTAACGTTGCGCTCGCCGTGGGCGACCTCGATGCTCTGGCTGAGCGCATCGCTGTCCACCGGATTGCCGTCGAGAAGCACGGTATCGCCCGGGGCGGCCCCGATCCGCAGCAGGGCCGGAAAAATGGGCAGCTCGACGAAGCGATCGATTGTCTCGCCGGCGCGCGCGTCGATCTCGAGGCTCACCGCCTGCGATCGGGGGTTCTGCAATCGCACCACGTGCCGCCCGGGCGGGAGGGCCAGATCGCGCAGCAGCGGCGTCTCGCCGACGAACTCCTCGTCGAGAAACACCTTGGCCCACGGGCGGCTGGCCAGGCGCAGGGTGGCCGTTGCGGGCTTCGCGGGGGCCTTGGCTTCTCCGGCCGCACCGGCGGGGGCCTTGCGGGTCGGCTCGCGCGGACCCGGCGGGAGGGTCGGCTCGGCGGGCCTTGCCGGACTGTCCGGCTCGGGAGCCGTCAGGACCGAACGCGCCGGAGACTCCGGCACGGGCGCGGCGCCGCGCAGAACCGTCCAGGCCTGAAAGAGGCCGATGACGGCGACGGTGAGCAGCACGGCGAGCAGGCCCACGCGCACCGAGCGCCGCTTCTGGACGCCGCCGATCGACTGCACGAGCCGGTAGGCTTCGAAGTGGAACGGGTGCAGCGCAAGGGCCCGGTCGAGCAGCGCCATGGCCAGCGTCACGTTGCGGGCGCCGGCCAGCAGCTCGCGGGCCTCGGCCACGAGCGAATTCACGGTGGCGTAACTGGTCTCCTTGCGCGCGGCCTCGTCGGCCTCGCGGAAGCGGCGGATGGCCTCGGCCGGATCGTCGACCGCCCGGCGCCGCAGAATGTCGGCGATGCGCTCGTGGAGCCCGGCCGCGGTCGACGGCCGGTCGCCCGGATCGAGCGAGAGGCAGGCCTCGACGATCTCGACGACGCGCGGGTCGACCGTCGCGTCCAACTCGGGCAGCGGCGCATGGTCGGCGGTCGCGATCCGGTTGAGGATCTGGGTCATCTGGCCGTCGCCGAAGGGGAGGCTGCCCGTGAGCATCTGATAGAGGATGATGCCGAAGGCAAACAGATCGGTTCGCGCGTCCACGGGATCGCCGTCGATCTGTTCGGGGGCCATGTACGAGGGGGAACCGAGAAGATTGCCGTCGACCGTGATCGAGCCGTCGGCTTCGCGGAAGGCCACGCCGAAGTCGGCGATCTTCACCTGGCCGCCCCGGGTCAGCATGAGGTTCTCGGGCTTCAGGTCGCGGTGGACGATGCCGGCTTCGTGCGCAGCCTGCAGGCCCCGCAGCACCTGAAGCGCGACCGCGAGCGCCATCTCGTGCGGCAGGCGGCCCCCCTCTTCGTCCAGCCACTGGGCCACCGTCCCGCCGTCGACGTACTCTGAAACGAAATAGAGCGGATCATGATCTTCGGGCGCGACGTCGTAGATGCGCAGAATGTTCGGGTGCTCGATGCGCGCGACGGCCGATGCCTCACGCCGGAAACGCAGCGCGAAGTGCCCCTCGGTGCGCAGGTGCGGGTGCAGCACCTTGACGGCGACCGTGCGCTTGAGATCTGCGTCCAGGGCGCGGAAAACACGCGCCGAGGCACCCACCCCGATTTCCTCCTGCAGTTCGTATCGCCCGGTACTGAGCATGGCTGGCATATTCTATCACAGGCATCCTCCCGTACCTGAGGGTGGCGCGTCGAGCCCGCAGCGGTTGAACCGTGATGGGCCGCTCCGGGCGGCATGCCCGCAGAGAAAATAGCGCCACGGACGCTCGACCGCCCGGCTGATACCGATGCGCGGGCTACGGCAGACGTGGTATCCCGGCTCGTCGCCGGCGGAGTGGTGCAGGCGCACGGGCCCCGATATCAGATCGCTTCCGTTCAGATCCTTGCGGATGGCCAGCGCCTGCGTCAGGCACCCGGGGCCGCGGGCGATTTCGTGCGGCTTGCGGGCGCCCCCGCGCAGCGCGGCCATCTGCTCGGCGCCCACGAGCGGCATGGCGGCGCGTAACAGAATGGCGCCGGCGCTGGTACCGTCATTGGCCACGACATTCATGCAGAGGTGCATGCCGTAGCTCGTGTAGACATAGAGCCGCCCCGAAGGGCCGTACATGATGGCGGCGCGTCCGCGCGGGCCGTGCCATGCGTGACTGGCGGGATCATCCTGCCCCAGGTAGGCCTCAACCTCGACGATGCGGGCGGCCAGAGGCCCTTCCTGCGTTTCGTGCACGAGAATTTTGCCCAGCAGCTCGGGCGCGACTTCGAGGGTGGGGCGCGCGTAGAAGCTGCGCGCGAGCGGCCGTTTGCGATAGTGCATCTCCGGTGAATATAGCAGCCTGGGGGGTGCGACCTCCACCGGCCGGCGGCGGGAGGCCCGCCGCAGCCGAGGCGGCCGCTTTGACATCCGGCAGCGCGCCTTGCTATGCTGGCTCCCTGGCAGGTTCCGGTGGAACGAATCGATACGATCCTCAGACGGCAATACCAGGGCACCCCCGTGCAGAAGGCCCTCGACGCGGCGCGGCTGCGGCTCGAGTGGCCGTCGGTCGTCGGCGAGATGTGGGGCCGGCATGCCGAGCCGATGCGGCTGCAGAACGGCGTGCTCTGGCTGCAGGTTGCTGACTCTTCCTGGGCGCAGCGCTTTGCCTTCGAACAGCGCCGCCTGCAGGATCGGGTCGAGGCCTGGCTGGGGATGCCGGTGCAGGTGCGGCTGCGCGTCGGCCCGGCCCCCGTGCCCGAAGCGCCCCGCACGAACACCCCGGTTCTGGCCGACGATCCCGCGGTGACGAACGCCGTCGCCGGCATGCCGCGCGGGGTCCTGCGCGAGACGATGCACACCTTTCTGGGCAGGCTGGCTGCCTTTCAACAAACTTCCGGAGACAAGGAAAACAATCCATGACGAAGAAGACCAATGCCTTTCTTCTTGCGTGCCTGCTGTCCATGGCCGCCTGCGGCGGCACCACCGACACCGTGACCGATATCGACGACGATGACGATGACTTTCAGGAAGAAGTCTCGCCCATCGCGAGCTGCCCGCCGGCCGACACGGGCGCCTGCCCCGCCGGGACGGTGGCCGAGGGCACGGGCTGCGTGCTGACGGGCGACGACCTCGTGACCGTGAACGGCGTCGTCAACGACTTTCAGACCGACAGCCCGGTTCCGGGTGCCGTCGTGACGGTGCTCGACAACGCGACCGGGAAATCGACCGGGGCCTGCGGCATCACCGACTCGGCCGGCAAGATCACGTACAAGGCGCCGCGCGGGACGAAGATCGGCCTGGCCACGCACGAAGACGACCAGAAAGACACCTATCAGTTCAACGTCCAGTACCCTGCCGTGCCGACGACCGACACGAGCGTTACGACCTTCGACGACTCGCTGATCTCGGTCAGCAAGCTGACGGCGCAGCTGATTCCGGGTATCGCCACGGTCCAGATCGACCCCACCAAGGCCATTGTCGCCGGCACGGTCTACAAGTCCGACGGTTCGAAGGCGGTCGATTACGAAGATGTGGTCATGCACGTGAGCGCGGGCGGCGTCGAAGCCAACTACTTCAGCGACAACGACCTGCCGGCGCCGAAGACGTCGGTCGAGTCCCTGAATCCGAGCAACGGCCTCTTCGTCCTCTTCAACCTGCCCACCGGGGCGCAGACGATCGAGTTCACGTTTGCCGGCGAGGTTTCGGCCACCACCGACAACACGCTCGTTTCTTTTCCCGACAGCGTGGCCATCAGCAACATTACCTGTGTCGACTGTAACTGAGACGGTGCCGGGCTGACGTTTCCCGAGCCCCTTCGCGGATGCCGCGAAGGGGCTTTTTCATCGCCCGCGGCCGCAGGGTTACGGGTCGCGAAGCCTCTGCTGACCGAATCCTGCAAGAACAGGAACAGTTGCTCATGAAACCATCTGCGTACGCACTCGTTTTGACTCTCGGGCTGTTTTTCGGCGGGTGTGCCGCCGCACCGGACCCGGCCGCGCCCTCCGCGCGCGAAGTCGACTGCAGCGCACCGGTCATGGCAGACAAGGCAACGTACACCGGAACGCGTGATGTGACGGCCTGTTCGTGGAAGGGGATACCCTTCGGCGCGCCCCCCGTAGGAGAACTGCGCTTTCAGTACGCGCGCCCTGCAGCCGTCTCGGGCGCCCGAAACGCGACGCACTTCGGCCATACGTGCCTGCAGGGCATGGGAGGCAAGGTCGAGAGTTATCGCACGAAGCTCACCTTCGACGAAGACTGCCTGAACCTGAACATCTGGGCCCCCGGCAGCTCCGAAGACGGAATGCTGCGCAAGGGCCTTCCGGTCATGGTCTGGATCTACGGCGGGGGCTTCTCGCAGGGGAGCGGCGCCACCAACCTCTACAACGGCGAGCCGTTCACGACCCGCGACGTCATCGTCGTGACGCTCAACTACCGCCTCGGGGGTCCGGGCTGGCTCGGCATCACCGATGCGACGGATGCCGACGGGCAGGTCCTGGCGGGGAATTTCGGACTGTCGGATCAGATTCAGGCGCTGCGGTGGGTCAAGAAGCACATTGCGGCCTTCGGCGGTAATCCCGACAACGTGACCATCTTCGGCGAATCGGCGGGCGCCTACAGCGTCTGCGCGCTCATGGCCAGCCCCGAGGCCGACGGTCTCTTCCACCGCGCGATCATGGAGAGCGGCTCGTGCACGGTGGCCGGCCCCGAGACCCATGCCGAATATTCCCGGCAATGGATCGCACGGGTCGGCTGCCCGGCCACGGCCCCAGAATCGCTTGCCTGCCTGCGCAAGCTCGATGGTCAGTGGCTGCGCGAGAACGCGCCCTGGCCGCTCTTTGAAATCGATGCGCCCGTGGTCGACGGCCGGCTGCTCCCGCGGCAGCCGATCGATGCGCTGCAGGGGGCCGGCCGCAACGTTCCCCTCCTGGCGGGATTCAATGCGGATGAAGTCAAGCTGCTCGCTCTCGTCAACCGGAACCTGATGCACAAGCAGGACGAGTCGTGGGCGGTCACCTGGGCGAACCTCGAATCCGCCGTGGGCGCGGATGCGGTCCGAAAACTGCAGGCCGCCTATCCGCCCGACCAATATGCGGAACCCCGTGAGCTGATTCTGCAGGCCGCGACCGATGTGCTGTTCAGCTGCCCGGCCCGGCAGGCCGTACGTGCGGGGAATGCGCCGAGCTGGCTCTACCGCTTCCGCATCGAGCCGGATTCCTTTTTCCTCGAACCGCATTCGGGCACCTTCCACGCCGCCGAAATTCCCTTCGTCTTCGGCAACCGGAATCTGCTCATGCTTCTCTTTCAGCGCCAGGAGAGCCTCGAGAACGCCGTGCGCCTGTCGCAGCAGATCCAGAGCTACTGGACGAACTTCGCGCATCGCGGCGACCCGAACGGCGCGGGGCTGCCCGCGTGGGCGCCCTTCACGGACGGCGAGTTCCAGATGGAGCTTACGACCCCGCTGGCGGCGACCCGCGGCGAATTCAAGGCGCGCTGCGAGGTCTGGGACTCGGTTGTGCCGGGGGAACTGAACACGCTCTTCTACGAATTCGGGCCCGAGCTGCTCGGCGTCGATTCCGTATTCTGACCCCCTCGGGCCCGTCGGTCGGGCGCGGTCCGAAGCGGTCAGCCGTGCACGTGCGCGGTCGGGCTCCGGTTCACGATGAAGACCGCCTCGTGGCCGACCAGGTGGGCGAGGCGGGCATCGGCCTCGGCGCGTCCGGCGAAGTGGCGCGCCCACTCCAGGAACAGACCGTGGTGGCGGGCTTCGGCCTCGAAGAGTTCCCGGTAGAACCGGCGCAGTTCCGCATCCTCCAGGGTCTCGGAGAGCATGCCGAGGCGTTCGCAGGAGCGGGCTTCGATGATGGCGGCGATGAGCAGCCGATCGAGACGGCGCAGGGCCGGCACCGAACGGACTTCCTTCAGCAGGTGCACGACGTAGGCGTCCTTGTCGGCGGGGCGCCAGGCGATCCCGCGTTCATCCATGATCGCGCGCACGGCGTCGTAATGCCCCTGCTCTTCGGCCTCGAGGGCCTGCATATCGGCGACGAACCCGGCCGACTCGGGATAGCGGGCGGCGAAACTGCGCGCGCTGGCGGCCGCCTTCATCTCGCAATGGGCGTGATCGAGCAGCAGCGTGGACAGATCGGCCAGCGCGACGGGAAGCCAGTCGATGCGGGAGGGGGTCAGCAGGTGCAGCACGCAGACAAGGTAGCAAAGCCGCCCCCGAAGCACAAAATCGAAGGCGCTCTCTGCGTGGCCAGCGCCCCCGGCGACATGTATAATAAACGTTTTGTCTGCCGGGCGACCGGCATCGAAGCGATCATCCGCATAGTATAGGGAAACCAAGCATGTCGACTGCCGTGAAGGAAATTTACGAAATCGGCGAAATGCCGCCCATCGGTACCGTGCCGAAGAAGATGTACGCCCAGGTGATCCGCCAGGATCGCTTCGGCATACCCACGAAGGCCTTTCAGGTCGAACAGATCGAAACGCCGACGCTGGCCCCGGATGAAGTGCTCGTTTACGTCATGGCCGCGGGGGTCAACTACAACAACGTCTGGGCCGCGCTCGGCATTCCCGTCGACGTCATCGGCGCGCGCATGAAGGCCGGCGATCCGTATCCGTTCCACATCGGCGGCAGCGACGCCTCGGGCATCGTCTACGCCGTCGGCGCCGACGTGAAGAACGTCAAGGTCGGCGACCACGTCGTCGCCCATTGCGGCTCGTGGGATCGTAACGACCCCTGGGTCAAGGCCGGCAAGGATCCGATTCTGGCCGCCTCGAACAAGATCTGGGGCTACGAGACGAACTTCGGCAGCTTCGCGCAGTTCACCAAGGTTCAGGATCATCAGCTGCTCCCGAAGCCCGCGCACCTGACGTGGGAAGAAGCCGCCGCCTATATGCTCGTGGGCGCGACGGCCTACCGCATGCTCATGGGCTGGGCGCCGCACACGGTCGAAAAAGACGACGTCGTGCTCATCTGGGGCGGCGCCGGCGGCCTCGGCACCCAGGCCATCCAGATCGTCAAGGCCATGGGGGGCAAGGCCATCGCGGTGGTGTCGAGCGAAGACAAGATCGACTACTGCAAGAACCTCGGCGCCGTCGGGGTCATCAACCGCAAGGATTTCGACCACTGGGGCATGCTCCCGCACTGGAAGGATACCGAAGCCTACAACACGTGGCTCAAGGGGGCCCGTGCCTTCGGCAAGGCCATCTGGGACGCTCTCGGCGAAAAACGCAACCCGCGCATCGTTTTCGAGCATCCGGGCGAGACGACGGTGCCGACCTCGACCTTCGTGGCCGACAACGGCGGCATGGTCGTTATCTGCGCCGGCACGACCGGCTACAACGCGACCATCGACCTGCGCTACCTGTGGATGCGCCAGAAGCGCTTCCAGGGGTCGCACTTCGCGAACGACGCGCAGTGCAAGGCGCTGAACGACCTCGTCATCGCCGGCAAGGTCGATCCCTGCCTGTCGAAGACGTTCACGTTCGAAGGCATTGCCGACGCCCACCAGCTCATGTACGAGAACAAGCATCCGCACGGCAACATGGCCTGCCTCGTCGGGTCGCCGAAGCCGGGACTCAAGGACGTTCCCTGACGTCCGGCGGAAATCGAAGCGGAAACGGCCGGGTTCGCCCGGCCGTTTTCTTTCCCCGAGATACGGAAGTGCGCTCTTCGGGCCGGGGGCGAACCGGGGACCATTTCCGCTTGACGTCCTCCCCGTACCGGTAGACCATGAACGGACCGCGCGGGGCAGAAGTGCCTCGGAGGAGGGGATGACATGCGTAATGCCTTGATTCGATCCGGATTTGTACTGGTGCTCGCCTTCGTTTGGGCGGCGCCCCTTGCAGCGCAGGAAGCCCCTGCGCAGGACCGGCAGTCAAAACCGCCCGCAGCCGCGCCGCAAGCCGCGCCCGAGGCCGAAACGCCGAAAGACGCGGCCGTCCCGCCCGCCGACGACGTCGCCGAGCGGGCCGTGCGGGCCGCGCGGTCGGGCGATCGGTCGGCCATGGACGAGGTGCTCGGAAAGTCGGTGGCCATCCAGGCCAAGCCGGGCGACGTCGTGCGCGACACGAAATCCTACAGGGACATGATCGCGACGACCCGCATCGGTGAACAGGGCGACGTCAACGTCATCGTGCGCATCCCGAACAGCCTGAACATGCGCGAGGTTCCCCCCGAGTTCTACGCGCAGGGGACGATCAGCGACTTCGAGCCCTGGCGGCGCGAAGGGGATCTGATCCAGTGGTATCCCGTGATTACGGTCTCGATTTTCCGCTGACCCCGGGGCCGGCGCTCAGGCCGGCCGGGCCACGACCCGGTAACCGACCTGCACGTCGCTCTTCACGCGCAGCTGACCGAGCAGCGCCTTGAACGGCTTGATGCCGAACGCCTGGAGATCCAGCTCGATCTCCCCTTCGCCTGTCCGGGCGCCCGCCTGCTCGCCGAGCCGCACCGGCAGATCGAGGGCCGTCTCGCGGCCATGCAGCTGCAGCCGCCCGCGCAGGGTTGATTCGGCCAGACGCAGAATCCCGGTGAACCGGCATGTCGGGTAGCGGCGTGTCTCCAGCACGTCCTTGTGGGTGCGCGCCAGGATCTCTTTGCGATCCTTCTCCGACACGTCACCCTCCAGCTCGACCTTCGTCAGATTGCCTTCGAGATCGACGCTCACCTCGTCGGGCCCGCCCGACAGGCGTACGGTCACCGGCACGGTGAAGCTGCGGTCGTGCCCCAGAAAAGCGAGGGCCCCCTCGGTCCGGATGGCGACCTTCAGCGTCGCCGTTTCAACGTTCCACTCCATGCCCACACAGTACTGCGCATCGGGCGGCATGGCAATGCAGGTCGCGGCCGTACGTGCAAGCGCGGGCTCGCCGGGTCGGCTTCGGGGGCTTGACGCCCCTCGCCGTGGAGTCGTGACGGCGCGGGCCCCCGTCGTTCAGTCAGCCGGGCACGCAATGATACGGTGGCACTGAACGAAGTCGGAGACGGCGGCGCAGCCCGCGTCGAGCGCCCGACCTGGCGGAGGGTAACGATGCGCTTGAAAAATCTACGCCCGCTGTTCGCGGGCTCCGCACTGACGGCGATGGCGATGCTTGGCGCCTGCGGAGAGAGCGATGACGAGGTGGCCGAGAACGTTGTGCCGCAAGGAGACCTGTGCGCCGCCGCCGATCTCGCCTCGCGACTCGACACCGTCGGGGTGCTGCCGGCCGATCACGACGGCGGGGTCTCGGACCTGAACCTCGACTGGACGCAGGATGAAGTCAACGTGAGCCTGTGTCCGGGCACGCACACGCTGAACCTGGCCGTGCACAACGCCTCGGGGCACACGGTGGGCGAGAACCTCTGGTTCACGGTGCTCTACTACTTCGGGCACGAGTACGCGGGGGGCCATCACATCGAGCCGATGGGCAACGACGTCGGGATCGGTGAAACCGTTCCGGTGCGCTTCACTGTCGATCTGCTCCCCGCATTCGCGTCGGCGCAGCGCAACGTCCGGATCGCCCTCATCGTCCAGACCGACAATCCGAACCCCAACGATCCGGTCGCCTTCTTCCGCCGCATCTGGGTGAACATCTCCCCCGGCGGCGGCTGCGGCGTCCCGGCCATGGAGCAGCCGGCGCCGCAGCGGCTCACGATTTACAGCTACACCTGCGGCGGCAATACGGTCCGGCTGCAGACGAATCCGCGCCTGGTCGACGGCACGCCGACCGCGACCGTGGTCGAAGGCGGGCAGTACATGCAGGTGACGCGCAACGCCTACTACGAAGACGATCTCTGGTGGGCCGATCTGGCGGTGACGCAGACGATCCCCAACGGTGAAAAGGCGGTTGTCGCCTTCGGCAGCCACGAAGGTGATCGCATGGACTTCGTCTTCGGGGCCCGGGCTGAGTGCGGCGGCGACGGCGCCTTCTCGACCGGCAACGGCGGCGGCCCGCCCCCGGCCGGAGGCGGCGACGACGTCTCTGACGACGACAGGGCGGATGACGGAGACAACGGTGACGACGATGGCGAAGACGGCGACGACGTCAGTGAAGATCCCGTCCCCGTGCCCGACGGCACGCAGGGAGAGCAGACGTGGTTCCGCCTGAGCCCCTGCGCGGCCCCGCTCGCGGGCATGACGGTTCCCTTTGACGTCGAAGACGCCGCGGGGCGCCTCAGTGTCACTACGGGAGACGACGGCGGTACGCGTCTTCTGCTGCGCACGACCGGCCTGCCGGCGCCGGCCCCGGGCGAGGAGTACCACATCTGGCTCGCCGGCGAGCAGGAGCAGGGGCGCTGGCGCTTTCTCTCGCTGGGCCGGCTCGCTGCGCCCAACGGGCTCTTCGAAATCGCCGTCGACGACGAGGCGGTCGTGAACGCGCAGGGCGATCCGGGCGCCGTGTACCGCGTCGATGACGAGGGAATCCGCCGTGAAGACGAACCGACGGATGCGCGGGATGCGCTTCCGCTGAGCCGCTTCGATCACATCTTCGTCACGATCGAACGCACGGGGGCGGCTGCCGATCCGGCCGGCGAGACCGCGCTTACGGGCCGCGGGGCGCTCCCCGACGAAAGCTGAACGAGACAAGCAAGGTTACGTTGAGAAAATCACACATCGCCGCCCCGCCCGGGTCGGCGATTTTTCGTTCCGGTTCCGGGTGCGGCGAGCCATGACCGGCCCGGCGGCTGCCTACCGATCGGTTTGCACTGCGGCACGGCCCCGGCTACCCTGATTCGAAACCGCGTTACCCCCGGAGTCAGCACAATTATGGAGCGTACCCTTTTCAGCAAAGATCACGATCTGTTCCGCGATCAGATCCGCAAGTGGCTCGAGAAAGAAATCGTCCCCTTCCACGAGCAGTGGGAAGAAGCCGGCCAGGTGCCCAAGGAGATCTGGCGCCGCGGCGGCGAGCTGGGCTTTCTCTGCCCCGACGTTTCAGAGGAATACGGCGGCATGGGGGCCGATTTTCGCTACAACACGATTGTGACCGAAGAGGTGGCGCGCGTCGGAGCGAGCGGCCTGGCCTTCACGCTCCACAGCGACGTCGTGGCCCCGTACATCTCGTCATTCGGCAGCGAAGAGCAGAAGAAGAAGTGGCTTCCCAAGGCCGTGAGCGGCGAGTGCATTCTCGCCATCGCCATGACCGAGCCGGACACGGGCAGCGACCTGGCGGCCATCAAGACGACGGCCATCAAGGACGGCGACGACTATGTACTGAACGGCTCGAAGACGTTCATCTCGAACGGCCAGATCTGCGACCTCGTCATCGTCGCCGCCAAGACCGACCCCACCCAGACCCACGCCGGGGTGAGCCTCTTTCTCGTCGAAGCCGATCGCGCCGGCTTCACGCGCGGCAAGCGCCTCAAGAAGATCGGCATGCACGCCCAGGACACGTCGGAGATGCACTTCGAAGACTGCCGCGTGCCCGCGAGCAACATGCTCGGCGACGAGGGGGCCGGCTTCTTCTACCTCATGCAGAAGCTGCAGCAGGAGCGTCTGGTGGTCGCCATCGGGTGCGTGGCCGGCGCCGAGTCTGCCCTCGAGCAGACGATCAAGTACTGCCAGGAGCGCAAGGCCTTCGGCAAGCCGATCAGCAAGTTCCAGAACACGCAGTTCGAGCTGGCCGAGATGGCGACCCAGGTCGAGATCACCCGCCACTTCGTCGATCGGCTCGTGCACGATCATTGTGAGGGCAAGGACGTGCTCACCGAGACCTGCATGAGCAAGTGGTGGGCGTCGGACATGCTCAACGAGGTCGTCAACCGCTGCCTGCAGCTCTTCGGCGGTTACGGGTACATGCTCGAGTATCCAATCGCGAAGGCCTACCTCGACGCCCGCGTGCAGAGCATCTTCGCCGGCACGAACGAGATCATGAAGGTCATCATCGCCAAGAAGATGGGCCTCTGAGCCCGCGAGCATCTTCCCGAACTCCGAGAGGGGCGGCCGCAGGGCCGGCCCTCTTCTTTTTTTCCGGGAGAATCGGGACGGCGGAGCGCCCCAGGGGGAAAAGCGGCCTCCCTGATTCTTGAAACGCTCAAAGGGCGACTATGGTCGGATAGGGGGTTGACCCTGGAAGGCGAGCCGTGATATAGTAATTAGCACTGAATTGGTACTAATTGAGGCAATCGATGCAGATTGCGACGACCGATGGGGCTTGGCACACTTCCGGGCGCTCTTCTGCCCGGGAGAAAACGGGGATGGCCGACCGGAACGGTCCAGTTCAGGGGTTGGCATTGTTCTTGCTTTGAGTATTGGCAGACCGAAACAGAATTTCAGAAAAAGGAAACGGGCAGGAGGATAATATGCAGACGGCGCTGGATACACATCGCAACGAAGCGGGTTACGGGATGCGCACCCCCCGGCGGCGTCGCCGGCGGACCAAGGCGACGGTCGCCGAGATTCTGCACCGTTCCCTGCAGCACGAGTACCAGGCGATCTCGATGCTGCGGCTCGCCGCGCAGAAGACGCACGGCCCGGTCTCGTCGCTCTTCCGCCGCATCGCGCGCGAAGAGGAATATCAGCTGGAGTATTTCCGCGACTGGTACGACAAGCTCCCCGAGGCGGCCGAAGATCAGCAGCGCCTCGATGGTGACCGGCAGATGGCCGAAATGGCGGTCGAGGTGCAGCTGTCGAAGCTGCCCGACGACAACCGGACGGTGCTCGATTTCGTGCTGACGCGCGAAGTTGAAAATCGGGACTTCTATCTCAAGCAGCGTCAGGAGGCGCGGGGCAAGAAGCTGCGCACCATCCTGCTCGATCTGGCGGATGAAGAGAACATCCACATCGAGATGCTGCGTCAGGCGGCCGGGCTGCCGCCCGAGCCGCGCATGGCGCTCGAAGACATGTAAGGACGGTCAGGTTTTCTCTCTGAGGGGTACTCGGGGGGAACTTCTTCGGAAGTTCCCCCCTTTCTGTTTTCCCGGAATCCGGCTACTTCTTTTTCTTCGGCTTCGGCTTGGCCTTTGGTTCGGGCGCGACGCTTTCGGTGATGAGTTCCTTCGCTTTCTCGAAGAAGCTCTTGCGCTGCGGGTGGATGTCTTCGCCGTTTTCTTCGGCGAACGTGCGCAGGGCCTCACGCTGGCGCTCGGTCAGGCGGGTCGGCGTCTCGACCTGCACGGTCACGATCAGGTCGCCGCGGGCGCCGGTGCTGATGCGCGGCACGCCCCGCCCGCGGAAGTGGAAGGCCGACCCCGTCTGGGTCCCCTCCGGTATCCGCAGCTCCAGGCCGTCACCTTCGAGCGTCGGCACGCGCACTTCGTCTCCCAGGGCCGCCTGGGCGAAGCTGATCGGCAGCGTGCAGTGGAGGTCTTCGCCGTCGCGCTCGAAGATGTCGTGCGGGCGCACCGAGAGCGACACGTAGAGGTCACCCGGCGGGCCCCCGCGAACGCCCCCCTCGCCCTGGCCGCGCAGGCGCAGACGGGTGCCGTCGTCGACCCCGGCGGGCACGTCGATCTTGACGGTGCGCTCGACGGCGCGGCGGCCGCGGCCCCGGCAGGTGTCGCACGGCGTCTGAATGACCTGACCGGCGCCGCCGCAGGCATGGCAGGTGCGGGCCATCATGAAGAATCCCTGGGAGACGCGCACCTGGCCCGCGCCGCGGCAGGTCGGGCAGGTGACCGGCTGCGTGCCCGGCTTCGCGCCCGAACCCTCGCAGACGTCGCAGTCTTCTTCCCTCGTGATTGAGAGCTCCTGCTTCGTGCCGAAGACCGCCTCGGTGAAATCGAGCGTCACCTCGGCCAGCAGATCGCGCCCGCGGTGCCGCCGGCTTGCGCCGCCGCGCTGGCCGCCGCCGCCGAAGAAGTCGCCGAAGATCTCCGAGAAGAGATCCTGGAAGTTGCCGTATTCGAACCCCCCTTGGAACCCGCCGCCGCCGGCCCCTTCGAAGGCGTGGCCGAACTGGTCGTAGCGGGCGCGCTTCTCGGCGTCGCTCAGCACGGCGTAGGCCTCGCCGAGCTCCTTGAACTTCTCTTCGGCCGCCGGGTCGTCGGGATTTCTGTCGGGATGATACTGAATCGCGAGCTTGCGGAAGGCCTTCTTCAGCTCATCTTCGTTCGCGGTTCGGGAAACCCCGAGCACTTCGTAGTAATCGCGTTTGCTCATCGTCGTCATGATCGGTCGGTCACGCCCGCGGGCCCGGCGCGGCCGGACCCGGCATTCATGTCCGGGGAAAAAAATCAGGCCGGGGCGCCGGCAAGGCCCCCGGGGTGCGGAAACGAGGAAGGCGACCCACGGTCGCCTTCCATCGGAATCATTATAGCGGAAATTCGCGGCTACTTCTGTCCGTAGATCGCTTCGGAGATCTTGAAGCTCGCCTGTCGCAGTTCCTCGATGGCCTGCTCCAGGCGGGGCAGATCGTTCCCCTCGCGCTCCAGGCGCACCTTGGACAACGCCAGGTCGATCTGCTCGCGCACCTCGACCGACACCTGGTTGCCGTACTCCTCGAGCGCGCGGCTGGTCGTGTAGACGAGGCCGTCGGCCGTGTTGCGCGCCTCGACGATCTGGCGGCGCTGCTGGTCGGCGTCGCGATGCTCGTCGGCTTCCTGAATGATGCGCTGGATTTCGTTTTCGCTGAGGCCGCTCGTCGCCGTGATGCGGATGCGCTGCTCCTTGCCCGTCCCGAGGTCCTTCGCGCTGACATGCACGATACCGTTCGCGTCGATGTCGAAGGTGACCTCGATCTGGGGCACGCCGCGTGGCGCCGGCGGGATGCCGACGAGCTGAAAGCGGGCCAGCGTCTGGTTGTCGGCGGCCATTTCGCGTTCGCCCTGCAGGATGTGGATGTTGACCATGTCCTGATTGTCCTGGGCCGTGCTGAAAATCTGGCTCTTCGTGCAGGGGACCGTCGTGTTGCGGGGGATGATAGCCGTGAAGACCCCGCCGGCCGTCTCGACGCCGAGCGAAAGCGGCGTGACGTCGAGCAGCAGCACGTCCTGCACCTCGCCGGTCAGAATCGCGCCCTGAATGGCCGCGCCCAGAGCGACCACTTCGTCGGGGTTTACGCCGGAGTTGGGGTCTTTCCCGAAAAATTCCTTTACGGCATGGCGCACGGCCGGCATGCGGGTCATGCCGCCGACGAGGATGACCTGGTCGATGTCCTTGACCGTGAGGCCCGCGTCTGCCAGCGAGCGCACGCAGGGATCGATGCTGCGCTGCACGAGATCCCGCGTCATCTCTTCGAGCTGGGTGCGCGTGAGCGTCAGATTGAGATGCAGCGGCCCCGACTCGTTGGCCGAGATGAACGGAAGGCTGATGTCGGTCTCCTTCGCACTCGACAGCTCCATCTTGGCGCGCTCGCCGGCTTCCTTGAGCCGCTGCAGCGCCATCTTGTCGCTCGACAGGTCGGCGCCGTGCTGCTCCTGAAAGACTTCGAGCAGGTGCAGCACGATGGCCAGGTCGAAGTCGTCGCCGCCCAGGTAGGTGTCGCCGTTGGTCGACAGCACCTCGAAGACGCCGTCGTTCAGCTCAAGAATCGAGATATCGAACGTGCCGCCGCCGAAGTCGTAGACGGCGATCTTTTCCGACGCCGCGCCGTCCTTGTTGCGATCGATGCCGTAGGCGAGGGCGGCCGCCGTCGGCTCGTTGACGATGCGCAGAACGTTCAGTCCGGCGATGCGTCCGGCATCCTTGGTGGCCTGGCGCTGGGCGTCGTTGAAGTAGGCGGGAACGGTGATGACGGCGTCGCTGACTTCGGTCCCCAGGTAATCCTGCGCGATGTCCTTCATGCGAGCCAGGATCATGGCCGAAATTTCGCTCGGCGAGTAGACCTTGCCCTGAATCTTGACGCGCGCGTCGCCGTTGTCGGCTTCGACGATATCGTAGGGGAGCTTGTCCTTGTCGCCCTTGACCTCTTCAGAGCGGAACTTGCGGCCGATGAGCCGCTTGATCCCGAACACCGTGCTGTTGGCGTTCGTGACCGCCTGCCGCTTGGCAATCTGGCCGACGAGGCGATCGCCGCTCTCGGTGAACGCGACCATCGACGGGGTCGTCCGGCTCCCTTCCGTATTGGGGATGACCGTCGCCTCGCCGCTTTCCATGACGGCTACACACGAGTTCGTGGTTCCGAGGTCGATTCCGATAATCTTCGCCATACCGCATGCTCTCCTGACGCCGACGCCCTGTTAGCATAATCGGCGGGGGGGCTGATTGCAAGCGACCGGGTCTATTCTTCGGTCTTGGGCGCTTCGAGGGCCTTGGCCACCGAAACCATGGCCGGGCGCAGCAGGCGCTCGCGAAGGCGGTAGCCGCGCCGGTGCTCCTGGATGACCATGCCCGGTTCGTGCTCGGCGGTGGGCACGTGGGCCACGGCCTCGTGCCGGTGCGGATCGAATGCGCTGCCCGTCGACTCGATTACCTCGACGCCGTGCTGGCGCAGGATCCCTTTGAACTGGTCATGCGTGAGGCGCACCCCTTCGCGAATCTGCTCGGCCTCGCCGGCGGCCTCGACGGCGCGCTCCATGTTGTCGATGACCTGGAGCAGATCGCGCAGCAGGTTCTCGGCGCCGTAGTGCCGCGCCTCTTCCTTCTCGCGCAGGGCGCGCTTGCGCAGGTTCTCGAAGTCGGCCATCGTGCGGAGGGCTTTTTCCTTCCACTCATTGGCCTCGGCCGACCGGGCCTCGAGCTCCTTCTCGAGCTCTGCGACGCGGGCGTCGTTTCCGGAACCCTTCTTCCGGGCGTCCTTCTCGCGGGCCTCGCGCTCTTCGATGGCGCGCAGGGCCTCCTGCATGGCCTCTTCGGCCCCTTCGATGCGGAAGGAGGGGCTGTTCTCGTCCTGGTTCTCTTCTTCGAAATCGTTGTCTTGCCGCATAGCGCTTTTTCTACTCGTCGGTGCTGAACGTTTCCAACTGCTGGCTGATGAGGCGCGACGTATACTCCACAAGGGGAACGACGCGCGTGTAATCCATGCGCATCGGGCCGATGACCCCGATGGCGCCGAGAAGCTTGCCCCCCGAACCGTACGTGCCGGTCACCAGGGCGCAATTCTCGAGGGTCTGCTCTTCGACCTCGTTGCCCAGGTAGATGTGGACGCCCGGCGAGGCGAGCGCGCGGTCGAGAAGCTGCACGATGAGGTTCTTCTCTTCGAAGGCCCGAAACAGGGTGCGGATGCGGTCGACCTCGCCGAATTCGGGCGCGAGCAGCATGTTGCTCTCGCCGCGGATGATGACGTCTTCGCCCTCGCCCATGACGGCGGCGCCCAGTTCGGCCGCCTTCTGCAGCAGGGCGTCGTACTGAAGACGTTCGCTGGTCAGCTCTTCGACCATCCGGGCACGCGCCTCCTTCAGGGTGAGGCCGGCGACGAGGGCGTTGAGGTAGTTGCTCATCCGCTCGAGATCGGCCTGGCGCACTTCGCGGTCGATGTTCACGACGCGGTTCTGCACCAGGTTGGCGTCGGAGACGAAGACGACCAGCACCTGGCGGCGGTTGAGACTGATGAACTGGATGTGGCGGAAACGGGCGGCCGCCAGCGTGGGCAGAAAGCCGAACCCGACGCTCTGGCTGTATTCCGACAGCGCCTTCGAGGTCTCGCTCACGAGGCTGCGCACATCGCGCTCGGTGTGTTCGGCGCGGCTCTGCAGCGACTGCTGGGTGTCGGCGTCGAGGGGGTTGAAGTGGGCGATCTCTTCGATGTAGAAGCGAAAGGCCTTGTCGGTCGGCACGCGCCCGCTCGAGGTGTGGGGCTGCATGAAGTAGCCCAGCTCTTCGAGATCGCTCATGATGTTGCGGATGGTCGCCGGGCTCAGGTCGATTTCGTAGCGTTTGCTGATCGTGCGCGATCCGACCGGCTCGGCCGTCATCACGTATTCGGAAATGACGGCCTGAAGAATGCGCTTGCGGCGTTCGTTCAGAGGTTCCATCGTAAGACTCCCGAAGTCCGTGTCGTTGCGGCCTTGCCCGTCCCGGTCTCGAAAATTAGCACTTTGCCTTTGAGAGTGCTAAGTCTAAGTCTAGCACGCGAGCCGTCGGTCGTCAACGCAAACGTTGCAGGACTTTCAAGGGGTTAGCGTGGCAGGCGGACCCGGTTTTTCCTCCGCCCCGGGCCTGCGGGGACTTGCGTCCGCCTTGCGCTCCCGACACCATGAACGCCGAACTATGAACTCCGCCCCGCTTGTCACGCCGTTCGGCGTCTACCTGCACATCCCCTTCTGCCGGCGACGTTGTCCCTACTGCGACTTCGCCTTCGTCGTGCGGCGTGATCCGCCCGTCGACCGGTTCGTCGACGAGCTGCTGGCCGAAATCGCGCTCGATCCGCCGCCGATGGCCGACAGCGTCTATTTCGGGGGCGGAACGCCGAGCCTGCTGGCGCCCGAGCAGGTCGCGCGCATTCTGCGGGCGGTGCCCCGCCGGCCCGATGCCACGGTCACGCTCGAGGCTAATCCCGAAGATGCCGCAGGGCTGGCCGGCTATCGGGCGGCAGGCGTCAACCGGCTGAGCCTCGGCGTGCAGTCGCTGCGGGATGTGCACCTGCGCACTCTCGGCCGCACGCATGACGCGGGCCAGGCGCTCGGCGCCGTCTGCGCGGCCGTGGCGGCGGGGTTCGAGTCGGTAAGCGCCGATCTCATCTTCGGCATCCCCTGTCTGGGGCGCGAAGAGCTTCTCGAGGACGCCGACCGGCTCGTCGAAGCGGGCGTACGCCACATCTCGGCCTATGGACTGACGATCTACGAAGGCACCCTGCTGGCGCGCGACCGGAAACAGGGGCGCTTCTCGGCCGCGCCCGAGCAGGACGAGCGCGAACAGTTTCTCGCTCTGCACGCGCGCCTTGCCGAACGCGGATTCGAACACTACGAGATCAGCAACTACGCGCGCCCCGGCCACCGCAGCCGCCACAACGAGCTCTACTGGACCGGCGGCGCCTATCGGGGATACGGCCCCTCGGCCCACTCCTACGACCCGCAGGCGCGGCGCCGCTTCTGGAACCTGCGCGCCTACGATCGCTGGCGGTCGCCGCTTGCCGAAGGGCGGCTGCCGCGCGAGGGAGAAGAAAATCTTACCGAAGCCGAGGCGCTTCTCGAGCGGATGTATGTCGGACTGCGGCGCAGCGACGGCCTCTCGATTCGCGAATTTGCGCATCTGGAGCGGGAACCGGCGGCTTCGCGGCTGGCCGGCCTCGAGCGCGCCGGCCTCGTGCGGCGTCAGGGCGAAACGATCGCGCTGACCGTCGAGGGGATGGCTGTCGCCGACAGCGTCGTCGAGACCCTGCTCCCCGCCTGAGCCTGCTACAATATGGGCGCTCTGCTGCTCCTCCGGAGGTCGAACCATGGAAACCGTCGTCTATCTCGTTCTTTTTGCCGCCGTGCTCGCGCTGGTGGCGACCGCGCTGCTGCCGCGCTCGTCCTCGGTGCGCGTGACGGGCAGGGTGCCCGCGGGCGCCGAGCGGATTTTCGCCGTGATTACCGACCTCGACCAGACCTCCGCCTGGCGGCCGGGTTACGCGCGCGCCGAACGGGTGCACGGCAAGGACGGCCCGGCGCGGCGCCAGGCGCTCCATGGCGCCGGGCCCGAGGCGCGCATGACCGTCGAGCAGGTGACCACCTGGGTTGAGAACCGGCAGTACGGCGTCAAGGTCGTCGAAGAGCGCGAAGGCGATCGCCCGCGCAAGGGGCTGCGCGAGCGCCGCACCGTCGTCACCCTGCAGCCGCGCGAGAACGGCACAGAGGTCGATCTGGTCGGCGAGTGGGAAGCGGGCAGTTTCTGGGGGCGGTGGGCCGCGAAGTTCCGCATGCCGGGCGAAGTGCGCGCCGAGTACGCCGCCATTCTCGAGCGGCTGCGGACGATCAGCTGACCGAGAACTTGTTCTTCTTGTCGAGCACGAGCTCTTTTTCGAGCCTGACCTGCAGGTTCAGGTCGTAGATGCGAAACACGGGCGTCTCGTTGTCGGCGTCGAGAAAGCCGAACGTCGGCTCACGCCCTTTGTCGGTCGCCTTCATGAGATGACCGGGGTTGATGAACCACCGGTGCCCGACCCTGTCGACCTGGTAAAGATGCGACCCGCCGTAAAAGACGATGTGCGCCGTGGCCAGGTCTTCTTTCTTCAGTTCCTTGACGTTGTGCACCAGGGTGATGATGCGGTCGCCGAGCATCTCGTAATCGATGTGGGCGTGCGCGCCGTCGGTGTAGGCGCGGTCGCCTTCGCCCGGCACGCGGATCATGAGCCGGCGCAGCATGCTCAGCTCGTCGCTCTCGGCCTTGAGCACCGTGCGGGTGGCCAGATCGAGCGTCGTCGTCAGGGCTTCGGCCAGATCCGAAAAAAAGTCTGTCGCCTCGCCGGGCTCGTGTTTCGCGGCGCGCTTGCGGGCGATCAGTTCGTCGACGTCGTCAAACTCGTGGCCGAGATGAAAGATGCGCTTGGCCTTGAGTTCTTCGCGCAGGAATTCGACTGCCTTCTGTAGGCCGTCGATGTTCCCATGGGTGTCACTGAGAATCCCGAAGCGCATGATAATCGTGCCGTGAAGGCAGGGCACGTACAGTATATGCCCCCGGTCAGAGAGCGTCAACCGATTCGATTCTGGTCGGGCAGCAGCGGGGCGCGGCGTTCACCGCGCGGGTAGGCTTCGAGAAGCGCTTCGACGCTGTCGACGCCGATGCAGGCGAGCGGCGCGTTGCGTTCAAGCCGGCGCAGATTGACTTCGGGAACCACGGCGCCGCGGAACCCGAGTTTGTGCGCCTCGTGCAGCCGCTGTTCGAGCTGCGAGACCCCCCGCACCTCGCCGGTGAGCCCCAGCTCGCCGAGGACGACGGTGTGCGCATCGACGGGCTCTTCGCGAAAGGAGGAGACGATGGCCAGCGCGACGGCCAGATCGGCGGCCGGCTCCACCAGGCGCACGCCGCCGGCGACGTTGACGAAGATGTCCTGCCCGGCGAGGTGCAGGCCCGCTTTCTTCTCGAGTACGGCGGTGAGCAGGTTCACGCGGTTCACGTCGAATCCCATGGCGGTGCGCCGGGCATTGCCGTAGGCGCTCGCGCTCACGAGGGCCTGCACTTCGACGAGAATCGGGCGCGTTCCCTCGAGACTGGGCACGACCACCGATCCGGCGGCGCCGACGGGGCGCTCGGCGAGAAACATCTCGCTCGGATTCTCGACCTGTCGCAGCCCGGTCTCCTTCATTTCGAAGACACCGATTTCATTCGTCGACCCGAAGCGGTTCTTGAAGGCGCGCAGGATGCGGAAGGGGTGGCCGCGTTCACCCTCGAAGTAGAGCACGGTGTCGACGATGTGCTCGAGCACCCGCGGGCCGGCCAGCGAGCCGTCTTTCGTCACGTGGCCGATGAGAAACAGCGCGCAGTCATTGCGCTTGGCGTAGTCGACGAGGCGCGCGGCCACTTCGCGAATCTGACCGACCGATCCGGGCGCGCTCGGCAGGTCGGCAGAATAGAGCGTCTGGATGGAATCGATGCACGCAAACACGGGCTTGCGGTCTGCCAGCACGCCGAGCACGGTGTCGAGCGCGGTTTCAGAGAGCACGTCGATGCCCGGGTGCAGGGTGCCGAGGCGGGTCGCGCGCAGCTTCACCTGTTGCGGCGATTCTTCGCCGGTGACGTACAGGGCGGCGCCCGACGCGGCGAGACCGTTCAGGGCCTGCATGAGCAGGGTCGACTTGCCGATGCCCGGATCACCGCCGATGAGCGTGACCGAGCCCTGCACGACGCCCCCGCCGAGCACGCGGTCGAGTTCGGGGATGCCGGTGTGATAGCGCTCCCCGCGCGGCGGCTCGATCTCGGGGAGCGGCACGGCGCGGGCGCCCGAAGCGGCCGACTGCACGGCGCGCTTCTCCTGCGCCTCTTCGACGTACGAGTTCCACTCGCCGCAGGCGCTGCAGCGGCCGACCCAGCGGGGCGAGGTCTGGCCGCACTGCTGGCACACGAATACGATTTTGGGTTTGGCCACGAGCGCTATTGTAGCGCGTGCCCGTGAGAATGCCCAATACGCCGGGGGCGATTCCTGATTCTTGAGTTCTGATTCCTGAGAAGCGAGGCCGGGGGGAAGAGCGCCGAGCGCCAAGCGCCAAAGAAACGAGGGCCATGCACTTCAGGTGCTTCCCGGACCGCAAGCGTCAATCGTCAATCGAAAATTGTCAATTGCCCGACTCGTCACTCGTCACTCAATCCAGGCCGCGGTCTTCGGCGCGCGCGATCCGGTCGGGCCAGTCGCACGGATCCGTTGGATGTTCCTGGGGCTCTTCGGCGTCGCTGTTCGACAGCCGCCGCTTCTCGAGTTCCGCCGGTTCTGTGGAAGGAGATGGGGCGGGGCTGGATTCGGAATGTGCCTTGGGTTTTTCCATGCCTCGTCAGCATGGCCCTTGCCCGCACGTGCCGGCAAGAGTAAATCCCGGCGGGTTCAGCGGGAGCCGCCGTCGGCGTCTGCGCGCGGGATGGGCGTAATCTCGGGAAGGCGGTCGCACTCGGCGAGCACCTCGGCCACGGTCTCGGACACGATGGCCGCCAGGTTCGTACAGAACGCCTTGCGCCGCTCGCCAAGAAAATCGCCGTGCTGCGCGGTAAGGTGGTTGCAGACGAGGTCGGGGCTGTCGCCGCGATCGACCCGCTCGGTGATGCGCCGCTGAAAAAGCTGCATGGCCGAGCGCAGCTCGTCGGTCACCGGGCCGGCCGGATCGGGATCGCCGAGAATCTCGCCGAGAATCAGCTCGCCCGCCTTCACGGCGCCGCATTCGCCGCAGCCCGTGATGCCGCCGCGCCGCAGCGACTGATAGGCGGGGGTGGCGCGGTTGAAGGTCTCGGCGAGGGCAATCCCGCAGCTGCGGTGGGCAACCTGTTTTCCCTCGTACAGCATGAAGGTCTTCTCACGCGCAGCCTGAATGCGCAGCCGCAGTTCTTCGGTCATCGGTCCCTCGCGTGTTATACTGTGACCTTTATTTCCCAGAGCATGGCATGTTCAAAGATTCTCTGCAACTGCTCGCGCTGAACGTACTTCCGCAGCGGGCGCTTTCACGGACCGTGGGCCGGCTGGCCCGCTCGCCGGCGAGCCGCGTGGCCATTCCCTGGTACGCGAACCATTTCAAGATCGACCTCGATCAGGCCGAGAAGCCCCTCGAGCAGTACCAGACGCTCGTGGAGTTCTTTACGCGCCGGCTCAAACAGGGGCTGCGTCCCATCGCGCCCGGCGCCGGCGTCGTCGTCAGCCCGGTCGACGGCCGCGTGAGCGCCTCCGGCAAGATCACCCGCGGGCGTCTCTGGCAGGTGAAGGGGAGGGAATACTCCCTTCTCGATCTCGTCGGCGGCGATCGCGAAGCCGCCGAGCGTTACCTCGACGGGGAGTTCGTCACCATCTACCTGAGCCCGCAGGATTATCACCGCATTCACGTTCCGCTCGGGGGGCGCATCGTTTCGGCGACCTACGTGCCGGGGGCACTGTTCCCCGTAAACCCTTTCGCCGTGCGGAATGTTTCCAATCTGTTCGCCCGCAACGAACGCCTGATCACCTATCTGGAAACCTCGGCGGGGCTGGTCGGCCTCGTCAAGGTCGGCGCGACCATCGTCGGCAGCGTGCGGGTCGTCTACGGCGACTTCACGACGAACGTCGCCGGCGGGCGCCCCTACAGCAAGGATATCGATTTTCCGCGCCGCCTGGCGAAGGGAGACGAGATCGGCCGCTTCGAGTTCGGCTCGACCGTCATTCTTCTCTTCGAAAAGGGGCGGGTGAAACTCGATCGCTTTCAGACCGATCAGGTCGTGAAGCTCGGCGAGGCCATCGGCGAGGTGGTCGCCGTCCGCAAGCGCTGATCAGCCGTCCTTCGGCACCGGGGCTGCGGCAGCGGCCCGGTAGACGTCGACCAGGGGAATGCCCGACCGCGCCGCCACTGCCGCGCAGCTGTCGTGCTCGGGGGTGGCCCTTTCGCGGCCGTCGGGCAGCGTCACGACCTTGACCTGAACCGCGCCCCACGGCGTTTCGACGGCGGCCGCGCGCCGCGCGAGCACGATGCGCGATTCGGTGCGCATGCGGACGCCGATGGTCGTCGAGTGCAGAAAGCACAGCTCGGCCATGCGCCCGGCGTCGGACGACGCGGCGAGCACGCTGAGCGTGACCCCCGCGCGCCCCTTCTTCATCTGCACCGCCGTGCTCCAGACGTCGAGAGCCCCCGCGGCGCGCAATTTCTCGGCCAGGTCGGCCACCCACTCGCCGGTCGAATCGTCGATCGTCGTTTCCAAGACCGTGACGACTTCCTGCCCGCCGGACGGCGGCTCTGCCGCCTCGATGGCGAAGATCCGCAGGACATTGGCGATCCGCCGGTCATCCCGGGTTCCGCATCCGTATCCGATGCGGCGGATCCGATAGCGCGGCGGAACTTCGGGAGAGGCGAGGGCCGCGACGATCCCGGCGCCCGTCGGGGTGACGAGCTCGAAATCGAGATCCACGCGCCGAAGCGGAAAATCCTGCAGGATCTCGGCGGTCGCCGGCGCCGGCAGCGGCATGACGCCGTGGGCCGCGCGCACGGCGCCGGTGCCGACGGGCAACGGCTGGCAGTAGATCCGCTCCACATCGAGCAGATCGAGGGCGACCGCCGTTCCGCACACGTCGAGGATGGCATCCAGGCCGCCCACTTCGTGGAAGTGGACTTCATCGACCGAAACACCGTGCAGCTTCGCTTCGGCGGCGGCGATGCGCCCGAAGATCCGTAGGGCGAAGTCGCGCGCCCGCGGCCGCAGGTCCGAATCCTCGATCAGACGCCGGATGTCGCGCCAGGCGCGGTGCGTGTGATCGTGTTCGTGTTCGTGCTCGTGTTCGTGTTCGTGTCCGTGTTCGTGTCCGTGTCCGTGTTCGTGTCCGTGGTCGTGGTCGTGAGCGTGGCCATGATCGTGATCGTGTCCATGGCCGTGTGCATGCGGGTGTTCGGGTTCGAGCGGCATGTCGATGGAGCGGCCGTCGACGGTGAAGCGGATATGGTTACCCTCGATCCGGTGCCGCTGCGTGCGCGTGAGTTCGGCCTGCCACGCCTCTTCGAGCGCGAGCTTGCGCAGCTCGGCCTCCCACTGCGCCCGGTCGACGCCGAGGTCCAGCAATGCCGCGACCGTCATGTCGCCGGCGATTCCCGAGAAGGCTTCGAAGAGCAGATCCATGGTGTTCAGGAGCGGTGAAGAATGCGGTAGGCGGCGTAGGCGGCGCCGAACCCGTTGTCGATGTTGACGACCGTGAGCCCCGAGGCGCAGGAGTTCAGCATGCCGAGCAGGGCAGCCTGCCCGCCCGCGCCCGCGCCGTAGCCGACGCTCGTGGGCACGGCGATGATCGGCCGGTCGAGCATGCCGCCGATTACCGAAGGGAGGGCCCCCTCCATGCCCGCGACCACGATGACGACGCGCGCCTGGGCGATCGCCTCGATCCTCGACAGCATGCGGTGCAGACCGGCGACTCCAACGTCGTTGTAGCGCACCGGTTCAAGACCGAGCACCCGGGCCGTGATCTCGGCCTCGGCTGCGACGGAAAAATCGCTCGTGCCGGCGGTGACGATGGCGACGCTCGCCCCGTCGATGGGGCGCACCTTGTCGAGGTGCAGCGTCAACGCACGCGCTTCGGGATGCAGCGAAACGGGAATCTCGCCCGCGACCGCGGCGGCTTTTTCGGCGTCGACCCGGGTCACGAGCACCGGGCGGTCGTGCCTGGCAAGCTCTTCGACGATGCCGGCGATCTGGGCCGCCGTCTTGCGCTCGCCCAGCACGACCTCGACGTGCCCCTGCCGCAGGACGCGGTGGCGGTCGAGCGTGGCGTAGTCGAGACAGGCCTCGGGGAGCAGGCGCAGGCGCTCAACGGCGCTCGTCACATCGGTGCGGCCTGAAGCGACCTCTTCGAGCAACTCCTGCAGGGCGCTGCGTTCCATCAGGCCTTTCGAAGGAGCTGGTCGAGCGCGGTGTGCATGCTGCCCCGCTCGGGAAGCAGCAGCAGGTACCAGAGGGTTTCGTTGCCGCGATTGTGGAACCGGGTTTCGATCAGGATTGCCTCGTTCTCGTGCACCTGGTTGAGCAGGGCCGGGTCTACCGTTACCGACAGCTCGGGGACGCCGGGTACGAGCACCTGGCCGAAGAACTGGCCCATGACCGAAAGAAAGTAGCTGGTGAGGATGTTCGAGATCTCGCGGACGGCCGAACAGGCGGCTTCGTCTTCGTGCCAGCGCGCAACGGGGCGGCCGAGCAGCGGTTCGAGCACCTGGCCCAGATCGGCGCTGCGCACGAGCACCACGAGGCGGCCGCCGACCTTGCCGCCGACGGCATGCTGAATGCTCGCCCACGACTCGGTCGCCTCGAGAAAGCGTACGGCATCTTCGCCGGGTACCACGCGGGGCACCTCGATGCGGATGTCCTGACGCAGAAACGGCGAGAGCACCGTGGCGGCGCTTCCCGAAGCGATGTTGCAGAGTTCTTTCAGCGCGTCCAGTTGTCGTTCGTCAAACATGCCACACCATCATGCCGGGATCGAGTACGTAAACGGGAACGCCCCGGACGAGCGTGACCCCGAGCAGGCCGCGCAGCCGGTCGAGCGGCCGCGGGGCGGACTTCAGATACACATCGCGTTCTTCGAGAAACGCTTCGACGCCGATGAGCGCGCGGTTCGCATCGCGCTCGAACTCGAGTGCCAGAAGCTCTTCGGTTTCGAAGAAGCTCTCCTGGATGCCGAGCAGGCGCGCCAGATTGTAGTAGGGTACCACGGCGCCGTCGAGAAGTACGGCCTGGCGGCCGCCGATTTCCTGCACGTCCTGCAGGCGGATCCAGCGGGCGCGCGTGACCTTGGCGATCGGGAGCGCGAAGCTCTGTTCGCCGGCGCGCACGAGAAAGACCGGGAGAATGGCCACCTGGGCGGGAACCCGCAGGCGGAACGTCGTGCCAGCGCCGGCGCTCGAGCGGATCTGGATTTCGCCGCCGACCCCCTCGATGGCGTTCTTGACGACGTCGAGGCCCACGCCGCGACCTGAAACATCCGACACTTTGTCGGCGGTCGAGAACCCCGGGCGGAAAAGGAGTTCCTGGATCTCGTTCTCGCTCATGCGCTCGGCCTCGCCGTCCTTGACCAGCCGTCGTTCCACAGCGCGCGCGAGCACCTTTTCGGTCGCGATGCCGGCGCCGTCGTCGTCGACTTCAATGACGACGGAACCTTCCGAGCGGCGGGCGCGCACGGTCAGGGAGCCCTCGGCCGGTTTGCCGGCGGTGGTGCGTCCCTGGGGCGCTTCGAGACCGTGGTCGACGGCGTTTCTCACGAGGTGCAGGAGCGGATCGGTCAGATGCTCCATGACGGAACGGTCGATTTCGACATCGTTGCCCTCGAGATTCAGGCGCACCTCTTTGCCGAGCCGGTGAGCCACATCGCGCACCACCCGGGGGAGCCGTTCGGAGAGCATGGCGAAGGGGACCATGCGCGCCTGGAGGACCTGCTGGTACAGATCGCCCGTGATGCGGCCGAGCGCCTCGACGTTCTGTACGAGTTCTTCGGAGAAGAGCGAGCGGCTCACCTCGCGAATCTGGTTGTTGACCGTCAGGAGTTCGCCGACCATGTCGACGAAGCGGTCGAGCACCGCCGTGTCGATGCGGATCTGGGAGGGCATTTCGATTTTCGCCGGTTTCGCCGGTTGCTCGCGGACGGCCTCGGGCTCGGGCGCGGTCCCGGGGGTCTCGGCTTCGACGGAAACGATGTCGGGCAGCTTGGCCAGGCGCGTGAGCAGTTCGTCGGCCGGCGCCTCGCGCAGGTGCACCCGCAGCGAACCCGAAAACTTTCCGCCCCGGAGATCGGCCACCGGCGGGTCAAAGGCGTCGGCGAGGTTCTCGAGCAGGCGCGCGGCCTGAAACGCGCGGGCGGCGCCCAAGGCGGCCGCCGGGTCAACCTTGAGTACGATCCATGTCCCACCGGCCGTTGCCAAAGGGGGCACGGCCGCCGGTGCGGCCTGTGAAGACGGCGCCTCCGGCTCCGCGGCCGGCGGCTCGGGAGGTTTCTGCCCCCGCAGGCGCGCGACGAGCGCCGGCTCGGAAGATAAGGTTTCTTCCCGTTCCACGGCGCCGACGAGTTCGGTCAGCGCGTCCTTTCCCTCGAGGAGAAGGTCGATGATCGGTGAGCCGGCGGTCTGCCCTCCGGTGCGGACCCCGTCCATGAGGTCTTCGAGGGCGTGGGCGAGCTCGACGATCGGCTCGAAACCCATCGAGGCGGCCATGCCCTTGATCGAGTGGGCATGGCGGAAGATGGAGTCGAGCAGCTCACGGCCGCCCGACGACTCGAGCTGCACGATCTCGCGGTCGAGCGACTCGAGGTGCGACCGTGCTTCTTCGAGAAAGAGTTTTCGATACTTCTTCAGATCCACGCGTTCCGCCGGTCAACTTTCCGCCGTACCCGATGCCGCCCGTTCCGCCTGCGCGCGCGCGGCCCCCGGGTCGCGGTTCGCCTTCGGATGCTGACCCGCCGGCTCAGGCGGCCGCCAGGCGCTTGCAGATCTCGACGACCTGCTCTTCCTTGAACGGCTTGACGATGAAGTCGCGCGCGCCCACTTCCATCGCCTCCATCACAAGCGTCTCCTGGCCGAGCGCCGAGCAGATGACGATCTGCGCGTCGGGAAAGCGGGCGACGATCTCGCGGGTCGCCTCGATGCCGCTCTTCAACGGCATGACGATGTCCATCGTCACCAGGTCGGGGCGCAGCTCTTCGAAGAGCCGCAGCGCCTCGTTGCCGTTACCGGCCTCGCCGACGACCTCGAAACCGTTCTTCGTCAGGATGTCCTTGATCATGCTGCGCATGAAGGCCGCATCATCGACAATCAGAACCCGAGGCATGAGCACTCCTTTAGACTAGCTCGTCAACGCGTTGAAAAAGGGCTTCGGGATCGAGAAACGGCACGATCCGCTCCCGATACCGCAGCGTTCCGGACTGAAACGGAAGCGCCGATTCGGTCTCGAGGCGGTCCCGCTGTGCATCGACGACGCCGACGACGCCGTCGACCCAGGATGCAAACGAAAACCGATCGTGACCGAACAGGATCAGCTTCTGGCGGGTGCTCATCGGAACTCCGATGAGCGACCCCAAATCAAAAACCACGTACAGCCGCCCCAGCCGGTTGACCACCCCCTCGATGGACGCGGGGGCCATCGGGGTCGGCGCCACGTAGGCGTCTTCGAGAATCTCACGCATGACGCCCGCCGGGAGCGCGCAGGCGGTCTCGCCGATCTCGAAGACGATGGCCAGCTCAGACACGGGTCCGGCTCAGCTTGAAGCGATCGACAATCGTGCGCAGGCTCTCGGCCAGACTCGCCAGCTCGTCGGCCTGGCGCGACATGCCGGCCGTGACGCTGGCCTGCTCTGCGGCGGCCTGCGTAACTGATCGAGTCGCTTCGTTGTTGTCGCTGGTGACCTTGGCAATCTCGTTCATCATGCCGGCCACCTCGTCGCCGCGCCGCACCTGGCTCTGGTTGGCGCGATGAATCTCGTTGACTTTGGCGACGGTTTCGTTGGCGAGCGCGATGATGGAAGTCAGGTTCTCGCCGATGTCGTGAATCGAGTCGCGGCTGTCGTTGATGCTCGAGCTGCTCTGCTTGATGGTTTCGATGACGCGGCCGCTCTCGCCCTCGATGCCCCGCACCAGATCCATGATCGCTTCGGCCGAGTGGGCCGTGCTTTCGGCCAGCTTGCGCACTTCTTCGGCGACGACCGCGAATCCGCGGCCCGCTTCACCGGCGCGCACGGCTTCGATGGTGGCGTTCAGGGCGAGAATGTTCGTCTTCTGCGCGATGCCGTTGATGACCTCGACGATCTTGTTGATCTCGCGCGTGCGTTCGCTGAAGTTGAGAAGCAGGCCCTGGCTGCGCTCCATCTGTTCGAAAATCGTCTGCATGTGCTGGACGGCCCGCTCGGCGACCCGGCCCCCGGCCTTGGCCGTCTCATTCGTCTTGACGGCGGCGTCGGCGGCGTCGCGCGCCCGGGCGGCGGTATCCTGCAGAATGGCGGTTACTTCGCTCATGGCCGAAACGACGCGCGTCACGAGCTGGCGCTGCTGCTCTGAAGCGTTCGACATGCGGGCCATGGTCGAGGCAATCGCCTCGGTCTTGTGGTCGACGTTCTCGGCGTCGCCCGAAAGTTTTTCGGAGGCGTCGGCTACGTCGTTGGCCGTCTTGCGGATGTGCGCGACGAGGTCCTCGAGATTGAGGCGCATGTTGTCGATGGCCTGGGCCAGGTCGTCGAGTTCGTCGGGAAAGGCGCGCGAGCCGAGCGAGACCGGATTCGAAAGGTCGCCCTGGCTGATGGCGCCCGTCTGCTTGCGCAGGTTGCCGAAAAGGCTCCCGTAGATGCGCATGAACGTGAGCCCGATGAAGAGGCCGACCAGCAGGGCGAAGACATAGGCGATGTAGTTCGGCAGGCGGTACTGGTCGACCAGCACGAAGCCGAGAATGACGGCGCCGATGACGACAAACACGCCAAGGACGAACTTGTAACCGAACTCGATGCGCATCGTTGAACCTCTCCTCCGGCGGTCCCCGCCGCGGGGGCGGGCGGATTCGGAACGTCCGGGCAACATTTTAGCCCAGATGCACCGGTAGAGGCCAGCTGCGGCTCACAAGGAGGCCGCAGGCCGGGCGCCCGGTTCCCGGCAGGCCCGTCAGGGGTGGAACTGGCGGGCGGCCTCAGAGAGGGGCACGAGCCGGTCTTCGTCGATGTAGTAGAGCCAGCTGAGCCGCGTGGTTCGGCCGTCCTTGCTGAACTGGTAACCGACCTTGTAGACGTCGGCTTTGTCGTACTCGATGGCGTGGTTGCTGTACCACTTGCCCTCGACCACGGGACTGCGGCTGGTCGCCCGAACGTCGCGGATGAACTGCTGGACGGCGCGCTCCATGGAGAGCCCGTGGGTTCCCGAGGAGCGGGCTTTCACGCGCTGGAGCGCTTCCTGGGCCCGGCTGCCGCGGGCGGCGCAGGCGTTCAGCCCGGCGGCGATCAGCAGACAGACGGCCAGGGTGAAAAGGGGTCGTTTCATGGCGGCACCTCTAAAAAACGGCCTCAGTTTATCACGCTCGCCGCCGGAAAGACGAGCGGAAATCTATGTGGAGCGCTCCGTCGAAGCCCTAAACCGAGGCCTTGTCGCGGGGCTTCTTCGACTGCGGGCCGGGGCTCAGCCGGTGCATGACGGCGTCGTAGACCGCGTTGGGGAGCAGCCGCGCCAACCGGCTGGCCAGCGTGGTGGGGAGGGGGTACTCGATTTCACGCCGGCCCGCGAGGAGGCCGCGGGCCATGATGCGCGCCGCCTCTTCGGCCTCGATCATGAAGGGCATGTCGAAATCGTTCTTGTCGGTCATGGGCGTGCGCACGAAACCGGGGTTGATGATCGTGACGCCGACGCCGGTGCCGACCAGGTCGACGCGCGAGGCTTCAAGAAAGGCCTGCACGGCGGCCTTGCTGGCGGAGTAGACCGAGGAGGTCGGCATCCCGCGCAGCCCGGCAAGCGAGGCGACGCCCGCAAAGCGGCCGCTCCCGCGCGCGAGCATGCGGGGCACGACGGCATCGAACAGGTGGAGTACGCCGTAGAAATTGACGTCCATGACGCGGACCGCTTCGTCGAGCGGAAACCGGTGGGCGGGGGTCGGCGATCCGAGTCCGGCGTTCGCAACGGCGAGGTCGATATCGCCCCAGGTTTCGGTCAGGTGCTCGACCGCGCTGCGCAGCCCGACGCGGTCGGTGACGTCTGCAGCGAGGGCGAGCGGCTCGCCGCCGGCTTCACGGACGGCGGCGGCGACGTCGGCAAGCAGTTCAGCGCGGCGGGCCACGAGCCCGATCCGGCGGCCGCCGCGGGCCAGCTCGACCGCGAGGGCGGCGCCGAGCCCTGAGGAGGCGCCCGTGATGAGGACGGTTTTCACGTTTTCCATGTTCCCCCCGGAGAAAGCAGCATCAGGAATTCCGTCATGATACCGGCCGGTCCCCTCCGGCGACAACCCGGCGCACGGCCTGATAATCCTCGGGCGGCTCGGTTTCGAGCACGACGGGGGCGCCCGTCATGGGATGCGTGAACTGCAGTGAGGCGGCGTGGAGCATGACGCGGGGCACCGGCATTCCATCCAGAAGGTCGGGTCCGCCGTAGCGGACGTCGCCCAGCAGCGGGTGGCCGGTGTGCGCCGCGTGGATGCGGATCTGGTGGGTGCGCCCCGTGAGCGGCTCGGCCTGGATCTCGGCGGCCCCGTCCCCGCGCAGCAGGGTGACGAAGCGCGTATGCGCCGCGCGTCCGCGTTCGTGATCGACCCGGTGGCGCGCGTTCGGGCCGGGGCCGAGCGGCTCCTGCGACTCCCACCGCTCGGGCGGTTCGCCCAGGAACAGCGCCCGGTAGCGCTTCTGCACGCCGCCCGCCGACCACAGACGCTGCATCGGGGCGTTGACCTTCGGGTTGCGGGCGAGAACGATCACTCCCGACGTATCGCGATCGAGCCGGTGGGTCAGGTGCAGGGGCACCGGTTTTCCCATGCGTCTGCGCAGGAATTCGCCGGCGGCGTGCTCGAGGTTGCCGAACAGGTCCCACGGGGTCGGCTGCACGTACCAGCCGGCCTGCTTGCGCAGCGCGACGAACCACTCGTCTTCCCAGAGAACGTCCTCCTCGGCGATCTCGACGATCGGGTAGATGAACTCGGGCGGGTGAATGACGATGAGCTCGCTCCCTGCCTGGACGGCGGAGCTCTGCGATCGGAGGCGCCGGGTACCCTCCCAGACGCCGCCGCGCACGAGGATGTCGCGCAGCCGGCGCCGGCTGAGCGCGGGGATCAGTTGCGCGAGCGCCTGGTCGATGCGCATGCCGGCGAGGGCTTCGGGTACGGCGGCCCGGTAGGTGACCGGCCGCGAGAACGAGTCAGCAGACATGGCAGAAGGGGCAGAACGGGAAAACTTGGGTCATGGCATCATGCATGGTACGGTTTCATCGGGGTAGAATAAAGGAGCGGGCAATTCGATGGCCAGAACCGAAGTTTCAGCAGGGGGGGTTATCTACCGGGAAACCGGACCGGGCGCCTATGAGGTGTGCCTGATCACCGCCCGCGGAAAACATCGGTGGCAGCTCCCCAAGGGCTGGGTCGAGCCGGGCGAGACGAACGAGCAGGCGGCGTGCCGCGAGGTACGCGAAGAAACCGGGCTGCTCGGCGAGGTAGAGCAGCCGCTGGCCCGCATCGACTTCTGGTATCTGTGGAAGTTCGGCCCCCGCCCCGAGCGGCGGCACAAGTTCGTCCACCACTTTCTGCTCCGTTACGAGCGCGGCATCACCGACGACCACGACGGCGAGGTCGACGAGGCCCGCTGGTTCCCCCTCGAGCAGGCCCTCAAGCTGCTCGGGTTCCCCAACGAGCGGTCGGTGCTCGCGAAGGCGGCCGAGGTCCTGCGCGCCCGTTCGACGCCGGCGGCCACGTCGGCTGCGTCTCCGACGAACGCCCGATAACACGGGGGTCCGCCCGCAGGCCCGCACGGGAACCGGGACAGCCCGAAAAGCACGGCCGCAGACGGAAGACGGAACCGGCCGCTCAGCGCGTCTTGCGGGTCGCGCGCTTATCGGCGTCGGAGCGCACCTGCTGCGGCTTGGTTTCGCCCGCGTGCGCGTCGCGCCGCTTGCGCTGGCTCGAAATTCCGCCCCCTTCAAGTTCCCCCCGTTTCCGCGCGGTCGCGCCCTTGGACTCCGACCCGGGGGTCGCTTCGCGAGCCGCCATCTTCCCGCCGCGTTTCGGTTCGGCCGCTTCTGCGCGCCGGGGCTTCCGGCGAGTCGCTTTTTCGGCCGAATCGAGAAGAGACGGCGGCTGCGGAGGGAGGGCCGGTTCCTGCTCGACGCCGTGATCGGTACGGCCGCGGATGCGGCCCGATTGCCGCTGTTTCGCCGCGGGCTCGCCGGCAATGGAGCCGGTCGTCGTCGCCCGAGCGCGCTTGCGGCGGGTGGGGCGCGGCGGGGCCTGGATCGCAGACGTTTCGGCCGGGGCCCCGGCGCCATGGCCCTTTCTGCGTTTGCGGTCTGCCGGCTCGGTTACGACTTCGTGGCGCACGGGCATCTCCCGGCGCTGCGCGCGAATCAGGGCTCGCTCGCGCAGGGAGCTGCGGGTCGCCGTCACGAGACGGCGGGCAACGCGCACCAGCTTCAACAGGCGGGATTCAGCCATGAGGGCCTCCTATGCGTTGAGTCCGTTGACGAGAAACTCGAACAGCCGCAGCATGCCGACGGCGTCTTGCGTCTGCAGCTCTTCGTGCGCGCTGTGATAGCCGTGTTCCGGAGCGCCGACGAAGAGCCAGTCGAACCCGAACCCCGAACGTTCGAGCATGCCGCCGTCGGAGGATCCGGAAGACTGAATCTCGATCTGAAAGGGCGTCCCGGACGATTCGGCGAGCTCGCGAAGGCGGCGGAACCAGGCCGTGCGCGGGATGAAGGCGTCGCGCAGCGAAAGCGCCGGACCCTTGCCGGCGATCACCGATTCGGTCGCCCAGGTGATATCGGCGATCAAGGCCTGACGGATGGCGGTCTCTTCGTAGAGCCAGCGGGCCGCGTCGAGCGCGCCGCGTCCCGAGATCTCCTCGGCGGCCGTGAAGGCGACGCAGACATCCTCGAGACGCTCGAGCAGGTGCAGCCCGGTGAGCACGCCGACGCGATTGTCGAGGTACGCGCCGCGCAGCGTCTGTTCGTCGAGCGCCGGCTCGGTGTCATAGATCCAGGCGCTCCCCGGCGGGCCTTCTCCTTCGAGACGGTAGCGGGGGCGTCGTGCCCCTCCGGCGGCGCGCAGGATTCCGCGCCAGGTGGTGCCCCCTACGGTTGTGCGCAGGGGGGTTCCATCCTCCGGATCGGGGCCGCCGATGGGGATGAGCGTATGGTCGAAGTCGAGCGTGAAGCCGACCGAGTCGATGTGGGCGAACACGGCAACCCGCGGGCGACCACGCATGGCCACAACCGTGTTCCCGACGCGGCGGCAGGAGACGCCGCGCGCGTTGTCGGCGAGCCACTCGAGAAGAAAAAGGGCCAGCCGGTCTTCGTCGCCGGCCGAGGCCTCGGTGGTCATCAGGGTTCGAAGAAGGTCGTGGTTCAGCATGCGTCCGGTAATGGCAGTTTACCGGAGCCCGCAGCGCTTGACTACGCAGGGGGCGCAAAAATGGCCCCGGCCGGCGCCATGCGCGGTGCATCGCAGTGCATCGCGGTGCATCGCGGTGCATCATGGTACATCATGGAGGACCGACGAGAAACCGTGTGAAGTGATGTGCAGCGATGCGGATCGATCGCGAGCCGGCACCGGCCGGAATTGCGCTCGGCTTTCCCGCTGTGTTATAGGGTAAACGTCTGCTCCACGGTTCTCTCTCCCTCGATCCTCCCCCGGAGCATCCTTTTCCTCTTGCGACGGAGGTGGTCCATGGCTCGGTTTTCTCCCTTTCTGCTCGCCCTCGCGGTGGCGCTCGCTGCTTGTGACGCTGACGCTCCCGAACCCCGGTCGGTGACGACAGACAACGACGACGATGACACGGATACCGGCGACGAACCGGTCGACACGGATGGTGACGGGTTCACCGATGACGACGAGCTGGCGGCCGGCAGCGATCCCGAAGACCCGGCCGACGCCCCGCCGGTTCCCGCTGTAACCATTGATGCGGGACCGGCCGAGCTCACGAACGCGGGTACGGTAACCCTCACTTTCACGGTCGATTCGGTGTTCGAGGTGGTATCCGAGTGCTCGGTCGATGACGGCGAATGGGAAGAATGCGCATCCCCCTGGTCGACCACGGTGAATGGCGACGGCGAGCACAAGGCGGCCGTGCGGGTCACCGACACCTATGATCGGGAGGCGTCGGCCGAGTGGACGTGGACCCTCGATGCGACTCCCCCGGTGGTCAGCTGGGTCGCCGCGCCCCCTGCCGTGACCAGCGCCACCGAGTTCCGCCTCGAGTGGACGGTCAGTGAGGCGGGACCGGTCGAGTGCAGCCTGGACGACGCCGCATTCAGTTCCTGCGAGTCGCCGCTGTTCGTGACCGTCGCCACCGAGATCGAGCATTCACTCCAAGTGCGTGCTACCGACGCCGCGGGAAATCCTTCTGCGGTGGCCGAAACGGTCTGGACGATCGATTTCACGCCGCCGGATACGGTCATCACGGGCCCGCGCTGGGCGGTGACGAGCGATACCTCGGTCACCCTCGCCATTGCGACGGCCGACGGCAGCCCGGCCACCTTCGAATGCTCTTTCGATCAGGCGACCTGGTGGTCCTGCGAGAGCGAGACCACCCTGACCGATCTGCTTCCGAAGACGAACCGGCTCTACGCGCGGGCGATCGACGCCGCGGGGAATTTCGACGACACCCCCGCCGTCTCCAGCTGGCGGAATACTTCTCCGCAGGCCATGTTCCGCTCGGCGCATCCGGTGACATCTGCGACTGGCGCGATGGCCAACTACGCCTTCGATGTGGAGCCGATCGGCGACGGCTATGTCATGCTCGGTCGCTACAATTCGGCCCTGCATCTCGACCCCAACGATCCCGCGCCCACTCTAGACGCACCGGGAGGCGAAAGCGCGTTTCTCGCTCGGTTCGACGCTTCGAGCGGGCTGCTGTGGGTCCGCAGGATTCTGGGCGCCTACGCGTCCTCGGTTACGGTGTCGGCGAGCGGGGACATTCTCGTGGGCGGATCGATTACGGGTACCCTGACCATCGGCGAAGAGACCGGCACCCCGCAGGTCATCGCCACGGCGGGCGGCACCGACGCCTTTCTGGCGCTGTACGACAGCGCCGGCCAGCTGCAGTGGGTCAACAACTGGGGAGGAAGCGGAGCCGACACGGTCGGCGGGGTCGCCTTCGGGGCCGCGGGCACCGTGTTCGCGGGCGGCACGTTTTCGATTGCCGTGACGTTTTCGGCCGGTGAAATCGACGAGACAATTCTCTACGCGCAGGGAACGGGATCACAGCAGCGAGATGCCTACATTGCCCGGTTTACCGATACCGGCGACTTCACCTGGGTGCAGCACGTCACGGCGCTCAATGGGTTGTATCTGATGGGGCTCGCGGCCGGCGCAGACAATGAGGTCGTGGCGGGCGGCGATGTGGTGAACGGCGGCGACGTCACGGTTCGACCGGGGTACTCCGACGCGGCGACGCTGTCGGGTTCGGTTCGCTACACGTGGCTCGTGCGGCTTAATCCCGACGGTTCTCTTGCTTGGACGCGACAGCTGCGGCCGTCCATCAACCACTCGATTCTGGGCGGCCTGGACATGGACGGGGAGGGCGCGGTGGCGGCGAGCGGCTACTTCTACGGTTCCATGACGCTCGGCGCCGGCGAGCCGAACCAGACGACCCTCGTTTCATCCGGCCAAACGGATGCTTATGTGGCCATCTACGAAAGCGACGGCAGCCTGCGGTGGGCCGAGAAGATCGGCAGCAACCAGACCGATAACGGCCTCGGGGTCAAGTTCTCGCGGAATGGCGCGTCGGTCTTCGCGACCGGGTGGATCTCACCGGGAGCCGTCTTCGATCCCGGCGGTTCGCTGCAGACCCAGTTATTCCCGGCGGCGCGTGACGCGTTTCTCGCCGGATATCAGGCGGCGGACGGGACGCTCGAATTCGCCACCAACTTCGGCGTCGATGTCGATAACGACAGGGGCTACGGCATCGCGCATCTGACCAACGGCCGCCTGGTCGTGGTCGGGCATGCGGGGGCGGCCACGCCGATGAAATTCGGCGTGGGCGAGCCCGGAGAGGACGAGATTGTCAGCGGATACTACCAGGGGTACGTCGCCCAGTTCGGCACCCCTTGATCAGAACGTAACCGGCTTCCAGGGCGTGGGATTCCCACGCCCTTCCTTTTAAGACTGAGCCCCGCTCACGCCGTTCAAGGCCGCGAGCAGTTCCCGTCCATCGGCATACCGCGCATCGGCTTCACGCTCGGTGCACCGCTGCACGATTGCGTCGAGGGCCGGGAGAACGTCGGGGAGACTGCGCACGCGCTGGGTGAGGTGCTGCGCGAGCACCTGACCCGTATCCCCCTGGTACGGGGTTTCGCCGGCGAGCATGACGAAGAGCATGATGCCGAACGCGTAGATGTCGCTGCGCGCGTCGGCCGGCTTGCCGTTGACCTGCTCGGGGCTCATGTAGTGGGGGGAACCGAGGATCGCGCCGTCCATGGTGAGCTGCGTGGCGCTCTCCATCTTGGCGAGCCCGAAGTCGGTGAGCTTCGGCTGCCCGTCTTCGGTCAGGAGGATGTTCAGCGGCTTGATGTCGCGGTGCACGATCCCCTTGTCGTGCGCGAAGGCGAGCCCTTCGGCCATTTTCCGCGCGAGCTCGAGGGTGCGCGCCGGGTTCAGCTTCCCCTCCCGCTGGATGAGCCCCTGCAGGTCGCCGCCGGAGACGAACTCGAGCGCCAGGTAGACGCCGCTCGGGTCGCGGATGATGTCGAAGACCTGCACGATGAAGGGGTGCGAAACGCGGGCGAGCGCCTTGGCCTCATGCTGGAAGCGGGTGAGAAACTGGGCGTCGGCGGCGAAGTGCGGGGGGAGCTTCTTGAGCGCGATGACGCGTTCCAGATCCCCGTCCCAGGCCTCGTATACCTCGCCCATGCCCCCCTTGCCGAGCATCTTGCGGAGTTCGTAGCGCCCCTGGGGGCCGATGCGGTTCGACTGGGCCTGCATCACGACCGTGCCGTCCGGCGACGTGGGCAGGGCGCCCACGGCCGTGGCTCCGGCGCTCGTCACCAGCGTGCGATCGACCGGCGCGGAGGGCGCGTTCACGCGCGAGGCGCCGATGGCGTCCTGGGCGATCTGGTCGTTCAGCCGCGCCACCTTCGTGCGGATCAGATCCCGGTCGCGCAAGGTCCACCGCATGTATTCCTGGTACTGCGCACGGGCGTCGGGCAGCCGGTTCTGCTGCAGGGCCTCATCGGCCTTGCGCCGGGCATCGGCGGCCAGCGACTCGGCCGCCTCGGCCGCCGGGCGCACGTGCAGCGCGAGGCCGAACAGAGCGACGCCGCCGCAGAGGAACCAGAGCATGGGGAGCGCGGTTTCGGTGGCCGATTTCCACTTCGGCGGCCCGTCGGGCTCATTCAGGCTGCGCAGAAAGCCTGAAATGCCGCCGCCGCTCTTCTTCTTGCTCGGCTTGTACCACCATTTCATGACGTCGTCGGTAAAGGCGCCGAAGACGATGGCGGCGAGAAGCGCGCCGGCGAGCCACTTCCACGACCGGCGGGCCCAGTCGAGGGCCGGCGCGAGGCGCAGGGCAGCGGCTTTCCAGTGGGCGGGGTCGAAAGATGGTTTGTGTTCTATGGTCATCCCCGGGTCTCGAGACGGAAACGGGTGCGCCCCGCTGTGAACTCCTTGCCGGCGGCGACACGCGTGTAGCTGACGGGACGGCCGTCGATCTGGGTCCCGTTGGCGCTGCCGAGGTCCTTCAGGCCGAAACCGTCGGGATAGAATTCGATCTGGAAATGGCGGCGGCTGAGCGCCTGATCGGGAAGAACCACCTCTCCCTCGGTGCGGCCCACGGTCGTGATGCGCTTGGTCAGGCGGATGACCTGCTCGACGCCGCCGGTTTCGGCGAAGAGCATGACCGTCTTGCCGGCCGGAATTTCGGCGACGTTGGGGGCCGAGGCGATGATCAGCGTGCCGTTGGGGTCGGCCTGGGGCGCGGCGGCGGGGGTGTCGTGCATGCCGTAGCGGTCTTCGACCACGTTGAAGGTGAAGGTGACATCGCCGAAGCGCAGCTCGTCCATGTTGCCGATGTCGCGGCGCACGATGCGTTCGTTGTTGACGAAGGTCCCGTTCGTGCTCCCCTGATCCACGATCACGAAACTGGCCTCGCCGCGTTCGATGCTCGCGTGCTTTCCCGAAACCGTGCCGTGGTTGACCACCAGGTCGCCGTGTTTGCGGCCGATGACGTAGGGAGTGCGGGTGAGCAGGTGGGTGGCTCCCTGCGCATCGGTGAGGCTGACGCGCAGGCCGGGCGGCAACGGACCCCCGGAATTAGCGGGGGCGCCGGCAAGGGTATTCTCGATGTCCATAAGTTCGATATTTTAGCACACGGGGGGCGACGGGCGGAATCGGCGGCCCGGTGCTGGCATCCGCCTGCGCAGACGGGGTACGCTCTAGAAATGGCGCTCACGCAGGCTGCATGGTTCCGCTTCAACGCCGAGTGCGATCGACTCGGTCTGCACCATCGCGTCTGGGGAACGGTCGCCGACGCGGGGCTGCCTGACGCCGCGGATGGATCTACCCATGCGGTGCTCGTGGGACAGCCGGGTGGGGAGTACTGGCGGCGGATGCAGAGCCAGCGGGCAGTCGATTCGGAGCTCGCGGCGCACGCAGATCCCCTCGACACCTTCACGGTGCGCAATGCCCGGCGCCTGGCGGGTCTGCTCGACGGCGGATTTCGTGCCGTTCGCTTTCCCTTCGACGAACAACCGCTCGATTTCGTCGGGATCGCGAAACGGCTGGGGGGCGGGGCGCCGAGCCGGCTGACGATTCTCATCCACCCGGAGTACGGGCCGTGGTTCGCCTTTCGCGCGCTGTTCCTGGTCGACGACCCGCAGGGCGTGACGGGCGCGAGCCCGCGCGTAGCAGATTCCCCCTGCGAGACCTGTGCGGCGCCGTGCCGCGCGGCATGTCCCGCGGGGGCCATCCGGGCGGATGCCGCAGGGGTTGAGCGGCTCGATTATCCGCACTCCTTCCGCTTCCGCGTCGAGCATCCGGGAACCTGCGAGACGGCGTGCGCCGCGCGGCTCGCCTGCCCGGTCGGAAGCGTCTGGCGATACCCGGCCGATTTCATCGAGGCGGCGCATCGGCGGGCGTGGGCGGTGGGGAGCGCGTGGGTCGCCACGGCCCCCGCGAAGGGACTCGGAAAGACCTCGTGCGGTTGAGTCTGTCCGGGCTTCGGACCACGGACTTTCGACGGGAGGCGAATCGTTTCCGGCCCTCGAGACTCGACTCTCGACCCCCGACTCTCTATAATGATTCCTTTTCCGCACAGGTTTCCGATGCTTGACCGCAGACTGCTCCGTGAAGATCCCGATCGCGTGCGCCATGGGCTGGCCCGGCGGGGGATCACGTTCGACTTCGCACCCGTCCTCGAGCAGGAGGAGCAGCGGCGCGAGTTTCTCCGCCAGATCGAAAGCCTGAAGGCAGAGCGCAACAAGGCCAGCGACGAGATCGGCCGGCTGAAGCGCGAAGGCGAGAATGCCGACGCCCCCATCGAATCGATGCGCCTGCTCGGCGATCGGATCAAGGGGCTCGAGGGGCAGCTCGACGAAATCGATCGCAAGCTCGACGAGTTTCTCCTGACCGTCCCGAACCTCCCGCACGCCAGCGTGCCCGAGGGCAAGAGCGAAGACGACAACCCGGTGCTCAAGGAGTGGGGAGTCGTTCCCTCGTTCCCTTTCGCGCCCAAGGCGCACGACGAGCTCGGGATCAAGCTGGGAATTCTCGATCTCGAGGCGGCGGCGCAGATCACGGGCGCGCGCTTTTCGGTGCTCAAGGGGCTCGGCGCGCGGCTCGAGCGGGCGCTCATCAATTTCATGATGGATCAGCACGCCGACGCGGGCTATGTGGAAATGTGGCCGCCGTTCATCGTGCACGAGCGCAGCCTGCTCGGCACCGGCCAGCTGCCCAAGTTCAAAGAAGATCTCTTCAAGCTCGAAGGGCGCGATTACTATCTGGCGCCCACGGCCGAGGTGCCGGTCACGAACTACCATCGCGACCAGATGCTCGACGGCGAGCAGCTCCCGATTCGCTACGCGGCCTACACGCCTTGTTTCCGCAGCGAAGCGGGGGCGGCGGGCAAGGACACGCGCGGCATCATTCGCCAGCACCAGTTCGACAAGGTCGAGCTCGTGAAATTCGTGAGACCCGAAGACTCCGAGGCTGAGCTCGAAAGCCTCACGCACCAGGCCGAACGCATCCTGCAGCTGCTCGAGCTTCCGTACCGCGTCATCTCGCTGTGCGCGGGCGACCTCGGTTTCAGCGCGGCCAAGACGTATGACCTCGAGGTCTGGCTCCCCTCGCAGAACACGTATCGGGAGATCTCCAGCTGCTCGAACTTCGAAGACTTCCAGGCGCGCCGCGCGAACATCCGCTTCCGCCGCGACAAGGGGGCGAAGCCCGAGTTCGTGCATACCCTTAATGGCAGCGGTCTTGCGGTCGGGCGCACGCTGGTGGCCATCCTCGAGAACTACCAGAACGAGCGCGGCCAGGTCGTCATTCCCCACGCGCTGCGCGATTACGTGCGGGCCGATATCATCGGCTGACCGCGCCGGCCCCCTGTCGTCCGCCGAGGGGGGACCCGAAAAAAGGGGAGGCCGAGGCAGGCATGGATTCCCCCTGTCGGGCTTCACGGTCTTTGCGGAAAGGGCCGCCGGCCGGTATAATTGATCTCTTTGCGGTCGCTCCGCGATCGGGGATTCGGGAGGGGTGGCCGAGCGGTTTAAGGCGGCGGTCTTGAAAACCGTTGTACCGAAAGGTACCGTGGGTTCGAATCCCACCCCCTCCGCCAGTTTTCCTGGTCCGGGGGCGGTCGGAGACAAATGAATACGCTTTCAGGAGAGGTGGCCGAGTGGCTGAAGGCACAGGTTTGCTAAACCTGCATACGGGAAACCGTATCGAGGGTTCGAATCCCTCCCTCTCCGCCAGTATTCACCGGAATTGACGATTTACGATTGACGATTGACGATTTTTCGAAGCCGTCAATCGCCTGCCACTCCAGAGATCGTCAAATCTTCAGCCACCAGACGCAAAGCAATAAAGAGGGAAACCCCTTCTCAAGAGCGGCGTGGGATGGTATACTGATCAATTACATATTTCGCGTGGGCCCGTAGCTCAGTTGGATAGAGCATCAGACTACGAATCTGAGGGTCAGGAGTTCGAATCTCTTCGGGCCCACCAATTTTGAAAAAGGACTTCCGCAAGGAAGTCCTTTTTTTGTTTGCGCGATCGCGCCTCGTTACACTGTATCCATGAGTGCCGAACTCGACGTTCTCCGCGACGTCGCCTCGCGGCTGGATTCCGCGGGGATTCCCTATATGCTGACCGGTTCCATGGCGCTGAACGCTTATGCGCAGCCCCGCATGACCCGGGATATCGATATCGTCGTCGAGCTTTCCGCAGACAGCGTGCAGCGGGTGGAGGCACTCTTCGGCGACGCCTACTACGTGAGCGCCGAAGCGGTATCCGAGGCGATCACTCGTCGCAGCCTCTTCAATCTCATCCACAATACGAGCATCGTGAAGGTCGACATGATCATCCGCAAGCCGGATGAATACCGCCGGCTTGAATTCAACCGGCGGGTCCGCCTTCGCGTCAACGGCTTCGAAGCGTGGGTGGTGTCCAAGGAGGACCTCATCCTTTCGAAACTCCTCTGGTCGGCAGACTCGGCCTCTGAGGTGCAGGCCCGGGACATTCGCGCGTTGCTTCAGACGGGAACCGATGCGGAGTATCTGGAATCCTGGGCCGCTCGCCTCGGCGTAGATGCGCGCCTGCATGCGCTGCGGAAGGAGCTTGCTTCATGAAGGATACGTCTCCCGAAATCGAGGCCCTCGTCTTCAAGATGATGATGGAGCGCACGCCCGAAGAACGGTTCCTCATGGGGACCGACATGTTCGAAACCGCGCGCGCGTTCGTGCTGGCCAGCCTTCCTCCCGGCGCGACGGAGTGGGACAAGCGGCGTCATCTGCTGCGCCGCTTCTACGGCGACGAGCCCGAGCTTGTAAAGAACATGCTCGCGCACCTCGACAGGCTCGAGGCCGAGGAGAAGGCGCGCGGGTAGCACCACCTCCCGCCTGCGCTGGCGCGCATGGCGCCCTCCTCCTCCAACGAGGAGGAGGGGTGAGGTGAACCAAGATTTGCCGAGACCACAAGAGGATTCTCCGCCAGCCGCCGCCTGACGAAGGCCGAGGGCCGTGCGGTTGCCCATCGGGCGGCCACCTCCATGCCTTGGTACCATAACGGGCATGAAGTACCTGCCCCTTTTAGTCATGGCCGCTCTGCTGGCCGCCTGCAGCACCGAGGATTCGGCCGCCCCCGCGGGCGGACCGCAGATCGTTTCGGCCATTGTGGAACCGAAGACCGTGAGCGCCTTCGGTCACGAGCTGCTGCGCGTGAAGGCGGCAGAGCCGATCTTCGGCGGGTCCCCCGAAATCACGATTGCGGGAAATGCCGTCTACGATCTCACCCTCGAGTCGCCCACGACGGTGACCTTCCGCTGGCAGGGTTCGCCCGACGCCACCGCCGACATCGACGTGCGCGCCGCGGGAAAATCTTTCCGCATTGCCGACGCGCTGACCGTGAAGCCGATTCCGCATCCGGCCTTCGAGCGCATGTTCAGCATCGGCGCGAGCTTCGGCCAGGGGGTCATCAACAACAGCTTCGGCCCCGACGGCCAGATGCACGCTCCGAGCGCCCAGGTGGCGCGAGCGGTCGGCGCCTATTTCCCGCTGCCGCTCACGAAGCAGGGGTATATTCCAGAGACCCATCCGGCCGATTTCGAGGGAACCTGTTCGGTGCAGGGCTCAGACCAGCGCCTCGTGGCGCAGCTTGATCATGCCCTGGAAGGGTTCCAGGCTTACACCGGTCGCCTGCAGCCGTGGGGGCTGCGCATCGACCCAACCATCGAGGTGCGCAACGCAGCGGTCGGCGGTTCGGTCATCGGCGGCGTCGTGAACGGCGCGATCACGCAGGAGCAGAAAGCTGTCGTCCTCCTGGAGCATCTCGTTTACGATCCGTTCGTCGACTGGGTCGGTATCCTGCAGCGCCCGCGCCAGGGGAGCGAGCTCGACTACGTGGCAGAGCGCAAGCCGACGCTCGTCATGGCGGTCGACCTGACAGGAAACGACGTGCTCCCCGCGCTGTGGGGGAGCATGTTCGACGGCTCGCGCATCGCCGACGACGAATACTTCCGCACGAACTACCGCGAGTTGTTCTCGCGGCTCGGCCCGGACACCTGGGTCTTTTTTGCCGATCTCCCCGACATCACGCTCATTCCGGATTCCCGCATCCGGCGGCGGAATCTGATTGCCCGCGGACACACGCCCGAGGAGGTCGACGCGGGCATCCAGAGCGTACGCGACCGCGTGGCCGAGCTCAATGCGATTCTCAAGGAAGAGTCCGCGAAGTATCCGCGCGCGGTCGTGGTTCCGTTCTCCGAAACGCTCGACCGGATGTACCGCGAGGGGATGGTCATCAACGGCGAGGAGTTCACCGTCGACAACTTCGGCGGCTTCATCAGCCTCGATGGTCTTCACCTCACGAAGGTCGGCTACGCCGTGCTCGCGAACCTTTTCCTCGAGCACATGAACAAGGCGTTGGGTACGTCGATTCCGCCCGTCGATCTCGATGCGGTTGCCGAGGACGATCCGCTCACGCCGTCAAAGCTGGCGGCGTACGGGCTGACGAAGGAGAAGTGCCCGAGCGATTGAAGAGGCACCACCTCCCCCGGGCTGCCGGCAACCACCTCCCCCGGGCGGGATCGACCCGCCCGGACCCTCCTCCTCCAGCGAGGAGGAGGGTTCAAGGTGCAGATTGTGGTGCTATGGAAGCCGCGATTGTAACCCGGACTTCTTCAAGACGATCGCGGATCATTGCGTTGGGAAATCGCAGGACTCGGATCCCGAGTGACGACAGGTAGTCGGTGCGGATCCCGTCGTAGGCTTTGGCGCTTTCCTGGCCATGTTGACCGCCATCGAGCTCAATCGCCAGCCTGTGCGCCGGACAATAAAAGTCGACGATGTAGGGGCCGATGCTCGCCTGCCTACGGAATTTGGCATCTCCCACGCCACGCCCGCGCAGGTATTGCCAGAGAATTCGCTCTTCGCGAGTCGCTCGATTGCGCAGCCGCTGCCGCTTCTCTTTCCACACCCGGCGGTTGAAGATGTTCCCCATGACATGGCGAACATATCACACCTGAGTCAACCAAGGTACCCCCTGGTGATACTATCCCCTCCTCCTCGCTGGAGGAGGAGGGCGCCATGCGCGGCAGCGCAGGCGGGAGGTGGTGCGCCTACTCCCGGTTGAACTCTTCCTCGAACATATCCCACACGACGAGGAAGAAGGCGGCGATGATCGGGCCGATGACGAAGCCCGAGATGCCGAAGACGGCCAGGCCGCCCAGGGTGGAGAGGAGCACGAGCGCGTCGGGCATCTGCGTATCTTTGCCGACGAGCTTGGGGCGCAGCAGGTTGTCGACCAGCCCGATGATGAGCGCGCCTGCAGTCAGCACGAGCACCCCCTGCCACATCTTGCCGGTCAGCAGCAGGATGATCCCCGCCGGCGCCCAGATGAGGCCCGCGCCCACGGCCGGAATGATCGAAAGAATCGTCATGATGACGGCCCAGAAGACCGGGGCCGTGACGCCGGCGATGAGAAAGAGAATGCCGCCGAGCGCACCCTGGACGATGCCGATGACGAGCGTCCCCTTGATGGTCGCGCGCGAAACCTCTTCAAACTTTGCGAACAGGCGGCGCTCCCGGATGTCGCCGAGGGGAAGCACGCGAATCAGCTTGTCGATGATCGCCGGCCCCCCGCGCAGGAAGAAAAAGAGCACGTAGAGCATCACGAAGAGCGCGATTGTGAAGCGCACCGCGTTCTGTCCGATGGCGACGGCGCGCCCCGCGAGCCCTTGACTCAGCTGCACGACCCCCTGCGAAACGCGCGTCGTGATCTCCTGCTCGTCGATGCGGAACCGGTCGGAGACCTGCTCGAGCCGTTCGAGCGCCGGGCGAAGGCGCTCGAGCACCGCGGCCGGCGTGTCGCGCAGGTCTCCCTGCGACAGGCGCTCATAGAAGTTGATCGACTCGTTGGTGACCGCCAGCCCGACAAAGAAAAGCGGGATGAGCACGATGAGAACGACCGTCAGGATGGAGAGCCCGGCGGCGGCCGAGGGCCGATTGCCCGTCACCCCCAGCCAGCGGCGCTGCACGGGGTAGAACAGGATGGCCATGACGGCCGCCCAGAACACCGGTTCCAGGTAGTCGTTGATGAGCCAGAGAAAGCCGACCGTCGTCAGCAGGACGAGGCCGAGAAAGAACGCGCGTTGAATGGCTTTGTTTGTCATACGGATCCTAAAGCATAGCGCACCGCCGGGCAGAGCGTCCACAGGGCGGGCCCCCGGGAGCAGGAGGCTTCGTGAGAATGGTCAGGCAGGAAGGATGGGAAATTTGAACAGAGCAGCCGTCTCTCGCATCCGCTTATCCAGCGAGATCAAGACGAGCCCATCGTCCGTGCGCTCCCGGAAGTACAGGGCCGTCGCCAGGTGAACGGCGTCGAACGTACGGCATGCGCCAAGCGCAGGTTCGTCCCGGAGGCGGGACAGAACATTGCTGTCGACGTGCTGAACCGTGATTTCCTGCATTCGTTCGGCAAGAAAAGCGGACTTTTCCCGGAGCCAATCGCTGGCAGCCTTTTTTCTTCCGACTGACGGTGCCGCCCTTCGCAGCGTCGTCAGGCATTCCGCTTCAAAAAGGATCGAGGACACACGTTGCGGATAATGCAGCCACAGTGAACGCGCATCCGCCGCTGAACGCTCGTTCAGAAGGATCGAAAGCAGAACTCCGGCGTCGAAATAGGCGACCGTCATCAGAAGCGATCTTCCCGGGTTTCTTCAAGCAATTCCTCGAGCGTAGGGCTTCCGGCCGGTCGCTTCAAAGTCAGCCGCTTCATGTCCTCATCGATGGTCGACTCCGTGCGTCTGGCCCGGACGACGCTCCCCTTACGTTCGAGCTCATTCAGAAAGGCATCCCACCGGGAAATCACGCGGGTCGGTGCCGACACCGGCTTATGGATTTCGGCGATGATCTCGTCCCGATCGGTCACGTAGACGATTTCGCCCTCGCGCACCAGGTTCAGGTAACGGCTCAGGTTGTTTTTCAGGTTCTTGATGCCGACAGCTTTCATGATTCCAAGGTAGCTACTGTAGCTACCATTCGTCAAGTCGGGGCGGGCGAAGACTGGCGTGAAGGCCATATTCACGGGATCATGGAATTGACTGGCTTCCTTGGCCTTTCCGGCTCAGGAATTAAGAATCAGGAATCAGGAATCGTCCTCCCCCATGCGCCACCTCATCCCTCCGACCCACACCCCCGGCCGCCACTGCGCCAGCACGTCGCTGGCCGACCTGGTGAACTTTCACGGACTGCCGTGGTCCGAGGCGTTCTGCTTCGGCCTGGGGAGCGGCCTTGGCCTCTGGTATCTCGGGGTGCCCGGCATGAATCCGAGCCGCATCGTGCACGTGCGCTCGGGCGGGTTCGAGCAGCAGTTCTTCGAGCGCATCGGGGTTCCGTTCCGCTGGGAACGCGATCGGGATCCGGTTGCCGCCGAGCGGCACCTCAAGGACGCGCTCGCGGACAGGCGGCCGGCGATCCTGCTCAGCGACATCTACTACCTGCCCTACTACAACTCGAGCACGCACTTTCCCGGCCACTGCATCGGCGTGTGGGGATACGACGAGGAACGCGGAACCTTCCTGGTCACCGACACCGAGCGGCCCGATGTGCTCGAGGTTCCCTTCGAAAAGATGCGGGACGCGCGCTATTCGGACCGGCTCCCCTTTCAGCACGAGGGGGATTTCTTTGCACCCGCTTCGCTCGCCGCGCCGGCCGACCTGCCGGAGCGGATCGTGGCGGCCATCCGGCACAATGCGGAACTGCTGCTGCAGGCCGACAATCCGGTGAGCGGCATCGGCGGCCTCGACCGCTGGATTTCGGAACTTCCGGAAGCCTGGCCGGCGCTTCCCGACTGGCAGTGGGCGGCGCGGTTCGCCTACCAGACCATCGAGAAGCGCGGCACGGGGGGCGGCGGGTTCCGCTTGATGTACGCGGACTTCCTCCGCGAAGCCGAAGCGCATGTTCCCCGCGTGCGCGAGCTCGGCCTCGCCGAGCGGATGCAGGCGGCCGGCGAGGCGTGGTGCGATCTGGCCTTCGCGCTGAAAGCGCTGTCCGAGATGGAGGCGCCCGATACGGCGCCGGTTCTCGCCCGGGTCCGCGAGGTGCGCAGCCGCGAAGCGGCGGCGCATGAGCGGGCCATGGAACTGTAGGTCATCGGACTTCGGACGTCGGACGCCGGTACGGAACGAGCGCCGTCGCCCTTGCTGCCTCAGGAATCAGGAATCAGGAATCAGGAATCAGGAATCAGGAATCAGGAATCAGGAATGGTCGCGCCGGGCGCGTCGATGACCGCCTCTCCCTGCGCTTCCGGCGCATGGGGTCCTCCTCCTTCGCAAGGAGGAGGGGGGAAGCGATCGAAGCGAGCGTGGTCTTCGCCCTTGCCGCCTCAGGAATCAAGAATCAGGCATCAGGAATGGTCGCACCGGGCGCCTCAGCGCCCGGTGCGCCCCGGGTGCCCTTTGCGCTGCTTCCAGGTCTTCTCTTCCTTCTTGCGCGAGAGCTCCCGCAGCTCGCCGTGCAGGCGGTGGTAGCTGTCGTAGCGCGCGCGGGGAATCTCGCCGCGCTCCATGGCTTCGCGCACGGCGCATCCCGGTTCCGCTTCGTGGCGGCAGTCGCGAAAACGGCAACGTTCGGCCGCCGCTTCGATCTCCGTGAAGGCTTCGGCCGTCGGTTCCTCGTCTTCCCAGAGCTGCAGCTCCATCATCCCCGGCGTATCGACGAGCAGCGCCCCTTCGGGCAGGCGAATCAGTTCACGATGGGTGGTCGTGTGGCGCCCCTTGTCGCTCTCGCGGATCTCGCGCACGGCCTGGCGCGCTTCGCCTAAAAGCGTGTTGATCAGGCTCGATTTGCCGACGCCCGAGGAGCCTACGAGCGCGACCGTCTGCCCGGTCTCCAGGTAGGGGGCCAGCACGTCGAGACCCGTCCCGCGGGCGGCGCTCACCATGTGGATCGGCGTTTCGGGCGCCACCCTGCGCACGAGGTCGAGCATCGGCGCCGGATCGGAAACCAGGTCGGCTTTGTTGAGGAGAATCACCGGCCGCGCGCCGCTGCGCACCGCCGTCGTCAGGTACCGCTCGAGCCGCCGCGGGCTCAGCTCCTGATTGAGCGACGTGACGATGAAGAGGGTGTCGATGTTCGCCGCGACGACCTGCTCGCGCGTTTCGGTCCCCTTGAACCGGCGCGAGAACTTGCTCGTGCGCGGCAGCGTGGCGTGAATGACCGCCTTGCGCTCGTCGAGGTAGGGGGTCATGACGACCCAGTCGCCGACGGCGGGACGCTCCGACTTGCGGGTGCGGTGCAGCAGGCGTCCGCTCAGTTCGGCGAGCAGCTCGCCATGCGCCGTGGCCAGCGTGAAATACTCGTTGTAGCGCAGCAGGACGCGGCCGGGTTCATGGCCTTCGCCGGCATGTTCCGCAAAGGCCGCCGCGAAGTGCTCGTTCCACCCGTATGCGTCCAACGCCATAGGCAGATTCAGACCGGCGGGGCCGCCCGCAGCCGTTCGAGAATGAAGAAGTTCGACGGGATCCGAATCGGGCCGAGGGCGAGGTAGGCCTTCCCGATGAGCAGGTTCGGGTTTTCGGGGTCGGGCTGCACGACGTAATCGCGCAGCACCCGTTCGACGCGGTAGAACGGATTGCGCGTGCTCGCGCCGTAGTTGAGCAGCAGCGCATTCGGGTAGAGATTGTCGCGCTCTTCTTTGCGCACCGCGTAGACGTCGTAGAAACCGAAGCGCTTCGGCTTGTCGGCGCTCGGCTTGTGCAGCCATGGGCCGTCCATGCCGTTCTGCTTCACGGGAATGTTGTAGCCCTGCACCGACTCGCCGTCGAGAAAGAACCCCTTGATGAATTTCTGAATGCCGAGCAGGCGGGCGAAGAACGGCGTGTTGAAGCCGCGGAACTCGAAACCGGTCAGGTCGGCGGCGCTCGGCGCGACGCCGGCGCGGAATTTTTCTTCGAGGGCTGCGTTCGAGAGGGATGCGAGTTCGCGGTACGCATCCGAAGGCTGGGCGAAAGTCGTCAGTTTGCTGGCTACCATCCTCTCAGAATACCCGATCCGCCCCGGTTGCACGACTGAAAAATCGGCGCGACCGGTCCTTTCGCTGCCTTCGGAGCTGAAGCACGGGCGCGAGGCTGCTACCCTGTTTCCTTTTGCAAGGTGTGAACGGCATGAAACTGATCTCCTGGAACGTGAACGGCATTCGATCCATCCTCGGCAAGGGTTTCCACGACTTCTTCGCGGCCCACCGCCCCGACGTCCTCTGCCTGCAGGAAGTGAAGGCTCATCCCCACCAGGTGGAACTCGAACTCGAGGGCTATCACGCGCATTGGAACCCGGCCGAGAAGAAGGGATATTCGGGGACGGCGCTGTTCACGAAAGTGGAACCGCGCGCGGTCACGACCGGGCTCGGAGAATTTCTTGCCGACACCGAAGGGCGCGTGCAGACGGCCGATTTCGGAGACTTCTATCTCGTGAACGTCTATACGCCGAACGCGCAGCGCGACCTGGCGCGGCTGCCCTATCGGACGCAGGAGTGGGAGCGCGCCTTTCTGGCGTATCTGCGGGATCTCGAGCGGACGAAGCCGGTCATCTTCTGCGGCGACCTGAACGTCGCGCACACGGAGATCGACCTGGCGAACCCGAAGACGAACCAGAAGAACGCCGGGTTCACGCCCGAAGAGCGGGCCTGCTTCACGCAGGTCGTCGAAGCGGGGTTCGTCGACTGCTTCCGCGAGCTGCACCCGGGGCAGACCGGCCACTACACGTGGTGGAGCTACATGAACAACGCGCGCGCCCGGAACATCGGGTGGCGCATCGACTACTTCTGCATGTCGGCCTCCCTGCGCCCGCGCCTGCAGAGCGCCGCGATCCACTGTGACGTGATGGGGTCGGATCATTGTCCGGTGGAGATTGTGATCGAGTAAGGGTTCTCTCGATACCCTGGCGGAGTGGGGGATGGAGACAAGGGCGATTCAACCACGCAAGTTACCGCGCGGATAACCGAAAGAGTAGATGAAAAGAAAAGACCCAAAACTTTAATCATTGACAGGATGATTAAAGTTTCCATGCCGCGTGAAAGATTCACCCCCGACTGCCCGGCCGCACGCGCCGATGGGTTGATCGCGAACGAAACCTCCATACCCTTTGTACATTTCGCTTTGTACGCCTTGCGTGTGTAGAGCGCACAAAAAAAACCGGCAGACGCGGGCGCGCCTGCCGGTTTTTTCGTGGAATCGATTTCCGCTCAGAGAAACAGGTCGGGCATGAGCGAGCTGCCCGGGCTCACGGCGTACTTGTCGAAATCGGTGACGCCGTCCTTGCGCAGTACGTCTTCGTCGAGGAAGAAGTTGCCCGTGGTTTCCTTCGCCGGCTTCGTGAGGATGGCATAGGCCGCATCCGCCATGATCTCCGGCGTGCGCGAGGCGTTGACCATCTCGTCGCCGCCGAGCAGGTTCTTCACCGCCGCCGTCGCGATGGTCGTGCGCGGCCAGAGGGCGTTCACGCCGATGCCGTCGGTGCGAAACTCTTCGGCCATGCCGAAGACGCACATGCTCATGCCGTACTTGGCGATCGTGTAGGCCACGTGCGGCCCGAACCACTTCGGATCCATGTTGAGCGGCGGCGAGAGCGTGAGAATGTGCGGATTCTCGGCCTTCTTCAGGTGCGGCACGGCGATCTTCGAGCACAGAAACGTTCCGCGCAGGTTGATCTGGTGCATCAGGTCGTAGCGCTTCATCGAGGTGGCGAGCGTGTCGGTCAGGCTGATGGCGCTGGCGTTGTTGATGAGAATGTCGATCCCCCCGAAAGTGTCGACCGTCTTCTTGACCGCGGCCTCGACCTGGTCTTCGAAGCGGATGTCGGTGGCCACGGCCAGCGCGCGCCCGCCTGCCTTGTCGACCTCTTCGGCGGCGGTGTAGATGGTGCCCGGAATGCGCGGATCGGGTTCGGTCGTCTTGGCGGCGATGGTCACGTTGGCGCCGTCGCGCGCTGCGCGCAGGGCGATGGCGAGTCCGATGCCGCGGCTGGCGCCGGTGATGAACAGGGTCTTGCCTTTGAGGCTGGCCATGAATCCTCCAGAAGGGTAAAGCGAATAGGAAAACGGAACACCTGCCTACCAAGCGGTAGGCCACGGTAATCCGTTACAGGGTAGCGGGCTCCGCCGCGCCTGACAAGGCCGGGCCGTAGCGCCGAGCGCCAAGCGCTGAGCGCCGAGCAGACAAGAGCCCGAATTGTCGAGGCCCACTTACGCAGTGCCCCCATCGGGGGAACGCTTGCTGCAAATGCATCCGTGAGGGAGGGGGGCCCGAATTCGTCAATCGTCAATCGTAAATTGGTCCGATTCGTAACTCGTCACTCGGGCAAAACGCCAAGCGCCGAGCGCTGAGCACCGAGCAAACAAGAGCCCGAATTGTCGAGGCCCACTTGCAGTGCCCCCATCGGGGGAACGCTACTGCAACTGCATCCGTGAGGGAGGGGGACCGAATTCGTCACTTGTGACTTGATCAGAATTCCCGCGCCAACGTCAGGTCCACCAGCATCCCGGGTTTCAGGCTTTCCGATCGATTCGTTCGCCCGATGCGCACCCCGACCAGATTGCTTTCGGCGAAGCGAACGGCCACGTCATAGAACATGATGGCCGCCTGTGGACGGCTGCCGCCGTTGATGTCCTCGGCATAGGGCCAGTTGGTCAGCATGAGCCCCAGACCCATGGGGAACTGCGGCAGCGTCGTCCAGTGGAAGAGAAAGGTCGTGCGGTAGCCGATATCCTGCGTGGCGTCTCCTTCGATCTTGAAGTGAGTGCCCCCGGGCGTGCCGATGAAGACCCGCCCGCCGACGCCTGCGACGAATCCGCGGTCGCTGGCGCCGAGCAGCAGGCGCGGCCCGACCGTCAGATACTCAATCAGCTCGACGTTGACGTCGCTCCAGCCGTAGTTCAGGCCCGGACGGCTCCCGGCATCTCCCGACCAGGCGATGGGCGTGCCCGCCACCGCGGGGCGGTCGCCGCGCATGACGCCGAACCCGAAGCCGAAGTCATAAATCGAGGCCAGCGGCCGATATGTATACGAGGCTTCGGCCAGGTAGAAGCGGTCGCTCTGCTCGTCTGACGCATAAAAGAGCGGGTCCTGGGTGGTACGCCTCTCGCGGCGGCTCCCCATGGAGGCAAAGCTGCCGCGCAGCGCCACCGTCGAGCGGTGATTGCGCCAGACGGCAAGCCGATCGGTCTCGCGCATGTCATCGCTGTAGCCGTATACGTTGACAGCGTGCGGCGCTTCACGGGAGGCGAAGTGCGCCTGCGTGCCCCCCGAGCCGTCGACCGCCGAAGAGACGATGGCGTATTCGAGCCCCGGCGGCTGAACGAGGTGGGCGGGAATGACGGCGGCGTATTCGTTCCCCTGCACCCGGCGAAAGGGGAACGTCTCGTAGGCCTCGGCGCCGCGCGTGCGGGCGGCCACCGCGAGTTGCTCGAGCTTCCAGTCGACCGAGACGTGCGCGGTCAGCGAAATGGGCCGGCCGGCGCGGGCCGAGAGTTTCGGCCAGTGCAGCACGCGCGAAGCGATACCCGCCTGGGCCGCAGCAGCAGCTGTCGCGGGCGCCGGCGTCTCGGCCGCGGCGGGGGTGAGGGGAAACAGGACGGCGGCAAACAGGGATGCGAGCGTGAATGTCCGGCGCATGATTACCACTCCATGCCCAGCGAGCCGCCGAGCGAGTAACCGTGATGATCGATCGTGCGGGCGTTCCACCCGGTCAGCAGATTGAGCGACAGCCAGTCGGCAGCGCGCCACCCCGCCTGCGCGGTGAGCCGCACGCCCGTGCTCCCCGCGACCGGAAGATCGGTAACGGTCACACCCGTCACGATGGGTACGCTGGGAAAGGTCTCGATGTGCATCTGCGTGAACGCCTGCGTGCCCAGGTCCACGATTCCCGAGACGCCGGCGATCAGCCGCGTGCCGTTCCACCGGCCGAAGCGGAGCCGCCCCTCGACTCCGCCCACGTTGCGCGCGGTGCCGTCGGCGGTGGCATGGTGATTGCCGCCGAGCACGCGGGTGGCCACGCCGAACCACGAACCCAGTTCGACCTCGCCCTCGGCGAACCCGTAGCTCAGCGCGATTCGCTCCGAAGGAGCACCGGCGTCAATCTCTTCCGTGTTTCCACCGTGGCCGTCGATGGAGCCGGCCCCGACGTGAAAGGAGCGGAAGAGGGGAACGTCGCCCGCCTGCACCGCGTAGCGCACCGAGCCTTCGAACTGAGAGTACTGGTCTTCGGCCGCGCCGACCGTGTTGAAATCCACGAACTCGGCGCGAAACTCGGCCCGCGTGCGCCCCGTCGTCTGCGGGGTGCGCACGGGGGCTTCCTGCAGGCGCAGGCGGATGGGGGCGTCGGCGCCGGCCACGAGCGGGATGACGGCATCATCGAGCGTAACGGCGTCGACGAAGTAATCCGTGGCCCCCGCCGCAGCCGAAAATTCCGCGGGAAAGGCCCGCGAGAAGTAGCCGTCGCCGCTGCGGTGCATGGCGAAACTCTCGTACACAGGATCGCCTGCCCGCCGCACGTTGAGGCGCACGTGCTGCACCTGATCGGCCTGCCGCAGTCCCACGGAGGGGACGAAGGGCTGCCCGGCAACCCCCACGCGGGTCTTGCGGAAGTAGACGCCGAGCGTGTCGGCCTGAGGTGTCTGCGAAACCGCCGGCTGCCCCCCCGCGGTCAGGCGGCGCAGGGCCTCGAGTTCGGTCCCCACGGCGGGGGCGAATGCACTGCGGGGGTACCGCAGAAGAAAGCCCTCGAACCGCTGAATGCGCGCGTCGAGCGGGCTCCCCATGTTCTGGCGCAGAATGCCTTCCAGCGCGTCGGCGTCGGGGGCCGTCGTGCGCGCGGCGACCGGCGCAGGCCGCACGGCGTCAGGAGCCGCCGGGGGCCGATAGACGACGAAGTCGCCGGGCTGGGGGGCGCGTGAGAGCCCCCCGGCGCCGCGCACGATGGTGAGCCGGTCGCCGACCTCGCTCGGCTTCACGGTCCCGATGGGAAAACGGTCCTGCAGCTCCTTGCCGGTCAGCGGGTGCTTGACCACCAGGCGCCGGTACAGCTGCAGGGGGCTGTCGAGGCGCAGCCCCTGGGCGCGGCCGAGATCGACGATGATTTCGCCGTCCTGCACGGCCAGCACGACCCCTTCGACGGGAGCGGGCGGCGACGGATCGGCCGCCCGGGCCTCGGGGGCGGCGGCGGCAGCGAGCAAAAATGCGGTCCAGAGGGCGAGTGTGCGCATAGCGATTCCTGTCATCAGACCAGGCGATAGTCTACCCAAAGAGCGCCCCGGGCTCAAGCGCTTTCGTTCCGTCGGAACCAGCGGAATTCCGCGCGAAGACTCGTTACAATATCCGGTTCGACGGCAAACACGAGGTAGCGATGAACGATCAACGTCTGCAGCAGGCGCGTGAGGCCATGCGCACGGGGCGTCCCCTCGACGCGCTCGGCCACTTTGAACAGGCCCTGCGCGACGACCCCGACAACGTCGTGGCCCTGACCGGCAAGGCGGCGGCCCTGGGCGCGCTCGGCCGGAATTCGGAGGCGCTCCCTCTGTTGCAGCAGGCGGCGCGGCTCGCGCCCGACGTCAACGGCGTGCACGCCCTGCTTGGGGCCTGCTACGAAGATCTGGGGGATCTCGACAAGGCCATGGAGGCCTATCAACTTGAATTGAGCAACAACCCTACCGACGGACGCATGGCCTTTCGCGTCGGCGTCTGGTATGCCCGTCAGGGTAATCAGAAGGCGGCCCTCACACTGCTGCAGCGGGCGGCCGAGCTCGACGCCGGGAATGCGCTCGCCTGGTACAACCTCGGGGGCGTTCTCTCGAAGCTCGAGCGGTACGAAGAAGCCGCGGTCGCCTTCGAGCGGGCGCTCGCGCTGAATCCCGACGACGGCCATTCCCTCTACAGCCTCGGCTGGCTCTATGCACAGCGCCAGCAGAACGAGAAGGCGCTCGAGTTGCTGCAGCGGGCCGTCGATCTGCAGCCCGAGAACACCTCGGCCCGCATGATGCTCGCCAACCTGCACGGCCGGCTCGAACAGCCCGAGCGCTGCGCGGCCGAGCTCGAAGAAGTCGTACGCCTCGACCCGGCGCACGCCCACGCCTGGCTCCTGCTGGCCGCAATCAGCCGCGAACTCGGTAACTTCGCACGCGCGACGGCGGCCGCCGAGGCGTTCGTGCGCCTCCAGCCCGAGAGCCCGAACGGCCACTTCAATCTGGGACTGCTCTACCAGGAGCAGGAGCGGCTCGAAGACGCCGTGCGCGAGTACCAGACGGTTCTGCGTCTCGATCCCGGGCATGAAGAAGCGCAGGTTGCGCTGCTCGGGCTCGAGACCCGCTTCCGCGAGCGCAGACAGAACCCCCACGCCCCCTGAACCTTCGGCCTTACGGCCCCCAACCATCGTCAGACGGTCCCCTTCCCGGCGGATGCCTCGAGGCGCGCCCGAGCACACCCCGGAATTCTCGATTCCTTTTCGATATTTGCACTAGATCAGTCGTGTTTAGGGCTGCAACTCCGACAAGGGTGCTTGTGTTAAGGGCGGTTTCCTGCTACGCTGCAGAAAAGAGCGGCAGAAGCGGGCCCATGCTTCCGACCGCTCCGGATGACCCTGATGCCGAGAGCCGTCATGCGTTTGCAGGAATATCAGAAACAGACCGACGTCCACCGTGACGCCGTTCACCTCGCCCGTCTCGAAGCCGAGTCGATTGCGATCCTGCGCGAGGTCGCCGCGCAGTTCGAACGGCCGGTGCTGCTGTTCAGCGGCGGCAAGGATTCCATCGTCATGGCCCGTCTCGCCGAGAAGGCGTTCTGGCCGGCCAGGATTCCTTTTCCGCTTCTTCACATCGACACCGGCCACAATTTTGAAGAGACCCTGACCTACCGCGACGAACTCGCGGCGCGGCTTCGCTGCCGGCTCATCGTGCGCACCGTGCAGGAGAGCATCGACAAAGGGCGCTGCGTAGAAGAGAAGGGTCCCAATGCGAGCCGCAACGCCCTCCAGACCGTAACGCTGCTCGACGCGCTCGAAGAGTTCCGCTTCGACGCCGCTTTCGGGGGTGCCCGGCGTGATGAAGAAAAGGCGCGGGCCAAGGAGCGCATCTTCTCCTTCCGCGACGAATTCGGGCAGTGGGACCCCAAGAATCAACGCCCCGAGTTGTGGAGCCTGTACAACGGGCGGCGCAATCCGGGCGAGAGCTTCCGCGTGTTTCCGCTGTCGAACTGGACCGAGATGGACATCTGGCAGTACATCGCCCGCGAGAACATCCCGATTCCGTCGCTCTACTTCTCGCACCGCCGCCGCGTTTTTCAACGGGGCGGAACGTGGCTTGCCGAATGTCCGTATCTCACCCCGCTCCCCCACGAAACGGTAGAGGAGCGCGTGGTGCGCTTCCGCACGATCGGCGACATGACCTGCACGGGGGCCGTCGAGTCGACCGCGTCGGACATTCACCAGATCATTGGCGAAGTGGCCGCCGCGCGCAACACCGAACGGGGTACCCGCGCCGACGACAAGCGTTCCGAGGCAGCCATGGAAGAGCGCAAACGCGCCGGATACTTCTGAGTCTCGAGGACGACAGCATGAGCACGGCAGAACTGAATACCCCCTCGCTCGACCGCGGCCTGCTGCGCTTCGCCACGGCCGGCAGCGTCGACGACGGCAAGAGCACGCTCATCGGCCGCCTGATGTTCGATACGAAGACGATCTTCGAGGATCAGCTCGAGGCGATCGAACAGAGCAGCCGCAGCCGCGGGCATGAACAGGTCAACCTGGCCCTGCTCACCGACGGCCTCAAGGCCGAGCGCGAACAGGGGATCACGATCGACGTCGCCTACCGCTACTTCTCGACGCCGCGGCGCAAATTCATCATCGCCGACACGCCGGGGCACGTGCAGTACACGCGCAACATGGTGACCGGCGCCTCGACCGCGCAGCTCACGATCATCCTCGTCGACGCCCGCAAGGGGATCGTCGAGCAGACGCGCCGCCACAGCTACATCGCTTCGCTGCTGCGCATTCCCCACATCGCCGTCTGCGTCAACAAGATGGATCTCGTCGGCTACGACGCGCAGGTGTTCCACGAGATCGCCGACGCCTATCGCGAGCTCGCCGCCGGATTGGGGATTCGCGAAGTGACCCTGATTCCCATCAGCGCGTTGCACGGCGACAACGTGGTCGCGCCCTCGGGGCAAATGCCCTGGTATGGCGGCCCGTCGCTGCTCGAACACCTCGAGACCGTCGACGTCGGTGAAGACGCGCTTGCGGCCCCGGCCCGCTTTCCCGTCCAGTACGTGATCCGCCCGCAGAGCGAAGCCTGGCCTGACTATCGGGGGTTCGCCGGCCAGGTGGCCGGGGGGACGTTCACGCCGGGCCAGCCGGTAGTCGTGCTCCCGAGCGGGCTGCGCACGACGATCCGCACCGTCGATCTCTTCGGCGACTCGCTTCCCTTCGCGCAAGGCGGCCAGTCGGTTACGCTGACGCTGGCCGACGACCTCGATGTGAGCCGGGGGGATATGATCGTGCCCGTCGATACGCCCCCCGCCGTGACCCGGGAACTCGACGCCATGGTCTGCTGGCTCGGCGAGAAGCCGCTGCAGGTCGGCGGGAAGTACGCCATCCGCCACACGACGCGCGAAACCCGGGGTATCGTGAACGCGGTCGTCCACAAAGTGAACATCGAGACCCTGACGCCCGTAGCCGGGGATGCCGCGGTGGGCATGAACGACATCGCCCGCATCACCCTCAAGACGATGACCCCGCTCTTCGTCGACCCCTACGCCGAGAACCGGGCCACCGGCAGCTTTCTCATCATTGACGAAGCGACTCACCTCACCGTCGGCGCCGGCATGATCGTTCAGCGCAGCTGAACGGACCGCAGACCGCAGATTGCCGATTGCAGTTGGCAGATGGCAGATCCGAACCGAGGGCGGCAGGGGCGCCTGTGGCCTTTGCTTCTCTGCCATCTGTCATTTGCCGTTTGTCTGGTTGGTGGCCATTTGTCATTTGAATGAGGTGGCGGGCCGTGTACCCTTTAGGATGTGACGTACATTCAGGTACTCGATTTGCTGGCGCTCGTGGCGCTCGGACTTTCGGGCGGCAGCCGCGCCGTGGCCAAAGGCATGGACTTCTACGGGGCCATCGTGCTCGCTGTCGTCACGTCGTTCGGCGGCGGGATGACCGCCGATCTGCTCGTCGGCCGTACCCCCGCCGTCCTGCGTAACGAGTGGGTGCTGCTTCTCGCCGCCGGTACCGGACTGGCCGCGTTTTTCGCGGGTGAACGGCTGCAGCGGTGGACCAAGGCCATCGCCTACCTCGACGCCGTGGGCCTCGGCCTCTACGCCGTCGCCGGCGCTCAGCGCGGCATTCTCGCGCAAACCAGCCTGACCGGCGTCGTCTTTCTCGGCGTCGTCGCGGGCACCGGCGGCGGCATGATCCGCGACGTGCTCTCGGGCGAGATCCCCTACGTGCTCCGCAAGGAAATCTATGCGCTGGCGGCCGCGGCCGGGGCGCTTGCCTATGGGGTACTCGCCCAGTGGCGGCCCGAGTTTCAGGCGGTCTTCGGGGTTGTCTGCGCCGGAGCCATCATGCTCGTGCGCATGGTCTCCATCTACTTCAATCTCTCGATCCCGGCGGCGCCCCCGCCGCGGCCGGCCGGCGTCTGATGCGGGCCTGCATTCCGGAAGGAGTTCCCCCTCATGAGTGACATGCGCGCGCGAATGCAGACGCTCATTCGCACCACCCAGGATGACATCTGCAACGCCCTGGCCGCCGTCGACGGCACCCCTTTCCGCGAAGACACGTGGGAGCGCGAAGGGGGCGGCGGCGGCTGGAGCCGCGTGCTGCAGGACGGCAACGTCTTTGAGAAGGCGGGGGTCAACGTTTCGGTCGTGCACGGCACCCTGAGCCCCGAGGCGGCGAAATCCATGGGCGGCGGGCGTGACGTCGAGGATCTGCGCTTCTTCGCGGCGGGGGTCAGCCTCGTCATCCACCCGAAAAATCCGATGGCGCCGACGGCCCACGCGAACTACCGCTATTTCGAGCGGGGCGCCCCCGAGGCCCCGGGCGCCTGGTGGTTCGGCGGCGGCGCCGACCTGACGCCCTCCTATCTGTTCGACGAAGACGCGGTCCACTTCCACCGCATCCACAAGGAAGCCTGCGATCGGAATGACCCGGCATACTATCCCCGCTTCAAGCGCTGGTGCGACGAGTATTTCCGCGTCGCGCACCGGGGCGAGACCCGCGGCGTGGGCGGCATATTTTTTGACGATCTGAACGGTCCGGATCCGGAACCGCTGTTCCGCTTCGTGAGCGATTGCGCCGCCGCCTTCGTGCCCGCCTACGTGCCGCTGGTCGAGCGACGGAAGGACCTGCCGTTCACCGACGCCCAGAAGCGCTGGCAGCAGCTGCGCCGGGGGCGGTATGTGGAGTTCAATCTGGTCTACGATCGGGGCACGACGTTCGGCCTGCGCACGGGGGGGCGCATCGAAAGCATCCTCATGTCGCTTCCGCTCACGGCGCGCTGGGAGTATGATCATCATCCCGAACCCGGGTCCGAAGAGGCGCGCCTGCTCGGAGTTCTGCGCACGCCGCGGGAGTGGCTGGGTTGAAGAGAGCGGCAGGGTTCGACGGAAAGGGGGCACTATGATCCGCGTGCGACGTTCGGGCGAGCGCGGCCGCGTTGATTACGGCTGGCTCGATACGCGGCATACGTTTTCCTTCGGCGAGTACTACGATCCCGCGCACATGGGCTTCCGTTCCCTGCGCGTCATCAACGAAGATCGGGTCGTCGGCGGCGCCGGTTTTCCCCCGCATGGCCATCGCGACATGGAGATCGTTTCCTATGTCGTTGAGGGGGCCCTCGAGCATAAGGACAGCCTGGGAACCGGCTCGATCATCCGGCCCGGCGAGGTGCAGCGCATGTCGGCCGGCAAAGGGGTCATGCACAGCGAGTACAATCCGTCGCAGACCGAGCCGATGCACTTTCTGCAGATCTGGATTCTTCCCGACGCCCTCGGGCTGCCCCCCTCGTACGAGCAGAAGGCATTTCCCGAAGCCGAGCGCACCGGCAGCCTGCGCGTCCTCGCGTCGCCGGACGGGCGCGACGGTTCCGTGACGATCCACCAGAACGCGCTGCTCTACGGCACGTTGCTCGCCGCCGGCGAGAAGATCGTCCACGCGTTCGGACCCGGACGGGCGGGGTGGCTCCAGGTCATCCGCGGCGATCTCGAGGTGAACGGCACCCGCCTTTCGCCGGGCGACGGCGCATCCCTTGTCGACGAGACGCAGGTCACGCTGCAGGCGGCAACGGAGGTCGAGGCGCTGCTCTTCGATCTTGCGTGAGGTCGGCCCGGCTCGGGTCGGGCAGACCGGGATGAGCGAGCGCGGTTACGAACGCAGATACCGGCTGCGAGCGCCTGGACGCGCACGTCCGATTGACCATCGTTCATCCAGCCATTACCATGAATACCTTTCCCCACCCGCAGGAAGTGAGCAGTCCATGGTCATCACGATTCAGGAACAGGATTTCGTGCAGAGTGTCGCCGACGCACTCCAGTTCATCTCGTACTACCATCCGGTCGATTTCATCGAGTCGCTGACGCAGGCCTACGAGCGCGAAGCGTCGCCTTCGGCCAAGGACGCCATGGCCCAGATTCTCATCAACTCGCGCATGGCGGCCGAGGGGCACCGGCCGATCTGCCAGGACACCGGCATCGTGGTCGCGTTTGTGAAAGTCGGCATGAACGTACGCTTCGAAACCGGGAAGAGCCTGCAGGAGCTCGTCGATGAAGGCGTGCGCCGCGCCTACCAGTTCCCCGACAATCCGTTGCGCGCCTCGGTCGTGCGCAATCCGGCGGGCCCGCGCAAGAACACCGGCGACAACGCGCCAGCCGTCGTGCACGTCGAGCTGGTACCCGGCGACAAGGTGACGGTCGATCTGGCTGCCAAGGGGGGCGGCTCGGAGAACAAGACCAAATTCGCCATGTTGAATCCGAACGACGATCTGGTCGCCTGGGTTCTCGACATGGTTCCGAAGATGGGCGCCGGCTGGTGCCCGCCGGGCATGCTGGGCATCGGCATCGGCGGCACGGCCGAGAAGGCCGCCGTGCTGGCGAAGGAATCGCTCATGGAGCCCATCGACATGCACGAGCTGAAGGCCCGCGGTCCGAAGAACCGGATCGAGGAGCTGCGCATCGAAATCTTCGACAAGGTGAACGCCCTCGGTATCGGGGCCCAGGGGCTGGGCGGGCTGACGACCGTGCTCGACATCAAGATCAGGGATTTCCCCACGCACGCGGCGTCGCTTCCGGTGGCCATCATTCCGAACTGCGCCGCGACCCGGCACGTGCACTTCACGCTCGACGGCAGCGGCCCCGCCCACCTCGAGGCGCCGAAGCTCGAGCATTGGCCCGAGATCACCCGCTCGGTCGGCGGCAGCCGGCGCGTGAACCTCGACGGCATCACGCGCGAAGAGATCGCGACGTGGAAGCCGGGCGAGACGCTGCTGCTCTCCGGCAAGTTCCTCACCGGCCGCGATGCCGCGCACAAGCGCATCGCCGACCTGTTTGCCAAGGGCGAATCGCTCCCCGAAGGGGTCGACTTCAGTAACCGCTTCATCTACTATGTCGGGCCGGTCGATCCGGTGCGCGACGAGGTCGTCGGCCCGGCCGGCCCGACCACGTCGACGCGCATGGACAAGTACACCGAGATGATGCTCGAGAAGACGGGGCTGCTCGGGATGGTCGGCAAGGCCGAGCGCGGCCCCGAGGCCATCGAGGCGATCAAGCGCCACCAGGCCGTCTACCTGATTGCGGTCGGCGGCGCTGCCTATCTGGTTTCCAAGGCGATCCGCAAATCGCGGGTCGTTGCCTTTGAAGAGCTCGGCATGGAAGCGATCTATGAGTTCGAGGTCGAAGACATGCCGGTGACCGTTGCCGTCGACGTGAACGGCAATTCCGTTCACCGGACCGGGCCCGAGATCTGGCGCGAGAAGCTGCGCGCCGCCGCGGCGGACGCCGCGCGCTGAGCCCGCCCGCTTTGCCGTTCATTTCCTGAAGGCCGCCGGTTCTCCGGCGGCCTTTTGCGTTCAGGGCGGCGCCGTTCACGGTCACTGCCTCGCCACATGCCATGCAGCCCCGCTTCTGTGCGCTGCTAACATGGCCCCTGAGTCGACGTCCGGGTGAGAACGCCCGGGCGAAGCCACGGCCGGCTCTGCCGGCCTTTCAAGCCACGACACAGGAGGATAGTCACAATGGTTTTCTCAACGAAATTCCGGGCTGCGGGCGCGGCGCTCGCGCTGCTCGTCGCCGCCTGCGGACCGGGCGCCGACAGCGGCACCACCACCGACACGGTCGACCCGGGACAGACCGTCTACGTGCCCGATCCGGTCGCCGAGTCGCCGGCCGCATTCCGCAGCCTGAGCCACGACGGCGGCGCCTCGGAGCTCGATCTGGGGTGGACCCAGGAGAGCGCAGAGGTCGCGCTCTGTCCGGGCGAGCACACGTTGAGCTTCTCGATCGAGAACAACTCGGCGCACACCGCGGGTGAGAATCTCTGGTTCACGATTCTCTACTACCGCGGCGAAGAATACGTCACGGGGCATCACATCGAGCCGATGGGCATCAGCGTGCCGGTCGGCGCGACGCAGCAGGTGAACTACACCATCGGCATCCGTCCCGAATTCGCTTCGGCCGGCGATCGCGACATCTACGTCGCGCTCATCGTGCAGACCGACAACCCCAACCTGGGTGATCCCGACGCGTTCTTCCGCCGGCTCTGGCTGCGCGTCGTTCCGGGTGACTGCAACGGCGGCACGGCCGAACAGCCGCCCCGCGAGCCGCTGCACATCTACAGCGTGACCTGTCCGGGAAACACCGTGCGGCTGCAGGTGGGGGAACGCTTGATTCAGGGGACGCCGTCGGCCTCGATCGTCCATGGCGATCAGTACGTCGACATCTCGCGGCAGGCATATTACGATTCGTTCGGGGGCTCCAACTTCTGGTGGGCCGATCTTTTCGTCACGGCGCCGATTCCGGCGAATGACCAGTTCATCGTCGCCTTCGGTTCCAACGCCTCCGATACGATGTACTTCCACTTCTCGCCGCGCGTGAGCTGCGGGGGCACGGGTGGCGTCTCAACAGGTGACACCGACGTGGTTACCCCTCCGGGCGGCAACGGCGGTTCGGGGGATGACGGCGGCGGAACGGATGACGGCACCGATGGGGACGCCGGTGGGGACGACGGAAGCGACGACGGCGCTGACGACGGCACCGACGATGGTAGCGATGATGGCATCTCCGGCGGCACCGACGGCGGCTCGAAAGACGACGACGCCGCGAACGGCGGTGACGGTACCTCCGGCGGAACCGACGACGGCGTTTCCGGCGACACCGGCGATCAGCCCCAGGCGCCCCCCGGAAACGGCGAGAATGTCGATAAGGAAGATACTCCGTTCGACGAGTGAGGGAGATTGATCCCTTGGCGGCGGGGCGTCCGGCGGTTGCCGGGCGCCCCTTTTTCGATCCGCGCCGTCAGTGCCCGCTCTTCGAGGCGGGCAACTGCGAACGGGTCTGGACGTAGGCGACCAGATCGCGGGCGTCGAGCATGCCGAGCAGCTCGTCGTGGTCGACGACCGGCATGCGCCCGGTGCCGCTGCGCTGCATGCGCATCAGGGCCCCGAGCGCGTCCTCTTCGGGGCGCGCCATGATCTCGGGGCTGCAGGGGCGCGCGATGGAAGCCACGCTGCGGTAAGGCCACTCTTCGCGGGGAACGGCGCGCACGTCGGCCACGGTCACGCACCCGACGAAGCGCTCGCCGTCGACGACCGGATAGAGATACTCGTGGTAGCGGAAGATGTATTCGTCCACCAGGCGGTCGAGAAGCATCCCGGGGGGCACCGTGATCGGAGTGCCGTGCAGAAAACGGCGCACGGGCTCTCCGGCCAGGACGCGCAGGCCGAGCTGGCGGCGCGAACTGCGGGCCGCGGCGTGGATGAACCAGCCGATGAGAATCCACCAGCCGCCGCCGACGAGGTTCCCCTGCATGACGGAGAGCAGCCCCAGACCGATGAGCAGGAATGCGAAGATCGAACCGCCGGCGGCCGCCGCCCGGGTGGCCTTGCCGATGTCCTTGGTCCACCCCCAGATGGCGGCACGAAACACGCGCCCCCCGTCGAGGGGAAAGGCGGGGATCAGGTTGAAGCCGGCGACGACGAGATTGATGATGCTCAGGTAGAAGAGCACCCCCGTCAGCCAGAGCGGGGCGTCGGGGCCCGCCCCCCGGTAGGCGAGATAGAACACGCCCGCCAGCAGCAGGCTCATGAGGGGCCCGGCGATGGCCATCATGAATTCGGTTTTCGCGTTGCGCGGCTCTTCGTTCATCTCGGCCACGCCGCCGAAGAGAAACAGGGTGATGCCGCGCATGTTGAGCCCGTAGCGCCGCGCGACGAGCGAGTGGCTGAGCTCGTGCAGGATGATGGAGCCGAAGAGGCCGAGCGCCCCGGCGATGCCCATCATCCAGTAGGCAGGGGGATTCATGCCTTCGAAGTTGGCGGGAAAGAAGCCCACGGCAAGCGTCCAGGTCACGAGCAGGGCGATGAAGATCCAGCTCGCGTCGACACTGACGCGGAAACCGAAGACCGTGAAGAGACGGATACTGCGGCCGAACATACCTTCAGTGTACCCCGGCTGCCCGCCTCGACGGCCCCCGGCGGGTCAGGGGTTGCGCGAAAGGGTTCCCACCCGTTCCGGAGGGCGCGCAGTCTCGAGATAGGCGCGTGCGTCTGCGTCGCCGGTCAGCTCGGCGAGAAAGAATGCGGTCACGTAGGCGGCGGCGATCTCCCGGGCGGTCGCGAGGGGGATGTAGTCGAACTCCCGGCCGTCGGTCTGGCGCGTATCGGCCGGGTTGCAGCCGGCGTCGAACGCGGGGGTGATGCCGCAGATGTCCGAGAAAGACCAGTGACCGGCGTCGGTCACTTCCACCTTCCACGCCGGTCCGGAAAGCGCTTCGAAATTCTGCCGCATGTACCCGTTGCCGATCTCCGTGATGCTGTTGTCTTCGCCTGCGACCAGGAGAAGGACTGGCTCTTCGATGCGTTCGAGCGACACGGAGCCGAAGAGGGGGCTCTGTACCGGGGCAGCCACGGCCAGACCGGCTTGAAAGGCGTCGTACTCCTGCAGAACGAGCCCGACCGTCGCCGCCCCGTAGCTGTGGCCGAAGACCCCCCGGCGCGAACCGTCGAACCGGTTGCGCAGCGGGGAGGGTAGCGCAGGGGCCCCGCCAGCCACGGCCTCGACGGCGAAGGCGACGTCGGCGGCACGAGTGGCGAGAAATCTGTCGCTCAGCCCCTCGGCGCCGTCGAGCAGGTCGTCGAACAGCGTTCCCCCCGCATGGTCGGGGGCGACGACGGCGATGCCGTGGCTGGCCAGACGCGCGGCCACCGTCGACAGGCTGAAGCGCACGCAGTTCATGCAGTGCGAGAAGCCGACGAGCGGAAAAGGTCCCTCGGCCGAGGCGGCCCCCCGCGCGGCCCGGACGCGGGCCGTGACCCCGCCGTGCGGCGCCTGAGCGGCCTGGTTGTTCCAGAGCGCCTGCCGGGTCGCATCGGTGATCAGGGCGCTCACGGGAAAACCGGCTTCGGCCTCGGGCGCCGCTTCGGGGACGGCCGGATACCAGACATCGACGGTCAGCCGCCGGTCGCGCGCCGGATCGACGAGCGTCACGGTCGTCACGGCGGGCACGTACGGGCCGACGGCTTCGAGACGGGCCAGGTCGGGCATGGCGGGAGCAGGCAGAGTACCCTCGCAGGCGGCGGCAATCAGGAGAACGGCCGGAGAGAGGCCGCGTACCAGGCGTAGCAAGTTCTTCATGGGCACATTGAAGCACAGCGGCCGCTCGCTCTGCGAATGCGGTGTATCCAGGTTCTTGCCGGAGTTCGTCACGCGTCACTCGTCACTCGTTACTTCCGTCTCCGGTCTTTCGCTGCCCGCCAGCGACCGGTAAAATGAGAGTATCCTCCTGCTTTTTCCCGTTGGTTCCCCCCATGAGCGCACCTGAACGCGAATTTTCCTTCGATGCCCGCCGCCGGGCGCTGGAACGGCTGCAGAACGAAACCTTCGATCTGCTGGTCATCGGCGGCGGCATCACGGGCGCGGCCGCGGCCCGCGACGCCGCCACGCGGGGGCTCAAGGTGGCCCTCGTCGAAAAGGCCGACTTCGCTTCGGGTACCTCGTCCGGCTCCTCCAAGCTCATTCACGGCGGGTTGCGCTACCTGGAGAACTACGAATTCGCGCTCGTCTTCGAGTCTCTGTCAGAGCGCGCGAAACTGCTGCGCAACGCGCCGCACATGGTGCGCCCGCTGCCGTTCTACATGCCGGTCTTCGCCGACGACCGGGCGGGACCGGGGCTGCTTTCGGCCGGCCTCTGGCTCTATGATCTGCTCGCGCTTTTCCGCGCCGGCGTGCACCGGCGCCTCTCCCGCGTGCGCATCGCGCAGGAGCTGCCGATGATCCGCAAAGAGGGCTTGCGTACGGTGTTCCGCTATTACGACGCGAGCATGTGGGACGACATGCTGACGATCGAGACGCTGCGCGCCGCAGCGGCCGACGGGGCCGTCATCGCGAACTACGTCGAAGGGCTCGAGCCGCTACTCGAGGGCGAACGGGTGGCCGGCTTCCGCGCCATCGACCGCGCCGGGTTCGACGAGGCCCCTTCTTTCAACGTGCGCGCGCGGCAGGTCGTCGTCTGCGCGGGGCCGTGGACCGACAAGGTGGGGGTGCGGCTCGATCGCAACTGGCGCTCCTGGCTCACGCCGAGCAAGGGGGTGCATCTCATCTTCGATCTCGAGCGTCTGCCCGTGCCCGGCGCGGTCACCATGATCCATCCGAGCGACGGGCGGGTCGCCTTCATCATTCCACGAACCGATTTCGGCGCCGGCGTCGCCATCGTGGGCACCACAGACAGTCCCCCGCCCGACCGGCCCGAAGACGCCGACGTCAGCCGCGATGACGAGACCTACCTGCTCGACCTGCTGGCGCGATTTTTTCCCGCGCTCCAGTTGACGGCCGACGACGTCATCGCGTCGTATGTGGGTATCCGTCCGCTGTTTGCGCCTTCGGTGGGCCAGGAAGAAGAAGGCAAGAAGCTGCAGAAGATCAGCCGCGAACACCACATCGGGCGCGGCCCCGGCGGCACGGTCGTCGTGGCGGGGGGCAAATACACCACGCACCGCAAGATGGCCGAGGAGATCGTCGACTACACGCTCGGCGTATGGCGCGAGGATGCGGCCGCCGGCAAGGTCGCGCCGCCGGAATCGGTGCGCGCGCCCCTCACCGACGTCATCCTGAATCCGCGCACGGCCCCCGATGCGGTGCAGCGGGCGCGGTCCGAAGCCGCGCAGGCCGGCGAAACCATTCCCGAGCGGATCTGGGAGTTCTACGGTGCCGGCGCCCGCGAGATCCTGACGCTGGATCGCGAGGCCCGCTCGACGCAGGCCATCCCGGGCGACCCCGACGGATTTCCCCTGCTCGCCGGCCAGCTGCGCTATCTTCTGCGTCATGGCATGGTCGTGCACCTCGAAGACTTCTACTTCCGCCGGCTGCCGCTCTTTCTCTCGCGCCGCGATCACTGCCTCCCCTGGGCGCCTGCGCTGGCCCGCGTCTGGGCGGCCGATACGGGCCGTTCGGAGCAGGACGCGCAGGTGGAGCAGGAGCGCGTGGCCGCCGAGATCGCCCGCCGCGCGGCATGGACCGACCAGGCTGCGGGCAAGCCGGACGTCACAGCCGCGGCCGCCCCGGCCGCCACGGTGAAGGATTGAGCGGCGTGGCCGCCGCGGGCCCGCGCGAGATCTATCGGGAAAGGCTCGCCGCGCGCGAGGCCGAGGTCACTGCCGGCGAGCGCCGCCTGCGCCGTCTCGCCAATCTGCGCCTGCTCGTCTTTGCCGGGTTGCTCGTCGCCGTCTGGTACCTCTTCGACGGCGCGCGCGGGGCCGGCTATGCGACTGCCGGGGGGCTCGGCCTCTTCGTCTACCTCATGCGCCGCCATGCGGTGCGCATCCGCGAGCAGCGCCTCTCCGAGGCGCTCGTCGACGTGAACCGCCGCGGACTCGCCCGGCTCGAGGGAGCCTGGGTTCGCACCTTCGGCGATCGGGGAGAAGAATTCAGCAGCGACGCCCACCCGTACGCCGGCGATCTCGATATTTTCGGGACGGCCTCCCTGTTCCAGTGGCTGTCGGCCGCGTCGACCCAAGAGGGACGGAGGCGGCTTGCTGCCTGGCTCGCCGGGACGCCGCCCGATGTCGGGGAGATTCGCGCGCGGCAGCAGGCGGTGCGTGACCTGGCGCCGCGGCTCGACTGGCGGCAGGCGTTCGAGGCCTCGGGACGTGCGGGAGACCGGCCGCTGCGCGATCCGGCCGAGTTCAGCCGCTGGCTTGCCGATCCCGAGCCCTCGTTCGGCCCCGTCGGGACGGCCGTCTACCGCACGATGCCGCTCGTGACCGCCGGGCTTTTCGTGTTGACACGGATCGGGCCGGGCTGGGACCGCTGGCTCATGCTCGCGCTCGTCGCGCAGTTCTTTCTGTTTCTCGGGTCCTACCGCCGCAACTTCCGCGTCATCGAAGGCTTGCGCGTGTTCCGCCAGGATCTGACCGCCTTCCGGCGTCTGTTCGAGCTGGCCGAGCGCGAAGACTTCGCCGCCCCGCGTCTGCGCGAGCTGCAGGCCCGGCTGGGGCGCGGAGCCGAGCCCGCCTCGGCGGCCACGCGTCGGCTGACGGTCATCAACGACTGGCTCGACGTGCACCGCAACCCGCTCGTGCACGTCATCCTCAACGTGCTCGTGCTCTGGGATTTTCAGTTTCTGCTCGCGCTGCGCACGTGGAAACGCCGGCATGCCGCGGCGCTCCCCGCCTGGGTCGATGCCGTGGCAGAGTTGGAAGCTCTCGGCAGTCTCGCCGTGCCCGCCTGGGAACAGCCCGACTGGTGCGACCCCGACGTCGAAGCGGCCGGCGAACCGGAGAGCGAAGACGGCGGCGGCGCTTACTTCGAGGCCGATGCGATGGGTCATCCGCTGATTTCGGCCGAGGCGCGGGTCGTCAACGACTTCTGCATCGACCGGGGCGGTACCGTCGTGCTCGTGACCGGTTCGAACATGTCGGGCAAGAGCACGTTTCTGCGCACGGTCGGCATCAACCACGTGCTCGCCTGGGCCGGGGGGCCCGTGTGCGCGCGCCGCATGCGCTGTCGGGTGCTGTCGCTGGCAACATCGATGCGCATCCGCGACGACCTGGAGCAGCACATTTCATCGTTTTATGCGGAACTCCTGCGCGTGAAGATGATTGTCGAGAAAGCGCGCGCCGGCGAGCCGCTGTTGTTTCTCATCGACGAGATCTTCCGGGGCACGAACTCGGTCGACCGCCACACGGGGGCCGAGCAGGTGTTGCAGCGGCTGCACGAGCTGGGGGCGACCGGCCTCGTCTCCACGCACGACCTGGACGTGGCCGACCGGCTCGCGAAGCGCAATGCTTCGTTCCCCATTTATCACTTCACGGAATATTACGAAGGGGATACGCTGCGATTCGATTACCGGCTGCACCCCGGCGTATCGACGACCCGCAACGCCATGGCCCTCATGCGCATCGTCGGCGTCCTCCCGCCGGAGGGCAAGAGCTGAGCGGGGCTGGACGTCGAACGGGATGGAGCTCTGAAGGGCGTTCCACGCGGAGGCGCGGAGCCGCCGAGAGAAGCAGGAACCCTTTTTTCTGTTTTTAGCAGGGCTGCGGTGTGACCTGATCGGCTTCCCTCCAACCGGACGGATAAGAAGACGCTCTTTCCGGTCTTTTCCGCTCCGCGTCTCCGCGCCTCCGCGTGGGATGTTGTGTCCTTCAGAACACCTTCCCGGCAAGGCGAGAGCCGGTCCGATAACGCCCTGCCCTAATCGGAACCCTGCTGCTCGACGGTGCTTCCGCTCGAGGGGGTCGCCGGCGGGGGCGCGGCATGGTGCTCGGGGCGGCTGGTCAGGTCGCGCAGGGGGTCGCCGTGCGGACGGGGCGCCTCTTCGTCGCGCGCGTGCAGCGGCGGCGCTTCCCGATGAATCTCGCGGGTCCGTTCCTCGGCCGCCTTCTGCGCGGCGGCTTCGTCCACCGGTTCAATCTGCAGCTCCCGGGCCGGATTTTCGAGAATGGTCTGGAGCGTCCGGCTGAGGCGGGCCCCCTGGAATCCGTCGATGACCCGGTGGTCGATGGTCGCCGAGAGCGGAAGGATCTTGCGCACGACGACCTCGCCGTTGCGCACGACCGCTTTATCCTCAACGACGCCGACGGCAAGAATGGCGGCGATGTTCATGAACGGCGGGATGGGCGCGAAGGCATGGCCGATGCAGAACGTGCCGACGCTGGTGACGAGTGCCGAACCGAACGGATCGCGCGGGATGATGGGCGCCAGCGGAACGTTCCAGTCGTACATGGCGCGATAAGCCCCTTCGAGGGCCAGCCGCAGAAGAGACGGGGGAAGAAAGCGCATGATCGCCTTCGTGCGCCCGAGCAGCGGATCGTGATGTTCGCGCACGGCCCCGGCGCCACGCTGTACTTCGCGTGCAATCGAGAGAATGTCGCGGCGATCGGCGTTCCGGATCATCGTGGATGACAGATCGGCGCGCTGCAGGTGGTTTGCGTTGTCGGGGCGCACGGCAACGAGGACCGAGATGTCGATGTGATCACGCACGAAGACGCGACCACGCCGGATGATGGCATTTGCCTGCGGGTGGCGCCGGAACGTCTCGGCCAGGGCTTTGACCACGAGGTGGTTGACCGTGACATGAACGCCCCACTTGTCGCGCATGGCCTCGAGCCAGGCCATGGCGTTCGTGGCGTCGATCTCGAGCGCGCCGTGAATACTCGGGTCGCGCGGCTTCTGCCAGTCGGCGGCCGCGATGTAGCGCCACGGCGCCACGCGCGCAAAATGCCCCTGTACGTTGCGGAAATTCCGGGCCATGCTGCCATTCTAGCGCGGCATGCGCCCGTCGAGGTCCGTGGCCGCCGGCGAGGCGCGGCCCGGGTGGGTAGCCTCTCGCTGTTGCACTCGCGGGAGCCAGGGTTGAATGTGTTTCGGGACGGATGTGCGAATCGCACGTCCACGCGTCGACGTCCAGCAGGAGGTGCCCGATGCCGCAGGAACAACGAAGCGATTTCAATGTCAGGCCGCCGGCACGAAGCCAGGATCTGGGGGCGACCCTGTCCGTGTTCGGCGGGTTGCTGGCCTTGGTCGCCGGGGTGGTGCTTTACCTGCTGACCGGCAGCGCGGTGCTGTTCATCATCGCCGTCGCCGTCGGGGCCATTCTTCTCGTGACGCCGTTCCTGCGGCCGGGCCGCATGCGTGAATTCGGGGCCATGGAGGCCGGTCCGACCGAAATCCTCGACAACGATCACACCCTGGGAACCGGCATTCAGGATCGCGTGGCCGCGACTCGGCGCCAGGCGCGGTCCAAGGGGGTCCCCTATGAGATCGATGTCGCGCCGGAGGGAGCGCCCCCGAAGGAGCCGGGCGAGGGGACAGACGGGATCAGGCCGGAACGGTGATCAGGCTGCCGACGGGCGTTCCGGCGAGCCGCGCGCGCCCGCCCAGCCCATCGAGCTCGAGGAGGAAGGTGCATCCCAGCACGGCGCCTCCCGTCCGGCGCACGAGTTCCACCGCGGCGGCCGCGGTTCCCCCGGTGGCGAGCAGGTCGTCGGCGATCAGCACGCGGCTCCCGGGCCGAACGGCGTCGACGTGAATTTCCACTTCCGCCGTTCCGTATTCCAGGTCGTAGCTGATGCTCTCCGTGCGCCAGGGCAGCTTGCCCCGCTTGCGCACGACGACGAGGCCGGCGTTCAGTCTGTAGGCGAGCGCGCTGGCGAGCAGGAAGCCGCGCGCGTCGATGCCCACGATGTATTCGGGAGGCGCTTCGCACGCGGGCGCCGTCCACGGCGCGGCCATCTCGTCGACCACCTGGCGGAATGCGGAGGCATCCTGGAAGAGGGTGGTCACGTCGTAGAAGAGGATCCCCGGCTTGGGGAAGTCGGGAATCGTGCGGATCTTGGCCAGCAGGTTCACGATCGTTTCCGTTTTTCGTTCCGCGGTTTTGCGTTCTTCGTTTCAGCAGATGGTCGCACTGCCGGGCGCACTTGTCGAGGACGCGCCTCTCTCAATTTGATAGAATTCCCCCATGTCCGTGCTTTCCGTTTTCCAGGCGCTGCTCTGGCTGGGCCTGCTTCTGCTCGTCGGCCGCCTGGTGCGCGAGCGCGTCCCCCTCTTCCGGCGCATCTTTCTGCCGAGCTCCATTCTCGCCGGGGTTCTCGGCCTGCTGCTGGGCGCGCAGGTGCTCGGGCGCTGGCTGCCCGAGGCCCCCGGGGGGATTTTTCCCGAAGCGGTCGTGCTCGTCTGGCGCGCGCTCCCCGGCGTCCTGATCAACGTCGTTTTCGCCGCCCTGTTTCTCGGCACGCGCATTCCGGGCCCCGCCGAAGTGTGGCGACGCGCGGGACCCCAGGTGGCGTTCGGACAAGTGCTCGCGTGGGGGCAGTACGCCGCCGGCATGCTGCTCACGCTGCTCGTGCTCACCCCCTTCTTTGACGTTTCGCCCCTGGCCGGGGCGCTCATCGAGATTACCTTCGAGGGCGGGCATGGCACCGCCGCGGGGATGGCAGGGGCCTTTCGCGACCTCGGTTTTCCCGATGGGGCCGATCTGGCCATGGGGCTTGCGACCGTCGGCGTCGTGATGGGGGTAGTCATCGGTACGGCGCTCATCAACTGGGGGGTGCGCTCGGGGCGCCTGCGTCTGGCGGGGGAGCCGCATTCGCGCGCCGAAGTCGCAGCACTTGAGGATTCAGCTTTCGAGTCAGAGCCCGCGCCGCGCAAGGGCGGCGAGCCGACGACGGATCCGCTGGCCATCCAGATCGGATTCGTCGCGCTGGCGATAGCGCTCGGATGGCTCCTTCTGCGGGGGCTCGTCCTGATCGAGCAGGCGACGTGGGGCGGCGAGGGGGGGCTTGCGCTGCTCGCGCACGTCCCCCTGTTTCCCATGGCCATGCTCGGCGGGGTGATCCTTCAGCTCGTGCTCGACCGTCTGGGGCACGGCGCGGCCGTCGATCGGCACCTCATGAACCGCATCTCGGGCGCATCGCTCGATTTCATCATCGTCGCCGCCCTGAGCACGCTTTCGCTGAGCATCCTGGGCGCCTATCTGCTTCCCTTTCTCCTGCTCGCCCTCACGGGAATCGCGTGGAACGTCTTTGTGTTTGTCGTCCTCGCCCCGCGCATGCTTCCGGAGCACTGGTTCGAGCGCGGTATCGGCGATTTCGGGCAATCGATGGGCGTGACCGTCACGGGGCTGCTGCTCATCCGCATGGCCGATCCGCGCAACCGCTCCGGGGCGCTGGACGCGTTCGGCTACAAGCAGCTGCTGACCGAGCCGTTCGTGGGCGGGGGGCTCGTGACGGCCGCCTCGCTTCCGCTCATCGCTCGATTCGGGGGCCCGACCTTTTTCGGCGCCGCCCTCGGCCTCACCGTCTTCTGGATGCTGTTCGGCATCTTCCTGTTCCGCCCGAAACGGCAGAAGAGGTCCCCGTAATCCCGCCGAGCGGGTACACTGTGAATTCGCCCCCGACTCGGAGTGTCATGCTGCCCATCGTCCTGTCGGTCATCGGTCTTGCAATTCTCATCCTGGGCGCCGAGCTGCTCGTGCGCGGCGCTTCGAGTCTTGCGCTGCGCTTCGGAATTTCGCCGCTCGTCGTCGGCCTGACGGTCGTCGCCTTCGGTACGAGCAGCCCCGAGCTGGCCATCAGCCTGCAGTCGGCGCTGGCGGGCAAATCGGATCTTACGATGGGCAACGTGGTGGGCAGCAACATCTTCAACGTGCTGCTCATCCTCGGCCTGTGCGCCGCAATCATTCCCCTTGCCGTCGCGCAGCAGGTCATCTGGTTCGAAGTTCCGCTCATGATTGGCGTATCGGTGGCCGTGCTTCTGTTCGGGCTCGATGGCGCCATCGGACGTTACGACGGGCTCGCGCTGGCCGCGGGGCTCGTCTTCTATCTCGTCTGGACGGTGCGCAAGAGCCGCCGCGAGAGCGCGGCCGTTCAGGAGCCGTACGAGGTGGAAATGGCCGATGAAGCCGAAGCCGGCCGACGCCATCCGATCGTGTCGGCTGCAATGGCCTTCGCAGGGCTGGCGCTGCTCGTCCTGGGTGCCGGATGGTTCGTCGAGGGGGCCGTCGAGATCGCCCGTCTGCTCGGGATGAGCGAGCTCGTCATCGGTCTTACGATCGTGGCCGCGGGCACCTCCATGCCCGAAGTCGCGACGTCGGTGGTTGCCGCGCTCAAAGGCGAGCGGGACATCGCCGTGGGCAACGTCGTCGGCAGCAACCTGTTCAACCTGCTCGCCGTGCTCGGCGTTACGGCCGTCATCCACCCGGTCAACGTGCAGCCGGCCGCCCTCGGCTTCGACATTCCGGTCATGATCGCCGTGGCCGTCGCCTGTCTGCCGATCTTTCTCTCCGGCCACACGATCGCGCGGTGGGAGGGGTGGCTCTTTCTCTTCTACTTCGTGGCCTATATCGGCTACCTGGTGTTGAGATCGGCAGAGCACGATGCGCTCCCCGTCGTCAACCAGGTCATGGTCTGGTTCGTGCTGCCGCTTACCGTCATCACGCTGGCGGTCGTGCTTTTTCGCGAGGTCCGCGGGCGGCGGCAGACGGCCTGAGCCGCTGCGCGACGGAATCAGGCGACGGGGCCGCGCGGCTCCTTGTCGAGCAGCTTGTTGAAGTCGATCATGAGGAAAAGTCCTTCGGATTCGGCGAGAACTTTTCCGTCGGCGGACGAGAGCGTCCCCTTCGTGTAGACCTTGCGCCCCTCGACGCGGTCGACCCAGCACTCGATGCGGTTGCGGGACTCCAGCGGTATGAACGAGCGGAAATTCACGTTGAGATTGAGCGCCACCACGCGGTGGCCAGAAGCCCAGGCAGTGGTGCCCATCGAGTCATCAAGCACCGAGGCGATGCTGCCGCCATGTCCGCACCCCGGGGGACCCTCGGTCTCTGGCCCCCAGTAGATGCTGCCGTACAGGCGCTTGTTCACCGGGTTGAAGAAGTACGAGATATCCAGCCGCTTGAGCTCCGGGTTGTGGTGCACCCAGCTCTTGCCTGAATGCAGGCTCTGCAGACGAAGAAGGTCGGCGTTGGCTTCGAGTTCTTCGAGCCAGGCGTCGCCTTTGGGATGCGTCGTTGACATGGCATTCCTCACGGAAGAAATCGGACGAACCAGTCCCACAGCGGGGGCCCGAGCACGAGCAGCCCGATCAGGACGGCCCCCGAAGCGGTAATCAGCACGGCCCCGGCGGCGACGTCCTTGGCCCGTTCGACCAGTGGGTGAAACGCGGGTGAAGCCACGTCGGCCAGGGCCTCGAAGGCGGTGTTCAGGGCCTCGGCGGTCCACACGGCCATCATGGCGAGGATCAGCCAGGCCCAGCCCGCCCGATCGGTCTCCAGAAGCGCCGCGACGCCGAAGACCCCCACGCTGACGGTGGCGTGAATCCAGGCGTTCTTCTGGCTGACGAGCATGTACCGCAGCCCCTTGATCGCATAGCGGAAGCTCTGCATGCGGGCCGCGAAACCGGTCGCCTTGCGGTGCTCGAGATACGGTTCGGGGGTGGGTTCGGACATAGGGGAATGTAAAAGTCACATTATCCCAGATGCCGGCCGGGCGAGCCATCGGGGGGCGAGGGCTGCGGCATGGTGGCCTGCGGCGGATCCCGCTAGGGTGAGGCTGGTGGTCCGCGCAGACGCGGAATCACCATGGGATGGGAGGTGACACCATGGTAACGAAACAGTTTCTGCTGAGCGGCATGCTGGCCCTGTTCGTCGGCGCGCCGCTGGCCGCCTGCGAAGTCGAACGGGATGAAGGCGCGACCGAGGAGACCGGCGAGGGGATCGAGGAAGGCGGCGAAGAGCTCGGCGAGGAAGTGGAAGAAGGGGTCGGCGAGTAGCCGGGTACCGGGACTACCGGCAGATATCCTGCTGCGGCAAGAAAGGCGCGCGCCGGCGGGACTGGCCTGCCGGCGCGCGCTGTGGCAGAGCGTAGAACTCTCAGGTCCTGCAGCCGGGTACCGGACAATCGGGTTCGTTGACGAGGCGCGCCGGGGATGCCGGTTGAGAGATCGACGGGCGGCTCGGCTCCGGTTGTGACTCGACCACCATGGCGCCCGTATTCAGGTCCTTGAGGAAGCTCCAGTCCTGATGATAGAAGTCGACGCGGACACGCCTCGACTCGGCGGCCTGCTGCTCCTGGGCCCGATCGCGGCACACGCTGCCGTAACATCCGGGCAGGCTTTCGAGCATTCCGGGAACGCTCTCGCCGTCGAAGGAATAGCCGTTGTAGATGATGTCGGCGAAGACGACTTCGCTGCTGTAAGGCTCCTGATCGGGACCGATCAGCCCCTGATGGGCATAGATGGAGCAGCTAGCCGCGCAGGAGCTCGAAAGGTTGCTCTGCATGTAGCTGTCGTCGCACTCGACGCAGGAGCAGGCCTCGACACAGGCTTCGGTGCACGAATACCCCTGCTGTTCGGCCACGATATCGCAGGCGTCGATGGCATCGGGCGCCGGGCCGCCTTCGAGGACGACGGGATCGAAGACGTAGACTTCGCCGTCGATTTCGAGATAGACAGCCGTAATCGCCGCCCCCGACTGAGCCTGAATCTCAAGCCCGGTGGTGTTGTTGTCGACGGCGACCCATCTCGAACCCGTAATCACAGGCTCGTCGCCATGGCTGGTCGGCTGTGGGAGGGGCCCGTCATAAAGCCGCCCATCGGGGAGACTGACTTCCAGATCGCCCACGCAGGTCCCTTCGCATTCGAACGGCTCTTCGAGCGGCAGGCCGAGCAGGCAGCCTCCGAGAAAGACGAGGACGGGCAGAAAGAACAGACGGATACGCATGGGACCTCCAAAGAATCATCGTCGGAAAAACACACGGCACGTGCTTGCCGTGCCCAGCGTAGCAGCAGGGCGGGGCATGTGCTCTACCGAAAAATTGCACGCCGGCCGTTCCCCCCGGCCTCACCCGTCGAACGCCGCCGGAGCGCTCTGGCAGAGGCGGCTCAGCGTGATGGCCTCGCTGAGTCCCGAAACGCCGAGCCGCCGGTATATGTCACGCAGGTGAGTCTGCAGGGTCATGACCGTGATCCCGAGCTGCTCGGCGGCATCCCGCAGCCGCGGGTGGGAGGCGGCGGCGGCGAGCACCTCGTGCTGGCGTCCGGTGATGGCAGGCGTCGGTCCGGCCTCGATCGGCTCGAGCAGGACGAGCTTGGGCGATTCGAGGCCGAGGCGGGGCCAGTCGGGGAGCGGGACGATCTCGACGCGGGCCGCAAGCCGCGGGATCTCCGGGCGACCTTCGGCGACCGCCGCGAGAACGTCGGCGACGGTCTGCGAACGAGCCGCCACGGGGATGCGGGCTTCCGGTTCGTATGCTGTAGATTGCATCCAACGCTGCGCGGCGCGATTGGCGTATACCGGGCGTTCGTCGCCGTCCTTGAGGATGAGGAGGGGAAAGGGATATTCGTCGATGACGCTCGTGAGCGCCGGGCCGAACCAAAGCGTCCGCGTGTAGGCGGCACACTCCAGAAAGCCCGCCTGGATATGAGGGTAAATCGCGTGCATGGCGTCGACGTCGTACGGCGAGAAATCGCCGGAGTTCAGCTTCTGCACGGCGGCCACCACGCCCGCGAAGACATCGTCTTCGAAAAGCACGCAGGTCACCTGGTGATCGCATCCGAACTCGGCCCAGTAGTCGGCATAGATGCCGGTCATGCCGTCGAACTGGCGGTAGATGTCCGAGATGTGATTTACCGTCAGGCCCGCCGCGCGGATGAGCGCCGGATCGAGCTTCAGGTACTCGCCGTAGACCCCTTCGATGTCGTAGGTCCACAGTTTCTCGCTGAAGCCTTCGGCCGCCATCTGGAGCCGCCCGCCGGTCAGGTACCAGGCCGCCGAGCCGTCGCAGGCGAAGAAGCGGCGGGTGAAAGCGGCCACGCGCTCCTTCCATTCGTCCAGCGAGGTGACCTGCCGCAGCAGAAGAGTGGCGTCGAACAGCTCGGCGTCGGTCAGGGGGCCGGAGCGGGGCATAGCGTGTTCCTCATGACTTGAAACTCGGTCCGGTAGCGGCTCGAGACGTGATCGACGTAGCTCTTGCTTCTGCCCGTGAGCAGCGCGATCTGCTTGTGCGGAATTCCACTGCACTTGTACAGCGCGATTGTGCGCGCGTCGGCGGGCACGCTCGACAGGTCGAGCCGGACGGGAGACAGGTACAGCGCGCGGCTGCTGCCTGCCGGCAGATCAACCACGCGGGCCCGCCAGGCCTGCCGCCCGAGCGGCATCAGCAGGCGGTCGGCGTGGATATGCCCGCTGTGTTCGAGGAGCAGCGCGCAACGCTGCAGCGCGGCCGTGCGGCGGCGGAAGGGGAGCTGGCGCTGCAGGGCCTCTTCGTGGCGGAGGCAGGCGGCGAAACGGGTGTTCCAGAGCAGACCCGCGTGCAGCGTGACCAGCACGGGGTGCGGAAGCGCGTGAAAGACTTCGAGAAAGAACCGGGTCGTGTCGTCGGCGCTTCTGCGCAGGCCGTTTTCGCGGCGGACGCGCGCGATGCCGGCGACCTGGCTGCGTGTCAGTGCATTGCGGATACTCCGGGGCAGCTCGGCTCCGGGATGATCCCAGGCCTTCAGCAGCGTCTTCTCGAACTCCGGCTGCGGTGCGGCACGGCGGGAGGCGGGACCCACCATGATTTTCCGCAGGCGCTGCGAGATCGCCTTGCGTGGCGTCGGCTTCTTCTCCTGCATGCAAAACACGCGTTCGGACGGACTCGAACGGGGGCACCATAACAAATCTGCGCCCGGAGGGCAAACCGACCGTCGGGAAGCCGGCGAGATGCACCGTCCGCGCGGGACCCGGCGCGGCCGCAGAATGTCCGATGTCGCGGGCGCGGGGCGCCAGGTGTCTTGCCGCGCCGGTTCCCGGCCGGTAGAATGGACCCCTTCTCCCGGAGACCGTCATGCCCGTTCTGCTCGACGACAGCCGTTTCCCGCTCGCCCGCTTCACATGGAACGAGGAGCCGACCGTGGAGGATGCCGCCGGCTTCGCCGCCGACCTGGGACGGCTCTTCGCACGCAAGACCCCCCTGGCCATCGTGCACGACATGCGCGGCGGCAAGCAGCCCGGTATCAAGGCGATCAACGCGTTCGCCGATGTTGCCAAAGCGAACGTCGAGAACGACAGACGCTACATCGCCGGGTTCGCGTTCGTCGTGCAGTCGGCCGTGCTGCGCGTGGGGCTCAAGGGGTTCTTCGCGCTGGCGCCCCTGGCGGCCCCCAGCTTCGTGACCGCGTCGATGGAAGAGGCCGAGACGTGGGCGCGCGAACGGTTCCGCGAAAAGGGCGGACTCCCTTCCTGACGTCGTCGGTTGTCGGACGTCGGACGTCGGCAAGCGCGAATCAGGACATTCCACGCGGAGGCGCGGAGCGCTTCAAGGGCCTGTCGCTGTTCTGCCCTCCACCAGAGTGGGTGCAGAAGCGAAATCCTACGCTTTGAAGCCGCGTACCATCCGCGCCGGCCGTCCCGCAATCGATTCCCTGCCCCCTTCGGCCGAGGCGAAGCCGAGCGCGCGCAACTGTCCCGCGAAGTCACCGGGTTCCACCATCGTGAACGGGTGATCGTGGCGGCCATGGCGGGCGTGGAACTGCGCGTGCATGGGATGGGCGGGATCCTCGAAATCCTCGTCGACGAGCAAAAGGCGGCCGCCCGGGCGCAGCACGCGATGGATCTCGCGCAGGGCGCGCTCGGGGTCGGTCCAGTGGTGCATCGTGTTGACCGACCAGACGGCGTCGGCGCTACCGTCGGCCACGGGGAGCGACTCGGCGGCGCCGTCGGCCACGCGCACCTGTCCGCGGCGGAGGGGGACCAGCAGGCGCAAGCGGAGAACGCGGCGCATATACGGGGTGGGATCGACGGCGACCACGAAGGCGCCGGCCCGAGCGGCCTCACCGACGGCGGCGCCCATGCCCGAGCCGATCTCCACCACGCGTTCGCCCCGCCGCGGCGCGATCCGGTCGACGACCGCGGTGCTTACCTCCGACTGCCACATGCGCGGCAGGTTCCGGGCGTAGCGGAGAAAGCCGCGCAGCCCCTGATCGTGAGCATGCCCGTGACTATGTGCGTGATCGTGACCATGTGAGTGACCGTGTTCCGGATGGCGCGCCATGCTTACAGGATAGCAGCACGCGAGTGACGAGTGACGAGTAACGAGTGACGAATTCAAACAAGGGCGCCAGACACCGTTCGTCCCGAGCTGACGGCGGGAACGGAGTGGACGTGACAGCGAGGGAGCGCACAGAATTTACGATCGACGATTGACCGGCAAGCCCCCCCAGCGCCCAGCGTCCAGCGACCAGCGCCCGGTTACCTGCCCGGATGCAGATGCACGATGCACGCCGGGATGCGGGCGGCGACGGCGGCGGCGACCAGGCTGCGATGACAGTGCTCCGGATTTCCCTCGAGACAGAGGATGCAGACCTGCCGGCCCGATTGGACGAGCTCGAGCAGCTTCGCAAGGTCGGCCTGGGCCTCGGGGGTGCGCAGGTGCACCGCATAGATCCCCTTCATGGTCTCGTGATCACCGGCACGGGCCGCCTTGCGCCCTTCCTCGGGCGTGCCGAGGCCGCGCAGGTGAAGATATTCGATCCCCACGCTCTGCAGATGCGCCGCCAGCCGCGACTTGGCGAACCCCGGTTTGCGCGAACGGGCCGCCGCGCGCACGTCGACGAGCAGATCGATGCCGGCTTCCGTGAGGGCCTGGAGAAAGCTGTCGACGGTCCCTTCTTCGTAGCCGATGGTCGCGAGTTGCATGAGTGAATCCGATCAGCCGGAATGCGAACGCGGGATGCGCTCCGGGATCGATCCTATCACCCTCGGGGCGGCGTCGGCACGGGAACGAACCACTCCCGCGGATAGCGTAACGTGAGGAAGATGCGCAGCGAGGTCCACGGTGCGATTCCCCAGCGGACGGAGGCCACGGCCGCGAGGCTGAGGGCGCCCAGAAGCCAGGCCGTCGCGAGGGAAAAGAGCGAAACGAGAACGAGCGAACCAAGGCGAAGCAGGACGTTCGCCGCCGCGGAAATACCTTCCGCGGACGGGCCTGCCAGTACGGATATCCCCAGGGCGAGCAGGAGGGGAACGCCGAGGGCCATGATGCCGGCCAGGCGGAACGAGTTCACCAGGCGCCGGCGAGACGACGTCAGATACTTCTCGTCCCGCGCGCGCCGAAGGAATGGGCGGGTATCGAGAGGGGCGTTATCGGCGAAGGGGTGCGGCACGGTCGTCGGGGTTGGCTGCGTGTGGATAGCGGTTCGTTGAGCAGTGTATCGGTAGAGTATATCGCTATGCGGGACGGTGGGCAACCGGATTTGTCCGCAGTTTATCGTGGCGGTCTGTTGCGGTGCACGGCGTCCGGAAAGCAGCCGGCTTCCGGGTGTTATCGGCCTGAGACGTCGAGCACTTGGCTCTGTTGCAGGAAGGCGAAAATCTCCTGCCAGAGTTGCAGCCAGTCCGGGGGGCAATCATTGTGGCCACAGTCGAGGCCGAGAAGCCGTGCAGAAGGAAGAGCGGCCGCCAGCGCCTGCCCGTGTTCGAACGGAATTAGAGGGTCAGACGTTCCGTGCAGCACAAGAACGGGACCCCGGTAGGCCTGGATGGCCGAGATGTTGTCGAACGGATCGCGGACGAGAAAGCCGGGAACCAGGAACCGGCCCGCGAAGGCGCGGACCGAAGTAAACGTGGACTGGAGCACGAGTGCGGCAAGCGGACGATGCTGTGCGAGCACGAGAATGGCGCCGCCTCCCAGGGAACGGCCGTATCCGAGGATGCGCCGGGGATCGACCCAGTCGCGGGTGAGAAGCCGATCGTAGGCGGCGATCATGGCTTCTGCGATCGATTCCTGCGAAGGGGCGCCGGAGGAATAGCCGTAGCCCGGATATTCCACGAGCAGCACGCCGAGGCCGCGCTGACGGACCGTGCGGAACAGGGGCGCCCACTCTTCAATCAGTTCGCCGTTGCCGTGAGCGAAGATCAGGACAGGGGTGGGCGCGGTCACGGGATCGTTCGGGCCGAAAAGCCAGGCCTCGGTCTGTCCCTCTCGAAGCTCGAGCACGATCCGCTCGGCATCTTTCGGGAGCGGCGAGGAGGCGATGCCGCCGGCCTGACGGGGCGCGGGAAAGAGGATGTCGCGTTGCCGCGAATAGACAAACGCGGCGTACAGGCAGTAGAGGCCGGCGAGAAAGAGCGCGAGGATGATGATGCGGCGGGCCGGTGAGGAAGGCATGTCCGAGGCGGGAGGCGTCAGTATCGCATCGTTATATCCGCCCGGAGTCCGAAAGGCAAGCCGACAGGCGCGTTTCTGAAACGCCATTTGCATCCCCCGGGGTCCGGCTGCTACGGTCTGGGGATGCCGTCCATCCGCCTGCGTCAGATTGCGCTTTCCGCGCGGGACCTCGAGTTTACCGCCGAGCTTCTCGGTTTTGTCTTCGATCGTCCCGTCGCCCACCGGGATCCCGGCGTCGGGATTTTCGGCCTCGAGAATGTGCTCTTCCGGCTCGGCGACAGCTTTCTCGAAGTCGTGTCGCCCGTCCAGTCCGGGACGACCGTGGGCCGGCTTCTCGACCGGCAGAAAGGGACCTGCGGCTACATGGTCATCTTCCAGGTCGAAGAGCTGGAGGGCGTGCGCCGGCGGGTTGAGGCCGAAGGGGTGCGCGTGGTGTGGGAAGTCGCCTTCGATGAGGCGGCCACAATCCACCTGCATCCGAAAGACATCGGCGGCGGGGTCGTTTCGTTCGATCGCATGGCGAGCTGGGACGCATGGGCCTGGGCAGGGGAAGAGGGGAGTGTCCCGCAGCCGGGCGATCCGCTGACGTTGCGGGGCGTGGAGATCGCCGCGGCCGATCCGGATGCGCGGGCCGTGCAATGGGGGCGCATTCTCGAGGTGCCTACCGGCAACGCCGCGGTGCAACTGGGCGAGCGCACGATCCGGTTCCACGCCGGTGCCGATGCGGTGACCGCGGTCGAGCTTGGCGCTGCGGATCCCGAGGCCATCCTCTCCCGCGCGCGGGACCGGGGCCTTCCGGTGGAGGGGGAAAGCTTCCAGCTCGGCAACGTCACCTTCCGGCTGGTTCCCGGCGGGGAGTAATGGCTGGTTCCACCCTGTGATGGCGGAGAACCCCGGGCCGGACCGACGGACCTGTGCGAAAGCGACCTACTCGAAGGGATGTGACGACGGGATGCCGGCCCGAACGTGTGCGATCAGCCATCCATGTCCGCGGCGGATGAGCACGGCGGAAAACTGGTGGGTCATGTCGAAACGGGGTTCTGCTCCATCAGCCCTCGCAATGGCAGCCTCGCCGTCGAGTACGGCTACGTCCGGGGTGATGAACCGGATGGCCTGAATCGCCGTCCGGCGACTGGTTCCGCGGGCGATGCCCTTGAGAAACGTCGACAACCACTGACGCAATGCCTGGCGCCCTTCCAGCCGCACCCCAGCCGGATCGATCGCCACGGCATCATCTGTATAGACAGCCAGCATTGCGTCATGCTCCCCTGCCGTCCAGGCGGCATCGTAGGCCGCCTCGAGCGAACGGATGATCGCCTCATCGCGTGCACGCCTGGATTCCATGTCTAGAGCCTAGCACGAATCAGTCCGGCTCGGGGAGTCCGGCGAGACTGCGCCGTGCCGGGATAACTCACCGCGTCGTTGCCGCTTCGGACCGATGGGGGTAAAGTGTGGTCGAACTCTTGTGACGGAGCGGCCCATGGAATGCCCCAAGTGTGCGTCTTACGAGTTGGTTCCCGTCTACCATCCGCGCGCCGCGGCCCGCGAGCCGGCGCCGGATATCCGGATGTGCCCGCATTGCGGCGGACTCTGGATGGCGAGTACCACAGCCATCCGCCTGATTGGCTCTGATACCCTGCTGCAGCCGATCGCCGTCGACGATCCCGAAGCTGCCCGCGCCCGGGACGCGAAGACGGGCATGTGCCCGAATCATCATGGTCTGCTCATCCGCATCACCATCTTCGACGACGAACCGTATTCCCTCGAACGCTGCGCGCAGTGCGGCGGCATGTGGTTCGACGGGGGCGAGTGGGAGCGGCTGCGGACGAATCCGCAGGATCACCGCGTTCTCGACTGGGATCTCTCCGAGACGCTCGCCGTGGCGGCCCTCAAGGACGTGGTCGAGCGGGATGCCCTGGTCGCACGGTACGGCGAGGCGCTTGTCGGTCAGCTGGAAACCCTGGCCGATGCGCTGCGCTCCAGCGAAGACAGCGCAAAGGCCCTGGCGTATCTGAGGCTGCGCCTGGCCGAGTAGCGCGGCGCGTGGCCCCCGTCGTTCCCGCCGAAGCTAAAGTGTAGGAGGCACGGGGATCCGAAGACAAGGCGGGCATGTGCCGGCCACGGTGAAGGTGAACGAAGGGACATTGCCGATTCCCTCAGCCCCCATCGTCCCAACGCACGGATTTAGCAGGAACGGGTGGGGGATGATGCTGGCATAGTCCTAGACCACGTTCTCCGGCGGGTTCTGCACCGACTCTTCGATGCGGTACCAGTTGATGTGCCGCGTGGTCCACATGACACCAGCCAGGGCGGCGAAGACACCGAGGGTTCCGACCAGAAGTGCGTAGTCTTCAAGCTGGAGTACTACGTAAAGAAAGGCGTATAGCGTCCCGAGGATGCCCCCCAGGGCTGCAACGTGCCGGACGGAATGAAGAATGGCGGCTGCGTAAAGGAGGATGACCAATAGTGTCATTCCCGTGGCGGCAGCATAGGAAATGCCGAAGTCTAAGTGCTCGGAAAGAGAAACGAGAAGGAGGAAGAAGAGGCTGATGGCTGCACCGACCAGCAGGTACTGTATCGGGTGCAGTGCGAATCCCCCAATGACTTCGAGGATGAAGCAGGTAACGAAGGTGAGAAGGATGAAGAGGATCGCGTACTTCACGGCCCGCATGCTTTTCTGGTAATGATCCGCAACCTGCAGAAGCGAAACGCCGAATTGCGTTTTCTCGATTTCCTTCCACGTGAGACCTTCGCCAATCCAACGTTGCGGAATGCTGCGGTTGAAGTGTAGCATCGACCAGGATGCGTGGAAGCCATCGTCGGACACCTTGTATTCATTCGGGAGAAACGCGCCTCCAAAGCTGGGGCTCGCCCAGGCTGAAGTGACCTCTACGGAAGTAACTTTTCCGAGGGGAAGAAACTGCAGTCCATCGGTGCCGCGCAGACCGAGCGTGGCCTGGAACGAAAATCCGTCACGCTGCGCCTCGGAAAGCGCGAACTGGCTGCGAACCCCTGAGGGAAATGGGCCTTCGCTTGCGCCGGACTCTGCTTCGCCGGATGTCCCGTCCAGCTCGAACGTTACTTTTTTATCGATGCCGCGGAGATCGTTGACGCCCACCACGATGACGGCGCGGTTGAGCTGGGGTTCGACCGTTTCATCGGCATGGGCTGGAATTCGGATCGGGCCGAAGGTGGCCTGCAGCGTAACGGCAGAGCTGTAGACTGTCGCTTCGTAGATACCGCGGTAGCGGCGCTGAGGACTGAGATCCGCACGAATCGAGAGCTCATCTGGGAGCTGGAAATGAAGGCGTTCCAGCCGACTCATCTTGCCGTCACTCCCTTTCCACCAACTGGTATACGGCACGGCTAGAATGGGGCCGCCTATCCACTGCGGCTGCGCCCACTTGGCGCCGATTTCCTGCACTGCTGCCGCAGAGCTCTGTTCGCGCTCTGCAATGACGCCCTGAACCATGATAGTGGGAATCCAGAGCAGGACCCCGACGGCGGCGATGAGGGCGAGCTTTCGCCCAAGGGTGTTGGTGATGGGAGACTTCATGTGTCGCTCCGAAGAGGTGGGATTTTTTGGGCGCCCTCTGCTTGACACGATACCCAATGGGCGGTTCTGGGCGCAACCAAGCGATACCGGGAGACAATTCTGGTACCCGGCGATACCCCACACCCCTTCTCCCGGCAACGCAAGGATGGAGGGAGAAGGCCCGGGGACGAGGAGGATTTCCGTGTTCCCCTATCGCTCCGGCGTCCCCAGCAGATACAGAATCTTTCCCCCACGCCCGTTGGGGAGCTTGCCCGCCTCCCACCGGTAGCCGGGGACGCGAATGGTCGATGTGAGCTCGCGCAGGTCATCCGGCGAGTAGAGCTTGAAGAGCGCCAGTGCGCCGTCGTACGACGTGAGGAACGGGAGCACCGGAATGAGGTAGGTGAAGACGAGCCGGCTGATGCGGAACGGCTTCACGAAGGGCGCGAAGACCAGCACCGACAGCGGCACGAAGAGCAGCATGCCGATCGCCTGCCACCAGTTGTCGTTATTCCCCTCGACGGCCACGACCGGATTACCGGCGGCGGCGATCTTCGTCAGGTATTCGCGCGCCAGATCGGGCGGGAGGGCGTGCAGCGAGTTGACGAAGGTGTAGAGTCCGCGGGGCGAAGGAGCGAAGGGGTTGGTAGGTACGTCTTCCACCTGGATGCCGGGGTCGAGATAGGGCTGAAGCGTGTTCATGCCGGCGCCCGGCGCGAAGTCGCAATTGAAGATCCGCTTTTCGTCGGTGGCGGCCAGTCCCCGCTCGATCACCGGGAGAAACGGCTTGCCCGCGTCGGCGAGCATCACGAACCAGACGAGAAACTCGTGCATCCGATCGCGGAGGACCGTGGGGAACCAGGGCTGCCGGGTCAATTGGGGAAGCTGCACGCGACGCATGGGGAAACTCCTCTCTTGCTCACCACTATATTAATCAATCGATTGATTGAGTGCAAGCCGGGTAATCCTTCCGCGTGGTTGCGGCGTGCGCCTCCATCCCGGAGCGCGCCCGGTAAGGCTGTCGGTTCACGAACGGGAGTGCCGTACCGACGGAAGCAGGAGTAGAAACAGCAGGAAGAGTCCGAGGGAACCGTAGAGGAGCTGTAACGGCGGCTGCGGCTGATAGCCGACGACCGCGATTTCCACGGCGATCCAGATGAGAAGTGCCATGGCGACGACCAGCGCGCCATGCCAGGCGCCGCGTCGCTGGGTCCAGACCGCCCATGCGATCCCGAGTGGAACCATGCCCAGCACAACCAGCAGCACGATACCGGGTATCCGGTAATCGCGGAAGGGAGACCCTTCAAGCCAGACCAGAGGAATTCCGATGAGCTCGCCTGTCGGATCGGCCACCAGAGCGAGTCCACCGGCGATGCCGCTCAAGCCCTGGAAGACGAGCGCCGCCGCGAGCACGAAGTGCAAACGGGGGCGCGAATTTCGGGAAGAAGTCATCGAGGCAGCATGATCCGTTGACGATGTCTCCCCATCATTGTCTGTTATGCCCGGAGCGTACAGGTACGCGGGAAGAAAAGTTGCCGCCCGATGGAGTGACGTGCCTTGTTCACCCCTTCTCCCTCCAACGTCAGTATGGAGGGAGAAGGGGCTGGGGGATGAGGGAGGCTTTCTCAGGGCCGGGAAATAAGGGAGGCACTGCCGGAAAAAAGCGGCCGCAACCCCAGCGCACCGGGCCGCGGCCGCCACCTTCCCCTACCAGAACAGCGCAGGGCGGGAGGAAAGGAGGTCGCCTTTCGAGCGCGAGGGGATGCCTGCGGGGTTCCACGTGACCCACAATGCAGGTGATCATCCGACGAGGCAACGATGCGCATTCACGTCCTTCTTCTCGCCGGCCTGCTGGCCGGTCTCCCCGGAACCTTGCCCGCCGTCGAGCGAGCCGCTCCCGCCGCTCCCGTCGAAAAACCGAAGACCACCGGGTCCGCCGAAACCGTTCTCCCGAAGTCCTTTCCGGTGGATGGCCAGGTGGCGCTGGCGTCCCTCATGACGATCGGCGACGGTCACCTCGAGACCATGGCTGCGTCGCTGAAGACCCTCGCCGAAAGCGCGGATGCCCAGTCGGGCGACTGGGCGCGCATCAAGGGGCCCCTCGCTGCGGCCGCGGAAGTGAATGTGCCCGCGCTGCTCTGGTTCGCCTTGCCCGACGGCAGCTACTGGAACCTGGAGGAAGGGAAGGCCGCGGGAAATCTGGCCGCACGCGACTACTTTCCGAAAGTGCTGGCCGGCGAGGCCGTCCTCGGCGACCTTGTGGTCAGCACGGCAACAGGAAAGAGTGTGGCTATCGTCGCCGTCCCCGTGCGCCGGGGCGGCGAGGTCGTGGGCGTACTCGGGAGTTCCATCTACCTCGACCAGGTGAGCACGCGCATCGAGAAAGAGATGGGGCTCGACGACACGATGATCTTCTATTCCTTCGACGACCAGCCGCTGCTGGCGCTCGAATGGGATCCCTCGCTCATCTTCCAGGATCCGCTGGACATCAGTCCCGAAATCCGCCGGGTGTTCGAGCGGATGATGCAGCAGGACGCGGGGACGATCACCTATCCCTTCCGCGGCAAGGAGCGCACGGTGATCTTCCGGCGGTCGCCGGTGACGGGCTGGTGGTACGCGCTCGGGCTGGTGCCCGAGGGGCGGTAATACGGCGTGCCACCCACTTCCCCCATCCCCTTCTCCCTCCATACGCAGTCCGCGAGGCGTACCGGTTGAAGGGAGAAGGGGCGCCATAAACTTCCCGCATGGAGCCGACGGAGCGTAGTGGAACCCCTCGGCTCGTCGGGGGAAACTCCGCTCAACGGCCCCTCGGCAGATCAGCCACGGGAGAGGCCTCGGGGCAGGCCCTGGATGCGAGCGTAGGTGCACCGTAAGCATGGAGCACGCACACGGAGCACTGATTTACTCTGGAGCTCACGGTACTCACGACGCCCTCACGCTGTCGACCTCCGCTCTGCTGCGGCCCGTCAGCTCAGGGCGGGAAGGGTGGAGGGTGCCCAGGCCAGGGAGCAGGTGTCCGCCTAGCCCCAGGGCCCCTGCCTTCACCGATCGTATTCCTTCTCCGTCCGCGGGGCGTCGGGGAGCTGCCGGTCGAGCGATTCGCGGTAGCGTAGGCATCCGCGCAGGAACTGCGGCCATGCGGGGACCGTCGGCAGCGGATCAGTCTTTTCGGGGAGCAGACCCCAAAGGGCGGGGTGATGCCAGCAGAGCTCATGCCCGGTGCTGTCACGGTGTCTTCGGATTCCCGCCCGCAGGCGCCGCACCTCGGCGATCAGCTGTTCGCGCGAGAGCGTCTCCAGGTCTTCGTCCATGCCACCATTGTCACGCGGGTGGGACCGTGCGTTGCCACCCGGGCGGGCGCTGCGCGAATGCCCAACACTCAATGGTCAACGATCAATGGTCGATGGTGAATGATCAAGGAACGATGGAAACACGGGCACGTGCCGCCCACGTGTTGTTGGGTCCCCCTGACGGGGGACGACAGGGGGTATGCGCCGGATGGCCCCGGCGCCCTGAACCTTACAGCGCAAACCAGTCATAGGCGACGTGCAGAGCGATGGGGCCCGCGAGGCTTCTGCGGAAAACATACCAGATGCCAGGTATGAATGCCCAGAGAAAGGTGAGTACGAGCTGCACCGGACCCTGACACCAATGAGCGGCCGAGAAGACGAGCGCGCCGATAGTCACGACGGCCAGATCGGAATTGAAGAACCTGCGGAGCGAAACGAAAAGCAGCCCTCGATATGCGATCTCTTCGAGAATGCCTGCCGAGAAACTGGCGTAGGCGCGCAGACTCAGCTCGATAAGGTCACCTTCGGGGAACGTATATCCCGTACAGAGGCGCAATCCCATGCAGGACTCCAGCGACGGACGCAACTCCCCCTCGAACAGTATGACCAGAGGGAGCACGACCACGGCGCTCAAGAGAATATCCAGAACATGCGATGGTCGCAGACGCAATCCGATTGCTTCCGCCGAAAGGTGTCCCCGGAGGAGAAGAACGCAAAGCGTCGTTGTGGGTATGGCCGCGTAAAAGAGGGCGTCGAGCGCCCACAGGAGAGCCAGGTTTTCGCGGGACCGCAGCGCAATCAGGTACAGATCGTTGAGGAACCACGGCCAGGCAACGAGCGCGAAAGGAGCCAGCGGGTGAAGTGAAGCAGGGTCGCCGTGAGCAATGCGGCCAGGCAGGGATATTGGCATACGCCGAGAGAATAGCATGGCACTCTGGCATGTGCGGTGAGGGGGATCACAGAGCGCTGCGTAAGCGCCCAATGCCCAATGATCAATGACCGATGGAAACAAGGGCACATGCCGCCCACGTGTTGTTGGGTCCCCCTGACGGGGGACGACAGGGGGTCTGCGCAGACTGGCGAAGAGTTCTTCTCTAGACCTCTAGCGCGCGATCTTCGAGGATTCGCTTCAGGGACGACATGCCGGCGGCGGCTCTCTTTGCGAGAGTTGCCCTTGCCAACGGCAGGAGCGTGAAGCGCGCAATCGAACTCTTGCTCCGGCTGAACATGCGCCAGGTGATCCGGCACGAGTTCGCCCCCGTCGCTTCGAAGGAAATTTCCATTCTGGGGAACAGCGGCGGCAAGTGTCCTTCGGTCGCGAAGAACTCGTTCATCCGAGCCTCTCGCACAACCACGCGGATCTTCCGCTCGCCTCGCAACGGAATGTGAGCGGTCTCTCTGTACTCCTTGCCGACCGTGGCATGGGGCCCGTCATTCGCAGAGGCAATCGACAGCACACCCGGAAACCAGTCTCCGAAGCGCTCCATATTCGTGGCGTACCGGTAGGCGGTGGCGACGGGGCAGCCAATATCTTCGGTTTGTTCTGCAAGTAAATGCAAGGTGGGCTCCATGGAGATCCAACGGGCAAAGGCTAGTCTAGCAGATCGCTCTGGTTAGCGTCCGCTGGAGTTGCAGTTATGTGGGGAACAAGGACCCCGCGCGAATGAGCTCCGAGGGACGACAAGGGGCCCTCTGCATGCTAAAGTAACCGCATGATGCGTTCTGTATGCCTTGCCGTATTGTTGGTCGGCTGCGGGCCAGCAGCTACGCTTGAGCGCGAACCGGTGACTTATGCCGAAAAGCTGGCCGCGCGGATCGGCTTCGAGACGCTCGACTACGACGATGAAGCCCACTGGGCGTGTCGCGGGGTGCCGGGCGACGTGTGCACGCGAGGCTATCCGATGGCCCGGGTAGATACCGATGGCACCGAAGTTCCGCGCACCGTCGAACTGCACGCGAATCCGCCGGTCGACTGCTTCTTCATCTACCCCACGATGGATTGGCAGCCGTTCTTCGCCGCGAACCACAGCGATTTCGAAGAACTGGATCTCGTTAAAGGGGACATCGACACTCAGGCGGGTCCGTTCAGCGCCGCCTGCCGCGTGTTCGCGCCATTCTACCGGCAGGGGAACATCGGCGCCTACGCGACCGACCCCGAAAACGGCGTCTTCTACTTCCGCCGCGCGTTTGCCGACGTGGCCGCGGCCTTCGAGCACTATCTGCGCCATTGGAACGCGGGTCGTCCCGTGGTCATCTTCGGGCACTCGCAGGGCTCGATGCATGCGACCTTCCTGCTCCACGCGTACTTTGACGGAAACCGCGTCGTCACCGACATCCCGGGGAGCGCCTCGACGGCGGAATTGAGGGATCGGCTGGTGGCTGCGATGCCCATCGGCGGACTGTTCTTCGTGGAGCAGGGGAAGCGTGCCGGCGGATCCCTGCAGGACATTCCCCTCTGCGCGGCGCACGAGGAAACGGGGTGCGTCATCACCTACCGCAGCTATCCCGAAGGCTTCACGCACGCGACCCCGCTCGTGCGCGGTGCGGCCGAGCTGCTCAACGAAGAAGGGTTCAGCTTTGCGGCGTTCGAGCCGGACAGGCACGCGTATGCCTGCGTGAATCCGGCTGTCGGTCCAGCCGTTCCGGTCGACCGGGTGACCGACGGGCGCGGCATGGCGGTACCGCCGGGCGACGTCCGGCTTCTCGAGGGGACCTGGCTGGTCGGCCTGTTCGGCGAGATCCAGTTCGGCGTGGATGGAAAGCCGGCACCGCGGGACTTTCCGCGCCGGTACACGGCGGCGTGCCGCGAAGACGACCTGGCCGGCGGCTATCTAGCCGTGGGTCTCCACGCCCCGCCGGGGGGCGACCCCCGCGGCGACCCGATGGACATCGACGGCGTCGTCGCCCACGCCGCCCTGGGTCTGCACCTATGGGACATTAATCTGGCGCAGGGCGACCTGGTGGATCAGGTGCGCGTGAAATCGGCGGCGTGGGTAGAGAAGTAGGAGTTATACTTGCGCAGGAAAGAAGCGCACGCGGTATCTTCGCGGGATATCCAGACGAGTGAACTTCAAGGTCGAGAACTGTTCACGAAAGCAACGTTCAAGCTGAGCGTCGATCAGAACACCGTGGTCGAGCACGTCGATTACGGCGTACCCGTTCTTGTCGCCACGCACCTCGATCAGCCATTCTCCTTGGAGAAGAGGGATTTCAAGGCGGCGCGCGTTGTAGCAGGCGCGCAGGTTACGCAGTGCCTGGTTAACGACCAGCAAGTCCTCCTTGGCCCCTTCTGCCTGCGGATCGTCTGCGATGTCGATTTTGACAAGGCTGACCGGGAGTTTGCTGCCCCCGAAGGACGGTACGAATTCAGCCCCGCCGCCAGGCGTCAAGACGTAGTTCCCCTGGGTGGTATTGGATACGGGGTCAAAATAAATTGTTACGGCAAGCTCGTTTCTCGTCCCGAGTGGAGGGAAACGCCAACGCTTCATCAGTTGCCGGCTACAATCGGGAAGATTGACGTCCGATACGGTCGTCTTAATGCGTATACTGGATCCGGACTCGATGCGCCCATCCTTGCCAACCGCAAAGCTGGCGACGAGCGAGTCTGACCGCGGCTCCCTGAGGGTATTGTACGAGTTGTAGCAGTACTCGAAAATCCCAATCTTGCTCTCGATTGTTGGGGCGAAGGCTTCGCTGCTCGAAGATCCCCGCACCGCTATCTCACCTAATCGAGCCTTCGCAAGAAACGAGGGTTCTGCTGCGAAGCCGGCCGAGGGAACGAGAAACAACAGGAACACCGGGACGGTAAATTTCTTCATCGGTCGCTCTCTTTCGGAAGGGGCGGGACCGTGGAGACGTTCCCGTTCTGCGTCAATACTATATACCGCTTAGCGTAAGAAGGCGCAATGCAGGGCAGCGCGGAGGTGAACTTTGGGTCAATGCGTTGCGGCGGGGGGAGTTCAGAAGCTAGCCCTTCTAAGCCGTGGAGAGACGCCAATGCCGCAGGGCTCCGCCTCCCTCAGGCGCTTTCTGCGGTGTTGATCACGGCCTCGAGCCGATGCCCGTCCGGATCCAGCACGAAGGCCGCGTAGTAGTGCGGGCCGTATTCGGTCCGCAGCCCGGGCGCGCCGTTGTACTGGCCGCCCAAGCGCGCCGCCGCGTGGAATCGCTCGACGGCTTCGCGCGACGGAGCCCGGAAGGCGAGATGGAAGCCGGCGCCGCCGACCTTCGCGTACCCACACGGCGGCGTGGTTCACGGAGAGGGAGTAGCGCCACCATTCTGGACGGGAAGAGCCGTCGAAGGCTGTCGTCTCTTTCCGATCTGCCGGATGACAACCAGGCCAAGAAAACCGGTTAAGCCCCACAGGATCAGCCAGGAAGCGGTTTCGCTCTCGGCAGCGGGAAAGAAGAACTCGAGGACGGGCGTGGTCAGCAATACGCTCGCTGCGCAGGCCGTCGCGAGTGCGTAAGTATTTCTCGTCAGCAGCAGAAGCGCGAAGATGGCGATGAGGAGACGGTTGGTTGCCAGCTCCGTGTTGAACACGATGGAAGCGGCAATCGGCAGCATCAGCACGTCCTCCAGCGTCAGGTGACGTCTCATCGTCGCAATTGCAATCCCAAGAAAGGAGCCGGCGGTCAGGAGCTTGGGCAGTCCGCTCCAGTACAGTCCGACGCTCGCCAGAGGTACGAAGATGGACGCATGTCCGAGTAGATTCTGCCGGTCGGCTCGCCAGCGATACGCATTCAGCCAGTCGGGAAACCAGAGCAGGTGTGAAGCACCGACGACCAACGTGAAGAGAGTCGTCATGGCCAGCAGGGTTCTCGGTCTTGCCTGTCGGGTCGCGAACAGAAAGAGGACATAGAAGCCGAAGATCACGAGCCCCAGGCCCTTCAGCGCGCTGAAAATTGCCAGTACGACGGTCAGTCCATACGGCCTGTTTCGCAGGAACAGGAGGGCCAGCATGAAGAACAGAAACCACACCTTGTCCCCGGTCGGAGTGAACCACAGCGAGGTCACGAGAGGGTTGAGCCCGAGAAAGGCCAGGAACAGATACGGGTTGTGGGCGTGCTCGGCAGAAGGCCCGGATGCGGCATAGAAGCAGTACAGCAGGAAGGATGCTGCAAGGAGAGCGAGAAACAACCCGTAGAAGCCCCGCACGGGATGGATACGGAAGATCCAGGAATTCAGAAGCATGAGGAGCGGAGGATAGTCCGCGTACTCGGCGGGGAATTTACCCGGTTCAGACTGCGTCCAGCCGACGGGAAAAAACGTCGGCGGAACCGTAGAACGGTATTCCGGCGGCAAGGCATATGGATTGTGGCCGTCCGCAACGGCCTCTGCGAAATGCACGTAAAGCGCGTAATCGTCACCGGGTTTGAAACTTGCGCCCTGCTGGCAGAACGCCAGGTTGAAGCTCGCGGCGCCGATGAGCACGAAGAGCAGCCATCGATGTCTGCTGTGCAGAGGGCGAGAGAAGAGGCGGGAGATGTTCTCTCGAATGCGCATCATGGCCGTTGTCCGGGGGTCAGCGTCCATCGGCAGCCGCCACATCCGAATTGATGACGGCCTCGAGCCGATGGCCGTCTGGATCCAGCACGAAAGCCGCGTAGTAGTGCGAGCCGTATTCGGTCCGCAGTCCCGGTGCGCCGTTGTCGTGGCCGCCGAAGCGTAGCGCCGCCGCGTGGAATCGATCGACGGCTTCGCGCGAGGGGGCCCGGAAGGCGAGATGGAAGCCGGACCCGGGCGCCTGCGCGTCCGTTCCCCTCCGCTTCAGGGCAAACTTGTCCCCGCCGCCCGGCAAGCCGTAGCCCACCGCCGTTTCGTCGGCCCAGACCCGGACGTACCCGAGGCACGTCAGAACGACGTCAAAAAAGGTTGCCGAACGTTCGAGATCCGCGACGCCGAAGGAAATGTGGTGAAGCATGGGGTGAGGAGATTAATTACTATACCGAGCGGAAACCATCCATGTAAAGCGCTGTCCAAACGTCGGGCGTGTAGCAAATGACCGCTTCCAATGACCGCGGGGGCTGCTGAGGGGGGCCTGGTCAATCCAGAAGGCCCCTGGGGTAACGGACGGCCCCTCGCTGTCGCGCTTCACTCTGTTCCGCGCCGTCAGCTCGGGGCGAACGGAACAAAGGACGCCCTCACGCTGTCGAGCCTCCGCTGGTCGGCTCCGTCAGCTCAGGGCGGGAGGCAAAATCGTCAATCGTCAATTGCAGATTGTCAATCGGCTCCAGCCTCAGGATTCGTTTTCCGTCTGAATCCCGAACCGCTTCGCACGTTTTGCCCATAGCTGGCGCGCGAGTTCCTGCATGTCTTCGACCTTGTCCCCTTCATCGAGAATCTCGATGCCAAGGAGCGTTTCGACGACGTCTTCGAGCGTGACCAGCCCTTTGGTCTCGCCGTACTCACCCACGACGAGGGCGATGTGCTGCCGCTCTTCAAGGAGGGTATCCATCAGGCGCGACAGCGGCGTCACAGAGAGGACGGCGACGATTTCGCGCCGGAATTCAGAGAGCTTCGCCTGGCCGCGCCCCTGGTTCTTGGCCACGAGGAGATCTTCGCGAAGCACGAAACCGGTGATGTGATCAACGTTCGTGTCGTAGACGGGGAGCCGCGAAAACGGCATGTTGTCCGGCGCGCCCACGGCCTCGTCGACGGTCATGTCCTGCCGCAGCGCTGAAAGCACGACCCGCGGCGTCATGATCGAGGCTGCGTTCAGGGATTTGAACAGGAACAGGTTGTGGATGATCTTGGATTCGCGGTCATCGAGCTGCCCGAGCTCCTGCCCGATACCCGCCATGGCGACAAACTCATCGCGGGAAAACACGTGCATTTTCTTCCCCCCCGAGATCCACTGGGTAAGTTTTTCCGAGACCACGATGAGCGGATACATGCTTTTGACGAGGATGTTCACGTAGGCGGCCGTCATGCCGGCGAGCTGGCGCCAGTACACCGCGCCGAGGGTCTTGGGCACGATCTCGGAGGCGAACAGAATCAGGAGCGTCATGATCCCGGAGAACAGCCCGAACCAGGCGTCGCCGAACACGGCCGTCGCTTTCGAGCCCGCTCCGATGGCGCCGACGGTGTGGGCGATGGTGTTGACCGTGAGGATGGCCGCAAGCGACTGATCGATCTTCTCTTCCTTGAGCCGTTTGAGCACCGCGGCCTTTCTGGGGTTGCTTTCTTTCAGCCCCGCGATGTAGGAGGGCGTGATGCTCAACAGGGAAGCTTCTGCGACCGAGCAGAGAGAGGAGAACAGCAGGGCCAGAAAGACGTAGACGAGGAGGAGAAACGCATCGCCGCCGACCGAAAGGCCTGCGACGGTGTTGAGAGTTTCAGACATGACGGGAGTTGGTTCCATGGGAATGCAGAAATGCGCGCCGGGACGTAGCCATGCTTATTCTAAGGTATCGGCCAGTGGAGGGAAAGGCGAACCAGACCGTCATCTCCCGGGGCAAGCCGACGGGCGCCTCCCCCAGGGCGCGCGCGAGGCCGTGGGCTTCGGCCATGAGGCCGCGCAAGAAGTAGAACTGGTAGATCCGGTTCCGCCACTGTTCGAGCGCGCGCGAGCAGAGGGCCAGGTCGATGGGCGCCGCCACGCTGGTCACCGCCTGCAGACCTTCGGCCGGCGCATCGGTGTGCTCGGCTGCGAGCCTGAGCGTGATGGGATGAGTTCCGAGCCGACCAACCCCGCCATCCTCGATGTGTGAATCTCTGCGGTGTTGTGAGTGACCGGGAATCAGGTGACCGGCTCCCTTGGGCAGGTTGAGCATCCCGGCCCCGCGCCTGCTGCCACGCCCGAATTCACCCACGCTCCTCAGCGTCTGATTTTGCTACGCAAAGGTGACCATCGTTTCGGCACGCCGGCTCGATCTGCCTCAAGCCTGGGCAGCCTCCCGGAAAGGCAGGGCCCCTTTCCGTTCACTTACGGAATACAGCCCTGCAGAGCGGGTGTCTGGCATTCTCCTTGCAACGCAGGTGGGCATCGGCTCGGCCCGCGCGACCACGAGGGTCCCGCAGCTGCGGCAGGGCTCACCTAGACGACAACGGCGTCGTTGCCATGGAAACGTGTGCATCGGCGCCGTTTCGTTTGTCAGGAGGAGTGCTGCAATGGAACCCCAGTCACATCAGGCCACCCGAATCAGGCTGTTTTCGTTCGAAGCGCCCCATATGCGGACCTTTCACCTCACGTGGATGGCGTTTTTTCTGTCCTTTTTCAGCTGGTTCGGCATTGCGCCGCTGATGCCAATCGTCCGCGACGACCTCGGCCTGACCCGCACGCAGATAGGCAACACGATCATCGCCTCGGTGGCGGCGACTATCTTCGTCCGCCTGTTCATTGGCCCGCTCTGCGACCGGTATGGGCCTCGTCGCGTCTACGCATGGCTGCTGACCCTGGGATCGCTGCCGGTCATGGGCGTCGGCTTCGCCGACAGCTACGAGGCGCTGCTGTTGTTTCGCCTCGCTATCGGGGCCATCGGAGCCTCGTTCGTCATCACCCAGTGTCACACGACGCTCATGTTCGCGCCCAACTGCGTCGGGACGGCCAATGCCACGACCGCCGGTTGGGGTAATCTCGGTGGCGGCGTCACCCAGATGGTCATGCCGCTCGTCCTGACTGTTCTGGTCTCGCTGGGCGTTGAAGAGACGCTCGGATGGCGCCTGGCCATGGTCGTGCCCGGAGTGGTCCTCTTTCTGACCGGCCTTGTCTATGCCCGGTTCACGCAGGACACGCCCGAAGGTAATTTCGCGGACCTGGACGGCGAAGGGGACCATCGGCCAAAACGGCCGAAGACCACGAAGCAGGATATGCGCCGGGTGCTCGGCGACTACCGGGTCTGGGCGCTGTTCATCGTATACGCCGCCTGCTTCGGGGTCGAACTCACGGTGAACAATGTGGCAGCCCTGTACTTTCATGACGAGTTCAATCTCGACGTGACCACCGCGGGACTCATTGCCGGGCTCTTCGGCCTGATGAACATCTTTGCGCGCACCCTGGGGGGCGTCGTCTCCGATCGCGCCGCAATGGCCACCGGTTTGAACGGTCGCGTCAAAATGCTTGCCCTTGTCCTGGCCGCAGAAGCGGTGGCGCTCATGATCTTCTCGCGCATGACCTTGCTGCCGCCCGCGGTGGCCATGCTCGTCGTGTTCAGCCTTTTCGTGCAGATGGCAGAGGGGGCGACCTTCGGGGTGGTGCCCTTCGTCAACCGGCGCGCACTGGGCATGGTCGCCGGTGTCGTCGGTGCGGGCGGCAACGCGGGGGCTGTTCTGGCGGGCTTTCTCTTTCGCAGTGAGGCCTTGACCGTCGGCGATGCCTTTCTGTACCTGGGGATGGCCGTGGGCGCCACGGCCGGCGTTGCTCTGACGATACGCTTTCAGACCGCCGAGGCTACGATGAGGACGCCGGCCGAATCAGGGGAGATCACCGCGGCCGGCGCGGCACTGCGACGGATTTGAGACTGGAGGGCATGCCATGAAAAACAGAAAGACGCGACTTGTCATCATCGGAAACGGCATGGTCGGTTACAAGTTCTGCGAACTGATGACCGAAAGCCGGGGCGGCGACCGGTTCGAAATCACCGTGTTCGGCGAAGAGCCTCGGCCGGCGTACGACCGGGTTCACCTGACCGAGTACTTCACCGGCCACGATGCAGACGCCCTCAGCCTGGCCCCGGCCCAGTGGTATCGGGAGCAGGGGATCCGCCTCTACACCGGTGATCCTGTGGTTCGCGTCGAACGCGACGGCCGGATCGTCGAATCAGCCGGAGGAAAGCGAGTGGCCTACGACGCGCTCGTTCTGGCCACCGGATCGCGCCCATTCGTTCCGCCCATCCCGGGCGTCGACGACCCGCGGGTGTTCGTCTACCGAACCCTGGAGGACCTGGACGCCATTCTCGCCCGCAGCCTTGAATCGGCAACGGCAGCCGTGATGGGGGGCGGACTGCTCGGTCTCGAAGCGGCGCGCGCCCTGCACGATCGCGGTCTGCACACCCACGTCCTCGAAACCAATCCACACCTGATGGCCCGCCAGCTCGACCCCACCGGCGGCGGACTGCTGAAGCGGGAGATCGAAAGGATGGGCGTACGCGTCCACACCTCCGTAGCCACTGCGGCCATTGAAGATAAAGAGGCAGGCCTCACGCTGCGGTTCAGAGAAGGAGATCCGCTTGCCGTCGACTTGCTGGTCATTTCGGCGGGCATCCGGCCCAGGGACGATCTGGCCCGGGCCTGCGGGCTCGCCGTGCACGAACGCGGCGGTATCGTCGTCGACGATACCATGCGCACCAGCGATCCGGCGGTGTACGCTATCGGCGAATGCGCCATTCACGACAACAACGTCTACGGTCTCGTAGCCCCTTGCTATCAGATGGCCGAAACGGCAGTGCGCAACCTGTTGGGAGAGGAGAAAAGCTTTCGCGGCGCCGATCTCTCGACGCGCCTGAAACTGATGGGCGTTGAGGTCGCCACCGTCGGCGATTCTGTGCTCCCGCCCGGGGCGGATGAGGCAAAGACGACGAGCATCGTCATCCAGGACGATATCGCAGGGGTCTACAAGAAGATGACCGTGGACCGGCAAACCAATCGGCTCATCGGCGCCATTCTCATCGGCAGCACGCGCGACTACGGCCGCCTGGTTCAGACCTACCGGGCGGGGACACCGCTGCCGGAGAAGCCGATCTCGCTGGTCATGGAGGGCACAGAGCCGGCGCCGGGCGGCGGCGCGGCCGAACTGCTGTGCACCTGCAACAACGTCACGTCAGACGATGTCGCCGCGGCGGTGCGTAACGGTCACGCCGACCTCGCGGCCGTATGCAGGGCGACGCAGGCCGGCACCGGCTGCGGCGGCTGCAAGCCCATGGTTGAGCAGTTGATCGCGAAGGAGTGTGCGCGCCTGGGGATGGAGACCACGAAGCAGATCTGCGTGCACTTTCCCCTCTCGCGGCAGGAGCTCTTCGACATTGTCCGCGTTCGCCGCTACGCCACGTTCGACGAGGTGCTCACCGGAGCGGGCCAGGGCGGTGGATGTGAACGCTGTCAGCCGCTCGTCGCATCGCTTCTTGCGTCCATCTACGGCGAGACGGCGGCCCGGCAACCGACGATTCAGGATACGAACGATCGCTTTCTCGCCAACATCCAGCGCGGCGGAACCTACAGTGTCGTGCCGCGCATCCCGGGCGGTGAAATTACACCTCGTCAGCTCATCGTACTCGGTGAAATCGCCGAAGAGTTCGGCCTCTACTGCAAGGTCACCGGCGGGCAGCGCATCGACATGTTCGGCGCACCGGTAGAAAGGCTTCCGGAGATCTGGGAGCGCCTCATCGAAGTGGGTTTCGAAAGCGGACACGCCTACGCAAAAGGCATGCGGACGGTCAAAAGCTGTGTCGGCTCGACGTGGTGCCGGTTCGGGGTGCTCGATTCAACGGCGCTCGCCATCCGCATTGAGCATCGGTATAAGGGCCTACGCAGTCCGCACAAGCTGAAGTCTGCGGTTTCGGGTTGCATCCGGGAATGCGCCGAAGCGCGCGGTAAGGACTTCGGCATCATCGCCACCGAAGACGGGTGGAACCTGTATGTCGGCGGCAACGGGGGCGCTCGCCCCCGTCATGCGGAACTTCTCGCGGCGGGCCTCGACGACGAGACGTGCATCCGCTACATCGATCGCTTTCTCATGTTTTACATCCGCACCGCCGATCCGCTGATGCGCACATCAACGTGGCTTGAACAACTGGACGGCGGTCTGGATTACCTGAAGCGTGTCATCGTTGAAGACGCATTGGGTCTGGGTGACAAGCTCGAGGCAGAGATGGCCGACCTGGTCGGCGCCTATGAATGCGAGTGGACGCAGGTCGTCCGGGATCCGGAGAAGCGCCGTCGGTTTCGGGCCTTCGTCAACACCCCCGAGGCTGATGCGGGCATCCGTTTCGTGAGCGAGCGAGGTCAGATCCGGCCGGCTTCGGGCGGAGGGCAGGTCGAATCCGGGAGACGGGGGAAGCCGGCGCCCGTGCTGAAAAAGGAGGTGGCCGATGTCTGAAACATGGATTCGCGTCTGCGGGGTTGAAGACGTGCCGCGCGACGGCGGCGCCTGCGTCTATGTGGCGGGACGCCAGATTGCGGTCTTTCATTTTGCGCGGCTCGGGCGCTGGTACGCCAGTCAGAACCGGTGCCCCCACTGGAAGGAAGACGCCTTGTCGCGGGGGCTTCTCGGAGAGCGCGATGGCAGCCCCTACGTGGCATGCCCCTTTCACAAGCGTACCTTTTCGCTGGAGACAGGCGCCTGTTCCGCCGGTGACGTCGAAGCCGTTACGCTTTATCCGGTCCGGGTGAAGGGAGACGGCATCTGGATCAGAGTGTGAGGGTGTCGGGGGGGGCCGGTCGGCAGGCTCCCGGCTCGGGCCCATGTTTCGTCACAACGTCGCTATCGTACCGTTCGCAGCACGGAGCGCTGCGAAATCAACCCGTAACCGGTTGCCTGGCAGCCGCTCGAGGTAGCCGACCGGGTCGGCGGGATCGAAGATCCGGCCGTCCAGAAATCGATCCGCCCCCAGGATAACCGGCCCCCGGCTCCCCGCTACCGTATACGGAGCCTCGTGGATGCCTTCTACTTTCTCATTCCTGTCGGGGATAGAGAGGCCGAGCGCTCGGGCGGCCTCCCGGTACAGGTCGGGACGGTAGACCTCCTCGACGGCCGCGCGCAGATCGACCGGCCGGTCGAGCTGGCCCCAACGCAGGATCTGCGTCAGGTACCACATGCCATGTGAAATCCACGGTTGAGCAGCCGCATACCGGTAGAACGCGTGCAGATCAGGATGGGAGATCGGGGCCGCCTCGGCATCGAAGTACAACCGGTTCGTCAGGCTGGCTTCCGCGACGTCGTACGGCAGGTCCACGCACGACCGATCGGCTACCATACGGGCAAGCGCGGGGCGATTTCGGGGGTCATCCGACCATGCGCTTGCTTCGAGCAGCGCCCGGAGCAAAGCCTGATGGGTGCGTGGGTGCGTCAGGGCCCATTCGCGCGTCACGCCGAGGACTTTTTCCTGTGCGTTCCTCCACAGGTCTGAAGACGAGAGAAGCAGCCGCCCCACGCCTCGCCGGACCGCAAGGGTGTTCCAGGGTTCACCGACGCAGAAGCCGTCGATGAGGCCGGCCTCCAGGTTTTCGACCATGGCGCTCGGCGGCAGGACGATGATCCGCAAGTCCCGGTCCGGATCCAGCCCTGCCATGGCCAGCCAGTAGCGGAGCTGGTAGGCATGGGTCGAAAAGGGCGCCACCATCGCGAACGTCAGGGGCGGCATGCCTTGCCGTGCGCGAGCCTCGACAAGGGCCGCCAGTGCGGGTCCCGCAGCCGCCGGTGCGTACCCGTCGCCGGCGCCGAAGCGTCGCATTTCTTCGTACAGATTGCGGCGCACGGTGATGCCGTTGCCGTTCAGATCGAGTGTCAGGGCGGTGATCATCGGTCGCGCCGCGGCTCCAATGCCGAGGGTGGCCGCCAGCGGCATGGGCGCGAGCATCTGCGCGCCGTCGAGCATGCCGGCCGATACCTTGTCACGCACGTTCGCCCATGAGGCTTCCCGCGAAAGGTGGACCCGCAGGCCGTGGCGCGCAAAATAGCCCTGTTCACGAGCAGCGAACAGAACGGCGCTGTCGGTCAGGGCCACGAACCCGAGGCGGAGCTCGCGGGTCTCGAGTCGGCGCCCGCGAAGCGGGACCCGTATTCTGCGCAACCGGCTGAGAAGAGTACGCTTCATGACTTACCCTTTAAGATATCGGCCATCGCAAGCACGTCGTGCGCAGCCTCGATCAGCTTCTTGCGGCGATCCATGGCGAGCTTCTGCAGCAGCTGGTGAGCTTCGGGCTCGCCACACTGCCGGTGTTCCATGAGAAAACGTTTGGCGTTGTCAAGCGATGTCCGATCGGCCAGGCTCTGTTTTGCCGCCGCCAGCTCTTCACGGAGGCACTGCCATCGTTCGAACTGGGCCACGGCAATTTCGACGGCCGCATGGACCCGGGAGGGGGGCAGCCCTTCGGCGCTGTAGACAGAGACGCCCGCTTCAAAGGCTGCGCGGATGCGATCCGGACTTCCGTCGGGCGAGAACAGGGCGATGGCGCGGGGCCGATACCGCGTGATGTGGGCGATCTGCTCCAGCGTGTCGCGGCCCGGAGACTCCACGTCGAGCAGCACCACGTCGGGCTCGTGTTGATCCACCAGGGCGACCAGATCCTGCGTCGACACGGCAGGTCTGAGTACGTGGTAGCCCGCTTTCTGCAGCGCCTGGCAGAGCTGGTGCGCACGGGCTGCATCATCGTCGACCACGAGAATCTGGAGAGGCCGTCGATTCATCGGGAACACCCTCTGCAATTCGAGTGCCATTCATGATGACCGCCGGGGCGGGCAACGCTGTTCTGCCGGTGCCGGGGACGCCGCTGCACAAGGCGTGGGCAGTTTTTGCCTGCCGAGTCGCCAGCTGGCGCAGGGGGCATGTGCCTTTGCATTGCGCCGCATCTACTTATCATGCCGCCCATGCGCTGCCGGCCATCCACAACAGTCTTACCCCGGCGGCCGTGAGAATCGCCGCGGTCAGCTTGCGCAGCGTCTGAACGGGAACATTCAGGTTACCTGCACGGCTTCCCAGAAACCCGGCTGCGGCGACGAGGGGAATGACGGGCAGCCATGGGGTCGCAGGTGCAAGACCGAGCGTTGCCCCGCGCGCCAGCAGGCCGCAAGCAGAATTCGCGACGATGAATGAACTCGTCAGAGCCGGGATCGCCGGACCCGGCACGCGCCCGCTGAAATGAAGGAGCGGTCCCAGGAATATACCGCCGCCGATGCCGATCAGTCCCGCCAGAGCTCCGATCATGCTGCCGATCGGGGGGCCGAGAAGCCAGCCGGTGCGTCGGGTAAGCAGGCGAGCCGGCAAGGGCCCGGCATGGGGGGAATCATGTACGAGCAGTATCGCCGCGACCCCGAAGGCCAGCGCGGTGCCGACGTGAAAAAGCGTCGGCTCGAGCGCCGACATCCCCCCCAGCGCGGCGCCGGGAACCGAACCCGCCAGGAGCGGAACCAGCAGTCCGGCGCGCAGCGCGTGTCGCGTGCGGAAGGCGGTCACGCCCGCGACGAGGATGTTGAGGACGAGGGCCAGCGGCGCCGACACCGCCTGCGGAAGCGCGAACAGCGCAAACAGGGCCACATAGGCCGTCCCGCCGCCGAAACCGGCAGAGCCATACACGAAAGCCGCGACAAGCAGCAGCGGAACGAGCATGGCAGACTCTGCCGTCATCCGGTGCCCACGGGTGCGCAGGCGGCGCAGTTGATCCACGCACTGGTGCCGTCGACATAGGTTTCTTTTTTCCACACCGGCAGCCAGGCCTTCAGTTCCTCGATCAGAAACGAACAGGCCTGGAACGCCTCGGCCCGGTGCGCCGCGGCGGCGCCGACCCAGATGGCGGCCTCGCCTACTGGAAGTGTCCCAATGCGGTGGACGCAGCCCGCCGCGAGCACCGGAAAGCGCCCCGCGGCATCGAACAGGATCCGCTGCGCCTCGACCTGAGCCAGGACACGATGGCACTCATAGGTCAGTTCCCGCACGGCGCGGCCCTGATGGTGATTGCGCACGCGTCCGACGAAGCTCACGATGCCGCCGACGTCGGGGCGGTGCAGGCGGGCCTCGAGAGCCGCCGGCTCCAGGGGACGATCGGAGATCTCAAACCGGAACATCTCATCCTCCGGATACAGGGGGAACGAAGACCACCCGATCGTTGGGGCGCAGACTGACGTGCCAGGGAACGAAGCAGGCGTTGACCGCGACGCGCATGCGCTCGGGCCGGAGCGTGAATCCATGGCGGGCAGTCAATTCCGCATAGAGTTCCGCGGGGGTTGCTGCGGCGGTGCAGAGGGTTTCTTCGTCGGCGCCTCGCTGCTCTTTCAGCACCGCGACGTACTCTACGCACACCTCGATGAGGGCTCCGTCTGCACCGTCGACGGTCTGCTTGTCAGCACTCAGGTCCATGCCGGTTCCTCCTGACCGAGACGCGCCAGCACGGCGTGGCGCTCGGCCGGTTCGTTCACGTTCAGAAGTCCGTCGTCATGCCGGGCGTGGAGCAGGCGGATTGGAGCGGTCTCGAGCAGCCGGCGGGGACAGAGGTGACCGTCGGCCAGTCCCGCCAGCAGCCGGGAGCGGCTGCGGGGCTCGTATACCGCGCAGAGCGGTTCGACCCGCCCGTCGCTGCGACTGCGGAACGCTGTGGCCATGCGCGTCGGAGTCCGTTCTGCGACGAGGTGGCGCAACAGGTCTCCGGTGAGAAGTGGCAGATCGCAGGCCGCCACCAGCCAGGCCGCTTCCCGATCGTGGTACAGGGCCGTCAGAATTCCACCCAGGGGCCCCATGTCAACGAAGCGATCATCCAGACGGGCCGATGGTGCGATCCCGGCGGGAAGCATCTGGTCGGCGCGCAGGGAGACGAAGACGCGTTCGCAGACCGTCTCGAGCAACGAGCCCACGTGGGCAGCCTGACTGCGGCCGTGGTACTCCAGCTCGATCTTATCCCGGCCCATGCGGCGGCTGCGGCCTCCGCCGAGCACGAGGCCATAGACGCGCGACGGCGCACGCTCCCGAAGCGCGCGTTGCACGAAGCGGGCAATCGCCTCCACATCGTCCCGTTGAAAATGCGGCAGGCCGCCGGCGTCGAACGGGGCGCGCTCATCGGGCCCCACCGTGGCGAGGACGGGCCCCTCCGGCAAACCGGTCGAGGCAGCATGGCACACGAAAATCTTGGGGATGGGGAGCGCCTTGTAGCCTTCGAGGAGGACGAAGTCGCAGTCCTCGAAGAGCGAACGCCGGTACGAAAGACCGGCCGCGCCGTCGGCAATCGCCGCATGATGGCGCGGATCGGCAATGTGAATGACGGCCGCCCCGGCTTCCCGCGCCCGGCAGGTGTCCTTGCCCGGCACGTCCATGGCGAAGCGATGCGCGTCGTGCTTGACGTAGCCGACCCGGTCGTGTTCCCCGAAACGGTTCAGCAGCTTCGTGATCAGCGTGGTCTTGCCCGCGCCCGAGGGACCGCAGAAGGCCAGTTCGAACGGGTGAAAGAGCGGCGGAGCCGGACGCGTATGCTCAGACATCCCGTTTCCCCCCTCGTTTGCTCACGAGCCGGACCCCCTCGATGGTCATCGCGTGGGAGACCGCCTTGCACATGTCGTAGATCGTCAGCGCCGCCACGCTCGCCCCCGTAAGCGCCTCCATCTCGACCCCCGTACGGTGGCGGGCGCCGACCTCGCAGCGGATGCACACGCCTTCGTCGGTGACCGTCGTTTCAAACCGGCACCGGTCGAGGGGAATGGGGTGGCACAGGGGGATGAGCATCGGCGTCTGCTTGACCGCCATGGTTCCCGCCAGGACGGCGGTCTGCAGCACGGGCCCCTTGGCCAGGTGCAGTTCGCTTCCCGCAAAGAGAGCGCGAACCTCCGCGGGCAGGCGGACCGTCGCCTCGGCTACGGCGACGCGCCAGGTCGCGGGCTTCTCGCCGACGTCGACCATGCGCGGCTGTCCTTCGGGTGTCAAGTGGGTGAGCACGATGAGTCTCCTTCCGGCGCCGCTCAGCCGCCGATCTGGTGCATGGGTTGTTCGATACGCTCGATGCGGCCGGTCGGCTTTCTGGCGAGCACGCCGGGAAGCGCCGCGCGGATATCATCGGCGCTCAGGCCCCGCAGATTGGTTCCCGCTTCGGACATGAGGCACGCGCGCAGCGTGCCCGTGGCCGTCAGACGCAGGCGCGAACAATTGCCGCAGAACGGTTCTGACTCCGAAGCGATGAAGCCGACCCGCCCGCCGGCCCCGGTCCGGTAGTTTTGCGACGTTTCGTCGAAAGCCCCCAGTTCACGCTCGAGCGATACGACCGAGGCGAGACGGGTCCGCATCTCGCTGGCCGGCATGAAGTGGGTGGGGTGAAGATGGGCGCCGGGGCCGATCTTCAGCAATTCGAGAAAACGAACGGGAATGGCTTCGGCCGCCGCGAAGGCGGCAAAATCGGCAAGCTCGTCGTCGTTCACGCCGCGGCAGACGACGGTGTTGACCTTGACGACGAAACCCGCGTCTCGCGCCTCCCGGAGGGCACGAAGGACGACCGGAAGTGCGTCAACCCGGGTAATTCTCGCGTAGCGGTCGGCGCGCAGCGAGTCGACGCTGATGTTCAGAAACCGGTAGTCGAGTCGCCGCAGAAGCGGCAGCTTTGCTGAAAGGCGCAGGGCATTGGTCGTCATCCCCTTGCGTTCGAACGGAATTGCGGCCAGCCGCGTCACCACGTCATCGAAGTCGATCCGCAGCGTCGGTTCGCCGCCGGTCAGCCGGAGCCGGGTCACGCCCTGCTCGTGCAGGACCGCCGCGATGCGTGCGATTTCGGCGGCGTCGAGCAGGGCCTGCCGCGGCAAGAAGCTTACCTTGTCGGGCATGCAGTAGAAACAACGCTGGTTGCAGGCGTCGAGGAGTTGAAGCCGGAGTTTCCGGATCGTGCGGCCAACCGGATCGCTGAGTCGCGTCACGGCATCCTCCACGGATAGAAGGGGACCAGGGCGCCGGCCGGCGCGCCGGCGTCTTCCGGGCGAATTTCCACAAAGCCATCCGTACCGGCGAGAGACGCATCGTCGCCGGAGCCGTTGCCGGGCGCGAGACGCACGGTTCCCGGGGCTTCGGGCACGAGGTTGACCGCCTGAAATCCGGTGAATTCCCGGCGGAAGGCCGGGAGCGGATCGGCGACCCGGACCCGCGGCGCCGTGGGCGCTTCTCCGCTCGCGAACCGCAGCGCCGGAAGAACATAGCGGTAAAGACAGACCAGCGTCGAGACCGGATTGCCGGGCAGGCCGAACACCGGAACGCCGGTCGCCGCCGTTCCGAACCAGAGCGGCTTTCCCGGCTTCTGGTAAATCCCCTGCACATGCGGATGCACGCCCAGCGACGTCAGGACATCGGGCACATGGTCGAAACGGCCGGCCGAGACGCCGCCCGTGAGAATCAGCACATCGACCTGCTGCAGCAGATCGGTAAGCGCGTCGGTCAGGTCGGCGGCCGCATCGCGCACCCGGACGATCCGGGCGTGAGAGAAGCCCCGGGCATGCAACGCCGCGACGATACCGTAGGGGTTCGACCGGCGAATCTGGTGCCCAAGGATGGGCAGGCCGGGGTCCACCAGTTCGTCGCCGGTCGACACCACGGCGATCCGGGGACGGACGCTTACGCAGAGCGTCGCGCGGCCCGCCGAAGCGGCAACGGCGATATCGGCGGGTGCAAGACGACGGCCAGCCGGGAGAAGGACCTCCCCTTCCCCATAGTCGGCGCCGGCCTGGTGCACGTGCTGCCCGCGAAGGACCGTCACGCCCGGCTGCACCATGGCCATCCCGTCTTCCAGACGGATCTGCTCGACGGGCACCACCGTGTCGAGTCCCTGCGGCAGGGCGGCTCCGGTCATGATTTCGAGGCAGGCATCCGCTTGGGGAACCGGATGCGGGACCGCGCCGGCCGCCTGCGTCCCGAGGACCCGGTAGACGCGACGGCCGGCCTCCCATTCCTCATAGCGGAACGCGATACCGTCCATCGCTACCCGGTCGAACGGCGGGCCCGCCCGCTCGGCCCGCACATCCGCCCGGAGCGTCCGCCCCACGGCCTCTTCCAGGGCGCAGGTTTCCTCACCGAATGGGGAAACGTGCGCACGGATAGTCTGTTCCGCCTCCTCGACCTGCATCAGCCCGGCCGTACGCCCGCCATCCGGAAACCTGCGCCGGGAAGACGTCATGGCAGGCAAGGTGGTCATGCGACGCCTCGTGCTGCCTGTTCGAGCAGGCGCTTGAGCTGCGGAATGCAGGATCCGCAGCTGGTGCCTGCCGCGCAGGCTTCCTGAATGGCGGGAACGTTTCCGGCGCCCGCGGCGATGGCGTCGCGGATCGTGCCCTCACGCACGGAAAGGCAGGTGCAGACCAGGGGCCCTCGATCGGCAAGGGATACCGACTCGCCGCCGCCCCCGATCCACGCCCGGAATTCGGGCAGCGGGCGGTCGTCGAGAAGCGCCTGCTGCAGCGGCTCCACGTCACCCGGACCCGTCCCGAGCCAGCGCAGGGCGAGCACCCGCTCGCCGTCGACCCAAAGACGCTTGTAAGCTCCGCTGCGGCCGTCGGCATAGACCAGCGTGTCGCAACGCTTCAGGAGCGGCGTGACGCGGGCATCGAGAAAATCGGCGTCGGAGGGGAGGACGGCATCGGGCCCGGCCACTTCCAACCGGGTCACCGGGGGCCGCCCGACGGTCGTCACCGTTCCATAGGCATACTCGCCGACGATGGGGCGGCAGGCCGGAACATGGTCGCCGCGCAGGAGAACGAACCCGCGTGTCGGCAGGCGCGCCGGTTGCACGTCGACGGGCACATGCTTGTAGGCAGGTTGCCCCGAAATCGGGTCGGTGTCCGGAAAGATCAGGTCGTTCGCCTGGCCGGCCTGCGTCGTCAGATCGCCCCAGTGCATGGGGAGAAAGACCACGCCGCGCCGGATGTCGGCCGTGAGGGCAAGCGGAAATACCGCGCGGCCGAGCGCCGAGGCCGCCGCCACCAGGTCTCCCTCCGACAAGCCGCGGATCGCCGCGTCCCCCGGGTGCATCTCGAGCCGGGCCGCCGGCGTCTGGCGATTGAGTTCCCCGACCCGGCCGGTCTTCGTCCGCGTGTGCCACTGGTCCCGATATCGGCCGGTGGTGAGAACGAGCGGGTAGCGGGCATCCGTTTCGCGCGCCGGGGGCTTCCACGCGACGGCGACAAACCGCGCCCGGCCGTCGCCGGTGGGGAAACGCGCATCCGCATAGAGCCGCTCGGTTCCGCCCGTGGTATCGCAGACCGGCCACTGCAGTCCCTCACGGTCGACGCGGGTCCAGTCGAGGCCGTCGATGTCGCAGTCGCGGCCCGAAAGCAGGCGGCGATGTTCGTCGTAGACCGCGGCCGTGTCGGCGTAACCGAACGCCGCATCCCAGTCGGCGCCCAAAGCGCGTCCGAGACGCCGGGCGAAGTCCGACACGATCTCCCAGTCGGGGCGCGCCTCTCCTGGCGGATCGACGATGCGGCGAACGCGTTGCACGCGGCGCTCGGCATTGGTCATCGTGCCCTCTTTTTCTCCCCAGCCGGCAGCAGGAAACACGACGTCGGCAAAGGCGGTCGTTTCGGTGGGCACGTAGATGTCAGAGACCGCGACGAACTCCGCCCGCTCCAGCGCCCGGCGCGCCTGGGCGGTGTCGGGGAGCGAGACCACCGGGTTCGTGGCGGCGATCCAGACGGCCTTCACCTCACCGGACTCCAGGGCGCGGAACAGCTCGACGGCGCTGCGCCCCGCTTCGGCCGCCAGGGGACCCGAGCTCCAGACGTTCGACACCGCATTCCGATCGGAGGAAACGGCGAGGTCGCGGTGCCCGGGAAGGAGGTTGGCAAGCCCGCCCGTTTCGCGGCCGCCCATGGCGTTCGGCTGCCCAGTCAGCGAGAAAGGGCCGCAGCCCGGTTTGCCGACCTGCCCGGTGGCCAGGTGCAGGTTGATGAGGGCGTTGTTCCGATCGACCCCGGTGGTTGCCTGGTTGAACCCCATCGTCCACATCGACAGCGCGCGTCCGGCGCCGAACCAGAGCGCCGCGCGGAAGATGTCTCCGGGATCGACATCGCACAGCCGCGCCGCGCGCCGGGGCGTCCACGCGGCCGAAGCTTCGACGGCGGCCTCAAAGCCCACGGTATGGTTGGCAATGAAGGTCTGGTCGAGCAGCCCCTCCCAGCGCAGGACGTGAAGCATGGACAGAAGCAGCGCGACATCGGTGCCGGGACGCAGGGCCAGGTGCAGGTCGGCGAGAGAGCAGCTGTCGGTGCGGCGGGGATCCACCACGACCAGCTTCTGCGCGGGCTTCGCCTCGCGGGCCTGCTCCATCCTGCGGAAGAGGATCGGATGCGTAAAGGCGGGATTCGCCCCGAAGAGAAAGAGAGTGTCGGCTTCTTCGATATCTGCGTAGCATGCCGGCGGACCATCGGCGCCGAAGGCACGCTTGTAGCCCGCGACCGCCGAAGACATGCAGAGGCGGCTGTTCGAATCGATGTTGTTCGACCCGATGAAGCCCTTCATCAGCTTGTTGAAGACCGCATATTCCTCGGTCAGCAGCTGGCCCGAGACGTAGAAGGCGACGGCCCCGGGTCCATGCCGGCCGATGACTTCGGCGAAACGCGACGCCGCCCGGTTCAGCGCCGTGTCCCAGGAAGCGGCCTCCAGGGGCGCACCGCGGCGTTCGCGCAGCAGGGGCACGGTGGCCCGCTCGGCGTGGCGCACTGTGCGATGGAGCGTCTTGCCCTTGGTGCAGAGCATGCCGCGATTGACGGGCGAATCGGGGTCACCTTCGACGCCGATGATCCGGCCCCCGGCGACCCGCACCCTGACCCCGCATCCGACCGCACAGTATGGACATATCGTGCGCACCATTCGAATTCCGTTCGCAAAAAAAAAGACGGCCTCACCCCGCGTGCTGCGGAACGAAGACGCCTTTGTCTTCATCGACCTCAGAGTAAATGAATCGTCAACGACGGGGCCGTCGGCGGCATCCCACCTTCACTGCTGCAGAGAGCAAGCGGCGTGCCAAGGACGTTCACCGGGGGCAAGGGTGGTCTGGATGGTGGCGCGGATGACAAAATTGGCGATTCCTGCCGCAGAAAGTGCCGGAATCGTGTGCGTTCCCGGTGGCCGGAGCAGCGTCAGGCAGTAGGCGCCAAGAACTCAAGAACTTCGGGGACGCATTCGTTCTTGATGTGACCCGTCACTCCCGCGTGTTCCCCATCACGAACGCCACGCACTCCGCCTCGGCCCAGAAGCGGCGCGTGGAGTCGGCGGCGATGAATCCGCAGTGGCCGCCGGAGCGGGCATAGCGCGGCGTAATGGAGGGGGAAAGCTGCGCATCACGGTAGGCGGCGAAGGGAACGAACGGATCGTCCTGCGCCGTCACGAGCAGCGTCGGCAGCGTGACCGCGCGCAGCCGGGGTCCGCTCGAGGAGGCCGCGTAGTAGGCGGCCGCATCGGTGAAGCCGCTGCGCGGCGCCGTGAAGTGATCGTCGAACTTCCACACCGTCATCTCGCGGGGGAAGGGGACGGGCGGCTCCCCCAGGGCGCGCGCGAGGCCGTGGGCTTCGGCCATGAGACCGCGCACGAAGTAGAACTGGTAGATCCGGTTGCGCCACTGCTCGAGCGCGCGCGAGCAGAGGGCCAGATCGATGGGGGCCGCGACGCTCGCCACCGCCCGCAGACCTTCGACCGGCGCGTCGGTGTGCTCGGCGGCGAGCTTGAGCGTAATGTTCCCCCCGAGGGAATAGCCGATGACGGCCAGCGGACTGCCCGGGAAGCGCGCGGCAAGCGACTGGAGGACCTTCCGCAGGTCGTCGGAGCGGCCGGAATGGTACGGCAGGCGGCTCAGGCCCGCCCCCTCGCCGGCATTGCGCAGATTGAGGCGCAGGGCGGCCGCGCCGCTCGCCATCACCTGGTGCGCCATGCGGACCACGTAGGCCGACTGGCTCGACCCCGTCATGCCGTGCACGAGGACGACGACCGGATCGCCGGCGCGGAATGCGGGGGGAAGCGAGAGCATGCCGACGACGGCATCGCCGGCCCCCACGGCGAAGACGAGGCGTTCGCTCGCGGGCGGAACCGGGCTGAAGAAGCGGGTGGCGAGCGTCTGCAGGTCGCCGGTGGGGAGCAGCGGATGGGGCCGGAAGCTCATCCCCCCGCGGCCTCGACGAGGGCACGCACGGGGGCCAGGCGTTCGGCCAGTTCGGCGGGGTTCGCGGCGCGCACGGTGAGGTGCCCGAGCTTGCGTCCCTTGCGCGGCTTCTTGTCGTAGAGGTGGACGTGGACGTCGCGGCCGGCGTAGCAGGGCCCGAGATCGGGGAGGGCGCCAATCAGGTTCACCATGGCCGCCGCGCCGAGGACCGCCGTGCCGCCAAGGGGGAGATCGAGGATGGCGCGCAGGTGGTTCTCGAACTGGCTCGTCTCGGCCCCCTCGATCGTCCAGTGCCCGGAATTGTGTACGCGCGGCGCCATCTCGTTCGCGTACAGCCTGCCCTGGTACTCGAAGAATTCGATCGTGAGCACGCCGACGTAATCGAGCGCCTCGAGCAGCCGGCGCGCGTGGGATTCTGCTTCGGCCGTGACGGCGGCCGACAGGTGCGGCGCGGGGGCGAGGCTCAGGCGCAGGATCCCCTCGCGGTGATGATTTTCAACCAGCGGATAAAAGGCGAGTTCCCCCGAACGCGAGCGGACGGCGATGATCGAGAGCTCGCGGTCGAAGGGGAGAAACTGTTCGAGGATGAGCGGCGTGCCCCCGCCTGCCGCGAGGCGCGCGCCTTCGACATCTTCCGGCGTGCGCAGGACCCACTGTCCCTTGCCGTCGTAGCCGAAGCGGCGGGTCTTGAGCACGGCGGGGAGGCCGATGCGCTCCACGGCGGCGGCCAGGTCTTCGGGGGAAGAGACGGGCGCGTACGCCGGGACGGGGATGCCGAGCCGCGTGAACAGCTCTTTTTCCGAGAGGCGATCCTGGGCTGTCGCGAGGGCCTTCGGCGGCGGAAAGACGGGCGCGAACGATTCCGCAAACGCGGCGGAATCGACGGGGACGTTCTCGAATTCGTAGGTCACGACATCGGTTCCGCGCGCGAACCGGGTCAGGGCGTCCTTGTCGTCGAACGGCGCGGTGATGCGGCGGCCGAGCGGCGCGGCGGGCACGTCGCGCACGGCGTCGAGAAAGCGGAACTTGAGGCCGAGGGGATAGCCGGCGAGGGCCAGCATGCGTCCGAGCTGACCGCCGCCGAGAACACCGACAATCACGCAGGCTCTCGCGGATCGGGATGGTCGAGCACGTCGCGCGTCTGCTTCGCGCGGAAGGCGACGAGCGCCTCGCGGATCTGCGGATGCTTCGCGCTGAGGATGCTCGCGCCGAGCAGGGCGGCGTTCGTGGCGCCGGCCTTGCCGATGGCCAGCGTGGCCACGGGGATGCCGGCGGGCATCTGTACGATGGAGAGCAGCGAGTCGACCCCGCGCAGCACCTTCGATTCCACCGGCACGCCGAGCACGGGCAGGTGGGTCTTGGCGGCGCACATGCCGGGCAGGTGGGCGGCCCCGCCGGCCCCGGCGATGATCACCTCGACCCCCCGCTCGGCCGCCGTCGAGGCGTACTCGAAGAGCAGGTCGGGGGTGCGGTGCGCCGAGACGACGCGCACTTCGTGCGGCACGCCGAGCTTCGTCAGCATGTCGGCCGCGTGCTGCATGGTCTCCCAGTCAGACCTGGAGCCCATGATGATGCCGATTAGAGGTGTGCCCATGGAAACCAATTATTATACCGGGTGCGCGGCAGGAGTCGAGAGAAACCGGACTTCGGACGCCGGCCCCCCATCCGCTTCGCTACGGGGGGCAATGCGTCGGACGTCGGATCAGCCACCTTTCTTGGAGAGTACGTCGACGTCCGGGATTCCCGTGAAATCCGAGTCGGTGGTGATCAGGCGCGCGCCGTGCAGGCGCGCCGTTGCGAGCATCATTGCATCGGCCATGGCGAGGCCGAACTCGAGGGCCAGATCGCCGGCCAGGAGCGCCAAGGAATCCGTAAGCTCCACGACCTGCGTCGATTTCATGGCCGCCACCGCGTGCAGAGCCACCGGCTCAGAGTGCTCGCGCTTCAGCCATTTGTACACTTCGTACAGGGCGATGACCGAGGTGACGACTTCCTCCGGCTTCCGCAGGTGGTCGGCGACGGTTGCGGCGAACGGACCGTCGGCGAAATACTCCAGCCACCCCGAGGAATCGAGGACGATCAAAAGCGGTCCTTCTTCTCGCGGAATCCGCGGGTCCCGGCGCCCCGCGCGATGCCCCGCGCCTCCTCGATCGGCCGCTCGGGAATGAGCGTGATGACGTCTCCCTTGGCGATCACCTGGAAGGTCTGCCCGGGCCTGACCATCGTCTGGTCACGGATGTCTTTCGGAATCACGATCTGAAATTTGGAGGATACACGCGTTGAAGCCATGGTAATACGATATCACGATCGATGTCCGGGGCGTAAGCCGATGCATATTCGGGTCCCCCCTTCGGGGGACGACAGGGGGCCTGTACCAGCGCCCCAAAAAAGAACCCCCGCAGCACCTTCAGGCACTGCGGGGGCAAAAGATTCGAATCCGCCCGGCGGCAGAAACGGCTTACTTCTTGGGCATGACTTCGATCAGCTCGGTCGTGAAGATGAGCGTCGAACCCGGGGGGATCTGCGGGCCCGCGCCGCGGTCGCCGTAGGCGAGATCGGCGGGGATGTACAGCTCCCACTTGGCGCCCGGCTTCATCAGCTGCAGGGCTTCGGTCCAGCCCGGAATCAGCCCGTTCACGGGGAACACGGCCGGTTCGCCGCGCTTGTACGAGCTGTCGAAGACCGTGCCGTCGAGCAGCTTGCCCTCGTAGTGCACCTTGACCTGATCTTCGGCGCCGGGGCTCTTGCCCTTGCCCTCGGTCAGCACTTTGTACTGGAGGCCGCTTTCGGTCGTCTTCACGCCCTCTTTGGTCTTGTTCTCTTCGAGAAACTTCTGACCGGCTTCCTTGTTGCCCGACGAAGCTTCTTCGGCCTTCTGGGTCTGCTTCGCGATCATTTCCTGGCGGAACGCCATCATGGTTTCGCGCATTTCTTCGTCGGTCATCTTCGGCTCGGCCTTGGTCAGCGCGTCGCGCATGCCGGCGGCAATGATATCCGGATTCACTTCGAGGCCCTGGCGCTCGAAGTTGCGACCGATGTCCAGCCCGATGGCGTAGCTCACCTTGTCATTCTGCGATTCCAGCTTCACATCCTTCGGACCCTGCTGGCAGGCGGCCAGCCCGAGGCCGACGGCCACGGCCATCCAACGTTTCGTCATCGATCGATCCTCCACAGTTAGGGAACGTAAACTTACACATCGTACCTGAGCGCTTCCGCAATCACAATTGCGGGGGCGCCATTCCTGATTCCGGATTCTTAATTCCTGACGAAGCAAGGACGACATACCTGCGATAACAATGGTGTCCCATAACAGCTCAAGTGGGAACGTGGCGGCCCCGCGGCCCCTCGCCTGGCGAGCTGCCGTGCCTGACGATTCCTTCCTCGGCTACGAAGATGGAAACATGATCTCTGCGATTCCCCTCGCAATCTATTTCCCCTCCTCCTCGCTGGAGGAGGAGGGCGCCATGCGCGCCAGCGCAGGCGGGAGGTGGTGGAAAGATGCCCGATAGTTCCTCCGGCGCCTCCCCGACCCCCCCGCGCATTGCGGAATCCGGCTTTCCCGCCGTGCATCTTCCGATCACCCCCCCATTCCCCGTCATGCAGGGGACGCGCGCCGACGTGCTCCCCGAGGGGGAACGGTGGGTCTACGAGCCCAAGTGGGACGGCTTTCGCGCGCTCGCTTTCCGCGACGGCGATACGGTCGTCCTGCAGTCGAAGGCCGGCCAGCCGCTCGCTCGCTACTTCCCCGAAGTCGCCGATCTCGTGCGGAACCTGCACGCAGACCACTTCGTGCTCGACGGCGAGCTGGTCATCCCCGCCGCGCGGGGGCTGTCATTCGAGGATCTGCTGCTCCGCATCCACCCGGCCGCGTCGCGCATCGAGAAACTGTCGCGAGAGCGCCCCGCCCACTACGTCCTCTTCGACCTGCTGGTGGAACAGGGGGAATCGCTTCTACCTCTTCCCCTGGCGGAACGGAGAGCGCGCCTGGAACGCTTCCTCCAGCGAAGCGGCGCCGACCGCGAGCGGATGCGTCTCTCGCCGCAGACGGGCGACCCCGAGCTCGCCCGGCAATGGCTGCACGAATTCGGGGGCATCGGCCTCGACGGCGTGATGGCCAAGGACGCCACGGCCCCCTGGGTCGGCGCTCGCGTCGACACGCTGCGCAAGTTCAAGCGCATGCGCACGGCCGACTGCGTCATCGGCGGTTTCCGCTACCGCACGGGTACGCGCGTCGTCGGTACGCTGCTCTTCGGCCTCTACAACGAGCAGGGCCTTCTCGATCAGGTGGGCCAGAGCTCCGCGCTCCCCCGCGACCTGCGCGACGAGATCACGCCGGTGCTCGAGAAGATCGCGGGGCGCGGCGGCTTCACGGGTCGCATCCCCGGGCCCAGCCGTTGGGCGCGCGGCCGCGACCCCTCCTTTGTTCCGGTCGAGCCCGTGCTCGTCTGCGAGATCCTCTACGATCACTTCAGCGAAGGCCGCTTCCGCCACGCCGTCCGCTTCCTGCGCTGGCGTCCCGAGAAGAGGCCGGAGGAGTGCACGTACGGGCAGGTCGGACGTCGGACGCCGGACGGCTGACGTCGGTAAAGCGCGTTGGAGCGACGCCACTGCGTGGTTCGGTAACGCTCACAGATACGGCGACAGCAGCCGCGCAAGGTTGTCGCGCACTTTGTAGCGGAACGGCCGTCCCATGACTTCCGCGAAGGAAATCTCGCGGGCACGTGCGAGCCGGGCGTCAAAGTCGGCGCCGAGTCGTCCGGCGAATTCGCGGTCGTAGCACTCCACGTTGTATTCGAAGTTCAGGCGCAGGCTGCGCGGGTCCCAATTGGCCGAACCGATGAGCACCCAGGCGTCGTCGACGATGAACAGCTTGCTGTGATCGAACGGCGGCGGGCTCAGGTACAGGCGGCAGCCGTGCTCGAGCACCTGCCAGTGGTCGGCCAGCGAGGCCCAGTGCACGAGCACGAGGTTGTTCTTGCCGGGGAGCAGGATGCGCACGTCGATGCCGCGCATGGCCGCCGTGTTGAGCGCCGAGATGAACGCCTGGTCGGGAAGAAAGTATGGCGTCATGATGCGCAGGCTGCGCTGGGCCGAGGCGATGGCGCCGAAGAGGACGAGGCGCAGGCGGTCGAAGTCTTCGTCGGGTCCGTCGGCGATCCCCCGGGCCAGGCCCTGTCCGGCAGGCGCCAGCGCGGGAAAGTACTCCGTTCCTCCCAGATTCTCTCCCGTGCAGAACGACCAGTCGTGCAGAAAGCTCGCCTGCAGGTGCGCGACCACGGGCCCCTCGACGCTGAAGTGCAGGTCGCGCACGGGGTGCGTCGGATCGTCGGCCAGGATGTGCCCTTCGCGAATGTTGATTCCCCCCGTGAAGCCGAGCCGGCCGTCGACGACCAGCACCTTGCGGTGACTACGTAGATTGATGTAGGGGAAGCGCCAGGGGAACACCGTGCGCATGAAGCGCGCGACCTGGACCCCTTTACGGCGCAGCGGCCCGATGATGGAGGGGAAGGAGTAGCGCGCCCCCACGTCGTCGAGGATCACCCGCACGGCCACGCCGCGGTCGACGGCGCGCCCCAGGGCCTCGGCGAAGCGCAGGCCCGCCGCATCCCGATCGAAGATGTAGGTCTGCAGGTGAATGGAGTGGCGCGCCTCCTCGATGGCCGTGAGCATGGCCGGGTAGGCTTCGTCACCGCTGTCGAGCGGTTCGATGCGGTTGCCCGCCGTGAGGCCGCGCCCGGTGACCTTGCGGGTGACCTCGGCCAGCGGCGCCAGGTCGCCCACGTCGGACGAAGACGGCGTCGCGGCGAGACCTTGACCGGGGTCTTCGCGGTAGAGCCGGTTGCGCTCGGCCATGCGCGCCCGTACCCGCCGGCTCACGCGGTTGATGCCGAGGAGAAAGTAGAGCAGGGCGCCGACCCCCGGCGCGACGAGAATGAGGCCGACCCAGCCGATGGAGGCCCGTACGTCCCGCTTGTAGACCACGGCATGCAGCGCGGCGATAACCGTGAGCAGGACGGTTGCCACGGCGGCGAAGGTGGGCCAGAGGTCTGTCAGGGCGTCAAACATGTGTATCCATGGTACCCGATCGCCTCGGGGCGAAGAGCGCTCCGGTTTGCCTGGCGTGCAACGTTTCGCCACACCGCCTATATGTCCATAGCCATTTTACGGTATTGACGAGCGGGCGATCGACCGAGTATCGTAAGCGGAATACCGCCTGCATCCACCTAGCGATTTTCCTCTCAGCGACAATGCAACCGGGAGACGTGTGCGAACTTTCTGCACCGTCGGCAGGATCTCAGAGGCAGACAGATGAAAGAATTGACGATTGGCATCGATCTGGGAACGACTTCCTCCTGCGCCGCCCTGTACGATGGGGTGACGACGCGCATTCTGGAGGATAGACAGGGATACAAGCTGACCCCGAGTTGCGTGGCGGTCACGCCGCAGCATCGCGTGGTGGTCGGGCATCCTGCCCGGCGGCAGGCGCTCACGAACCCCACCGGTACCGTCACGGCTTTCAAGCGGCTGCTCGGGCGGTCGTTCGACAGCGACGTGATCCGTGACCTGCGCGGCCGCGTACCCTACGAGATCACAGGCGGCAACCGCGGCCAGGCCGTGGCTTCGCTGCACGGCCGTTCTGTGAGCCCCGTCGAAATGGCGGCCTACATTCTGCGCGAGCTGCGCGAGGCGGCGAGTCAGAGCCTTGGCGCCCCCGTCACTCGCGCCGTCATCACCGTGCCCGCCAGCTACAACGAAATCCAGCGCCAGGCTACCCATCTGGCCGCCAAGATGGCCGGCCTCGAGCCGCTGCGCCTCATGAACGAGCCGACGGCGGCCGCTCTCGCGTACAGCGTTGCGAACCCGGGGCGCCGGACGATCGCCATCTTCGACCTGGGCGGCGGCACCTTCGACGTGACCATCATGCGCATCGACCGCGACGTTTTCGAAGTGCTGGCCACCTGCGGCGATACCCTGCTTGGGGGCGAGAACTTCGACGACGCCATCGTCGGCCACTGGCTCGAGGCGATCCGCCAGAAAGAAGGGGTCGACCTGACGGGAGACTCGGCGGCCCTCTCGCGGCTCAAGGAAGCCGCCGAAACGGCCAAAATTTCCCTGTCGACACAGCCGATGGCCATGGTCGACCTGCCGTTCCTGACCCGCAAGGGCGACAAGGCGGTCAACTTCGCGGCCACCCTTACCCGTACGGCCCTGGCGAACCTCGCGCAGCCGCTGGTCGATCGGCTTGTCGGCACCTGCCGCGAGGCCCTGCATCTGGCAAGGCTCAAGACCACCGACATTCAGGATGTCGTGCTCATTGGCGGCATGACGCGTGCGCCGGTCGTGCAGAAGGCAGCCTCGGATTTCTTCGGTCGGCAGCCGGTGAAGGGGATTCACCCCGAAGAGGCGGTGGCGAGCGGCGCCGCGCGGTATGCGCACCTGCTGTCGACCGGCGAGAGCAAGCAGGTGCTGCTCGACGTGCTCCCGCGGCAGCTCAGCCTCGTTTCGGCGGGGGTCTGCCGGCCGCTCATCGAGCAGGGGGCCCGCCTCCCGGCCCGTCGCTCCGAGACCTTCGTCACCACCCAGGACAATCAGCAGTCGGTCAAGCTGCGAGTCGTTCAGGGCGAGTCGAAGCGCCCCGAAGAGAACGCCCTGCTCGGCGTGTTCGAAATCAACGGCCTGCCCGCGAAGCCGCAGGGCGAGGTACAGTTGCGCGTTGAGTTCTACGTGGATACGAACGGGCTGCTTGAAGTGAGCGCCGTGGATACGGCTTCGGGCACGGTCCATTCCGTCAGTGTCAGCGAGGCGGTGCGCAGCGCCGACTCCGAGCTGCTGAAACTCATGACCTCGGCCGCCTGATTTCCGCCCCCGCCGGGGGTAGGGTTCCCTTGGAATTCCACCGGAGCGCAACGCAGGACGGCCCCTCCTTTCAAGGCGGCCGGCCCGGGGCTGTGGTTTAATATTGGGGTTCGCATCCGCGTTCACCCGGTCGCTGATTGGAAAGCCAGCTCCGCCTCGACATCCTTCCCCAGCCTGACGATTCCACCTGCGGCCCAACGTGTCTGCAGGCGGTCTATCGCTACTACGGACAGGATCTGCCCCTGGCCGACGTCATCGCGAGCGTCCCCGCGCTCGAAGGGGGCGGAACATTGGCGGTGCTGCTCGCCTGCGATGCCCTGCGCCGCGGATACCGGGCGACCATCTATACCTACAATCTGCACGTCTTTGACCCGACCTGGTTCACCAGCGAGGTGGATCTGGCGGAACGGCTGCGCGCGCAGATGGCTCTCAAGGACGACGCGCGCCTGCGCCAGGCATCCGAAGCCTATCTGGAATTTCTGCGGTATGGCGGGCGGATGCGCCAGCGCGATCTGACCTCGGCCCTCATCCGCAGGCACCTGAACAAGGGTACGCCGATTCTCTGCGGACTGAGCGCGACCTATCTGTACGGGCAGATGCGCGAGGTCGGCGGCGACACCCTGATCGACGACGATCTGCGCGGCGTTCCCCAAGGGCATTTCGTCGTCCTCTGCGGATACCGCCCCGAGCAGCGCACCGTGCTCGTCGCCGATCCGTACCAGGAGAATCCCCTTGCCGAAGGGCAGCTTTACGAAGTCAGCATCGACCGGGTGATCTGCGCCATTCTGCTCGGCGTCATCACCTACGATGCCAATCTTTTGATTCTCGAACCGAAAGGAAAAGGCGAGTGAGCGTCGACGACGACATACGATGCGGCAAGCGCCGGTTCCGCCCCTGTGAGCCCCTGCGCTTATGTATACGCTGATCATCGTCAACAGCCTCAAGGACTTTCCCCTCGCCATTCCCGGCGTAGAGATCGTCACCGTGCGCTCCTACCTGACGGAGCCGCGCTACAGCAAGATGCGCAACACGCGTGTCTACAACCTCTGCCGCTCCTACCGCTACCAGAGCAACGGCTACTACGTTTCGCTGCTCGCCGAAGCCCGCGGCCACAAGCCGCTCCCCCACGTATCGACGATTCTCGACATGAAATCGCAGACGCTCGTGCGGTTCGTGTCCGATGACCTGGATCGGTTGATTCAGAAGAGCCTTGCCACCATCAAGTCCGACCGGTTCACGCTCAGCATCTACTTCGGCAAGAACCTGGCCAAGGCCTATGATCGGCTCGCGGGCAACCTGTTCAAACTGTTCCCCGCGCCGTTTCTGCGGGCGCAGTTCGTCAACAACCCCGACGGCTGGCAGCTGCAGAGCATCCGCCCGATTGCGGCCAGCGAAATTCCCGAAGAACACCGGCCGTTCGTCATTCAGGAGGCCACCGAGTACTTCAGCGGCTCCCGCTCTAACGTGGGCAACTGGGAGACGGGCCGGTACGCGCTCGCCATCCTCTACGATCCGGCCGAGCAGACCAAGCCGTCGAACGAGAAGGCGATCCAGCGCTTCGTGCGCGCGGCCGAATCGCTGGATATGGACGTCGAGATCGTCACCCGCGAAGACTACGGGCGGATCGCGGAGTTCGACGCCCTCTTCATCCGCGAGACGACGGCCGTGAACCACCACACCTTTCGCTTCGCCCGCCGCGCGAAGGCCGAAGGGCTCGTGGTCATCGACGACCCCGACTCCATTCTCAAGTGCACGAACAAGGTTTACCTGGCCGAGCTGATGGACCGCCACCGCATCCCGCAGCCGCGCACCGAAATCGTGCACAGCGAAGATCAGATTCCCGACCTCGTCGCCCAGCTCGGGCTCCCCATGATCCTCAAGCAGCCCGACAGCTCGTTCTCGCAGGGGGTCGTCAAGGTCTCCGATGCCGCCGAGCTCGCCGCCGAAGTCGAGCGCCTTTTCGAGAAGTCCGATCTTGTTCTCGCCCAGCAGTTCATGCCGACGCCGTTCGACTGGCGCATCGGGGTCCTGGACGGACAGGCCTTCTATGCCTGCCGCTACTACATGGCGCCGAAGCACTGGCAGATCATCAATCACAAGGAGAAGGGTGACGACTCCTTCGGCGACGTCGCAACGCTCCCCATCGAAGCGGTCCCCGAGCACGTTCTCAAGACGGCCGTGCGTGCCGCGAATCTGATCGGAAACGGCCTCTACGGCGTCGATCTCAAGGAGGTCGACGGCAAGGCCTACGTCATCGAGGTCAACGACAACCCGAGTCTCGACGCCGGCTTCGAAGACGCCGTGCTCAAGGAAGAGCTCTATCTGCGGGTGATGCGGACCGTCGTGAGCCGGATCGACGAGCTGAAGAACCCGGCGCCGGCGCAGCGCCCGGCGCCGCGGGCCTCGAACCCGTTGCCGTCTTCCGCGCCCGGACAAGCGCCCCGCACCCGCGTCGACGTCCGCGACTGAACCCTTCTGCGTGGAAAGCGCACCCATGAGCACCCCTGTTCCCGTTCTTCATCTTTTCGATGCGTTCGGCATCGAGCTCGAGTACATGATTGTCCGCGCCGACGATCTGTCGGTCCTCCCCGTCACCGATCGGGTCATCCATCAGGTCACCGGATCGTACGCGAACGATGTGGAGCGCGGCGCCGTCGACTGGTCGAACGAGCTCGCCTTGCATGTCATCGAGTTCAAGTGCGCGCAGCCAACACGGAGTCTCGACGGACTCGCGGCCGACTTCCACCGGAACGTGGCGGAAGTCAACGGCCTGCTCGCCGGCATGGGGGGCCGCCTGCTTCCCACGGGCATGCATCCTCTGATGGATCCGCTGCGCGAAACGAAACTTTGGCCGCACGATTACAGTCCCGTCTACGAGGCTTTCGATCGGATCTTCAACACGCAGGGTCACGGCTGGTCGAACCTGCAGAGCATGCACATCAACCTCCCCTTCCACGGCGACGAGGAGTTCGGCCGCCTCCATGCCGCTATCCGGATGGTGCTGCCGATCCTTCCCGCCCTGGCCGCCAGCACGCCGATCATGGACGGCCGGGTCACGGGCGTGCTCGACAACCGCCTGGATGTCTACCGGAACAACTGCCGGCGGATTCCCTCCGTGACCGGGCTCGTCGTTCCCGAGCCGGTCTTCACGCGGGCGGACTACGAGAAGGAGATCTTCGCGCGGATGTACCGCGACATCGCGCCGTGCGATCCGGAGGGGATACTGCAGCACGAGTGGTTGAACGCGCGGGGGGCGATCGCGAGGTTCGACCGCGACGCCATCGAGATCCGCGTGCTCGATGTGCAGGAGAGCCCGACGGCCGATATCGCCATTGCCCGCCTGGTCGTCGAGATGGTGCGGGCGATGGTCGAAGAGCGCTGGTGTTCCTGGAACGCCCAGAAGGCGTGGGCGGTCGAGCCGCTGCACGAGATCCTCCTGGCCTGCATCCGTGACGGCCAGCGCGCGGTGATCCGCAATTCCGCATTCCTGCGCGCCTTCGGGTTCCGCGCCGATCGGGCGACCGCAGGCGACCTGTGGCGGAAGATCGGCGGGTCGCTCCTCGAGACCATGCCCGCGCCCGAACGCCGGGCGCTCGATACGATCCTGCGGGAGGGGAGCCTGGCGCGCCGGATTGCCGAGGCGACCGGGCCCCACCCGGATGCGGAACGGGTCCGCGCGGTCTACGGCCGGCTGGCCGATTGTCTCGCCGCGGACCGCAGCTTCACCGCCCGCCCGGAACCCGTTTCTCTCGTGTCGTGAAGGTACGCATGGGGAATCATGGCCGGCCCTGGTCCCTGTTGATCACCTGCGAGCATGGGGGCAACCGTGTTCCCCCGGCCTGGCGGCATCTGTTCGGCCCCGAAGCGGAAGAATTGCTTGCATCCCACCGCGGCTGGGATGCAGGCGCGGCCGACCTCGCGCGGCAGATGGCCCGCCGCTTCGCCGCGCCGCTTCACGTGCAGACGATTACGCGCCTGCTCGCCGACGCGAATCGCAGCCTGCACCACCGGTCGGTGCTGCATCCTGCCGTCCGCCGCTCCTCCCTGCGCGAGCAGGCGATCGCCGCCTGCTGGACCCCCCACCGCGAAGCGGTCGAAGCGGCCGTGGCGAACATGATTGAGCGCGGCGAGCGGGTTCTGCACGTCGCCGTGCACTCGTTCACGCCGGTGCTCGACGGCGTCGTCCGCAAGTCCGATATCGGAATTCTGTACGATCCGCGGCGTTCCGTGGAGCGTCTGCTTGCACAGCGCTGGCAGGACGCGCTCGAAGGTCCAGGCCTCCGCGTCCGGCGGAACTCTCCCTACCGGGTAACCGCCGACGGCCTCCCTACGGCCCTCCGCAAGCGGTATTCCGGGCAGGAGTACGCGGGATTCGAGCTGGAAGTGAATCAGGCGCTGGTTGCCGGGGCGCGATGGCCGTCTGTAAGAAAGGCGATTGCGAAATCGGTGGAAAGCCTGACGACTGAATACTGAAAACTGCCCTCCCGTTCGTCCCGAGCTGACGGCGCGTAACAGAGTGAGCGCGACAGCGAGGGGGCGCGCATGGGTACCCGGGCGGCTGTCTCGCCGTCGCCGTTCGCGCAGCTGCCTCCGTCGGCTCGACAGGAACGGCTCTCGACTTTTGACAAACGACTGAAGACTGACGACTGCCCCGCTCAGCCTCGCGGTCCCGACAGTTCCGGATCGGTCGTGGAATCGTCTCCGGAAGCCTCTTCCCGCGGACGCCAGCCGCGCGGCTTCATCTTGAGCACGCCCGTGCGAAAGCGCTCGATGGAGAACGTGTAGTGCAGACCGAGCAGCACCATCGACGCCTTGAACTTGTCGGCGATGCCGTGGATCTCTTCGCTCGCAGCAATCTGCAGCAGTGCGCCGGTGGGCGGACGCAGAAACCGCGTCCGGCCGGCCAGGACGGTCTTTGCGTAGGCATCCCCCTGCTCGGCGAGCACCAACGCCGCCGCGTGGATGCGCAGCGCCTTCTCGGCCCGCTTCTTGAACGTGCGGCGGGCCGGATGGCAGACGACCACGTCGCGGCCGTATGCCTGGCGGATGCCCGCCTTCCACACTCGCTGGCCGAATTCGGCGTCGCCCCCCGACTGCAGCGTCTCGTCGAACGTGCCGACCTTGTCGAATACCTCCCGCCGCACGAACAGATTGCCCGCGCCGCCGTAGTGCCGGCGTTCCATGTAGCGTTCCATGCGGAAGGCGGTGACCTTCTCGTAGAGCTCCGTCGGCGTCGGATGGTCCGGATCCTGCACGATGACGTCGACGCGTCCGCCGACATAGTCGGGGCGATCGGGCGCGTTCAGGCGCCAGACCCCCTGCTGCAGCCAGTCGGCACGCGGGAAGCAGTCCGAGTCGATGAAGGCGAGAATGTTGCCCCGGGCCACGGCAATCCCCCGGTTGCGCGCCTTGTACGAGCTCGGCGTGGGCTCGCGCAGGAGCGTAATGGCAAGCGTGCCGCAATGAACTTCGTCGGGCGGGTTGTCCGAGCCGTTGTCGACGACGATGACCTCGAAGCGGTCGTGCGGATACGTCTGGGCATCGAGCAGCTCGAGCGTGCGCTGGAGCTGCTCGTAGTCGTTGTAGATGGGCAGGATGACCGAGACGAACGGCCAGTCTGCGGGCTGAAACTCGGGGGTGTCTGCGTCGTGTTCCTGCATGGGGCCTGGATGGAGTCCTGCTTGTACGCGGGCCGCTGTTCCCTTCCTGGACGGCCGGATGACCGCCGGAATGGGGCGGTTCCGCTCCCCGTGCATCCTATCAGAATGCCCGTCCTGCTGTCATCTGAGCATTCCGCCGCCGTGACGGTGCGCCTGTCCGATGTGCCGGTCGAGGGCCGCCCCGTGCTGGCAATTCAAGGTTGCTTCTGGCAGTGTAATGAGGTTGTCCGGAAGGCGCGTACGGCGCTCCCCGTGCCGGGGTTTCCGGCATTCATTCAGGATTCTTTTCAGGCGATTGGCGGGATTCGGATTGTCGACGCGTTCTACGACGAGAGTGGTGCTCGAACCCGGCCGCGCAGACCGGGACTACTGGCGCGAGGTCTGGCGGTTCCGGGAGCTGTTCTGGTTTCTCTCCTGGCGCGACATCCTCGTCCGCTACAAACAGACGGTTATCGGGGTGGCCTGGGGGGTCATCCGTCCGCTGCTGACCATGGCCGTCTTCACGGTCATCTTCGGGCGCATCGGCAAGTTCCCTTCCGAGGGGGTCCCTTACCCGGTGCTGGTCTTCGCCGCCATGCTCCCCTGGCAGTTCTTCGCGAGCGCGCTGTCCGAGAGCAGCGGGTCGATGGTCAAGAACGCCGGGATGCTGTCGAAAATCTACTTTCCGCGTCTGGTCATTCCGGCGAGCTCGGTGCTCGTCGCCCTGGTCGACTTCGCGATTTCCTTCGCATTACTCATCCTGCTCATGGTTTTCTACGGGTTCATCCCCTCGTGGCGCATGGCGGCCCTGCCGCTCTTTCTCGCCCTTGCGCTCGTCGCGTCGCTGGGGGCGGGGTTCTGGCTGTCGGCCCTGAGCGTGAAGTACCGCGATTTCCGCTACGTCATCCCCTTCGTCGTCCAGTTCGGCCTCTACGTCTCACCGGTCGGATTCAGCACGACCGTCGTCCCCGAGCAGTGGCGGCTCCTGTATTCCCTGAATCCGATGGTCGGCGTCATCGAAGGGTTCCGCTGGGCCATTCTCGGCCGGCCCCTCGCCGTCGACATGACCGGATTCCTGCTCTCGATCGGCATGACGGTGGCCCTGTTCGTCTACGGGCTCCACTACTTCCGCAAGATGGAACGCACTTTCGCGGACGTGATCTGATGAGCACCGTCATCCAGGCCACCGGCGTCGGCAAGAGCTACCAGCTGCGGCACGAGCAGCAGGAGAAGTATGCCTCCCTGCGCGACGTCATGACCGAACGCGCGCGCTCGCTGGGCAGCCGGGTCCTGCACCCTTTTCGCCCTTCAGCCAAAGTCACCCGCGAGGAGTTCTGGGCGCTGCGCGACGTCTCCTTCGACATCGGGCAGGGCGAGCGGGTCGGCATCATCGGGCGCAACGGCGCCGGCAAGTCGACCCTGCTCAAGATCCTCAGCCGCATCACCGAACCTGCGACGGGGCGCGTGGTCATCGACGGCCGCGTCGCCAGCCTGCTCGAGGTCGGCACTGGCTTTCACCCCGAGCTGACGGGGCGCGAGAACATCTTTCTCAACGGTTCCATCCTCGGCATGAGCCGGGAAGAGATCGTGCGCAAGTTCGACGAGATCGTCGAATTCGCCGACGTGGAGCGCTTTCTGGACACCCCGGTGAAGCGTTATTCTTCGGGGATGTACGTCCGCCTTGCCTTTGCGGTCGCCGCCCACCTCGAGCCCGAAATCCTGGTCGTCGACGAAGTGCTCGCCGTGGGGGACGCCCAGTTCCAGAAGAAATGCCTCGGCAAGATGCAGTCGGTAGGGCGCGACGGGCGCACCGTGCTGTTCGTCAGCCACAACATGGCCGCCATCGAGGGGCTGTGCGATCGGGTCATCGTGCTGCAGGGGGGCACGAAGGTCTTCGACGGCAACGTCCAGGACGGTATCCGCCGCTACTTCGAAACCATCCAGACCGACGCGGCCCCGATTGCCGAGCGGACGGATCGCAAGGGGAGCGGTAAGGTTCGCGTCGTCGACATCCGCGTGCAGGATGGCGAGGGCAACGAAACCGCCTCGATTCCGATGGGGGGCGATCTCAGCGTGACTCTGCGCCTGCGGGGGGAGCTGCGGAATGCCATCGTCGGGGTCATGATCGGCAACATGTACAAGACGCAGATTCTGCGCGGGTACACCTACGAGAGCCATGGTCAGGACTTCGACATCCGCGACGGCATGGAGGTGACCTGCCGCTTCCGGAACCTGCCGCTGATGCACGGCCGCTACCAGATTCACACCTGGGTCGGCCAGATTCGCGAGGTTGCCGATTTCGTGGAAGGGGCCTCGGATCTCGAAATCGTATCGGCAGACGTCTTCGGTACGGGCAAGCAGCTCGACGCCACCGGAGGAGACGTGTTCTGCCCGCATTCCTGGGAGTTTTCGCATGACGTCCGGGCCTGAGACATCCCGCTTCATCGTTCGCGATGATCCGCGCGCCGACCGCTTCGTCTTCGACATCCCCGAGGCCTGGTGGAGCCGGACCTACGAGTACGAGTGGGCTTCGCGCTTCGCCCGGCCGGATGACATCGCGCTGGATGCGGCGAGCGGCATCTGTCATCCTCTCAAGTTCTACCTGGCCGATCACTGCCGCGAGGTGCATGCCTGCGACCTGGATCCGCGCATCGATTCAAAGGACGCCATCCGCCAGGAGGTTGCCGACGTGTTCGGCGCCGAGGCTGCGGCCGCGATGCCCGCGAAGTACCTCGACGGCATTCGATACGCGAAGGCTTCGCTCGACGCGATGCCCTATGCCGACGCGACGTTCGATCGGATCTACTGCATCTCCGTTCTCGAGCACCTGGATGACGTCTTCAACCGGCATACCCGGCGCGCCGTGCTCCGTCCGCTGCTGCGCCGCGTTCCCGGGGCGAAGCAGGATATGTTCGGTGCGCTGCGGGAGTTCACGCGCGTGCTGAAGCCCGGCGGCCAGATGGTGCTCACCTTCGACTATCCGCGAATCAACCTGGCCTACTTCGGGGCCATCGTGCGCGAACTCGGTCTCCGCTATGCCGGACCGGTAGACGAACGATTGTCCGAAGACGCCATTTACGAGCCGCGCAAGAAGCTCTACTGCTATCGCGCGGTTCTTACCCGCTGAGGAGCCGTACGTGGAGGCATTGCGAAAACTTGCCCGGCGCATGTTCCGGCGCGAAGCGCAGCCGGGCGGCGAAGAACTCGACTACATCGCCTACTGGACTGAACGCTACCGCACGGGCGGAACGTCGGGGACGGGCTCCTACGGCCCGCTCGCGGAGTTCAAGGCCGAAGTCATCAACGGACTCCTGCGCGAACTCGACGTCGCCTCGGTCATCGAGTTCGGATGCGGAGACGGCCACAACCTGGGACTGGTCGAGTACCCGAAGTATCTTGGCCTCGACATCGCCGCTACGGCCATCGCGCTCTGCGCCGAACGCTATACGGACGACCCGCAGAAGAGCTTCTTCCTGTACGATCCGGCCGCATTCACCAACAAATCGTTTCTGACCGCCGACATGGTCGTCTGCCTCGACGTGCTCTACCACATCATCGATGAAGACGACTTCCGAAAGACGCTGGCCGACATCTTCTCGAGCGCCGGCCGGTATGTGCTGCTCTATACGTCGATCGGCAAACAGGACGTGCACCCGTATGCCGCCGGCTCGCACATCCGGCACCGCGACACGATGAAGTACCTCGCGGAGTATGCGGAATTCGAGGTCGATCGGGTGATCGCCCAGCGCCATCCGGACCTGTCCTCCGCAGACTTCATTCTTCTGCGCCGCCGGGAGCCCGCATGAAGCGTCCGCCGCTGCACCTGCGCAGCCGCGCGCGCCGCGTCTCGAAACGGGGGCTGGCGGCGGTCATCGCCGCCGACGATCGCCTGCACCGCATGCGGTTTGCGGGCCACCCGCATGCGCGGACCATCGAATCGGCCTTCCGGCGTACCCAGAACGAACACGCGAACTTCAGTGGCTGGGCGCTCTCGCGTAAGTCCCTGCGCACCTTCGTCCATGCGCTTCTCGAGCGGGCCGGAGCGGAACCGCAGTCCGAGGGTCCCCTCATCGTCGAGCTCGGAGGGGGCGCATCGACCCGCTTCTGGGCCGCGCTGGCCGAAGAGGGCAAGGCGAGCCGCGTCGTTACCTTCGAGCACCATCCCGAGTGGGCGGCGACCCTGGCCGCGCGGGCGCAGGGGACGACTGTCGATGTCCGGCGCCGCGGCCTGCGCACGCTGACCGACGGCGAAAAGAAGCAGCTGTTTACCGATCCGGACCGGGCTGCGGAAGTATGGCCCTCGCTCGGCAGACTGCTGCAGGAAGTCGAGTTCGTGCAGACCCGCATTCCCAACACCTTCTACGATCTGGATTCCGCCGAGGTCGAGGCGCTCCCGCCCATCGATGGCCTGATCGTCGACGGTCCGCACGGCAGCGGCCGTTCGCTCTGCTTTCCGTTGCTCTACCGCCGCCTGGCCCCCGGGACGCTCGTGCTGCTCGACGATTTCGACCACTATGACTTTCTCGGCGACCTGGCGCGGCTCTTCACGTATGAGGAACTCGAGCGCTCGCGGCTCGACAAACACTACGTCGTGCTGCGCCTGACCGGAAAGCGATGAACGTACTGCACGCGGGCATTTTCGAAGATCATGTCCTCGGCGGCGACATCGTGCTCGCGAAAGGGTTCGAGCAGAACGCCTGCCGGTTGCGCCGCTTCGAATACCGGTCTCACGTGCGCGACGCCGGTGAAAGCGCCATGCAGCAGCGCCTGCTCGACACGCTCGATCCCGGCACCGACCTGCTTCTCATCGGAAAAGGCGAGAAGTTCCGCCCCGGCACGCTGGCCGAAGCGCGCCGCCGTGGCGTCCACGTTGCCCTCTGGTATGGAGACATGCGCCCGCAGCCCGAGTCGTGGCTGCTTGAGCTGTTGCCGCACGTCGACACCTTTTTTCTCTCGTCCACCGGCGAAACGCTGCGCGAGTACCATCGCCTCGGGCGTCCCGGCCGCTCCGCCTATTTTCTCAACCCCTCCGATCCCGACCTCCCCCCTCGTTATGCCGACACGCCGCGAGGCACCCGCCCGATCGTTTTTACGGGATCGGCCTACGGCTTTGCCGGTGCCGAACGCGCGGCGGTGGTAGACTATCTGGCGAAGCGTCCCGATGCGACCCTCTTCGGTTCGGCCGGCCGGCAGAAGAACAGTCTGCGGGATCGCGTGCGCCGCCGCCTGGGGCTTGGAGCCAGGGTGCTCCCCCGGGTGCGCGGCGACGAATACATCGCGGCCATCCGGAGCGCGCGCATCGGCGTCGGCGTCAGCGCGTTCCAGAACGTGTCCGGCTACACCAGCGATCGGATGACCCATTACCTGACCTTCGGCACTTTCTATCTCGTCTGGCGGTTTCCCGGACTCGAACGCATTCTCGAGCCCGGCGCCGAAGTGGCGGCCTTCGAATCCATCGACGAACTGGATCGTCAGGTGACCCGCTTTCTCGCCGACGATGCGGAACGCGAGGTCATCGCCGCCGCCGGCCAGCGCCGGATGCTGACCGAGTACAACACGGCCAACGTGACGGGCATGATGCTGGATGTCCTCCGCGGCGGCCGCTCCGAACGCTTCGCATGGGTAGACGTCATCGCATGAATGTGGGAATCGTCACGACCTGGTTCGAGCGCGGCGCGGCCTATGTGTCGCGGCAGTACCGGAATCTGCTGGTCCCCGAGATCCCGACCTACGTATACGCGCGCGGCGGCGAGGAATTTGCCGCGGGGGATCCGCGCTGGGATGCGCCCTGGGTCACCTGGGGGGCGAGATCGCGCATTCCCCGGAACACGGCCATCGTCCGCGACGACTTCCTGGCCTGGGTCGAGCGCAACGCCATCGACACGGTCTTCTTCAACGAACAGAAATTCTGGCCGCCGGTGCTCTGGTGCCGCGAGCGCGGTATCAAGACGGGCGCCTACGTCGACTACTACACCGAGTCGACGGTCCCGTACTTCGGCGTCTACGACTTTCTCGTCTGCAACACCCGGCGCCACCACAGCGTGTTCGAGTGGCACCCCCAGGCCTTCTACGTCCCATGGGGAACCGAACTCGACGTCTTCCGGCCGCAGACGCTCGAACCGGTGGAACCCGGTACGGTCACCTTCTTCCACTCCGCCGGGATGAATCCCGCGCGAAAGGGGTGCGACCTCGTCATCGAGGCTTTCGCACAGCTGGAGGGACCGGCGCGGCTGATCATTCATACGCAGGTGGATCTGAAGGCCCGTTTTCCCGCGTTGGCGCCGACCCTCGATCGGCTCCTGTCGTCGGGACGTCTCCGCTGTGTTCAGGAAACCGTGCCCGCCCCCGGCCTGTATCATCTTGGCGACGTCTACGTCTATCCGTCGCGGCTAGAAGGGATCGGGCTCACCATGGCCGAGGCGCAGGCGTGCGGCCTGCCCACGATTACGACCGACAACGCACCGATGAACGAACAGGTCGACCCGGAAAGCGGACGTCTCGTTCCCGTCTCCCGCTTCGTTTCCCGCGACGACGGGTATTACTGGCCGCAGTCGCTGGTCGACGCCGCCGGCATCCGCACAGCCATGCAGTGGTATCTCGACCGGAAGGACGAACTGGGCGCACTGAAACGGCGGGCCCGCACCTGGGCCGAAGCCGAACTCGACTGGAATCGCCATCGGGAGGAGATGCAGCGCATTTTCCGCGAGACGCGCCTCCGCGATGCCGACGAAGTGTCGTCGGCCGTTACAGCCGTCGAGACCTACGAGCGCAAGCACTGGGACGTGCGTCACAAGCTTGCGGCCTATCCGAATTTCTACCGGTTTCTGTTCAACAATCTGGAAAAGCCGGCACTTTTCGCTCCGGTCGAACAGGGCATTCGGCTCCTGAAACGCGCTCTCGGAAAGGACGTCGTGTGAGCCGGAAGCGAGTGCTGCTGGTCTTCGGGACCCGGCCCGAGGCGGTCAAGATGGCCCCGGTCGTTCACGCGCTGCGTACCGCGGAACGTTTCGAGACGGCCGTGTGCGTGACCGCGCAGCACCGCCAGATGCTCGACCAGGTGCTTGCCTTCTTTGCGCTCCAGCCGGAATTCGATCTCGACCTGATGCGCCCCGGCCAGGATCTGCCCGATCTCACCGGCCGCGTCCTGCGCGGCGTGAGCGATGTTCTGGCAAAGTGGAAGCCCGATCTGGTTCTCGTCCACGGCGATACGACGACAAGCATGGCGGCGGCCCTGGCGGCATTCTACGCGCAGATTCCCGTCGGTCACGTCGAGGCGGGGCTGCGGACGCGGGACAAGCGCGCCCCGTTCCCCGAAGAGATGAACCGCCGCATCACAGGATCAATCGCCGATTTTCACTTTGCGCCGACGGAGCGCGCGCGGGCGAATCTGCTCGCCGAGAGCACGCCGGCGGAACAGATCTTCGTCACGGGGAACACGGCGATCGATGCGCTTTTCTTTGCGCGCGACCGCGTGGCCGCACAGGATGCTTCCTATGCGGGGCTGTTGCGCGACGCGGGCTACGTGGCTCGGGATCGACGGCTCGTGGTCGTCACCGCCCACCGGCGCGAGAACTTCGGCGCCGGGTTCGATCAGATCTGCGCGGCCCTGGCCGAGCTGGCCGCGTCGTTCGCCGACGTCGACTTCGTGTACCCGGTGCACCTGAATCCGAATGTGCGCGGGCCGGTCGAGACCCTGCTCGCGCCACGGGTCGGCAAGGAGCTTCCGAATCTGTTCCTTATCGAACCGCTCCCCTACGATCCGTTCGTCTACCTCATGAGCCGGTCGACCCTGCTGCTCACCGATTCGGGCGGCCTGCAGGAAGAGGGGCCGGCGCTCGGCAAGCCGGTGCTCGTCATGCGCGAGACGACCGAGCGCCCCGAAGCCATCGACGCGGGTACCGCGCGCCTCGTGGGGGCCGACCGGGAGCGGATCGTCAGGGGAGTCAGCCGGCTTCTCACCGACGACGCCGACTATCGCGCGATGGCCACGGCCGTCAACCCCTATGGGGACGGCACGGCCGCCCGGCAGATCGCGCGGGTTCTCGCGGATAAGCTCGGTTCGTGAGCCTCGTGCGCCCACGCGCGAACATCTTTCGCTTACAGGATTAGAAATCCGGGATCAGGCGCTTTGCATGCGTCAGCGCACGCCGCGCGGCGGCTTGCCGAGCTTCGTGGTGCGCAGGTGTTCCCACGCGAGGCCGTAGTGCAGGGCGAGCTGCACTGACATGGCCTTGGCCTTGGCCCCCGGACCGCGGATCTTGTCCGTGCGGGCGATGTTGAGGAGCTTGCGCACGGGGGGGAGAAAGGGCTTCGTCACGCTTCCGTACATGGCGATCGCCCCCGGATTCCCCTTGCGCATCAGGTCGAGGGCCCCGGCGTGCACGCGGTAGGCTTTGATGAGCCGTTCTTCCAGCGTGCGGCGGGCGGGGTGACTTACGACGGCGTCGCCTGCAAAGAACTGCTGGTAGCCGGCGAGAAACACGCGGCGGCCGAATTCCGCGTCGCCTCCCGATTGCATCTCTGCGTCGAACGGACCGACGTCCTCGATGATGCTGCGCCAGACGAACAGGTTGCCCGAGCCGCCGTAGTGCGAATCCTTGAGGTGTTTGTCGAAAGGGAAGGCGGTCGACATTTCGTACAGCTCGGTCGGCGTCGGATGCTCCGGATCGGCGGGCACCGTGACGACCCGACCGGCCACGTAGGCGGGCCCTTTGCAGTGGAGCAGGGCGGCGACCCCGTTTTCGAGCCAGTCCCGCGCGGGCAGGCAGTCAGAGTCGATGAACGCGAGCACTTCGCCCTTGCTGGCGGCAATGCCCACATTCCGTGCGCGGAAGGAACCCGGGCGCGGCTCCTCGAGCAACGTCGCCTTCGACATTGCCGGGAGGGGAGCGCGTTCCGTTGAACCGTTGTCAATTACGAAAATGTCGAAGCGCTCGCGCGGGTAGGACTGCGCCTCGAGCGCGGCCAGGCAGCGGGCGAGCGCCGGATAATCGTTAAAGACGGGGATGATGACGGAAACGGTGGGCTTGGTCTGCATGGGTGCGTCCAGACCCCATTACGATACCCCGTAGACGAGTCAAGAGTCGAGCGTCTCATGCGTCATGAGTCGGCGACATGTGACCCCAGGCGCTTCGGTAAACCCTCGGACCCTCGGACCCTCGACTCTGGACTCTCGACTCTCGACCCCCGAAGTTTGCCATTTTTGGGTATCGACGGAAAACCTGCCGAGCGGGTACCCTCAGAACCGATGGCCCGCCTTACCTCCCTCATGGGGCTGTCGAGCGGCCGGCGCGAACTCTCGTGCCGGCCTTTTTTGTGTCTTTTTTCCGGTCTTGATTCGTCACTCGTCACTCGCCACTCGTCACTTCATTGAAAATGGACGCTCCATACGGGAGAATCAACGGATACTCGAAATCCCCTCCCGGAGTGCTCCATGCTTTTCACGGCCGAACACGAGAATCTGCGCCAGACCGTCCGCAAGTTCGTCGAACAGGAAATCAATCCTTATGTCGACCAGTGGGAAGAGGATCGCATTTTTCCCGCCCACCAGCTGTTCAAGAAGATGGGGAACCTGGGGCTGCTCGGGATCAGCAAGCCGACCGAGTTCGGGGGGATGGGGCTCGATTACTCCTATGCCGTCGCGTTCGCCGAAGAACTCGGCAACTGCAACTGCGGCGGCGTGCCGATGGCCATCGGCGTGCAGACCGACATGGCGACCCCCGCGCTGGCCCGGTTCGGCTCCGACGAGCTGCGCCGCGAGTTCCTGGCGCCGACCATCGCCGGTGACATGGTCTGCTCCATCGGCGTCAGTGAGCCGGGCGCCGGGTCCGACGTCGCCGGCCTGAAGACCACCGCCGTGAAGGACGGCGACGACTACGTCATCAACGGCACCAAGATGTGGATCACCAACGGCATGCAGTCCGACTGGATTTGCCTGCTCGCCAACACCTCCGACGACAAGCCGCACATCAACAAGACGATGATCGTCGTTCCGATGAACACGCCCGGCGTCTCGCGGGCCCAGAAGCTGCACAAGCTCGGCATGTGGTCGTCAGACACCGCGCAGATTTTTTTCGACAACGTCCGCGTTCCGCAGCGGTACCGCATCGGCGAAGAAGGCATGGGCTTCATCATGCAGATGCGCCAGTTTCAGGAAGAGCGCCTGTTCGGCGCCGCCAGCTCGCTGCGCTCCATGGATCGCATGATTCAGGGAACGATCGAGTACACGCGGGAGCGCAAGACGTTCGGCCAGCCGATCATCGACAATCAGGTCGTGCACTTCAAGCTGGCCGAGCTGCAGACCGAAGTCGAGGCCCTGCGCGCCCTGGTGTACACGACGGTCGAGCGCTATGTGGATAATCCGGACGACATGGAGGTCGTCAAGCTGGCCTCGATGGCCAAGCTGAAAGCCGGAAAGCTGACCCGTGAGGTGGCCGATTCCTGCCTGCAGTACTGGGGCGGCATGGGCTACATGTGGGAGAGCCAGGTCTCCCGCGCGATGCGCGATTCGCGCCTCCTCTCCATCGGCGGCGGCGCCGACGAGATCATGCTCGGCATCATCTGCAAGCTCATGGGCATTCTGCCGGGCAAGAAGAAGCAGCCGGCCGCAGTTTGATTCCTGATTCCTGATTCTTAATTCTTGAGAAACAAGTGATTTAGAAGTTATTCGTCACTCGTCACTCGTAACTCGTCACTTCAAGTAATGGCAAAAGTAGCATTGATCACCGGCGTGACCGGGCAGGACGGTTCCTATCTGGCGGAACTGCTGCTGAAGAAGGGGTACGTCGTGCACGGGGTGAAGCGGCGATCGTCGTCGTTCAACACCGGGCGCATCGACCACCTCTACGTGGATCCGCATATCGACGACCCGCGCTTCTTCCTGCACTACGGCGACATGACCGACAGCACGAACCTCATCCGGATCGTGCAGGAAGTGCAGCCCGACGAGGTCTACAACCTGGCCGCCCAGAGCCACGTGCAGGTCAGCTTCGAGACGGCGGAATACACGGCCAACGCCGACGCCGTGGGCACCCTGCGGCTTCTCGAAGCGATCCGCATCCTGAACCTCGAGCAGAAGACCCGGTTCTATCAGGCATCCACGTCGGAGCTCTTCGGCAAGGTGCAGGAGACGCCGCAGAAGGAGACGACGCCGTTTTATCCGCGCAGTCCGTATGCGGCGGCGAAGCTGTATGCCTACTGGATCACGGTGAACTACCGCGAAGCCTACGGCATGTACGCCTGCAACGGGATACTGTTCAACCACGAATCTCCCGTGCGCGGCGAGACCTTCGTCACGCGCAAGATTACGCGCGCCGTCGCCCGCATCCATCTCGGGATGCAGGGCAAGCTGTATCTGGGAAATCTCGACAGCCTGCGCGACTGGGGGCACGCCCGTGATTACGTCGACGGCATGTGGCGGATGCTGCAGCTGCCGGAACCCGAGGATTTCGTGCTGGCCACCGGCCGCCAGATCTCTGTCCGCCGCTTCGTCGAGGCGTCCTTCGAGCACGTCGATATCCAGTTGGAATGGGAAGGGAAGGGTGTGGAGGAGAAGGGGCGCGACGCAAAGACCGGCAAGGTGCTCGTCGAAGTGGATCCGCGCTACTTCCGCCCGACCGAAGTCGAGACGCTGCTCGGCGATCCTTCGAAGGCGAAGGAGAAGCTCGGCTGGGAGGCGAAGACCAGCGTGGAGGAGCTATGCGCCGAGATGGTTCGCGAGGATATCAAGTGGGCCAAGGAAGAACAAGTGATAGCGGCGGGTCATCGGGCTCAGTCGTAAGTCGCCAGTCTTCAGTCTTCAGTGACAGGTTGCTCATTGTGAACCGGTGATCATGAACTGCTTTCCTCTGCGTCGGTTTCCAGTTGTTCCAGGCAACGCGTCAGGTAATTGATGAATCCGGTGATCAGGCGTTCGCACTCGTGGCTGGCGCTGCAGATTGAACTCAGTTCCTCATCGGACAGGTACCCGATATGGTGCGCGGTGTATGCGTGAGCACGAACTTCACCCGCCGATGCCCTTGCGATGCGGAGGTAATGTCGGAAGTGACGGTCGCCTCCGCTGTTGAAGCCCTCGGCGATGTTTCCCGGTACGGACCCGGCAGCCGACCGAATCTGCTCTCGAAGGGACCAGTCGCGCCCCCATGCCTTTCTATCCGAGAGACGGTGGACAAACGCGGAGAGAGCGTTTGCCTTCTGCCATGCGAGGCTATCTTCGAAACGGCGGATGGTTGTCATACCGCCTCTTATAGTGCAGGGTCCGTGGAAATGTCAACGAAAAAGCAGCAATATGAATATTCCCCCGGTTTTTTTACCGACTTACGACTTACGACTTACGACTGATGACTTCTCGGATCTTTATTGCCGGCCACCGCGGACTCGTCGGCTCGGCGCTCGTGCGCAATCTGATGGCGCGCGGCCATGACCGGCTGCTGCTGCGGACGTCGGCGGAACTGGATCTGCGCGACGCCGCCGCCGTCGAGGCCTTCTTTGCCGCCGAGAAGCCGGAGCAGGTCTACGTGGCCGCCGCGAAGGTCGGCGGAATTCTGGCGAACAACACCTACCCGGCAGACTTCATCCGCGACAATCTGCTGATCGAGACGAACATCATCGATGCGGCGTGGCGACACGGCGTGCAGAAGCTTCTGTTCCTCGGATCGTCCTGCATCTATCCGCGCGACTGCCCCCAGCCCATCCGCGAGGAATATCTGTTGACGGGTCCGCTCGAGAAGACCAACGAGCCGTATGCCGTAGCGAAAATCGCAGGCATCGTCATGTGCCAGTCGTACAATCGGCAGCATGGGACGCGCTTCCTGAGCGTCATGCCGACGAACCTCTACGGGCCGAATGACAATTTCGATCTGCAGACGAGCCACGTGCTCCCGGCCCTGATACGCAAGTTTCACGAGGCGCTTCCCGACCGGCCGGTGACCGTGTGGGGCACCGGCGCGCCGCGGCGGGAATTCCTGCACGCCGACGACCTGGCCGACGCCTGCGTGCACCTCATGGAGACCTACGAGGGGTCGGACATCGTCAACATCGGCACCGGTGAAGACGTGACCATCCGCGAACTGGCCGAGCTCGTGCAGGAGGTCGTCGGGCACAGGGGCGAGCTCGTCTGGGATACGAGCAAGCCCGACGGCACGCCGCGCAAGCTGCTCAACGTCGATCGCCTCCACGCCCTCGGCTGGAAACACCGCATTCCGCTGCGCGAAGGCATCCGCTCGGCCTACGAATGGTTCCTGCAGCATGAGACGTCCGTCCCGTAAATCGTCAATTGTCAATCGTCAATCGTAAATTCCTGGATGGCCGCCTGATTGCCCTGGCGATGCTGCTGATCTACTTCGGCATCGTGCTTTACGGGCACGTGCTGCGTCCGGAGCTGCGCGCCTGGGACCGCATGGGCGTGCCGACCCGCTCTCCCGCATTTGCCGATCTGCGGAACATCAGCACGGGAGCCGAGTGTGCCGCCCGCGGGCTCGACGTCCTGCGCACGAACCCCTGCGATCCGTGGAAGCGGCGCATGAACTATCCACGCGTCTGGATTTCCATCTGGCAGGGTGCCGGGCTCACGGTCGCGCACACGAACCCCGTCGGCGTCGTCCTCGGGGCGCTGTTTCTTGCGGCGGTCCTGTGGATGGCCGGTCCGCTCCTCTGGTGGCAGGGGCTTCTGTTCGGGGCGGCGCTGCTTTCGCCGCCCATCATGCTCGGGGTCGAACGGGGGAATATCGATATCCTCATGTTCACCGTGCTGATTCTGGCCGGACGCGCCCTCTCGCGTTCCCGCTACGGAACCGGAACGGCCATTCTCTTCACGGCCGGGGCCCTGAAGCTGTTTCCCATCTTCGGCGCGAGCGCCCTGCGGCAGATTCCGCGCGAATGGGCCCTCCGGCTGGGCATGGTTCTGGCGCTGGCCTTCGGCGTCTACGTCGTCGTCAATCTGGAAGATATCCGCCTGATCGGCGCCGCCGTTCCCCGGGCGACCTGGTTCTCGTTCGGCTCGCGCGTGCTCCCCGCCCGGCTCCTCGAGATCCTTCGCGTCGACGCCGCGTATCTTTCCGCAGTTTCCGCAGTGCTTGCCGCCATTGTCGCCGTCGTCGCCCTGGCGCTGGCCCGCCGCATGCGGACGTCGTTCTTCGTCCCCCCGGCAGAGCGCCCGCTCGACGGCGTTCTCGCCATGATGGGCGCCGGGCTGTTCGCGGGGGTCTTTGTGCTGGGGAATCATTTCGACTACCGCCTCGGAATTCTCCTCTTCTTCTTCCCCTGGCTCCTGCGCGCCGCCGCCGATTCCACGGCGGCCCGCCTCGGCCTGACCATGCTCCTCGGAATCTTCTGGTTTTCGGCGTGGTCCCCTTTGCGCCTCGACGACATCCTTACGTGGGCGTGGTTCGGGCTTTCAGTCTTCTGGCTCGGGCGGCCGGGTGGAATTCGGCTCGCGGCGCGGCGCGCGTCGGACGCAGTTCCCCCGGCCACGCTTGGTCAGGGGTAACGCCGGGATGGTACAGTGAACGGGCCAGAGAGGATTATTCCATGTCGTCCGTAGTCCCTGTCATTCTCGCCGGCGGTTCCGGTACGCGCCTGTGGCCCCTCAGCCGGCCCGATACCCCGAAGCAGTTCCTGAAGCTGTTCGGCGAGCACACCCTGCTGCAGGAGACCGTGCGTCGCGTGGCCGATCTGGACTACGCGCACCTGGTGGTCGTCACCGGTGAGAGTCTCCGCCTGGAGACCGTCGCGCAGATCCGCGAGCTGGGGCTGCAGGAACGCGCCACTGTGCTGGCCGAGCCGGTCGCCCGCAACACCGCGCCGGCCATCGGCCTGGCCGCCGCGTTCGTGCGCGAACGATTCGGTGACGACGCGCGGATGGTCGTGCTTCCGGCGGATCATCACATCGGCGACCGGGCGCAGTTTTTCGCGACGCTGCAGGCCGCGCTCGAAGTCGCCCGCGAAGACGTGCTCGTGACCCTCGGCATCCAGCCCACCGGTCCCGAAACCGGCTACGGGTACATCCACGCGGGCCCTGTCGAGTCGAACGCGGCCGTCGTGCGCGCATTCGTGGAAAAGCCGGATTTCGAGCGCGCCACCCAGTACCTCGCCGCAGGGGATTACTACTGGAACAGCGGCATGTTTCTCTGGAAGGCCGGGGCCATTCTCGATGCGCTGCGCCGCTACCTGCCCGAAGAGTCGGCGCTCTGGTCGCTTCCGGCTGCCGACCTGCAGACGCGCTTTGCCGAACTGCCGAAGATCTCCATCGACTACGCCGTTCTCGAGAAGGCGGATAACGTCCGCATGGTTCCCGCCCGCTTCGCGTGGAGCGATGTCGGTACGTGGGATTCGGTGGCCGGCTTCCTGCGCGCCGACGGCCGCATGAACCGGCCCGCGGTCGAAGTGGAATCGGAGTCGGTCGACGTCTACTCGCGCCGTCCGGTCGCCGTCATCGGCCTCGAAGACGTGCTCGTCATCGACGGTGACGAGGGGCTGCTCATCATGCGCAAGGGCAAGGGGCAGGACGTGGGAGCCGTTGCGCGCGCCATGGCCGAACTCGCCGAGACGCCCCCCGAAGAAGCCCGGCTCCCCCGCGTCGTTCCGAAACCGTGGGGCGAGGAACTCATCTGGGCTGAAACGCCGTCGTATGTCGGCAAGACGCTGACCATCCGCAAGGGCGAGAGTCTCAGCGTGCAGTATCACCGCGAGAAGGACGAGACGATTCACGTGCTGACGGGCTCGCTGCGCTTCCGCTTCGGCACCGATCCCGACCACCTGGAAGAGCGGATCATGCAGCCGGGCGAGAGTTTCCACATCCGCACCAAAACCGTGCACCAGATGGAAGCCGTCGAAGACTGCCGCGTGCTCGAGGTGAGCACCCCGCAGCTCGAAGACGTGGTGCGCCTGCTCGACCGCTACGGCCGCTGAACTTTTTCGGCCGGCACTCTTCCTGCCCTTGCTTCGTCAGGAATCAAGAATCAAGAATCAGGAATGGCGCGCCGGCCCCCGTTGTCAAGGGGGCTCCAGTTTGTTCTCCCTCCCTCCGGGTGCGCCTTGCCGGCGCGCCCCTCGCCCCGTGCTAGCCTGAGGGCAGAGAAGGGGGAGGCATGCAGTTCAACAGCCGGATCTTCGTGGCCGGGCATCGGGGCCTGGTCGGCTCTGCCATCGCGCGGCGCCTCACGGCGCTGGGCTACCGGAATCTCATCCTGCGGTCTTCGGCCGAAGTCGATCTGCGCGACCGCGCCAAGGTCGACCGGCTCTTTCAGCGGGACAAGCCCGAATACGTCTTTCTCGCGGCCGCCCGCGTCGGCGGCATCTGGGCCAACCAGACGCGGCCGGCGGAATTCATCCGCGATAATCTTCAGATTCAGACCAACGTCATCGACGCGGCGGCGGCCTTCGGGGTGCACAAGCTCCTGTTTCTCGGTTCGTCCTGCATCTATCCGCGCGATTGCGCCCAGCCGATCCGCGAGGAGTATCTGCTCACGGGCCGGATCGAGTCGACGAACGAACCCTATGCGGTCGCCAAGATTGCCGGGATTACGATGTGCCGCGCCTACAACCGGCAGCTGGGGACGAAGTTCCTGTGCGCCATGCCGACGAATCTGTACGGTCCGGGCGACAACTTCGACCCGGAAGAGAGCCATGTACTTCCGGCTCTCATCCGAAAGTTCCACGAAGCGCTCCCCGATCGTCCGGTGATCCTCTGGGGGAGCGGCGCGCCGCGCCGGGAGTTTCTGCACGCCGACGACGCGGCCGACGCATGCGTCCATCTCATGCTGCACGCAGACGCTAACGACCTCATCAACCTGGGGACCGGAGAAGACATCGCCATTCGCGATCTGGCCCTGGTCGTGCAGGAGATCGCCGGCCACCGCGGTCCCATCTTCTGGGACGCCGGTAAGCCGGACGGCACGCCGCGAAAGCTGCTTCACGTCGGCCGCCTCGGTGCCCTGGGATGGCGGCCGCGCATCGGTCTTCGCGAAGGGATCGCCGAGACTTATCAATGGTACGTCGAGCATGGCGGCGAACGGCCCGCCACCGGCAGGCGGCGGGCCGCCTGATGGCGTTGTTTCGTCGTGCGCCGATTCTGCCTTATCAACCTCGAGCTTGCTGTGGGCGCCGGGCGCCCTGAAGGAGATGCATGGGGAAAGTCGTTGCTGTCATACTCGCGGGGGGTTCAGGCACGCGGCTCTGGCCGCTGAGTCAGCCGGGAGCGCCCAAGCAGTTTCTGCGCCTGTTCGGCCAGCGTACGCTGCTGCAGCAGACGGTGGAGCGCATCCGTGACCTGCACGTCGATCGCATCCTCATTCTGACGGGCGCCGAGCAGCGCATGGAGACCGATGCGCAGCTGCGGGAGCTCGGGCTCGACGCCGATCAGGTCGAGGTTCTCTCGGAGCCGGTCGGCCGCAATACGGCGCCCGCAATTGCGCTTGCCGCCGCCTATCTGCGAGATCGGCTGGGGCCCGAGACGCGCATGATCGTCCTTCCGGCCGATCATCACGTCACCGATCCCGAAGCGTTTCGCGCCGCCCTGCGGACGGCCCTGCGTGCCGCCGAAGCGGATGCGCTCATAACGCTGGGGCTCGTGCCGACCGCCCCCGAAACCGGATACGGCTACATTCAGGCCGGCGCCGTCGATGACGGCGTGGCGCCCGTCGTGCGCTTCACCGAGAAACCCGATGCCGAACGGGCCCGGGCCTTCATGGCCGCCGGCGATCACTACTGGAACAGCGGCGTCTTCGTGTGGCAGGCGGGAACGATCCTGCGCGCCGTCTGGCAGTATCTGCCCGAGGTGGCGACCCTCGCCGCCCGTCCCTGGCAGGAGTTTCAGGAGCGTTTCGAAGAGTCGGTCGGGGTCTCGGTCGACTACGGGATTCTCGAGAAGGCCGCCAACGTCCTGATGGTTCCTGCGTCGTTCGGCTGGAGCGACGTCGGCACCTGGGAGGCCGTGGCGACCTTTCTCCGCGCCGACGGCCGACTACTGCCGCCGACCGTCGATGCGATGTCAGACGGGGTCGACGTCCTTTCGCAACGCCCCGTCGCCGTCGTCGGCCTGCAGGACATCCTGATCGTCGACAGCGACGAAGGCCTGCTTGTGCTCAAGAAGGGGCACGGTCAGGACGTCGGGCGCATCGCGAAATCGATGACGCCCGCGGGGCGCAAGGGGGGCGTCCAGCCGCTGCCGAAGCGGGTCGAGAAGCCCTGGGGGGCCGAGCTCATCTGGGCGCACACGCACGGCTACGTCGGCAAGATTCTTTTCATCCGCGCCGGCGAAAGCCTGAGTCTGCAGTACCATCGCGAGAAAGACGAAACCATCTACGTGCTCCGCGGGCAGCTGCGCTTCCGTCACGGGCCGGCCCCTGAGGCGCTGAGCGAGAGGCGGATGAAACCGGGCGAGAGCTTCCACATCCGGCCGCGCACCGTGCACCAGATGGAAGCCGAAGCCGACTGTGAAATTCTCGAGGTCAGCACGCCGCAGCTCGACGACGTCGTACGCCTTCAGGATCGCTACGGCCGGGCGGCCTGAGCGATCTGCAGGCTGAATGGGGCCGCCGGGCGGCGGTCGCGCGCGGGCATTCCACGAGCGCTTGGGCTATCATGGAATGCTCATGGATACGGTTGTTTCGAGCCGAAGGTCTCCCGCGTCGTCCCTCGCGGGGCTGCTGCGCTGCATGCGGCCCCAGCAGTGGGTGAAGAACGGCTTCGTCTTTGCGCCGGCGCTCTTCGCGGGGCGCCTTTTCGAAGCGCCCACGGCCCTGGCGTCCGCCGCGGCCTTCGCGGCCTTCTCGGCCGCGGCCAGCGCCGTCTATCTGCTGAACGACATCGTCGACGTCGAGGCCGACCGGGCGCATCCGAAGAAACGCCTGCGCCCGATCGCCTCGGGGGCGCTGCCGGTTCCCCTGGCGTATGTGGCTCTCGTGCTGCTGCTCCTGATCGGCGTGGGGGGGGCGTGGTTCGTCGCGCCGCCGCTCGCGCTCATTCTGCTCGCCTATTTCGGACTCAACGTCCTCTACAGCCTGAAGCTCAAGCACCAGGTCATTCTCGATGTCATCATCATCGCCGCCGGCTTCGTCCTGCGGGTCGAGGCAGGGGCGGCCGCCATTGCCGTGCAGCCGTCGACGTGGCTGCTCGTCTGCACCTCGATGCTCGCGCTCTTTCTGGGCTTCTCCAAGCGCCGGCACGAATTGACGCTCCCGAGCACCGAGACCCGCCGGGTGCTCGAGGAGTACAGCGAGCCGTTTCTGGATCAGATGATGGGGCTCGTGACCGCCCTGACGGTCATCTCGTACCTCATGTACTGCGTCGCGCCCGAAACCGAAGCGCGCTTCGGCCGCGGCATGCTCCTGACCTTCCCCTTCGTCCTCTACGGCGTTTTCCGCTACCAGTATCTGGTCTACCATCGCAACGAAGCGGCGAATCCGACCGACACCCTGCTGACCGATCGGCCGCTGCTGGCGACCGCGGCCCTGTGGGCGATGGCCGCGGCGGCCGTCATCGCCGGGATCGGCAGCTGAAGTTCGCCCGCTTCTGCGGAACGGCCGTTACAGCCCCAGCGGTGAGAAGGCGCCGAAGGCGGCTTCGAGAATCTCGACGAGCTTGTCGGGACCGAGCGGGAGGGTCGTCAGAAAGTCCTGGTGCGCGCGGTCGGCCCGGTAGTCGGGTTGCCGGGGGGGCATGCGCAGATACCGGGCGATCTGCTCGGCCGGCATCCCGTGCAGAAGCGTGCCGTGAAAGAGAATCCAGTCCTTTTTGCGCCGCTGCGCGTTCCCCGAAATTTTTCGCCCGCCGACGGCCAGGTCGCTGATGCCCCGGATCTCGGCCGGAACGTCGTGCAGCCGCAGCTGGTCGGCGATGCGCGAGAGCACCCACTCGTTCGCGCCGCCGATGGAGCGCAGCGCCGGATCGGTGTCCTGGTGCAGGATGAGGGCGTAGCTGAAGCTGCCCGGCCCCTGGAGAACCGTTCCCCCGCCGCTCTTCCGGCGCAGGACGGGGACGCCGTCTTCGCGGCAGGCAGCCAGATTCACGTCGGCTTCTTCGCGGCAGGAGAGGCCGAGAACGACAAAGGGGACCGCCGATTCCCAGGTGCGGAGGACCTGAGGCCCTCCTTCCTGTTCTGCGCGGGCCAGCAGGCGCTCTTCCAGCGCGAGGTTGTCGGCGGGATCGTCGAGGGTGAGGTGCAGCGTTCGAATCATGCGCAGGGTGGCCGAGGGGAAACGCGGAAAGGGAGCGCGCGCCCGGTGCGGCTCCCTCTACAGCATGGCACGCCCGGCCGCGCCCTTCCACTCGGGCGCGGCAGTCGGGCGCGGCCGGGGGAGCGGCTCATCGATGGTGGGTGGCGTGCCCCGCGAACATCTCGGCCGCTTCCATCAGCGTTTCGCTCAGGGTGGGATGGGGGTGGATGCTGCCGGCGATGTCTTCGGCGACGGCGCCCATTTCGACGGCGAGCACCCCTTCGCTGATCAGCTCGCCGGCATTGGTGCCCGCGATCCCCACGCCGATGACCCGGCCGCTCTCGGCGTCGCAGACGAGCTTCGTGACGCCGTCGTTACGGTCGAGGGTCGTCGCGCGCCCCGAGGCCGACCAGGGAAAGCGCAGGACCTTCACGTCGAGCCCCTCTTCCTTCGCCTCTGCTTCCGTCTTTCCGCACCAGGCGAGCTCGGGATCGGTGAAGACGACCGCCGGAACGGCCTTCTTGTCCCAGAGCGCCTCGCCGCCCACGATGGCGCCGACGGCCGTGAACCCCTCGTGGCTGGCCTTGTGGGCGAGCATGGGCTCGCCCGCGACGTCGCCGATGGCGAAGATGTTGGCTTCGCCCGTGCGCATCTGCCGGTCGACCTCGATGAAGCCTTTGTCGTTGATGCGCACGCGCGTGGTCTCGAGCCCCAGGTCTTCGCTGTTCGGGCGGCGGCCGACCGAGACGAGCACGGCGTCGAACTCCGCCTCTTCCTTCTCGTCTTCGCCGGCGCCGGGGCCGCGCAGGGTCACGACGATGCCGGTCTTCTCGGCGCGCAACCCTTCGACCTTCGTGTTCGTGCGCACGGCCTGAAACCGCGCCTGGGCCCGCTTGGCCACGTGGCGGGCGAGATCGGGATCGGCCGTGTTGAGGATGCGATCGAGCCCCTCGACGACGGTGACCTTGCTCCCCAGCGCTTCATAGACGGTCCCCAGCTCCATGCCGATATAGCCGCCGCCGATGACCAGGAGGCGTTCGGGGATGAAGGGAAGATCGAGGGCGCGCGTGGAGTCGAACCAGCGTTCATCGTCGATGTAGAGCGTGCGGGGAATGACCGGCCGCGAGCCGGTCGCGATGATGGCGTTCTTGAACCGCACCTCGGTCGGCTTCTCGCCGCCGAGCACCGACAGGCGGTTGCGGTCCAGAAAGCGCGCCCGCCCGTGAATGATGCTCACGTTGCGCAGCTTGGCAAGCGTTCCCGTGCCGCGCGAGAGCTTGTCGACGATGGTCTCCTTCTTGTCGCGCAGGGCGTCCAGATCGATCTGGGGGCGCGGGAACTTGAGCCCCCATGCCGCCATCTCCTGTGTCTCGTGAATGACCTGGGCGGCGTGCAGCAGGGCCTTGCTCGGAATGCAGCCGCGCAGCAGGCAGACGCCGCCCAGCCGGTCGTCCAGTTCCACGATGGCCGTCTTCAGTCCGTGATCGGCGGCGCGGAATGCGGCGGCGTAGCCGCCCGGCCCGCCGCCGATGACGACCAGATCAAATGCGGTGTTGGGCATGATTCCTCGCTTCCTCCGCAGGCGGGCCGCATGGCGCGCGGCTACAGCCCGAGCAGCATGACATCCTGATAGTGTTCGAGCGTGCGCACGAGTTCGGTGATGAACCGCGCCCCGTCGGCGCCGTCGATCACCCGGTGATCGTAGGCGACGCAGAGCGGCAGAATCGTACGCGGGACGACCTGGCCGTTGCGCCAGACGGGTACCTCCCGGCTGCGGCCGACGCCGAGGATCGCCACCTCGGGGGGATTGATGATCGGCGTGAAATGGCTCCCGCCGATACCGCCGAGATTCGAGACCGAGAAGCTCGCCCCGCGCAGCTCTTCGAGCCCCACCTGCCGGTCACGGGTGCGCTGGGCCAGATCGCCGAGTTCACGGGAGATCGCGTAGAGGTCCTTGCGGTCGACGTCGCGCAGCACCGGTACGATGAGGCCGCCGGGGGTATCGACGGCGACGCCGATATGAAAATAGTCCTTGAACACCATCTCGCCGTTCACCGGGTCGAGCGAGGCGTTGAACTGGGGGAACTTCTGCAGGGTGGCGACGACGGCCTTGAGCAGGAAGGCGGTCATCGTCAGATTCGCCCCCCGTTCCTTGAAGCGCGGGGCGTGCGCCTTGCGCAGGGCCGCCAGGTCGGTGATGTCGGCGTCGTCGAACTGGTGAACGTGCGGAATCGTGACCCAGGCGCGCGCCAGGTTGTCGCTGATCTTGCGGCGCAGCGTCGTCAGCGTCTCGCGGCGCACGGGACCCCATCTGGCGAAGTCGGGGAGCTCGGCCGCGGCCGGCGTCACGCCGGGAACTCCCGACTTCATGCGCTGGCGCGCGAAGTCCTTCACGTCTTCGGGGCTGATACGGCCGCCCCGCGACGAGCCGGGAACCCGGTTGATGTCGACCCCCAGCTCGCGCGCGAGGCGGCGGGCGGCGGGGCCTGCCGGCGCAGGTTCTCCCGCTTCGGGGGCGCCGGGGGGCGTTTCTGCCGGGCCCGGCTCGGGCCGGGCCTGAACCTCCCGCTGTCTCGCCTGCCGGGCCTCGACCCGCTGCTCTTCGGCCGGCTTTTCTGCGCCGCGCTCTTCCGGTGGCATCTCCACCTGCTCCGCTTCCGTGGCCGGTTCTGCCGGCGGGCGTTCGGCATGCCGGGGCGGCTTTGCAGGTTTCTCGGGTGGCGGGGGCGCCTTCACCGCGCCGGGTGCGCCCTCGAGCTCCACAATCGGTTCGCCGACCTGCAGGGGCTCGCCGACCTTGGCCAGGACCTTCACGATCTTTCCGGCCGCTGGCGAGGGGACGGGAACGGTCGCCTTGTCGGTTTCCAGTTCAATCAGGGTCTGCCCTTCGGTGACGGTATCTCCCTCGGAGACCGCGACGGAGACGACGTCGCCTCCGGCGATTCCTTCGGCGAGTTCAGGCAGCGTGATGCGTTCGGCCATGCAGTCTCCTCAGGCGAAAAGCGAAAAGGCCTTGTCCCGGTCGATCTCGAGCGTCGCAATCGCCTTGTCGACGACCTCGCGCCCGACGGCCCCCTGCTGCATCAGGGAGTAGAGCACGGCGAGCACGATCGATTCGGGGTCGACCTCGAACCAGGCGCGCAGCTTCTTGCGCAGGTCGCTGCGGCCGAACCCGTCGGTGCCGAGCGTCGTCAGGCGGCCGGGTATCCACGGGGAGATCATCTCGGGCACCTGGCGCATGTAATCCGAGACGGCGACGAAGGGACCCTCTATCCCTTCGACCGCGCGTTCCAGGTACGACTTGCGCGGCGTCTCGCCGGGATGGCGCATGTTCCACCGCGAGGCGCGCAACGCGTTGTAGCGCAGATTCTTGTAGCTGGTGACGCTCCAGACGTCGGCGGCGACGTCGAACATGCTGGCCAGCATCTCCTGCGCCCGCAGCGCCTGGGGCACCATCGGGCCGCTGGCGAGAATCTGCGCCTGCAGCCTTTTCTTCGCGGGCGCGGCCGCCAACCGGTAGATCCCCTCGCGGATCCCTTCTTCGGCGCCGGCCGGCATGGCGGGCATGATGTAGTTTTCGTTGTAGAGCGTGATGTAGTAGAAGACCGGCTCGCCGTGCCGGTACATGCGCTTCAGGCCGTCTTCGATGATGACCGACAGCTCGTAGACGTAGGCGGGGTCGTAGGCCATGACGTTGGGCACGGTCGAGGCGTGCAGGTGGCTGTGCCCGTCCTGGTGCTGCAGCCCTTCGCCGTTCAGGGTCGTCCGGCCGCCCGTCGCGCCCAGCAGAAAGCCGCGGGCGCGCATGTCGCCGGCCGCCCAGATCAGGTCGCCGATGCGCTGAAAGCCGAACATGGAATAGTAGATGAAGAAGGGGATCGTGGGGATCCCGTGTGTCGCATAGGCCGTGCCCGCGGCGATGAAGCTCGACATGGCGCCCGCCTCGGTGATCCCTTCCTCCAGAATCTGCCCCTGCTTCGACTCGAAGTAGTAGAGCAGGCTCGACTTGTCGGCCGGTTCGTAGAGCTGGCCGATGTGCGAGTAGATGCCGAACTGGCGGAACAGGGCCTCGAGGCCGAAGGTGCGCGCCTCGTCGGGAACGATGGGCACGACGTACTTGCCGAAATCCTTCAGGCTCAGCAGGCGCCCGAGCATGCGCGCGAAGCCCATCGTCGACGAGACCTCTCGTCCCCCCGAGCCGTCGAGGAACTCCTTGAAATCCGCCAGCGTGGGGAGCGGCTCCATCGGCTCGACGTCGACGATGCGCTCGGGCACGTATCCGCCCAGCGCCTTGCGGCGCTCCTGGATGTAGCGCGCCTCGGGGCTGTCGGGGGGCGGACGGTAGAAGGGGGCCTCGGCCAGCTCTTCATCGCCGATGGGGATGCCGAACCGGGAGCGGAAAGCGCTCAGCTCGTCGACGTTCAGCTTCTTCTGCTGGTGCGTGATGTTGCGCCCCTCGCCGGCTTCGCCCAGGCCGTAACCCTTGACCGTCTTGGCGAGGATGACCGTGGGAGAACCCTTGTGATCCATGGCGGCCTGGTAGGCGGCGTAGACCTTGCGGGGATCGTGTCCGCCGCGCAGCATCTTGTGGATCTGCTCGTCGGACATCTTCTCGACCAGCTTGCGCAGGCGCGGATCGGCGCCGAAGAAATGCTCGCGGGCAAAGGCGCCCCCTTCGACGGTGTACTTCTGGAACCAGCCGTCGACGACTTCGTTCATGCGCTTGACGAGCGCGCCGTCGTGATCCTCGCGCAGGAGGGGGTCCCAGTCGCTCCCCCAGACGACCTTGATGACGTTCCACCCGGCGCCGCGGAAGATGGCTTCGAGCTCCTGAATGATCTTGCCGTTGCCGCGCACGGGTCCGTCGAGGCGTTGAAGATTACAGTTGATGACGAAGACGAGGTTGTCGAGGCGTTCGCGCGCGGCCAGCGAAATCGAGCCGAGCGTTTCGGGTTCGTCGGTCTCGCCGTCGCCCAGAAAGGCCCAGACTTTCTGATGCGCCGTGTCTTTGAGTCCGCGATCGTGCAGGTAGCGGTTGAAACGGGCCTGGTAGATGGCCATGATGGGGCTGAGTCCCATCGAGACGGTCGGAAACTCCCAGAAGTGCGGCATCAGCCAGGGGTGGGGATAGGACGACAAGCCGCCCGGCTCGACTTCGCGGCGGAACCGGTGGAGACGCTCGGCGTCGAAGCGCCCTTCCACATAGGCGCGCGAGTAGATACCCGGCGAGGCGTGCCCCTGAAAGTAGACGATGTCGCCGGGCTTCTCGCCGTGCTTGCCGCGGAAGAAGTGGTTGAAGCCGACCTCATACAGCGTGGCCGCCGAGGCGAAGGTCGAGATGTGGCCCCCTAGATCGAGCGGCGAGCGGTTCGCCTTCACGACCATGGCCATGGCGTTCCAGCGGATGATGCTGCGGATGCGGCGCTCGATCTCGACGCTGCCCGGGTAGGGGGGCTCGTCGTCGGGGGGAATCGTGTTGACGTACGGGGTGTTCGTCGGCGAGGGGAGGGAGATGCCGCGGGCCGCGAGCCGGTCCTTGAGACGCTCGAAGAGATAGATCGCCCGCTCGGCGCCTTCGCGCTGCAGGACGTAGTCGAGCGACTCGAGCCACTCCTGCGTCTCTTCAGGGTTGGGATCGTTCGCCAGCAGCTTCTCCACATCCATCACAGGCCTCACGGGAACGTCGGCATCATTATAGCCCATCGGGCACCGGTGCGCTCTGACAGACGGGGCAGGCCGGGAGTACCCGGGCAGTCGTTCTGCGCCGGATTCGCCGCGCAGATCCGGCCTCAGTATGCCACACGGGTGGCGCCGCGGTGACTTCGGTCGCCTTCGCGGAATGGCGGCCGCATGGCGCGGAGCCGGCAAGAGGCGCCCCGCGGGGTCGACGGCTGTCGGCCTGCCGCGGTTGATCCGTCCTGATGTTGGCCCCATAATGGTGGCAAGAACTGGATAAAAAGGAAAGCACCGTGCGCGCTCTCTCACTTGGCCTTTCCCTTCTTGCCGCCTGCTCGTTCGGCGGGGCGAACCGGGTTTCCGATGGCGGTGGGGCAGCCCTGCCCGGGGCCGTCCGCGATGCTGCAGGCTCCCCTGCTTCACCCGCCGACGAAACCGCGGCTGAAGTCGCCCGGCATCGGCAGGCGGCCTTTGCGGCGCTGCGAACCGGACATGTACTTCAGGCGCGCGATGCCTGGGCCGAGGCGCTGCGGCTCACCCCCGATGACCCGTACCTGCTCAGCAACCTGGGCATGGCCGAAGATGCCATGGGGAATCACGTCGCCGCCATGGAGGCCGCCGGCCGTGCGGCGCAGCGTCATCCCGACTCCCCGGCCTTGGCCGTCAACTACGGCCTCACCCTGGCGCACGCCGGGCTCGGGGGGCAGGCCGTCGCCGAGTTCCGGCGCGCCCTCGAGCGTGACCCCGACTTCGTGCCCGCGCACCTTGCCCTCGGCTATCATGCACTCGAGCGGGGCGAGCCCTCCGAGGCGCTGCGGTCTTTCGACGCCGCGATCAAGGCCGCGCCCGACGCCGCCGCTCCCTACGCCGGTCGGGGTGTCGCGCACGCCCGCATGGGACAGTGGGAGCCGGCCGGACACAGCTTCGCCCGCGCCTGGTCGCTCGCGCCGGCCGTACCGCTCTATGCGGCGGCGGCCGGAGGGTTGTTCGCGCGCGCCGGCAACGACGCCGAGGCCGTGCGCCTTCTCGATGCGGCCGTTGCGGCCGAAAGGCCCATTCCCGAGGCCATGGTCCTGCGCGCTGAACTCGCCTGGCGGCACAAGGACCATGAACGTGCCCGGGAGCTGCTCGACGCGGCCCTCGCGCGTCACCCCGAAGACGTCACCGGCGTCAGCGTCGCCGGCACCGCGCTGCGTCGCGGGCAGCTCGCCTACCTGATCGACGAGGCCGGCGTCGCCCGGCAGGCCCTGATCCGCGCGGCCGCCGAGCATGGCCAGCCCCCGGCATGGAAGGCTTCTGCCAACGGCCTGCTCGGGGCCCTGGCACTCTCGAAGCGCAATTTCGAGCTGGCCGAGCGCCGCTTCGCCCGCGCCCTCGAGTTCGCCGATGAAGAACCCGCTTATCTTGCCGGCCTGGCCGTCGCACGTCATGGCCTGGCCCTGCGCACGCCTGAACCGCAACGGGAGACGACCCTGGCCGAGGTCGAAACCCTGTATCGCAAGGCCATCGAGGGGGCCGAGAACCCGCGCCTGCGCGTGCATCTCGGCCGCCTGTACATGGATCAGGCGGCCATCGTTGCGCTCCCCTACCGGCGCGGAAAACTGCACCAGGCCGAAACCCAGCTTCGCGAAGCGCTCGCCCGGCAGCCCGGGCTGGTCGAGGGCCATCTTCGGCTGGGGATGCTCCTGGCCGACCTGCGCCGCCTCGGCGAGGCGCGCTCTGCCTACGCGGCGGCGGCGCGGCTCGATCCGGACAACTCCCGGATCGCGTTTCTTCATGCCAACTTTCTGCGCCGCTACGGGCCGGTGGCCTGGCAGCCCGCCGCCCATGCCGAGTTCAGCCGGGCCTTGAAGCTCGACCCCCGCTATGTCGAGGCCCAGATCGGCTGGTACCTCACCCGTCCGGTTGCGGCCGCGCAGTCCAAGCCGCGACGCGAGGCGGGGGCCGGCGAAGCGGCCGAGACGATGTCCGATCCGGCCGTCACCGAAACCGGGCCCGAGGTGCTCGCCCCGGATGCGATCCCCGAGGATTCGGTGCCGATCGACCCGCCGCTCTACGGCGAAGAGGAGACGGGCGAGAGCGAGAATCTCGAGGATCTGCTCCCCTTTCTCATGATGCCCGAAGACGATCCCTTCATGATGGGCCCCGAAGAAGAGGGAGACCCGTCGGTCATCCCGATCAAGGAAGACGACCGCACGCCGATCTACAGCATCGGGGCCACTTCGTCGACCGGCCCGTCGATTCCCTGAGCCGCGTGCGGCGCAGCCGCCTTCCGTACCTTCCCTTCCGCGTGCTCAGAGCATGGCGTCGAGGCGCGCGACCCGCTCTTCGAGCGGCGGGTGGGTGCTGAAGAGGTTCACGAAGGTGCGTCCGCGAAATGGATTCGCGATGAACAGGTGCGCGCTGGCTTCGCGTCCCGGTGTCGCCGCCAGCGGGCGCGTCTGGATACCGGCGTGAATGCGCCGCAGGGCCGAGGCGAGCGCGCGCGGATTGCCGGCGAGACGGGCGCCGCTGGCGTCGGCCTGAAATTCGCGGGTGCGCGAAACGGCAAGCTGAATGAGCAGGGCGATGATCGGCGCCACGATGGCCATGGCCAGGGCGGCGAAGACGTTGCTGCGGTCATCGCTGCCGCGCCCGCCGAAGCCGCCGAAGATGGCTCCCCAGCGCACCATGCTGGCCAGCATGGCAATTGCGCCGGCCAGGGTGGCGACGACGGAACTGATGAGGATGTCGCGGTTCTGGACGTGGGCGAGCTCGTGGGCCATGACCCCCTCCAGTTCCTCTTCGCTGAGCAGGCGCAGGATGCCGTCGGTCGCCGCGACCACGGCGTGTTTCGGGCTGCGCCCGGTGGCGAAGGCGTTCGGGGTGTCCGTGGGGATCCGGAAGACGCGCGGCATGGGCATGCGCGCTTTCTGCGTGAGGCGTGCGACGATGGCGTAGAGCCGCGGCGCCTCGGCTTCGGTCACCTCCTGGGCCCGGTAGAGGCGCAGGACGATGCGGTCGGAGAAGAAGTAGGAACCGAAGTTCAGGACGACGGCCAGGCCGAAGGCGACGACGAGCCCCTGATTGCCGCCGAGCATCTGACCGAAGAAGAGCAGCAGGCCGGTCAGGGCCGCCAGCAGCATGGTGGTCTTCAAGGCGTTCATGCCCCCATTATCGTCGCTTCGGAATTCCCGGCGGCAGGGCGGGCCGTTACCCGGGCGACGCGCACAGGGTGGGAATCAGGGCGTGCCGGCTTCGATATGGTCGGCGAAGAGGGCGAAGCGGAAGCGGAACGTGTCGCCGCCCGTGAACGCCTCGGCGGGGGGCGGCCCCTGATTCTGCAGCCCGGCGCGGGCGGAATCGATGACCAGGCGATCGATCTTGCCGCTGCCGCTCGTGGCCACGGTCTCGACGCCCAGAATTTTACCCTGCCGGTCGAGGATGGCGTCGACGGCGACGGGGAAATGCATGCCGCGCACGTCTTCGTAGTAAACGGTCAGCATCGGGGCGTTGATGTTGAGAAAGCTGTAGATGCGCTTCGCGCGGGCGATAACGTACTTCGCCATCTCGCTGCTGCGCGCGTTAAGCAGCGTGACGTCGCCGCGCTTCGCCTCGAGCAGGTTGCGCTGGGCGGGCTCGACGAGCTTCGCGAGCTGGTTCTGGGTCGGCAGCAGCGAGGGGGGCGACATCGGGCGGCTGCCGGCCTGGCCGCCGCCGCGTTCGGCGCGGGCCGTCTCTGCGCGCCCGTCGCGGGCGCCGGCGGGGAGCTCGACGCCGTCGCCCTGTATGTCGGAGAGTTCGCTTCCGGCCTGCACGCTCGGCACCGCCTGCGTTTCGCCGGCACGTTCGCGGCCGGGCCCCGCCTGTCCCGGGCGCGCTTCGAGAGCCGGCTTCGGCGCATCTTCGGCGCCGTCCTGGCGCATGGCGCGCGGGTCGGTCTTCTGCGGGGCGGCGCCGTCCTGGCGCTGATTGGTCGCTTCGCCGAGCTTGCGTGCGAGGGTTTCTTCTTCGGCCCGCATGTCCCGTTCTGCCAGATAACTCGGCTTGTCGGGGGCCTGCTCGGGCGCTTCGGGCAATTCGACGATCTGTTTCGGCGCCGCCTGCGCCGGCGTCTGGGGCTGCGCAGGCTGTTCGCGGACGACGGGGGCGGGGGGCGGCGGGGCCGTCCGGGCCGGTGCCGCCTCCTGGACGACCTCGAACTCGATCCGCGCCGGTTCGGCCTCGGCGTTCTCGTGCCGCGCGGGCGTCACCTCGCGCAACCCGGCGGCGATGCTCAGGTGCAGGAGGACGCTGACGACGACGAAGAGAATCTGGCGCCGCAACGCCCGGTCGGGAACCGGGGGGGGCGGGGCGTCAGCCAGTTTTCCGTGAACGAGAACCTTTTCCATTCCCTGTCATTCTAGATCACCGCCCGCGCATTCTCAATTTGCTATGTTGCCGATTTGCTTGAAATTTCGCCCGCTTCCCGGAGCGGTGTTGATGAGGGCCGCTCCTGCGATATAATGACCCTTTCCCCGGGAGACGCGAGCCCGATCCCCCGCCCGTACGCGCAAACTGAGATGCACGCCGAAAAACAAACTGAGACGCAGGCCGAGATGCTGTTGAGACTGGCGCGTCTCGAGCAGGAAAACGAGTCTCTGCGCCGGCAGGCTCTCTGGCTGCGGGATGCGCGCCGGGACGCCGTCAGGCTGCTTGCCGAGGCCCTGGAGGCCAAGGACAGCATCACGCGCGGCCACAGCAACCGCGTGCGCAAGCTGTGTGTCGAACTGGCCCGTGAGCTGGGGCTGAGTGAAGACGAGCGCGAAGTACTCGAGATGGGGGCGTTTCTGCATGATCTGGGCAAGGTCGGCGTCGACGACGGCGTGCTCAAGAAGCCCGGCAAGCTGACCGAAGAAGAATTTCTGCACATCCAGTCGCACCCCGAGATTGGTATGCGCATGCTCGAAGGGAGCCCGTTCTTCGTCGAGGTGCTCCCGCTCGTGCGCCATCACCACGAACGCTGGGACGGCTCGGGATATCCGGCGGGGCTGGGGGGCGACCGCATCCCCCTTGGCAGCCGCATCATCGCCGTCTGCGACACCTATGATACGATGGTGAGCGAGCGCCCGTACAAGCCGCCGCTGCCGCGGGACGCGGCGCTCGGCACGTTGCGCAACATGGCCGGCCGGCTCTTCGACCCCCATCTGGTCACCGTGTTCATCGAGCGCGAAATCTACCTGCGCGTTACGGCCGAGTACGCCAGCGAAACCTCTTTCTGAGTTTTGAAGTTACCGCGATGTCAGACTGCCTTTTCTGTAAGATCGTGCGCGGCGATATTCCCGCGAAGATCGCCTGGAGCGACGACCGGGTGGTCGCCTTTCATGACATCAACCCGCAGGCCCCCGTGCACCTGCTCGTGATTCCGAAGAAACACATCGCCTCGGTCTCGGCCATCGCCCCCGAAGACGAGGCGCTGGTCGGCCACGTCGTGCGGGTCGCGGGAGACCTCGCGCGCGAATTCGGCATCGAAGCCGGCGGCTACCGTACCGTCCTCAACACCGGGGCCGAAGCGGGCCAGACGGTCTTCCACCTCCACCTGCACCTGGTCGGCGGCCGTCCGATGGGCTGGCCTCCGTTCCCGGCCTGATCATGGCTGCACCCCGGGCTTTCGTCACCGGCGCCACCGGATTCGTCGGCGCCAACCTCGTGCGCGCGCTGCTGGCGCGCGGCGTCCGGGTGCGCGTGTTCGTGCGTCCCGGCAGCCGGCGGGTTCCGCTCGAAGGGCTCGACGTCGAGTACACTCAGGGCGACGTACGCGATCCCGCCAGCCTCGAGGGGCCCATGCGCGCCTGCGACGTCGTCTTTCACGTCGCGGGCGATACGCGCATGTTCGTTCCGGATCCGGGCGAGATGTGGCGCACCAATGTCGAGGGAACTCGCAACGTGCTCGTCGCCGCTTTCAAGGCGGGTGTGCCGCGCGTGGTGCACACCAGCACGGTATCGGCGGTGGCCGGCTCGCTCGAGCCCGGCGTGACGGCCGACGAAGAGACGCCGTTCAACCTCGATCGGTTTCCCTTTCACTACGCCATTACCAAGCGCGCGGCCGAAGACGTCTGCCGCGAGGCCGCGGCCGCCGGGCAGGACGTCGTCATCGTGAACCCCGGCTCCATGTTCGGCAGCTGGGATGTGCGGCCGAACATCGGGCGGATGATCGTCGAGGTCGTGCGCGGCAAGGTTCCCGGCTTCGTGCGCGGCGGCAGTTCCTACGTCGACGTCGAGGACGTCTGTGCCGGGCAGATTCTCGCCTGGGAAAAGGGGCGCCGGGGAGAGCGGTATATCCTCACCCGCGAGAACCTGACGCACCAGGCGGTGCTGGAGCGTATCGCCTCGCTCGTCGGGGCACGGGCGCCGCGCACGCGCATCCCCTATCCCTTTGTCTGGATGGGGGGGCTCGGAGGCCAGTGGTCGGGGCGCATGAGCGGCCGCGAGCCGCGTCTCGACCTGACGCTCGCGCGCGCGAGCCGCTACTACTTCCACTTCAGCCACGCGAAGGCGACGCGCGAGCTGGGTTTCGCGCCCCGCCCCATCGATGACGCCATCATGCGCGCCTACGCCTGGCTCCGCGAAAACCGCTACCTCGATTGACGATTGACAATTGACGATTGAGCGGACCCTGGCAAGCGCCGCCTTGGTTCTTTCCTGGTTTTTTACAGTGCTGTCCAGGAAAGGGAACAGATGGCAGCTGGAATTCTGAGATTCCGCTGATCCTGTCGCCCCGCCTGTCGAGGGGTCAGAATGTCTGCAGGATCTTGCTCGCCACCTCAGCAATTGCGTGTTCTGAAGCTCTGGATCCCGGTGTTCATGCGGCTCTGAGCCTTCGAGACGCCGGGGCCGACAACCTTGCGAGACGATGCCGTCCGAATTGAACCTCGATTTCCAAGGCCCGGCTCCTCAGGCCGAACGGTCACGCGCTGAACCGATTCTGGACAAGACTGGTTTTTTTTCTGAAAATCGTCAATCGTCAATCGTAAATCGTCAATTTGCGGATCTGGTATGATGAAATGGTACTAAAACGGTGCCAATTGCATGTTCCAGGTCACGCGCAAAGTCGAGTACAGCCTCATCGCCCTCGTCTATATGCACGGCAAGACGGGTACGCCGGTGAGCGCCCGGGAAATCGCCGAACATAACGCGATTCCCCTCTCGTTGACGGCGAATATCCTCAAGTCGCTGGCGCGCAACGGCCTCATCGCCACGCGCCGGGGGGCCACGGGCGGCTACACGCTCGAACAGGCCGTCGGCAAGATCCGCCTGGGCGAGGTCGTCTCGGCCGTCGAAGGGCCCATGAACCTGACCCCCTGCTGCGAGGCGCGTGAGACCGGGTGCTGCGGCCTTATCGGTCATTGTTCGATCCGCAGCTCCATGCGGATGCTCAATCAGCAGCTCGTCGACTTCGTGCGCAACATGACGCTCGATGAGTTCATCCGCCTCGGAGGCGTGCAATCGGAAATCGCGTAAGGGAGAGACAAACGATCATGGCTGACATGGCTGACATGGCTGACAGCGACAAGGCACGCGAACACGCAGAAAACCCCCGGAACCTCGGCAGCCTCGACGCCTCGGACCCCTCGGTGGGCACGGGGATCGTCGGCGCGGCAGACTGCGGCGACGTCATGAAGCTGCAGCTCAAGGTGCGCGACGGCGTCATCGAAGATGCGAAGTTCAAGACGTTCGGTTGCGGTTCTGCAATCGCCTCCAGTTCGCTCGCCACCGAGTGGCTCAAGGGGCGCACACTGGATCAGGCCGCCGAGATCCGCAGCGAAGACCTTCACGCCGAGCTGGCGCTGCCGCCCGTCAAGATCCATTGCTCGGTGCTGGCCGAAGACGCCATCAAGGCGGCCATCGACGACTACAAGCTGAAACACGGCTCTGCCCGGGCCGAGAAGGCGGGCAGCTGATCATGGCGGTGACCCTCACGGCGGCCGCGGCCGAAACGATCCGGAACGCCATGACGAAAGAGGGGCTCGAACCCTCCGAGGCCTACCTGCGCATCGGCGTCAAAGGGGGCGGCTGTTCGGGGATGAGCTACAACCTCTCCTTCGACAAGGCGCCGACGAAATTCGACCAGGTGCAGGAATCCGAAGGCCTGCGGCTGCTCGTCGATCGCAAGAGCTACCTGTTCATCAACGGCACCCAGATCGACTACGGCGGCACCAGCGTCCTGAACCGTAAATTCACCTTCTCGAACCCGAACGTCGTGCAGGCCTGCGGCTGCGGCACCTCGTTCATGGTGGAGTGATGAGCGCCTGCGTTGCCTGCGCCGCCGCGCTCGCGACCCCGGTCGCCTGCGAAGCCTGCGGGGCGCTTCAGCCGTTGCGCGGCGTGGCCGATTGCGATCCCTTCCGCATCCTCGGGCTGCCGAGGGCGTATGCGCTGCGGCGCCCGGACCTCGAGAAGGCCTATCTGCGGGCTTCGCGTCTCGTGCATCCGGATCGCCGGCCCGACGACGCCGCCGCCGCGCGGCGGCTGAGCACGCTCGTCAACGACGCCTATGCCACGCTGCGCGACCCGCTGCGGCGCGCGGCCCGGCTGGTGGCGCTCGAAGGCGGACCCGCCCCCGCGTCGCTGAAACCCGACCCCGGTTTCGTCGCCGAGCAGTTCGCCCTGCGCGAACGCGCCGACGGCGGAGACCGGCAGGGGGTGCGCGACGAAGTGGAACATCGCGCGGCCGACGCCCGAGCGGCGATCGACGCGGAATTCGCCGCGCTGCCTGCCGGCCCGGGGCGCATTGAAGCGCTCGGGCGGATAGCGGCGCATCTGCAACGCCTTACGTTTTTCGGCTCGCTGCTGCGCGACCTCGAGGGCGAATGCATGCAGCGGGCGGTCTAGGAGTTTTCTCATGTTCGCCAATCCCAACACGCGGCCCCCGGCCCCGTCGGGGGGCGCCACGCCGGCCCGTCCCGGACAGGAGGCGGTCGCCGTCACGACGAAACTCGACGCGGCCATCGGCTGGGCCCGCAAGTATTCGCTCTTCAACTACCCCTTCGTGACCGCCTGCTGCGGCATGGAGTACATGGCGACCAGCGCCGGCCATTACGATACCGACCGCTTCGGGGCGGCCCTGCCGCGCTTTTCGCCGCGCCAGGCCGACCTGCTCATGGTCGTCGGCACGATCGTCCACAAGCAGGCCCCCATCCTGCGGCGCATCTACGACCAGATGACCGAGCCCAAATGGGTCATCTCGTTCGGCGCGTGCGCCACCTCGGGCGGCTTCTACCGCAACTACTCGGTCGTGCAGGGGATCGACAAGATCATTCCCGTCGACGTCTACATCCCCGGTTGCCCGCCGCGCCCCGAGACGGTTCTCGATGCGCTGCTCATGCTGCAGGAGAAAATTCAGAACTCGAAGCAGGCGCTCTGACGCCCGCCGCATTCCGCCGGCGGCGCCCCTGAATGCCGGGTGCGCCGCCGCATTTCCGCTCCCCCCCCCCCCAGGAGTCACCGCACCGTGCCGGTCATCGGTATTGATCTCGGAACCACCCACACGCTGGCCGCCGTCTCGCGCGACGGCCGTCCCTCCGTGCTCGCCGGCGCCGACGGAGAACGCCTGATCCCTTCGGTCGTCACGTTTCTTCCCGACGGAAGCACGGTTGTCGGTGGCGAAGCGCGCCGCCTGCGCATGGAGCACCCTGAACGCACGGTGGCCTCTGTCAAGCGGCTCATGGGCAAGAGCGTCGAAGAGGCGGCCGATGTGCTCCCGCATCTTCCCTACACGGTCGCGACCGACGGCGGGCGGCTCGCCGTGCGCCTTGGTGAGCGGCTGGCGACCCCGCAGGAGATTTCGGCCCTGATTCTCCAGGCGGCCCGCGAGCGCGCCGAAGCGGCGCTGGGGGAACCGGTGACCGAAGCGGTCATCACCGTTCCCGCCTACTTCGACGACACCCAGCGGCAGGCCACGCGCGATGCCGGCCGCATCGCCGGCCTGCGCGTGCTGCGCATCCTCAACGAACCGACGGCGGCCGCGCTCGCCTACGGCCTTCACGAGAAGAAGGAAGGGGCCATCGCCGTCTACGATCTGGGCGGCGGAACCTTCGACATCTCGGTGCTCGACGTGCAGGAAGGGGTATTCCGCGTTCTGTCGACGGCCGGCGACACGTTTCTCGGCGGCGACGATTTCGATGCGGCCCTCTACGGCGACGTCCTCGCCGGGGCCGCCATCGCCCCCGAGGATCCTCGCCTGCAGTCGCCGCTCGTGCGCCAGGCGCTGCGCGCCGAGGCCGAGCGGGTCAAGATTGCCCTGAGCGCACAGAACGAAGACATCTTCCGCCTATCGGTCGACGGCTTTGGCATCGAAGCCCGGGTCGACCGGGCCCGCTTCGAACAGGCGATTGCGCCGCTCCTCGAGCGGACCTTCGCCGCCGTGCGCCGTGCGTTGCGCGATGCGCTCATCGAGCCCTCCGAGATCGACGAGGTGGTGCTGGTGGGCGGCTCGACGCGCGTCCCCGCCGTGCGCGAGCGGGTGGCGGCTTTCTTCGGCCGCACGCCGCACACGGAGCTCGACCCGGACGAAGTCGTCGCCCTCGGCGCGGCGGTGCAGGCCGAGATACTCGGCGGCGGGGGCGGGGGCACGCTGTTGCTCGACGTCATTCCGCTCTCGCTCGGGCTCGAGACGATGGGCGGCGCCGTCGCGAAGCTCATCGAACGCAATACGACGGTGCCGGCCGAGGCCGCGGAGCGGTTCACCACCTTTGCCGACGGACAGGCGGCGGTCGAGTTCCGCATCGTGCAGGGAGAGCGCGAGCTGGCCGCCGACAACCGGCTGCTCGGCCGCTTCGTGCTCCGCGGCATTCCCCCCATGGCCGCCGGCATGGCGAAGATCCGCGTCCGGTTCTCCGTCGACGAGAGCGGTATTCTCACGGTGCGTGCCGTCGAAGAGCGCAGCGGCCGCCAGGCGCAGGTCGAGGTCGTGCCCGCCCACGGTCTCAGCGAAGACGAGGTCGACCGTCTGATTGAAGAAGCCTACGATCACGCCGAAGACGATTACCGCGCCCGCATGCGCGCCGAGATGCAGGTCGAAGCCGACGCGCTTCTGCGGGCTGCCGAGAAGTCGCTCTCCGCAGGGCACGCCCTCGAGGCGGCGGAGCGGGAACGGATCGAGGCGGCCGTCGCCGCGTTGCGTCGCGCGCGCGAAGACGCAGACTTCCGCGTCATCAAGCGGGCCTATGACGCACTCAACGACGCGACGCGCGACCTCGCCGAGCGGATCATGGACTCGGCGGTGCATGACGCGTTGAGCCGTCGGCGCGTCGAAGATCTTTAGTCCGGGAGCGGGAATTTCGGGGTTTGGATTCGGGCGGGACCCTGCTAGAATACAGGCGATGACTGCAGCACGGCAGCGCATACTCGTCATCGACGACGAGCCGGGCATCACCAATCTCGTGACGAGCATTCTCCAGCACGAGGGGTATGAAGTCTGTCAGGCGAACACGAGCCCCGACATCGCGTCGGCGCTGAACGAGAACCGTTTCGCGCTCGTGATTCTCGATCTGATGATGCCCGGGCTGAGCGGCTGGGACGTCTACGGCCAGATCCGCCAGGATGAGAAGCACCGCGACGTGCCGGTCATCATCCTCTCGGCGCGCATCCGCGAAAAAGAGATCCAGGACGCACTCCAGGTCCGCCGGGTGAGCGACTACATCACCAAGCCGTTCAGCGTCGAAGACTTCGTCGGGCGGGTTTCGCGGGCCATGCAGGCATAGGCGGCCGAGCGATCACCCACGGCGTCGTGTGTCCGAAAATCCGTAGGTCAGGAATCCACGCCGTAGAAGTTCTCGGTCGGGGCGTATCCGAGCTTCTCTCCCGAGAGCACGATCTGGCGCGCCCGCTCGTTTCCCTTGCGGTAGGTGGCCACGAGCAGCTTGACCAGGTCTTCGTTCATCTCGCCCTTCTTGACCATCTCGGTGAGCACATCCAATGCGCCGCGCACGTCGAAGGCGCGGGTGCGGAAGGTGCGCGGCGAGATGAGCGCGTTGAAGATGTCGACCATCGTCATCAGATCCATCAGCTTGCTGGGGTTGCCCCCGCGCTTGCGTCCGTCATGATGACGCAGGCCGACGAGCGAATTCAGGCCGTCGCCCAGGTAGTGAGTGAGCAGCACCATCGAGACGATGGGGTGGCGCTTGATGCGGTGATACTCCTGCTTCGACAGGTGGTCGGTGTTCTTGAGCAGCTCGGCGGGGAGCCGCGTCATGCCCACGTCGCGCGTCAGGGCCGCCGAGGCGACCTTGATGACATCGTCGGCGAAGAAGATGTACTCGAGCACGAGGCGGGTCGCCAGAAAGGTCGTCGCCAGCGTGTGGTGATAAACGATGAGGCTCTGGTCGCGCATCTGCTCAATCTCGCGGAACAGCTGCTCGGGGAGCGTGATGCGGCCCAGGTAGCGCAGAACCTTGTTGCGGACGTCGTTCGTCGGCAGCGTCGCTTTGTAGCTCGCTTCTTCGACCAGCGACTCGAAATCCTCATAGAGCACGCGCGTCTTGAGTTCGACGCCGGCAAACGCCGGACGGCTCTGCTCGACCTTCTTGAGCACGGTCTTGTTGACGACGCTCCCCGCCGGGAGCACCGGATTGCCGTCGATGTCGCGGATGTCTTCGGTGAGGATGTAGCCTTCTGAACCCATAACGTCACAGTATACCCGGCGTCCTGCTGCGATACCACCGCCTCGGTGTCCTGCCGGGGGCATGTGAAGGAATTGGCGGACGTGCAACGCCTTGATACAATGGCCGGTACGATGCCCTCCTCCGTGCAAGAGAAAAGTACAGTGGCGCCAACAGGTTATCGGCCGCCGAACGTCTTCGTGAAGTGGATGCTCGGGTTCCTCAGCCCGCTCTTCACGTACCTGAAGGTCGATCCCAACTACGCCGCCCTGGTGCAGAGTTATCTGGCGCGTGGCCGCGTCGTGCTCGTCATGCGCGTGCGCAGCGGTATCGACTTTCTCTATTTCAGCTGGCTCCATCGCGAGCTGGGGCTTCCGGCCCCCGAAGTCGCAAACGGCATCCATCCGATCTTCTACCAGTCTGGCCGCGAACTGTTTCGCACCACCTGGAGCAAGCTCGTGCGCTGGGTGGTCAGGCGCGAGACGGCAAGCTACCGCACGCGCACTGAACGCATGCTCGACAGCGTGCGCAACGGCGGCGTTCCCGTCATGTTTCTCGCGGGGGCGCGCAAGGTGTTCGGCGGCCGTGCCCCCACCGACGATCCGACGTCGGCCCTCTTCGCCCTGCAGAAGGAGATTCCCGAGCCGATCTTCCTCCTTCCGCAACTCATTCTGTGGACGAAGGACCCCCAGAAGTTCGAGAAGGGACCGCTCGATCTGCTCTTCGGCGAGCGCGATTATCCGGGCATCATCCGCAAGGTCGCCCTCTTCATCCGCTTTCACCGCCGCGCCTTCGTCAAGACCGGCGAGCCCATCGAGCTGCGTGAGTTCAGCCAGTCGCTGGCCGAAGTTCGGCCCGAGATTCTCGCCAAGAAGCTGCGCCGCACGCTGCGCGTCTTTCTCGCCCGCGAAGAGCGGGTCATCCGCGGACCCCTGCTCAAGCCGCGTGCGCGCATCCTGCGCGCGATTCTCAAGGAGCGCGACACCGTCGACGCACTCAAGCTCATCGCGCGCGACGAGAACGTCGACTACGAGCGCATCGAGAAGAAGGCGTACAAATACCTCGACGAGATCGCCGCCGACTACAGTATGACCTACCTCGAGGGGTTCAACTTCGTGCTGACCCAGGTGTGGAAGCGGCTCTACGATCGCTTCTACGTCGACGACGTCGGCCTGCAGAAGGTGCGCGAGGCCGCCCGCTCGGGGCCGCTGCTCCTGGTGCCGAACCACCGTTCGCACATGGACTACCTGATCCTGAGCTACGTCTTCTTCAACAACGACCTGATGCCCCCGCACATCGCCGCCGGCATCAACCTCAGCTTCTGGCCCATGGGGCCGATCTTCCGCGGATCGGGGGCCTTCTTCCTGCGCCGCTCGTTCCGCGGAAACCGGCTCTATGCGACCGTCTTTGAGGCCTACGTGCGCAAGCTGATCCGTGAAGGCTACAACCTCGAGTTCTTCATCGAGGGTACCCGCAGTCGCACGGGCAAGATGCTGCCGCCGAAACTGGGGATGCTCAGCATGGTGGCTGATGCGGTGCTCGAGCGCCCCGACATCAAGCATGCCTGGATCGTGCCGGTGTCGGTCGATTACGAGCGCATCATCGAAGAGAGCTCGTACGTCAAGGAGCTGCAGGGGGGGAGCAAGGAGAAGGAGAGCTTCGTCGGCGTCATCAAGGCGAGCAAGCACGTGCGCACCAACTATGGCCGCGCCTTCGTCCAGTTTGCCGATCCGATCCCGCTGCGCGAGTATCTGGAAGAGCGTACGCAGGCGCCTGGGGCCGCCGTGCCGGCGGCTGTCCCCGCCGAAGCGCTTCCGGGCGAAGTGCCCGAGGAGGCCGAAGGCGAGTGGGCCCGCGAGACGCTCATCCGCAAGGAGGTCGTCGAAGAGCTGGGTTACCGTATCGTCAACACGATTCGCTCGGTGGCCACGATCACGCACCCTCAGATCGTTGCGGCGGCCATCCTCGTGCATCACAAGCGCGGTATCGCCCGCGAGGCGCTGCTCGAGAACGTGAACACGCTCTACGATGCGCTCGAGGCGCAGGGGGCCCGCTTCTCCACCGATTTCGCCGGCGTCGATTTCGCTCCCGACAAGACGCTCGAACTGTTCAAGAACCAGCGTTTCGTCACCGAGATTCACATCGCCGGCCAGATCGTATACGCCAGCGAAGAGCAACGCCGCCTTGCCCTCGACTTCTACAAGAACGGCATTCTGGGCCACCTCTACGGGCTCGGCTTCGTCGCGCTCGCATTTCGCGCGAACCGGACGCCGACCTTTGACGATCTCACCTCGATCTACCGCACCTTGAAGGAGCTCTTCGACACCGAGCTCAATCTCAAGTACGACACCCGGGTCGACGAGGCGGTGCAGGATGCCCTCGGCTACTTCATGGAGAAGGGCTATCTGGAATTCGACAGCGCCGAGGCGGTTTACCGCGTTCGCCGCCCCCACCGCATCGGGATCTTCCAGCAGCTCTACCTGAATTTTCTCGAATCCTACTACGTCGTCATCGTCACGGTGCTCGCCGAGGCCGCCGAGGGCAAGGTTGAAACCCGCGTACTCGCGCCGCGGGCCATGGAGATCGGGCGCCTGCTCTACGCGAAGGGCGATCTCGGGCGGCCCGAGAGCACGAGCAAGGTCAACATCGACCTGGCGACCAAGCTGCTCACGCACCACGGCATTCTCGAGATGCGGTCGATTTCGCCCGAAGCCAAGCGCAAGGGCAAGAAGACGAACTTCTACTTCCTCACCGAGCGCGGCCGCCCGTGGCTCGAAGAGATGAAGCTCTGGCTCGAGGGGATTCTCTTCGTTTACTGACCCAGCGCCTGATCGAGATCGGCCAGCAGGTCGGCCACGGCTTCGACCCCGACCGAAAGGCGCACGAGCCCGTCGGCCAGACCGGCCGCCCGGCGCTCTTCGGCGGGGATGCCGCGGTGACTCGTGGCCGCCGGCGCCGTGATCGACGACTCCACGCCGCCGAGGCTCACGGCATGGGCGATACGTTGCAGGTGATCGATCAGCTTGCGCGCCGCCTCGAGCCCCCCTGCCAGCTCGAAGGAGAGCAGCCCCGAAAAGCCGGCCATCTGGCGCACCGCCAGGGCGTGCCCGGGGTGGTCGGGCAGCCCAGGATAATGCACCCGACTGACGGCGGGGTGGCGGGCGAGCCATTCGGCGACCGTCTGCGCGTTGCGGTTGTGCGCGTCCATGCGCAGGGGAAAGGTGCGAAGCCCGCGCAGCACCAGCCAGGCGTCGAAGCCGTTTACGGTGCCCCCCAGGTTCTTGTGGATGTCGCGCTGCGCCCTGGTGAACGGCTCGCGTGAGATTACCGCCCCGCCCACGACGTCGCTGTGGCCGTTCAGGTATTTGCTGAGCGAGTGGATGACGAAATCGGCCCCCAGCTGCAGCGGAAGCTGATTGTACGGAGTCGCCACCGTGTTGTCGACGATGAGCGTCGCGCCGGCCTTGTGTGCCGCCGCGGCCGTCTCTGCGAGCGGGATGATGCGCAGGAGCGGATTCGTCGGCGTTTCGACGAACACGACGGTCGCCTTCGCAATCGCCGCCTCCCAATTTGCCGTCTGTGCGGGGTCTGCGATTTCGATGGGCACGCCGAAGCGCGCCTCAAACAGCCGCAGCAGCTCGAGCGTTCCCCCATACAGCCCCGGCGGGGCGACGATTCGATCGCCGCCTCCGCGCAGCGCCATCGTGAGGGCCGCCATGGTTGCGGCATTGCCTGACGAAGTCACGCGCGCCTGACTCCCCCCTTCGAGCGCAGCGAGCACCTCGGCCAGCTTCTCGGCGGTCGGATTGCCGAACCGGCTGTAGGTGAAGCCCGCCTTCTCGCCGGAAAAAAGCGCGGCGGCGTTCTCCGTCGTGCCCAGCTGGTAGAGGCTCGCTTGAACAATCGGCGGCACGAAGGGCTCGTTGCGCTCTCGGTCGTGCGGAGCGCCCGCGTGGGCGCAGAGCGTGCGCAGGCGATCGCGATCGACCGCGAACGTCATGGCGCGACCGTCAACACGTCGTTCACGTAGTTGCACGGACCGCCGCAGGTATTGCGGATGATGCCGTCGCCGAACAGGAAGTCGTCGATCTGCGCCTTCAGCTCCGGCAGGTCGCGGATGGACCCGTGCGTTTCGTTCGTTTCGGTGGGGGGCAGGTTCTCGATCGGCATCGGCGTCACGTTCTCGTCCCAGATCGTCAACGCGCTTTCGGCCTCGGTTACCTCTTCGAGGCCGTAGACGTCGCGCACGCTCGGCACGATGAGGGGGAGCCCCATGCCGCGCGCCATCTTCTCGGTCGACTCCATCGGCACCTGCGCGTCGTTGACCGCCATCTGATAGAGGATTTTCTTGGCCGGCGTTCCGGGGAGCGGGTCCCGGATGATCTTCGGTGCGAAGGCGACCGGATCGGAGATGTCCCAGACGGTCTGCAGCAGCACGAGCACGATCTGCTGATCGAGCTTGTCGGGATAGCCCGCGTTCATGATGACCGAATAGCCCGACCAGTTCGAACTCCGGGTGATCATGAGGCTCCAGGCGCCCCCCGGTACGTTGAGCACGCCGCGCTCGATGTCGGTCGAGATGGCCATGAACGGCCCGCCGAGAATGCCCCCCAGCGAAATCCCGTAGTAGCGCGGCACCGAGCTATCGAGCAGCGGCTTTCCGTTGAGCTGCAGCTGAGCGTCCTTCGCGATCCGGTGCGACGTGCGGGTGAGCGCGATGGCGTCGATGAGCCCCTGCGTCTGGCGGAGGGGGAGGGCGGCGAACTTGCTCATGTCGAGCAGCGCCGCGCCAACTAAGGGCACGTCGAGAAAGCTCATGCCCGTCCAGTCGGTGGCGAGAAAGGCGATGCCCAGCTCCTCGGCGACGCGGCGGTTGTAGCCGCTGTTGATCTCGTCGGCGCCGCCGAGCAGGCCGTGGCCGAACTGCACGATCGGCACGGTCGCCTCCGTGGCGCGCCGCGGGATGGTGAGCAGGAAGGGCCGATCCCACGTGCCGAGCTGCTTCGGCAGTCCCTGTTCGTCGCGCACGTACCCTTCGGGTGGGCAGGCGCCCGAGAAGGTTGCGGTGCAGAGAAAGCTCTTGCCCTCTCCGCCGTTCTCGAGAAACAGGGGGCTCTTGAACGTGCCGGTAACCCGCATGCGGACCGGGTTGTCTTCTTCGAGCAGTTCGACCTTCTCGATCGTGTACCCGATGCCGTCGTCTCCCAGAGCGTCGAGGGCCCGATCGCGCATGGCGATGAGGTCACGATGCAGGTGCCCGTCGCTCCCCGTATCGAAGTCCCACGCGAGCAGCAGGTCGTCCTTCGCGATGCCCGCTTTCGCCAGGGCCGCGAAGATCTTCGTGTAGCGCGGGCGCAACCGTTCTACGGTCGCGTTATCGGTGAGCGTGCCGTCTCTCAGCGCCTTGAACGCGGCGGGCGGCTCGAAGGGTCCGGCGGTCCCTTCGAGGCTCCTGCGCAGGGCGACGACGTAGCGGCGGTTGAACTCCAGCGTGCCGGCGGGGCGGATGAGCAGGCCGCGGTCGGTCTTCCCGGGCTTCGCACCGAGGTTCGCGTACTCGTCGAGCTCGGCCCAGTGGGCGACACGTTCTCCTGTCTCGGCGTCGAGCAGCACGGTCGGGCTGTCGCCATCGACGGTCCGCGCGATTTCGGCATAGCCGGCCAGATTGACGCCGTCGACGGCCCGGTCGAAGGCAATATAGATCGAAGTGCCGATGCTCCAGCCGTCCTTTTCATTGTAGGGGGCCGGATCGAGTGGGATTGCCTTTCCCTCGACGGTTGCGGCCGGAAGCAGGCCTTCGGGAAGCGCGAGGCGCTGCCCCGTCGGGGTCGCTGCGTCGCTGCGCTGCCAGACCGACGAAGGAACGGGAAGGACGCAGACCCCCATGGAGAGCGGATTACACTCTTTGCCGTCGCGGGTCTCGACTGCGACGTGAACTTTTTCTTCAGTCGTGCTGCAGGCGCCCGTGAGCAGGAGCCCGAGCGAGAGAACGGCAAGCGGACGAAGCGGGAAGGGCATGGGCGAATCTCCTCAGAGGCGGGGACGGGTTTCGGCAAAGCCCGGCCGCTGTTCAAGCGTCTCGAGCCATGCGCTCAGGTGGGGGCGGCCGCGTCGCCAGGCGTCGCCGAGGCGGAAGCCGATGTAGGCGACGGTCGAGCCGATGGCGATGTCGGCCACGGTGAGCCGATCGCCGACCAGAAAGGCACGGTTGCGGAGGACGTCTTCGGCGGCGTCCAGGATGCGGGGAATGGTCGCCTCGGCCTTGCGTACGCCGTCGCGATCGGCGACGCCGCCGCGGCGCTGCCCCTGCATGAAGATGTGCACGGCCGCTTCGCTCGCCTCGTCGCCCAGGTTCTCCCACTGACGTGCGGCGAGCCGGGCCAGGTATCCGTGCGGAAGCAGGGGCGACCGGGGATAGCGGTCTTCGAGGTACTCGCAGATGACGGTCGAGTCTGCAATCGTGAGCGGGCCGTCGAACAGCACGGGAACCTTCTGCATCGGGCCCGAGCGCAGGAGTTCGCCCGGCTTGCGGGCCAGATCGAGCAGCGTCTCTTCGGTTGGAAGCCCCTTTTCACGCAGGGCGATGCGCACCTTGCGCGCGAAGGGTGAGCGGTGGGTCATCAGCAGGCGGCGTTGCATGGAATTCCTGCGGAAAAAGTATCAATGGGCCAGGCGCCCTGTCGACTCGACGGGCCCCCGCGCCGGGAGCTGATCGAGCACCGGCTGGAATGCGTCCGGCACGGGCAGCACCAGTTCCATGTTCCGCGCGTACTTCGTCTGCGACCAGTTGTCGGGTTCGAAGAGCGACGAGAGGGGAAAGTTGTGGGCGGCGGCCGTATACGACAGCGCTTCCCATGCAGGCATGCCGGGACTCACGTTCGGTTCGACCTGCGTGCTGAAGAGCGAGAACGTCCCGTCACCGTTGTCGACCAGTTCCCACAGGCGGGCCGAGACGGGAAAGTCGATGGTCGACGCCTGCATCATCTCTACGTAACCGTGCTCGCCCGCTTTCTCGGCCTCCCAGGTCCACATCTCGGTGCGGTGGCCGTGGCCGCAGAAGTGAGCGAGAAAATTCGGAAAGCTGCGGAACGTGCGGCGCATCTCGTCGGCCTTCACCTCCGAGACGGTGTCGGACATGCTGGTCGTGCAGTGGTGCGCGGCGGCGACGATCAGGTGGTTGTCGGCCTGCGCCTGCTCGAGCGCCGGCACGATGATTTCGTCCCAGACCGCGCGGGAAATTTCGCCGTCGCTGCTCGCATTCTGCACGATGTTCCCCTTCGCGTCGAGAATGAACTCCGTCGCCGTGTCCATGGCGATGAGCGTGAGGGGGAACCCGGCGACCGGCTGCGTGACATAGGTCGCCACGTCCAGGTCGATGTTGTGCTGCGTGAAACCGTGCCCCGGAGGGTTCGTCGGCGACGTCAGGAACATGGCCATGACTTCGTGCGCTTCGAGAATCCGGCGCCGCGGATCGGGCGCGATGGTGCCGCCGCGCACCACCGGCGCGAACGGGCGGCTGCTGTCGCGCACGCCGAAGGTCACCTCGCCGTTGCTCAGGTTGCCGAAGCCGTAGAGATCGATGATGCGGTCGCCGGTGGCGGCGGCCCGCACCTGCTCGGTGTCGTTGAAGGTGCCCAGAAACGAGCTGTCGTGGTTGCCGGGAATGGCGTACCAGGGGACGCGCGGGTCGACTCCGGCGGCACGGAAGGGGTCGGTCCAGTCGTTGCCCGGACCGGGGACGGGGTCGTCAATGGCGCCGCTGTCGGCCTGCACCACGCCGCCGTCGAGAATTTCGCGCAGCCAGAAGAGTTCGTTCTCCTGCGCATTGTCGGACAGGTCGCCGGAGACGAACAGGAAATCGAGCGGCCGATCGGCGTAGCTGAAGAGGTTCACCGTGCGGATCATGGCGTCGAGCGTGTGGGCCGTGTAGTGATCCTGGGCGCGGTAGGCGCTCGCGTAGGCGAAACGCGTCACGCCTTCGAGGCGCACGGGGCTCTCTTCATCAGTGATGTGCGTATCGGAGAGCTGGGCGAAGTAGAGCAGCGAGCGGCGTGCGGGCGCGGTCGTCGCGGTGAACGGCGCGTAGCGGATGTGCGGCTCTCCCGCACCCAGCTTCAGCGCGTCCAGGCCATGGCGCGGGTAGTCCGACAGATCGTCGATCTCGAGTTCGCCGCGGTGAATGGCGGCGCGCGTCTCCTCCGAGGCGTCGGTGGGGAGCCAGACGCGTGTCAACGTCGTCCACGGGTCCGTAACCGTGAGCGGATATTCGGCGGCAGTCTTGGGAGATGGAGCGGTGTTGCTCGGATGCACGGGCACAGGTTCACTCGCGCAGGACGTCAGGACGCCTGCGAGCAGGAGAGAGTGGGCGACTCGCATGCCGGTCAGCATATCACGGCCGACCAGGTCGGGGCACGCTAACGGAGGTAACGGCGGAGGAAGGCGCCGACGGCGAGCACGGCGACCAGATCGAAGACGAGCAGGTATCCCACGCAGCCGGCGAAGCCGAGCGTGCCCCAAGGGGCCTCGAGCAGCGGGCCGGCCGGCAGACGCCCCTGGAGGATGAGTGCGCGCACCGGCTCGATGGTCGCCGTGAGAGGATTCAGGGTGGCCGGCCACTGCAGCCAGGCGGGCATGAGGCTCACCGGCGCGAAGGCCGACGAGACGAAGACCATCGGCAGGCTGACGACCTGGATCAGCGACAGCATCTCGAAGTGCGCCCGCAGGCCGAAGGCGAGCCCGATGCTCAGCACGGTGAAGCCGAGAATGAGCAGCGAGGTCACGAGGAGGACGCCGAAGAAGGAGCTCAGGCCGAGCGAAACGTCGGCGCTCCACCCATCGACGACGAGCATGACGATGGCCGTCTGCACCCAGCTCATGACGAAGATGTGCAGGGCCGAAGCGGCGACGATGCTGAAGCGCGAGCGCAGCGGGGCGACGAGCAGCCGCTCAAGAAACCGGTTTTCCTTGTCGAAGAGGACGGGAACGCCGGTCGCGAGCGCGCTGTTGAAGGCGGTGAAGACGATGACGCCGGCCGCCAGAAAGGGGATGTAGCTGACTTCAACGCCGCCGGCCGCCACGGGCAGGCGCAGCTGGTGGAACAGGGAGCCGAACAGAAACAGCCAGATGAGCGGCTGAAACAGACCGGCGGCGACGGCGATGGGCTGGCGCAGGGTGTGCAGAAACCACCGGCGCGTGAGCGCCATCGTCTCGCGGACGAAACTGCTCATGCCGGCCTCCGTCTGCCGATGGGATCCCCTTCGGCGCTTGTCCAGGCGGCGTCGCGCAGGGCATGGCCAGTGGCGTCGAGAAAGACGTCTTCGAGCGTGGGGCGTTCGAGGGCGAAGGCGAAGAACCCTTCGTCGCCGACGGAAAGAAGGCCTGCCAATTCCCTACGGACGGCCTCCGGACTCTCGGGGCGCTCGGCAAGCACCACCGTGATGCGGCCGCCGTCCCGGGTATCGACGAGCACGCGAGCATAGCGGTTCGACTGGCGCAGCGTGCCGGCGGCCGACTCCAGCTCCTCCGGCGCGGCGAACTCGCGCAGCTTGAGGTGAACGAGGGCGCTCCCGAAGCGTGCCTTCAGGTCGTCAGGCGTCCCCTCGGCGCGCACGGCCCCGTGATCCAGGATGGCGACGCGGTCGCTGAGGAACTCGATCTCTTCCGTATGGTGGCTGGCGATCAGCACCGCGGTTCCGCCGTCGGCCAGGGCGCGCACGAACTTCCAGATGGCTGAGCGGGACTGGATGTCGAGGCCCACCGTCGGTTCGTCGAGGACCAGCAGACGAGGGCGGTGGAGCAGGGCGGCGGCGAGATCGAGGCGGCGCGCCATTCCTCCGGAATAGGTTCCGACGCGGCGGTCGGCCACGTCGGCGAGTCCGACGAGGGTCAACGCCTCGCCGATGGCTTCGCGCATCCTCCCGCGCGGCACGTGGTAGAGGGCGCCGTGAAGCTCGAGGTGTTCGCGGCCGGTCAGAACCTTGTCGAGCGCCAGGGTCTGCGGGACGTAGCCGAGCAGGTCGCGGGCGCCGCGCGGATCGGCGGCCGCGTCGGTGCCGAAAATGCGAATCGCGCCGGCGTCGGGCCGCAGCAACGTCGTCACGCACTGCATGAGGGTCGACTTACCGGCGCCGTTCGGGCCGAGCAGGCCCGTGACGCTGCCGGGCGCGACGTCGAAAGAGACGCCGGCCAGGGCCTGAACCGAACCGTAGGCTTTGCGAACCCCGGCGACCGCAAGGGCGGGGGTGGCTTCGGAGGCGGACACGCGATCGTTACCCGGCCACAACCTTGTCGACCATCTGCAGGGCCTCGGGCAGCCGGTCGGGACGCGCGCCCCCCGCCTGCGCGAGTTCGGGCTTGCCGCCCCCGCGGCCTTCCAGGAGTTCGGCCAGCGGCTTGATCAGTTTTCCCGCCTGGAACCGGCCGGTCAGATCGTCAGAGACGCCGACGAGCAGAAAGACCTTGTCTTCGGCGCGGGCACCCAGGACGAGAATCCCAGAGCCGAGGCGCTGCTTGACCTGATCGTAGGTTTCGCGCAGCTCCTTCGGATCGCGGGCCTCGACCTCGGCGGCGAGCACGGTTACGCCGCCGATATCCTTTTTACCGGCCAGCAGATCGACCGAGGCGCCGCCCGCAAGCTTCTGCTTGAGGCGTTGGATCTCGCGCTCGAGATCCTTGATCGTCTCCTGTGTTTTCTGAACACGCTGGGGGAGTTCTTCGGGAGCGACCTTGAATGCGCCGGCGGCTTCGGCCAGCTTCAGGTAGCGATCGCGTACGGTCTGGATGGCGTTGCGCCCGGTCGCGGCCTCGATGCGGCGCACGCCGGCGGCCACGCCGCCTTCGCTCGTGATGAGGAAGAGGCCGATGTCGCCCGTACGGCTCACATGCGTTCCGCCGCAGAGCTCGCGGCTGAACGACGGTACGCTGACCACGCGCACCTCGTCTTCGTATTTTTCGCCGAAGAGGGCCATGGCGCCCGTCTTCATCGCTTCCTGGTAGGAGAGCAGTTCGGTCTCGACCTTCGTGTTGCGCAGAATCTCGGCGTTGACCCGGTCTTCGATCTCCTGCAGCTCGGCCGGCGTGAGCGGGCTGAAATGAGTAAAGTCGAAACGCAGGCGATCGGGCCCGACCAGCGAGCCGGCCTGCTTGACATGGTCGCCCAGGACCATGCGCAGCGCTGCGTGCAGCAGGTGGGTCGCCGTGTGGTTGCGGCGGGTGGCGTCGCGCAGCTCGTCGTCGACCTGCGCGCGCACGGCGTCGCCTGAACGGAGCGCTCCCTCTTCGACGATGCCGCGGTGCACGATGAGCCCCGGCAGCGGCTTCTTCGCATCCACGATACGCACGCGGCCGCCCGCGAATCCGATGGTCCCCTTGTCGCCGAGCTGTCCGCCCCCTTCCCCATAGAAAGGGGTGGCTTCGAGGACGAGGTCGACTTCGTCGTTCGGGCCGGCTTCGCCGACGATCTGATCGCCGCGCACGATGCGCTGCACGCGCGTATCGGTCTCGGTCGTCTCGTAGCCGACGAATTTCGTGGCCCCGACTTCAGCGGCGATTCCGTTGAACACCCCGCGCACCGCCTCGTCGCCCGAGCCCTTCCAATGCTCGCGGGCGCGGGCGCGCTGCTCTTCCATCGCGCTCTCGAAGCCGGCTTCGTCGATGCCGAGCCCGCGCTCTTCGGCCATGATGCGCGTCAGGTCGACGGGAAATCCGTAGGTGTCGTACAGCTTGAAGAGGACGTCGCCGCCGATGGTCTTTTCGTTCGCCTTCTCCAGACGTGCGACGGCGTCTTCGAAGACGACCATCCCCTTGTCGAGCGTTTCGTTGAAGCGTTCCTCTTCGGCCCGGACGACGCGGGCGATGTAGCTCGCATTGTCGACGAGTTCGGGAAAGGCATTCCGCATCTGCTCGATGACCTGGCCGCTGACGGCATAGAGGAACGGTTCGCGAATTTCGAGCTTGCGCACGAAGCGCGCCGCGCGGCGCATGATCCGGCGCAGGACGTAGCCGCGCCCCTCGTTCGAGGGGAGCACGCCGTCGCCGATGAGAAAGGTCATGGCGCGGCAGTGATCGGCGACCACGCGCAGGGCGACATCGGTGTCGGCGGATGCGCCGTAAGTCACCCCCGCCTTTTCGGCCGCAAACTCGATGAGCGGCATGAACAGGTCGGTATCGTAATTCGTCAGCTTGCCCTGCACGACAGCGGCGAGCCGCTCGAGCCCCATCCCGGTGTCGATGCTCGGCTTTGGCAGCGGCTCATAGGCGCCACCCGGCTCTCGCCGGTTGAACTGCATGAAGACCAGATTCCAGATTTCGAGCCAGCGATCACACTCGCACTCGACTCCCAGGCAGGCGCGCCCGGCCTGTTCTTCGAGGCACGGGAGCTGGTCGCCCTGGTGATAGTGGATCTCGGAGCAGGGGCCGCAGGGGCCGGTGTCGCCCATGGCCCAGAAGTTGTCCTTCATCCCCAGGCGGTGGATGCGATCGGCGGGCACGCCGGCAACTTCCTGCCAGAGCTGAAAGGCTTCGTCGTCGCCGGGGACGCCGTTTTCGCCCTTGAAGACGGTGACGCGCAGACGGTCGACCGGCAGCTGGAGTTCGTCGATGAGAAACGCCCAGGCGAACTGGATGGCTTCGCGCTTGAAGTAGTCGCCGAACGAGAAATTTCCCAGCATCTCGAAGAACGTGTGGTGGCGGGCGGTATGCCCCACGTTCTCCAGATCGTTATGCTTGCCCCCTGCGCGCACGCATTTCTGCGATGTCGTGGCGCGCGAGTAGTCACGGGTCTCCTCACCGGTGAAGAGGCGCTTGAACTGGTTCATGCCCGCATTCGTGAAGAGCAGGGTCGGGTCCTGATGGGGAACCAGGGAACTGCTCGACACGATGCGATGGCCGTTGCGGGCGAAATACTGGAGGAAGGCTTCGCGAAGCTCACTTCCGGATTTCAGGGGAATTGCTGCCATGGTTCCGTTCTACCGTAAACCAACCATTTTACCAGCAGGCAGGGGAATTTACGATTGACGATTACGAATGCCAATTTCCGCAAAGTATCCGGAAAGGGGGCGGAAACGAGCGGATAAGGGGAAAGCCCAAAATCGTCAATTTAGATTGTAAATCGTCAATTTCCGAGTTCCACGACGGTGACGCCGTCGCCCCCTTCGTCTTCGGCCCCCGGGCGAAAGTCGAGGCCCGCCGGGTGCTCGCGCAACCAGGCGCGGATGCCGTCGCGCAGGGCGCCGCTGCCGACGCCGTGACGGATGCGCAGGGCGCCGCTCTGACGCGCCCGCAGCGCCCCGTCGATCCACGGTTCGAGGCGGCGCACCGCGTCTTCGACGCGCTCGCCGCGCACATCCTGCCGGTCGGCGACCGGCTCGGGCGTACGGGCCCGGCGCGCGGGGGCCGCGGCCCTGTCGGCTTCGGGCCGGGCGGGGGCCAGGTCGGCGATGCGCACCTCGATCTGCATGGCGCCGATCTGCAACGTGACGTGATCGCGCTCGGGGGGGCGCGACACGACGCCGTTGCGGCGGAAGCGGCGGCTGTAGACGGTCACGCCGGGTTTCAGATCGGCCGGGTCGACCTTGCCGGGCGCTTCGAGTTCGGCGACCGCCTGCTCGACCCCGGCGCGCACGTGGCCGAGCTCGACCCGTTTGCGCGGCGCCTCCTTCTTGCGACGCAGGATCGTCTGTTCAGCTTTCTCGGCGACTTCGCGGGCGCGTTCGAGCTTGGCCAGGGTCGGCTCGACGGCGCGCCGCACGAGCTCCTTCTGTTCGCGCTGGAGCAGATCGAGCTGCGCCTGCAGCCGGTCGCGTAGCCTCCGCTGCTCCTGGCGGTCGGATTCGGCCTGGCGCCTGGCGCCGTCGAGCGCCTTGCGCAGCTCGTCAACCTCGGAGAGCGCCTTCTCGGCGTGCGTGATCTCGCCCTCGCGGTACTGCAGGGCGCGCTCAATGGTGGCGTGCGGAAAGCCCAGCCGCTCGGCCGTCTCGAAGGCATAGGAAGAACCGGCTTCGCCGTAGAGGATCGTGTACTGCGGCTCTCCCCGGGCATAGGCGGTGCGCGCCGCGAGAAAGCGCTCGTCGACGACGGGGAGCGCCTTGATACTGCCATAGTGGGTGGTCACCCAGACGGCCGCGCCGCACCCGGCCATGTCTTCGAGCCAGGCCCGGGCGAGGGGCGCGCCGTCGGCCGGGTCGGTCCCCTTGAGCAGTTCGTCGACCAGCAGAAGCGCTCCGGGCCGCGCGACGCGCGTCAGCTCTACGATGCGCGCGAGATGCCCGCTGAAGGTCGACAGGTCTTCGCCCAGGTTCTGCGGATCGCCGAGCTCGGCTTCGACCTCCCAGTCGAGGGGGAGCACGGCCTCGGCCGCCGGGACGTGGCAACCGCTGCGGGCCAGGACGAAGGCGAGCCCGAGTGTCTTGAGGGCGGCGGTCTTGCCGCCCGCGTTGGGGCCCGACAGGATGACCCCCCGCCCCACCCCGGGATGGCGGACGTCGATGGGTACCGGTTCGATGCCGCGCAGAAGCAGCAGCGGCTGGCGCGCGTCACGCAGTGACACCTCTGCGCCGTCGACGGCGGGCACGGCATGCCAGTCCTGCGCGAGCAGGGCGCGCGCGAATTCGGCGTCGAGCTCGCCGAGGGCGTCGAGCCCCTGTTGCAGCTCTTCGGCCACGCGCGCGACGGCGGCCGACAGTTCGGCGAGCAGGCGGGCGATCTCGTCGCGAATGCGGGCCCTGACCTCGACCAGGCGGTTGTTGGCCGCCTGCAGCGCCTCGGGTTCAACATAGGCGGTCGCGCCCGAACCCGATACGTCGTGCACGATGCCGCGCAGGCCGGCCCCGCGATCGATGCGGATGGGGAGCACGTAGCGCCCTTCGCGCTGGGTGACGTAGCGATCGCGCAGCAGCGGCCGCATCTGTTCGTCGTCGAGCAGGGCCTCGGCCCGTTCACGCAATTCCGTCGAGCGCGAACGCTCTTCGCTCACGGCCTGGCGCAGCTCATCGCTGGCGTCGTCGCGCACGCCGCCCGACGGATCGACGACGCGGTAGATGCGGTCGGCGATGGCGGCGAAATTCGGAAACCGCGATGCGTGCGCCCGCAGGTCTTCGGGCAGGCCCATGTCGCCGAGGAACCGGCCCACCGCGGCGACGAGATCCATGTTGTCGGCGACCGCCAGCAGCTCGACCCCGTCGAGCCGCCCTTCGCGGCGGATCCGATCGAGCAGCGCGGCGATCTCGGGCACGTTGCCGAGCGGCGGCCGGATCTCGGCGGCCAGCAGGTCGCGCCACAGGCCGACCCGGCGGCTCAGTTGCGCGGCGACATCCCGCGCGAGCGGCCGCGCCTGCGCCGCGCGCTCGCGGCCGTACGGCGTCGCCGTGCGTGAGGCAAGCGCGCTCACGATGCGCGGCCAGTCGAGGATCTGGAGGGTTCGATTATCGCTCACGAGTACCGCCCGCAGGGCCAGGTTCAGGGGGACGCCATTTTCGCATTTCCACATTATAAGCCGCCGCGCGGCACCGCGCCCACGGCATTTCTTCTGGCCATGCGGAATAGTCCCTTGCCGGTCTACTTGACAAACGTCGGGGAATTGACTAAAACCTACTAATCATTTTCCCCCCAACCCTCTCAGGACCGGCAGATCCGGTCAAAACAAGGAGCGAGAAAAGTATGACCAAGGCTGAACTGGTTGCCAACATTGCGAAGGCGAACAAGGGTGTTTCGAAGAAGGCGGTTTCGGATGTCGTCGACGCCGTTTTCGCGGAACTGAAGAAGGCGATCAAGAAGGATTCGCGTTTCTCCCTGCCCGGCTTCGGCACCTTCACGGTTCGGAAGCGCGCTGCGCGCAAGGGCATCAACCCGCAGACGAAGCAGCCGATCAAGATCAAGGCCAGCAAGACGGTGGCCTTCAAGCCGGCTCCGAAGTTCCGCGCTTCGCTGTAATTCCGGTTTCGCTTCGCGTCGCCCGCTTTCCCGCGGGCGACGCTTTTTTGTTTTCTCTAATGCCGCAACGCCATCGATTCTCTGCCCTCGCCGTCGGGCTCGCGCTTCTCCTGAGCGCGTGCATCGACTATACGGAACGTATCGTCATCGCCCGCGATGGCTCGGCCTCGATCGAACTGCGTCTACGCGCTGCCCCGAGCTTTCTGCAGATGATGGGGCGCAGCCCGGCCATGGATACGTTCGCGCTGCTCCTGAGCGAAGAGGCCCTGCGGGCGTCGCTGCCGCCCGGCGTCCGCCTCGAGCGGCATACCGAGGGCTCGACGCCGGGCCGCCGTCATTACATCAACGATCTCGCCGTCGACGACGTGACAAGCCTCGACGTCGGCGGTTCGCCGGCGTTTCAGGGGCAGACGTTCACGGTCGAACGCCTCGACGACGGCAGCCTGCGCTACCGGCGTCGGCTCGACTTCACGACCGCCGCGCGGGATCCGGAATTCGCAGCCATGCTTCGCGAAAACCGCATGGGCATCGCGGGCATTCTCGACAGCGCCCCATTCGTGTTCGAGCTCGAAACACCCCTGGGCGTGCTCGAGACCAACGGCCGCGTCTCGGGCGGCCGAGTCGCCTGGCAGTATTCACTGCTCGACCTGCTGAAACAGCCGGTCACGCAGGAAGTGCTCCTGGCCGCGCCCACGGGGGCCGACCTCGTTCTCGGGGCGCTGCGGCGCCTGCTGCGGCCTGCGACGTTCCCGGTCGTCGCGCTGGTGCTGCTGGGACTGTTCTTTGCTTCGGTCAGGCGCCCGAACGCTCCCGCATGAGCTTGAGAATCCGCTCGGCGACCGCCGGCGATTCCATGCCCGTCGTGTCAACCGTCAGATCGGCGCGCGTGTATATCGGCGTGCGCTGAGCAAGCAGCCGATCGAAGGTTTCGCGCGGGTTGGGGGTCTGCAGCAGCGGACGCGTCGGATGCCGGCTCACCCGCTCGAAGAGCGCATCGGGATCGCCACGCAGGTAGACGATCGTCCCCAGCCGCCGCAGAAGCGGCCAGTTCTCGTCGCGCATGACCATGCCGCCGCCGGTCGCGATCACGGCCGGTTTGCGCTCGGCGAGCTCCTGCAGGGCGAGCTGCTCCATGGCGCGAAAGGCATCTTCGCCGTCCTGGGCAAAGATCTGGGGAATCGTGCGCTGCGTCTTGCGTTCGATGAACCGGTCGGTATCGATGAGCGGCAGGTGCAGGCGCCGGGCGAGCGCACGCCCGATGGTCGACTTGCCCGCGCCCATGAAGCCGATGAGTACAATCCCCGTTTTCATGTCCGATTTACGGTACCCGCGGCGCGGGCGAAGCGCCACATCGGGCGGAACCGGGCGTTGCGATGGCGCCGACGGGGATGCGGGTCAGGGATCGAGGCCGGCGGCGGCAGGCATCGCCTCGAGCGGCTGCCGGGATGCCGCTTCGTCGCTCATGAGCGAGAGCAGAAGGGTGCCGGCGAGCATGAGTACGAGGGTGACCCAGAGGCCGGCGTCCCGCGGGAGGGAGCCGGCGGGCAGGTGGGACGGCACATCTGTTTCTGACGATTCGAGCATCCTCCGACCCTCCTGTGCGGCATGGGTTACGACCTCCCCCCTGCTGCCAGTATAAACCCGCTTGTCTCCAACGGCGCCACTGCGCAGAACCGCTTCCGATGCGGCGCCGACGGCATTGACAGTCCGCTCGGCATGGCGCTAGAATATTCCGCCGGGCAGGTCTTTGCGTCCCGCTTTGCCCCCGTACCTTTTCCGGCTTCGGCTGCCGGACGCCCCATCGCCCCGCACCTCGCAGAAAGTCAGCCCCCGTGCCCAACGCGCCGCTCATTACCCTGACCACCGATTTCGGAACCGCAGACGGCTATGTCGGCGCGATGAAAGGGGTGCTCAGTGCCCGGGCGCCGAGCATCCCGCTCGTCGACATCGCGCACGATATCCCGCCCTGGGATCGGACGGCGGCCGTGCTGGCGCTCCGCAACGCTGCCGGCCGGTTTCCCGAGGGCGCCGTGCATCTTCTGGTCGTCGATCCCGGGGTCGGATCGAAACGGCGCGGCCTGGTGGCGCTCGGTCGCGGGCAGGTGCACGTCGGCGCCGACAACGGCATCCTTTCAGCGGTTCTCCCGGCCGACACGCGGTGGTTCGCCATTCGCGCAGAGCAATTCGAGGGGGCGTCGCCCACCTTTCACGGGCGCGACGTCTTCGCCCCGGTAGCCGCCCACCTGGCCACAGGCCGGCCGCTCGACGCCGTCGCCGAATCGATTTCCGATCCGGTGCGCATCGCCCTGCCGATGGCCGGCCGGATCGGGAACCTGATCAAGGGGGAGGTCATTCACGTCGACCGCTTCGGCAACCTGATCACGAACATCAACCGGCGCATCGTCGACAAGCCCGAACGAGTCGCCGTGAGCGTCAACTTTCGCCCGGTCAGGCTGGGGACCACGTTTGCCGACGCCGCCCCGGGCGAGCCCATCGCCTACTGGGGGAGCGGCGACCTGCTGGAAATCGGTATCCGCGAGGGGGACGCACGGGCGCGCTTCGGCGACCGCGGCCTGCCGGTCGAGGTCGTCCCCTTCGGCTGATGCCGTTGCGGGGCGCGCTTATGTTCGTCGGGCGCCCGCATTGATGGCCCCCGAGGCCTCATGGTAGACTCAAGGGCTTCTTTGTAACCCGTAGTCACCCCGGAAACCGTGAGCCGACTTTCTGATGCCCTCGCCGCGGGCGAATTTGTTCTGACGGCCGAGATCGGTCCCCCCAAGGGGACGGATGTCGATGACTTCCGCCGCAAGGCGCGCGCGTTCGCCGGCAAGGTGCACGCGGTCAACGTGACCGACAACCAGCGCGCGCTGGTCAAGCTGGGCTCGATCGCCGGCTCGCTCGTACTGCGCCAGGAGAACATCGAGCCGATCGCCCAGCTGGTCTGCCGCGACCGCAACCGCATCGCGCTGCAGTCCGATCTGCTGGGCGCCTGGGTCATGGGCATCGAGAACGTGCTCGCCCTGACCGGCGATCCGGTCAAGGTCGGCGACCACCCCGACGCCAAGGGGGTCTTCGACATGGAGTCGAGCCAGCTGCTGCGGATCATCGGCGAGCTGAACGCCGGCCACGATCACGCCGGCAAGGAGCTGAAGGGGAAAACCGGGTTCTTCGCCGGCGCGGCCATCAACCCCAACGTTCCCAACCTCGACGCCGAGATGCGCCGGCTCGAGCGCAAGGTGGCCGCCGGGGCCCGGTTCATTCAGACGCAGGCCGTCTACGACGCCGGGCAGTTCGCCGCGTTCGCGCGCGAAGCCGCCCGCTTCGACCTGCCGATTCTGGCGGGGGTGCTCTACCTCCGTTCCGCCAAAAGCGCCCGGTTCATCAACAAGTCCATTCCGGGCATCCGGATACCCGACGAGACGATTGCGCGGCTCGAAGCCGCCGCCGACCCCGAGCAGGAAGGGGTGCACATCGGCGTCGAGCTCGTCGAGCAGCTGCGGCCGCACTGCAAGGGAATCCACCTCATGAGCGTCGGTCAAGAGCACCGGCTCGTCGAAATCATCGAAGCGCTGCCGGCACCCCGCTGAGGGGGGCGCCGCGCAAACAGCCAGGGAGAACGTCCATGCGCAAATTAACTGTCTGGTTAGGAGTCGCCCTGTCGGTCGTGACCGGAGCGGCCGCTGCCTCGGCGGCGGATAAGCTGAGAATCTTCGAAGGAGACTGGCAGCCGGTGTCCGACGCCGACATCGCCGTGCACCCGCTCAAGCCCGAAGGGTATACCGAAAGCTGGTATCTCATGGTGCAGGGCGAAGCGGGCCTGTGGGTCTTTCTGCACTTCGGGGTCACGAACATGGAGCCCTGGTCTGACGGCAACGGCGTCGTTGAGACGACCATTCTGCGCCCAGGCGCCAAGCCCAGGTTCATCAAGTCCAAGTTCGACGATGACGAGGTCAAGTTCTCGACCAAGACCCTCCATCTCAAGATGGGCGACAGCTTCATCAGGTCCCAAGAAGGCGACTGGGTCATCCGCATCCGCCAGGACGGGGTCGAGCTCGATCTTAACGTTAAACCGGTCGTTGCAGGCGTCCGGCCGGGGCGCACGATCTATCCCGACGACGAGTTCTATCAGCTCAACATCGCCGGCCCGCGCGTGGCCGTTACCGGCACGATGAGCGAGGGCAAGAAGAAGACGGCGCTCAACGGCCCGGGCTACATGGACCATTCGCTCCAGGATTACCCGGCGCACAAGATGGCTGATCGTCTCTACTCCTTTCGCGGCTTCTCGCAGGAAGACGGCGTGAACTTCCTCGTCTTCTTCACCCCCGAGTCGCTCGGGAAGAAGCCGATGGCGACGCTCGTGCTGACCAAGGGAGACAAGGTCATCGCGCGCGCCACGCAGGTGACGCTGACCGGCGCCGAAGAACGGCACGACAAGGCGAACAAGTACACCTATCCGGCCGCCTGGACGATCAAGGCCGACGACGGCGGCAAGCCGGTTACCGGCACCATCAAGCTCGGCGAGCTGCTGCAGAGCCAGAATGCGGCCGATGACTTCAACATGTTCGAGCGCACGCTGATCAAGACGTTCGTCGCCAACCCCATGCTCTACCGGCACCCCGGATCGTTCTCCTTTCAGGTGGGCGATCAGACGGTGAGCGGCGACGGGGTCGCCGAAGTCGTCATTCTGCGTCAATAATGGAATCTGCGGTCCGGCGGGCTTCACCACGCTCCCGCCGGACCCGCGTTACCCTGCGTTTACCCCGCGTTTCTCATGGCGCTCACGTTGCAGATCGATCACTATCACCCGTCGCCCCGTCACATCCGGCGGGCCGTCGAGGTGCTGCGTAACGGGGGCGTCATCGCGTATCCCACCGACACCGCCTACGGTCTCGGCTGCGATCTCTTCGATAAGCGGGCCATCGAGCGCATCTACCAGATGAAGCGGCTGCCGCGGAACCATCAGCTGTCCTTCATCTGCGCCGACCTGTCGAACGTGGCGGAGTATGCCGTGGTGAACAACCAGGCGTACCGGGCCATGAAGCGGTTGCTGCCGGGCCCCTATACCTTCATCCTGCCGGCGACGCCGGTCGTGCCGCGCTTCATGATTACGGGCAAGCGCAAGACGGTGGGGATTCGCGTGCCCGACCACTCGGCGCCGCGCATGCTCGTCGAAGAGCTGGGGCATCCGCTCGTCAATACGACGGCCGGTTTTGAGGGCGAAGAACCCCTGGCCAGCGCAGAGCAGATTGACGATGCCATGGGCAAGGTGCTCGACGCGATTCTCGACAGTGGTTTCGTGCAGTTCGACGAGAGTTCGGTCATCGACTTCACGAGCGACGTGCCGGTCGTGGTGCGCCACGGCAAGGGCGACGTCTCGATGTTCGAGTAGGGCAGGCCCCCCGGATTTCGCCATTGGGCGAGAGGATGGACCGCCCGGAATGGCGGTGCGCTTTACCCCCCGAGTATACTGGTGCCTTATGATTGAAGCCTTTCTGAACGACAGCCACCGCGCCTTCCGCGAAACCTGTCGCAGGTTCGTCGAGAAGGAAATCCGTCCGCACGCCGAGAAGTGGGAAGAAGACGAGAGTTTTCCCGTCGAGCTGTATCGCAAGGCCGCCGAAGCGGGCATCCTCAATGCCTACTTCCCCGAAGAGTACGGCGGCGGAGGCGGCGATGTCTTTCACGCCATCGTTTCAACCGAGACCCTGCTGCGCGGCGGCAGCACCGGCGTCGCGGTCGGCCTCGGCTCGATGGGCATCGCCCTGCCGCCCATTCTCGCCGTGGGGACCGAGGAACAGAAACGGCGCTTCGTGCCGCCGGTGCTCGCCGGTGAGAAGATTGCCGCCCTGGGCGTCACCGAGCCGGGCACGGGGAGCGACGTCGCCGGCGTCACCACGCGCGCGGTGCGCGAGGGCGACAGCTATGTGCTGAACGGCTCCAAGATGTTCATCACCTCGGGCGTGCGGGCCGACTACGTGACCGTCCTCGCGCGCACGGGGGCCGATCCGCACGGCGGGCTGACCTTTTTCGTGGTCGAAAAGGGGATGCCCGGCTTCACGGTGAGCCGCGCCCTGAAGAAGACCGGCTGGCGGGCCAGCGATACGGCCGAACTCGCGTTCGACGACGTGCGCGTTCCTGTCGAAAACCGCATCGGCGATGAGGGCTCTGGCTTTCTCGCCGTCATGCAGAACTTTCAGGGCGAGCGCATCACGCTGGCGGTCATCGGCCACGCCACGGCCGAAATCTGCCTTGAAGAGGCGGTCCGTTATGTCGGCGAGCGCAAGGCGTTCGGCCGTGCGCTGTCGGGATTCCAGGTGACCCGCCACAAACTCGCCCACATGGCCACTCGCGTCGCGGCCGCCAAGGCGCTGAATTATCAGATTGCCGACCGCCTCCGGAAAGGGGAGTACCTGGTACAGGAAGTCTCCATGGCCAAGAACTTCTCGTCGGATGTCGCCATGGAGGTGACCTACGACGCCGTGCAGCTGTTCGGCGGCATGGGCTATATGCGCGAGACGCTGGTCGAACGCATGTCGCGCGACGCCCGCCTGCTCCCCATCGGGGGCGGGACGACCGAGATCATGAACGAAATCATCGCCAAGACGATGGGCCTCGGCAAGTAGCGGGCGCATGCGGGCCTGCATCCTCACCATCGGCGACGAGCTGCTCGAGGGGAAGCTGGACACCAACTCGGCGTGGATCAGCCTCGCGCTCGATCGCATCGGCTTCCGCGTCCTCGAGATCCGCCACTGCCGCGACAACGTTGACGACATCGCGCGCAGCCTGGAGGAGCTCTCGGAGCGCGCGCCGCTCGTCATCACCACCGGCGGCCTCGGGCCGACGACCGACGACCTGACGACCGAAGCGGTTGCCCGGTGGGCGGGGAGGCCCACCACGGTGCACGAGCCGACGTGGACGCGCATCCAGGCCCGGTTCCGCGAACGCGGGTTCGACCTGCCGCCCGAAAACATCAAGCAGGCTCACTTTCCGGCGGGGAGCATGCCCATCTTGAACCCCGTCGGCTCGGCCGTGGGTTATCTGGCAGAAAGGGAGGGGCGGCTTGTCGCGACGTTTCCCGGTGTGCCGCGCGAAATGATGGCCATGGTCGAGCAGACGCTGCTGCCGCTGCTGACAGAGCGGTTTCCGCGCGCGAGCTTCCGGGCCATCCGCGAGCTGCGCATCTTCGGGCACACCGAAAGCGGCGTCAACCAGCTGCTCAAGGGAATTGCCGACGGGATCGCCGGCGTCGAAATCGCGTACCTGGTCAGCTTTCCCGAAGTGCGCGTGTTCTTCAAAGTGGAACGGGAAGAGGCCGCCGCCGCCGAACAGGCCGCCGAGGATCTTGCCCGCGAAGCGGCGCGCCGGCTCGGCGATCGCGTCTACGGATTCGGAGAGAACAGCCTGCAGGCCGCCGTGGGAGAGCTGCTCGGCCGCACGGGGCTCAAGCTGGCGCTCGCCGAGAGCTGCACCGGGGGGATGATCGGTTCGCAGATCACCGCCGTTGCCGGCAGCAGCGCCTGGTTTCTCGAAGGCTTCGTCACGTACAGCAACGACGCCAAGATCCGCCGGCTCGGCGTAAGCCACGAGACGCTCCGGGAGCACGGGGCGGTCTCGGCCGAGACCTGCGAAGAGATGCTGCAGGGTGCACTCGAGAAGTCGGGCGCCGACGTGGCCATCGCCGTCACGGGCATCGCCGGACCCGGCGGCGGCACCGAAGAACGCCCCGTCGGCCTGGTCTACATCGGCTGGGGCGACCGCGACGGTGCCGAAGTACGCGAGTTCCGCTTCGGACCGCTCGGGAGAGACGAAGTGCGGCGGCTGACCGCGGCCACCGCGCTCGACCGCCTGCGCCGCTGGCTGCTCGCCCGCGCCGGAGGGCAGGGGTGACCCCCCTGCGGCTGTTCTTCGCGGCCGCTCCGCCCCCGGCCGTCCACGAGGCCCTGATCGCCCTGCAGACGGATCTGCGGAATCTCGGACACCGCCTGCGCTGGGTGCGCCCCGAAGGAATTCACCTGACCCTGCGGTTTCTCGGCAACGCCGCCCAGACCGACGTCGAGGCGCTGCGGGAGCGGGCGCAGGCGGCGGCCGCGAGCGTCACGGCCGGAACCATCGAGCTGGGCGGGCTCGTGCTGGCGCCGACGCCCAGACGCCCCCGCGTCCTCTGGGTCGAGGGCAAGGCGGATCCGCAGGTTCTCGCACTGCAGAGCGGCCTCGAGCAGGCGGCGCTGGCCCTCGGCTTCGCCCCGGAGCAACGCCCCTTCAAGGTGCACTACACGCTCGCCCGCTTTCCGGATCGCAGCCGGGGCATTGCGCTTCCCGCGGAGCTTGCCGGCCGCCTGCGGGGCACCCGGTTCCCCCTCGACCGCTTCGTGCTGTTCGAGAGTACCCTGCAGCGCGGCGGTTCTGTCTACCGGGCCCGCGCCGAGTTCCCGCTCGCCAGGGCGTCGTAAGACCACGGCCCGGCTACCAGCTGCCATGACATCCATGTCAGCCGCCGTCTTCATACGGCATCCGGAGCCTGTGCGGACCGTCACAAAACCCATGGTTCCCCCGGTGGTCGCACGCCGGCCGCTCATTTGGTATGCTTCTTGCTGACTGCACGGGCAAGGGCTTTCGAGCCTGCTGCATTTGATCCTCAAAGGGAGGTCCACGTGAAAAAGGGAATGGTACTTGGCGTTGCGTTGCTGGCCGGCGTCACCGGCTGCGGCGATTTGATCCAGGATGCGCTGGAACGCCATCAGGGCGCCCTCGAGAAGGGGCTCGTGAACGTCTTTGCCCGCGATCTGACGAGCGGCATTCTGGAGATCAAAGGCCTCGCCGGCGGCATTGAATCGCTGGCGCCGGGCCTCGAAACCGGCGGCGGCTTCGGCCTGGCCCCGGCCATGAGCGCGGCCCCCGGGCTGCGGCCGATGTTCGGCGAGCTGTGCCTGAGCGCCGGCAGCGTGACGTTCCCGAAGAACGATTACGCGGCCATCGCCGACGAGAAGAGCGCCGAGATCACGCTGAAGTATACCTGCGACGGCAACGGCGGTTACATCTACTACCAGGTCGACGCCGCGATCCAGTATAAGGACGGCGGCAACGGCACGCTGCATGTCGAAGAGCTCGAGTATGCCGGCGCCGCGACCGACGGCAACGTGCTCGACGGCTGGAGCCACGTGGTCAACACGCGCAATTTTCCCGCCAACGACGAGCGCGAATCGGTGGTCGGCGAGCTGATCGTCGACTTCGGGGGCGACTTCGAGAAGCCCACGAAGCCGCGCAAGTACGCTCATTACGAGCACGTCGTGACGATGCGCAACGGCACCGTCGTAACGGCTGAAGTGACTCCGCAGACCCCGCTGACCGACGGCCAGGACATGAGCCAGGGCGAGGCGCGGCGCACGATCACCCATGCGGCCGGCGACGTGACGATGACGACCGAAGTGGCCGTCATCACGGGCAAGGACATCGGCACGTTCGACGGAAACCGCTACTATGCCGACGGCAAGGCCGACACGATGCACGTCGAGTCGGACGGCACGAACATCTCGATCGCCGCCGCCGGCCGGGACGGCTTCGAACGCGAAGGCTCGGTGAACCTCTCGTCGGGCGCGTACGAAGTCACCACCACCTTTCCCGAACCGCATGTCATCGACACCGTGTTCGAAGAAGGCATCTGGCGCCGCAACGCCGGCAACGGTACCTATCACCGCATCATCACCTTCCGCGACGGCGAGACGACCGAACTTGACGTTCCGAGCATCCGTGTCGTGGGCAACACGCTGACCGCAGAATTCACGCACACCGATCGGGACGACACCGTCATCACGGGCCGCCTGACGGTCGTCGAAGCGGCTACGCAGCACCAGGTCACGCTCGAGGTCTATAACGTCCTGGGCGACAGCGCCACCGTCGAGATGACCTACTACCCCGACGGCACGTCGCGTCAGGCGTACGAGAAGGATTTCAAGGACACGACCCAGAACCCGGACGAAGAAGGGACCTTCACGTTCGCGGCCGACGGATCGGGCACGGGCACCGTGACGGTCTACGACGACGCGGGCGGCAAGTCCGTCTACCAGGTCTCGGTCGACGCGACGGGTAAGGTGACGATCACCGACGAGACGGGGTTCGTGACCGTGCTCTGACCCTCGTACGGCCCATGCATCGAAGCCTGCCCGCGCCGCGCGGGCAGGCTTTTTTCGTCTTCGCGCGCAGGCTACAATGACCACCGACACATGCACCCCTATTTCGACAATCTTTCGCGCGACGGCTGGCTCGAGGAGGCCCGCTCCCGGTTCGGTCTGACGCTTGCGCAGGCCCGCCGCATCTTTCGCGAAGTGCATGGGCGCGGTGCGCCAGACTGGGACGCCGTCGAGGCGCCCGCGTGGCAGATTGCCCGCGTGCGTGCCGCCTACGATCTGGCCCCGCTCCCCGCGGTCGCCGAATCCCGGCCCGCCGAAGACGGAACCATCAAGTATCTGCTGCGGCTCGAGGACGATCGCACCGTCGAAGCCGTCTACATCCCCGACGACACCCGCGCCACGCTCTGCATCTCGTCGCAGGTCGGCTGCGCCATGGCCTGCGATTTCTGCTTCACCGGCAAGATGGGGCTCATCCGCCACCTTACGCCCGCCGAGATCGTGGGCCAGTTCAAGCGGGTGCGCCGCGAGGTCGAGGGCATACCCGGCATTCCGCCGCTGACGAACATCGTCTTCATGGGCATGGGCGAGCCGCTGCACAATCTGGATCATGTGCTCGCCGCCCTCTCGATTCTGACCGACGATTTCGGCGTCGGCTTTCCGGCCCGGCGCATCACCGTGAGCACGAGCGGCCTGCTGCCGGCGATGCAGCGGCTTCTCGCCGAAACGACCGTGCGGCTCGCCCTCAGCCTGAACGGCCCGAACCCGGAGAAGCGGCTCGCCGTAATGCCGGTAGAAAAAGCGTGGCCGATCCGCGACGTGCTCGCCTGGATCCGGGAGTGGAGCGCTACACGGGGGAACCATCACACCGTCATGTTCGAGTACGTCATGCTGGGCGGACTGAACGACGCCGCGGCCGACGCCGACGACCTCATCCGCCTTCTCGAAGGAGTCCCGGGCCGGGTGAACCTGATCCCCTTCAACGCGCATCCTGGGTCTCCCTACCTGCGCCCTGACGATGCGGCCGTGCTCGCCTTTCACGCCCGGCTGCGGGCCGCGGGCATGCACGTCTTCATCCGCAAAAGCCGCGGCCGCGACGTGCTCGCCGCCTGCGGTCAGCTCCACCAGGAGAACCGGCGGCGGGCACGCGGAGAATCGATCTTCCCGCTCCGTCAGACCTGAGCCCCCCCTGCTTCTGCAGCCTACCGAGCGGTAGACAAAAGGGGAGCGTTCCGGATATACTTGTGCCATGCCCGCCATGCCGCCGGGCGCTTTCTTCTCTCAGGGGTGCGCGATGTCGTTCGAACTTTCGGAAATGGCCGTGATGATCCAGGATATGGTGCGCCAGTGGTGCGAGCGCAAACTGCGCCCGGCGCTGCCGCAGCTGGAATCCGGCGAACTCCTCCCCTACGATCTGATGCGCGATCTCTCGGCCTCGATGGGGTTGGGCGAGATGGCGAAGATGTCGGTCGAGAGCCGGGTTCGCAAGCTGCGCGAGAAGGAGGCGGGCGGGGCGGCCGCCGGCGCGGTGGGCATGAAGGATATCATGGGCGATGCGGGCAACCCGATGATGATGGCGGTCGTCACCAAGGAGCTCAGCCGCTGTTCGCCGGGTTTCGTGACGAGCTGGGGCGTGTCGGCCGGGCTTGCCGGCGCGGCCGTCCTCTCCAAAGGGACGGCAGACCAGGTGGAGAAGTACGCGCTCGCGCTGACCTCCTTCGAGAAGATCGGCGCCTGGTGCCTGACCGAGCCCGGCGCGGGAAGCGACGCCTTCGGCTCCATGCGCACCGTTGCCGTCCCCGACGGCGACGACTACATCCTCAACGGCCAGAAGACGTTCATCACGAACGGACCCTACGCCGACATTTTCATCGTTTACGCCAAAGTCGACCGGGGGCAGCCGCGCGAGCAGATGCCGGTCTCGACGTTCATCCTCGAGAAGGGCATGCCGGGGTTCACCCAGGGCCAACCGTTCCACAAAATGGGAATGAAGGACTCGCCCACGGGCGAGCTGTTCTTCGACAACGTGCGCGTGCCCCGCGCGAACCTGCTCGGCGGCGTTGAAAAGGGCGAAGGCCGGCAGGATACGAAGGAATCGCTGGGTAATGAGCGTTCGGGGATTCCGGCCATGGCCTGGGGCATCATCGAAGAGTGCTACGAGCGCTCGAAGACCTATGCGCTGGATCGGCGGCAGTTCGGGCGTTCCATCGGCGAGTTTCAGGCCATCCAGCTCGATCTTGCCGACATGTACGTGAAGTACCGGAACGTCGAGAACATCGTCTACCGGCTGGCCTGGATGCAGAAGAAGGGGATCCGCGACGCGGCCTTCATCACCGCATCGAAGGCCTATGCCTCGCAGATGGCGGTCGACTGCGCCATGAAGGCCATCCAGATCCACGGCGGATACGGCTATATGGAGGAGTACCACATCGCCAAGCTCGCCCGTGACGCCAAGCTGCTCGAACTCGGGGCCGGCACCACGCATATCAACTACCTCACGGCCGCGCGCGTCGAGCTGGGGCTCGTGAAATAGGCGGCGGCGCCGGAACCCGGCGGATTCTCTCCCGCCGTCTTGACAATTTGGCAAGACCGGCCGCAGAATGGTCCCATGGCGGGAATACTGGCGGCGACCGCCCTGCTGCTCGCGCTGCAGGGGCCCGGTCCGGGGGGAAATGGGGCGGCGGCCCGCGAAACGATGCTCGTGGCGGGCAGCATCCGGCTGGAGCAGATGGACCTGGGCGAACGCACCCGGGTCGAGCGGCGCTTCGAGCTGGTCATCCAGCGGCGCAACGGCCGGGCGGTGCAGGTCGAGGCCTGCCTCTTCGCCGATCTGATTCAGGATCGGACGTGGAACGGCGACTGCTTCTACCTGCCGGTGACGGCGTTCGACGCCGACGATACCGGGCCGCTCGTGAATGCGGCCCATCTGGTGCCGAGCGATCCGCTGGCCCAGCGTATCCTGCGCCTGATCATGATCGAGGGAAATGCCACGCTGCGCCCCGCGCGCCGCATTCTCGGCCTCGCGCCCGGCGTGCCGATTCAGGTTCGCGTGGAATCCTTCCCCGAAATCGACCTCTGAGCACGCTGGACTTCTCCGCGGTTCCCCGTTCCTAGACCGGGGTCGTTTTCCGCTGTGTCTCTGTGCCCGCCGCGCCGTCCTCCTGTACCGGCCGTCCCCCGAACCGCCGGTAGATCGGCGCGAGCACGTAGCTGTAGACCAGATCCAGACCCGTGATGCTGAAGAGCGTACGCCAGGTGCCCAGTGCGCGCACGACGTCGACCGCCGATCGGGCCGCCGGTTCCGGAATCCGCATGAGCAGCATCGCGGCCGCGCCGCGCGCGACAAACGACGCCAGAAAGAGCAGCTGGTAGCGCCCCATCTCGATGCCGGCCAGCGTCCACGCCATGCCGTCGAAGGCATGGCTCGCAGCCCCGGCCGCCAGCGGCGCCAGACCGCTCGCCAGCCCCGAAAGAGTTCCGAAGGTCGCAAGGTAGGTTGCGTTGTTGCGTTCGGGGGCGAGCTTCAGGAGAAAGTTGTATCCGGCCAGGCTGAGTCCCGACCACACGGCTCCGCTCAGCGCCTGCATACCGAGGGCGACGGCGTGGATATTCGCCGGCGTCGTGAAGGTGTAGACGAGGGGAATCAGGGTGGCCACGCTGAGGGTTACCGTGAGGATCGGCTTGCAGCCGAAGCGGTCGACCATGTTCCCCCAGATGCGCACGGTCGTCAGGGCCGCGAAGGTCGACGCCGTCTGCGCCAGGGCCACGAAACCGATGTCGAGCCGCATGGCATCGAGAAAGTAAAAGTTGAAGAAGGGCGACGCGATGTAGACGGCCCCCATCCAGCAGAGATAGAAGACGAGGAATCGCCGGTAGTCCCGATCGCGCAGACATTGGCGCACCGACTGGCTCAGGGCGGGCCGCGCGGCCGCGGGCGGGCGCGGCTCGGGGGGGATGCGGCGGATCGCGCTCACGCCCGACATGCCGAGGACGGCCGCCGTCGCGAAGAGTATCAGGTAGCCCGTGTGTTCAGCAGCGGGACGGCCGAAGTCGAACCCGGCGACGAGGCCGCCGGCGGCTGTGAAGGCGACTGAAACCGTTCCGGCGAGCAGATTGCGGGCGCCGAAGAACCCGCCCCGGCCCGCGGCGGGGACGCCGTTACTGAGCAGGCTGAGCCAGGCCACGTGGCCGAAGTGGTGCGCGAGGTGCGACACGGCGACCAGTATCAGGGTGGCCATGAGCATTGCTGGGCCGTAGGCGGGGAGCAGCGCGGCGCCGGCGACGGCGAGCAGGACAAAGGCGAAGCGGCTGACGAGAAACCCGCGGATGGCCGTGGTCCGGCGCGGGAGTCCCTTCACTTCGACGGCCCATGCCCCGGCAAGCTGCGCCGTCGAGGCCAGAAAGGGGAGGGAAACGAGCAGTCCCTGTACGAAGGCGCCGGCCTGCAGCGCGACGGCGAAACCGGCGAGAAACGGGCCGGTCGTCAGCGCGACCCAGACGGCGGCGAACCCGCCTTCTGCCAATGCGGCGCGCCGGCCCTTTGCGTCAAATCCGCCCGTTGCCATGGTTGTCATGGAGACAGCCATCGTATCAAAAGGGAGTGCCCGCGCGTGAGGGATGCCGCTTCGGAGGGGAGAGCGCCGGGGGACAGGAAGACCGGGCCGGGTTGCGCTACAGCAGACTGTAGGTGAGCGCCGCCGTCGTCTTGACGTCGAGCGGATGGGCGCCGGGCACCGGGTCGGAGGTGTGCTCGGTCAGAACGCCAATGGCGAGGCTGAACGCATCGGTCAGCGTGACGACGACGTCGGTTTTGCTGCGGGTGCGGTACTCGTGAAAGGGCTTCAGGTCGACCTCGTTCGAGGCGATGTCGCGAATGTGTGACAGCTCTTCGCGCAGGGTCACCTTGCTGTTGAGCTGGTACTCGGCCGACGCGTTGACGGCCAGCGAAAGGCGGCTGCGCGTGAAGTGCGTCACCTGGCGTTCTTCGGTGAAGTCGGGCCCGATTTCGGCCTTCATCAGAAAACCGTCGGTCTCGATCTTGCGTCCGTACCCTGCCTGGACGACCCGCTGCCACCAGAATCCGCGAAAGAAGTCGCTTTCGATTGCGGGGGCGGCAAAAAGGTACTGAACGCGGGCATGTCCGAAGTACCGGCCGTACTTGGTGCGCAGCGACCAGGCGTTCGCCGTCTCCTGAAACTCGGTTCCCGGCACGCCGGCCCGCTCCTGCGGCGTGGCTCCTTCGGGATTCGGTACCCGCGAGGGGGTGCGTGTCAGACCGTACAACACGAAGGCGTCGCCGTTGAAAAACCAGAGGATCTCTTCCTTGCGCACATCGGCGGTCAGGCCGTAGTTGCGGGTGCTCGTGTTTCCCTCGGCCAGGCTGAGAGTGATGCCGAGCCGGGCGCGCCAGGCGCGATCGATGACCTCGGTGGGCGCCGTGACAGGGGCGGTGACGCCGTCGGCGAGTTCGTCGATCGGGGCCGCCGTCTCACCCGTGGCCGGAGCCGGAGCGAAACCGTCGTCGAGTGGGGCAGAGGACTCGACAGTCTGGCCGGTGGTTCCGGTGATCGGGGCCTCGGCGGGCGCAAGATGAAGAAGCGCGGCGACGGCAAGGGCGCCAGACGACAGAGTCATGCCGAACAGAATAACAGAAAAGCCTCCGTGCCTTCTGCTGCGAAGCGGTCCAATAGTGTAGAATATGTCCTTGTTCCGCTCGCCCCCGTGTGCGGAACGATCCGGTTCTGCCCGACCGTCTGCGGTCGTTTCAATGCGTTTCCGGACCGACCTTTTTCATACCGAGAGGACACGCCATGAACCGCCGCCCGTATCTGGCCTCGCGCAAGGGCCCCAATCTCAGCCAGATGCATT
>JAWLHK010000006.1:0-256115 GCA_041690355.1 bacterium | reverse complement strand
GAGGTAGCCTCAAAAGGTGTGTAAAAACGAAAAAGGCGGTGTATCCTTTCGATAACCAAACCAAACCTCCGGGTTGCCGCCCGGTGAAAGGAATACACCACCATGAAACAGAACACCACAGACGTAACGGACGTGTCAATCATCACTTGGGATAACCTCGAAACGATGGTCCGGTCGAAGGTCCAGGGCTTCATCCAGGAAATACTTGAGCAAGAGGTTTCGGCCTTTCTTGGCCGCGACCGGTACGAGCGGCGTGATGGGGTCGCCCCACAGGAAGGTTCGCGTAACGGCTACGCCAAGCCTCGTAAGCTCACCATGAGTAGCGGGACCGTCGAGGTTCGCCGGCCACGTATACGTGGGCTGGAGGAACGATTTGAGAGTAAGGTTCTTCCCCTATTTAAGAAGCGCAGCCAGGAGCTTGGGGACGCGCTCCCCGAACTTTATCTGCATGGCCTCTCGCTCGGGGATTTCGAGCTTGCTCTCCGGGGCCTGCTCGGCGACGACGCCCCTCTGTCAGCGAGTACAATCGCGCGTCTGAAGACGAAATGGCAGGCAGAGTATGAGCAGTGGCGCCACCGCTCCCTGCACGGGGTCGACGTCGTATATCTGTGGTGCGATGGAGTCTATGTGAAAGCGGGCCTTGAGCGCGAGAAGGCGGCCCTATTGACGATCATTGCGGGTCTACGCGACGGCACCAAGACCGTGTTGACCGTTGAGGCCGGGCACCGCGAGTCGACTGAAGCCTGGTCGGCAATTCTGCGAGACTTGAAACGACGCGGCATGAACTGTCCGCGCCTCGTGATGGGCGACGGTCATCTGGGGCTCTGGGGGGCGCTGGCGAACGTGTTCCCAGACGCCCGGGAACAGAGGTGTTGGAATCACCGCGTGATGAATGTCCTGGACCGGATCAACCAGAAGGATCAGGAAGTCGCGCGACGCCTTGTGACGGCCATTCCAAGAGCTGAAACACGGGCCGATGCTGAGCGACGCAAGAAGGAGTTTCAGGACTGGTGCGGCGAGAAACACCAAAAGGCTGCGGCACTGCTCGACCATGACTGGGAGCGCATGGTCACCTTTTACAGCTTTCCAAAAGAGCACTGGCTCCATCTCCGCACGACCAACATCGTCGAGTCTCCTTTCGCGGTCGTGCGACTACGCACGACTGCAGCGAAGCGATTCAAGAAGGTCGAGAATGCGACCGCCGTGATATGGAGAATGCTGCTGGTCGCCGAAAAGAATTTCCGCAAACTCAACGCGCCTGACAAGCTGGCAGAGGTTGCCGATGGAGCAACCTACAGCGATGGCGTGCAGGTCACGACGGGAGAGGAGAAGGTCGCCGCCTGATCGAATTTACACACAATTTGACGGAAGCTCCACTCGATGCGATTGTTACCTGTCAACTGTGCCAGGAGTTGTTCATCTGCCAGAGACACGGCAAGGGTCCTGTCAGTCACATGGGCATCGAAATATGCGTTGCCGCTCACAGCAACGAAGCGATTCGGATCCTTCGCACTCGCACAGGAAAATGCCTGGCCACCAAGTACAAGCCCGCCAGGGATGTATCCTGTGACGGTTAAGGTAGAAGTCGTAGTTGTCACTGAATTGAGTGAGAAGCCCTCTTTCTCCTGAGCAATCGTATAACAGCCACCGGGCAGGCAATGAGCCACAAGAGCCTCGCTACGTTCTGCCACGTTCCTGGCGAAATCCAGAGTAAAGATGGGAACACGCATGTCGCGTCGGGTTGCATACTCAGAGAATGTGACGACTCCCTCCCCCTCTTTTGCCCAAGCTTGCATTTCAGGGAGTGAAAACGCGGTGTGGCGGCCCAAATCCCATGACAACAAGCTGCTTGTCCCAACCAGGTGCCAGCTATCGCCCTCGGTCGAGTAGAGAACGAGGGCTTCTCCGCCGAGGTATGTCGCACCTAGAATTGAGCCCTGGTCTGGAATTTGGTAGGAGGGGTAAGTTGCGGAAAATCCGATCCCTTTCGCGTGAAGCACCTCTTCTTGTCCAACCATCGTGCGAACTTTGATATGGGCAGTCAACAGAACAGGTCCCTCTGGAGCGGGAGCAAAAGAAATGGGTACCTCTCCTGAAAGGTCTGGCACTATCGTGGTCGTGTCCGGCACGCAATTCTGCAAGACCAACATTATCAACAGGATTGCCGGATATCTCATGCTCACGTCACCTCGTGTCAGGAAACGTGACTCTATCAAGCCGCTGCGCCCTGGTCAATCTCAGATATATCGTTCGAAACGCTGACGGTTGAGTTGTGTACAGATCCAGCCGTCGGTAAGATAAGGCATGAACGCTGAACGCTCCCTCCCCCGAACTCTGGCCGCTGCCACTCTGCTTCTGTTCGGCTGTGTCGAGACGCAGCCGCTTCCCGAACCGCCGAAGATCGGCCCCGTGCTCGAGAAACTGGGCCTCGACCGTTACGACGCGATCGAGCCCGCGTCGGTCACATGGGACCGCGACTGGGAGCTGCTGCGCTTCGATCCCGCAGGCCCCGCCCGCTGCCTCGACGGCAGCCCCTTCGTCGTCTCGGTGCGCAAGGGAGATCCCGACAAGCTGCTGCTCTACCTCGAAGGGGGCGGCGCCTGCTGGGACTTTGAGAGCTGCCACGGCTCGACGCCGCTGGCCAAGCGTACCTCGGAGCCCATCCCCCGCTGGATGGAAGACAAGCCGTTTTTCGCCGCCCGGTCCGATCAGGGGGGCTTTCGCGAGTACACGGTGGCCTTCGCGTCTTACTGCGACGGGAGCGTCTGGTCGGGCGACGGCGAGCCGGTCTACGGTGGCATTCAGACCTGGCACCGCGGGATGGCCAACACGTCGGCCGCCGTTCACGCGCTGGCCTCCCGGTTCCCCGACGCGAGCCGGGTGGTCGTCGCGGGGAGCAGCGCGGGCGGATACGGGACCATGATGGGGTATCTCGTCGCCCGCCATCGGTTCCCCGACGCCGACATGGCCGTGTGGAACGATTCGGGCCCCTGGCTCTTCAATCCGAAAAAAGAAACGATGCAGGCGGCCATCATGGACGAATGGAAGCTGCGTTCGATTCTGCCCGAAGACTGCGAGAAATGCGACGAGCAGCTCATCTACCTCGCCGATTACGTATTGGCCCGCGACCGCAAGCTGCGCATCGGCCTGTTCTCGTACGAATACGACCTGACCCTGTCGGTCGGCTACCTGGGTCTGGGGGGCGCCTATCTGGACCTCCTGCGCGAGACCACCGACGCCATCCACAAAAAGCACCCGGAGCGCTTCCGGCGGGTTTTCCTGCCGGGTTCCGAGCACACCATCGCCTTCACCGACGAGTATACGGTGGTGCAGGAAAACGGCCAGACGATGGCCGAGTGGGTTCAGGCCCTGGCCGACGCGAGCGCAGAATGGATAGACCAGCCGGGCGGCGAACCTGCGAGCGAGTGATTTCACTGCCGCCGCCCCTTTAATGATCAATGGTCAATGATCAATGGTCAATGATCAATAACCGCGGGTTCCGGGCCGACGCCCGAACGTCATCTGCCAGCGCCAAGGCCCCCGCCACGGCTGACGGGTCACTGGGCTGACGACTGTAGACTGGTGACTGACGACTGCCGTCAGCGCAGGCGCACCACGTCGCGGCCGACGATCTGCTCGATTTCGTGGATGAGCTTATCGCCCGGGTTCACGTTGAACTCGGTGGGGAGCTCGATGGTCGTCTCGGCCTTCTGCGGAATCACCAGGTGCAGCACCGTGCGCTTGGAGCCCGGGTTCCGGCGGAAAGCATTTCGCAGATGCTGAAGGAGCTCTTCGTCGAGCTCTTCGGCGCGCACGGTCACGTGCACGGCGTTGGAGAACCGCTTTTCGACGTCGTCGAGCAGCGACACCTCGCGAATCTTGAGCACCACGCGCGTTTCGGTCATGTCGTCTTCGCCGCCGTCGCCGGCGTCGCCCTCGTTGCGATCGACTTCGCCCACAATGAACAGCGGCGCATCGGTCGATACGAACTGATAGGCCTCCTGATACGCATCGGGAAAGATCACCGCGTCGACGGAACCGGTCGCGTCTTCGAAGGTCACGAAGGCCATGCGCCCGCCGCGCGCGGTGATCTTTTCACGGACCGAACGCACGACCACCCCCAATCGCTCTTCGCTCTTGCTGGGACGGTCGTGCACCCGCTGGCACGTGACCGAGGCGTAGCGGTTGATCACGTCCTTGTACTTGTTGAGCGGGTGGCTCGACATGTAGAACCCGAGCGCCTCTTTCTCGTTGCGCAGCAGTTCGGCCTCGCTCCACGCCTCGACGGTCGGGTAGCCCGGGCCGCTCTGGGGGGCGCTGGCGGTCAGGGCGCCGAACATCGAGATCTGGCCGGCCTCCAGATCCTTGCGGTCTCTGGCCGACTGGTCGAGCGCGGGGCCGAGCGCGTCAAAGATCTGCGCGCGGTGTACTTTGCCGGCCGGGTCGTCGAGAGCGCCCGATTTGACGAGGCATTCGAGGGTCTTCTTGTTCACCTTGCGCGTGTCGATGCGTTTACAGAGATCGAAGAGGTCATTGAACGCCCCCTCGGCCTGGCGCGCGTCGAGAATCGACTCGATGGCCCCCTCGCCTACCCCCTTGATGCCCGACATGCCGAAGCGGATCCCGTTCTCTTCGGTCGTGAACTTGAGCGCCGAATGGTTCACGTGCGGCGGCAGCATGGGAATGCCCATGTCGCGGCAGTCGGTCGTATAGGCCACGATCTTGTCGGTGTTGTTCACTTCGTAGGAGAGCACCGCCGCCATGAACTCCTTCGGATAGTGCGCCTTGAGCCAGGCCGTGTGGTAGCTGACGAGCGCGTAGGCGGCCGAGTGCGACTTGTTGAAGCCGTATTCCGCAAACTTGGCCATGAGGTCGAAGATGTCGGCCGCCTTCTTCACGTCGACGCCGTTGGCCTCGGCGCCGGCCATGAACTTGTCCTTCTCCTTGGCCATCTCTTCGGCGTTCTTCTTGCCCATGGCGCGGCGCAGCAGGTCGGCGCCGCCGAGGGTGTACTTGGCCAGGACCTGGGCGATCTGCATCACCTGCTCCTGGTAGAGAATGACGCCGTAGGTCTCTTTCAGGATCGGCTCGAGCTCGGGAAGATCGTAGACGACAGGTACCTTGCCGTGCTTGCGGTTGATGAACTCATCCACCATGCCGCCCTGAATCGGACCCGGCCGGTAGAGGGCCAGGATGGCGATGATGTCTTCGAACTTGTCGGGCTTCATCTTGCGCAGGATGTCTTTCATCCCCTGCGATTCTAGCTGGAACACCGACGACGTGCGCCCGGCCTGCAGCAGCTCGAAGGTCTTGCGGTCGGCCATGTCGAGCCTGGCCAGATCGACGCGCTCGCCGTAGTTCTGCTCGATGAGTTCAAGGGCGTAGTGGATGATCGAGAGCGTCTTCAGGCCCAGGAAGTCGAACTTGATGAGGCCGATCTTCTCGACGCTCTTCATCTCGAAGCTGGTCGTGACTTCGTCGCGGGTCGACTTGTAGAGCGGCAGGTACTCTTCCATCGGCTTGTCGGCGATGACGACCCCCGCCGCGTGCACGCCGGCGTGGCGGTAGAGCCCCTCGAGCGACCGCGCATAGGCCATGAGCTGGCGAATCTGGGGGTCTTTCTTCATCCACTCTTCGAAGCGGCCGTCCTGCTCGATGGCCTTGTCGAGCGTGATGCCCAGGTCGTTGGGGATCCACTTGCAGAGCGTGTTCACGTCGCTCAGCGGCACCCCCATGGCGCGCCCCACGTCGCGCACGACCGCCTTGGCCTTCATCTGCCCGAAGGTGATGATCTGGGTGACGTGGCTGCGCCCGCCGTACTTCTCGGTCACATACTTGATGACCTCGTCGCGCCGATCCTGGCAGAAGTCGACGTCAATGTCGGGCATCGAGACGCGTTCAGGATTGAGAAAGCGCTCGAACAGCAGGTTGTAGCGGATGGGGTCGATGTCGGTGATCCGCATGGCCCAGGCGACCAGGCTGCCGGCCGCGCTGCCGCGCCCCGGGCCGACGGGGATCCCCTTGTCCTTCGCCCAGACGATGAAGTCCGAGACGATCAGGAAGTACCCGGCGAACTTCATCTGCCGGATGGTCTCGATTTCGTGGTCGAAGCGGTGGCGGTAGGTCTGCTCGATCTCCTCCGTCCAATCCGTATAGTTCGCGCGGCAGAAGGCGAGCCGCTGCTCGAGGCCGTCGCGGGCCTGCTTCTCCATCTCGTCGTCGAGCGAAACCCCCTCGGCCACCTGGTATTTGGGGAACACGTGCTTCGTCTGGAACTTGAAGTCACACCGATCGGCAATCTCAAGCGTACTATCACATGCCCCGGGGAAGTCTTTGAAATCCTCACGCATTTCCTCAGACGACTTGTAGTACAAATCTTCGGAATCGATCTTGAAACGCTTCGGATCGGTAATCGTGCTGCCCGTCTGGATGCAGAGGAGCATCTCGTGGGCCTTGGCGTCTTCCTTGGTCAGGTAGTGGCAGTCGGCCGTACCCACCAGGGGGATGTTGAGCTCCTGGCTGAAGCTGCGCAACTGGTCGTTGACCTTGTCCTGCAGCCCGATGCCGTTCTTCTGAACCTCGAGGTAGTAACGGTCGCCGAACATGTCCTTGTATTCGTCGATCACGTTGCGGGCGCGGGTCAGGTCGTCGCGGGCGATTTCACGGGCGACCTCGCCGGCAAGGCATCCCGAGAGTGCAATCAGGCCGTCGGAGTGATCCCGCAGCAACTCCTTATCGATGCGGGGGCGGTAGTAGAACCCTTCGAGGTTGGCGCGCGAGACCAGCTTGCACAGGTTCTTGTAGCCGGTTTCGTCCTGCACGAGAAGCACGAGGTGGTAGGCTTTTTCGAACCCCTCGACCACCTTCTTGTCGAAACGGCTTTCGGGCGCGACGTAGACCTCGCAGCCGATGATCCCCTTCACCCCCGCCTTCTTCGACTGATCGATAAGCTCAACGGCACCGAAGAGGTTGCCGTGGTCGGTCATGGCCACCGCGGGAAGCGCGAAGTCATTGGTTTTCTTCATCAAAGCCGGAATCTTGATGGCGCCGTCGAGCAGCGAGTACTGGGTGTGCAGGTGCAGGTGCACGAAGCTCTGATTCGAACCCATGGGATACTTCCTTGCGGGGGAACAGGGAGGGAAACTAAGGGTAGGATCGTATCAATCCGGTGCGGGACGGGCAAGCCGATTGACAATTTACGATTGACGATTTGCCGGAAAGGACCTGTTGTAGAAGGCGCCTGCTTCGTTGGTGCTTGGGGCTTGGCGCTTCACCCGTGACGCGCGCCTTGGTTCGTTCCGTCCCTTGTTTCTCCCCCACTCTCCCACTCCCCCACTCTCCCCCTCCTCCTCAAGTCCGCCGCGCACCAGTTGACCCCGCACCCGCCTCCCGGCTACCCTGAGGGCTTATGAACAAGACGCTCCTGACCCTCAGCGCCTCGCGCCTGGCCGAACTGATCCGCACCGGTGAGATCACCTCCCGTGAAGCGGTCGAAACGCACGTCCAGCACGCGAAAACCGTCAATCCCGAACTCAACGCCATCGTCTGGGATCGGTTCGAGCAGGCCCTCGCCGACGCCGATCGGGCCGACAGGACGCTGAAGGAAAAGGGCGCCGAAAACCTCCCCGTATTCCACGGCGTACCCTGCACCATCAAGGAGTGCTTCGGGTTCGAAGGCTTCCGCCAGACGGGCGGGCTGGTGTCGCGGAAGGATACGATCGCGCAGAAAGACGCCCCCACGGTACGGCGCATCCGCCAGGCCGGCGGCATCCCCCTCGGCATCACGAACGTGCCCGAGCTCTGCATGTGGATGGAAACCCACAACCGCATCTACGGGCGCACGAACAATCCCTACGACCCGACCCGCATCGTCGGCGGCAGCTCGGGCGGTGAAGGGGCCATCGTGGGTTCGGGCGCATCGCCGTTCGGCCTCGGTTCGGATGTGGGCGGCTCCATCCGGATGCCCGCCTTCTTCAACGGAGTCTTCGGGCACAAACCGTCGAGCCTCATGATCCCCAATGCCGGTCAGTTCCCCATCGCCGCAGAAGAGGCCCAGCCGTTTCTGACGACGGGTCCCCTCGCCCGCCGCGCCGAAGACCTGATGCCGCTCCTGCGGATCCTTGCCGGATCGGACCCGGAAGATGCCGCATGCAAGGACCGCACCCTTGGCGATCCGGCCGAGGTGGATGTCCGGAAGCTGCGGGTCATCAACATCGAAGAGAACGGCGCGGTAAAAGTGGATCCCGACCTCATGGCCGCCCAGAAACGGGCCGCCGAACACTTCGCCTCGCTCGGCTGCGAGGTGCGCACCGTGCGCATCGACAAGCTCAAGCACTCCTTCGACATCTGGGGGGCGATGCTGGGCGCGGCCGGCGGTCCGTCGTTCTCGAGCATGATGGGCGGCGGCGAAGAGATCGGCGTGCTCAAGGAAATGCTCAAGTGGTCGGTGCGCAAATCGGATCACACGCTGCCCGCGCTCATCCTGGCCGCCATCGAGCCGCTCAACAAGCTGATGCCGAAGCGGATGCAGAAATTCGTCGAGATGGGCGTGGCCCTGCGCGCGGAACTGACGTCGCTCATCGGCAGCGACGGCATCCTGCTGTTCCCCTCCTACTCCCACCCTGCGCCGAGCCACCTGCGCCCCCTGGCCATGCCGTTCAACTGGGTCTACACGGCCATCCTCAACGTGATGGAGCTTCCGGTGACGCAGACGCCGCTCGGGCTCAACGCCGCCGGGCTTCCGCTGGGGGTGCAGGTTGTCGGCATCGACGGCAATGATCACGTCACCATCGCCGCGGGGCTCGAGCTCGAACGCGCCTTCGGGGGCTGGGTCCCTCCGGCCCGCTATTTTTCTGACTGGCGTCCCGAAACGGCGGCCACGGCGGCTTGAGTTCCGGCAAAGGGCTCGGCCTTGCGCCGCACTTGACCGGTCGCGCCCCGGGTGGGAAAATCATTGCGACTCCCGGACCCCTTCGCTACCCGAGGCCCATGCGCAACTCCCTTTTCCTTCGTACGCTTCTGATCGCCCCGCTTCTTCTCGCCGCCTGCAGCACGGCCGAAGATGCCGCCGAAGACATGAAGCGCGCCGCCTTCGAAAAAGCGCGCAAAGCGGCCCGGGCCGCCGGGGGCGACGCCATCCGCTTTCGGGGCGGCGACCCGGTTCAACTGCGCATCACGACCGAGGGCAGCCCGATTCAGGGGGCGGCGGTTGCCATCCCGGGCGGGGCGCTGCCGCGCACCGTCGCTGACGCCATGCTCATCATTCAGCACGCGGCAAGCTTTGCCGTCGACCTGACAGACGGGACCCCCATCGGACCGGTGGTCGAGGCCGAGGTGCGCATGCTCGAGGGCAAGTGGGATACGGGACGACTCGCCCTGCCCGCCCGGGTGACCGTGCCCTACGCCGAAGAGGTCAGCGGCGCGGCGTTCGAACGCGTGTTCATCGGGCATAAGGATGCCACCACGGGGTGGGAAGATCTGGCGAACCTGAGCATCGACTCCGACACGAAGACCCTGGCCGGCAACACCTACAGCCTGAGCCCTTTCGTGGCGCTCATCGAACCGCTCCCGAGCCTGGAGCCGACCCCTGACACGATGATTCTCGAAGTGCTCGACGACGACCGGGTCGTCTGCTATCACCGGGTGCCCATGCTCGATCCGGGCATCGATATCCTGATGACCTACGGCGCAAACAACCCGAACGATCTGAACATCTCGATCACCGGCGAACGCGGCTCGTATCTGGGTTTCAACGGAACGACCACCGACCCGGTGGCGCCCGGCGTCGGCACCGACCTCGGCCTGCTCTTCAACCTGGTCAATTTCGAGCTGATCTGCGAAAAACGCTACCGGGTGGCCCGGCTCGGCGCCGAGACCGCCCAGGTGAGCATCAGCGTCGACGAGTGGACCGAAGCCACCTGCAACGGTTCGACCTGCTACGGAGCGGCAACGCTCACCGTGCAGATCAAGGTCGCCGACGCGAAAAATCCGAAGCTCAAGGGAATCGCCTCGATGGTAGTCACCATCCCGGCGGTTTCCTGGCGGGTTCCCTAGCAGGGTCACGGTCTTCGCCGATAGCGACCCCTGCGCTGCCGCCCGACTCAGGGGGCCAGAAGCACCTTGCCGATGTTGCGCCGTTCTTCCACGTACCGGTGGGCATCGCCCGCCTGGTCGAGGGGGAACACGCGGTCGACGTGCGGGTGCAGCTTTCCTTCCAGATACCAGTCGAGCAGTTCCTTCATCCACGCGCGCATGGTCGGCACCTGATCCCACATGTGGCCCAGGTTGGCGCCGAGAATCCCCTTGTTCTCGTTCATGAGCGTCAGCGGGTTGAACTTGATCCACGGCGTGCGGATGACGCGCTCGATGAGCCGGCGCAGCGATCGCTCGCCGCCGTGCACGAGGCTCGAGAACCCGAAGATCACGAGGCGCCCCGTCGGCGCCAGGGTTTCGTAGCTGCGCCGCCACGATTCGCCGCCGACCGGGTCGAGCGCCGCGTGCACCCCTTTGCCGTCGGTGAGCCGGTGCACTTCGGCCACGAAGTCACGGGCGTGGTAGTCGATGGCGAAATCGAGCCCGCGTTCGAGAAGAAACTCGTGCTTCGAAGCCGAGGCGGTGCCGAACGTGGTCGCCAGCAATACCTGGCAGATATCCAGCGCGGCGAGCCCGACCCCGCCGGCCGCCTGATGGATGAGCACCCGCTGACCCGGGCCCACGCGCCCCATGGCCACGAGCATCTGGTAGGCCGTCAGGTAGACGACCGGAAATGCGGCCCCCTGATCGGCCGACATTCCGGCCGGTCGCCAGAAGGCCTGCGCTTCGGGCACGCAGACCGTATCGCTGTAGCCGCCGAAGCGGGTGATGGCCAGCACGGGGTCGCCGGCCTTGAACTCGCGCACGCCGGCGCCGATGGCATCGATGTTTCCCGCCACCTCGTATCCCACCACGGCGGGGAGCCTGGGCGCATCGGGATAAAGCCCCTGGCGTGCCATGATGTCGGCGAAGTTGACCCCGGCGCGCTCGACCCGGATGCGCACTTCGCCCGGACCCGGCGCGGGGTCGGGCGCCTCGCGCAGCTCGAGCATCTCGGGGCCGCCGGTCTTCGAAATCCAGATCTGTCGCATCGGTCTTCTCCCGGAACGCGAAATCAGGCGGCGCCCAGCCAAGCGGCGCAGGCCTGCAGCAGCGGATCGAGCCGCGCGGGCTGCGTCGATTCCGCATAAAGCCGCACGAGCGGTTCCGTACCCGACTTGCGCAGCAGCACCCATTCGCCGGAATCGAGCAGCAGCTTGGTGCCGTCGGTGCGGTCGATTTTCAAGACCTTGCGCCCGGCGATCTCGGCCGGGGGGGCATCTATCCGCGACGCGAAGGCCGCCGTCATATCGGGGGTCAGCTTGAGGCCGGCGCGCCGGTCATGAACGGCACCGACCCGTTGAAACAGGTCGGCCACGAGGTCGCCGACGCTTCGCCCGGTCGCCGAAACCATTTCGGCCACCAGGACGCAGGCGAGGATGCCGTCCTTCTCGGGTAGATGCCCCTGAATCGTAAGCCCGGCGCTTTCTTCACCCCCGAAAACGATTTCGCCGCGGGTCAGCAGGTCGCCGATGTACTTGAAGCCGACGGGGGTCTCGTGCACGAGCAGGCCGTGATGGCGCGCGACCGCGTCGATCAGGTGCGTCGTCGCCACGCTGCGGGCCACGGCGCCGGTCCACCCGCGGCTGGTCACGAGATAATCGAGCAGCACGGCGAGCACGACGTTGGCTTCGACGAAGGTGCCGTCGCCGTCGACGATGCCGAAGCGATCGGCATCGCCGTCACAGGCGAGCCCGAGCACGACGTCGCCGTGCTCGCGAACGAAGGCCTGGAGCGCATCGACGTGCCCCGCCGCGGGTTCGGGGTGCTCACCGCCGAAATACGGGTCGGCCGTGGCGTGCAGGCTCAGCACCCCCACGCCGCGCTCGCTCAGATAATCGTCGAGGTACCCTCTCGCGACCGCGTACTTGCAATCGACGGCGATGCGCCGGCCCCGCAGCCGCGAGAACACTTTGTGCTGGACCAGGGCGTCGAGCGCCGCGAAGTAATCGTGGCGGGGGTCGACGTCTTCGACGAGGCCGCGGGCGCGCGCGTCGGCCAGCGAAAGGCCGCGCACGTCGGCTTCGCCCAGCTCGGCGATACGCGCCTCGATTCGCCGGGTCGTTTCGGGAAGCGCGGGGCCGCCGCTCTCGGGGGAATATTTGATGCCGTTGTATTCCGCAGGATTGTGGCTTGCCGTGAAGTTGACGCCCCCCGCCAGCTTGCGGGAGACAATCAGGTGGCTCAGCACCGGCGTGGGAATGTCGCGCGGCGGCAGCACTGCGCGCAACCCGTTGCCGGCCAGAATCTCGCAGGCGCGCTCGGCAAAGCTGCGCCCCATGAAGCGTACGTCGTAGCCGACGGCGACCCCGGCGGCCGCGCGGGGCGAGCGGGATGCTTCTTCGGCGATGGCCTGGAGCACGCGGTCGATGTTCGCCCAGGTGAAATCCGTATGGTAGAGAGCGCGCCAGCCGCTCGTACCGAACTGGATCGGCTTCACGACGCCCCCTTTTCGCTTTCGTCCGCCCCGGCCCGAGACGCCAGAGCCGCGCCCGAATCGCGCGACCCGAGGGGCGTCCAGCGCCCGCCGAGACGCAGACCGAGCCTGCCGTCCTGTTCCTCGAGAAATGCGCCCAGGTCGAGCTCGGCCTTGCGCAGGAACCGCGCGTCGTCACCGGACGGGAGCGTCACGTAGGTTCGATCGTGTGCGCCGATGCAGACGCGTGCCGGCTCGAGCACCTGGCGCGTGCCGTCGTTCACGTGAATCCAGCAGTCGTCCCCGTTGCACTCGAGCGCGCGGATGAAGTACGGCGTGTCTTCGACCTCGACCGTCACGCGCTGGAAGCCGAGGCGCACCTCGAAGCCCCCCTCGGGGCCGTGACCGTAATTGCTCTCGAGAATATGAACCAGGCCCGGGTGCGTGATCGGCTCGCCTTTGTACAGCCAGACGCCGTCGGCGGTCAGCCGCAGATAGCCCTCGACCGGGTTCTTGAAGGGGAAAGGAGGTTGCTCCATCGGGTGCGTCACACGGGTGCGTCACAAAGGCGCCCCTGCAAGCCGAGGGGCAGGAAACAGGAGCGTATCTCTGTACTGTAGCAGCCGGCACCCGGGCGGACAAGGGTGAGCGGCGCCTTATGGACGCGTTCGAGGCGGGGGCTCGGGACGTTTTCTCAGGCCGATTCGCGCACAGGCTTCGCCGGCTCTCCGGGGGCCGGCTGCGACCACGGGGCTACCTGAAGAAGAAGCAGCATGCCCGGCAACGCGATGACCGTACAGAAGACGAAGAACCCCTGCCAGCCCATGGCCTCGGCGAGCACGCCGGTGGTGGCCCCGAAGATCACGCGCGGCACCCCCATGAGGCTGGTCAGCAGCGCATACTGCGTGGCCGTGAAGCGCCGGTTCGTGATGCTGGCCATGAACCCGGCGTAGGCGGCCGTCCCCATCCCCCCCGAGAAGGTCTCGAAACCGATGACCAGCGACAGCATCGGGATGCTGTGGCCGACCATGGCGAGAAAGGCGAAACAGGCCGTGGATACCGCCTGCAGCACGCCGAACACCCAGAGCGACCGGGCGATGCCGAGGCGGATCATGAGCAGGCCGCCGACCGCTGCGCCGCCGAAGGTACCCATGAGACCGAGCGTCTTGGCGATGGCCCCGATCTCCTCCAGCGAAAAACCCGTATCGATGTAAAAGGGGTTCATCATCTCGCTGGCCATCGAGTCGCCGAGTTTGTACAGCAGAATGAAGGCGAGAATCGCGATGGCGCCTTTCCGGGAGAAGAAGTCCCGAAAGGGTCCGACGACCGCTTCGCGCAGACTGCGCGGCGGCGCCTCTTCGGTCACCGGTTCGGGGGCGAAGATGGTCGTCAGAAAACCGATGACCATGAAGCCGGCCATGAGCAGATAGGTCGTCTGCCAGGAGAAAAGCCCCGCCAGAATGAGCGCGAGTGCGCCCGAGACGTAAATGGCGACGCGGTAGCCGTTGATGGCAAGGGATGATCCGAAGCCGAGCTCCTCATCCCGCAGGACCTCGCGGCGGTACGCGTCGACGGCGATGTCCTGGCTCGCACTGAAGAACCCGACGATCACGGCGAGCACGGCCAGGGTCTGCAGCGACGACGCCGGCTCGATGCTCGCCATGCCGGCGAATCCGGCCATCAGCGCAATCTGCGCGATCAGCAGCCATCCGCGGCGCCGGCCGAGCAGGCCGGGCACGTAGCGATCCATCAGCGGCGCCCAGAGAAACTTCACCGTGTACGGAAGTCCGGCGAGCGAGAAGAAGCCGATGGTCGACAGGTCGATCCCCTCCTGCCGCAGCCAGGCCTTCAGCGTGCTGCCGATGAGCATGAGCGGAAGCCCGGACGAGAAACCCATCAGCAGCACGACGAGCATGCGGCCGGTGAATACGGAGCGCAGGATGGAACCCATCGCGCCATTGTAGCAAGTGCGTCCGCGGATGGACATGTGGCGGAGGGCTGACTCCGTTGCCAGTCCTCAGTCGCCATCCTGAATCGTCAGTCGTCAGTCCGCAGTCGGCCGGCGAGTCCCTTCATCGTGTCTGTCTGCCACGTGACGCGAATCCTGACGGAAGACCTGTGACCGAAGACTGACGACTGTCCTTCTATCGGTGTTCGGTGAGCCGGATCGGAAACGGCAGGTAGCCCTCGGTGTGCTCGAGGTGGAACATGACGTAGGGATGGCGCACGAGCGGCATGGCGACGTTGCGCACGGGAATGCCCCGCGCGGTCACCCCCTTCTCCGACCCGTGATGCGCATGCCCGTGCAGCACCAGGTCGGCCCCGATCTCGTCGACGACCTCGGCGAAGAGATAGCTTCCCAGAAACGGATAGATCGGCGGCGGCTCTCCATTCAGCGTCGTGTCGATGGGGCTGTAGTGCATGAGCACGATGCGATAGTCGGTGTCGAGACGCGCCAGTGCGTCGCGCAGCCGCGCGGCGGCCCGGGTACCGTGGCGCACGAACGACTTCATCTCGGGCTCGCCGAAGTCGGTGGCGCAGGCCCCGACGAACCCGCCGCCGAACCCCTTGATGCCCGCGACGCCGACCGACTCGCCGTTGATCTGCAGCGTGAGCGAGTCACCCTCGAGCACGTGAATGCCGGCATCGCGCAGGATCCGGGTGACTTCGCCCTCGGCTCCGGCATGGTAATCATGATTGCCGAGGACGACGGCCACCGGCACGTCGACCACCGACAGCTCGCGGGCGAGAATCTCGGCCTCCTGCGCCGTGCCGGTCGTCGTGAGGTCGCCGGCGACGAGAAAGAGATCGGCCTTGTCGTTGAGCTCGCGCCAGACCGGCGACAGGCGGTCGCACGTACGCTGCGTGCAATGGGTGTCAGCGATGGCCGCCAGACGGATCATGCAGGACCTCGGGGGGTTCCGAAGGAAGAAGATTGAGCAGCTTCGTGTTGTCGACCACCTCCCGGGGAGCCGCCATCCGGCGCACGAGGGCCAGGGCCGCATCGCGCTTGCTCTCGCAATCGACGACCCCCGACACATGAACAGACCGATCCGTGACCTCGAGGTAGAGATCGAGCATGCCCACATCCGGATGGGCGGCCAGAGCCTCGCGCAGGTGCGCGACCAGGTAATCGCTCGATGTCATGGTGCGCCCCTCACTCGTAGACCATGCGGAAAAGGCGTTGAATGACGCGGTTGGGCACCTGCAGATCCATGCTCTGGGCGAACAGCAGCAGACTGAGCAGCCGGCGGGGGCCGTAGCGTGCACGGCTGAGCAGGTACTCCCAGTCCACTTCGATCCAGCGGATAACCCCGAGGGCGTCGTGCCAGTGGCGCGGCATGTCTTCGTCGGTAATCATGATTTTCATCATGAGCAGATCCTCGGGCGGCAGCGTGCGCACGTGACGCCCGGCGAAGTCAGAGATGCGCGAATGCTCCATCATCCGGTCGTCGACGCGGATCTCGCCCGTCGAGGCGAAGATGATGTCGACCATCACTTCTTCCTTGAAGGCCTTGAAGAGCCACTTGGGATTCGTCATTTCAGTGTCGAATCCCGCATTCGCGAGCGCGTCGAGCGAACGTTCGGCGTCGGCAGGCTTGACGAAGAAATCGATGTCATGGGTCGTGCGCTCGCGGCCGAACGCCTTGGCCGCAATTCCGCCACCGACCAGATACATGATGCGGGCGCGGTCGAGCGCAGAGATGGCCGCGTCGAACACCTGGTAGAACGATTCCGTATCGCTCTCTTTGAGCTTGTGAACGGTCGCCGCCGTACGATGGGCTTTTTCGGCCATCTTCGGGTCTCCCTCTGGCGCGCTGAAAACAAGCGGAAACGGTTTCCGTGTGTCCATGCGCGTGACCGAACCCATGATGAACAAGGCCCGATGGTCGGCGTGAGCGCAAGGCCCCGTCAGGAATCCGCCGACTCTCCGGGCGTCGCCCCCTCTGCACGGGATGGCGTCGCACTCGGAGGCGCACGGCGAATGCCGCCGACCGTTCGCACGCCGCCCCAGCGGTCGGCCCACGACTCGGTGTAGAAGCGGTAGTAATCGAGCGGCGCCCTGTTCTGACGCCTGAACCAGAGGGCATGCAGCACGCTCGGCAGGCCGATCACCGGCCAATAGAACGGCCCCAGAAGGATGCTCTGCAACCAGTGGCCGGTTTCGTGATCCAGGACATGCGCGGGAACCCGGTCGCTGACCAGCAGCACCGGGCCGAGGGCGACGCCGAACCAACGCCGCCCGGGAACGAGCACGACCGTGGCCGACCGGCGCCGGCGGACCCGCCCGTGAAGCAGCATCACCGCGACGCCGCCGGCCGCGAGACCCACCAATGTGTTGAGAAGCCCCCAGCTCCACTGGTGAAGAAAAAGGAGCGCCTTTGAACCGGGCCCCAGGTGCGTCTGCAGGGGAAAGGCGACCCACAGAAACAGGCGCGCCAGAGTGCGCCCGCGACCCCCGATCTCCTGCGCGGCCGGCATTTCGGTCACGTCCGGTCCGTCACGCCGCCTCGACGTCGATCTCCGGCAGGGGGTCTTTTCCGGGGGCGCCCTGCGTTCGCAGGCGCGTGACCGCTTCGCGCCATGCCGCATAGCGCCACCCGTCGCGTCTGGGAAATCGGCGGTACAGCGCGTGTACCGCTCGCATGCGTGCGACCACGGGCAGCAGGCGCCCGGCCAGATCCGGCCGCCGGCGCGCGGCGGGGGCCATGCGGGCGATCAGCGCGGGGGTGATCCGCGGCATTTCCTGGGCCAGACCGGCCGCCACGAGTTCAGCCTGCAGCAAGCCCGAGGCCATCAGGGCCGCCAGATCGCCGGGCGCAACGCTTTGCGAAAACCGGCGGAATTCGTCGTAGGCGGCGGCCACCGCCCCCCGCCCGCGCTGCCAGGCACACTGGTAGCCCCAGAGCACCTCGGGCGACCCCGGATTGAGCGCCTCGCCTACGGCCTCGGCGAGAAGGCGCGCGGCCACCAGACCGTTCCCGATACCGCTGCCGTGCGCCGGAAAGACATGGAGGGCGCTGTCGCCGATCGAGGCAATCCCCGGCTCGACAAAGCGATCGGCCGAGCGGCAGATGGGGATGACCCCTGCCCCGCCGAAGATCGTCTCGCCGACCCAGTCCCGTTCGGCCGCGAAGTCGTCGAGAATGCGTTTTCCCGAGCGCAAACCGGGTAGCGCGGCGGCGCCCGTAAGCAGATGCACCTCTTCGAAGTCGGGGGTCACGGTGACGGCGAGCGTCGAGTAGCCCCCCTCGAAACCGGTCCACGCCAGGGCGTCGCCCGGGCGGGCCCGCATGGCCTCGAGAAAGGCTTCGGCCCCGGCGCGGTCGCGGATGACGCGCACCTCCTGCGCGGCGGCGCAGAGATCTTCGCGCGGCAGCGCCGTCGGCCGTCCCGGGCGCAACCGGCCCAGCGCTCCGGCAAGGCCGCCGGCATCCACAAACAGGGGGGCTTCGATGCGCAGCAGCCGGGTCTTCTGCGATCCGTCACCGGCCTGGCAGACGAGGGTGCGCCCGCGTCTGGCGTCCCCCTCGAGCCGCACCGGCCGCATCCCGAAGCGCACTTCGGCGCCGGCGCTGCGGGCCATGCGCTGCAGGCGGCGCACCAGAAGGCGCATGTCGACCTGCCACACGGGACTTTCCGGTACGGTTACGCGGGCATCGCCGGTGGGAGAGAGCACGTGAAAGGCCCCTGCGTGCCCGCACCGCTCCGGTTCTTCGGGCAGCGGAATGTCGGCCTCTTCGAACATCCCCGGGGGGACGCCGTTGACCCAGGACGCGCCCGCTTCATCGGCCCCCCTGCGATCGAGCAGAAGAACCCGCAGCCCCTTGCGTGCCAGGTGATAGGCCGCGGCGCTCCCCGCAGTGCCCGCACCGACGACGACGGCGTCCATTCGCATCATGCCATTCACTCCCTCGAAGCGCCCTCGCCGGCGCGCAAGGCCGGGAGAAGCGATCCCTGCATTGTATCCCTGTAGCCGCCTGCGGGCACGGTCGCTTTCGGCGGCGTCCCTCACGTTGTCCGGCCGGTTACCGTCCAGTTCCCATGATGCCTCTCCCTGCCGGGCTGCGGAAGGGGTCTGAGCGCACCGGAGTTGCCGCCCGAAACCGCGAGTGCGAGCCTGCGCCCAGGAGGATCTCATCATGAATTCACGCCACAGGATCGCGGCGGCTGCCTTGGGAATCTGCCTTTTGGCGGCCCCGGCGGCCGTTCACGCGGCGGAATGCGCCGGCGTGCGCTTTCCCGACCAGATTGAACTCGGCGGCACCGAGATGCCGCTGCACGGGCTCGGCCTGCGCGAAGCGACCGCCTTCAACGTCGACGTATACGTTGCCGGGCTCTATGCGCCCGGAGACGTTCAGGGGGCGAACGAGCTGCTCGACCTCGAAGACAGTCCGCGGCACCTCAGCCTGAGCTTCGTGCGCGACGTCGGCCGCAAGGACATCAACGAAGCCTGGCGCGAGGGGTTCGCCAAGAACGCCGGGCAGAGCATGGGCCGCTTTCAGGCCGATCTCGACCGCTTGACCTCGTGGATGGTCGATCTCAAGCGGGGCGACGACCTCGGCTTCACGTATCGGCCCGAGGCCGGCCTGCAGGTCACCCGCAACGGCCAGGAGCTCGGGGTCATCGACGATCAGGACTTCGCCGAGACCTTCATGCGCATCTTCATCGGCCCGAATCCGCCGAACCCCGGTCTGCGCACCGGACTGCTCGGCGGCGAGTGCGGCTGACGGGAAGCATATCCCGCTGCTCATGGAAAGCGGCCGGGCGTCCCCCTGCCGCTTACCACTCCCTTTCCGCCGAAACCGGGTGACAATGGAGCCAGGGTGAACTCGTGGTTGAATATCGACAGGTACCCCGCCGCCAGCGGGGACGATTGATTTCAGGGATCATGTTCTACTCGCTGGCGCTGATTGTCGGCCTGTGGAGCGTGGTGGGACTCATCGAAGGCGACGTTCCGGCGTTTCTCTTCGGTCTGGCCTTCAGCATCGGCCTTCTCGCCGCCGGGCTCCTGTTCCGCCGTTCGGGCCGGGAGAACTGGAAGACGGTTCTCGAACGACCGGGAGACCGGCGCGGTCCCACGGGCGCCGACCCCGGCCGGGGCCAGCAGACATGGCCCGAAGAAGGGGCCGGGCAGGCAACGGCCGAAGACCATGGGCCGGCGCGCATGCCGGGCCGGGATCAGCGGCTGCCGCCGCCTTCTGCCAGGCAGTCGGGACCGTTGCCGCCCGAAGAGCGACGCCCCTGAAGGCCGGAATTCGCGGCATGAAAAAGCGGAGCGCGTCGTCGCCGACGGGCTCCGCTCATGTTGCGCCCGCCCCGGCTCAGACTCCAGGCCGGGTCAGGCCCCGCTCAGGCGCTCAGGCCCCCGCTCAGGCCCGATCAGGTCAGGGAAGATACATCGCGCCGTCGGAGAAGCTGACGCCGACAGAAGAATTCCCCCCTCCGAAGACGATGACCTCGCTGCCCGTCCAGACCGCCGAAGCGTCGGCACGCGGATAGAGGTTGTTCCACGGAAGCATCGTCCAGGTGTCCTGCACGGGATCATAAACGCCGCCGTCACCGTAATGCGTGCTGCCGAGATCCACCCCCCCGTACACCACCATGGCGGTTCCGGCCCAGACGGCGGCGTGGCGCTCGCGAGCCGCAGGGGGGAACACCGTGCTCATGGCCGTCCAGGCATTGCCGGCAGGGTCCCACCGGGCGCCCGTGTCATGGCTCGACACATTGTTACTCCCGCCCCAGATCAGGACTTCTGAACCCGTCCATACCGCGCTCGCATTCAACCTCGCTTCGGGGACCGCCGTCAAAGGTGTCGCAAACCATGCGTCCTGGGCCGGATCGTAATAGGCGCCCGTATTGAGCACGAAAGAATTCCGTCCGCCCCAGACCAGCATGCGATCGCCGGCCCAGACGGCCGCGTGATCGTAGCGGGCTTCGGGAGCGCCGGTCGTTCCCAGCGGATACCACTGGTCGGATGCGACATGAAAGCGCGCCCCGTCGCCGACCTCGGTGAAGCCGTTGTCCATGCCCCCCCAGACGATCATGTCGGTTCCGGTCCACACAGCCGAGTGATTGCCACGCGACGACGGCGCGTTCGTGCCCGGAAGCGGAGTCCAGGAATCGGTATCCGGCGCATAGCTCCAGCCTTCGCCGATGGGTACGGCGCCAAGCCAGCCGCCGAAAATCAGCATGCGGTCAGCGGCCCAGACCGCCGTGTGCGCCGTACGCCCGGTGGGCCCGGTGGCGGCGATGGGCATCCAGGTGTTGCTCGCCGGCAGGAAACGGGCGCCGTCACTCAGGACCGAGTTCGCCACGGCGTCCATGCCCCCCCAGACGATCATCTCGGCACCCGTCCAGAGAGCGGAGTGTTCCATGCGCGGCGCGATGGATTCGGGGTTGGAAACAGGGTTCCACACGTCTGCCTGCGGATTGTAACGGGCACCGAACGGCGCCAGATGAAGGCTGGCTGCCGAACCCGCTTCGCCTCCCCAGACGAGCATCTCGACGCCCGTCCAGAGCGCCGTGTGTCCGCGGCGGCCTGCCGGAGCACCCGCGGTCGGCAGCAACGACCAGCCGATGCCCGGCTCGTACCGGGCGCCGTCGGCGCGGAACGTGCCGCCGTCGTCTTCGCCGCCCCAGACGACCATGGCCGAGCCGTCCCAGACGGCTGTGTGTCCGGTACGGGCGACCAGCGGCGAAGACTCGATGGCCGACCAGGTCGTTCCGTCGAAGCGCTCGCCCGAATTCAGCCGTCCGGCATCCGTGCCGCCCCAGACGATCAGTTCGCTGCCGGTCCAGACGCCGACATGCCCGGACCGCGGGGCCAGGCTGTCGGGTCCGCTCTGGATGGTCCAGCCGAACGGGTCGATGATTTCGAGCGCCGAGCCCGGCGAGAATTCTCCGCCGCCGTGGACGAGAATCTCCTTGCCGGTCCACACGGCAATGTGGCCTTCACGCGGGGCGGCCATCGCGAGATCGCTGCCCCAGGTGTAGGTGCCCGGATCATACGATGATACCGCAGAAAGGGGCGACCCGTTGGTGCCGCCGATGACCACCATTTGCCGGCCGGTCCAGACGGCCGCGTGCCGGCTGCGGCCGCCCGACGGATTCGTGGGCAGCGTCTCCCATACGTCGGTCGCCGGATCGTAGGCGTACAGATCATCGAGGTGCAGGCCGCCGCCATAGCCGCCGAAGATCAGCATCTTTTCACCGCTCCATACGGCAGAATGGTCGCGACGCGGCGAGGGCTGGCCGCCGAACTCGCTGTTCTTCGTCGGTGTCCAGGTGTCGGTGAGCGGATTGTAGCGCCCCCCCGTATTCACCTCGTAGCTGCCCATGGCGCCGCCCCAGACGATCATTTCGGCGCCGGTCCAGACGGCGGAATGTGCCGTGCGCGCCAGCAGACCATCGGTGAGCGGTATCCACTGGTCGTTGCCGCGCTTGTGCACGGCGACGTCGTTCGACATCCCGTTCCCCGACGGCGTGACCCTCACGGCGAAGACACCGCCCGTCGGCGTGCTGATGGCGAACGTAATGGCCGTCGGGCTCCAGGCGATGGGCGTCTGGACATAACCGCCGGCCTCGATGGCGTTCAAGGGATCGTCGGGACCGAAGTAACGACCCACCAGGGTCACGGTGCCGCCGTCGGAAACGTGCAGCGGATAGCGATGATCGATCCACGGGCGCTGATGTTCAAGCGGCACCCGGTTCGACTCTCCGCCGGCCGTGCGCACCCAGACTTCGAGCGTGCCGGGGGCGGCGTAGGGAGGCATGACGACTTCGAGACTCGTATCGCTCCACGAGTTCACGAACGCCTGGCTCCCCCCGAAGAAGACCTGACTGTCGCCCTGGAAGTCGCCGAAATGCGAGCCCAGAATGATGACCGTGTCATTCGGTTGAGACGTTGCCGGCGCCGAGTCGATGACCGGTACGCCGGGCACGACGTTGAAGTTCAGGTACTGGCTGTATTGGAAATCGACGATGACGGCCACCGAAGCGAGACCGTTGGGCAGCGGCGGCACCGTGAACGTGATCTGCGTGTCTGTCCACGTATCCGGCGTCACCGACACGCCATAGATTTCGACCGCGTTTCCGGTGACCGGGGGCCCGAAGTTGTGGCCGAGAATCTGCACGACGGTCCCCACGGGGCCGGTCGCGGGCGAAAGCGCCGTCACCCCCGGCTTGATGGCATACGACCACGGCGGGCTCGCCTGCCCGGCCGCGGTCACGACCACGTCACGCCAGCCGGCCGCGACGCTGGTCGGCACGGTCGCACTGATGCTGTAGTTCGACCATGAAGCTACCGGAGCGGAAATGCCGCCGACGGTAACCGAACCCATTACATCTCCGAAAGCCGCACCCGAGATCGTGATGTTTTCGCCGCCCGTCGCGCCCGGACCGGGCGAGACATAGTTGACCTCGGGTTTGACGGTCAGGGCCACCGTGTTCGAAGGCGCGCCCGCAACGTCGACCGAAACGAACCGGGTACCCGGCTGGATACCGTTCGGCACCGTGGCCTGAATTTCACGAGTGCCCCAGAAAAGGATGCCGGCCGAGATTCCTCCGACGTCGACTGTGTTCGCACCCTGCACGGCGCCGAAGTTGGTGCCGCGAATGACAATCATGTCGTCGGGGGTGACCGTCACCGGGGTTACCTCGGTGATGCGGGCCGCCATCGTGTAGGCCATCGACGTCGTCGAAAACGCATAGCCTTCGGTCACCGAGAGTGTGCCCGGTCCGGCCTCGGGCTCCGGCGGCAACAGCGCTTCGATGACCGTGCTCGTCCAGCTGACGATCGAAAGCGGTGAACCGTCGAACTCGACCGTTCCCTGCGTGGCGCCGAAGTTGGCGCCCGAGATGGCGATCTGTTCATTGCCCGATGCGAAGTTGGGCAGCGCGCTCACCAGCGTCATGGCGACGTTGAGACCCCAGGTGTTGCTCTGCTCGCCCCCCGCTTCGACCATGACGACCCGGCTGCCCGGGTTCGTCTCGTTGGGCAGGGTGAATGTGATGGTCGTATTGTCCCAATAGGAGGCGACAACGGGCGCAGCGTCGACCAGGACTGTGCCGAGCGCGGCACCAAAGTTGTGCCCGGTAATGGTCACGACGTCGCCGCCCGCGGCCGACGAAAGGTCGAGCGACACGATGTTCGGGCGAATCGCGATGAAGTAGGGGTTCGACTCCCGGCCGTTTACCGTGGCGACGAGGGGCCACGAACCCGGCTCCTGTGCGGTGTCGACGGTGACGTGGAATTCGTTCGAGTATACCGCGCTGATGGAAACCGGATTTCCATCCAGGGTCGCGGTGAGTCCGGCTTCGAAGTTGGTCCCGCTGGCCACGAAGGTATCGCCGCCCGTGACCACCCCCGAAAGGTCGGAAATGATTGAGGGGCGTACGTCGAACGGGAGCAGATTGGCATCGAGGCCGTCATCGCGCACGACCATCACATCGCGCGGACCCGCAGGAACGCCCTCGGGAACCAGAAATTCGATGGTCGTGTCGGACCAGCTGTTGATGATGGCCGAAAAGCCGCCGATGTCGACATAGCCGGTTCCCTGGAGAGCGCCATAACCCGCGCCCGAGATGAGCACGACCTCGTTGCCCGTGCCCGACGTGACCCCGAGCGTATAGCTTTCGGGCACATCGAGCAGCGTCGAATCCGATTTCACCGGCCCCGTGTTGCCCAGAGCGTCGCGGAAGCGCACCGTCACGGTCTTCGTGCCGCGCCCGGCCGTGGTGGTCAGCGTGATGTTACTCTGATACCCGATCCACGTATTGCGGAAGGGATCCGTGATATCGCCGCTCAGCATCATTTCAATCGGTCCGTTCGCGTCGGTGGCGAGCAGATTGACGCTGACGAGCGCATCCGTAGCCGACGCGGGAAGCGCGATACCGCCCCCCGGAGGCGCCCGATCCAGATCGATGGCCGCGCTGACCGGGTCGCTCCAGTTGCCCGCCTCATCGGCGATGCGCACCCAGACTGTCTTCAGACTGTCAGACGCCATTCCGTAGCTGCCGTCGGGGCGGCCGTCGGGGAGCAGTTGGGCGATGACCAGGTCCTGGTTCCCCGAAACGGCTGCGTCGCCGATGAGCGCCATGCGGCCGTCGGCAAGCCGCACCATGGCGCGGGCGTTGTCGGTGCCCCCCGACATGTCGGCCCACCTGTGACCCTGCGTCCCGAATTTGTCATCGAGCTGCCCGTTCGGCCGCAGGCGGAAGACCAAGTAATCGTCGTTTCCGTTTCCGTAACCATAGCCGGCCACGACAATACCCTTTTCGTCGATGGAGAGGTCTACGGCATAATCGGCGGCCGCCGAAAACGGGTGGATGAAAAGGCCGTTGTCGGCGAATCCGTTGTCGGGCCCGCCTTCGGGGGTAAAGCGCGCGACGGTCGCATCGAACTGCGTCGCGGGCTGCGCCTGTCCGACCGCCACGATGAATCCATCATCCTGAACGGCCACTTCGTTGAAGAGGCTCTGCCCGCCCGGATTCATGGTCGCGACGCCCGTGCCGTTGAACGACGTGTCGAGCGCGCCGCCGCTCTGCAGGCGCGCCACGAACGAGGTGCCGGCGTCGAGACGGCCGGCGATGACGATCCGGCCGTCGGCCTGCAGGGCGAGGCCGTAGGCGCGGTCGATGCTCGAGGGTGACAGATCGACTTCGGCGATCCCGAGCGAGCCAAACGCGTTGTCGGGGGTGCCGTCGGTGTTGAAGCGCATGAGATAGACGTTCTCGTTGCTGGCGAGCACGTTGGTGCCGGCCGCGAGAATCCGGCCGTCTGCCTGCACCTGGACGGCCGAGAAGTAGCTCGAGATGCCGCCGTTCTGGAAATGCTTGCCGTCACCGCTGAAGAGCGTGTCGAGCGAGCCGTTCTGCGTGAAGCGGGCGACGAAGGCCGAGGGGCCGCTCGAACCGGCGACGACGATTCTGCCGTCGGTCTGCACGGTGACGGCATAAGCGTAGTCGGCCGCATTGGTGCCGCCGATGTCGAGGCTGACGATGCCCCCGGCACCGAAGCCTGCGTCCAGCGTGCCGTTCGGGGTGAAGCGGGCGAGAAGCATGTCACCGTCGGCGCCGTTGTAGCGCGAGCCGGCGACGACCAGCTTGCCGTCGCTCTGGAGAACGCCATCATAAATGAGCTCGGCCTGGCCGCTATTGTAGAACGTCGCGGCCGAAGCATAGGCGAGCGTCGTCGTCGTGAACGGCGCATAGGGTCGAATCTGGAACTCAACGGTTTCACCGGTGACGGCCAGGAGCGCCGCGCCGCCGCTGTCGCTCAGCGCGAGCGAAATCGTTGGTTCGCTCACGGCCACCGCGCCGCCCGCGAGGGTAATGCCGAAAAGGCTGGGGCCGGCGGTATCGAGCGTCACGCTGTCGAAGTAGACGCCGGTCGCATTGAAGGCCGCGTCGCGGAATTCCGCATAGACGGTCTTGACACCGTCACCGGCCGTCAGCATGGCCGAAACCGGCGAGGCGTATGGTACCCACGTCCCGGCCCACGGATCGGTGACATCCCCCGTAATGCGCATTTCGACCGGGCCGGTTTCACCCGAAACATCGAAGTGCAGGTTGACCGCTGTTTCGGTAGCGAAGGGATAATTCCCCTTCATGGGCTCGACGGCCACGCAGAAAGAGCAGGCGGGGGTCAGGGTGTCAATCGTGAACGGCCGCGGCCCGCTCTGGGCGCCGATGTTGTTGGCGTAGTCGGTGGCCCGCGCCTCGACGAAATACGTGCCGTCAGCCAGTCCCGGCAGTGGCCAGGACCAGGATTCGGCGCCCGAAGCCGCAAGCCAGACGATGCCCGGCGATGTGAAAGCCGCCCCATCCCAGAACAGGCTGCCGTTGCTGAGGTTGACCTCGACCTGCATCACGCCCAGCGCGCTTTCATCCTGCGCCGTACCCGTCACCGTGGGGGCGAACGAGTAGGATTGCGGATAGGGATCGAACATCGTCACGGCCGGCGGCTGCAGATCGACCGAGACGGTCGCCGGCAGGGAGAATGCCGAGTATCGGCTCAGGGTGTCTCGGGCCCGCACCCGATAGACGTACGTGCCGTGCGCCATACCGGTTTCGTCGTACTGCGTGGGAACCACGGTTCCCAGCGGGGTCCACGAAGCGCCTCCGTCGACGCTGCGTTCCACCTCATAGTCGGCAACCGGAAGCCAGCTGCCGTCCGAGGCCGACCAGAGAACGGAATAGCTCGCCCCTGCCGGATTCGCCGTGAAGCTCAAGGCTTCAGGGGCGGTCGGCGGCGTCTCGTCGAAGGTAATCGAAGTCGAGTGAGGTCCCGAGAGATTGCCCGCCTGATCGCGGAAGCTGACGTCGACGAACTTGGTCCCCTCGCCCGCCGTCAGGGTCAGGCCCAAGGTGCCTTCCCAGGCAACCCAGGTGCCCGCAAACGCGTCGGCGATGTCGCCGGTGACCATGGCCTCGAGCGTCGTATCGTCGACCACGTCGCTGGCGAGCGTGACGGCCGACGTGGTGGCATAGGTGTCGGCGTCGCCGGTCAGCGTCGCGCAGACGCCGCAGGTCGGCGGCGCGGCGTCGATCCCGAACGAAACCTGGGCCACGAGCGAAAGATTGCCCGCGGCGTCGGTGGCCTGCGCCTCGAGCGTATAGCTGCCCGGGGGCAGCAGGCTCAGGTCGGCAGTCCAGGAAGCGAGCCCCGCCGCCGGAAGCCAGACGGGGGTTCCCGACGAAAATCCTGTGCCGTCATAGTAGAGAGCGCCGTCGAAAACCGCGTAGGCGACCTCGGTGAGCCCCGCGGAACCAAAGTCGGTCGCGGTGCCCGAAGCCATGAGTCCGGCGCCGTACCAGGTCGCGGGCAGCGGGGCATCGATAACCACATCAGGCATCTGGGTGTCGACGGTCACGGTGGCACTGGGAGATGACCAGGCAGAGACCTGCCCACTGTTGTCCCGGGCCCTGACTCTGAACCCGTAGACGCCGTCGGTGAGGGTCGTCATGATCGAAGCAGACGCAGTCGTCGTCACCGGATTCCAGATCGACCCCCCGTCGCTCGTCTGCTCGACATCGTAGTTGGCGATTCCGGTGGGGTCGGTTACCGCATTCCAGGAGACGGTGATCATCGGGGAGTTCGTGACCGTCGCGCTGGCAACCGGCGCATCCGGGGCCGGCGGGGGGCCGTCGTCGGCCGTCAACAGACCCGAAAGGAGATAGGTTCCGTTACCGGCCGGGTCGCGGGCGCGGATCCGGTACATGTATTCGCCGGCGGGGATACCCGTATCGATGTAGCTCGTACCGGCGAGGTCGCGGGCAACATAGACCCAGGTCGCGCCGCCGTCGGCGGAGCGCCCCACATCGTATCCGGCAATCGTGCCGCGATCGTCGCTCGCGCTCGGCCAGACGAGCTGTACGCTGCCTGTGACCGGATTGCTGGAGAAAGAGACGGCGCCTGAAAATACGGGCTCGAGGGTGTCGACCACCAGCAATCCCGACAAGGACGGCGCACCCACGTTGCCGACGGCGTCTTCGGCGGCGATCCGGTATGTATAGTCGCCGTCTACCATGGCCTCTTCGAGAAAGCTGGGGGTCGTCGGAACGCCGAAGAGTCCCCAGGTGGCTCCCCCGTCGTCGCTGCGCTCGACGTTGAAGCTCGCGAATCCGGAGCCGGTGTCGCTACCGCCGCTCCAGGTCAGGGTCACCGTGTCAGAAACCGGATTGGCAGAAAAACCTATGTTGGCGACGGACGCGGGGGGCGTCGTATCGAGAATCGTCGTGGTGCTGACCACCGCCGAGTAATTACCGGCGCCGTCGCGGGCGCGAAGATAGATGGTCTGGACACCATCGCCGCCACCCAGTGCCCATCCCAGGTAGCTGGTCTGATAAGACACGGCCTGCGCGAACTGAAAGCCGGCGTCGTTGGCAATCTCGAACTGTTCGACCCCCGTGTCGTCGCTTGCGTCCATGTTCAGGTCGACCGACAGCATGCCGACGAAAGCCGGGGTGCCGTTGATTTCGAACAGGCTCACGACCGGATCCGTCAAATCCACGGCAAGAGGGGCCGAACTTGTGGAATAGGCGCCCACGTGGCCGACCTGATCGCGCGCGCGGACGCGGAACTGGAGCTGGCCGGGTACGGAAACGGAATAGGTGAACGACGTCCCTGCCGTCGAACCGAGGGGAAACCATGTCGCGCCGCCGTCGACAGTCTTTTCGATATCGTAGCTCACGATCGCCGTGTCGACATCGACGGCCGGGTCCCAGGTCAACGAGACCGACGTATTCGTGAGCGTCGTCGAAAGTGCCGGTACTCCCGGAGCCGACGGAGGCGAGCGATCGACGGTCAAAGGCCCGATGACCGTCGACCACGATCCGGCGTTCCCCGCACGATCAACCGCCTGGACGCGGTAATAGAGGGTCTGCGAGGTGAGGAAATAAAAGATATCCGCCGTGGGACCGGTTACGGCCAGGGTCGACCCGAACGTGACCCCATCGGTCGACTCCTCGACCAGGTACTGCTCGACGCCGCTGCCTGAATCAGTGACCACGCTCCAGTTGATCTGCACGGACTCGGAGACCGGATTCGCGCTGAAGGACGGGCCGACAGGCGCCCCCGGAGAGAGCGTATCGAGCACCACGGATGCGCTCTGCACGGTCGAGACATGGCCCACCGCATCGCGTACCCGGGCATAGACCGTGCGGCTTCCATCCCCCGGCGCAAGGTTGAATGCAGGGCTCGGATCGAATGCCGCCCAGACCGCGCCCGCAAAGGCCGGGTCTTCGGAGAGCTGATATTCAAGCGCCTGGAATGCCGGGAGCGTGACCGTGATCAGCGGAACATTGGTGAAACCGCCTCCACCAATGCTGATCGACTCCAGAACCGGCGGCGTCAGGTCTACCGTCAACGCGGCTTCCGTGGAATAGGGGCCGCTTACGGCGAGCGCGTTGATCGCACGGACCCGAACGAGAAGGGTCCCCTCCACTTCCGGGGTGAGTTGGCCGCTCGTGGACGCCGTGGTCAGCACTAGCTGCCAGGTGGTGCCGCCGTCGATACTGGTCTCGAGCTGATAGAGCTCGATGTTCGATCCCGGATCCGTGGCGGCCGTCCACGAAACGATGGTCGGTCCGCTGACCGGGTTGGCGGCGAACGTCGGCGTCCCCGGCGCGGTTGGCGCCGAATCGGACACGACGAGGGGCACCGAATTCACAGACCACGGACCCGTACTTCCCGCGAAGTCAACCGCGGCGACGCGGAAAAGATAGGTGCCGGAGAAATCGAGCACGATCCCCGCCGACGTACCGACGGCGACGAGGTTGCCTCCCCAGACCGATCCCCCGTCGGCACTGTACTGATAGACGTATTGTTTCACGCCAGACGTCACGTCGGTTGCCGGCGTCCAGGAGAACGACACCGGGCCCGTCACGGGATTGGCGTTGAAAACAGGCGCTCCCGGCGTCGACGGCGGAGTTGCGTCGAGCGTGACCTCGACCCCCGAGGCCTGCGAGATGTTTCCGGCGGCGTCGCGCACGCGCACGAGCAGCGATTTCGGGCCGTCGCCGGCCGACACCGTGAAGGGGACCTGGGTCGCAAGCGCCTGCCAGGCGCCCGCCGCAGTACCCGCCTCCTGCACGAGCACCTCGGTCGCCCCGGCAGCCGCAACCTGAAGAACGACGGTGCGCGTGCGGGAGTAGACGGCCCCGCCGGCCATGCCGACCTGCGGCGCCGGCGGAGGGGTCGTATCGTAGGTGACCACGAGGCTCTGCCGCTCGCTCACGTTGCCGGCGCGATCCCGCACGAGGGCATAGATCGTCTTCAACCCCGGCGTCGCCGACAGCGTGAACCGGGGCGCCGCGCTGAACGGTTGCCAGACGGCCCCCGTGAAGTCCGTCGACTCGCTCAGCTTCATCGCGCTGGCCCCTTCGGCGCGCAGTTCGAGCGTGACGGCCGTCGTGCTGACGGCAGTCGCCGAGTTGGACAGGTGAAGCAGGGAGATAGCCGGCGGCTGGGTATCGAGCGTGACGTTCAGCGCGAGCGTCTCACCGGGCTCGTCGAGACGGTTCACGGCCGCGAGAACCAGCGCGTTGGCCCCCTCGGCCAGCCGGACGTCGTGGCGGAAGGTTTTCTTCTCATCGGGCGCCACCACCGTACGGCCTCCGAGCGAGACGCCGGTGTACATCTCCTTCGTCCCTTCGAGAACCAGTGCGGCCTGGTTCGTGATCGGAGCGGGGTATGCGCTCAGGACGGGGCGGCGCGGCTTCACGGGGCTCAGAAAGAACTCACCCGCGTCTGCGACCGTGGCCGACGGAACGTGAATGCCGTTTTTCCGATCGCGCACCACGACGGTTGCCCCCACGAGCCCCTCGACGGTCACCTGGTACATGCCCGGTTCGATGCCGATGAGTTCGGCCTCGCGAGCGGCGGCGCTGAAGGTCTCGGTCTTGACGACGGCTCCGTCGCGCGCAAGCAGGACGCGAACCGTCGACAGCGTCACCGCGGTGTCGTAGCCCGCCGTACGGTACGCCGCGGGCCGGAGGTCGCCGCGGGTATCTCCGAAAGACACGTGGTCGGGAAAATGTGCCCTGAAGGCAAGCCCGCCCGGCTCGCCGCCGCCGCAAGCGGCTGAAAGAAAAAAGAGCAACGCGCCGGTCAGAAGCCGCGCCGTAGCCTTCGCTGGTGCCATATCCCCCCCCGAAAGACTCGGAGAAAACCGATAGGAGTCGAAGGCGTGCCGCTCGTGGGGCGGCACGCCGGGAGCAATCGTACCATAGCCCCCGACCCCTCACAACGATCCCGATCACACTCCGGCAACCCACCCGCCTCCCGAGTTCCGCCGCCGACTAGCGCGTTGCGTCGTGACCTGCTAGGCTACCGCTTCACCCTGAAGATCGCCGCGTTACGCACATGCGCAAGTACACCCTGCCGACCCTTCTGGTCCTGTTCGCCATCTTCCTGCTCTTTCCGGGCCCTGTCGGCGCCCAGGATGCCCCCTGGGAAACCGACGTCGAGATCGGCTCGACGCTCTTTCGCCTGGGCCGGGACGAGCGTGCCGTGGTCTACCTGGAACGAGCCCGGTCGGCGAGGCCCGACGATCCCGACGTACTGCTGCCGCTGGGCATCTCGCTGTCGCGCCTCGGACGCCATCGCGAGGCCGTCGACATTCTGAGTGCTGCGCCCCTGCGCGGCCCCCTGGCCGGCGACGCCGCCTTCTTTCTCGGCAAGTCATGGGAAGCGCTCGGCGACCGGGAGAAAGCGCATCGGGCCTACTCGCAGGCGGCCCGGCTCCGGGGGCCGCTCGGCTCGCGCGCGCTCATCGAGGCCGGCAAGATGGCCATGTCGGCCGGCGACCTGGTGACGGCGCAGCAGAGTTTCGAGCGCCTTCTGCAGCTCGAGTCGGCCGGCGCGCTCGCCGACGAGGCGCGGGCGGGCATCGCCGACATTCAGCGCCGCCGTGCGCAGCAGAAGCTGGCCCTCTCGGTCGATGCGGGGCTGCGCTACGATTCGAACGTCCTCCTGCTACCCGCCAGCACCGCCGACGCCGACGGGTGGCGGGCCGTCGTGAATGCGCAGGGGCGCTATGCGCTGCTCGAGACCAAACCCTTTCGCGCCGAGATCGCCGCGGGCATCAATCAGGGGCGCTACTTCAAGCCCGTGCATCAGCCCTTCGACCTCGGCGTGCACAACCTGCGCCTCGACGGCCAGTACCGCATCGGCACCCTGCCCGTGCGCATCGGACTGGGGCTCGGCGCCGACTACTGGACGCTCGACTTCAACTACTATAAGCGTGCCGGGCTCGTCACGCCGCGGCTGATGGTGGCCGAAGGGAGCAGCCTGGCGACCAGCCTCGCGTGGCAGTGGCGGGCCGATGACTACGCATTCGACGGGCGTGACAGCGTGAACCGGCGCACCGAGCTGACGCAGTTCTTCTTCTGGGGCCGCACGAACTATCTCGGCCTCGGCGGGAGCTATGAGCAGAACCGGTCGCAGGACGATTACTGGAAGTACGACCTGGCGGTCATCCGTCTGTTCGGCGGCGGCGAAGTGGGGGCGGGGCTGGTGGCCGACGCCGCATTCGACTTCGCGCTCACCCCGTACCTGGCTCAGCCCGTCGACCGGACCGATCAGGCCCTGACCCTCGCCCTCGGCCTCAGCCGCTGGTGGGGCAGCCTGGGGGCCCGCCTTTCGGGCGCCTGGACGAACAATGAAAACCTGCGCGCCGCCGACATAACCTTGACGGCCGACAGTTACGCCAAGGTTCTGGTCGGCGCCGACGTTCGCTGGCAGTTTCCGTGACGGCCGTCACGTGCTTCGCACGCCGGTGTGCGGTATAAACATAAGGCGGCCGCGTCAGCGTCTGCCTGCGAGCCCGTCCAAGGAGCGCCCATGAAGCCGATCGCAATCGTTCTCAGTCTGCTGTTCTCGGTCACCGTACTGCTGTCTGACGCCCGGGCCGCGGCGCCGGCGCCCGTCGGCAAGATTGCGGCCGTCGCCGGAACCGTGCAGCTCGAGCGCGGCGGCAAGCGCTACCGGCTGCCCCAGGGCGCGAGCGTGTACAACGGCGACGTACTCACGACGGGCAAAGCAAGCGTCGCCAAGCTCCTGCTGAACGACGAGAGCGTCATCAGCATCGGCGCCGCGACCCGCTTTCAGGTAAACGGCTTCGCCACCTCGACATCTTCTCGCCGGGGCGCATTCCGCATGTGGTACGGCAAGATGAAGGCCGCCGTCAGCAAATTCGTCGCCGGCCCCACCGACTTCAAGTTCCAGACGCCGACCGCCGTCGCCGGCGTGCGCGGCACGACGCTCGTGCTCGAACACGATCGAAACACGAATCAGTCGACGCTCACCGTAATCGAAGGAACCGTCGTCTTCGCGCCGGCGAACACCAGGGAACAGAGCAGCGTGGTCGTCTCGACCCGTCAGCAGTCGAGGCAGGGCAATGGCGGCAACCCGTCGCAGCCACGCGCCGTTTCCCACGAAGAGGCGGGGAGCGCCGGCGACGGGTTCGACGCCAATCCTGCCGACAAGGACGACCCGAAAAACGAATCCGGCTCGTCCGACGGCGACGGCGATCCGGGCTCGACCGGCGACGGCTCGGACGGCGCAGATGGCGACGAACCGCCGCCGCCCAGTGGTGAAGACCTGCTCGACCGTACCGAGACCATCCACGAGCAGGTCCCCGTCGACGCGACGCAGCGGCCGACCGACAACCCGGTTGCCGACCCGACCGCCGGCCGCACGGGCATCCGCGTCCGCTGGTAACAGGCGCCCCCCAGCCGCCATGCAAGCCTTGCGCCCGGACGGGGGGGATGGGGCTTCTTTTTCATTGCGGACTTCACGAACCCGTGGTAAGCTTAACCTTTTAAGCTTTCGAATTTTCAGGAGTTCGCATCATGGCCCGTACTTGTGACATCTGCGGCAAGGGAAATCAGACCGGCCACAACGTCAGCCACGCCAACAACAAGACCAAGAAGGTCTGGCACGCCAATCTGCAGCGTGTGAAGGCTGTCGTCAACGGTTCGCCGACGCACGTGCGCGCCTGCACTCGTTGCATCCGCTCGGGATTCGTGCAGAAGGCCGTCTGAGGGCGCTCTTGCGCGCCCTGCCCCCCGGCCTTTCTGAAGCCGACCTCGCACGCCTGGCCGGGGGCACCCGCGAGATTCTGACCGAAAATCTTCGCCAGCCGCGGCCCGGCTTTCTCCATCGCTGGCTGCACGGCCCCCGCTACACCGACATCTTTCTCGATTTCGCACCCGGCGGCGCGCTCGATCGCGTCGAAATAACGTTTGCCGGCTGCTGGCTCGTGCTCGAACAGGGCACCCTGCGCACCGGCCAGACCGACGAGATGGACGTTCAGGGCCTCGGGGCGCCGGCTTCCCGTTTCGTACAGACCGATCGCGAATCCCGCGCCGACGTGCTCGCCGCCGCGCGCATACTGGCGTCGAACCTCCCCGACAGACTGCTGGCAGACCTGCTGCTGGCCGCGCTCCCCCATCCCGGCTGATCGCGCGCTCAGGCAGAAACGTCGGCGCTCTCGACCGCGTCGGCGGCCCACCGCGCCGATTCGGCCTCGATGCTCAGCGGTTCGCGCAGGCCGATCCCGTCGGCTATCGCCACCACCCGGTACCCATCGGCAAGGGCATCGCTGACCAGCGCGTCCCAGGCGGCCTCGGTCGTCAGCCCGCCGACGAAAAGCCGCCGGATACCGGCGCGTTCGAGCACGGCCCCCAACCGGGTCGCATGAAGGTCGGAGTGAAAGGCTTCGTCACGGCAATCGGTCCGCGAGATCACCTCGGCATCCCAAGGGACGGTCAGACCGGACGCAAACTGCGCCCCCCTGCTGTCGGCGACGCAATGCCGGGGAAGCTCGCCGTCGGTGCCGGGCTCCTCGTCGATGAGGCAGTGCCAGTGACGCAGAAGAACCACCGGGAGGTTGCGCCCCTCGAAGCGTTCGATGAGGCGGTTGAGCGGGTCGAGAACCCGTTCTCCATCAGGGGTTGGACAGGCCCCCTCGTCCAGAAAATCGTTCTGCACGTGAAGAATTACGAGGGCGTCGCCGGGCCTGATCTCCGTGGCAGCCATACCCGCAGCGTAAAGGGTCTGCGGGAACAGCGGGGATACCGTGCGCCTCCGGCATGGGGGCTCACCCGGCGCGCGCTCGCCCACGGGGCAAATGCCTCTACTCGGTGGACTCGTCCTGTTCCGGCGCGCGAATGAAGCGCCCGCCGACCGTGCGGCGGAACTCGAGGATGCGGGCGCGCGTGCCGAACCGATCAAGCTCGCGCAGGAGCCCCGGCCGCGGATTCACGGCCACCGCCAGCGCGCGCGCCCGCTCGAACAGCGGCAGATCGCTCGTGCCGTCGCCGAACGCAAACAGCGGCCGCTCGCGGAAGTGTTTGTCCCAGGCACGCCCCTTGCCCTCGCGGAAGGTGAGCGGCTCGACGATGTCGGTCGTCAGCCAGCCGCCGGCTTCGAGCACCTCGCCGGCAAGCACCTTTTCGACCGGAAGCCCCAGGGCCTCGATGCCCGCCTCGACGGCCCAGCCCGGCGACCCCGAGCAGACGACGATGCGTGTGCCCATGGCGTGCATGTCGTGAACGAGTTCGGCCATGCCCAGGTGGGCTTCGTCGGCCCAGCGCGGATGTTCCTGGTGAAGCGCCTTGCGCAGCAGCGTCTGCACGTCGGCGCGCGACAGGCCGGCCAGGCCGTTGATCATGATGCGCACCACGATCTCCTCATCCACCTTGCCCACGAAGTAGGCGGCAAAGAGCGCGAGCGCATCCTCATGGGGATCACCGCTCGACGCAAGCCCCGCCTTGTCCATGGCGGCGAAGAGCGCCTCGCGGCCCGGCGAGCGCAGGACGCGATCGGCGAGCAGCCGGCGCCACAGGCGGTTGGCGATGTCGGGCGCCCAGAGCGTGCCGTCGGCATCGAAGACGGCGAGACCGGCGGGGCGCCGCTTGAGCGTGGCGCGAATCTCGCGCTGCAGCTGATCGATGTCGACGCGGGGGATGGGCAGCATAGGGTCAGCGCTGCTCCAGGGGGCGGTACTGGCGACGCAGCGGCCCGATGTATTCCCCTTCGGGGCGGATGAGCCGGTTCGTGGCCCACTGTTCGAAGACGTGGGCCGTCCAGCCCGAGATGCGGCTGGCGGCGAAGATGGGCACGTAGAGATCCGGAGGAATGCCCATGAGGTAGTAGGAAGAGGCGGAGTAGAAATCGACGTTGGGGTAGAGCCCGCGCTCCTTGCCCATGACGTCTTCGACGATGCGGCTCATCTCGAACCACTTGCGCTCGTTCTTCAGCTCGCTCAGCCGCTGGGAGATGCGCTTGAGGTGCGGCGCGCGCGGATCTTCGGTTTTGTAGATGCGATGGCCGAAACCGGGGATGCGCCTGCGGCTCTCGAGCGCGTCGAGAATCCACTTTTCTGCCTGGTCGACTTCTCCGATCTGCAGCAGCATGCGCATGACCGCTTCATTGGCGCCGCCGTGCAACGGTCCTTTGATCGTGCCCACGGCCGTCGTAATCGCCGAGTAGAGATCGGACAGGGTCGAGGCGGTGACGCGCGCGCCGAAGGTCGAGGCGTTCAGCTCGTGATCGGCGTGCAGAATGAGGCAGGTGTCGAAGGCGCTCGCCGTGACTTCATCGGGCCGGCGGCCGGTCATCATGTAGAGAAAGTTGGCCGCGTGACCGAGCGCCGCATCGGGCTCGATGACCGGTTTGCCCTCGCGGATACGGTGGAACATGGCCACGATCGACGCGATCTTGGACGTCAGGCGCACCGCCTTGCGCCGGTTGGCCTCGGTCGAGACTTCGTTCGCCTCGGTGTCGTAAGCCGACAGCGCGCTGATCATCGTGCGCAGTACCTCCATCGGCACGGCCGTCGTCGGCAGCCTGCCGATGAGGTCGACGATGTCGCCGGGCAGTTCACGCTCCTCCACGAGCGCCGCGCGCAGGCCCTCGAGCTCCTCTTTGCGCGGAAGATCCCCGTACCAGAGCAGGTAGACGATCTCCTCGAACGTCGCCTGCACAAGGTCGTGGATGTTGTATCCGCGATACAGCAGGCGCCCTTCAGACCCGTCGATGAACGTGATTTCGGTCGTCGCGACGACGACCCCTTCGAGACCGGGATTGAACTTCATGGCGGCAGTGCGGGAGGTGTTCCCTCATTCTACTCGTTCGCTCTGCTCAGTGCCAAGGCGCGGCGCGCGGCCGGCGGGGTTCGCGGACGCCACCGGACGGCTGGCATCGGCCGCCCCCCCTGCTCTACACTGAAGCCGATGTTACGCCTGTGCGCAGCTCCGGTCTTCCTGTTCGTGGCGGCCTGCCTGGCGTTGGCCGCAGCCGCCGAGGCCCACCTGGTGACCGGGCGTCGCCCGCTGGATGCCTTCGTGGCCCAGGCCGACGCCGTGGTTTTGGCGCGGCCGGCGGCGGCGAGCCGCACGTCCGGCGGCAATGACGCCAGGCTTCTGCTCACCCCGGTGCGCATCGAGGCCTGCCTGCACGGGGCGTGTCCGCAAGGGCTGGTCGAGATTCTCGCGTGGGACGACCATGCCGACCGCTACGAAGCGGGGGTGCTGTACCTGCTCGCGCTCAAGCGCCGTACCGCCCGGGCCGAGGGGCGCGAAATCGCCTGGCGCGTACTGCAGAACGCCTGGGAGACGCAGCGCGCGGCCGGACTCGAGCCGGTGCTGAAAGACTACGTCGTGGGGGTCGCGCGCGTGCTGGCCCTGCCCCCTGAGGCGCGAACCGGGCCGTATCTCGAGTTTCTCTTCGCCCAGCTCGAGCACGAGCATGCGCCGCTTCAGGGAGACGCGCTGCAGGCGCTTCTGCGCATCCCGGGCGCGGCCGTGCCCGATGCGGCCTACGACCAGGCACTGGATCTGATTTCACGCTCGACGATGCTGCCCCCCACGCAGACGGGACTGCTCGTACTGCTGCACACCTGGGACGCCGCCCGTTTGCGGGTTGCCCTCGGGAAGCGGAATCTGGCGGACTGGCCGGCGGCCGTGCATGCGCGCGCGTTGGGTTATCTGGGACGCGGCGATGCGGTGGAGGCGGCCGGCACCTGCCGCAGCCTCGGCCACCGCGATGCCGAAGTGCGGGCGGCGGCCGTGGGGGCTTGCCGCCCCGCCGCCGGGGATTGGATCGCTCCAGTCGCCAACGCCCTGGACGATCCGTCTCCGCATGTGCGCGAAGCGGCCCGCAGCCGCCTGCGCGCCCATCCCGGGTCCAGGCCGGCCGTGCGCGATCGCCTTCTCGCCCGCGAGTCGTTCTGGCGCGCTGTCTGGCTCCGGGTGCGCGGCGGCGAACCCGAAGCGATGGCCGGCATCTACCGCTGATCGTCGCGCGGCGACGGCGCCGGGTCTTCTGGCTCCTGCAGCACGGCAAGCACGCGCTCGCGTATCCGATCGAGTTCCGCGTCATCGGTCACCTTGCCGGCGCCGACCTTACTCACGTAAAAGACGTCGGCGATCATGTCGGCAGCCGTGGCGACCTTGGCGAGATGAATGGTCAGTCCGAGCGCGGTCAGCTCCCGGGTAATGTCGTAGAGCAGACCGATGCGATCGTAGGCGAAGACATCGACAATCGTGTACTGCGGCGAAAGCGCGTTGTTGATCTCAACGCGCGGATTGCGCACGCGCAGCTGGCGCTTGCCCGCCGTGGCCAGCAGACTCTGCCGGCTCTGGCGCACGAGCTGTTCGAGGTCGGTCGAACCCGCCAACGCGCCCTCGAGCACGTCGTGCACGCGCCCCCAGCGGCTCTCCGAAACCTGATCCGACGCCGAGGGGGCCACGCGGTAGACGTCGAGCACGCGTCCGTCGCGCAGCGTGTTGATCGAGGCGTCGAGAATCGTCAGATCACAGGCGCGGAAGGTTCCCGAAAGCACCGAGAAGAGCCCGGGGCGGTCGTATCCCAGGAACACGACTTCGTGCACGCCCGGCTGCACGTCGCGATGCGCGATGACGAAGGGCTTGCCCTGCAGCCGGGGCATGAGCTCGAGATGACGCAGAACGGCCTCGGGCTCGTTATTGAGGAAATACCGGTCGGGAAGCACCGAGGTCAAGGCGTCGACGTCGAGCGCGCCGGCGGCGAGTTCGCGCAGCCGCTCCTTGCGCTCGCGCACTTCCTTGGTAATCCACTTGCCGCGGTAATCCCCCGTCTCCAGAACCCAGCGCGTGCGCTCATAGAGCTCGGTCAGCAGCGAACTCTTCCAGTCGTTCCACACATTGGGCCCGACGGCGCGCGTGTCGGCATAGGACAGCAGGTAGAGCATATCGACGTTCTCGATATCGCCGACATCCTGCGCGAAATCGTTGATCGTCGCCGGATCCTGCAGATCGCGCCGCTGGGCAACGGCGTTCATCGTCAGGTGATGACGCACGAGCAGGCTCAGGCGATCGATGCGCTTCGCACTCAACCCCATGCGCTTGCCGATGCCGCGCACCAGGCGCGCGCCGATGACAGAGTGGTCGCCGCCCCGCCCCTTGCCCACGTCATGCACCAGCGCCGACAGCATGAGCAGCGCCCGGTCGGGAATGCGCGCCGCGACCCCCCGGTAGTACTCCGGCACGTCGGGGTCGTTCTGCAGCAGGCGCTCGAGCTCGCGCATGCAGAAACACGAGTGCACGTCGACGGTGTAACGATGATAGAGCTGATACTGCATGCGGCAGAACTGCTTCCCGAACTCGGGCATGTACTGGCCCAGGACGCGCGTTTCGTTCATCTGCAGCATGATCTCGGAGCAGCCCGACGGATCGCCGAGAATTTCGAGAAACAGGTCGTTCACCTCGGAATTGCGCCGGAAGCCGCGGTCAATCTTACGGGCGTAGCGGCGCAGCAGATCATACGAGGACCGTGAGAACGGCACCTTGAACTTCTGCGCGTAACGAAACGCGCGCATGACGTTCGCTGGATTGTCGACGAGCGCTTTTTCGCTGAGAATCAGTTCCTTGCGATAGGTGCGGAAACCGTGACCCAGCTCGCGGATGCCGAGGCGGCCGAAGGCGCCGCGCAGCCGCCCCTCGGTAATCTCGACCGAGCGATCGAGCACACCCCGGGTCAGATAGAGCACCATGCGCGCATGGTAGTAGTAGCGCTGCATGAACGCTTCGGCGGCCAGCGTGCCCCCGCGCGTCTTGAATCCGAGGGCCTCGGCGATCGGCGCCGTGAGCTCGAAGTTGATGATGTCGTGCTTCTTGTTCGTGCGCAGGTGCAGTTCGTGGCGCACGCGCAGCAGAAAATCCCAGGCACGCTCCAGCGCCTGCAGGTCTGAGCGGCCGAGCAACCCCTTCTGAAAGAGGCCGTAGAAATCGTCGACACGAAAACGGACTTTTACCACCCAGAGTGCCGTGTGCAGGTCGCGCAGGCTCCCTTCGCCTTCTTTGACATGCGGCTCGACGACGTTGGTCGAATTGCCGAAGCGCGCATGCCGTTCGCGGGCCTCCTGCAGCTTGTCGCGGACGAACCGGCTCGGGTTGTCGAAGAGCAGCTCGCCGTGCAGAGCCTGGCGCAGTTCGTCGAACGTCGCCCGATCGCCGGCGACGAAACGGTGGTCGAGCAGTGCCGTGCGCACAGTCGAGTCCTGCATCCCCAGCCGCACGCAGTCCTTGATGCTGCGGATGGCGTGGCCGACCTGGAACCCGAGATCCCAGAGCGTGTACAGCATGCGCTCCGACACGAACTCCACATACTGGTTCGTGCGGGTCGGATAGACGAAGATCAGATCGATGTCGCTGCGCGGACTCATCTCGCGCCGGCCATACCCCCCTTGCGCCACGAAGGCAAGGCGGGTCTCGACCCGCGGGTACTTGTGAAAGTATTCGGCCTCGATGTGCTCGAGCAGCGAGCGAATCAGGTGATCGCAGAAGGCCGACATCGCTTCGGCCACCTGCCAGCCGCGGCGGCGCGAACGCTGCAGCGCGGCCACGGCGGCCAGGCCGGTCCGCACGTAATCCTTCCACTCGGCGAGTGTACTTGCCCCGGGGGCCGGAGCGGGAGGAAGCTCCGGTAGAAACGCCCCGCCGTCATCGGCGCGAAAACGCATGCGCAAACTCCATCATGGGGTTGGGATCACGGGGGGTTACGAAAATCAGAATGTCACGGTGCGCAACTGTTCCATGTAGCGGGCGACGCCGGCGGCGATCGCTTCGGCCATCTTATCAGTGTACCCGGAGTCGCGAAGCCGTTTGGCCTCTTTGGGGTTCGAGACGAAGCCGGTCTCGACCAGCACGGCCGGAACGTTTGCGCCGATGAGCACGACGAACGGAGCCCCTTTCACGCCGAGATCCCGCACGCCGTCATAGTGTTTCGACAGGTTGCCGATGAGCGAACCCTGTACGGCGCGGGCGAGCTGGATGGAATCGTTCTTCTTCGAAGTCAGCACGAGGTCGCGCAGAATCGTCTCCTGTTCCGAAACGCTCGCTTCGCTCGACGCGTTTTCACGGGCGGCCACCGCAATCGCCTGCTCGTCGCGCGTGAAGTCGAGATGATAGGTCTCGATGCCGTAGGCATTGGCCGAGCGCGCCGAGTTCGCGTGAATGGAGATGAAAAGATCGCCCCGCTTGGCGCGCGCAATCCCGGGACGCCCTTCGAGCTGAATGAACGTGTCGTCTTCACGCGTCAGAATGACCTCGACGTTCAGGCGCTCGCGAAGCTTCTGGGCGACCTTGCGCGAGATCTTCAGCACGACCTCCTTCTCGTAGATCTTGCCGACGCCGATGGCCCCCGGGTCGTGGCCGCCGTGTCCGGGATCGAGAACGATGCGCTTGATCTGCAGGCCGAGCTGCTTCGTGAACGGCACGCTGGCGGCCTCGCGCGGCGGCGCGTGAATCTCGACCTCGCGCGAGGGGCGCCGCGGATCGGCCGGGCGGGCGGTCTCGAGCGCGTTGCGAATGGCGTCGCCCCCGGGCACCGGTTCGCCGTAGACGTCGACGATGATGCGGTACGGGCTCACGAGCGGAAAGACTTTGAATTCGCCGACGCTCTTCATATCGAGCACGACGCGAACGGTATCGGGCTTGAACTGCCCGGCGCGCGCCTGCACCAGCAGTCCGTCGCCGATGGGGATCGGTTCGCGCAGCGTAGTGTCGAGGCGGGCCCCTTCGATGTCGACGTAGATGCGGCTGGGCCGGCCGGCCGCGTCGTTCTCGGCCAGAAAGCCGTACTTGAAAGTGGTCTTGTCGCCGACGTAGATGGCGATGCGGGTCGAGTCGGGGTTCGACCAATGCAGAATGCGGTTGACGTTGACGAGCGACGTACGCGCCAGGCTCGGTGCCGGTTTCGCGTCGGCCAGTTCGGTCAGCTTGCGCCGCGCCTTGCCGGCCATGTCGCCCCGCGGAAACAGGGTGACGACCTTCTCGAATTCCACATACGCGCCCGTACGATCGCCCCGGCGGTCGAGAAAGAGCACGCCGATCTCATACTGCGCATCGTCGGCCAGGCTGTCGGAGGGAAAATTGCGCACGACCTTGCGGTAGGCCGCGATGGCGCTGTCGACGTCATCGGAGATGCGCGAGACCTCCGACATCTCGGCGTTCAGCTTGGCAACCAGGTACTGCGACTTGACCGCCTCCTGCGTATGCGGATAGGAATCGGCGACCTTCTGGAATTTCTCGATGGCCCGTACCCAGTAGTGGCGCAGCTGGCGTTTCTCATCGCTGCGGCGGATGCCGTTGGCGAAGTTCAGGGCCTGGTCGAAACTGTATTTCGCGTCGCGGGCGTGGGCGGGACCGGGGGCCCAGAGAAAGGAGAACGCCAGCAGCAGTACGAGCGCAACGCGAACAGGCACCGGTCAATAGGGGAAGCAGGGAGAACGCATGGGGGTTGATGGGCACAGGGTACAGGGTTTGGCCGACTGCGTCAACCTCGCGGAATCGTTTCAATTTCAGCGCTCGACCCCCTCGTGCCGCACCCGGCCGACCCCTTCGGAGGCCGGGGGATGGGTTGCCGGGCGGCTCGTTGGAGAAACGCTAACGAATATGGTAGGATAGACCGTTATTGATGCCTCGGAACCGGGTCGGCCATTTGACGCAATCACGCACAAGCTTTGCGGCGATTCTCCTCGCCATCATCCTGACGGGCTGCACCTCCTACGGACAGCGTGCCGCCGCGCTTCAGCCCGAGACGGTGCGCGCCATGCGCCGCGTCGCGATCCTTCCGCTCGAGAATCTGACCGAACACCGCACCGCGCCGGACGTCGTCTCCGATCTGCTGGCCGCGTCGCTCTACCGGAGCGCGCGCTATGACGTCATCGTCGAGCGGCATGAAGTCGCCCGCCGTCTCTCGACGCTCAACCAGGGGCTGCCGCCGGTGCTCGACCGCACAGCGGCCATCGAGGTCGGCCGCGCCCTGGATCTGGACGGCGTCTTCTACGGCACGGTCGTCGAATACGGCGACCGCGTCGATCGGCTGAACCGCCGCCTCGACTCCGTCGTCGGTGTCACGCTGCGCCTGGTCGACCCGCGCAGCGGCGAGATCGTCTGGACGGCGCGTGCGAACCGCACCAGCGGCGAACTGCTGGCCGTCAGTCGCGAACCGCTCGCTTCGGTGGCCCAGATTGCCGTCGCCGATCTGGTGACGGCACTGCATCCGGCAGCCGACGGGGTGACGCCATGATCCGCCGCCTGGCCGCATCCGCCGCCCTCCTGCTCGGCGCATTTGCCATCCTGCCGGCCTGCGCGCCCACGCGCACCATCGTTCACCAGGATCGTAATGCCGCCCTCGCCTTCAGCTGCGTGGTGGTGACTCCTTTCGAGAACGTAAGCCGCGCCCGCGGCGCCGGCCTGGTCTTTGCGGATGCCCTGGGCGACGCGCTTCTCGCCCATGCCCGGTTCTCTGTCGTAGAGCGCACCGAGGTTCAGCGCTACCTGGCTACCCGCCCCGATTTCAGCCTGAGTCCCGACCCCGTCGCCGCGGCCGAGATCGGCCGCGCCCTGCAGGCCGATGCGGTCATCGTCGGGTCTGTCAGCGAGTTCGGCTACCGGCCCGGCGACGGGCGTCCCGAGCTCACCGTGAGCCTGCGTATCGTCGACGTGCGCACGGGTCGTGTCGTCTATGCCGCCAACGGCAGCTACGCCCCGGAGCCGCTGCGCGAGGGTCCGTCGCTCCTGAGCGCCTCTGCCTTTTACGTTGCCGGCGAACTTGTGAGCCCGATGGTGCTGCTCGGCGATCGACCCGCCGCGCCCGGGGCATGCGGTACGCCCGGCCTGGTTCCTCTGGCCCCGGCCGTCGTCGCCTCCAGTGAGACGTCGCCCGCCGACGAGGCGATCGCTGAACCGGTCGCCGGGCCGGAACCCGTCTCTGACGCGACGGCTGCCGATACGCCCACCGTTTCCGACGACGTGGCGGGGCCCGCCGATGAGCCGACCGTGCTGTCGCCCGCCGTCCAGGCGTTTCTCGATCGCCTGCAGGGCGAGAATTTCGTGCTCGAAGCGGTCGATTTCGAGCTCGATAAGACGAGCTTCAAGAACGAAGATTACCGGAGCGTGCTCGAAAACCTCGGCCGCGCGCTGCAGGCCGCGCCCGACGTGCGGGTGAGCATCGACGCCCATACCGATTCCATGGGCGACGCCGAGACGAACATGCAGCTGACGCAGCAGCGGGCCGAGATCATCCGCGACCATCTCGTGCGCGAATTCGGTCTCGATCCGTCGCGCTTCGAGGTGCGCGGGTACGGCGGCGAACGGCCCCTGTTGCCCAACATCAATCGAAAGAACCGGGAAAAGAACCGCCGGGTCGAGATCACCGTCCTGAAAGGTCCCTGAGTGGCGAAGCCGAAGATCCTTCTCGTCGACGCCGACGAGAAGAGCCTCAGCATGATGACGATCAGCCTGAAGAAGGCTGGTTACAACGTGACCTCAGCCCGAAACGGCGAAGAGGCGTGGGAACTGGTGCGCACGAGCCAGCCCGACCTGATCATCAGCGACACCAAAATGCCGCGGATGGACGGGTTTACCTTCTGCCGAAAGGTCAAGGACGAGCCCGCGACCCGCTCACTCCCCTTCATCTTTCTGACCCGCGAAAAAAGCGTCGACGAGAAAATACGCGGTCTCGAGCTCGGCGTCGACGACTACCTTACGAAGCCGATCTACCTCAAAGAGGTGCTCGCCCGCGTCAAGCTTCTCATCGAGAAGCGCGAGAAGGTCAAAGGCGATTACGTCTCACCCGACAGCCAGTTCTCCGGGTCGCTGACCGACATGGGCGTGGTCGACCTCATCCAGACGATGGAGATGGGGCAGAAGACAGGCGTCGTCTACATGTCGCGCGCCGGGTTTCAGGCTCAGCTTGCCTTCGAGAAGGGCCGCCTCATCGACGCCATTCTGGGCAACGTGCGCGGCGAGGCGGCGGTCTACAAACTTCTCATCTGGAGCGACGGCACCTTCCGCATCGACTTCCGCGATATCAAGGATTTCGAGCGCTCGGTCAACATCTCGACCCAGGGCCTCATCATGGAGGGGATGCGGCGCATCGACGAGCTCGTGCGCATCCGCGAGCAGCTCCCCTCGCTCGAAAGCTGTCTGGCCATCGACAGCCAGATGATTCTCGAAGAGCATCCCGACCAGTTTCCCGAGAAGATCGAGAACATTCTGGCTGAATTCACGGGCCGTCAGAACATCCAGCAGGTAGTCGACAAGCTCCCCTACGACGATCTCGAGGTGATGGAGATTGTCGCCAAGCTCTACTTCCAGGGCTTTCTGATGCCGGTGCGCGAGGGTGAGGTCAACCTGCCCGTCGAAGCCAAGGACGCACCCCGCGAGTCAGAGCCCCTGTTCGATCTGGCGCCGCCGGTCGAAGACGACACGGCCGAGGGGGATGCGGCCCCGAAGGCGGCCGCGCGCGAGCCTGCGCCGCCCCCCGCCCCGCCCCCGGTGCAGGACGTGTCTGCGCAGGAGCCCGCCGCCGAAGTCGACGTCGAAGAAGAGATTCCGGTCGAGTTTGAAGAAGATCCGGCAGCCGACTCCGAAGCCGATGTGCCGGGCCCTGCCGCCGCGGCCCCCGATGCGCCTGCCGAAAAGCCGCAACCGGCTCAGCGCCAGAAAGCGCGGCCGAAACAGGGCAAGGTCATCTACCTCAAGGGGCCGGGCAACGCGGCGGCCGCGGCCGTCGAATCCGAGCCCGAACCTGCGCCCGCCGATCCGGTGCCGCCGCCGAAACCGCCGGCGCGAGAAATTTCCATTCAGCCGAAGGCCCCACCGGCGCCGGCCGCACCGCCCGCGCCCCAGCCGCGCCCGGCAGCGAAGCCTGCGTCCAGACCGGTCGCGCCGCCGGTCATCGATCCGGCCGACCTGGTGCCCGCCGCCGCGGCCAGCGCCGCCCCGGCTGCGCCCCCGGCGCGGTCGAAGACCCCGATCCTTGCCGCCGCGGCTGCGCTCGTGCTCGCCCTCGGGAGCGCCGGCGCCTGGTTCGTCCTGCAGGACTCGACCTCGGGCACGTCGGGAACGGTGAACGTGGCCGAGTTCCGCGACGCGGCCCTGAAGCTGACCGGCGAAGACCTCGAGTATTACAAGGGGGCGTCGCTGGCGATGAACCTCGACACCCCGACGGGCTACCGCAGCGCCATCGCCGGATTCGAGACGATCGTCGGGCGGATGCAGGGCTGGGTCGACGGCACCGATCAGGAGATCGTGCTCTCGAAACTGATTCTGTCGTATGCCCGTCTGGGGGCGTCCGAAGATGACGAAGCCCCGCTGCGCAAGGCCGCCGAACTGGCCGCCGGATATCTGTCGGAACGGCCTGCGAGCCTGTATCTGCTGCTCGCCGACGCCGAGACGCGGGTCCGGCTGCGCGACTTCGAGGGGGCCCGGGCCGCAACCGGCCGCATCGGCAACAGCGCCGAAGCCTTCTACCTGTACAATTTCGTCGTCGGCCTGATGCGCCTGCAGGAGGGTACGGTTCCCGACCTGGCCCTCGTCGCGCTGCGCAAAGCGGTCGAACAGAATCCCGACTTCACGCTCGGCCACTTCGAGCTGGCCCGCGCGTACGACGCGAGTAAACGACCTGCCGACGCCGCGAACCACTATAAGAGCGTGATCAACCACAGCCCGAATCATGCCGAAGCGCACTTCCAGCTCAGCCGCATGGCGCTCGACGCCGGCGACAGCGAAACCGGCCTCAAGCATGTGCGCACCGCCGTGGCCGTCAACGGCGAATATCTTCCGGGCCGCCTACTCCTGAGCCGGCTGCTGGTGGAATCGGGCGACTACGAAGGCGCCCGGCCGCACCTGCAGACGGTCATCGAGCTGGCGCGAACGGGCACGAACGACGACCTGCTCGCCTCGGCGCGCAAGCTCTCAGGCCAGGTCGCCGAGGCGACGGGCGACCTGCAGCGGGCCCGCCGCGAATACGAGCTGGCCCTCCAGATCGCCGCCGGCGATCCCGAAGCGACCGAAGCGCTCACGCGGTTGCAGAGCGGCACGGCGACCGTCGCCGCTGCGCCTGCCCCGGCTCGCCCGGCGGTTCGCGAGGCCCCGAAGCCCGTCATCGCCGCCCGGGCCGAACCGCAGAAACCCACGCCGCCGCCGGCCCCGGCCAGAACGGCGGCCAAGGCTCCGGCGGCCGGCGGCGAAGCCGCCGCGCGCGCTTTTGCCGAGGCGCAGAACTACTATCGCCGCGGCTATCTGAAAAACGCGGTCGCGAAGCTCAGCGAGTCCTTGAAGCTGAACGGGAATGACGACAAGGCCTGGGCCCTGCTCGGGCAGATCTATATCGAGCTCGAGCAGAACGACAATGCGTTGAAGGCCCTGCAGCGGGCCATCGCGCTCAACGCCAGAAACGCCGACGCGCACGTCAACCTGGGCGGTCTGTACGACGTCATGGGTGACGCCAAGCGCGCCGACGCCGCGTACCGCAGGTACCTGCAGCTCGAGCCCAACGGCCGCTTCGCCAACGACGTCCGCAAACTTCTTTCTTCGCGCTGAGGGGGCATCCGGGCATGAGCCGCGAGAAACGTGAATTCATCCGTATCCCCGTCGACGTCGAATTCTCGGTTCAGGACGGCGCGGGCGAACACGGGCTCCTGTTCTTCGCGGGGCGCAACGTCTCCATCGGCGGCGCCTTTCTCTCCTCAGACATCCTCTTCGACCCGGGCACCCTGCTCTTCGTGCGCTTCACGCTGCCCGACGAAGAGAAGCCGATTCAGGCTGACGCCGTCGTGGCCTGGGTCAGCGTGGGCGACGAGACCGAAGCGGGCATGGGCGTCCGTTTCGAGGCCATGGGCGCGCACTCGCAGCGGGCCATCGAGCGCTTCGTGCGTCGCACCCACGCCCGCGCCTGAACGCCGGGCTCAGCGCACCAGCTTGTCGTAGTACTTGCGATTGAGATCCCGGTAGGACTCGGGGAGCCCTTCACGCATGCCCTTGAGCACCTCTTCACGCGGATCGAGTGCGCGTTCGGCACTGTCGGGAATTTCTACCTTCTCTGCGCGCTGCGACTGCCGGCCGCCCTGGCTCCCTTCGCGGGAGCCGCCGCCCGAAGCCGCCTGCTGCATCTCCTGCTTCATGCGCGCCAGCTCTTCGCGGGCCTGGCCGAGCTTCTCGGCCGCCTCGTCGGCGCGCTGCGACGCCTCGGCCGCCTCGCGACTCTCCATCTTCTCGCGGGCCTGCCCCATGGCCTGGCCCCCTTCCTGAAGCGCCTCGCGGCTCTCCTGGGGAACGGGAACCGGGGCGTCGCCCCCCGGGCGCATCTTTTCCTGAAGCCGTTCGAGCCGCTGCTGCAGCCGCTCCTGCGCGCGCGAAGCCTGGTCGAGCTTCGCATCGGGCACGTCCTGCCCGCTGCCGGCCTGTTCAGCCTGCTGCCGCAGCTCGGCAAGCCGCTCGCGCATCTGCCCCGATTCCTGCGCGAGCCGGCGCGTCGCCTCTGCGCCGACGCCTCTGCGGGCTTCCTGCTCGGCTATCTGCTCCATCGAGCGCAGCGCACCATCGGCGCGCTGCATGGCCTGCTGTGCGGCTTCCAGATCGTTACCGACGGCCTCCCGCGCGCGCTTCATCTCGTCGGCGGCGTTGCGCGCGAGGTAGCCGAAGCCCCGGTTCCACAGCGGGTTCTGTGATGAACGGCGTTCCACCGCGCGGGCGTCCTGTTCGAGCTGGCGCAACTGCTCGGTAAGTTCCCTGGCCGAACGGGCGGCATCCTGGCGGGCCGTTTCCTGCTGGCGGCGATCGGCCTGCTTGAGCTCTTCGGCAAGCTTGCGCTGACCCTTTTCGAGCTCGGTCACTTCGTCGAGCATCTTGCTGAGCTGCTGATAGGGCTCGCTGCGCGCAGACTGGTTGACCCCTTCGCCCGCGTCTTCGAGCTGCGCCAGCATGTTGCCGAGGTTCTGCTCGAACGCCTCGAGCTCGGCGAGGGCGGCCTCGATGTCGCCCTTCTCGAGAAGCGACTCGACGTCGGCCATCTGCTCGCCGGGATTGGACTCCCGCGATTTCTGAAAGGCGTCGCTGTTGACGAATTCGTCGGGCAGGGTCTCCATGCGCGCGACCTGCTGCTCGTGCAGTTCCTGCATGAGTGACTTGATGTCGGCGATCTTGTTGCGAATCGTCTCGAGCTTCTCGGGCGACGGGTCGGCCTTGTAGTCGGCGATCATATCCCGCAGCTCGTCACGCGCGGCCTGCAGAAGCTCGCGCGTGTGCAGCAGATCGTTCATGCGATCGCGCTGGATCTGATCGGCGAACTCGAGGGTCACCTTTTCCATCGTCTCGATGGCCCGGGGGCGCAGGCCGACCCAGGCGCCGCCGCGCGAACCAGCCGGCATCGCGTGCAGTGCGTCGAGTTCGCCGGCATGCGACCGCAACCGTTCACGAAACCCTTCGAGGCCCGCGACCGAAGTCGGGTCGGCCAGCGTGTCGGCTCGAAAGGCGCCGATGAGGGTCGTGAATTCCTGATCGACCGCCTTCAGGCGGCGGCGGATTCCCTCGAGGCGCGACTCAGTCTCGGCGAGCCAGCTGCCGGGAAGCTCGAGATGGTCGCCGAGCAGGTGCACGATCTGATCGAACAGACGGTCCTGCCGTTCGAGCAGCGCGCGGTGCTCGCGCAACGGGGCCTGGACGTCGACTGTCCGCGTCTCGCTGACGCCGCGCTTCGGTCCGCCGATCGTGTCGTTGTCGTAGACCTCGACGTAGAACTGCAGCGCGCCCCCTTCCCGTCCGGCCCATTCCGACAGCGTGAACGTCTTGCGCCCCGCCGCGCGCGTCTCGCGTGTCATCGGCAGGGGAAACCGGCGCTCGCCCCCCGACCCGGCGACCACGACAGCGGCTTTCGTCAGACCGAAGTCGTCGCTCGCCTCGTACTCCACCGTCAACGTGTCTTCGGGCCGGCGGGTCAGTCCGTCTTCGGGGCCGAGAAGACGCACCTGGGGCACCTCATCGGGCAGAAGCTCGATGCGTCTCGGGGTTGCGTCAGCCACCCACGCCCCGTCCCGGAGCAGATTGAAGGCCAGATCGCCGGCTTCGGCGACGACGAATTCTCCGGTGAGGCGTCCATCCTCGCCGGGCTCCAGATCGGCGACCCCGCCGCCGGGCAGACCGAGCGAGGCGTCTTCGCCGGACGTAACGCGGATCGAAACGTCGACCGTCGAGCCCTGATAGGCACGCAGCAGCGCGCCCGAGCCCGTAATCGTATTCTTTTCGAGTCCCGTATGCCGGGGCGGGGTCACGACGTACGTGAACTCGGCCACGAGGTTCTCGCCCCCGGCCGCCTCACCCTGCGCGCTCGAGCCACCGTCCCAGCGCAGCCACGCCTTGCGGGCCGCCGAAAGCACGTCGGGAAAGACCAGCATGAGCGCGAGAAGAACGACGAACAGCACGCCCGCAGCCGCTTCGATACGCCGGCTTCGCGGCGCAGACAGCACGTCGGCGGAAACGGCCTCGAGGTGGGCTTCGGCCCGTTGCACCTGCGCGTGGGCGAGGTGTGCGCCGAGCGGATCCGGAATCGCTGCGTCTTCGAGAGAAAGCGCCAGCTCGACGTCCTGCCGCCAGTCGGGGCGTGCGCGCTGCAGATAACGGGCAAACCGGGTGCTCGAAACAAGCTCGGCGAGCGCACCGCGAAGCGCCCAGACCCCGCCGGCCAAGCCCACGGCAAACAGCAGAAGAAGCAGGATGCGCAGCGGATTCGCCGCGGCTTCGGCCAGCCCCACGGCCGTCAGAAGAATGACCGCCGCCACCGTGAACCATCGCATGGCGAGCGCTTCGGCAACCCAGAAAGCATAACGGCGCCGGAGGGAACTCAGGCGCCGCAGAACGGGTCGGAGCGAAGCGTCAGAGCCCGGCAAGCTCAACCTCGTCGAGGGCGGTGCGCAGTCCGGCCACGAACTCACGCACCGGCGTGACGGCTTTACCGCCGTGTTCGGCCACGCGCTGCACGATGGCACTGCCGACGACGACGCCGTCGGCGACACTTCCGAGCGCCCGGGCCATTTCGGGGCTGCTCACTCCGAACCCGACAGCGACGGGCACTCTCGCGAGCGATCGAACATGGAGGATGCGCTCGGCCACGTCGTCGGGCAGGCGATCGCGCACGCCCGTCACCCCGGTCAGCGAGACATAGTAGAGAAAGCCGCGGCTGCGCTCCGAGACGATGCGAACCCGGTCATCATGGCTGGTCGGCGCCACGAGCTGGATGCTGGCGACGCCGGTCCGGTCGAGCTCGGCAAACAGCGCCGCCCCTTCATCGGCGGGCAGATCGGGCACGATGATGCCGTCGACGCCGGCCGCGGCGGCCCGGTCGGCAAAGGCGGCATAGCCGAGACGCAGAATCGGATTCAGATATCCCATGAGCACGAGCGGAATTCTCAGTCCGCGCCGGCGCAGTTCGGCCACGGCCTCGAGCACGGCAGAAAGAGTCGTCCCGTTCGCGAGGGCGCGCAGGCCGGCCGCCTGAATGACCGGACCGTCGGCGATCGGATCGGAAAACGGCACGCCGAATTCGATGACGTCGGCGCCGGCGTCCTGGAGCGCGAGCGCGAGGTCGATGCAGGTCGCCAGATCGGGATCGCCCGCCATGATGTAGGTCACGAGCGCGGCATGACGGCCGGCGGCCCGGTTGCGGAAAACGGTTTCGAGCGCGCTGCTCACGGCAAAGTCACCTTGAAAGGAACGTTCTTCACGGGATAAGTATAGACGAAATGGAGCGTGCCGTCGCCGATCCAGGACACGTCGGTCAGCCACTCGCGCATATCATTCGTGGTTCCGCTGTCGACGCCGCAGAACTCGACTTCCTTACCCTCGGCCGAAACGTCGAGCACGCGCAGCCGGGCGAAGTCGCTGACGGCGAGCCGCTTGCCCGCAGCATCCCACGCCATCGTCCGGTAACCGACGCGCTCGGCGACCTTACGGCCCTCCCACGTCGCGACATCGATGACATAGAGGTCGGCAACCGCAGGGCGGTTCACTTTGGGGTCTGTCTCGACCTGCAGCACGGCCGCAAGCTGCCGCGAGACCGGCGACTCCAGGAGTGCGACTATCTCACCCTGGGTGCGCATGATGCGCCGGTACTTGCCCCCCTGCTCCTGCACGAGCAGCTCGTCGAACAGGCCGGCCGGCCGCGAGATGATCATCTCGCCGCCGCTCAGACGGGCCATGCGCTGCTTGTCGGCCTTGATGTCGATGACGCGCGCTTCCGTCTTGGGCGCCTTGCCCCGGTCGACGGCGATGCGCCCCCCCTCGGTGCACCAGAACCGGATGTCGGGATTCAGCTCCTTGTCGGTCTGGTACGGGGCGGCCGACGCCACCGACGTCACGCTCAGTACGGCGGCGAATGCAGAAATCAGGCGATACATCAGGCGTTCTCCATCTTGAGCAGGCGGGCGGCCTGGGTGACATCCTTGTCGCCGCGGCCTGACAGATTGATAATCATGACTTCGTCGCGGCGCCGGGTCGGTCCGTAGCGTGCGGCGAAGGCGATGGCGTGGGCACTTTCGAGCGCGGGGATGATACCCTCGGTACGAGACAGAAGCTTGAAGCCCTCGAGCGCCTCGTCGTCGGTGACGGCGTGAAACTGCGCACGGCCCGAACGCTTGAGATGCGCAAGCTCGGGACCGACCCCGGGATAGTCGAGCCCGGCGCTGACCGAGTGCGCCTCCTGAATCTGGCCGTCGGGGGTCTGCAGCAGCAGGCTGTAGCTGCCGTGCAGCACGCCGGGGTCTCCCTTCGTGAGCGTCGCGCCGTGCGCGCCGCTGTCGAGCCCATGGCCACCCGCCTCGACGCCGTGCAGTTCGACCTGCGCGTCATCGATAAACGGGTAGAACATGCCGAGGCTGTTCGAACCGCCGCCGACGCAGGCGACCACCATGTCGGGGAGGCGCCCTTCGGCGAGCAGGATCTGCTTGCGGGCCTCGGTGCCGATGACCGACTGAAAATCGCGCACCATCATCGGGTACGGGTGCGGACCGGCCGCGCTGCCGATAATGTAGAAGGTGTTGCGCACGTTGGTGACCCAGTCGCGAATCGCCTCGTTCATGGCGTCTTTCAGCGTGCGCGTGCCCGATTGCACCGGATTGACCTTCGCGCCCAGCAGGCGCATGCGGAACACGTTGAGGGCCTGCCGTTCGACGTCTACGGCGCCCATGTAGATCTCGCATTCGAGGCCGAAGAGGGCGCACACCGTAGCGGTTGCGACACCGTGCTGGCCGGCGCCCGTTTCGGCGATGATGCGCGTCTTTCCCATGCGCCTTGCGAGCAGAACCTGGCCAAGCGTGTTGTTGATCTTGTGCGCGCCGGTGTGGTTCAGGTCTTCGCGCTTGAGATAAATCCTGGGTCCGCCGATGTGCTCCGAAAGCCGCTGCGCATGATACAGCGGTGTTTCGCGTCCGACATAATCGCGCAGATAGTAGGCGAGTTCGGTTTGAAACGACGGGTCGTGGCGCGCGGCTTCGTAGACGCCGCGCAGCTCATCGAGCGCCGGAATAAGGGTTTCGGGCACGAACCGGCCGCCGAATTCGCCGAAATGGCCGGCGGCGTCGGGCTGCGAATACATCATCGTCCTCGGATATCGGAAAAGATCTCTTGTTCTGCCGCCCGGGCCGCAACGACAAAGGCCTTCATGAGCGCCTTGTCCTTCCTGCCCGGGGTCTTCTCGACACCCGAGCTGACGTCGACCCCGAAGGGGCGCGCCGTGCGGATGGCTTCGCCGACATTTTCGGGCGTGAGTCCGCCGGCGAGAAAGAAGTCGCGCGAGAACCCGCCGAGCAGCGACCAATCGAAGCGCTGCCCGCTGCCCCCGCCCTGCGGCGAGCGGCTGTCGAGCAGCACGTACGGCGCCGCCGAAGCCGCGGCGGCCTCCAGATCGGCGGCCGCCGCCACGGGATAGGCCTTGATGACCGGAACGCCGACGTCCTGGTAATCCGTCGGATTCTCGGCGCCGTGGAGCTGCACGAAGTGGAGCTGAAGCGCGGCGGCCACGCGCCGGACTTCGTCGGGCGCGGCATCCTGAAAGACCCCGACGCGCTGAAATCCCTTCGGCGCCTCACGAAGAATGCCGGATACCTTCTCAACCGTCACGCACCGCGGGCTGCGCGGCGAGAAGTTGAAGCCGATCATGTCGGCCCCCGCGCCCATGGCCGCGAGGGTGTCGAGCAGGTTGGTAACGCCGCAGATCTTGATGCGGACCTTGGTGTGCTGCAAATCCATTACTGGTTCGACCCCGTGATGATCAGGTCGTTGACGGGGCCCGAGAGTCCAAGCACGTTGTTGAGAAAGCGATTCAGATCTTCATTGGCAAACGAATCGTAGCCCGCCCCCCGTGCCTTCAGCAGCACGCCGTTGAAGCTCGGATTCGGGAAGAAGAAGTAAATTCGATCTTCGGCGCCGTTGGCCGGATCGCGGCGGCGGGTGTCGTTGACCCCTGGAGCGGCGTAGGCTTCGGGGTAGACGTTGGGCCACACGTGGCCGAGCACGTCGCCGACGCGCACATCGCAATCGTACTTGTTGAAGACGTTCAGCACCGGCTTCACGAGGCAGCCGGTCGAGGCGGCATTGTCCCGCACGAAATGGTTGCGATAGGTCGCCGCTTCGGGCGCCGTCGTGCCGGCATTCGCGAACAGCTCGACGACGACGTCGCCGGCGACCTCGAAGACCGCCGCCGTGACTGCGTACGGCGAAGCGCCGCGGCTCACACCCGGCGTCACGCCGAGCGCATATCCTTCGACCTCATCGGGGATGCCGTTCGCGTCGGCGTCCCAGAAGGTACCGAGAATGCCGAGGTTCGAGGCGGTGCCCGAGGGCGTATTGTTGTTTGCCGAATCGTAGAAGGCTTCTCGTTCGGGCTGGATGATGAAGTCGCCGCGGACGTTCAGTCGGCGGTCGCCGTTCACGTCGCGCCAGAAGAACGACTTCTTTTCGATTCCCGCCGGCCGCTCCTGCGAAAGCACGTTCTCGTAGCCGGGCTTCTGATCGAGGCTGGTGGGCTCCGATTCGGCGTAGGTGAGCGGCGCAACCCCCTTCAGGTCGGCGATTGGATTGTTGAAGAACTGGTACAGGTTGACCGCCGGAAGCCCGAACGCGAGCGGCTCGATGCCGACGAAGCGCAGCTCCTGGGCGAGGTCGGCCTTGCTGTCAAGGTAGGTGGCGACGTCGAAAGGCGTGCCCGCCCCCAGGCTCGCATCCAGGCCGGTAAACAGCTCGGCGACATCCTCGGGCGTGACCAGCGTACTGACGACGCCCATGACGCGCGACAGCGAGCTCGCCGCCGTATCGGCCGTCATGATACGGCGGAAAAGGTTGTCGGCCCAGGCAGAACCTCCGGCGCGATAGTTCAGCAGGCCGGCCGAAGCTTCGGGCTCGCCGCGGGCGGCCAGCAGCGCCATGGCCTCGGCCTGCTCGCTGAGCAGCAGGTCGAGCTGCTCCTTGACCCGCGAAAAGTTGTCGCGCCCCGTAGACGACAGCACGCCGAAAGACGGGTCGAAAAGCGGGTTGTCGGTGCACTCGTCGGAGTTCAAGGCGCGCGCCCAGACATACGGGCTCGCCTGATCGGAAAGTACGAACTTGCCGCCGAAGACGATGAGGGCCTGCGTGAGGTCGTTGTATGCGAAGACGGTTTCGGCGCCGAGCGTCAGCACGCGAAACACGCCGAGAATCAGGTGCACTTCGGGAAGCCCGATAAGTCCGGCCCCGATGGCCGGGTCCTCCTCCGAGGCTCCGAAATAGAACCCGATGTCGCGCCGGGTCAGGTCGGCCTGCTCGGCCTTGTCGAGCGACGGGTCGAGAAAGCTCAGGTTGAGGAACGCCTTCTCGTAGCTGATCGAGAAATTCTTGAACCGGGTGACCGTCTTGAGCGAATCGATGATCGGCAGCAGACTCGTGCGCACGATGGTGCGCAGCAGCGGCACGAGCTGCTGCAGGTTCTGCTGCTGCTCGCAGCGATCGGCGGTCGTCGTCTGCGGGGCCTCCCCATCGTCTGCATCCGCCTCGTCGCCGGCGGCGAGGATCTCGGTCTGAAAGAGCGTGTCGCTGACATAGAGCTGGCGGATACGGTCGATCAGATCGAAGGAGCGCGCGAACGCCAGGCCGAAGTGCGCATGCGACAGCGTATGCGCGTCATCTCCCGCAACGGCGGCATCCTTGCCCTTCACGCAGTAATAGTCCGTGTCGCCGCAGACGATGCGAATCGCGCGATCATATTTCTGCGCCGCAAGCTCGCGTACTTTCGCGTCCTCGATGCCGCCGCCGGTCAGCGCGTCATCGGCTTCTTTCACGAGAGCCGCAGCATCCTCGAGCCGGGTACAGCCCGCGGCCAGGGTGAAAAGCACAAGGAGGATACCAAGAGACGCTCTTGCCATGTCAGGGCTCCGAGTGAAAAATTGCACCAAAATTAGCACTTTAGCCTAACAAAAAGGCGTACGGGCAGCAAACCGGATGCGGTGATTTCGATCCCCGTCCTGTTGAATCGGGAGGCAGAAGCTTGTTAAGCTAATCTGTTATCGCGCGCTTTGTTGGGAGTAACCATGGCCGACAACGAGAACTCAGCCCCTGAATCCACCGAACCGGCAGAGCCGCAGGCCCCCGCCGAAGCCCCCGCCGAAGCCGCCGCCGCATCCGCGCCGGAGACTGCCGCCCGCGCGGATGCGCAGGCTGAAGAAGCTCCGCGGGCGCAGGAGGCTGCTCCCGAGCCGGAGCGCGCCCCGAAAGCCGCGCCACGCCCCGAACGGAAGAAGGAGCCGGGACCGGTGCGCCACTCCGCGTTCGGCGCGCTGTCCAGGTTCCTCTCCGAAGAGCAGCGGAGCAAATTGCCGCCGGGCCCCGAAAACGTGCCGCCCCCGGCCCGCCGTGAAGCCCCCGCCGAAAACCCGCGCTATGCCGATGCGCGCCCCGAGCGTGAACGCAGAGATCGCCATGACCGCCCGCCCCGCGGCGAGCGCCGCGAGGGCCGGCCCGAAGGTCAGGGGCGTCGTGAAGGTCGCTCCGAAGGGCGCCGCGAAGGCCGACCCGAAGGGCGTCCGTACGGCGGCCGGCCCGACGGTGAAGGACGTCGCGGCCCCACAGATCGCCGCGGCGGCGGCCGTCCCGGTCCGGGCGCACGCGGGCAGGATCGCGGACGCCCCGCCTCCCGCCCCGCGCCCCGCATTGAAGCGGTCGTCTCGGCCACCGAGAAGACCGGACACGAAGAAGCAACGTTTGCACAGTCGCTGCTGCAGGCCCTCGTGCACGAGGTCGAGCGGTTCGGCAACGCCGTACAGGCCGTTCCGGGCATGTCGCCGGCGCTTGCCGAAGCGACGCTCGGCCAGGCCCGCGCGCTTCTGGAGTTCGCCCACGCCCCGCTCGCCCGCATGACCGACGGCGAAGCCCCGCTCACGATTGGCGTCGCGGGCGCCGAAGGCGCCGGCAAGACGACCCTCATCGACGCCCTCGCCCGCGATGCCGGTCAGGAGCCGGCCTTCGACGAGCAGGGGCGCGGGTCGACCGTCTGGCGCGGGATCCGTTTCGTCGAGATGCCCGCCGCAGAGCCCACCGACGGCATCATCGAGGTCCGTTCGGGCGAAGGCGAGGCCACGCACATCGGCCGTCCGATTCTCACCATTGAGAATGTGCGCGTGAATCTGCACGACGGATTCGCCTTTGAGAAGTTCCTTACCAATCCCGACGAGTTCTTCGGGCGGCGCGACCTTGCAGAAGAAGAACAGCGCCCCCATGTGCATCTGCTTGCCTTTTCGCTCTCGCTGCGGCCGGAACACAAAGGGAGATCGGCCCGACTGCGTGACATCAGCCGGTTTCGCGAGGTCGAGCAGCAGCTCGCCCTGCGCCTGCAGTCGCGGGCCCGCATGCTGCGCGTTCAGGGTTTTCTCGATTCGATGGTCGAGGGTATTCTCCCGCTGCGCGATTTCGGCTTGACCGTGAATCTGCAGTCGTTGCAGGAAGCGCGCGGCTGGCAGCTGCGTCAGGACGAACTGAAGAACGACTTCCCCCGTTGGGCGAAGTCGGCGCGCAGTACGGCGCGCGAGCTCGCGAAGAAGACCCTGGCGGCGCATCGGAACCAGGTTGAAGCCTGGGCCAACAAGCACGCGCTCGACAGCGACGCCGCCGAGGCGTGGAAGAAGCGGTTCGAGGGTTTTGATTCCGCCGCCTACTTCGAGGAAGTGCGCGGCGCTGTCGAAGCCACCCTGCGCGAGAAAGCGGCCGAGATGGCCCGCCAGCTCGAAACGCGCCGCCAGCCCGGCGAAGGCCCCCTGCCCCAGCCGGTGCTGATGAGCGCGGTGCCCCAGGAGTTCCGCGAAGCGACCGCGAAGTTCCGCAAGGCGCTCAGCGCCGAGACCGATCCGCGCGAGTGGACGCACGCGTTCGCCCCCGCAGCGGTCGCCGCCCCCGATCTCGAGGCGCTGCCCCCCGATCGCGAAGCGGTCGCGAAGGCGCTCGGCGAGCATCTCGACCGTTTCGAGGCGGCCCTGAGCGAGCGCGCAGAGCAGGCGATTCGCGAAGGCATCGTCAAGCCGTTCGAAAGCCGGCTCGCCGATACGGCCCTGCTGCAGGACGCCCTGTTCGCACTTTCGAAGGAAGGGAGCGCCCTGCTCGACGTGGTCAACGAGGTGGCGCTTTCGCTCACGCAGCGCCTCATCGAGCGCGCCGCAGAGCACTTCCGCATCAAGCTCCCCCTCATGCAGAAAATCGTGCGCGAACCGGGACACCGCACCAAGATCCTCGTGCCGCCCGGCCGCGACCTGTTTCCCATTGCGCGCAAACTGCAGGACGCCCTCGGCGAACGGGTCGACATCGTTCCCGCCGCCGAAAAGACCGAGCAGCGCATCGCGACCGCGTTGCTCCCCGCCCGGCTCAAGGGAGAGATGGTGGCGGTCAACGAAGAAAAGCGCATGGCTCAGGTGCGCGTTCCCCGCAAGGAATCGGGGAAGGCCTTCGGCCGCAACGCGACGAACCAGCGTCTGGCGGCGGCGCTGACCGGCTACCACCTGCATCTGCGCATCGCCCGCGATGCCGCCGCCGCCATCAAGGCGACGGCCGCCGAAACCGGGGGCGAAAAGAAGGCCGCGCCGGCGCACGAACTGCCGGCCCCGGCAGAGACCCAGGCCCCGGCCGAACCTCCCGCGGCCCCCATGCCGGCCGCCGAGACGCCCGAGAGCGCCGAATAAGTCTGCATGTGCATACAAGCAGAAAAGCCCCGCTGATGCGGGGCTTTTCTTTTCTACCGGACTCCGGGCGCGCTCCGGGGGGCCGCCTCCGGGCGGAATTGGGGGTGCGCGGCGCTCAGACCTGCCAGAAGGTCAACGTGGGGCCTACGGTGACTTTCAGGGACGACTCGGTGGAGTAAAGGTCGCCGTCCATGGTGTACAGCAGCCTCCCCGAGGGCTTGAGCACCATCTCTTCGGCCAGACGGTCGAAGAGTTCGGGGTGATTCACCGGCTTGCCGACCCAGATCTTCGGCAGGTGGTTCACCAGCTTGACGGGCCCCATCTGCGTGGCGATGACGTGGAACCGGTCGTTGCGTTCGAGCGCGCGGTACATCGGGTTGAACGAAAAGGCGAGGTTCTCGATGGTCTGCGCCAGTACGGCCGTGAAGTACGTGGCCGGGAGGGTCTCGCCGTTGATGACGATCTCGCCGTCCCACGGGGCGAAGAGGCGCTTCGCGAACTCGCCCTGCTTGAGCGCCGAACGGATGGTCTTCTGTACGATGACGGCCGCTTTCAAGGGGCTCGTGTTGCCCCCCTCGTAATAGGCGTCGAGAAAATTCGTGACCAGGCCCAGCCCGAAGATGAAGCAGAGTTTGCCGCCGGCTGAAACCGTTGCCCGTTCGACCGTCGCCGCCTTGCCCCGCTCCATGGCGGCGCGAAAGCGGTTGGCGATACCCTCGCTCGGCCCCTGGACCTTCACCGAGCGGCAGATCATGTTCATGGTGCCGCCGCTCAACGTGAGGATACGCGGCATCGGCTGCTTACCATAGACATGGTGAAACGCGGTCAGCGTGTGGTGCAGCGTGCCGTCGCCGCCGCAGATGGCCAGGGTTTCTGTCTCCGCGGTCTTTGCTTCGCGGGCGATCTCCTGGATGCTCTCGATAGAGGGGGTGACCCGGACGGTCGCTTCCGATCCGAAAATGCGCGCGAGTTTCTCAGGCAGCTCGGGGCGCGCTTTGTTGCGTCGGGCGTTCTGGTTGACAACCACACAGACTTTCACGGAGAGATCCTGGCTGCTATCGGGAGGGTGTGCACCGAAGAAAGCGCCCGGCACGGGAGCCCGGTCGGTATCGTGGAATCAAGTGTGTAACAGAAGGATTACCTTAGCGGAGAGCCCTTCCGGTGTCAACCTGAAGGCCCCGGCGTGCCCGGCGCAACGTGACCGGGCCCATCGCTGGGCGCGCGGCCGCTTGGCGCGTCGCCGGCGCCTCCGTTACAATAGTCGTTTGCCCACGGGCGGAGCCATTCTTGAGTACGCTCTTTCAGGACATTCCCAGGCAGGTCACCCTCGTCGAGGTGGGGCCGCGCGACGGTCTGCAGAACGAATCGGTCATCGTGCCGACCCAGGCGAAAGTCGAGTTCATCAACCGCCTCGTCGCCTCGGGCATGCGCACGATCGAGGTCACCTCGTTCGTGAACCCCCGCTGGATTCCAGCCCTGGCCGACGCCACAGAGCTGGCGCAGCAGCTGCCCCGTCACGAAGGAGTGCGCTACGCTGCCCTCGTACCCAACGCGCAGGGATACGAACGCTTCCGGTCGACGCCGCTCGACATGCCGGCCGTTTTCATGTCGGCCAGCGAGACGCACAACAAGAAGAACATCAACAAGACGATCGCCGAGACGTTTCCGGTGCTCGAAGCCGTCGTGCGCATGGCGCAGGCCGACGGCAAGCCGGTGCGCGCCTATGTCTCGACGGTTTTCGGCTGCCCCTACGAAGGGGCGGTGAGCCCCGACGCCGTCCTGCGGGTCATCGAAACGATGCTCGCGTGGAACGTGGATGAGATCTCGCTGGGCGACACGATCGGCGTCGCCAATCCGCGCCAGGTGTTCGAGGTCCTCACCCGCCTGCTCGAAGCCGGCGTCCCTCGCGAGAAGCTCGCCCTGCACTTCCACGACACGCGCGGCACGGCCCTGTCGAACTATCTCGCCGGCCTGCAGATGGGCATCACGACTCTCGATGCGGCCGTCGGCGGCCTCGGCGGATGCCCCTACGCCCCGGGCGCCGCCGGCAACGCCGCGACCGAAGACCTCGTCTTCATGCTGCACGGCATGGGGGTCGAGACCGGCATCGACATCGATCGCCTGGCCGACGCCGGTCGTTACATCGGCGAGCAGCTCGGAAAGCGCCTTCCCGGCAAGTATCAGCAGGCCTACCTGGCCGCCTGTGAACGCCCTTGAGTTTGACCTCCCACACGCCTTTTTCAGTACGCGAGGAGTTTTTCCATGATTGACCAGCAGGACAAGCCTCTTTCCGAAGTGAGCGCCGAAATTCACAAAGGCGGGGCGCCGAAATACCACGAAGCCAATCTGCAGAAGGGAAAACTCTTCGTTCGCGATCGCCTGAAGCGGCTTCTCGATCCGGAAAGCTTCGTCGAAGACGGCCTCTTCGCCAATGTGCTCGCCGGCGATCTGCCCGCCGACGGCGTGGTATGCGGCGTGGGCCGGATCCATGGGCGCCCGGTCGCCATCATGGCGAACGACTCGACCGTGAAGGCCGGCTCCTGGGGATGGCGCACCGTCGAGAAGATCCTGCGTATTCAGGAGACGGCGGCCTCGCTCGAGATCCCGATCATTTACCTGGACGACTCTGCCGGGGCGCGCATCACGGACCAGATTCAGATGTTTCCCGGACGCCGCGGCGCAGGGCGCATCTTCTACAATCAGGTGCAGCTGAGCGGCCGCGTGCCGCAGATCTGCCTGCTCTTCGGGCCGGCCGCCGCCGGGGGAGCCTATATTCCGGCCTTCTGTGACATCGTCTTCATGGTCGAGGGCAACGCGAGCATGTACCTGGGTTCGCCCCGCATGGCCGAGATGGTGGTCGGCGAGAAAGTGAGCCTCGAAGAGATGGGGGGCGCGAAGATGCACTGCAGCGTGAGCGGCTGCGGCGACGTCCTCTGCAAGACCGAAGAAGAAGCGCTCGATCTGTGCCGCGACTACCTCGCCTACTTCCCCCAGAATCATCGGGGGACGCCGCCCCAGGCCGAAGCGAAAGCGCCGTCGACGAAGAAGGCCATCGATCAGATCGTGCCGGCCGACCAGAACAAGCTCTTCAACATGGCCCACTTCATCGAAGCGCTCGTCGACGAGGGCTCCATTTTTGACATCAAGAAGCTCTTCGCCAAGGAACTCATCACCGTGCTCGCCCGCATCGATGGTCGCACGGTGGGCATCCTGGCGAATCAGCCGATGTTCAAGGGGGGCGTGCTCTTCTCCGACAGCGCCGACAAGGCGGCCCGCTTCATCTGGCTGTGCGACGCCTTTCGCATTCCCTTGCTCTTTCTCGCCGATGTGCCCGGCTTCATGATCGGCTCGGCGGTCGAGCGCGGCGGCATCATCCGCCATGGCGCCAAGATGATTTCGGCGGTCAGCGAGGCGACGGTGCCGAAGATCTCGGTCGTCGTGCGCAAGGCCTACGGCGCGGGGCTCTATGCCATGGCCGGCCCGGCCTTCGAGCCCGACGTCTGCATCGCCCTGCCCGGGGCCATGATCGCGGTCATGGGTCCCGAAGCGGCCATCAATGCGGTGTACGCCAACAAGATCGCCGAGCTGCCCGAAGGCGAGCGGGATGCGTGGGTGGCCCAGAAGCGCGAGGAGTACAAGGAAGATATCAACATCCAGCGCCTGGCCTCGGACCTCATCGTCGACCAGATCGTCGAGGCGCGCGATCTGCGCCGCGAACTGTCGATGCGCCTCGCGGCCTACGAATCGAAGGTCAAGGAGCCGGCTCCGAAGCGGCGCGGCGTTCTGCCCGTCTGAGAACCGGTCGTCAGTCGGGATACGGACTGTTCAGCACCTCGGCCGGCGGCTCTCCGGGGGGTATGGTCGTGCGCTCGGCCCCCCCGGTGACCCCGGTGGCCGGCACGGCGCTCTCCTGCGCGGATTCGTCGGGTACGCCGACGCGCTCTTCGGGAATCCGATCGAGCTCGAGGGTGTTCTCGCGGCCGGCCTCCCAGTCAGACTTCACGTACATGAGTCCCACCAGGATCACGAGGAGCACGGCCAGCGCGGCAAGCCATCGTCGCATGCGCCCAGTCTAGCCGAAGCCCGACGCGGTGCTGACCCTCGGCCCGCACAGGCCGGGAGGCGACCCGCAGGGCGCAATGCCTTCCGAGCGGCGACATGGGCCGACGGGCTCGCACCGATCTGTTTACAGGCTACAATGAGAACGTGACCTCGGATCCCAGGCGCGAAACCTCCCTCGAAGACGATCTTGCAGACGGCGGCCTGCCCGCCCCGAAACCCGCGGCGGGCTACGAGGTGGATCCGCGCGTGCTCCTGGCCTCGCAGCGCAACCTGCTCTCGTGGATTCGTACCGGAATCGCCCTCATGGCCTTTGGTTTCGTTGTCGCGCGCTTCGGTCTGTTTCTCCACGAAGTGCGCACCGCCAACGTCGACGCAGGCGATTTCACGTTCTCGGCCTGGATCGGTACCGGCCTTCTGGCCCTCGGCGTCCTCGTCAATCTGGTCGCCCTGATCGACCACGTGCGGTACGTGCGCAAGGTGCGCGAGGGGGTTACCGACCGGCTGCCCGGCATGGGCCTGAGCGTCGTGCTCTCGATCATCCTGATCCTGGGCGGCATCGGCATGATTGCCTACGTAATCTCGCTCGGTCGCTAGCCGGAAACGAAAACGCCGCGGATCCCTGCGAAGAGAACCGCGGCGCCGAAAGTGCGGGATGCGGATCAGGCGACTTCGAAGAGCCCCGCGGCCCCCATGCCGCCGCCGACGCACATCGTCACGACGACATATTTCGCCCCGCGGCGCTTGCCCTCGATCAGCGCGTGGCCGACCATGCGGGCCCCCGACATGCCGTAGGGGTGACCGATGGAGATGGCGCCGCCGTTCACGTTCAGGCGGTCGTTCGGGATGCCGAGTTTGTCACGGCAGTACAGCGTCTGCACGGCGAAAGCCTCGTTCAGCTCCCAGAGGCCGATATCATCCATCTTGAGCCCGGTGCGTTCGAGCAGCTTCGGAATGGCGAAGACCGGGCCGATACCCATCTCGTCAGGCTCGCAGCCGCTGACGACGAGGCCGCGATAGATGCCGAGGGGCTGCAGCCCGCGCTGTTCGGCCAGCTTCGCGTCCATGACCACGACGGCCGACGCGCCATCGGAGAGCTGGCTCGCATTGCCGGCCGTGACCGAACCGCCGGCCACAGGGCCGAGCGACTGCAGCTTTTCGAGGGTCGTGTCGGCGCGGTTACCTTCGTCTTTGGTCACGGTGACCTCTTCGACGCGGGTTTCGCCGGTGGCCTTGTCCTTGACGTCCATCTTCGTGGTCATGGCCACGATCTCGTCGTCGAACTTACCGGCCGCCTGGCCGGCCGCCGTGCGCTGCTGGCTCTGCAGCGCGTATTCGTCCTGCGCTTCGCGGCTGACCTTGTAGCGCTCGGCGACCACTTCGGCCGTCTGGATCATCGGCATCCACAGCTCGGGCTTGTGCTGCATGAGCCATTCGTCGGTGAAGTGGTTCAGGTTCATGTTGTTCTGCACGAGACTGATCGATTCGACGCCGCCGGCCACCATGACCGGCACGCGGTCGACGATGACCCGCTGGGCGGCCATTGAAATCGCCTGCAGGCCCGATGAGCAGAAGCGGTTGACGGTGGTGCCCGACGTCGTGACCGGCAGCCCGGCGCGGATGGCGGCATTGCGCGCCACGTTGTGGCCGGTGGCCCCTTCAGGCAGCCCGCAGCCCAGAATGACGTCTTCGACTTCGGCCGGATCGATCCCCGCCCGTTCGACGGCGGCGCGAATGACGTGACCGGCGAGCGTGGCCCCATGGGTCTTGTTGAATCCGCCCCGGAAGGCTTTCCCGATCCCGGTGCGGGCGGTCGAAACGATGACGGCGTCGGCCATGGCGTACTCCTGCGAAGAAGGTGAAGGGAAAAAGAGAGAGTGTACTGGACACTCGTCCCCTCGGCAAGACGCCGTCGCGGCTGAAGGAAGAAAAAGAAAAGGGGCGCTTCGAGCGCCCCCCAGGTTCTCAGAGAACCTGTAAAGTGTTCCGCCAATTCGGGCGATATCAGCGGGCCGCGTAGACGAGCCGGTCGGGCACGGCCGGCACGAAACGCTCCCAGGACCCCGGATTGTCGACGAGGTAGCGCGTGAGGCGTCCGTTGAGCGCATGGCCGCTCTTGTGAGAGGTCACGCGGCCCAGCAGCGGGAGGCCGATGAGCGCCAGGTCGCCGAGCAGGTCGAGCGCCTTGTGGCGCACGAATTCGTCGGTGAAGCGCAGACCTTCAGGATTGACCACCTTGTCGTCGTCGAGCACGACCGCATTCTCGAGGCTGCCCCCCAGGCCGAGACCCGAGGACTGCAGCGCTTCGAGCTCACGGAGAAAGCCGAACGTGCGCGCGCGGGAGATGCCGAAGACGAAACTGTCGGCGTCGACCATGGCCTGAAAGCGCTGAGCCCCGATGGCGACGTGGGCAAAGTCGATGCTGCAGTCGATCTCCAGACCGTCGGTCAGCGGCTCGAGGCGAATCCACTTGTCTCCTTCGGCGATCTCGACGGGGGCGGTCGGCACGAGATAGCTGCGCGGCGCGGTAAGCTCGCGAACGCCCGCTTCGCGCACCAGGTCGACGAACCGGGCGGCCGAACCGTCGAAGATCGGAACTTCGGGGCCGTTGACTTCGACGAGTACGTTGTCGATGCCGAGCGCGTAGAGCGCCGAAAGCAGGTGCTCGGTGGTCGATACGAAAGCCGCGCCCTTGGCGATGGTCGTCGCCAGGCGCGTATCCATGATCGACGTCGAGAGGGCCGGAATCGGTTCGGCATGCGCCAGGTCGGCCCGCAGAAAACGAACGCCCGAACCCGCGGGTGCCGGGTGCAGGACGAGTTCGGCAGGACGGCCGGTATGAAGGCCGACTCCTTCGGCATAAACGCTGCGGGCGAGTGTCGTCTGATACATCTGCATGGTGACCCACCCCTCAGCAAGGGCCGTGCCAAAACCTTTTCAGGTGGAATTTCAACGACTTGGAATTTACCAACCCGGTCGGGCGCAGTGACCCCGACGTTACACCGTGATGCACATATCACACTTGACGGCCCTGTAGAAGGGGGGGTAAGCTGTGCTCCCTGTGCCCTTTCTGCTTTTTCAGCACGATACGGGAGTTGCTCCCCTGCCCCTTCCGCCGAGCGGACGTCTGGTCGCCGGACGGGCGCCCGACTGCGACATCGTGCTCCCCGATGCCGTCTGCTCGCGGCGACATTTCCACCTCGACCTCCAGTCAGGACAGGCGTGGGTCTCCGACGCGGGGAGCGCCAACGGAACCCTGCTCAACGGCAAGCCCATCCGCGCCGTGACCCCGTTGACCCACGGCGACATCGTTCGCGCGGGTAATCTGGAACTGCTCTACATGGAACGGCTTCCCGACGATCGGCCGTCGCGCTGGTCGAGCCCGGGCGAGCCGCTCGTCGTACGCAGCCTCGACGAAATGGCACAGGCCCTCAACGGCGACGTCCAGAGCGCGCTCGTCGGCTGGCAGAGCGCCGGCGAGCCGACGGCCGACAGCGCAGACCGGGGCCGCGATCGGCCCGCCTTCGCGGTGCTCACGCAGCTGGGCCGTATTCTGCTGAATGCGACGACGAGTACAGAGCTGCTCGAGTCGGCCGTCGATCTGATTTTTCAGGCACTGCGGGTTCACCGCGCGGCCATCTATCGCCTTGAGCCCGACCGCGCCCTCACCCTCCAGTTCCACCGCAGCGTCGACGAAACGCCGGGCGGGTTCGTGGCTTCGAGCTCGATTCTCGAGCGCGCCGTGAAGGAGCGGGCGGCGGTACTCTCGGGCGACGCCCAGCACGACCCGCGCTTTCTGGGCGGTCAGAGCATCGCCGCCTACAGCCTGCGAAGCGTGCTCGCCGTGCCGCTGTGGAACGATCAGGAAATCTACGGGGTGCTCTACCTCGACAACCTGCAGCAGCGCGACGCGTTCGGCGACCGTGAGCTGGAGCTGGTCACCGGTATCGCGAACCTTCTCGCCCTCGGGCTCAAGCAGCACGATCTGCAAAGCCGGCTGCAGGAAGAGGCGGTGCGCCGCTCGCACCTCGCCCGCTACCACAGCCCCGACGTAGTCGATCTGATTCTCAGCCGCACGGGCGCAGAAGCGGCCGTGCAGAGCGTGAGCGAGCGGCAGGCGACGATTCTGTTCAGCGACATCGTCGGCTTCACACCGCTTTCAGAACGCCTGCGACCGGCGGAACTGGCCGAGCTGCTGAACTGGTACTTCGACCTGATGACGAAGGTCATTTTCCGCCACAAGGGGAGCGTCAACAAGTTCATCGGCGACGCCATCATGGCCATCTTCGGCGCCCCGATCAGCCACGGCAACGACGCCGCGCACGCCATTCTGGCGGCGCAGGACATGCTCGAGGCCCTGCGCGACTTTCACTCGCACATCGACGAGCGAAAGCGCTTTCAGATACGCATCGGCATCAACACCGGCACGGTCATCGCCGGCGACATCGGCGCCCGCAACCGCATGGAGTACACCGTCATCGGCGACGCCGTCAACACGGCCCAACGCATCGAGAGCATCGGGCGACCCAATGCCGTGACGATCGGCGCGCAGACGTTTTCGCAGGTGCGCGACCTGTTCGACTTCAACGACCTGGGCGAGAAATCCCTGAAGGGCAAAACGGCTACCGTGCGGGCCTACGAAGTGCTCGCACGCAGGACGGCTTAGTCAGTCTTCAATATTCAGTCGTCAGTCGTCAGTCCACAGTCTTCGCGCGATCCGAACGCGGTTCCACCCAAACGAAAAAAGGCCTCCGGCGTTGCCGCCGGAGGCCTGAATCAAGCAGTCAGCTGCGTCCGATTACTCGGCAGCGGCCGCGCCACCGATCTCTTCGACTTCCTTGTCGTCGATCGCGGTGACGGCCCAGCTCTGGTTCCACGTTTCCTGAACATAGTGGAAGTACTTCGTGGCGGCGTTGGCCGAGAAGTCGACCGACGGACCACCGGCGGTGTAGAGCTGCACGGCGGGGTCCTGGTCGTTGTCGCTGAAGAAGCGGCAGGCGACTTCGGCCGTCGTGGCGCCGGCGTCCTGGTCGTGGTCGCAGTTCTGGAAGAGCTCGAAGCCGTAACCCTGGTCGAACTTGGTCGTGCCCGTGGAGCCGTCGACTTCAAGCCAATCGCCGTCGGGGCTCACGAAGACGACGCTGCGCTCGGCCTTGACCAGCATGTTGCGGTACCACCATTCGGTCGAGGCGATGATCACCGGGGGGCAATCCAGAGCGTCGATGTTGGTGGCGTCGCCGGCCTTCGTCGTTTCGAAGCAGGCTTCGATCAGGTCGGCCTGCACGGGGCCCTGAACGGCTTCGCGCACTTCAACCTTGACGGCCGTGACGTTCGTGTCCTTGCCGTTGACCGCGATGGTCAGGGCTTCGGTGCCGAGCACGCGGAAGATGGCGTCGCCGAACATCGTGTTGCCGATCCAGAACTCGCCGTTGCGCGGGTTCATGCGGCCGATGTGGCCGTTGAACGGCTGAATCGTGTCGCCGCTGATGTAGTCGGCGTCGATGTCGCCGATGGCGTCACCCGAAAGCACGAACTGACCGACGCGGTCACGCGTCGTCGATTCGACCAGGTTTTCGATCGTCAGCGAACCGGCGATGATGGTCGTCTTCTCCGAATCGACACTCGCGACGTCGCGGGCTTCGACGAGGTAGCCGACGCGGTTGTACACGATCGAATCGTTGTCCCACGGCAGGCCGCGGTCGGTCGTCTTGCCGATGATGTGCAGGGTCTGCGAGCCGCCGGCCGAAGCCTCGACCGTGACCTTGTCGCCCTTCTTGGTGGCGTCGGTGCCGACCTGTTCGACGGCTTCGGCGCCTTCGACCACGCGGAAGTGCTGTTCGAGCAGGCTTTCGGTGTACTCGGCCGTGTACTGGACGTTGACCTTCAGGCCAAGGTCGGTGTTCACATAAGTGACCGAACCGGCATCGCCGGCGGCGATGGCGTCAGCCAGTTCCTCAGCCGTCGGCGAGCAGGCCACCAGGGGCAGCATGAGCGCCGAGTACGTCAGAAGCTTCTTCATAGTAAGGATATCTCCTCTCCTGTTGTTCATCCCGGGGACCCTCCCCAGATCGAGCCGTTCAAAACGGCAAAAAATTTTGGAACGACAAAGTATATATGGGCAACGGCTTACTTGTCAAGTGGGCGTCATGTCGAGGCTTTTCCCCAAATTGGCCCACTCGGCGGAGCAATTTCCTCGTCGACCACAGTGAGCAGGTTCTCTCCCTATGGACAAGGCATCCCCGGAATCGAAAGGAGACAGAAACAGGAAAGGCCGTTCTCCCGCGTGGGAGAACGGCCTCGATGGTGTCGACGTAACGGTTCGGTCAGGGTTCGGCCAGCTCGAGCACCCCCTGGAACGAGCAGGGGTCACCCCCCGCACAGACAGGGTTCTGGAAGTCAGCCCAGAACTGACCGGAGAGACCCCCGAAATCAGGCTTGACGCCGAAGCGGAACCGGACGGGCCCGCACGCGCCCTGCAGCACCTGATCGGCGGTCAGCTGGGAACTCGATGTCCCTGCCGTAATGTCGGGAAAGCCGTCGGCCCGGATGCGGAATCCGTTGCCGTCGCGGACAATGGCCCAGGTCGTCGCAATCGGCAGATGCGTCGCCGGGTCGACCGACAAGGGACACTCATCCCGCACCAGCTGGCCATAGGCCGTATAAGTCCCTGAATAATCGACGAGCGGTTCGGCGGGATCCGCCTTCGTTTCCGGGCCGTCGTCGCTTGTACCCGTCCCCAGCACGTCGGCCGGGTCCGGGGCTCCGCCGCAGGCACAGAGCAGTACGGCCATCCCCAATAGAACTCGCATGGTTCCCCCCCTTTTCTCCTCCTGCCTTCATCCAGCCTACGGCAAAGGCCGGCGCTTGGGAACGCCGCCTGGATTCAAACGTCGAGGGGAGGGCTGAGGGATTGACAGGCGAGGGTCAACGGGCCGGGCGCCCGTGCAGCCACCCCGCGGCAGGCCAGGGCTGCGGATCCCCGTTCACGAGAAGAATCTGCCGGGGCCCGCCGAGGCTGCCAATCGGCGTCAGACCGGCCGGCACCGGATACCGGGGGTCGACGGCGGCCAGCAGCTCGTAATCTTCGCCCCCTCCGATCGCGGCGAGGCGCAAGTCGAGCGGCGCACCCCGCAGCGCGCGACGCAGCGGGGCGGTCAGGGGCACGGCCTCCAGGCTCAGCTCGAGCCCGAGGCCTGAAGCCGCCGCGAGGCGCCCCGCGTCGAGAAACAGGCCGTCGCTGATATCCATGGCCGCATGCACCCGGCGATCGGCGGCGAGCCGCATGCCGAGGGAAATGCGCGAGGGGGGCCGCAGCCAGCGATCGAGCCGGCCCTTGCGGCCCGCGAGACGCTGCCGCAGCTGCCAGGCCGCTTCACCGACCGGGCCGCTCACGCAGAGAAGGTCCCCTTCCCGCCCCCCGGCGCGCAGGAGCGGACGGCGAGGGGCATCGCCCAGCGCGGTGAGCACAGCCCCGAAGCCGGCGGCCGTCGACACGTCGCCGCCGACGATGGCGAACGACTCGGACGCGGCGCGAACGGCGACGCCCCGCAGATATCCACGGACGTCCCGTAACGACACGCCGGCGGGAATCAGGAGACTCAGGACGCCGCAGCGCGGTCGCGCGCCCATGGCGGCAAGGTCCGAAAGTACGACGCCGACCAGCCGGGCCCCCAGCCGGGCGGGGGGCGCCCAGCCCCAGCGGAAGTGGACCCCTTCCTGCTGCGTATCGACGGTGATGGCCGTGCGTGAGGCGGTCGCCACGACGGCCGCATCGTCGCCGTTGGGCACGGGAGTGCCGGCCGGGGTCGGAAAAAGCCGCTGGAGATAGCGGACCAGTTCCGCCTCCACCGTCAGGCGCTCGTCGAAGGAGTGGCGCCGGTCAGTTCGGCAATCTTGTTGAAGAGTTCCTGCATGTCGAACGGCTTCACGATGTAACCGTTCGCGCCGGCCTTGAAGGACGAGACGACTTTCTCGATGTCGACGCTGGCCGTGATCATGCAGACGGGGAGTTGCGCCCAGGCCGGGTTTTCGCGGATGCGCCGGCAGGTTTCGATGCCGTCGATGCCCCCCTTCATCATGATGTCGAGCAGCACGAGGTCGAACGGTTCGCGCCCGAGCGCCTCGAGCGCCTCTTCGCCGCTGAATACGCCGACCGTACTGAACCCTTCGGCCTGCAGCGACATCTGATAGAGCGTGTTGGGGTCGACCTCGTCTTCAACAATCAGAATGTTCTTGGCAGTCACGTGTTCCTCTGCAGACCTTCGGCAGAAGGGAGCTGCGAAGGCCTTCTGCACGCAACGCGTATCGTATCACACGGCGCGCGCGCAGACCACGCGCCCGCTACTCCGGCCCCAGGGGCCGCGGCAGGCGGATGAGAAACGTCGCCCCCTTGTCGGGCTCGCTCACGACCTGGATGGAGCCCCCATGCAGTTCGACCAGACTCTTGACGATGGACAGGCCGAGTCCGGTTCCCCCATAACGCCGCGACATCCCGGCATCGACCTGAAAGAAGCGGTCGAAGATGCGGCCGACGTGCTCGGGGGGAATGCCGATGCCCGTGTCGCGCACGCTGAACGCCAGCTCGTGATCGGCGCTTTCGAAGGTCACCTCGACCCGTCCGTCGTCGCGGTTGAACTTGATGGCGTTCGAGATGAGGTTCGTGAGGATCTGGCCGATCTTCGTCCGATCGGCGAAGAGGCGGATCTCTTCGGGTCGGCCGAGAATGCGCAGGTCGACCCCCCGCTCTGCGGCGCGCGGGTGCAGGGCGGCCAGCACTTCGTCGACCAGATCGCCGAGCACGAACTCTTCGCGCATGAGCTCGAGGCGGCCGATCTCGATGCGCGAGAAGTCGAGCAGGTTGTTGATCAGGTCGAGCAGCCGGTCCTGGCTTTTCAGGCTGACTTCGAGCCCGAGCCGCTGCTTCTCGGTCACCGGACCGAGCTTGCCGCGGAACATGAGGTCGCTGTATCCCTTGATGGCGACGAGCGGCGTGCGCAGTTCGTGACTGACGTTCGACAGCAGGTTGCTCTTGGTCTCGTCGAGGCTGCGCAGCTCCTTGTTGGCGCGTTCGAGGTCGCGGTTGAAACGCTGCAGATCGTAGTTGAGGACCTCCAGCTCTTCCTTGCGGCGGGAGAGCTCACGGCTGCGATCCTCGAGATCCTCGAGGATATTCAGAATCGCCCGCTTGCTGCGGCTGAGCTCGAGCACCTTCTCCTGCAGCTCTGAAGTCTTGGCCTCGAGCTCGCGTTGCAGACGCGCACGGTCGTCGACCTCATGAATGACGCCGACGCCGTACCCCTCGAGATACCCGACCCGCAAGGCCGCGACCGGTCCCGATGGATCGTTCAGGAGCCGCACCTCGAACTCGCCGGCCGCGAGGGGAAAATCCAGGGGCCCATCGGCGCCCGTAAACAGCTTCGCGACCGTGTCGGGAAGCCGGCCGCCGAGCCGGGCGCGCAGACTGCGATTGCCCTCGAGCAGCCGGCCCTGGTGATCCCAGAGGGCGGCCGGCAGACCGACGGCATCCAGCGTTTCGAGTGCCCGGTCCACGCCTCAGTCCTTGAGCGGCACGATCTGCTTTCGGCGTACCGTGAGTGGAAACAGGGGGCGCTCGAACTCGCCGTCGGCGCCGATGCGGGCCTCGCCGCTGAAACCGATCCACTCCCGTCCGTACAGACTGTCGCGAAGAGCGCGCCGGTTGGTGAGGCCCAGCCCGTCGCGCAGCAGCCATCCGGCTTCGTACCCCTGAGCGGTCACCGTGGGGGCCCGCGCCTCGCGAAAGGTCTTCGCATAGCGTTCCTGAAACGTCTGCGCGAACGGGGTTGCGCCCTCGCCCGGGATGTACCAGTCGACGAACAGCGTCCCTTCCGCATAATTGCGGCCCAGTTCGAGAAGCTGTGGATGGTTCCAGGTCAGCGGCCCCATGAAAACCGGCCCGCGGACGTCGAAATAGAGCAGCTGCGGCAGAATCAGGGCCGCGGTCGCCGCGCCGTCGGGCACGAAGACGGCGTCGAAATCCAGATGGGCGAGCGGCTGGCGCAGCTCCTTGCGGGCCTCGACCTCTTCGGGGGTGAAGGAGTCGGCGCCGGTCATGGCGCGAATCGGCATCTTGAACGTCGTGCTCCCCGGGACGTACGATTCGACGCCCGTAATTTCGCCGCCGCGCGCAAGTACGGCATCCCAGAACGCGTTCATCATGCCCCGCCCGAACGGGTCGTCGGGATGCAGAATCGCAAAGCGGCGGTGGCCGCGGCGCCCCATCGATTCGTCGAGCAGCGTGTTGACCTGCTGCGCGGGGGTCACGGCGTCACGGATCGCCCAGGGAGCCAGGCGCGGAAGGTCGCCCGTGCTCAGGACGATCGTCGGCATGCCCAGGTGGTTGGCCGTCTCGACGGCGGCGACCGCGTTCTTGCCGATGAGCGGCCCGATGACGGCCACGGCCCCCTCACGGTAAAGCGCTCGCACGGCCAGACTCGCGCGAAAGGGTTCGCCCCGGGTGTCTTCGAAGCGCAGATCGACGCGCGAGTCTTCGAAGGGGTCGAGCGCCAGGAGCACGCCGCGCACCACATACCAGCCGAAGGCGCCGGCCCGGCCGCTGAACGGGAGCACGACCCCTACCCGGCCGGCGGTCGCCTCGGCGGTCTCGCCCAGATCAGCCAGCCGCCCGTCGGCCAGCGAACGCAACCCGAGCCGTACGGCCTCGGGATCAGCTGCGACGGCCTGATAGAGGGGCCGGGCCTCGGCGTAGCGCCCCGCCTGATAGTGCCGCTCGGCCTCGACGTAGCGGGTGAGCGCGCGCAGCGAATCGGGCAGGTCGGCGAGCGATTCGTCTGCGAGCCAGCCCTCACGGGCCGCCACCCCGAGCAGCGCCTCGCCGGCGCCGCGCCAGCGCGAATCGGGCAGCAGCATGAGCGCGGCCACCTGCGACGCGACGGCAGGACCATCCTTTCGCAGAAAAGCCTGCTCGGCGAGGTAATACCGGGCGCGCGCCGCCCGCTCGGGCGCCAGGCCCAAGGCAAGCGCCGCTTCGAGATCCTGCTCGGCCCCCTCGGTCACGCCGAGCGCATAGGAAGCTTCAGCCAGCAGAAAAAGGGTTTCGGGCCGACCACTTTCCGGTCCCGACTCGAGCGCGCGTTGCGCCCAGCGCTGCGCTTCGCTCCACGCCGCCTGCCCGGCCGCCTTTTCGGCCAGTTCGAGCGCCATGGCTTCCCGGCAACCGGCGTCTGCCGCCTGCCAGGCGGCCTCGGAGGCCGGGGCGCAGGCCTGCCGCAAAGGCGGGGGCGTCGGAGCCGCCGGCCCCTGCGCGGTTCCCGTGGCGCAGGCCGAAAGCGCAAGCCCCCCGAGCCCGGCCAGAAGCAGGAGAGCGCGCCTGCGCGCCATGCCGCTCATGGACGCTTCTCCGGCGCCGACCGTTTTTCGGCATCGATGTCGAACAGCCGCAGGCGGGCCTCGGTGTCGATGACGTCGGTTTCGAGCGACTCCCGATAGGCGACCGCCGAGGCGAGCGCCTTTTCACGGCTGGCCAGGACGTCCTTGTAGGCCGCCAGATCGGCCGCCTTCTGCTCGGGCGTTCCCTCTTCATAGGTCAATGCGACGCGCAGGCGCTCGAGCTCCACCTCTGCATCGGCATGCTCGACGCGGGCCCGGGCTTCGGCTTCCTTCGCGCGCGCCGTCCGCAGGCGCGCATCGGCAAGCGCCAGCTCGAGGCGGGCCCGCTCCAGATCGCGTTCGGCGCCCGACTGCGCCTGCCCGGCCGCGACCACGGCGCCGGTCTGCCCCTTCCACGAAGCCAGCTCGAATTCAGCCTTGCGCTGCGACGCCATGGCCTCGGCCACGTGCACGACGCTCCGGCGGATGTCGGTCACGTACTCGGCCTCGCGCACGGCATCGGAAGCTTTCGCCAGCTCTGCCTGGGCCAGCGCGAGGTTCTTGCGGCCGCGCTCGACCTCGACCATCTGATCGGCGGGAATGCCCGCGAGCTTCACGTCGTCGACACGCCGGATCGGCGGTGCGCAGGCCGTCCAGAAGAGCGCGGCTCCCAGAAGCCACTTTCTGGCCGGTCGCACCATGTTGTACACTGTGGAATTCATGTCTTTCTTTCGCCCGTTCATCGCTCTCTGTCTCGTTCTCTTGCTTTCGGCGCCTGCATCAGCCGGCAGCATCACCGTACCCGATACGCTCACGGCGGCCCAGTTTCACGATCTGGTCAACGAACTGGCGCTCGCCACGGCGCCGCCCATCCTGGGACCCGAAGATACGACCGCGGCCTGGCGCCCGTGGCTTGTGGCCTCCTATAACGTGCGCGCCTTCAGCCCCGTCGAAAACGCATGGCTCTACCAGCCGGGAGTCTGGCCGGGCGGCGGGCCGCAGCTGCACATGCCTGCGTTCGAAGGGGGGGTGGCGCTGCCCGGCTCGAGCATGCTCGGACTGCTCTACGCACGGGCGCCCGAGAAGAACCTCGGCGTCGCGGGCCTCACGTGGAACTATCCGTTTCTGTTGCCGAGCGCCGACACACCGGGGCTCTGGGCCCGCCTCGTCTACGCGCGCCCGCACGGGGTGCGCGGCGTGAGCCTGCACCTGCCCACGGCCGGACTCTATCTCACCAACGAACTCCTGCGTACGCCGGCCGGAGGCCGACCCATGACCCTGGCCATCCATGCCGGGCTTCTGCAGGCCCTGGCCGTCGCGTTTCCCGAGCGGGAAGCGGCCGGCGATCTTACCTTTCCGGCTTCGACCCAGTTTCTGGTCGGCCTCGGGCTGAGCTGGCGCGGCTGGAGCCTGGGGGCCGACGTCTCCTACGCCAGCAGCCAGACGATTCTCGACAACGTGCGGCGCACCCGCTCGCTGTGGAATCAGGCCTATCGACTGGCATACCGGTTCGGCGGCGAAGAACAAGCGACGGCCCCTCAGAAGTAGTACCGCAGGGCGAGCCCGGCGTCGCCGTCGAGGCCGAGCCACCCGAAACCCGTGTAAATGACCGGCGCGAGCTCGAGCTGGAACTCGAGGGGCGTATCCTTGAGCTGCAGCGCCGCGCCGAAGGGGACGCGAAGGCCGGCGATCGGCCCGTAGGTGCAGCTGCGCCGCCAGCCCCAGTTGCAGGTGCGCGCCGTGCCCAGTTTCAGGCCGGCGCCGACGAACAGCGGCACCTCGAAGGCCTCGCCCCGCGTGTTGATGACGTTGCGGAACTCGAGCAGATAGTCGGCCTGCAGCCCCACCCCGCTCGGCCAGCCGAACCCGCCGATGGCGCCCTGCACGGCCGTATTCTTCGTCAGGTAGTACTTGGCCGTGATTCCGAACGGGTCGCCGAGCAGTAAACCGGCGCCGAACGGGCGGGTCTGCCGGTTGAAAGCCTGGGCCGGTCCGGCCGTGGCGAGCACAAATACTGTAGTAATTCCGAGAAGTAGGCGTCTGATTTGCATGTCCCTTATTGTCGCGGCCCGGCGCCGCCGGCGCAAGTACGGCAGCCACAAAGGAGCCGACGGCCCGGCGTCCGGCCCGGCCCCCGCCGTTCGACCACCCGCATCCTCTTTGTCTAATGGTTGCGCCTTTGCTAAAGTGATCTGTCTTTCTTGAGGGCTTTCACACCATGAATGCAGGGTTGATCCGTTTTCTCGACCGGTCCATCGAATTCCTGTTGTACCTGACGATCGCCGTCGTCCCGCTCGTCTACTACAACAATCCGATTGCCACCGAGTACTTCTTTTCCAAGGCTCTGTACTTCGATCTGTTCGTCTACCTGGGACTCGCGCTGCTCTTTCTGCGCGCCCTGATGACCAACCAGCTGACGGTGCGCTGGGGCCTGACGTTTCTGCCGCTGGCCCTCTTCTGTGTCGTGGCCCTGCAGAGCCTCATCGGCTCGACCAACTTCTTCAAAGGCTGGGAGACGGTTGCCCGCGTCGGCGCGGCCGTCCCCTTCCTCTTCCTCCTCTATCAGGCGGTGGGCACCCGCGAGATGGTGACGCGCATGCTCGTCGTCGCCGCCGTCACGAACATCGCCGTTACTTCGTACGGCTTCCTGCAGTATTTCGAGGTTCTGCCGCTGCCGCGCGATCAGTACGGGACGCCCGACCCGAGCACGACGATCGGCCTCACAAACTTCGTCATGGAGTACATGGCCGTCTTCATGTTCGTCATGCCGGCCATGGTCATCGTCGAGAAACGGCGCTTCTTCAGGGCGGTCTTCGCCGCCGCGGCCCTCGCCCAGACCTTCTACTTTCTCATCTCGGAGAACCGGGCGGCCATGGTCGGCCTCGGCGGCGCGGCCCTGGTCGTGGGGCTGCTGCTCGTTCTCCAGTACCGGCGCGGCACTTTCCGCCTGAGCCGGGCCCAGTCGGGCTTGCTCGCCGCGGTGCTGGCCCTCGGTCTCGTCGTGATCGCCCTGAGCCCCGTGGGGCAGCGGGTCTACAATCGCGCCAGCTCGATCATCGCCGTCGGCAAGTTCGACGACGCCATCACGTTTCGCCTCGAAACCTGGCGCCAGGCCCTCAAGGTCTTCGCCGACAACCCGGTGCGCGGCGTCGGCCTCTCGAACCTCGAAGTCGTGTTCCCGCTCTATCAGTCGCCCTTTCTCGAGAACATGACGCTGAAGAAGAACACCCGCGTCGTGCGCGCCCACAACGAGTACATTCAGGTGCTCGCCGATCTGGGCATCATCGGCGGCATCGTGTTTCTCTGGTTCCTTCTCAACATCCTGCGCCTGATGGCACGCACGTACCGCAAGGCGCGCGCCTGGGACGACCTGCTGCTCGTCACCGGGCTGGCGGGGGGCGTGGTCGCCTACCTGATCATCGCCATCTTCGCCTTTCCCTTCGAGGTGCCCAGTTCGGCCCTGAGCATCATGTTCACGCTGGGCCTGCTCGAAATCATGAACGGCCGCGTGCTCGGCGAAGAAACGGCCGTGCAGACCTATGCGGTGCCCCGCAACGTCGTCGCGCCGGCCTCGGCCATGGCCATGGGGCTCGTCAGCATCTACGGGGTCTACAGCACGACCTGGATGTGGCGCGTGCTGCGCGCCGAAGTCTACTTCAAGGAAGCCCGCGTCATGAAGGACTTCCAGCAGTACGACACGGCGCGCCAGCTGCTCGACGAGGCCATCCGCTACTACCCGCAGAACGAGGCCTACTACTACGACCGATCGATTTTCTCGATTCGCGATCGGAATCTCGACGAAGCGCTCTTCTATCTTTCGAAGACCGCCGAGCTGGTGCCCAACTACGGCATGGGACGCAAGCAGCTCGGCATGCTCTATGCCCAGGCGCACAAGTTCGAGCAGGCGGCGAAGGAGTTCGAAGCGGCCTACCGCATCTATCCGTCGTACCATCACGAATACGTGCCGCTGCTCGTGAGTGCCTACATCGGCTACGGCGATACGAAGAAGGCCGTCGAGACCGCTCAGAAGGCGGTCGAAAAGGCGCCGAAGCGCCCCGAGGTCCTCTTCGCCGCCGGTCAGGCCTACATCTCGGACGAAAAGTACGATCAGGCCGTGACGGTGCTTTCGGCGGCGGCGACGAACCCGACCAAGGCCCAGGATGCCCAGGTGCTGCTCGCCTTCGCGCTCATCGAGGCCAATCAGCCCGAGAAGGCGCTCGTCGCGCTCGAGGCGGTCGGCAATCTTTCGCCCAAGTCGACGCACAAGGCCATGTACGATCAGGCCCGCGTGAAGACACTGGCGGCGCTCGGCCGCGTCGACGAGGCCCGCGAGGCGCTGCAGGCCCTGCTGGCGACCCAGCCGCAGGCCCGCGTGAGGCTGGCCGCCGATCCCGTCATCGCGAAGCATCCGTCCCTGGTGTCGCTGCTGAACCCGTGAGTGCGCGTCTGCTCATGCTCTGCCCCTTCTGGCCCCCGCACGGCGGTCCCGGCGTACAGCGGGCGGCCAAGTTCGCGCGCTACCTGCCTGACTTCGGCGTGGCGCCGCGGGTCGTCACGCGCGCCGGCCGCGAGGCGGAAGATCGCTCTCTCGTCGACGAGGTGGCCGGCGTGCCCGTGCGCGAGGCCCGGCACCTGCCGCTGCAACGGCTGGGCAAGGCGGCGGCGGGCGGCGGCAGCGCCAGCGCCTCCCGGTTCAGCCGCCTCAAGCAGGCGCGCGACTGGATGCTCGTGCCCGACCACGCCATCTCCTGGGCCCCCTTTGCCATCCGCGCGGCGCGCCGGTGGATCGCCGAAGAGCGACCCGACGCCCTGTTCAGCACCTCGCCCTACCATTCGACCCAGCTGGTCGGTCTCGCGCTCAAGAAGCGCACGGGGCTGCCGTGGATTGCGGACTTCCGCGACCCCTGGGCTTCGGATCTGTTCACGAACTATCCGACCGAAGCCCACCGGCGGATCAATGCCCGCATGGAACGCGCGGTCGTTCGCCATGCCGACCGGGTGCTCTTCGTTTCGGAGGGAATGCGCCGGGACTTTGCGCAACGGCATCCGGAGGAAGCAGGCAAGTTCGAGGTCCTCTTGAACGGATTCGATACCGCCGACTTCCAGGGCGAGCCGGCGCGGCCGCCGCAAGGGGCGCCGTGGGTTATCCGCCACCTGGGGACGTTCTATCCCGACCGCAAGCCCGACATCTTCTTCCACGGTCTGGCGCGCCTGCTCGCGGGGCGGCCCGAGCTCGAGGGGAAGTTCCGCGTGGAGCTCTATGGCGGCATCCACAAGGACGTCGAAGCGCGCATCCTGACGCTGCTCGCCGAGCTCGGCCTCGCCGACGACGTGCGCCTGCTCCCCTACGTTCCCCATTCTGAAGCGGTGCGCCTGATGCAGTCGAGCCACGCGCTCCTGCTCGTGCCGGGACCGGGCGCGGGCACGATACCCGGCAAGGTCTTCGAGTACCTGGCGGCGCGCCGGCCCATCGTGACCATGGCCCCCGCCCTCTCCGGGGTCGACGACGTCTTCGCGCGCCTGGGTGAAAATCCCCTGCGGGCAACCGAAGACGCCGACGCGGTCGCGCGGGTGCTCGGCACGCTTGTCGACGCGCTCGAAGCGGGGCAGGATGCGACCTTCATCCCGACGGCAGAACAACTTGCCCCCTTCACGCGCCGCGGCGCCGCCGGCCGGCTTGCCGCCATCGTAGGTGAACTGTGCGGCAGCGAGGTTGCGGCATGAGCACGCAGACAGATGTGACGCCCCCGGCATCGCCCGCGGGTTCGCCCCCGGGCGCGATGAAGCGGCGCACCGGCGGACGCCAGATCCAGCAGCGCATGAAGCTGCTGCTCGTCGCCCTCGACGCGCTCGCGGTCGCCGCGAGCTGGCTGTCGGCCTACGGCGTGCGCTGGCTGCTCAGCGAGCCACTGAAGAATCCGATCAACCCCTTCCACGCCTATCTGGTCGCGACGCCGCTCATCGTCGCCCTGTGGCTGATTACGAATACCTCGTTCGGCCTCTATTCCAAGCGAAGGGGGATTTCGCGGATCGAGGAGTTGAACCTGCTCATCAAGGCGTCGTGGATCGGGCTGCTGATTCTCGCGTCGATGGCGTTCTTCTTCAAGGAGTTCGACTTTGCGCGCGCGGTCATCCTCACCCAGGGGGGCCTGAGCCTGCTCTTTCTCGCGATCACCCGTTCGCTGTACCGCCGCTTTGAAGCGAAACTGCGCACGAGCGGCATCGCCGACATCCGCGTGCTCATCGTCGGCGCCGGCATGGTGGGCGCCCGCGCCCTCCAGAAGATCCAGGATCACCCCGAGGTCGGCTACAAGGTCGTCGGCTTTCTCGACGACGATCCGAGCAAGACCAACCTGACCATCGGCAAGGCGCCGGTGCTCGGCACACGCGCGAAGCTGGCCGAGGTCGTGGGTCGGGAAGATATTCAGGAAGTCATCGTCGCCATCCCCTCGATGGAACATCGCGACATCCTGCGCATGATCATGGAGGTCGAGAATTTCGACGTCCGCTTCCGCGTCATCAGCGACCTCTTCGGCGTGCTCGCCCACGAAACGAAGATTGACCTCATCGAAGACTTTCCCATCTTCGATCTGAAGAGCGGCCGCGCCGAAGCGCACTATGAGTGGGGCAAGCGCATCATGGATCTGGTCCTGTGCGGTCTCGCCCTCCCCTTTCTGCTGCTCCTGCACGGTTTCATCGCCCTCGCCATCAGGCTCGACTCGAAGGGGCCGGTCGTCTTCACGCAGGAGCGCGTGGGACGGTTCCGCACGAATTTCGTCATGTACAAGTACCGCACGATGTACGTGGATGCGCCGAAGTACGCGGTGGCGCCGAAGAGCGACGAAGATCCGCGCATCACGAAGGTGGGCCGCTTCCTGCGCAAGACGAGTCTCGACGAGCTGCCGAACCTCTTCAACGTGCTCAAGGGCGACATGAGCCTGGTCGGCCCGCGCCCCGAAATGCCGTTCATCGTGGAGACGTACGAAGACTGGCAGCTCAAGCGCCTCGACGCCCTGCCCGGCGTGACGGGCCTCTGGCAGATTCTCGGCCGCAAGGATCTGCCGCTGCACGAGAACCTGGAGTACGACTTCTATTACATCAAGAACAAATCGCTCTCGCTGGATCTGACGATTCTCTTCAAGACTGTCAGCGTGGTCATTACGGGGAAAGGGGCCTATTGATGCGCGCGCTTTTGCTGGCGATGGCGGCCCTCGTCGCGACCGCGTGCGGACCCTCGTTCACGCAGGTTTATGAAAGCCACCTGCTCCCTCCCTATGCCCAGGAAGGGACCGCGCCGGCGCTCACGGCCGTGTGGATGGGTACGGCGGGCATTCTGCTCTCGGACGGGGAGACGGATCTGCTGATCGACCCGTACGTCTCGCGCTACGGCCTGTTCACCGTCGGGTTCAAACGCGATCTGCCGATCGAGACCGACGTCGCCGACGCCTGGCTCGCGCGCATGCAGCCCGGCAACGTTCCCTATGTCTTCGTTTCGCACTCGCATTACGACCACGCCATGGACGCGCCGTATTTCGCGCAGAAGCTGAACGCCGTGGTCGTGGGGTCGGAGAGCACGGCCAACATCGCGCGCGGCATGGGGTTGCCCGAGACGCAGATGCGGGTCGTCAAGGACCGTGCGGTGTTCACGGCCGGCAAGTTCCGCCTGACGATCCTGCGCTCGGAGCACGGCAAGGCGCTCTTCGGCCGCATTCCCTATCCCGGAACGATCGACGAACCGCTGACGCCCCCCGCCTCGGTCGACGAGTACCGCCTGGGTGAAGCCTATTCAATCCTGATTGAGCATCCGCGGGGCACCGTGCTGCATCATGCCAGCGCCGGAATCGTTCCCGGCATGTTCGAGGGCATTCAGGCCGACACGGTGCTGCTCGGCATCGCCGGCCGGGCGGATACGGAGAGCTACCTGCGCGACGTGGTCGACGCCGTGGGCGCGCGCCGCGTGATCCCCTTTCACTTCGACGACTTCTTCGTCCCCCTCGACGAGCCGATGGAGGAGCTCTGGTTCGTCGATTTCCGCGAGTTCATGCGCACGACGGCCGAGATTCGGCCGCAGCTCACCATCGAGACGATGCCCATCGGCGTGCCCGTGCGGATGGATTCGCCGGCGGCGCGGTAAGCGCGATCGGCACCCACCGCTCACCGATCGTCGATCAACCACAGTTGCCACGTCAGATGGCTCCCGCCGCGTGAGGCGCCGGGCCGGCCCCTGTTCATGGGGCAGATGGCTCAGCCCACTGCGCTCTGCAATCTGAGCGCACCGGGCAGAAAATCGGTCCCTGCAAAAGATCCCATTCTCGTGTAATCTTGCATAATAGGGACAGATAGGTAACCGGACCGCTTCTCTCTGCGGGACTGTCAACGTTCCATCCTTTATTTACTTCTCAGACACCCTTTTTATGTCCGACTCTCCCCTCCCTGAGGCGCTGGCGACGCCCCGCTACCCGACAATTGATAACACAAGCCCACGCGGGCCTACCGGCGGCCTCCTGGCCAGACACGCAATGGCGTTCGATGTCCTCCGAGCGCTCGGTTCTCGTCAACGCCTCCCTGACGTTCTTCTCACCCTGCTGGTTTCGATGGAGGCACAGATTGCAGACGTGCGGTGCGCGGTGTTTCTTCTGCATGACCGCAGGCAGACGCTCAATCGGGCCGCTGCGCCATCCTTGACACCCCGGTTTCTTGAAACCATCGATTGCACGCCGGTCGCCCATAGTACGTCGCCATCGGCCGTCGCTCTTCGCAGTCGGGAATGCCTTGAGCTGCCGGATCTTCGGCAGTGCGACCTCCCCACCGATTTCAGGGCTGCCGCAGAACAGGAAAACATTCAGGGGCTTGCATGTTGGCCAGTTCTCGACTCGCAGGGCAGCCCACTCGGGGTTCTGGACCTGTATTTCTCCAAACCGAAGAGACTACGTCAACGAGACAGGCTGCTCCTCGACGAAGCGGTCGTGTTGATTCGCACCGCAGTCGAGCTTCGACGGAGCGACATGGAGCAGGCCTTGACCCGGGAGCAGCTTTCGAGCGTTCTTGACAACATCGACGCCGTGCCGTTCATATACGGCGTGACAGAGGGTCGCTTCCTGTATCTCTCCGGAGCGTGCGAGGCGCTTTTTGGCAGGTCTCGTGACGAGATTACGGCTGAACCCACCATGTTGACGGGTATGAGTCGAGAGAAGGCGCGCGAGGTCTTTACCCGCATGACCCGAGGCCACTGCAGCCGCACCATACAACACTCGCTTCGCTACCGAATTCACAGACCTGACGGACAGAGTCGCTGGGTCGATGGCCGGATCGCGCTTGACGTCGACGACCTGTCACGAATCCGCCGGGTCAGTGGCGTACTCTACGACGTGACCGAGCGAAGAAAGCTCGAAAAGGAGCTCGAATCCAAAAGCAGGCTCGCGGCGGTAGGAATGCTGGCGGCAGGCATCGTTCACGAAATCGGTAACCCGCTGGCCTTCATTTCGACGCGGCTGCAGCGCCTTCGGGCGGCTGAAGGTCCCAAACTCTGCCGAGAATCTGTGCCCCTTCTCCTGGCGCAGACCGAGCGAATCCAAGCGACACTCCGGCGCATCTCATCGTTCGAATTCGGGACCGATGACGGGGCTGCTCTCTGCGACGTACCGAAACTGCTTGCTGAAACGATTGAGACACTCCAGCTCGATCCGAGGAGCCACAAAGTCGCCATCGAGTACCGGTCGCAAGGCGAGTGCCCGAAGCTTTTCGGTGTCTGCGACCAGCTTCGACAGGTATTCCTGAATCTTGGCCTCAACGCCTTGGACGCCATGCGAGAGGGGGGACGCCTGACGGTCGAGACCCACGTCGCAGGCCGCTGCATTCTGGTCGACTTCAAAGACTGTGGGGGGGGGATTCCGGCAGCGCACATTGATCGCATTTTTGAGCCCTTTTTCTCCGGGAAACCGCCGGGTCGCAACAACATGGGCCTCGGTCTTTATCTCGCACGTACGTTCGTAGAGAATCACGGCGGGACGCTTGTCTGTGACAGCAGCCCGGGGGGGACTCACTTTCGTGTCACATTGCCGTTCGAGGACTGACAGGGGCCTGCCGGCGCCGGGCATGCTTATTGAATGGGCTGCCCGACGGCAACGCCGCCCCGTGTGTCCGGTGCAGAAATGCGACTGTCTCCCCGCAAAAAACGGAATTTATTTCGAGGCCGATGGATTTTCGAGTGCTCATCGTAGAAGACGAACCGATGCTTCGCGAAGAGCTCACTGCAATCGCGGCCGAGAGCGGATACGACGCAGCCGGAGCCGAAACGTGCGCGGCGGCTCTGGCCCTCGCTCGGGAGTGGCTTCCACATCTCGTTCTCTGTGACATCGCGCTGCCAGACCGAAACGGCCTGGAACTCATGGCCGAGTTACGGGCTATCCTTCCGACGACCCAGTTTATCCTGATCACCGCTTTTGCAACCCTCGACACGGCGCTGCGGGCGTTTCGCGAAGGGGCTGTCGATTTTCTCCTGAAACCCGTCGATATCGCAGAACTTCTCGATAAGATTGACAGACTCACAACGCACCGGAAAGCAGCCGAGTCGCAGACTGCGCTGCGCCGGTCACTGTCCGGAACCCCGACTGACAAGTACCTGTCGGGCTCCTCTCCGGCAATGCAAGAGGTGCACCGTGCAATCTCGGTCCTCGCCGGTACCAAGTCGACCGTGTTGATCCGTGGCGAAACAGGCACCGGTAAAGAACTGGTTGCACGCGAGATTCACCTGCAGCCGCCAACGGCACAGGGTGCCTTCGTTCCCGTGAATTGTGCGGCAATACCCGACGCGCTTTTTGAATCGGAACTCTTCGGTGTAGTCAGGGGGGCATTTACGGGCGCCATCCGCGACAAACCCGGGCTCATCGAACGGGCGCACGGCGGATCAGTTTTTCTGGATGAAATCGGTGAGCTCCCACCCTTGCTCCAGGCGAAACTTCTGCGGGTCATCGAGCAAAAAGAGGTTTTCCGCGTGGGGGCCGGGGCCGCGACCCCCGTCGACGTACGGTTCATCGCCGCGACCAACCGGTCCCTTGCAGACATGGTGCAGGCGGGGTCGTTTCGCGAAGACCTGTACTATCGCCTGCGTGTCGTCGAGATTACGGTCCCCCCGTTGCGAGATCGAAAGGCCGACATCCCCTATCTGGCCGCCGCGCTGCTCGAATCGGTTAACCGCGACCTCGGCAAGCCGGTATACGGCATTGCGAACGAAACCATGCACGCGCTCCTGGCCTATGACTGGCCGGGCAACGTGCGGGAACTTCGCAACGCGCTCGAACGGGCGCTTCTCTATCACACCGGCGGATATCTGTCGCTCGATCATTTCCCGCCCGAAATTCAGACTCTCAAGAATGCACAGGGTGGCCTCTCACTCAAAGAAGCCATCCGGCATTTCGAACGTCAGTACATCAGAAGCGTACTCGATCGCGCAGGCGGCAACCGGGACCATGCGGCAACCCTGCTCGGGATCGATCGCTCTACACTCTATCGAAAGCTCGCCGACTGACCGGAACCCGTCGCACGCCTGCGACACATATCGAACGCGCGTCGCGAAGTTGCGACGTCTCCTGGTTCGAATTTCCCAAGGCGTCCCATAGCAGTACACCAAGAGGACCCTTGGTATGCGTCTTGCTAGTCACCCGAGTTCTCCTTCGGATTTTCTCGGGTGTCTTATGTATCTGCATTCCGAATCACCGACTTCAATACGCGTTCTCGTCGTTTCGCCGCAACCTGACTCTTCCTGGACAAAAGAGCTTGCCCTTGCCTGCCCCTTCGACATCTACCAAGCGGCAGATGAAGAAGGGCTCACTGCAATGCAAGAGCAGCAGCCGTTTGACGCCGTCCTTCTCGCCGGTTACGACGACCCGGCCCCTGCCGAAAGGCTCCTTTCGATACTTACATCGCGACAACCCGCACGAACGATTCTGGTCGCCATGCGCGATCGCGCGCTCACGCGACTGCTCGCCGAGAAGTTCGGCGTCATCTCGGCCCCCTGGCCGCCGGATGCGCTGACACTGAATGCCCTCATCCTCGGCGGAGGGGTCATTCTCGACCTTTCTGAGGCCAGACGCGAAATGCGCTGGCGCACGCAGATACCGGCCATCATTGAGCATGACGGAGCAAACAAGGAGGGTCTGGTACTCAACGTATCCAACCATGGTGTGATGTTTCTGGGTGAAGCAGGTCTTGCGGCCGACGATCCTCTGTCGCTCGGATTGCGCTACGCGGGCACCAGTTATCGACTCAGCGGGACAGTGCGTCACGTCAGCGATCGTCTCGAACTCACCGGCCTGCGTCCCGATGAGTTGACCTGGACACCCAACCAGTTATCCATCATCGGGGTCAGGTTCGACGGTCCGTCAGTTGCAGACGCCAGGCGCCTCTGCGCCACCATCACCGAAGAGCGAAGGGTGAGTGAAGTTCGCGCAATTTGCGTGCCCGATATCCCGCCGGCACTCGAAAAGGCGTGGCAGCGCTACCGCATCTCAAGCAGTTCGTTGCCCCACGTGCCCGACCTTCTGGTTGACATGCCACAGATGTTTGTCGTTGATGTGAACGCGTGCGATGTGTCATCACTGAAGCTCCTCGCAAGACATGCGTCACGCGCACTCATCATCGGATTGCTCGACGGCGACGTGCCCCGCGATCGTTACGAGGCTGCGGCGACGGGATGCCACGCCCTCTTCAGAATCCCGCAGGACCTGGCGAAGGTCGAGGAAGTTCATCGCATCCTGTTCGCAGGTACAGAACGGGAGCTACCGCTTATCGCCGAACGATTCACGGCCCGGCTCGTCCATGACACGGGCGAGAACATTCTGGCCGCCGGCCTTCAGCTCGGATTGAACTTCTGCACGGTCGCGGCGACCACGCCGTTACCCCCCGGCTACCGCTTGCGGGGAACCCTGGTGTCGTCGAGTGCCATCCGTTCCTATCCGTTTCAGGCTGACGTGCGCTTCTGCCAACCCATCGACTCGCGCTACCGGATCGGCCTTCGGCTGCACGTTGAGCCGTTTGCAATCTCGAGCTATCAACAGTACTTCAGACAGCGATTGATGGAGCGCTCAGTCGCACGCTGGATCCAGCGACTCATCGCTTTTCAGGAAGCCGGTACCTGTCTCGACGCGGGCAATTCTTGAGCGGTTCGTTTCACATCCTCTATGTCGACGGACTCTCGCGCAACCGGGCCGATCTGGTTCGACGCCTGACCGACGACGACTTTTCCGTCACGCCGGCCGAAGACGGTTCCGAGGCACTGCAGCGCCTGAACCCGTCGACCGACCTTGTTCTTCTTAACGCGTCACTCGCCGGCCTTGACGGCCCGGAAACCTGCTCACGGCTGAAACGCAGGTCGGCTCGGCCCTATCTGCCAATCGTTCTGTTCAGCGCCCTGCGAAGTGACGTACTTAAGCTCGAATGCTTTTCAGCCGGCGCAGACGATTTTCTCGAAGCTCCCTTTGAGTATGGAGATCTGCTGAGCAGAGTACGCTACTTTCAGAAGCTCAACGAGTTCATGTTCACGGGCGCGGCTCCGGCCTTTGCGGCGGGCATGCACGATTTTGATCTGAGCGTCGACGATTTGTTCCGATCCCTTTTCGCCGCCCCGCGGGCGACGGAGCCGTTTTACGTACGCGTGGGCAACGGAACGGCCAACGGGGTTCTTGGATTTTCTGAAAATAAGGTCGTGTACGCCGCGAATGATCGCGATCAGGGGGACCGTGCCGTGAAGTCGCTTCTGACTCTGCACGGGGCGACCTGCAGGGCAATCTCCGGATTCGAGGCTGCGCCCAACGTGGCGCTCCCGCTCGACCGGGTGTTCGACTTCTGGCTGAAAAACGTTTCGGCGTGGGAACTTTTTTTCCGGGTACTGCCGCCGCGCAACGACCGTCTCGCGGCCCGCCTTCTACACCCGGTCTCGCCGCGCGACGGCGACCTTCTTCGCCGGTACGCATCCGGCGCGGCCCTGGATGAAGTTCTCGGTACGGGGCATACGCACCTCGAACTCGCCCGACGGACGGCATCCCTCTATCTGCGCGGACTGCTCGAACTCGAAAGCGCAGAGCAGGCCGACCCGCCTCCCGGTGCTATCGAACCGCCCGAGGGCAATCCGATCCAGGCGGCGCATCAGCAGATCATCGGAGAGCTCAAGACCGAAGTACTTGTTCTGAACGCGACCGTCGACAAGCTTCACCAGGAAAACCTTGACCTGCAGGCCGCCATGACCCTGATGAAGGTCAAGTCGGCCCCCTCGCAGGGAACGGCCGATCAGAGACCGGCCACACCTCTGATCGCCCTGGGGACACTCGAGGCGGCGGCCGAACCCTCGGGGCCGCGTGCGGAAGCAGAGGAATTGCGACAGCGCATCACCGAAACCGAGCGCAGCCATCGCTCCGTCAAAGCAGAGGCCGAGCGACTGCGCAAAGTCATTGCAGACCTGGTCCGTGACAAGTCTTCCCTTACCGCCAGCCTCGAAGCGGCCCGGGAGGAGAAGGCGAAGTCTGCGGCGCAACTGGCCGCCAGAGATGCCGCCGTCGAACAACAGCGCCAGTCAACCGCCGTCGCCGAAACCAGCGCGAAGGCGCTGCGCGAGTCTCTGGCGGGGCTCCAGAAGAGTTTGACGGCGTCGAATCGGGAGATCGATAACCGTCAGCGAGAGCTGGAGGCCGCCCGAGTCCTTCTCGAGCAGAGCCATGGAGAACGCGATGTTCTCGTTGAGAAGCTCAGGGCCCTTGAAAAGAGCGTCGGCGACGCTTCGGCCCGCGAAGCCGCGCTTCAAGGGCAGATAGTTACCCTGCAACGGGATGCCGAACGGCTGCAGGGGCGTATTCGCGAACAACGGACAGCGATCGACAGTGCCGCGGCAGCCAAAGGGGCCTTAGAAGCCGAGCTGTCACGCGCGAACACAGCCCTGCAGAAGGCGACCGAACGCGAACGTTCGCTGCGGGCCGACGCCGAGCGCAGTTCTGCCGTACAGGCTGATCTGCGGCAAAGCGTACAACGACTCCAAAAGGAGATCGCCGACCTGCATGCCGAGCGCGATACGGCGGCTGAGGCTCGAAAAACCCTGTATGACGAGCTCAAGTCGACGCGCGTTTCGCTGGAGGTCAGCGCCGGCGAAATCGCCGAACTGCAACGCGCTCTGGACGATGCCCGAGAACAGGTATCTGACGCCAAGGAACGGCAGAAATCACAGGCGACCGAGATCGAGCGCCTCTCGGCACTGTTGACGGCCGCCGCCTCCGAGGCCGCCTCGTGGCAGGCCAAACATGGAGAGCAGCAGGCGCGCGTGAGCGCCGGAGAGCGGAGCCTTGCAGAGCTGGCGGCCCAGAGCGCCGAGTGGAAGAAACGCTTCGATGATACCGACGGTCGGCTACGGGAAGGCATTGAAAAAGTCCGGCAGCTTACCGAATCGCTGGCGCACGCCCGGTCATTCAGAGCCCGTTTTCCGCTGCCGGCGGGCGCGCTTCTCGCCGGCCTCGTTCTCGGCGGGGGGGTGACGGTCGGGATCGTCGACAGGCCATCCCCTGCCCCCGATATCGCCATGGTAGCGGCCACAGCCGCCGTGAAGCCGGCGCCCGACATGGCGCACCAGCCCGCCCCGGACACGGCCGCGCAACCGGTCGCCACCCTGACGAAGGTCGACCCGGCGCCGGAAACCCCTGCCGTCGCGGTAGAACCTGTCCAGCCGCCGCCACCGCAGCATGTCGAGCCTCCAGAGCCGATGGCTGCTCAAGTTCATGTCCAGCCGGCGAAGGAGCCCCCCGCTCCGGCCGCGCAGAAACCGAAGGCGGCGCCCTCGTCGGCACAGAAACCGGCTGTCGCTCCTGCCCCGAAACGGCAGCCGACCGCTGTGCGTGAAAGCGGCCCGGCTCGTGGTGAAAACGAAAACACCAGGCGGGCGGCCGCCCTGTATAAAGAGGGGCGGCAGAAATACGCGGCCGCCGACTTTGCCAGCGCCATCCGGCTTCTTGAACAGGCCGTCAGTCTCGAGCCGAAGAGCGCCTACCTGGCCGAACTGGGCCGCGCCTATTACGACTCGGGAGAAACCAGCAAAGCGAGGAGCGCGCTTGAGCGTGCGCTCCAGAAAGACCCCCGTCATGCAGAAGCGAATCTGGGCCTGGGCGTCCTGCTCGTCGACCAGGGCGAGATACCGGCAGCGAAAAAGGCGTTTTCCAGATTCCTGAAAGTGGCCCCCCGTCACGCTTCGGCCGAACAGGTACGCATGATGATGCAGCAGCTTCCCTAACGATTTGTCGGACGCGTTTGTCCCGCAAAGCGCGGCTCACCGCCGCACCAACCCAAAGGAGTATGTATGAAAAGAAATCTGGCGCTCGTCGCCCTCGCGGTTCTTCTGTCGGCGACGCTCGTTCGACAGACGGCCCAGGCGGCCTCGACCTCGGCAGACGCGACCGCCACCATCGTCTCGACGATCGGTATCAGCAAGACCAACGATCTGCGGTTCGGCAACGTAGCCGCCGGGAGCTCGATCGGCACCGTCGTGCAGTCGCCTACCGGCACCCGGACCAAGACCGGCGGCGTCACGCTGTCGAACGTCAACGCCGGGGGTCCTGCATCATTCACGGTGAGCGGCGACGGCTCGGCGAGCTTCGCGATTACGCTGCCCGGCAGCGCCGTGACCCTCAGCGACGGCGGCACCAACACCATGACCGTCGATACGTTCACGAGCAATCCGTCGGGTTCCGGCACGCTGAGCGGCGGCTCGCAATCGGTAGCCGTGGGCGCGACGCTTCACGTCGGCGCAAACCAGCCTGCGGGCGCCTATACCGGCACCTTCTCGGTTTCGGTGGATTACAACTGACTTCTCACCGGGGCCGGACCCCGGCCCCATACCCCAAAACAACCAACGACAGGAGTTCTAAGCTATGAAACGGTTCCGCATGCTCGCGCTTTCAGCCGCGGCCATTCTCAGCGCCCCCTTCGCAACGACACAGGCACGCGCGGCTTCGACGACGGCCGATGCGACGGCCAACATCGTCTCTGCGATTTCCATCAGCAAAGTCGACAACCTTCGCTTCGGCAACGTCGCCGCGGGGAGTTCGGTGGGCACCGTGGTCTTGACCGCCACCGGCACACGGTCGAAAACGGGCGGCGTCACGCTGTCGAACGTCAACACCGGGGGCCCCGCCTCGTTCACCGTGAGCGGCGATGGGACGGCGACGTACGCCATCACGCTCCCGTCAACCCCGACGACACTGACTGACGGCGGCACGAACAACATGACCGTCGACACCTTCACGAGTCAGCCTGCAGGTACGGGGGCGCTGACCGGGGGCACGCAGACGCTCACGGTGGGTGCGACGCTGCACGTCGGCGCCAATCAACCGGCCGGCAACTATACCGGCACGTTCTCGGTCTCGGTCGACTACAACTGAGCCATTGTCCACGGGCGGGCACCACGCGGGTGCCCGCCTGTTTTCTTCTCTCGAGGTGCACCCATGACTTTCTCTCATCATCGCCGGCAGCCAGTCCGGTACCTGCTTACCGTTCTGTGCCTTCCCCTCATCGTCGCCGTTGACGCGGCGGCCGGCGCGCCGGGCGACCTTCTCGTCACCCCGACCCGGCTCGTGTTTGAAGGCAATCGGCGTTCGCTTGAAGTCGGCCTCGTGAATACAGGCCAGGACCCCGCGACCTACCGAATCAGCCTCGAAAACCGGGTGATGACCCGGCTCGGCAGCTTCGAGCCGGCACCCGCCGAGGCCTCCGCCGAACCCTTCGCCGCGTCCATGCTTCGATTTTATCCGCGGCAGATTGAACTGGCGCCCGGCGAATCGCAGACCGTGCGGGTCCAGCTGCGCAAACCTGCAGGCCTCGCAGCCGGCGAGTACCGCGCCCACCTTTCGTTCCGCTCGATCCCGCGGGTCACGCCGGCATCGGCCCCGGATGACGGCATCTCGATCAACCTCATTCCGGTCTACGGCGTCTCTATCCCCGTGATCGTGCGCCAGGGGTCCACGGCGGCCGAGGTACGCGTCGGCGCGCTGCGGCTGGTGCGTCTGCCGTCAGGCGACCCGGTCATGCAGATCGTGCTCGTGCGAACGGGAAACCGTTCCGTATACGGCGACCTCGCCGTCACCCTGACGACGGCCGACGGCGAGAAACACGAATTGGCGCACCACGCAGGCATCGCCGTTTATGTGCCCAATGCCGAACGCGAAATGCGGCTTCCCTGGGCGCCGCCGGCCGGGATCAAGGCCTCAGGGGGGACCTTGCGCGCCGTCTTCACCGACGCCGACAGTCGCGCCCTTCTGGCCGAAAAAACCATTCAGCTCCCGTAAACAGGGTCGGCTGCCGGTGTACCGCCGCTTTTCCCTGGTAACGTGGGCCGTCGTGATCCTCCTTGTGTCCGCCGGATCGCTGCGCGCCGCGCCGCGCGAGACCGACGGGCGAGCTCCGGACGACGTGCTCCTGCTCAAGCTGCGCCTCGATGGCATCGTGTTCGAGCCGATTCTCGCAGCTTACGCAAGCGGCGGGCAGATTCTGCTGCCGGTCGGACAGATTGCCCGTCTACTCGAACTGGGGGTCACCGTGACACCGGACGGTATCGCCCGCGGCTCCATCCTTGAGGCGGGCGAAACCTTCGAGCTCAATGCCCGACTGCACAGGGTTCGGTATGGCGACACGCAGTTCGGCCTGCGTCCGGAGTCGGTTTACGTCGACGTTGACGACGTTTACCTGGCCGCCCCGATCCTGTCGCGCATCTGGCCCATTACCTTTCGGTTTGACCGCAAGGCCGCCCTCCTGGTGGCTGAACCGAGAGAAACGCTCCCCATCCAGCTCCGGTTGAAGCGCGAGCAACGCCGGGTCGGCGGGGCCGAGTGGATACCACCCGAATACCCCGAGCAACCGGTTCCCTACCGATTGCTGCGCATCCCCTTTCTCGATCAGACGCTCAGCGCCCGATACCGGCGGGTCGAAAGCGGTGAGCCCGAACGGGTCGCGCGGTATACCTCGTTTCTGGCGGGTGAGGTACTGTGGCACTCGACCTCGGCCTATTTCACGGGAGACTCCGACGAGCCGTTCCGCGACTACCGGGTCACCCTGGGCCGAAGCAATCCGGATCCGAACGAACTCGGGCCGCTGCGCGCGCGGGAATACCGTATCGGTGACCTGGACGATCCGGGCGCCGACCTCATCGATCGAGCCCGCCACCTGCGCGGCGCGCTGGTCTCCAGTTTTCCCCTGCACGCGCCGCAACGCCTCGGCACGCATTCCTTTCGTGGTCCGCTCCCGCCGGGCTGGGAAGTCGAGCTGTACCGGAACGAGGTACTGCTCGGCTATCAGGGTCGGGGCGAGAAAGACGAGTACGTGTTCGACGACATGCCGCTCTACCCGGGGGTCAACCGGTTTGTGCTGCGTTTCTATGGGCCACAGGGGCAAGTACGCGAAGACGTGCGCATCTTCAACCAGAATGAAGCTTTCCGGCGGCCCGGCGAAGTCTATTACCGGTTGCTCGCGGGATATCAGGACGACGGCCTGCCCGGTTTTCAGGCCGACGCAGATCGGGAGCCGTCGGCCACGGGCCAGGTCGATTTCGGTCTCGCGGGCCCCTTCTCGGGAACGCTCTACGGCGCCAGCCTCCCGCTCGGAGGTACGCGGAGCCAGTTCTTCAAAGCCGGGCTGCGAGCCAACTGGCAGGCGCTGTGGAGCCTCTTCGACTACGCGCGAGCCCATGACGGCGGCGAAGCCCTTCACGCCGGGGGCAACCTGGCCTTCGGCAGGATGAACCTGTACGCTTCATACGTCCGCCTCATGGGCTTTCGAAGCGGTCTCTTCCCCGCGAGTCCGGACCCGCTGGCGCATCGGGCCACGGGGCGGGTCGACTGGCTCCCCTTCGATCCCAAGGTTCTGCCGCTGGGTGTCGGCCACGACGTGGTCTATGACACGTTCGCGTCGGGTCAACGGTCGCTGCGGGTCGGGCAGCGGCTCACTTTCTCGCACCGCTGGTTTTCGCTCGCCAACGAAGTCAACTGGAACGTGTGGGATCTGAATGCCGACGATCAGCACTACGCCGACGGCAGCCTCTATCTTTCGCGCCGGCTCTCGAGCGTCGGGCTCTCGGCGGGGCTTCAGTACGGTGTCTATCCGCTTCTCGAGCCGCACACCGGCACGCTGAACGTCGACTGGCGCTTTGCGCCGGCCTGGTTCGCTTCGGCGGGCACCCTCTGGAGCTTTCTCGAAACCGCGCCCGTATACAATGCGGGCCTCTTCAAAGAGAGCGGCGCCTTTACCGCCGGCGTCAATCTTCGCGGCAGCAGCGCCGACGACCTGACGGCCGAACTGTCGGTCAGCTTCAGCGTCGGTCATGGCGATCACTTGCGGCGATGGTACGTCGACGCCCGACCGGCCGCGCGCAGCGGGTCGCTGACCGTCAGGGTCTTCGTCGACCGCAACGATAACGGCGCCTATGACGAAGGCGAGACGCCCGTACCCGGCATCGTGCTGCGTCTTAACGACAGCGACGCTCCCGTGACGACGTCAACCACCGGGGTCGCCCTGCTGACCGATCTCATCCCCCACGTGCCGGTGAGTCTGAGCATCGCAGCCGGCTCGCTGCCCGATACGACCATGCAACCCGCGATCGAAGGGGTGCGCGTGACCCCCCGGCCGGGCATGTCGGCCGTCGTCGAGTTTCCGGTTCGCCTCGTAGGCGAGGTTGACGGCACCGTTTACGTCGTGCAGCGCGGCAGCCGGCAGACGGTCGGCGGCTTGCTGCTCGAACTTATCGACGCCAAGGGGCGCACGGTCAAGACCGAGTACACCGCCTACGACGGATATTACTGGTTCCACGGCATTCCGCCGGGCACCTATACCCTGCGACCGGCCGCAGACGATCTCGCGCGACGACGCCTGCCGGCGACCGGCGGCCAGCGCTTCGTCATCGAAGCCGACGGCACCGTATTCGACGGCGTTGATTTCGTGCTCGGCACGACGACCGACCGGGTACTGGCACGATCGAGTTCTGCTCCGGCGGTCGACGCACCGCGCCCCGTCGCCACGCCGCCCGCACGGTCCGCACCGTCGCCGCAACCGCCGACGCCGCCGGTTGCACCCCCACCCCTTGCACCGGTGGCCGCACCCGCCGCGGCGAGACCGGACCCGGCCGCGCAACTGACCGCGTCGCAGCGAGCCCTGTTCAAGAAGCTTCAGGCCGGCGAAAGCGTCGTCCTCGAGGGGGTTCAGTTCCTGACCGGAACGAGTTTTCCGGCCGCGGGCGCGCTGCAGAACCTCGACGATCTCGTCGCCGTGGCCCGGGCCGTCCCGACGGCGAAAATCGAACTGCACGTCTACACCGACATCGTCGGCACACCTGAACAGATGCAGTCTCTCAGCGAGCAGCGCGGGCGCGCGGTCGAACGCTATCTGCGCTCCAAGGGGGTCGCATTACCGGTGCGCGGTAAAGGAAATACGAAACTGCTGACGATCAGCTTCAGTTTCAAGGGCAAGGAAAAGAACAACCGGGTCGAGGCCGTTCTGGCCCGGTGATGGGGAGACCGGCTTTGGCAACGAGTGGCGAATTCCGCTTGGGCTCTTCCCGCGCCTGGTGATATGATCTTCCATCGCTCTGCCCGGCAGAGCATGTTTTCCCTTGGAGATCACCCGTGGCGAACGTCATCCAGATGGAGCGCGGCCGGCTTCTCGATGGCCAGCAGGCCCAGCTCCGGTCACTTCTGCAGACCTTTCATGATCGCGGGGGCCATCACCTCGTGGTCCATCTGCACGGCGGGCTCGTGTCGCGCGCCGAACTCATGCGCACGGCGCAGAAGATACAGCCGCGGTACGAAGCGGCAGGCGCCTTTCCGCTTTTCCTTGCGTGGAGCTCCGATGAACTCGCGACTCTTGCCAGCATCCTGACGACGCACGCGGGACACCCCGCGGTGCGTGCCGCGTACCGGATTCTGATGCGAATTGTGCCCCCCGTCACACCTGCGCCGGCGGGCATCAAGGCCCATTTCATGGGGTTGCCCGCGCCAGCGGCTACGAGCGATGCGACCCTCGAAGCCCTGGGGTCTGAATTCCGCGACGCCCTGCTGGCCGACCCCGAGATGCAGGCGGCCCTGCGGGCCGAAGGGCTGACCGTGCAGTTCAACAAGCTCGCGCCGGCCTCCGCGGCCACGGCCATGGGGAGCATCGCCACGACGCTCGCCCTTGACGCCTTCTCGGTTCCGTTGCGGATCGTCGAGCGCTTCCGCGCCGGGCGTGACCATGGCCTTGCGGTGACCATCCTCGAAGAGATCTACCGCTCGCTCCCCGTCGATAACATCGGCCGCGCACTCTGGAACGAGATGAAGGCGAACATCGACCGGGCCTTCGGCCCCGACCCACGGCTTTTCGGCGGCACCGCACTGCTCGGCGCGCTCGCCGAAATGGGGCAATCAGGCCGGGTGCCCGTGGTATCCCTGGTCGCACACAGCGCCGGCGCCATCTTTGCGGGACGCCTGCTGCAGGAGGCGCAGCGACGGGGCCTGCAGACCCGCTTCAACCTGATTCTGCTCGCGCCCGCGTGCACGATGCGGTTCTTTCACGAAACCATGGGCATGGCCTGGGAGCGGGTCGGCCAGACGCGCCTCTTCGCCATGAACGACCCGATCGAGCAGGCCGACGACATGGCGGGCCCGGCCTACCCGGCCTCCCTGCTCTACTTCGTGTCGGGCCTTCTTGAGAATACTGTCGACGAACCGCTGCTCGGCATGCAGCGCTTCTTTCTGGCGCCCGCCCACCAGCCAGACCCGTCGGTGCGGTTCGCCCGCGAGCACTTCCAGGGGAACCGGGCGCCCGTCTGGTCGCCGACAACGAGTACGGAGGATCCGGGGCGGCAATCCACGGCCCGGCGACACGGCGCTTTCGACGACGAGGACGAAGCGACCCTCCAGAGCGTCGCTCACCTGCTGCGGGCGTGGACGCCGGTCACCGAGGGGAATGTGGGGTAAGGGCTACGGGCTCTTTTCACCGCCACCTTCCCCACCGCCCCTGCCCGGTTGGCTTTTCAATCGCCCCCATCGTCCCGGAACAGTTCCCGGTAATCCTCGATGTCTTCGGGCCCGAAGAGCCGACCGCGGTTCTTTGCCTTCACGTCCAGATTCAAGTGTTCGGCCATGCTCCCATGATCCGCGAGCGCACCCGGCCAGACGTAGACGTCGCCGTTGGCATCCTGAAGCACGCGCAGGAACTCGTGCTCCCGGAGTAACGCGTGGACTTCTGCCTTGGTCGGATTTCGAAGGATGGACATTCCGCTGCTCCATTCAACCACGCCGTCTAGACAGCTTTTGTCCACCACATCCGCGAATGGTTACTCGCAAACGGCGCTCACTTACCTGCTGCAGGTGTGGGCGTCGGCGCCTATCACAGCTTACTTCAATTCTTGTTGTACCCGAACGGCACGCGACTCAAAATCGTGTTATCAAGGAGACGATATGTTCGCACTCGAAGTTCCGCTTCGCCTGCCGCTCCTGCCACTCCTGGAACTTGCCCGCATAGAAGGCGTTCATCGGGGGCTCGAAAGTCCCGGGGGTGGCAAAGTGCACTTTATAGTTCTTCCGGTTAACCTTGATACCGGCGGCGTCGAGAAAGTCGAGTAGCGTCATGATAGGGAATACTCCAGGCAAACCAATATGCTGGTAAAGCGGGGCGACCAACTTAACGCACCCCATGTGTCAAAGCGTAATAAAAGAAAGAATTATTCACGGTCTTGCCAGTAGCCAGGCCGTCGGTGTAGATGTGCGACCGCCAGAATGGTTATTGCGTCATCGTCCAGCCGATAGATGAGCGCGAATGGGAACGGCCGCAGTATGATCCGGCGCAAGGAAGAGGAAACCGGCATTCCGCTCCGAGGATTTTCCTGAATTCGCTGCACACCCTTCGCGGCTGCTTCAAGAAAAGCCTCCCCCAGGCCGCTGACCTTGGATTCATACCAGCGCGCGGAGGAAAGGAGTTCCTCTTCCGCTGCGGCCTCGAACCGGATGCTCACCCTTCTCTGAGCTTCCGCCGGGCGTCCGCAAGAACCTCCTCGGCGGGACGCGCGGTCGTTTCGCCGGCCTGGAGCGAGCGGTAACGGCGCTCGGCCTCGGCGACCCATTCGCGTTCGACATTCTGCTCGGTCACCCCATCCAGATCGGCGATGAGGTCCTGGAGCAGGCGCGACTTCTCTTCGGGAGTCAACGCCAGTGCGTCGCGGCGGATGTCTTCAAGGGTTCGTGCCATAGGTTCATTCTATACAATTTTTGGTCGCAGACCCCCACGTTCCTAGCCTCCGAATTCGGTTCGGTAATATCGACCGAGCGATCAAAACGCCCGCCAACCGACACCATGCTATCCGATGGGATGGACAGCAATTGTCCGAGGCCCATTCCGCCTAGAAATAGAGACGCTGCGCAGCGCTCCGCTGGTAGAATATTCGAGCAATAGACGGGCCGGGTTCACCGTGAAGTTCTTCGGCAATGACCCGGCCGTCTCTCGGATCGAGGCGGTGCAGCAGTGGCGGGAACGGTGGGAGGCATCCGGCCCGCCGGCCCCCGCCCATGTCACCCCGAAGAGCGCGACTCTCACGCTTCCGGCCGGGACGCCGTTGGCACTGGTGGCGGAGCTTGCCGTGCGGGCGCTACGGGCCGTCGAGGGGGCTACAGGGTGACAGTTGCGTTCACACCATCTTCCAGAATCTCGTATCCCATCCCCCGAGCGTGCTCGAGGAACCTGCCGATCGTATCCTTGCCCCACTGGTTGCGGATCGCATACCGGGAGCCGTCTGGAAACTCAACCAGCTCACCGTCACCGAGGAAGTGACGATAGATCTTTTGACGGCGGTAGATTTCTCTCGCATCATCGGCGGGTACGAACAAGCTGCTCTGCGCAAGATTCAGCGGGAAGGCAGCCACGAGCTCGGCGTATGACTTGGGGCGATGAGTCCCAACCCAATCCTGAATGACGGCCAGCACAATGCCACGTTTTGAGTACTCCTGCCCTTTGAAAATGTACTGGGTATAGTCCTTGGCCGACTTAAGGGCTTCTCGGCGCTCTTCCTTCTGCTCGCGAACCTTGACCTGATAGCTCTCGGCCTCCGGAAGGGGGATGATACGCTGCACGTCGATGAGAAGCTTGTCGCCCAGTTTATAGGGGACGAGCCGCACACAGCGAATATCAAAACTCCGCTCATTAAGCCACATGACTGTGGTGGTGAGCTCCTTGGAGAAATCGGACGACACCAGAATGATTCGAACATCCGAGGCGAAATTCTCTTCATGCGGCTCTCTCCAGCCCAGAAACTCGAGCAGGTTGCCGCGTGCATCAAGCTCGCTCCCCGCATTCCGTAGATACCGATCATAAATCTCGACGGCGCGTTGAAATGTGAGTGTCGACACCATCGCCGCATAGCGTAACGCTTGCAGCTCCATGTGCTCGCCAGACTCAGACCGCTTCAGCTCAATGACAACAAGATTGGCATCTTCGTCCACGGCTAGAAGATCGATACGCCGCTGGCTTTCGGTCCATTCGGAAAACTCCTCGGCGATCACCAGACAGTCGGGCGCGATCACATCAATCTGGCGCTTCAGAGCCGCCTGAAGGTGCTGGCGCTCGAGGATACGCTCACTATTGAAGGTCGTCGTGGGGACTTCTTCCAGAGTGTCGGTGGCAAGCGTGTAGATGGGCACGGAAATTACCCCTTTATTTCATCTGAAAACAGGAATCCGCCATGTTGAACCAGCGCCTGATAAAATTGTTCATTTCGCTCGGCCCCTGCTCGGACTCCTTCACAATGCCCTTCGCGAGAAACCTTTATTAAAAACCAGCCAAGAAAAAACGAAGCGACAATATACCAACCGCTGACGTCAGCGAAAAAATAAGCGAGGAGCGAGGCCGGGACAACCAAGAAGCCAAGCCAAAGTGTGATGTAGCCATAAATGATCCTGAAACCAGGCGGCACGGCATCCGAGTAGATTGCACTAGCAGCCAATGTTTTATTCACGCTCACGCGCCCTTGACTACTGGCAGCCTTAAATTCTGCCCAAGTAGGATACCGGCCACCCCACTGTTCAAGAACTCTTTGGTCCACTAAATCGGAAATCTGCTTGTTCATCGTTTCCATGGTTATTGACTACCCTCTCTTAGCTCTTTGACTTCTGCAGCCCTCGCTTCAACGTTCCATCTCCTGAAATTCTCGCTCCGAAGTCGCGAAAAACCGGTGGGGTTCTGTTCGCAATGGTATATAAAGTGGGCATGACGTTGCTCACGCGCGTCCTCCTGACGTTCCGACTCGGTCTTCTCAACCTTGCCAAGCATAATCAGTGCTTGGCGCCCTGCCTTCGCAATACTATATAGGCATATTCCAGCCGCCAGCCAAATCGGGCTAAACAGCTCGAATACAGCAATTGTGGCTGGGATAAGAAACACCCAAATGGCCAAGAAGAGTTTGGCAAGTCGGCGGGGCCTAACTTCCTCCAAGACCTGGCTTCGGATTTCGCCTCTTGTTCGTGAGCGAATGTCATGATAGACCTGTCGAAGAAAGCCGTTTTGATACGACTTCTGAGGAAACTCGTCGTTCTTTAGAAGCCGCCAGTGGATCGTTCGGATGCCATCCACCGTAAGTCCAATTGCATGGTCTTCGCCTGTAATCCCGCGAAGCTTGACTATCTCACCCTCCTGGTCGAATGCAGTCGCCATCAAAGGTATCGGATATCTGTCCATCCACTCATTGAGCTCTGCTTCGACCGCAGCTGCCACATCTTCACGCGAAGCGCTGTTGACTAGGCTCACACATAAAGTTGCGAATGATGCCCCAGGGTTCGGTGGTGAATAGGTGGCAAGGTACCACCCCTTGTCTACCTTGACGTCGTCAAAGAACAGAGCCTCGTCATCCAAGATCGCTATTGAGCCCACCCTACCCCACCCACTTCCACTCGCCGCCCTCGCCCGCCACATGCCCGAGCGCAGCGAGGGCCTCCAACACCGCCTGCACCCCCTGCACGGGCTTGCGCTTGAAGCGGTCGGCGAGCTGGGCCGCCGTCTGCGAGCCGGCGAGCTGGAGCTGCGCCTGGACGGCGCGAATCTGATCGTGGAGCGCCTTCGGCCAGTTCTCCTTGGTCCCGGCCGGGGCGACCGTGGCGGGCGCGTCTTCGTCGGAACCCTCGTCCATCTCGAGCGCCTGCTGCTCGCCGGCCCCGGCCGCCGTCTGCGGCGCCTGGAACTCGGGGCGCAGCCAGCGGATGTGGCCGCGGGCCTCTTCGGCGGCGCGGGCGGCGTTCAGGTCGACAAGGCGCTGGAGCAGCGCTTCTTCGGCTTCGGCCTGGTCGGCCGGCTTGTCGGGGAGCGGCGTGATCGCCCCCGGGCGGCCGACGAGCTTCTCGCCCAGGTCGCTCCACCCGTAGGCGTCGAAGACGGCGCGGTCGAGGTCGTCGTGGATCTCCTTGAGCACCGAGACGAGCCCCTGCTCGTGAATCGTGCGCTCTTTCGCGGTGAGCGGCTCGCCGCTGCGCAGCTTCTCGAGCACGTTGTAGGTTGCCGTTAGCGTCAAACTGTTCTGCAATGCCTGCCGAGCCTTTCGATGTGCATCAAGGTTCTCAGCAAGTACCCGAATGTTCTCTGCGGATTCACCACTTGATGACGGGAACGGGAACGGGAGAAACGTCATCTTACTGTTATAGCGTGGACGGTCCTCAAGCGTACCACCGGCAGCCTTAGCCCAAAGAGAGTGAACCTTTGACGAAAGTACCCCTAAAATAAACGCGTCTGCGGAGGCGATTGCATAGGCCATCGCGTCAGGCAGGGTGTCTCCGTCCACGAAAATAAAGGGTCTGTATTTTGCTGTATAGGGGGTTGCGATAAATCGAGATAGACCCCGAAGTGCAGTTCTCATTGCAGGCCGCGGCTCGGCGAAAATCCACCAATTCTTACGATATGCGTCGCGTTTGTTATGCTTTCGCTCTGGATAAACCCTATCCAATAGGCGCTGATACAGCGAGGGAAAACCGATTTTGGCTTCCTCAAGGCTATAACCGAAGAGGTCAATAATAAATTTCGGTTCTGGTCGCTGCACCAGATCCTTTCCAATTACGTATTTCTTGATCACTGATGGCAAGCTGGCGATATCTAGCTGTAGGCTACTGAACTCTGCCTCAGATAGTTTGAAGCCGTCTCCGGCAGGCACGACACCTTGAAAGCAGATATTCGCATTTGCCGTCAGCGGAACTGCGCTATGAACACCAGCGCCTGTCGTTAGAGACGCATTAATCGCTACTACACTACGATATTGAATATCTGCCGCGCCCCCACTGTCACTGCAAATTTCTCGTCCCAGTGTTGCGTTTGCGGATTCAGACGTTCCACTGACAACAGTCATTGCGATACGTACCGCAGCACCGTCTGCGGACTCAACCCATGGGTGATCGGCGACTGCAAATACTATGGCAGGTCCTTTTGGTTTGTTAAGGTGCATGTCAACCACCGGTCGTGAGTAGTCCTGCACGATACTATTAGTGGTAATCAGCCCAAAGCGCCTGGTTGCACCTACCGCGACGTTCTCAGCGGCCTTGTGCCACCAATACATAACGAAATCTGCCGATTCTACTACCTCTGGATAAGTCTTCCGAAGAGAATCGACATATCCGTCACCTAGTGCACTGCGAATTCGTCGAGCCCCGATAAACGGCGGATTCCCCACCACGAAATCCGCCTCGGGCCAGGTCGCCTTGCGGGGATTCTTGTAGATCCTGTTCGGGACGCGGGCCGCATCGTCGGGGACGTCTTCGCCGGTGACCGGATGTTTCTTGAACGTGCGGCCATCCCAGCGGGTGACCACTTTGCCCTGCTCGTCGGTCTCCCACTCCCACCCGTCGTATTCGATGAGCGCGTCGCGGCACTCGATGTTGTGAAAGTTGCGCAGCACCGGCTCGGGCGGGTTCACGTGGCCATGCGTGCGGAAGTGCCACTGCAGATAGCCGATCCAGAGCACCATCTCGGCGATGGCGGCCGCGCGGGGGTTGATCTCGAGGCCGAGAAACTGGTGCGGGTCCACCGTGTTCCCGCCCATTTCGAGCGTGCCCGATTCGCCCAGATCCTTCAGGGTGTTGAGCACTTCGCCCTCAAGGCGCTTCATGTGCTCGAGGGTCACGTAGAGAAAGTTTCCGGACCCGCAGGCGGGGTCGAGCACGCGCACGGCGCAGAGCTTGCGCTGGAAGTCCTTGATCTCCTGCACCGCCTTGTCGTGTTTGCCCTGCGCCTCCCAGGTCGAGGCCGCGACCTTGGCGATCTCCCAGTCCTGGCGCAGCGGCTCGATGATCGTCGGCATGACGAGCCGTTCGACGTAGGCGCGCGGCGTGTAGTGGGCGCCGAGCTTGTGGCGCTCGTGGGGGTCGAGGGCGCGCTCGAGCAGCGTGCCGAAGATCGAGGGTTCGACGTAGCGCCAGTCGGCCTTCGCGGCCTGAATGAGCAGGTCGATCTGATCTTTGGTGAGGTTCAGCACCTGCGTGTCTTCGAACAGGCCGCCGTTGAAGCGCAGCAGCGACTCGCGGATCTCGGGGGAGAAGCCCCCTGTGTTCATGGTCTTCCACAGCCCGTGCACGAGCGGCACGAAGTGCGACGGGTTGTCGCGCACGCTCACGAGCAGATCCTTGAAGGCGTTCTTCGGCAGCAGACCGACGTCTTCGGCGAACATCGTGAACAGGCAGCGCATGAGAAACTGGGCGACCCGGTCGGCGGCGTGTCCGCTCTGTTCGAGCGAGCGGGCCAGGCGGGCCAGGTCGTCGGCGATCTCGCGGGTGACCTTGGCCGACTGCCGCCCCGGATCGAGCGTCAGCGGGTCGGTCCAGATGGCCCGCAGCCGCGCGCGGATTTCGGGCTTGCGTAGATCCTCGAGGCGGATGCGGTAGCTGCGGGGGTCGGGAAAGGCGACGTAGTTGGCGCCCGAGCGGGAAAATTCCGCATAGATTTCGAAGGAGCGGCCGACGTCGGTCACGATGACGAACGGGGGGCGCCCCTCGGCCGCCGGCAGTGCGCGGGCGTAGCGGGAGGCCTGCTGGTAGGCGGCTTCCATGGCCTTGTCCCACCCGGCCGTGGCCACGTTGAGCCCCGTCTGCTTGGCCTCGAGCACGAAGCAGTCGCGCTTGTAGAGATCGATGAAGTTGGCCGTGGACGAACCAGTGCGTTCGACGTTGTCGACCCGCCGCTCGAAGACGTAGGCGTTCTGTTCGGTGTCTTTCGAGGCGGGGTCGGGCTTGTCGAGCCCCAGGGCGACGCAGAGTTCGGTGAGAAAGAGCTGGTAATTCGCCCGTTCGCTCCCGTCGACGTTCTTCCAGCGCGCGAGGAATGCTTCGATGGCTTCGAGGTTTTCGGCAGGTTCGTTCGGGACGGGCGGTTCAGACAGGGTGCTCATGCAGTCAACGCTCGGGAACCCACGGGTTCCCCCGGGGGAAAAATCAACCAAGCTATAGGCTAGCCACTTGAGTGGGATCGTGCAAGCGGCGGGTTTTCCTGTGCACCCCCGATTTCCCTTGCGGAGGGGGGGAGTGGGGGAGCGGGAGAGGGGGGGATAAAAACACAAGCGCCGCACTGACGAACGTGGATGAGGCGGCTCTGCTCGCAGACGCTCGCGGAAAGGGCAAAAGAAAAAAGGGAGACATCCCCCGCAACCCAGGGCCCTGCCTTGGGCAGTTGACCATCGCCCCTTCAGGGCTCGGAAGGTACCGGGCAGAGCGGCGGGTCGCATCAAGGATTCGAAAGAACCGGACAGAACACACGGGTCCATCACGTGGCCGCCGTCACCTTTTACCCCGACTCACGCGCCGCCTTCGGCATCCGCCGGCGCTGCACCGGGAGGCCGAGGACGGGGAGCCATCTACGTCCGAAGGCTGGCGACAGAAGACTGCCGATTGCTGACTCTCGAACTCCGGACTCTAGACTCTCGACTCTTGCAGATTCCCCACCATCTCCCTCGCGAACGGCGGCAGCCCGGTCAGATCAAGTTCTGCAAACGCCTCGGCCCAGGTGATCGTCGGCGTTTCCGTGGGCGTGCCGACCCGCTGCACCAGATACCAGAAATCCGTCTGCATGCCGAGCAGCTCGTCCATCATGTACCGCTGGAGATCCAGCTGGCCGACGTAGGGGATGCCGCGCGCCTGGAACAGCGCCTTGTCCTTGTCGGTGGAGGGGTACTGCCCTTCCCCCGATTCCACCTTGGCTTCGATGCAGACAGCGCGGTCGGGACCGAGCTCGATGACCAGGTCGGGTTTGATGTTGAACGCCCACTTGAAGCGGCAGATGGCCAGAAAGTCGTCGTTGTCGAACCCCTTGTCGGCATAGCGCGTAATGGCCCAGCTGCCGGGGAACTGGATGTAGTTCTCGGACGCATGCCCGCGCACGCCGAAGGCTTCGTTCAATTCGCGGACCGGCAGCGCCGAGATCTGCTCGATGTCACGGATGGGCAGATGGTTCCGCAGGATGGCGCGCCGCGACGCTTCGTCGGGCGTGCTGAACCAGAGGTCGCGCAGGAAAGCGTATTCGAAGTAGAGGGCGCACGCTTCCGCCTTCACGTCGCCGCACCCCAGGCGCGCGAGAAAGGCCTGCAGGTTTCCCGGAAGGAGCAGCGCGTGATAGAGCAAGGCGGCATAGTTGCGCTCTTCGCGACAGACCGCGGCGTAGCGGTGGGGGAAGGAAACGGTCGTGCGGATGTTCGGTCGGGATGTTGTCTCAATGGTGTTTGTCATGCGGGCCATTATCATCGCCCGGCGGGACAAGGGCTGTCCAGCCGATTCCCCATGTCGCTGCCGCTGAGGCGCCCGAGAGGCGGCGCTGCTCGCAGACGCTCGCGGGAAGGGCCAAAGAAAAAAACAGGAGAGTTGCCTCTCCCGCAACCCAGGGCCCTGCCCTGGGCAGAAAGCCGTCGCCCCTTCAGGGCTCCAATGGAACCGGGCAGAGCCACGGGTCGCTTCAGGACTCGGAAGGTACCGGGCAGAGCGACGGGTCTTCAGGGCTCGGAAGGACCGGGCAGGACGCTCCTTCCCCTGGAAGTTCGGAAGAGCTATTCCACTTCTGCAGAAACGCGTCGAGCAGCTGCACACGTAGCGCCGGGATCTTGTTGCGCACGACATCCCACACAATCTCGTAGTCGACGCCGAAATAGCCGTGAATCAGGCGATCACGCATCCCGGTCATCGCCCGCCACTCGATATCCGGAAACTTCTCGCGCGTCTCTGGCGGGACTCGTTTGGCGGCCTCGCCAATGATCTCCAGACTGCGGACAAACGCACGTCGCAGTGTGGGATCTGCCAGAAAGGCATCCTGGGTGCGCGAGGCTGCCTCGGTGAGCAGGTAGTCGGCCTCGTCGAGCATGTGCGCGAATAACTCACGCCGGGACAAGGACATCGAAGGCCGTGGCGAGGATGTGTGGACCGAGGTGCGGGCTCAGCGACTCACGCGTGACGATTTCTACTCGATGTCCCAGAAGCTTTTCGAGAAGATCGCCGAGCGCAAGGAATCGATCGTAGGTCTTCGTCCCGGTACGGAACTCCACCAGCACATCCACATCGCTCTCGGCTCTTGCCTGCCCGGCAGCCGTCGAACCGAACAGCGCCAATCGGTCGATCCCCAGCGACCGGATTTCGGCCTCATGCGCCCTGAGAATGGCGATTACGTCTTCTTTGCGTGGTGCGAGCATCGTTTGCATCATAGCACGTGACCATACGGTGTGTCGGATGCGGCGACGTACTGACAGAAAACGATGACTGATGACTTACAACTGGACTGACGACCGACGACCTCACACCGCCCGCACATCCACAAGGGACTCGAGCCCCACGAAGTCGCCAGGGTTGCGGGTGTACAAGGAGAGGCCGTGCGCGGCGGCCGTCGCGGCGATGAAGAGATCGGCCAGGCGCGGCCGGGTCGTGCGGCCTGCGGCTTTCACGGCGGCGAAGATGCGGCCGTAGACGCGCGCGACGTCGGCGTCGAACGGCAGCGGATCCCAAGTGGCGGCCGCCCACTGCAGGCGATCCTGCCGTCTCGCGCGTTCGTCGTCGGTCTGTGCCGCATGGGGCCCGGCCGCGAGCTCGGCGAGGGTCACGGCGGCGATGCTGGATTCGTCGGGCAGCCGGCTCGGGTCGATGACATGCAGGTCAATCACGACCGAGGTGTCGAGCAGCCCCCGCCTCGGCTCAGTCGGCTCCGTCATCGGTCTCCCGAACGATACCCTGGTCAACCACGCGCTCCAGATCCGTGAAGAACTGTGCGGCGTCGATGCACGGCGCCTTTGCCCCGGCGGCGGCAAGGGTCGCCCGGGGAACAAAGCGGCGCGGCTGAATCGGCCGCAGCTCGGCCACGGGCGTGCCGTTGCGGGTCACGATGAGGGTTTCGCCGGCCTGCACCTCGCGCAGAACCGCGGCGGACTGGTTGCGGAACTCCCGTTGCGTGATGAAGCGGCTCATGAGAAAAGCGTAGCATATGTAGCACTCTGTCGCAAAACCACGGAAAGCAGACACCTTCCCTCGGCGAATATTCCGCCTTCTGCGGTCTGAGAGGCCCCGGAAGCGGCTCTGCTCGCAGACGCTCGCGGGAAGGGCAAAAGAAAACACAGGGGAGCCCCTTCCCGCAACCCAGGGCCCTGCCCTGGGCAGAAGGCCGTCGCCCCTTCAGGGCTCGGAAGGAACCGGGCAGAACGTTAGGTCCCTTCGTGACTCCAAAAGGAACCGGGCAGAACGTTGGTCCCTCCGGGGAGCCAATCGGAACCGGGCAGAACGTCGGTCCCTCCGGGGAGCCAATCGGAACCGGGCAGAACGTCGGTCCCTTCGGGGATCGGGAGGAAACGGCAGGAACAAAGGAATCAACGAACACGGAAGCGGCCCCGGTGGGGAACCCATCCCCTCTCCTTACGAAGGAGAGGGGCCGACGCCGCCCCAAGCGGCGACGGGGGTGAGGTGCCCTTCGCTGTGCTAGCATAAAAAGATCCCCTTTACTCCCCTGTTCCCTCCGGAAGCTCCCCATGCCCAAGCTCGACAACACCGGTTCGACCCCATCCGCACCGACCCAGATTTTCCTCAGCGACTACCGCCCCCCCGCCTGGGTGATCCGCCGGGCCGAGGTGGAATTTGACCTGGACCCCGCCGCCACCGAAGTGACCGCCCGCCTGCACGTGGAGCCCAACGCAGAAAACCCGGGGCCGCTGGTGCTCGACGGCGAAGGGCTCGAGCTGCTGTCACTGCAGATCGACGGAAAGCCGCTCGCGGCCGATCGCTACCGCCAGACCGAAGGCGGGCTGACGATCGAGGGGCTGACGGGGGCGTGCGTCGTCGAGACGCGCGTCCGCATCCACCCCGAAAAGAACACGCAGCTCGAAGGGCTGTACGCCAGCCGCGGCCTGCTCATCACGCAGTGCGAGGCCGAAGGCTTCCGCCGGATCACCTTCTTCCAGGACCGCCCCGACGTCATGCCGACGTGGAAGATCACGCTGCGCGCCGACGCTGACCAGTTCCCCGTGCTCCTCGGGAACGGCAATCCCCACGGCGTGCGGAAGATTGATGGCGGGCGTCATGAGGCGGTCTGGGAAAATCCGCATCCGACCCCGGCCTATCTCTTCGCCGTCGTCGCCGGCCGCCTCGAGAACGTGCACAAGGACGTGACCACCGGCGAGGGGCGCACGGTGCGCCTCGCGATCTGGGCGGCGCCGAACGACATCCCCCGCTGCGACTATGCCCTCGGCGCCCTCGAGCGTTCGCTGCGCTGGGACGAGCAGCGCTTCGGCCGCTTCTACGATCTCGACGTCTACAATCTGGTCGCCGTGCAGGACTTCACCATGGGGGCCATGGAGAACAAGGGGCTGAACGTCTTCAACGCCCGCTACGTGCTCGCCGACACCGACACGGCTACCGACCACGACTACCTTGCCATCGAGGCGGTCATCGGCCACGAATACTTCCACAACTGGTCGGGCAACCGCGTGACGCTGCGCGAATGGTTCCAGCTGTCGCTGAAGGAGGGGTTCACCGTCTTCCGCGACCAGGAGTTCACGTCGGATCTGCACTCGCGGGCCGTCAAGCGCATCGAGGACGTGCGCCAGCTGCGCGCGCGCCAGTTCGCCGAGGATGCCGGCGCCCTCGCCCACCCCGTGCGCCCCGACTCCTACCGCGAGATCAACAACTTCTATACGGCCACCGTCTACGAAAAGGGGGCCGAGCTGGTGCGCATGCTGCACACGCTTCTGGGCGAAGAGACCTTCCGCCGCGGATGCGACAAGTACTTTGCCGACAACGACGGCCGCGCCGCCACGGTCGAGGATTTTCTCGCGGCCCTGGCGGCGGCCTCGGGACGCGGCCTCGAGCACTTCGCCCGCTGGTACCGCCAGGCCGGCACCCCCGAGGTGCGCATCACCGAGGCCTGGGACGCCGAACGGGGGACTTACACGCTGACCCTCACGCAGTCGACGCCGCCGACCCCCAGCCAGCCCGAGAAGCTGCCGGTCACGGTTCCCCTGCGCTTCTGTCTCTATGGAACCGAGGGGGCGCCGCTGACCGTACCGCCGGCCGAGGCGCCGGTCAGGGACGAGGGGAACGGGCAGATGCTCTTCGAGCTGGTCGACGAGTCGCGCACGCTGCGCTTCGAGGGACTTTGGGAACGTCCCCTCCCCTCGTTCAACCAGGGGTTCGGGGCGCCGGTGAAGGTCGACTTTCCCTATTCGCCCGCCGATCTGGGGCGGCTCGCGGCCATCGATGGCGACTCCTTCAACCGCTGGGAGGCCCTGCAGCGGCTGGTCGTGGGCATCCTGCTGCACCGCTTCGAGCAGGATGCCGAGGCGCGCCAAGCCCTTTCGGCCGCCGTGGGGAACCTGCTGGACGATCCGGATGCCGATCCGCATTTCGTGGCGGAATGCCTGAACCTGCCCGGCTTCGAGACGCTGGCCGAGATGGCCCCCGTCATCGATGTCGATGACCTGCTCGGCGGACGCGAGCGCCTGCTGCACGAGCTGGCGGCGACGCACGCGGAACGGCTGGCGCGACGGTACGCGGCCTTGGCTGATGCGGCGGCCGGGGGACTGGAGGGACCCGCCATGGCCGCCCGCGCCTTGCGGAACGCCTGCCTGGGGTGGATGGCGCGCCTCGACCCGGCCCCCGCGCAGGCCCAGTTCGAGGCGGCGCAGACCATGACCGACCGGATCGCCGCCCTCGGGGCCCTCGTGCGCTTCGACGCGCCCGGCAAGGAGACGGCGCTTCAGACCTTCCGCGAGCGGTATCGGGATGACCCGCTGGTCACCGACAAGTGGCTCGGCCTGGTGGCGACCCGTCCGCACCCCGATGCCCTGGGCGACGTGCGGGCGCTCCTCGACTCCCCCTGGTGGCTGCCGACGAACCCGAACCGTGTCCGGGCCGTTCTGGGCACCTTTTCGCGCATGAACCCGACGGCCTTCCACCGCGCCGACGGCGAGGGGTACCGGCTGCTGGCCGAGCGGCTTCCGGCGCAGGAGAAGATCAACGCCCAGGTGGCGGCCCGCCTGCTGGGCGCTTTCGAGTCGTGGAGGCGCCTGGCCGGCGACCGCAAGGCGCAGGCCGAAGCGGCCCTGAGAACCTTGGATGGGAAACTGACGTCCAGGGAATGTACGGACCTGCTGGGGCGCCTTCTATAATTTACGATTGACGATTTACGATTGACGATTTCGGCAAGGGCGCAAGGGCCAATTTCCGGAGTCGTGCATCCTCGGTGCTCAGCGCTTGGCGCTCGGCGCTTGACTCCCCCCCCGTTCGTCCCGAGCTGACGGCGGGAACGGAGTGGACGCGACAGCGAGGGGGCGCACAAAGCTGCTCCCCAGTCACCATGCTCGCAACCCAGCGCCCAGCGACCAGCGCCCAGCCACTAACTTTTTTCGCTTATTTCCACAAAATAGTCGCTTCACGGCACCCCTACAATCTCCCCGAACTTTCGCCCCGTAAGGGCCCAGAATCACTGACCCTCTCGGGGAACCTTCGCCCTTCAACCAAAGTTTGAAATCAAGATTTCATAACAAATCCGCATACTTTTTCGCGGACCTTCGCGTGAAACGCGAGATTCAATCATGTTAGGATAGGGGGAGCCGGTTCGAAGCCTTCTGCCTCGCCGGCCATCCAGACCGCCTGACCACTGATGAAAGCCTCAGCGCCCAACCGGCTCCCGGGAACGATTTTTCCGGTCGAGCTCCGCACCCCGACCTTGTCCGATGGCGCCGCTCTCTGGCGCCTCGCCCGCGACTCGAAAGTCCTCGATCTGAATTCCCCCTACAGCTATCTGCTCCTGGCCGACCACCACGGCCACACCAGCGTGATCGCCGAGCAACAGGGCGAACCGGTCGGGTTCGTGACCGCTTGGACCCCGCCCCGCAAGCCCGACGTGCTCTTCGTCTGGCAGGTCACGACGAGCGAGGCGGTGCGCGGCCAGGGGGTCGCCGGGCGCATGCTCGATTTTCTGCTCACCCTGCCCGCCCACGCCGCCGCCCGGTACCTCGAGACGACGGTCACGCCGTCGAACGGGCCCTCGCGCGCCCTTTTCCACGCCTTTGCCCGGCGCCACGGCGCGACCGTGGTGGAATCGGACGGGTACACGAGCGACCATTTTCCGCCTGAAGGCACGCATGAAGCGGAGCGCCTGCTCCGCATCGGTCCCCTCCAGAGGGGAACCGGACCCAACCTGTTGAATGGAGAAAACTCAGATGACGGATAGCAACAGTACGACCACCTTCGAGACGTTCGAGTCGAACGTTCGAGGGTACTGCCGCTCGTTTCCCACGGTATTCAAGACCTCGCGCGGTTGCTGGCTCGTCGACGAAGAAGGCCGCGAATACATCGACTTCTTCGCCGGCGCCGGCGCCCTGAACTACGGCCACAACCACCCGGTTCTCAAGGATGCCCTCCTCCGTTACATCCAGGAAGACGGCATCACGCATGCGCTCGACATGGCCACCTCGGCCAAGCGGGCGTTCATCGAGACGTTTCAGAAGGTCATCCTTCAGCCCCGGGACATGCAGTACAAGCTTCAGTTTCCGGGCCCGACGGGTACGAACGCCGTCGAAGCGGCCATGAAGCTGGCCCGTAAGATCACCGGCCGCAGCAAAATGCTCTCGTTCACGAACGCCTTTCACGGCATGACCCTCGGCTCGCTGTCGGTCACCGGCAATGCGTTCAAGCGCAGCGGCGCCGGCGTCGACCTGACCATGGCCCTCACCATGCCCTTCGACGGCTACTTCGAAGACGGCACCGATACGATCGAATACATGGATCGCCTGCTGAGCGACTCGGGCAGCGGCGTCGACTTTCCGGCCGCCGCCATCATCGAGACGGTACAGGCCGAGGGGGGCATCAACGTAGCCAGCGCCGAGTGGCTGCGCCGGCTCGAACAGCTCTGCCGCCGCCACGACATGCTGCTCATCGTCGACGATATCCAGGTCGGCTGCGGGCGCACGGGCACCTTCTTCAGCTTCGAAGAAATCGGGCTCAACCCCGACATCATCTGCCTGTCGAAGTCGCTGAGCGGCTACGGCCTGCCCATGGCGCTCACGCTCATCCGCCCCGAACACGACCTCTGGGAGCCGGGCGAGCACAACGGCACCTTCCGCGGCAACAACCCGGCCTTCGTCACGGCGACCGCCGCGCTGAATACCTTCTGGAAGGATGGCGAACTGGCCGAAGAGACCGCCCGCAAGGGAGAGCTGGTTCGCGAATTTCTGACCGACACCGTCAAGCGCTATCCCGAGCTGCACGGAACCGTGCGCGGGCGGGGGCTCATCCAGGGGATCGAGTGCGCCGTCGACGGACTGTCGGCCAAGATCTGCCACGCCGCCTTCGAGCGCGGGCTCATCATCGAGACGGCCGGGCCCGAGAGCAAGGTCTTCAAGCTGCTGCCGGCGCTGGTCATCGACGACACCCTGCTGCGCCAGGGGTTCGACATCCTGCGTCAGAGCATCGAAGCGGTGCTCGAGTCCGAGGGGCTTACCGCCGAGTCGGTACCGGCGTAAGGAGGATTGCCATGATCGTACGCACGAAAGACGAGATCCTCGGCACCGACCGCGACGTCGATACCCCCAACTGGGCAAGCCGCCGGCTGCTGCTGCGCAAGGACGGCATGGGCTTTTCCATGCACGACACGCTCATCCGGGCGGGCACCGAAACCTTCATCTGGTACAAGAACCACCTCGAAGCAGTCTACTGCGTTGCCGGCGAGGGCGAGGTCGAACTCGTTCCCGACGGCACGAAGTACGCGATCCGCGACGGAACCCTCTACGGCCTGAACGGCCACGAGAAGCACCTGCTTCGCGCCAAGACCGACATGCGGATGATCTGCGTCTTCACCCCGGCCCTGACGGGAACCGAGGTGCACGACGAAGACGGGGTCTATCCGCTCGTCGAAGCCTGACCGATCGGACGTCAGACGGCGGACGGCGGACGTCGGCAGACAAGAACCAAATACCGAACCCGACTTCCCCTGCTCGCCAGGGGAAAGCCGGGCATCGGGCATTGGACATTCCCCCATTTGCCCATGCGGCCGATCAAGGGCCGCCCACATTCCAAAGGAGAACCCCTGACCAGTATGCTTGCCACCGACAGTTATCCGACCCGCCTCACCGATCACCCCATGATGCTCCAGCGGGAAGACCCGGTCGTCTACGGCCCCGCCGGCGGGCGGCTCGACCGGGATCAGGTTGAATCCTTCGACCGTAACGGATACCTGTTTCTCCCGGGACTGCTCGGCGCGGGCGAAGTGCAATCCCTGCTGGAGGAGCTGCGCCGGCTGCAGGCGCGGCCGGACAACGAGAATCGCCCCGAGGTCGTCATCGAACCCGAGAGCCGGGAGATCCGCTCCGTATTCCGCATCCACCGCGACGGCGGCGTTTATGAGGCTCTCAGCCGGGATGCGCGCTTTGTCGATCCGGTGCGCCAGCTGCTCGACAGCGACGTCTATGTTCACCAGTCGCGTATCAACTACAAACCCGGATTCCGCGGCAAGGAGTTCTACTGGCACTCGGATTTCGAAACCTGGCACGCCGAAGACGGCATGCCGCGCATGCGCTGTATCAGCTGCTCGATTCTGCTGACCGAAAACAACGACATCAACGGCGCCCTCATGGTCGTGCCCGGATCGCACCGCACCTTCGTCTCCTGCGTCGGCGCCACGCCCCCCGATCATTACCGGGCGTCGCTGCGCAGGCAGGAGTACGGCGTCCCCGACGACGAGAGCCTGACGCGTCTCATCAACGCCCACGGATACGCGGTGCCGAAGGGACCGGCCGGGTCGGTGCTCTTCTTCGACTGCAACCTGCTGCATGGCTCGGGAAGCAACATCAGCCCCTTCCCCCGCAGCAACGTCTTCTTCGTCTACAACAGCGTCGAGAACCGGCTCGTGCAACCCTTTGCCGCGCCGAATCCCCGCCCGGAGTTCCTGGCCGAACGGTGAGACCGCCTTTCCCAGGCGGGAGCAACCCGCCTGGCCCCTCCGCCTTCGCGAAGCGGAGGCCCGTGCAGCGCTGCGCAGAGATGGCAGAACGGTTGCGGGCGGATTCGGTCGGCGGGGCTCCCTTCGGGAGCCTTCGAGGAACAACAGGGAGGTCTGAAGCGGCCGACAAGGCAGCCACCGACACTCGCTCGCGGCGCGCCCGCGGGTCACGATGACCCCATGGCAGCCACAAGACAGGAACGGGCGCGCACCACGGCGTGGGTTTTCGTCGGCCTCGCGTTCCTCATCTTTCTCGGCGTCGTCATCCCCTCGATGTTCGCCGGACGCGGCCTTTTCGTCGTCGTCGGGAGCATCGTCGCCCTGGTCGTGCTCGTCTTCGCCCTCTGGGCGGCCCGCATCGGCTTCACGGCCGAGAGCGGCACGGAGCCGCCGGCCCGCTTCACCCGGAAAGCGCCGGGGGCCGAACACGACGCCGGCGGGCCGATCGACTGGGAACCCGGCCACATCCGCGAAGACGAGGCCAACTGGCGTTATGCGCGCGGCGGCGAACCCGAGCGCAAACCGGGTTCCGACGAGGGGAAGGAATAGTACGGTATGCGCACCTCGAGCCGACAGACCTGGGGCCTCATCGCCTTTCTCGCCCTGGCCTCGCTGATCGTCGTGGTCGCCGGTCTGCTCATTCCCATGTTCCGCTACGGCAGCGGGCCGGGCAACCTGGGCATCCTCGTGGTCGTGCTGCTGGTGCTCGCCGCCATGATTGCGGGCGGACTGGGCTCCTGGTTCCGCACCCGGGAGAAACAGAAGCGCAAACCGGGCGAAGAGTGACCGAATCTCCCCTCAGGCGAAAAGCACCGACAGATCGAGCGCTTCTCCCTTGAGCGGCGGACACCAGTAATACCCGCCGGTCACCGGGCGCGTGAAGTCGAAAAGTGCGTCGACGGTGCTGTCTTCGAGACCGAGCATGCGGCGCAGGATGCGCTCGAAGCGATCGAGCGATTCCCCATAGGCGATGAATTCCAGGCCGCGGCGGGTTCCCTCGGCCCAGGGGTGCGAGCGGCGCACGACGAAGGCCGGCGGATCGTAGCTTTCCTGCGCCGTGCGCTTGACGTGCGCGGTCTCGGGCGCTTCTTCGAATTCCTCGTTGGTATCCTGCCGCCGGCCGATGGTGTCATCCTGCTGCTCCCGGGGAAAGGAGCGGAAGCGCGCGAGATCGTGCTGCCACCGCTGCACCGCGACGAAGCTCGAGCCTGCGAGCCCCTCGCCGCGCGGGATCAGGGCGGCCTCGACGGCGGCTTCTTCTTGGGGATTCTCGGTGCCGTCTTCGTAGCCGGTCAGGTCACGCCCCCCTTCGTACAGAAAGGTATCCATGACGTCGACGGCTTCGGCGCAGCTTTCGAGGAGCTCGCGCACCCGTTCGCTGCGATCGAAGACGCACCCCCGATCGCTGCCGAGCAGGTTGATCCACAGAGCCTCCTGGGTCGCCGGCGCGCGCAGCGAGCCGTTCGCCAGGGCCGCGAACGGTCGCAGACCGGGAACGGTTCTCCCCAGCGCCTCGGTCAGCGGATGTCCCAGGCCCACCACCCCCCAGGCGGGATCGAAACCCTGCGCGAGCCGCTTCAGAAGCTCCTCTGGCGTGGCGTCGGCGCGCAGCCTGAAGGTCATGACCCGGCCGAATTCGGCGGGGTTCGCGAGAATGCCGGCCTGGGCCGAAAGGGCCTGCTGGATCGGGCTCTGCATGATGCGTCCTGACTCCGGAAAAGGGAAAGGACCATATTCTACCCAATGCAGGGCAGATGCGGTGAAGGAGAACCCGATTTTTCCGGCTACGCCCGCCGAGCGTTCAGCCGCCCACGAACTTCGTACGGTACCCGAGCGCCTGCAGGCGGGCCGCGAGCTTCGGCCGGTGATCGCCCTGGATCTCGATGGTCCCCTCGCGGGCCGTGCCGCCGGTGCCGCACGCCTGCTTGAGGTCTTTCGCGAGCGCCTTGAGGTCCTCCTCCGTCAGCTGCAGTCCCCGGATGACGCAGACGGTCTTGCCGCCCCGCCCCTTCTTCTCGAAGTGGATGGCGGCGGTCTGCTGTTCCGGCGGCAGGCTGCGCTTCCCGACACACCTGCACGGCGTGCCGCTGCAGCGCGGGCAGAAGCGGGGGTCGGTGGAGTAGACGGTGCGGGAGCCGGAAGTCATGAGTCGAGAGTCAAGAGTCGAGAGTCAAAAGTCGAGAGTCCTGAGTCGTCCGTCTTCAGTCGTCAGTCGTCAGTCGTCAACCTGTCCGATTTCCGTGCATTCTACTTCTTTTTCTTCATGCGCGGCTTGCGGGTCACAACCTTCTTCTGCCAGGGACTCGTGCGCTTCGGCGAGCGCTCGCCGCGCCCCGCAGCACGTTCCCCACCGGGAGCCGGACGCTCCCCACGGGACGCCGGACGTTCGCCGCGAGCTGGCGGACGGTCTCCTCGTGAAGCCGGACGGTCTCCCCGGGAAGCCGGACGGTCTCCCCGGGAAGCCGGACGCTCTCCGCGTGCGGCCGGACGGTCTCCCCGGGAAGCCGGACGGTCTCCTCGCGTGTCAGAACGGGACGGACGCTCTGCGCGCGTCCCCTTCCCCCGCGGCTCCACCGTCTTCGGCCTGCGGCTCGCCAGCGTCTTCGCGGCCCGTTCGGTGGCGGCCGTCCCCTTGCCGATGGAACGCAGGTACTGCACCTCGTCGCGCGTCAGCTCGCGTACGGCGCCGCGCGGCAGGTCACCCAGATCGATCTCCCCTTCCTGCACGCGAATCAGCTTCTGTACGGGGTGCTCGATGCGATCGAACATCTTGCGAATCTGGCGGTTGATCCCTTCGTTGATGGTCACGCGCCACCAGCTGTTCACGTCGCCGCGCGTGTTGCGCATCCACTCGACTTCGTTGCGTCCGGTACGCCGGTCGTCGATGGTCACGCCGCGGCGCAACAGATCGATCTGTTCCGGCGAGGGAATTCCCTTCACCTTGACGTGGTATGTCTTCTGGACGCCGTACTTCGGGTGCGTGAGCTTGTAGACGATGTCGCCGTCGTTCGTGAGCAGCAGCAGCCCCTCGCTTTCGTAATCGAGGCGCCCGACGGGAACCACCCGTTCCTTCACGCGAAGGATCTCGCCCAGGTGCGTGCGCCCTTCTGGATCTTCGAGCGCCGTGATGACCTGCGGCGGCTTGTGCATCAGGTAATAGACCTTATCGGGCTGGTGAATCAGCGCGCCGTCGACCTCGATGAGGTCGGTGTCGGGGTTCGCCCGGGCGCCGAGCTCGCGCACGACGCGGCTGTTTACGCGGACGCGTCCGCCCGTGATGAGTTCTTCGGCCTTGCGGCGCGAGGTGATACCGGCGTTGGCGATGATTTTCTGCAGGCGCTCTTCCATGATTCCATTCCGCGAGTTGCGATGGCCGTCCTCACGACGGCGGGGTCAACGGATCATTGTAGCGCAGGTGGGGCGAAGTTCGCAGTGCGAAGCGTGCGCTGGGGCTCTTGCGTCGCCTGTCGGCGGGATGGTCGGCCTTGGTCAGCGACGCGGCATCAGGCGCCGCGCCATCTCACGGCACCCAGCGAATCCAGCGGATAACCCACAGAATCCCCAGGTGAAAGCGGTCGCCGTACCAGTACCCCAGCCCCCCGGCGACTGCCGGGACGGTAATCCACACGACGAGCGGAAATCCGTGTCCATGCAGGCCCAGCAGGAGAACCGCTCCGAAAAAGGCGCCGACGAGAAAACCGGCGATGCCGCCGCCGAAGGTGCCGAGCGGATTCTTTTCGTTGGACGGCTGCGGCGGGAAATCGCTCATCGCTTCGTCAATCCAACGAGCAGAGCGCCGACGTTCCAACCATTGAACTGACTGCAGCCCCGGCCAGCCGTTTGGGCAGAACGAGCACCGCAGAGTAAACCACCGGGACGTCTGCCTGTTGATAGCTTTGCCCGATGTAGGTCGACGTAGGGATCCCCTCCACCATGATGCGCTGATTGCTCAATTCCCGGATCTGGAATACCTGAATCAGGTAGTCCCTGAAGACGGCTTCCCAGTCTTGCTGCCAGCGGACGACCAGCAACGTGGAATCCGTAAAGCTATACCCGAAGTCGTCCAACGCGACGTCGTACGTCCCCTCCAGCGGAATCTCGATGTCGGAACAGAAGGCGGCGAGCTCTTCATCAGAATCAATAAAGTAATTCGCCTGTCGCATTTCCGTCGTGTCGAAGGAGCACGTTTGCGTTGCGTCGGTTGCTGAGGAGACTACCTCTTGAACGACAGGCCCTGCCTTGTGAAGTCGGTAGAGACACGCCGCGATTGCAGAATCTGCACTGGCACTGCGTTCTGCAAAACCACATGCAGCATACGGAAAGACCTGGGCATCCAGGGGAATAACCGGAAGGCAACCGACCACACGAGATTGCGCCGCATCCATATCGGCCGGAGTCGCGTCGTCGGGGACGTCGGTCGAATCCATAGGGGCCAACGCACAGCGCGCCTTCGTCTGAGCACCAATCCGGTAACAGTGGACCCTGCCCGGTTCGGAGTCGTCCAGATATACGAATGGAGAGCTGTCGATCATCGTCTCGGGGGTAAACTCGTCACAGTTCTCCGAGACGGATCCCAGGCACTTCTGAAGCTCGACCGGTGCTGCGGCCGTCGCCCCGATGACCGTGACTTTTCCGGCGGAAAAGGAAACGCTTATCGAGGATTTTGCTTCCTGGCCACTCGAATGGATAGCGTCGTGCCTGGAAGTGTCGGCGTTCGGAGACTCCCACTCGCACGCGGGGTTTAGCCATGCGACGACAGCCAGCAGCAGAACTCGTCTTCTCGAGAGCATTCCCAGCGACCCTTTCCGGAAGAGCGCGAGGCGGGCAAGTCAGCAGCCCAGCGATTCCACCAAAGCTTACCGCAGCGGGCGGCGGAGCGCCAATCGCGTGAAGTCCGGGCGGCAGGTACGGGGCAAAGGGTGGAATGGCGAGAATCGCGATGAGCGCCCGCCGAGGCTTATCGAACGTGACGGGTTGGGTTCACTGCAGCCTCCAGTTTCCCGGCATTCCGGGGGATGAGCAGGTGGAGCGCGAGGTCATCGGGGGCGCGATTTCGGCTTCCCCTTCGCGGGCGGATTCGCCTGCGCCTCCGCGACCCGGAACTTCACGATCCGGCGGATCAAGTCATACGGCACGGGTTTGTCCAGCGGGAACTGCACGGATCCTTTCGCCATTCGATACCCCGAAAGCTCATCCTTGAACGCCTCGATGCCCGAAGGATCCGGGTAGAAACCCACATGCTTTGCGAAGGCACCGAAGTGTACGAGGTTGCCGTTCAGGTAGTACGTCGGCAATTGGTACTTGAAGGTCTCTTCAGCCGTGGGCGCGGCTTTCCGGATGGTCTCGCGGACCCGCTGCAGGATGGTCTGCACTTCGAGCGGGAAACCGGCGATGTATGCGTCAACATCCGCAGAAAACGAGGGTTCAGTTTGCATCGGCCGCGCTCCGTAAGTGATGGCCCTCAGCGGACCATCGTTTCGACGTGCCGTTTGAAGTTATCGAGGATGCTCTGCCATCCGTCGCGCTGCTGGTCGACGGAATGCGTCTCCTCGCTGTCGAAGGTCACGCGCACGGCGACACCGTCAGGCGCCTCGGCAAACTCGACCTGCGCCTCTCGATCACCGAAGGTATATTCAATCAGCTGATGCGGAACAATCTTCGTGTAGGTTCCCTCGAAGTCGAACCCCATGCTGCCATCCTTCGCCTCCATGCGCGAGCAGAAGGCACCCCCCGCCCGCAGCTCAACCCTGGCCGCCGTCGTATGCCAGTCCGCAGACGCGGCATTCCACCGCATGATATCCTCGGGCGTCGTGTACGCGCGCCAGACCTGATCGATCGGGGCGCCGACGGTCGTTTCAACAGTAATTTTCATGGCGATTTCTCTGGTTACAGGATGATCGTTGCACGTTCCGATAAATCGTCGATCGTCAATCGTCAATTGTCAATTGCCTGACTCGTCACTCGTAACTTCAAGTCACTGCCAGGTCTGCCTCCAGCGCTCGTACTCGGAAGGGCGCAGACGGTAACGCGCGATGTTGCCTTCGTGCAGGCTGAGCAACTCGGCTTCGACAATGTCGACGAAGTGTTTTCGATCGGCCGGCAACACAGTGGCCTCTGCGGCAAACCGGGCTGCCGCCGTTGCACCAAGCTTGTCACGTCCGGCGCGCACGATGTCGGCGACCGCCTGCTTGAGCTGCTCGCGGTAACGCATGCGGAACAGGTCGGGCTGCCCCAGGGTCTGCCGCACGTTCGCGTATTGGGCGCACGATCGCTCGTAAGCCCACAGGAAAACGTCACGCAGGAGTTCGATGCGGTTCAGCTCGTACACGCCGAGCATCCCGTCGATGTAGGCCCGATCGGGAACGTCGACGAACGACAGCGGGCTCAGGTTGCAGCGGATGAGCGGAATGTTTGCCGCCAGACGCGAAACCCGCTTGTTGACGTCTTCGAACGGTTGCAGATACGGCAGGTGAACCATGGCAAAGAACGCCTGCTCGAAAGGATCGGCAATGGCCTCGGCCTTGGTCAGAATCATGTCGAAGCACTCGGCAATCTGCTGCGGTACCGCGAGCGGCTGAAAAACGGTACCGCCGATGCCTACCGGAATAAGCCGCAGCCGCCCTGCCGCATGTGGATTGTGCAGCAGGTTCTCTGCCAGCAGCGCGTGCAGGTTCAGGATCGTATAGCGGTTGAACCCGATTTCATCGGCCTGTTCGACCAGCAATTCGATCGCCGCCTTGTGGTTCAGGATCATCTGGGTTTCGTGCACACCCTTTCCTTCGGCGGCCGCGCCCGCGGCGAGCAGCCGTTCGGTTTCGAGCAGGGAATAGGTGTTGCCTTCAAGGCGGCTCGAGTTCCAGGACAAATCAATGAGCAGCCGATCGTAGATCTGCCGGGCATAGGTGCCCGCGGGCCGTTCACGGCCGTCTGAGGCCCCCATGGCGGCAAGCCGACGGCGCGTCTCTACGGGCAGATACCAGGTCTCATTCGGGTGGTACCCATCGAGGAATGCGCGCACGTATCCAACCGGCTTTCGGGAGGCAAAGGGCACGTTGAGCCGTTCGCGAACGGCGAGCCCCTCTGCAGAAAGCGGAGGATAGGCTTCTTCGGCCACCATGGGCGAAATGGACACCAGGTTGTATGTAAACGATGGCTCGAGCGTTCGGTACCGTGTGCCCCGGGCCCGGCCTTCGGCGACAAGCTGATGTTGTGCGACCAGCCGGGCAAGATAGCGTTGAAGGGTGCGGCGCGGGCGATCAGGAAAACCAGAGGCGACCTCGGATACGGTCGCGCCGCCGGGAAACCGGCGCACCACGGCAAGAACGGCGTCGAGCTCTTTATCGGGTATGCTCCGGGGCATACCCTATTATGGCACAAACCCAATCATCGCGTCACTACACTTCACATTTCCTTGTTTTGCGCCACTACTTGCGATTTATTGCGCCACATAGAGGACAATATTGGCAGACTACTTCCAATCCGGTTGCTTTTCGCGCCAGTAATGAGAGAGAGAGATTATGCCTGCAGGCGAAGCTGGTCGGTATCCGCTTTCAGGAACGCTGCGATCTTCGCGGCGAGCGCCTTGCGAGATTCGGGATCGGTCGGCGGCGAGTGCATGCTGCCGGCCATCAGTTCGGTGTGAACCAGGTTGGGGAAAAGAGCCGCGGCGCGCTTGAGAAGCCGTCGGCCCGGGAAACTCAGGTCATGCTCGGCGGCAAAGATCTGCACGGGGGCCGTGAAGCCGGCGACGTCCTCGGGACGCAGCAGCCGCGGCAAGCGGAAATCCAGACTGATGTCCAGCAGCACGTCGCCCATGAAACCTGCCCAGTCTGCATCCCCCGAGGAAAGCTGGTAGCGGAGAAATCTGGCGAGCCGCTCCGGGGTCGGCTTGCGCCGGTACAGGGCGAGCGGCAGCGCGACTTTCAGCAGCGGCGTGAGGCCGTGGCCGTTCACGATACCGGCCGGAACAATCAGCGTGAGCGCGCGGATGCGCTCCGGAGCGACCACGACGGCACGGGTCGCCACAAAGCCGCCCCAGCTCACGCCGAGCAGGTTCACCGTGTCGAGCCCGAGGGCATCCAGGCACTCCACCACCCACTCGCCGTAGGCATTCCCGTTCACGGGAGGACGCGTCTCGGCGCTCATGACCGACTGGCCGATGACATCAATGCCGATCAGGCGGAACCGGTCCGCGAGATCGGCCAATTCCCCCATCAGGTGGGCCGAGCTCGCCAGCGCCCCATGCAGCATGACGAGCGGCGGTGCCTCCGCCGGTCCGCACAGGAGCACGTGCGTCTCGCCGAAGGACGTGGAGACCGTGCGCGACTCCACCGGCCGCCCGATGCGCTCGCGGAAACGGTGATGCCACGTGACCAGGCGGGCCTTCGCTTCGGGACTGCGAAAGATACTCATCGTCGACTCCGTGCCTTCTGCCGTGCAGAAGCGCGCCAGGGTGAAAGGTGCTGTTCGGTCATGCGGGACACGAGGCCGCGCGGATCGGGGTGGCTCCCCTGCGCCCAGGCCATCAGACCGAACATGTAGAAGGAGATCCACGCAACAGCGAACAGAGGCGCATTCAGATCCGTGCGGAACTCGCCACGCTCCATCGCAAGCTGCGTGCGTGCCAGGATTCCCGCATGCAGTTCCGCGGTCTGCCGCGCGAACCTTTCGGCCCACGGGGGATCGGCGATCACGGATTCCCGCAGCAGGACCCGACTGAGCGCCGGGCGCCGCTCGTAGTACGCGAGCACGCGGTCGAGCAGCCGTTCGAGCCAGGCCTCCAGTGATCGCCCGGGCGGCGCCGCGAGCACGTCGCGCAGTGTCGCCTGCAGGTCATCAAAGAGCGTTGCGTGCAGCAGGTCGCGTTTGTCCTTGAAGTGCACGAAGATCGTCCCCGTCGCCACGCCCGCCGCTTGCGCGATGTCACGGATGCTCGCGGACTCGTAGCCTTGCTGCTCGAAGATGTCTCGAGCGACCTCGAGAATCCGCAACCGGGTCTGCTCTTTCTGTTCGGTGCGCGTGGTGAGCATGCGCTGATTATACTGAACATGTTCACTGAACGCAATCAGCCGCCCTCCGCAACAGCGCGAAGCGCCGAGCGCGAAGCGCCGAGCGCCAAGCGCCGAGCGCCAAGCGCTGAGCGCCAATGGAAGTAAGGAATCTGGTCCTTTCCGGCAAATCGTCAATCGTCAATCGTCAATCGTCAATCGTAAATTCTCCGGATTCGTCACTCGTAACTCGTCACTCGTCACTGCGTGTGGCACCTGGGCACCAAAACTGGCACCCTGTACCCTTTTGCGAACCCACGAAACATGATCGCTTTCGCCAACGTCAGCAAGCAGTACGGCAAACAGGTTCTGTTCGTCGAGGCCTCCTTCCAGCTCAACCCCGGAGAAAAGGCCGGGCTCGTCGGTCCCAACGGCGCCGGCAAGTCGACCCTCTTCCGCATGATCATGGGCGAAGAGGCCGCCGACGAGGGTAACGTGACGCTCCCGAAGAAGCTCACGATCGGCTGCTTCCGCCAGGAAGTCGACGAGATGCGCGGCCGCTCGGTGCTCGACGAGGCCATCGCCGGCAGCGGCCGCCTGGGAGAACTCCACCATACGATCAAGGACCTCGAGGCGGCCATGGCCGACCCCGAACAGGCCGACCGGATGGAGCAGATTCTCGAAAAGTACGGTCCCCTGCAGGAGGAATACCAGAACGGCGGCGGATACGAACTCGAAGCCCGCGCGCGCGCCTGTCTGGAGGGGCTCGGCTTCGAACCTGAGCAGATCGACGGCGACGTCGGCGCGCTTTCAGGCGGGTGGAAGATGCGTGTCTCGATGGCGAAGGTCCTCCTGGGGAACTTCGACGTCCTGCTCATGGACGAACCGACGAACCACCTCGACATCGAATCGATTCTCTGGCTCGAGAATTACCTGAAGTCCCTCCCCTCGACCCTGCTCATGACATCGCACGACAAGGATTTCATGAACCGCATCGTGGGGAAGATCATCGAGATCGACGACGGCGACATCATCACGTATTCCGGTGACTACGACTTCTACCGCCGCGAGCGCCTGCTGCGTGAAGCGAATCAGGAGGCCGCCTACGCCCGTCAGCAGGCCAAGCTGGCCAAGGAACAGCGCTTCATCGAACGCTTCGCCGCCCATGCCGCCAAGGCCGCCCAGGTGCAGAGCCGCGTGAAGGCCCTCGACAAGATCGAACGGATCGAACCGCCGAAGAAGCGCGTGGTCGTGAAATGGCAGTTTCGCACGCCGGGCCGCTCGGGCGACGACGTGGCCATGCTCGATGGAGTATCGAAGGCCTACGGCAAGAAGGTGCTCTACGACGATTTCAAGTTCCACATCCGCCGGGGCGAGCGCTGGTGCGTCATGGGCAAGAACGGCACCGGCAAATCCACGCTCCTCAAGATGGTCGCCGGCGCGCTCGAGCCCGACGCGGGCAGCGTGCGCCTGGGCGCGAGCCTCAAGATGGGCTACTTCGCGCAGCAGTCCCTCGATCTGCTCGACCCGAACCTGACGGTCTTCGAGCAGATGCAGAAGGACTTTCCGACGGCAGGCATCGGCGCGCTGCGCAATGTGCTGGGCGCCTTCCAGTTCTCCGGCGACGACGTCGACAAGTCGATCCGCGCCCTTTCGGGCGGCGAGAAGTCGCGGCTGACCATGGCCCGCATGCTCTACGATCCGCCGAACTTTCTCGTCCTCGACGAACCGACGAACCACCTCGACCTCGAGACCAAGGAGATGCTCGTCGAAGCGCTCAAGGACTTCGAAGGCACGATGCTCTTCGTCTCGCATGATCGCACCTTCCTGCGCGGGCTCGGCAGCCGCGTGCTCGAGCTGTCGGGGGCCGGCGACGGCAAGCCGATGGTCTACCCCGGCTCCTACGAAGAATATGTGGTGAAGACCGGCCAGGAAGCCCCCGGCGTGCATGCCTGATTCTGCCGCCCGCCCTGCCGGCGCTCACGGTCGCTCCGGCCTCACGGTTCCGCCAGCATGGAGGGCGGAACCCGGAACAGGAGTAACGATGTCAACCAAGCGCCGCTGGGGCAACATGGTGGCCCGCGAAAGCAGCTTCAAAACGAAAGCGCTCGGCAACGAGCACAAAGGCGACCTCACGCGCGAGAAGGAGTCGTTCTGGAAACGCACCTTCTGGCGCCGCCACCGCTGACGCCGCCATGGACGCCACGAATCCCTGCGCGGGGTGCGGACTTGCGGAAGGGCGTCCCTCGCTGTGCTGCCACGAATTCCTGATCGCCACGCCGCCGCACGCCGAGCGGCCCCAGGAAGCGGATCTCGGCTACATCCACTTCTACCTCATGCGCGGCCATCGCCTGGGGTGGGAGGTGCGCACCCTGTTTCCGCGGAAACATCCCGACCGTCTGTTGCGCAACTGGGAAGTCGCCGTCCCCTTTCCGTGCCCCTCGCTGCAGCCGGACGGCCGCTGCGGCGCGTATGCGCAACGCCCGAGCGTCTGCCGCGAGTATCCGCCCTTTCCCTCGGTGGTCGAAGGCAAGCCGCAGCTGCACGTGAGCGGCTGCGAACGCTACGATCCGCCTCCCCCGCCGTCATTCGTCTTCCGGCACCCGGGCGCCCTGCTGCGCACGCTCGAGCGGTGGTTCGGCTATGACCCCGAGCGCGAGCGGCGGCGCTTTGTGCCCGTGGCGCAAGCGGCGGCGCCGCCGCAGTCGTGAGTCAGCAGTCACCAGTCATAAGCATTCGATGCCAGCGTCACGTGCGCCGTATCGTTTGCGTACCTTGCTGCCTGAAGACTGGCGACTGACGACTGGAGACTGCCGACTGATCCAGCTACACTACCGCTTTCCCCTCAGAGCCCTCTCGGAGTTCTCATGCGCTTCAGCGATCAGGTCGTCTGGATTACCGGCGCGTCGTCGGGTATCGGCGAAGCCCTCGTCAAGGCCTTCCACGACGAAGGAGCCAAGGTCATCCTCTCGGCCCGCCGACAGGCGGAACTCGAACGCGTCAAACAGGCCGCCGGCGGCGGCGACGGCCTCTTCGTCCTGCCCCTCGATCTCGAAGACATCGACGGCATCCCTGCGAAAGCCGCGGCAGCGCAGGAGAAGTACGGGCGCATCGACATTCTCGTGAACAATGCCGGCATCAGCCAGCGCTCGCTCGCCAAGGATACCGATCTCAAGGTCGACGAACGGATCATGAAGCTCGACTGGCTGTCCCAGGTCGCGCTGACGAAGGCGGTCATGCCCGACATGATCGCGCGGCATTCGGGAACCATCCTCGTGGTTTCGAGCGTGGCCGGCATGGTGGGCACCCCATTCCGCACGTCCTATGCGGCGGCCAAGCACGCCTTGCGGGGATATTTCGATTCCCTGCGTGCCGAGCTGCACCGCGAGGGGGTTCACGTCTGCGTCGCCTATCCCGGCTACATCAACACGCCGATCACCGTCTCGGCCCTCAAGGGCGACGGTTCCGAGTTCCAGGCCATGGGCGAAAGTCAGCAGGCGGGCATGTCTCCCGAGAAGTGCGCCGACATCCTGCTCGACGCCGTCTACAAGAAGAAGGACGAAACCTTCCCGGGCGGCAAGGAAGTGCTCTCGATCTACATCAAGCGCTTCTTCCCCAGCCTCGTCTCGCGGATGATCCGGAACTACAAGGTCACCTGAGCTCACGGAGCGCGACGCCGCCTTCCGTCGCGATGTCAGCGAACGATGCCTCCCGGGGAGTGCAGGACCGCACCGGCGATCAGTCCAATCGCGCGATCGACATCGTCGGGGATCGTATAGCGCCCGAGCGAGAAGCGGACCGCGCCGCGCGCAAGCTGCGGATCCGCGCCCATGGCGGCCAGGATTCCCGATGGCTCGTCGGTACCCGCCTTGCAGGCCGACCCCGTGCTGGCGGCGAGCCCGGGAAGGCGCTCGAGAAGCGCGGCCCCCGAGAAGCCGGGAAACGAGAGGTGGGCCGTGTTGGGCAGCCGTTGGGCCTCGGCGCCATTGACGACCACCTGCGGAACACGCCGGCGAAGCTCCTCCTCGAACCGATCGCGCAACGTCCGCATCCGCGTCTCATCCGTGGCAAGTTGCTCGACCACCAGCCGCGCGGCTTCGCCCAGCGCCACCAGGTACGGCACATTCTCGGTGCCCGCGCGCCGGCCGCCCTCGTGCCCGGCGCCGATCATCAGCGGGGGCATGTCGAGGCCACGGCGGATATACAGCGCGCCAACCCCTTTGGGGCCATAGAACTTGTGCCCGGCCAGCGAGAGGAGATCGACGTCAAGCGCATCGGCCCGTACCGGCACCTTGCCGGCGCTCTGGGCCGCGTCGGTATGCATCAGGGCGCCGCGGGCGTGGGCCAACGCCGCCAACTCGGCAATCGGCTGCAGCGTGCCCACCTCATTGTTCGCGTGCATGACGCTCACGAGCGCGGTCCGATCGTCAATCTGTTCGCGCGCGGCCTGCAGCTCGACGACACCGCGCGCATCGACCGGGAGCACGCTGACCTCGACCCCATGTTCGCGCGCAAGAAAGTCGGCGACGTCTCCGACGGCGGGGTGCTCGACCGCCGAGATCACAAGCTTGCGCCGGGGATTGCCGCGCAGCACGCCCCGCAGCGCCATGTTGTTCGCCTCGGTGCCGCCGCTCGTAAACACGATCTCCGCGGGGGTTGCGCCGACGAGGCCGGCCACCTGCTCCCGGGCCGCATCCACCGCCCTGCGCGCCTGTCGTCCATACGCATGCGCGCTCGAGGGGTTCCCCCAGAAATCACGAAGAAAGGGGAGCATGGCGTCGACCACCTCGGGCGCAACCGGAGTCGTGGCATTGTAATCGAGGTAAATCGGATTCACGATTGGCTCCCTTCAGAAGACGAGAACTTTGTCTGCGTCGGCAGTCCACTCGGCGAGCTGATCCATGTTGCTGCGATGCGTACCCTCGACCAGCTCCGATTCGGCGATCCCCCGGGCATCGAGACAGCTGCCGCAGATGCCGATTTCGGCGCCGTCGTGCAGGGCCCGCTTGACCATACTCGACATGCAGTAATATCCCTGGGGAACCTTCTGCCCGGCTTTCGCGCAGGCGGCGGCATCGCCCATGAGGAAGATTCGAATCTGCGCCTCACCCTGTTTTGCGAGGGCGTGGGCGAGCCGGAAGCCGTTGTAGCTGCGCTCGGTGCCATAGGGCGGATCGTTGAGGATGATCAGAGTTTTCATGCGTTCCCTCCCGTGTTCTCCGCCAGCCACGCCTGTGTTCCACCGCACAACGGACGGGTGTCGGTCCACCCCGCGTCGATGAGCAGCAGAGCCGCGCGATCGGAACGTCCGCCCCCTTTGCCGCAGAGGGTGACAATGGGACCGGTCCGCGGCAGTTCGAGCAGACGATCCCCCAGTTCATCGACGGGAATGTTGATCGCGCCTTCGGCATGACCGGTCGCGAACTCCTCGGGCGAGCGCACGTCGACCAGCTGAATTTCCTCACCGCGCGCGCGACGTTCGCGGACGTCCCGCACGGAAACGCACGGCGGCCCCTCCTGTTCGAGAACGTTCTCCACCGGACGATGCAGCGTCTCGCGCATGCGCACGGCGGCGATCACTCCCGAAGCGAAGGTCAGGGCGGCGACGACCCAGATGGCCGCGTGCAGCCCCAGCGCGTCGGCCGTGAAGCCGGCGATGAGCGCGCCGAACGCGTATCCCAGATCGCGCCACAGGCGGTACACCCCGACCGAAGAGGCGCGCCAGGCCGGATGCGCGACGTCACCGATAGCCGCGAGCAGCGTCGGGTAGACCATGGCGGTCCCCAGACCGAGAAGAACCGATCCCGCTGCGAACAGCTGGAATCCGTTCCCCGCCCCGATGAGAACGATGCCGGCCGCCTGCAGCCACATGCCCCCCACAATGAGCCCCTTGCGGCCCAGCCGATCCGAAAGCGCGCCGGTGAACAGCTGCGAGAGCCCCCAGACGGCCGGATAGAGCGCCGCGAGCAGGCCGATACGCTCGAGCGAGAGTCCGGCAGCCGCGTAGAGCATGGGAAACAGCCCCCACGCCATACCATCATTGAGGTTGTTGACCATGCCGGCCTGACTGACCGAAGACAGATTGCGATCCGTAAACGACGTGCGCGTAAAGACTTCGCGCGGCGAAAGTCCGACGTGCGTGCCGGTCGCCGCGTGGGTGTTCGCTTCGAGCCGGGCGTGTCCGTGGGTCTCGTGCACCGCCAGCCAGCTGAGCAGACCGCCGAAGGCGACATAGACGATGCCGAGATAGAACGGTTCGGGCCGCAGTCCCCACGTCGAAGCGATGTAGCCCGTCGCGAGCGCCGAGACGGCGACCGCGAAGTATCCGGCGAACTCGTTGAGCCCCATGGCCAGGCCGCGCCGCTGCGGCCCGACGAGGTCGATCTTCATGATGACCGTCGTCGACCAGGTGAGCCCCTGGCTGATACCCAGAAAGACGTTGGCGAAGGTAATCCACTCCCAGGAGGGCGCCCACATGAGCAGGAACGGAACGGGGATGGCGGCGAGCCAGCCGAACAGGAGCACCGGCTTGCGCCCCAGGCGATCGGAAAAGCGCCCCGCCAGATAGTTCGTGATGGCCTTCGAGACGCCGAACACGGCGATGAACGAGAGAATCGCGCTTTTGGCCGCGATGTCGAACTCCTGCTCCGCAATCGTCGGCAGAATGGTGCGCTCGAGTCCGACCATGGCGCCGACGAAGCCGTTGACGAGCACGAGCAGCGCAAACTGGCGCCAATTCTCACGCAGGCCGAGCACGGGACGATGCGGGCTCATGCGCACACCTCCTCGTCCATGGCCGAGACCACGGGAAGCCCGCGCGTGCGGAACTCGTGGACCCCTTCTTCGAGCCGCACGGCCTCGAACCCCCGGGCGCGCAGTGCCTCGACCGCCTTGCCGGCCATGACGCAGTAGCGCCCGCGACAGTAGGCGACCACCGCCCGGTCACGCGGAACGGTCTTGATCCAGCGCTCGAGCTTCTCGAGCGGAACCGAGACGGCGCCCGCAAGGTGCCCCGCCTCGTACTCTTCAGATGGCCGCACGTCGATGACGACGGCCTCGCCGCGTCGCACCCGCTTGAGCAGCGCGTCGCGGCCGAGCGCCTCGAGGGGCGCGCCGGGCTCGAAATGTGCGCGATAGATCCGGTCGACCTCGGCCCGATGCGCCTCGGCCAGGCTGCGGATCACCGCCAATAGTCCCTCGACCCCTTCGGCAAGGCGATAGGTCACAAAAAGGCCATTCTTGGACGATTCCACCAGGCGCGCCTCCTTGAGGGCCTGCAGGTGATGCGAGGCATTGCCGACGGAGAGCGAAGCCGCCTCGCCGAGACGCTCGACGGTGCGCGGACCCTGGCTCAACAGGTCGAGCAGTTCGAACCGTTTCGGATTCGCCATGGCCTTACCGACCGCCGCGAATTCCGCGTACAGGGCGTCCTTCACCTGACGTGTTGTAACTGCACCAAGCATAATTCTTATATTCCTATGTTTTTAAGAATACTATATCAGAGGGTTCCGTGCCGTGCAACAGAACGTGCAACTGTGCCCCCTTCCGGTTGCCGAAGCCCCTCTCCCCGCAGTACGCTGTCATTCCGGGACGCAGGTTCCGGCTACAACAGAACGGGAGGATGCGCATGAGAATCGGAGTTCTTGGGACCGGATCGGTCGGTGACGCCATTGCCACCCGGCTGGTGGAACTGGGGCACGACGTGAAGATGGGTTCGCGCAGCGCGACCAACGAAACGGCGGCCGCGTGGGTGCGCAAGGTCGGCGGATCCGCCTCGCAGGGGACCTTCGCCGATGCCGCGGCGCACGGCGAAATGGTCTTCAACTGCACGAAAGGGCTCGTCTCGCTCGAGATCATCGAGGCCATCGGTAACGACGTACTGCGCGGCAAGATCCTCGTCGATATCACCAACCCGCTCGACTTCAGCAAGGGATTCCCCCCTTCCCTGACGGTCTGCAACACCGATTCCCTGGGCGAGCAGATTCAACGCGTCGTTCCCGATGCGCACGTCGTCAAGACACTGAACACCATGAACGCCGCCATCATGGTGCATCCTGACAAGGTTCCGGGCGAGCACGACGTCTTTGTCAGCGGCAACGACGATGGCGCCAAAGCGGCCGTGAGCGGACTGCTGCGGAGCTTCGGCTGGAAGAACATCGTCGACGTGGGCGACATCTCGACCGCGCGCGGAACGGAGATGCTGCTGCCGATCTGGGTTCGCCTCTACGCCCGCTTCAAGCACGCCGACTACAATTTTCACATTCAGATGGGGCGGTGAGCGCCGCATGACTTCCCCGAAGTCCACGACGGACAAGCGCCCCGTGAAGCCTGTGCCCCGTAAAACGCGGCGAGCCGCAAATCCGCTCGTCAAGGCCGAGGGAGACCTTCGCGACTTCGGGATGTCCTTTCCCGAAGCGACCGAAGATTTTCCCTGGGGGCATCGGGCCCTGAAGGTCAAGGGCAAAGCGTTCTGCTTTCTCGCCCTGGAGGAGGGTACGCTGAGTCTCTCCGTGAAGCTTCCGCAGTCGAACGACGCCGCGCGCATGCTCCCCTTTGCCTCGCCGACCGGTTACGGACTCGGCAAAGCCGGCTGGATATCAGCCGCGTTCGAGCAAGGGGATACGATTCCGCTCGACCTGCTGCACGCCTGGCTCCGCGAGAGCTACCGCGCAATCGCGCCGAAGCGGCTGGGGGCGCTCCTGACCGATACGGCGGCGGCGAAAAAGACGCCGGTCGGGAAAACGCCTTCGACCCGCCAGGCGGCACGCAAGCCCGCGCCATCGAATTCGGTGACGGACCTGGACACGATTTTCGCACGGATTCGCCAGCTCGCGGCGAAATATGCGCCCCCCTACACCGTGACCATCGATCGGCCGGGACGCTACGAGCTGTGGTCGCAGAAGGACCTCGTCATCGAGGGGCGCAAGCGCAAGGAAGTCTTCTTCCTGGGGCTCATCATCCAGAAGGGCTATGTCGGGTTCTACTTCATGCCGGTCTATGCGAAACCGGAGATGCAGCAGGTCTTCGCCCCCGAACTGCTGAAGCTGCTCAAGGGAAAGTCCTGTTTCCACATCAAGGCGCTCGACGCCGCGCTCGAGAAGCAGATCAAGGCGGCGCTCGCCGCGGGCCACAAGCTTTACAGGGAACGCGGGTGGGTTCCGGTCGGACGTCGGACGCCGGACGTCGGACGCCGGTGAAGAGCCGATAGAAGCACATGCCCGTTCTTCGCGGTTCTTGCTTCTCCCCCCAGTCCCCCACTCTCCCACTCCCCCCCTCCAAAGCATTACGGGAAGCGACCCTCACCGGTCCGCCGCCTCCCACTGCTTCACCGTCTCCCCGATCCGCCGCTCCGTGATCGCGCGCCAGTGCGGCGAGCTCGCCCGCCAGTTCCCCTTCTGCAGGAACTCGAGATGCGGCTTCGCGGCCGCGGGTTCGTCGAGCGCCAGCAGCACTTGCGCCAGCATGAGCCGGTTGATGCCTCGCTCGGGCGCGTTGTCGGCCGCGCGCTGGAGATGTTCGTGCGCCTTCTTCCTGTCGCCCTGGCTGAGCGGCCACCCCGGCAGCGAGTGATAGAGTATCCCCAGACTCCGGTCGGGACCCCAGTCGTCGAGCGCCGGCTTGAGCGCGCGCGCCTTGCGGAACCGGTCCATGACCTCACCCACGATGAACAGCGCCTTCATCTGGTGCATGTCCAGATAGGCCATCCCGATGAGCCCCGCATAGTAAACGACTTCCGGATGTTCCGGATGCTCCTTGATCGCCTGGTTTGCGAGCTCGTAACCGGCATCGGCCGCCCAGACGCGCTCCTTTTCCTGATTCCGCTCGGCCAGCTCGTCGTAATAAGCGAAGTACGCGCGGATGAGCCGCCAGGCAACTTCGGGATTCCCCGCGTCGAGTTTCGCGTATCCGTCGATCGCCGCCCGGATGCGCGTCGGGACGCCCGAGGTGGCGTCGGTCTCGAACGACGCATAGGAACCCGCGGGAGAAGCGGCAGGCGCGGCCGCCGCGAGCGCGGGAAACAGAAACGACAGCGCGGTGAGCGCGAGAACCGACAGGCGAATCGCCATGAGAACCTCCGGATCCGGGGGAGAGATCAGCCTACCCCGCCCCTTCCGATTCGTCCACCCGGCGAAGCCCTCGCCTGCTCGACGGTCCAATAGCATGAGACAGCCGAATCCGGGTATGATCTTAGCCATGGGCTCCATTCACTCCAGCGTTGAAAACAGCCGGGAACTGATCGCCGACCTGTGTCGCAAGCATCATGTTCGGCGCCTCTGGCTGTTCGGCTCGGCGGTCAACGGGAACTTCGATCCGAAGACAAGCGACCTCGATTTTCTCGTGGAGTTCCTCCCGGCGGCCTCACGCGACTACGCTGGCGCCTACTTCGGCCTCTTGAAAGCTTTGCAGGAGCTGTTCCAAAGGGAGATCGATCTGGTCGAGGCTGAACCGATACAAAATCCGTACTTCAAAGAAGCTGTCGAGGAAACCCGGACCGCCCTTTATGAAGCCGCGTGAGGTCAAGAAGTACCTCTACGATATCGCTCTCGCGGCTGGCCACCTCAGTGAGTCCATAATCGCCTGCGCAGGGAACCGAGTAAAGGCACGGTAATCGCCGCGATGTCCGGCTATCCCATCGGGCGAACCATGATGCCCAGGGAGCACCGCTGGACCCTCCACCGACGTTCGACGACCGGCGTCCGTCGGCCAACCCGCTTGGGGTTCCGAAGCGATCCGCGCTAAACTGTACGCCATGAAAACGCGTGCTGCCGTCCTCGAGTCCATCGGCGCTCCGGCGCCTTACGCACAAAGCAGACCGCTGGCCATCGACGAAGTCGACCTGAGCGCGCCCGGCCATGGCGAACTGATCGTCCGCGTACGCGCCGCGGGGCTCTGCCATTCGGACCTTTCGGTCATCAACGGCGACCGTCCGCGCCCGACCCCGATGGCCCTCGGCCACGAAGCGGCCGGCGAAGTGGTGGAACTGGGACCCGGCGTGACCGATCTGGCCATCGGCGATCACGTTGTGCTGGTCTTCGTGCCGAGCTGCGGCGGGTGCATCCCCTGCATGGAAGGGCGCCCCGCCCTGTGCGAGCCGGGCGCGGTCGCGAACACGGCGGGAACGCTGCTTTCGGGCGCCCGACGGATCCAGCGGAATGGCGCCGATGTGCACCACCACCTCGGCGTCTCGGCCTTCGCGGAGTACGCGGTCGTCTCGCGGCGTTCGGTCGTGAAAGTGGATTCCTCCCTCCCCTTCGACGAAGCCGCCCTCTTCGGCTGCGCCGTGCTCACCGGCGTCGGCGCCGTGGCGAACACCGCCCGGGTCGCCATGGGGTCGACTGTTGCCGTCATCGGACTCGGCGGCGTGGGCCTGAACGCCGTGCTCGGCGCCATCGCCGCCGGCGCTTCGCGCATCATCGCCGTCGACCTGAACGCCGACAAGTTGCGCCTGGCCGCCGAACTGGGGGCCACGAACGCCATCAACGCGGGCGACTCGGATGCGCTCCAGCAGATCCGCGACCTGACCCGCGGCGGCGTGGACTACGCGTTCGAGATGGCCGGCGTCGTGCCCGCCATGGACCTCGCCTACAAGGCAACCCGTCGCGGCGGCATGACCGTCACGGCGGGCCTTTCGCATCCCCAGCAGATGTGGCCGGTGCAGCACGTGAATCTCGTCGCCGAAGAGCGCACCGTGAAGGGGAGCTATATCGGCTCGTGCGTCCCCGTACGCGACATTCCCCGCTACATCGCGCTCTATCAGCAGGGACGCCTGCCGGTGAACCGGCTCATGAGCGATCACATCGGCTTCGACGGCCTGAATGCAGCCTTCGACCGCCTGGCCGAGGGGAACGCCGTGCGCCAGATTCTCGTCCCCTGAACGCCCTTTTCATCCGGAATTTCCCATGCGTTCCGACTATCCGCACTTTCTCGCCATCCCGACGCGCTGGATGGACAACGACATCTACGGCCACGTCAACAACGTGACCTACTACTCGTACTTCGATACCGTCGTGAACGAGTACCTGATCCGCGAGGGGGGGCTCGACATCCATGGGGGAACCGTCATCGGCCTTGCGGTGGAAACCTTCTGCAAGTTCCACCAGTCACTCGCCTTCCCCGAAATCGTGGACGCCGGGCTGCGCGTGGGCAAGCTGGGGAACTCGTCGGTGCGCTACGAGATCGGCCTGTTCCGCCAGGGGCACGGCGAGCCGGCGGCCGAGGGGCACTTCGTGCACGTCTTCGTGGATCGGGATACGCAGAAGCCGACGCCCATCCCGCCGCCGCTGCGGGCCTGCATGGAGCGGATTTTGCGCCCGGCGCAGAATCCGCAATGACCGATGCCCGATTCCCAATGCCCGATACGGCAAGAACCAAGTAAGGGCAGGAACGGGAAAAGCTACTTCGCGGCCGATTGAACCTCGGACACGCCGAGGTGCTCGCGGAAGAAGCGGACCACCTCGGCCTGCTGCGCTTCGCCATTGAGGGCGAGGTGCGGCAGGTAGCCGAGACCTCCGAATTCCGTGTAGGAATAGATGTTCTGCCAGGGAGCATCGGCTTGCACCGGCAGATTCCACGCGCGATCGGCCGGGGCCTCGGTGATCCGCGTCATCCCCAGGCTGCGCGCCAACAGATCCGACGCCGTGTTGGGCACCAGGCCGTCACCAAGACCGACCTGGAGAAACCGCGGCCGCGGGTCGTCGCGCAGCACCCCTGCCGTCAGCAGCGGATCGACGAAATCGACCGCATAACTCGCGAACGCCGTCGCCGCCGCTCCTTCCCAGGAGCTCAGACCGTCAATGTCGTCGAACATCGGTATCCGAAGGGCGCCGCGCAGCATGCTGTCGCCGAACATCGCGTAGAATCCGCCGCCGGCAACGTTGAAGATCGCGGCGTCGAATTCCGGTTCGTACGCGAAGGCCGTGACGCCTGAGATTCCGCCCAGCGACTGACCGACGAAGCCGATACGCGTCACGTCGAGATCGGGAACGCCATCGCCGTCGGCGCCGAAGGTCCGCACGGGGAGGACGTCGAGATCGGCCAGGTCGCCCGTAACCAGGTGGCGCAACTGCCACTGGAGCGCAACGTGCTGGTAGATCAGTCCTGCGAAGACATCATAGTGTTTGCGGATTTCGCGCATGACATGCATCGTGCGCAGAAACGACTCGTGCCAGAGTCCGTCGACCCCGATAACGGCGATCCCCACCCGGTTGAGCGGACCGGCGACCTGATTCATGGTCTCCTTCGAGGCTTGGAATCCGTGGCAGAAGATCACGACCGGGCATCCGCCGGCCGGACATTCCTCCGGCAGCGAGAGCTGGACCGAGACCTTGTACGGTGTCGGGCGGTCGAGGATGCGACCGTGCTCGTCAACGAAGCGCCATCCGTCAAAGGTGCCGATCACATCCCAAGCGGTGCCCGCCGGCCACCAGGGGAACCGGTGCTTCGACGGGCCCGCTGTCATCAGCGTGAACGGTCGGGCGCGGGCCAGTGTGTCCACGTCGCGCTTCAGCGCGCGGAATTCCTCTCCGTAGCGGCTCCCGGTCGTGAAGAGAAAGGCGAGCTGAAGATCGTCGGCTGCGGGAGCCAGGCGGGTCACCGCTTCGCCCACCGCCTGCACGTTTTCATCGTTCCCGGCGAACCTGCCGGCCACCGCAGCTGCAGGCGGTACCGGCGCGCCAGCCTCGTTGCGCACCCCGCGAACGAGCACGAGATAGCGGGTTCCATCCGCGAGGCGCATCATCGGGTTCACGATGAGCAGGGTACCCGCATCGCCGCCATCCAGCGGAAGGGTCTCGACGGTGATCGGCACGGGCGCCCCGTCCACTTCCCTGAGCAGCCGCACGGCGGAATCGGAAAGCCCGAAGTCCGTGATGCGCACCGACGCCGAATCGACGCGCGCGGGAACGAGCGCGAGAATCGGCAGATTCGGCGCGAATCCGTCGCGCTGTGCCAGTCGTTGCAAGGCCGTATCGGCAAACGTGGGCGCCTTGGCGAGAACCCGTTCACCCCAGACAGCGGCGTCAAGCTGCAGCCGTCCATTCGTTCGATACACGTCGGAGGGTACCGGGAAGAATCCGTCTTCACCCCAGGCAAGCGGATTCCGGTGCGCGGGGTCTGCGGGAATGACGGTCGGAGCCGGACGGCCGCAGCCCACCAACAGCAAAAGGGCCAGCAGCGTGACGAAGCGAAGGGGATACATTGCAGTATTTTATCAGCGGTCGCTTTCTTGCGCCGCGTCGAAGATTCCTCCACCCGGCGGGCGTTCCGGGTATAATACTCGCCATGAAGCGGTTTCTCCCGGCACTACTCGTTAGCGCTCTCCTCTCCGGATCCTGCGGCGACGACGACCCTGCCGCCGTTCTTCGATCGGGCGGCGAGCGAACGGCGCACGCGGCCGTCGATGCGCTCGGGGCCGTCATGGGTATCACGGGGCAGGCTCTCGCCCAACTGGACCCCGGGATGCCGAATCCGATGTTCGCCGCCGTGCGGCCGAAGCTGGGCTCGAGCCTCGACGACGATGCCAAGACCGGCTTCGCCGGTCCGGTGAACGGACCCGACGGCGCGACCGGCTGGTACATGCAGGCCGTAACCGTGACCCACGACGTGCAGACGGCGACCGGTTCCCGGCGCATCCCCACCGAAGTCCGCTTCTTCCTGCGCGCCGATCCGCCGACGGATCTCAGCGGGCGCTGGCCGAGACGCATTCCCGTGCTCCAACTCGCCGTCGTCGGCGTCTCGGGCGTTTATGAAGGCTACCGCACGCTGCTCAAGGTCGACGCCGAGAGTGCCGATCGCTATCTCGGCAGCTGGGAACATGTCATCGAGCCACCCTCGCAGCCGCTATCCTATGCGCGCTTTCTGCGCGGTACCCGGCTCGCCGGGCGGTATCAGATCGAAAAGAGCGACGGTTTCGACCCCACGTGGAGCGAATCGCTCTCCAATGTCGCCGTGCGTCTGCAGCAGAAGAACCACACGCTTTTCACCCAGACGCTTCACGTCGAGGATCGCCGGCCCGCCGGAACCTTTCGCCTCGACGCAACCGAGAATGCTGCGGCGCGCACGCACGGATGGTTCCTGCGATGGCAGCGTGACGACGTGCTCGACCAGTCGGCGGCCTACCGCGACGGCACGACCTCGCTCGAGGGGCCTGCTACCTACCGCATCGTGGCCTATTGGGGACGCGGCGGCGCCGATCCCGAGGCGCTGGAGGAGCCGTCCTTCGAGGCCGGCCGTGACCCGCGCGGCTCTGCGTTTGCCGCGGTGGGCGACCCCGCCACCTCGGGTCTGACGACCTGGTTCCGCACGGAGCTGAAGACGGGGGCCGACTTCTCGTACACATATCGCAAGGACGCGCCCGACGATTCCCGGACCCAAGGCACCTGCTCCGGATCGATCACCGTCCTGCGTCACGACGGCGGACGCTGCGCCCTTACCCTGGACGATTGCGGGACGTTCAGTCCGGACGTCTACTGGTCGCCGCCGTCGGCTTGCGGCTTTTGACCCAAGATTGATCCCATGAGTCGCATCGCCATCGCCGGCGCGACCGGATTCATCGGGCGCCATCTGATCGAGCGGCTGCGATCGCGGCAGGGGACCGCATCCCATTCCATCCTCGCCCTGACGCGCAGCACGCGAACCTCGGCGCCGAGTGAGGCCGTGGAGTGGCGCGCGGCCGATCTCTTTTCGCTCCCCGACACCGAGCGGGCCCTCGCGGGGGCCGACATCGCCTGTTACCTCGTCCACTCGATGCTCCCCTCGGCGCAGCTCACCCAGGCGCGCTTCGAGGATCTCGATCTGATTCTGGCCGACAATTTCGCGCGCGCCGCCGCCAAGGCCGGTGTGAAGCGGATCGTCTATCTGGGCGGACTCGTGCCCCCGCACTCGCGGCTCTCGAAGCACCTGGCGAGCCGTCTCGAAGTCGAGGATACCCTGCGCGCCTATGGAATTCCGGTTACGGCCGTGCGCGCGGGGCTCGTGCTGGGCCCCGGGGGGTCGTCGTTCGAAATTCTCGCGAATCTCGTCCGGCGCCTACCGGCGCTCGTCGCGCCGGCCTGGACGCGCAATCGCACCCAGCCGATTGCCCTGGATGATCTCCTCCGGCTGCTCATCGCCTGCCTCGAGCACCCTGCGCCGCCCCCCACGGTCGAAGCGGGGGGACCCGACGTGCTGACGTACGCCGACATGCTGCGGCGCACGGGCGAGCTCGTGGGCACGCCGCGGCCGATGTTCGGCGTGCCGGCCGTGACGCCGAAACTGTCAACCCTCTGGGTGTCGCTGGTCACCGGCGCCCCGCGCGCCCTGGTAGGTCCGCTGGTGAACAGCCTTAGGCACGAAACGATCGTCCACGATCCGGGGCCGCAGAATGCCCTTGCTCCGGCGCACCTATCGTTCGATGACGCTGTTCGCGAGGCCCTGGTTGCCGAAGTGCAGCACGGCAGCGAATCCTGGCGGCGCCGCAGACGCACGTCGCGCGACGTGCGGTCGGTGCAGCGGCTGCCGCTCCCCCTGGGCCGCGACGCCCGCTGGCTGGCCCTCGAATACATGCGCTGGCTGCCCCGTCTGTTTCGCCATTGGGTTCACGTGCACGTCGACGACTGCGGCGACTGCCGGTTTTACCTGACCGGCTTGCGCAGGGCGCCGCTGCTGGATCTACAGTACGATCCGAAGCAAAGCACCCCGGAGCTGGCCCTTTTTCACATCCGCGGCGGCCTGCTGCTGCGGCGGGGCGAGAGCGGCCTGCGGGGCCGTCTGGAATTCCGCATCGTGCTCGGAGGCAGAGCCGCCATTGCGGGCATCCACGAGTACCGCCCCGCCCTCCCCTGGCCGATCTATCGGTACACCCAGGCCCTGGTGCACCTCTGGGTCATGCGCCGCTTCGGGCGCCACCTCGCCCAAGTCACCGAAGTTACGAGTGACGAGTGACGAGTGACGAATCTGGAAAATTGACGATTTACGATTGACGATTTACGATTTACCGGAAAGTACTCTTATGCAGAAGGTACTTGCTGTTGGCGCTCAGTGCTTGGCGCTTAGCGCTTTGCCCGAGTGACGAGGGATTACCCTTAGACCCACGTACCCACCGAGAACAAAATGACAAATTCCTTCTGGGACGAACGCTACGCCGAACCCGAACTCGCTTACGGCGATGCGCCGAACGACTTTCTGCGGGAAGTCGCGTCCCGCATTCCTGCGGGCGGCACGGTCCTGTGCCTTGCCGAAGGCCAGGGCCGCAATGCCGTCTATCTTGCGGAACAGGGATTCGAGGTCACGGCCGTCGACGCCTCGAAGGTGGGTATGGAGCGGGCACAGAAACTGGCTCAGGAGCGTGGAGTCAAGATTACGACCATCGCGGCCGACCTGGCCGAGTATCCGATTGACGCCGGCATGTGGGACGGCATCGTTTCCATCTTCGGACACCTGCCGCCGCCGCTGCGAGCCAGGGTCCACCGCGACGCCGTGGCGGGTTTGCGTCCGGGCGGGGTGCTTATTCTCGAGGCCTACACGCCGCGCCAGCTCGAATTCAAGACGGGAGGGCCCCCTGTGACGGATTTGCTCATGACCCTCGACGTCCTTCGCGGAGAACTGGAAGGAATGCAGCTGGAGATCGCCCGGGAACTGGATCGCGACGTCCACGAGGGCAAGTACCACGCCGGGCGTGCGGCCGTCGTTCAGATCCTCGGCGTCAAGTAACCCGATCGGACATCCGCCGCAAGCTTCCGGATCCGATTACAGGTTCATGCGGACGCCCACGCCCGCGTCGACCCGCGGCTGCGGCGACGAGAACCCGTTCGCAAGCTGGGGAACCAGCGGCACGGGGGGAACGTCGAGGCCGAAATTGAACTCCCCGTTCCGCCCGTAGTGGTAGTTCAGATACAGATCCAGGTTGAGGTAGCTCATCAGCTGCACGCGCCAGTCGAGACGGCTCAGGTACGAACGATCGTTCAGGTTCCCCAGCGTCGACACGATGATCGTCGTGTCGTTCCAGCTGCCGGGACCAGCGAGAAATCCGTAGACGGCGCCGTAATGCTTTCCCGTGTAGAGCGGGCGGTAGGCCCCCTGGAACAGGAGCCAGGGGTAGAGGGACGCGTCCTCGTACCCCGATTCGTTGTAGAAGTATTCGATACCGAGCGAAGCGCTGTCTTCGTCGCTGTAGTTGAAGCTGTACTCGAGCCCCGCGACCGCCTGGGGGATCCATTCGTCCTTGCGGCTCACCGCTGAGGGAAGACGCATCCGGCGCAGATCGAGTTCTCCTTCGTAGTACGAGGCCGTGTCGCCACGCCGGAAAGCTGCCTCGAGGCGTACGTCGAAATCCCAGATTCCGGCGGAAAGATCGGCGCCGAGATACCGCGGACGTCCTTTGCGCGCCCCACCCGAGAGGGCCAGTTCGGCGGTACCCACCACCGCTTCGGCCCGCAGCGCGCCGCCCACCTCTTCGGGGCTGTCGGCGCCGTCGACATCAACCACGCCGTAGACGTTCATGCCCGTCGATTCGAAGGGAACGTGCAGCTTGACCAGGGTGACCCCCAGCCGCTCGTCGAAGGCAGCCAGCGGATCGCGCAGGACCGGATTGAGAAAATCGGTCGGGTTCCAGAACCGTCCCGATCCCCATTTCAGCGGCTGTTTCCCTGCCGTCACGTAGACCGTTCGCGCGACGTCGAACTTGAGCCAGAGCTGATCGAGCGCGACCGTTTCGCGCTCGAGCGGACGGCCGAAGCTGTCGGTCGCATTCGTCGCGCTCGAGGGAATCGAGAAGTCATAGGTAAACCGTCCGCGCGTGAAAATCCGGACCCGCTCGCTGGGCCGCGCATCGGCGTACAGGTCGAAAAGAGCCGGCGTACGCAGGGGCGCCGTTTCGGCATCCTCACCCTGCGAGAGCGCATAGCTCCCGCGCAGGTACGCAAGCCCGCCGATTTCAAGACGATCGTCCTTCGCATCGACCAGATCCGGCAGCGCCGATGCCGCCTGCAGATCCGCTCCGGATCGTTCGCCGAAGAGCGCATCCTCAGCGTCCGGCTGGTTCGGCGGGGGCGACGTCTCGGCCGCCGCATCGAACATCGCCGCTTCTTCTTCTGCGCCCACGACGGAATCGGTGGAGGCAGCGGGAGCGGCTTCACCGAAAATGGCCGCGTCCCGCTCGGCATCGGACTCCTGGGCATCGACCGGAGTTGCGGCTGCAAGGAGCGACAGACAGACGATAAGTCGGCGCATACGGATTACCGGCTCTTGCTCTCGAGCCAGGCCTTTGTGAAGATGTTGGCCGGCAAGGGATTCAGGTCGACTTCGCGGATGAGAATGGTCGTCGCGTTCCCCTTTTCAATCTCGTCGAAGATGCGGATCTCTTTCGGATAGTAGATGTCAGCCTTCTTGGAGGGGCTGTAGAGCTTCGCCCACGACGGATTGTAGGTCGTGCGGATGAGGCGCCCCGAAAGGGCAAACTCCTGCCGCTTCAGCACGTTGCCCGTCTCCTTGTCGACCCAGAGGTGGAGAATCGGGTAGGCCACGTCGACCCCCTTCTTCGCCTTCAGTTCCAGGTGATGAACGGCGAACTTGCCGAGCTTCTCTTCCCCCACATAGGCCGGATCGAACTCCTCGGCGAGACGCGACTCGTCGAAGTCGCTGCGGCGCGAATTGGTCCCGATGATCCGGTCGCGCTCCGTGCGACGCTCCCACTTGCCGACCGTCGGATCGTAGAGAAACAGGTTCTTGTCGATGCGCAGATATCCCTTGCCCTGTTCAGACTTCGGCTTCGTGAAGAGGATGATCAGCTTGTCGTCTTCGTCTCGCCGGTAGCTCACGGCTTCGTACAGCAGATCCTCTTTCCCCTTCTCTTTCTGCTGAATGTAGATGAGCGAGCGGTAGTCGCCGCTGTTGCGCTGGCGGTCGTCGACGACGGCAAGCAGCTTCGTCATCTCTTCGGTCGTGAGCGCGAACGCCGCCTGCGGAGCGAGGACGGCGGTCAGAAGAAGCGTGGTAACGAGTTGGAGCAGACGCATGGTTGACCCTCAATTGACCGACGAAATGGCGGTGATCGGCTGCAGCCGCGACGCGCGGATGGCCGGCCACAGCGAGGCGAACACGGTGACCGCCGTAATGCCGGCGACGGAAACGACGACCTGCAACGGCGTTACGGCGAGCCGCCACCGATCGCTCATGAGAAACGCCCGGATGGGACCGTGGGGGATCTCGATGGACGCCGCATCGAGCAGCGCGGCGCCGCCCATGCCGAGCAGCCCGCCGATCAGGGTGAACACGATTCCCAGCAGCGCCGCCTCGAGCAGGAACATGAGAAGAACCCGGCGCCGCGACATCCCGATGGCCCGCAGGGTACCGATTTCCGAGGTCCGCTCGCGCACCGCGATCCACATGGTGTTCATGATACCGACGGCGATAATCACGAGAAGCAGGCTGACGAGCACGAAGGAGACGGCGTCGACGACGGTGAGAATCCACACGAGAAAGGAGATTTCGTCCTTCCAGAAGGTCACGTCGAGCTTCTGGCCGATCCAGTCGTCGCCGGCGATGGTCTCGAACTTCATGAAGAACGGCTGCGGATTCGGCTCCAGCACCGGATGCCCCGCCTGAACGAGGGCCTGGCGCAGGGCCGACATCGCCTCTTCGGACCGGCTCGGATCCTTGAGGAAAATGTGAATGGCCCCCGACGTGTCGTCCGGCAAGGTATACAGGTCCTGCAGCGTCTTCTTCGGCGTGAAGACCGTGAACATCGAGAGCATGCTGATGTCTTCGGCCACACCGACGAGGCGGACGTCCTTCGTGTTCGTGACCCCGTCGGGGTTCTGGGAGATCATCGTCAGACTGTCGCCGACGCGCACATTGAGCTGCTTGGCGTGACTGGCGAAAATGACGATCGTATCCTCTCCGGCGAGTCCCCCGATCGACCCTTCGCGCTCATCCCCCTCCCCCTCGCGATAGGCCGAGCGGGGGGCGATGGACAGTAACTCGTCGAGCTGCGGCTCTTCGGCAATGTCGACCCCGGCAACACCTGTCTGCAGCGAATCGGTCTCACTGGAGAGCTGAACCCAGCCCCGGTAGCGATCAATCACGTAATCCACGTCGGGAACGTTCTCGAGCACGAATGCGCGCAGATCCTTGACGCCCGAAATGTAGGCCCCCGCGTCAGAAGGCTTCGCTTTGTTGAAGCCGGCGACGTTCACATGCCCCGAAGAAAGCGTGGTGGCCGCCCGCAGCAGCTGCCGGGAGATGCTTTCGGAGAAACCGAGAAGCGAAACGAGGAGAAACGTGACGAAGAGCAACCCGATGCCGAGCAGAAACGTTCTCCGCCGGGCCTGCACCAGGTTGTGATAGGCAATCTCAAGAAAAACCTTCATCGCATACCTCAATCCGCTCCGCGCATGGCCTCGACCGGCTGCACGCGCGTGGCCCCGCGGGCCGGGAAATATGTGGCCACCATGCTGACGATCAGAATGATAATCAGGCCGGTCACCATGTCGGCCGCGCTGACGACCGGAAACAGACGGGGACCCCCGAACAGAAACACGAGCTGGTCGGTGAACGCCGGAATGCCGTTCACCGCCATCGCCCCCACCAGCGCCGCGCCCGCCAGAGCGCCGGCCACACCCGCCAGCACGGCAATGGCCATGGTCTCGAGCAGGAACATGAGCAGAATGAAAGGCCGTTGCGCGCCGATGGCCCGCAAGGTTCCGATCTCAGACGTCCGCTCCATGGTCGAGATGATGACCGTGTTGTTCATGACGACGAGCGCCATGAGAAAGATGATAACCATGCCGAAGAGAAGCACGGCCCGCATCGCCATCGTGAGCTGGCCCGCGAAACCGGCGGCCTGCTGCCAGGGAACGACGCGCAGGGGGAGGTTCGCCCCCTTAACCGCCGCATCCAGCGCTGCGCGGGTCTCGAACAGGAGTTCCGGGTTCTCGAGCACGACGGCGGCATGAAGCGCAAGTCCGCTTTCGACGTCTTCGCGGGTGAATTTTTCACCGCCCGCCGCTTCGACGCCGCTCGCCGCAAGCAGCTGATCGACCGAGACAGCCGAAGTGCCGCTCTCTTCGACCACCAGGCTGTCGCCGCCGAACAGGGCATCTTCGGCGTTTTCAGCCCCCACGTCCGTAATCCCCACTTCCTCTTTCAGCGTGGAGAGTTCGTCGCGCTGGCGCGCCGTGATCGCCCCGTAAAGCTCGCGAAAGGTCATGATGTCGACGAGGTTGTAGATGCCCGCGAAGGACTGCTCCATCCCCTTGAAGTGGAAGATGCCGTACAGCTTCAGGTTGGCGCTGCGCATGTATCCGCTGCGCGTGAAGGCGCGCACGGTAACCGATTCGCCGACCTCCACGGGATAGAGGCGAACGAGCGGCGCGATGGCGGAATAAAAATGGGCGAACCGGCGGGAGAAGTTTGCGTCGTCGATGCGCAGATATTCCTGCAGCAGCTCGTCGACACGGCCCGTCCGGCCCAACTCACTTTCGAGGGCGCTCTGCAGCGCATCGCGCTTGCCGGGATCGAGGTCGACGAGCAGCCGCTTGTATTGCCGGACGGCGCTGCGGGCCTTCTCCTGCAGCGCGTCGTCCTCAACAAACGTAAAGCCGTCGTCGACCCGCTTCTTCATGGCATCCAGATCGCGCGCCACCCGGTTCTTGAGGAACTGTTCGCGGAAGTGGTAGGGCATCATGAGCCCCCGCTCTCCCGGCGGAACCGGTTCTCCTTCGAAAATCTCAAACTGCCCGAAAACCTTGCGGTACTGCTCAAGATCGGTGCCGAGCAGCCGCAGGTAGACGAGCGAGCCGTCGGTGCCCTGCGGGGCGATGCGCGTGTCGAGAAACTCGAGACGTTCGAGGGGGTTCGCGGCGTATTCGGTCCAGAAGGTCGCCGACAGCGCATAGCGCAGATCCGCCAGATTCTGTTCCAATTCGGCGGTCAACTGCTGGCCGTGCAGGCGCGACTCCGAATCCTCAAGCAGCAGCTCCATCAGGTACCGCGTGCGCGCCTCGGCCTCCCGCTGCCGTTCGGCGTCGGCATCGTAGGCGGCGGTGCGCAGATCGCCGAGGGCCGCGTCGAGCTGGCTCGGGTTCGAGAGAAGACCGATGGTGGTGCCCATCGGCACGATTGCCTTGACATTCTCGACGCCGTCCACGGCCCGGAGCAGGTCCTCGAAGTTGGGAATTTCGCCGATATCCGGCGCGCCGAAAGAGCCGCCGCCGAACAGGGCCAGGGTATCGCGGGTGCCATCCTGATAAATCTGCAGGTGACCGGTCACGCTTTCGACAATCGTGCGCGACATGGCGTTTTCGATGCTGCCGATGAGCGAGGAACCGATCGTCCACAGCGCCGTGCCGAAGAAAAGAATGCTGCCGACAATCAGCGTCTTGGCCCAGTGGCTGCGCAGGTTGCGCACCGAAATGAGGACGAGGACGCGAAAGACATTCAGGCGGTTCATGCCCTCACCCTTGGGTAACCGGTTCGCGAACGTCCTCGGCAATCTCTCCGTCGACCAGGCGTACGACGCGCTCGGCAAGACGCATGACCTTGGGGTCGTGGGTCGAGAAGATGAACGTCGTCTGGTCGCGGCGATGCATCTCGCGCATCAGGTCGATGATGTTCTCGCCCGTCTTCGAGTCCAGGTTCGCGGTCGGCTCGTCGGCGAGCACGATGCGTGGCCGGGTGACCAATGCCCGGGCGATGGCCACGCGCTGACGCTGACCGCCCGAGAGCTCCAGCGGTTTGTGATGGATATGGGAGAGCAGGCCCACCCGCTCCACCAGCTCGTGTACGCGCGCCTCCCGTTCGCCCTTGGTCAACCCGCCCTGCAACAGCAGCGGCAGCTCGATGTTCTGGAACATGGTGAGCACGGGCACCAGATTGAAGCTCTGGAAGATGAAGCCGAGCTTGTGCAGGCGCAGGTCGGTCAGCTGGCGATCGGACATCTCGGCCGTCGAGGCGCCGTCGACCAGCACGCGCCCGCGGGTGGGGACGTCGATGCAGCCGATCAGGTTCAGCATGGTCGTCTTGCCGCTGCCCGAAGGACCGGCGATGGCCGTGAATTCGCCCTTTTCGATGGTCAGGCTCACACCGCGCAGCGCCCGTACGACGACGCGGCCGAGCGGAAATTCCTTTTCGACGTTCTCAATCTGAATGATGGGTTCCATCGCCCCCTCTGGAATCAGGAAACCGTTATTGTACCCGCCCTGAGCGATGCCGGCCTGTGATGGAGCGCACATTCGCAGGAGCGGCGTTCCCGCGGCGCCCTGCATGGCGAACGTTGTTCGCAAGGACCCGCCCGTGATAATGTCTCCTCATGAGCACTCTTCCCCAGGCCGCCCGCGAGCGGAAACGGGCCGAGGAGCTGGAGCGGATCCCGAGCTGGTACAACCCCTGGCTCCACCTCGCCGGCACCACGGGCGTCGGCATCGTGACGCTCGTCATTGCCGTCCTCAACATTCAGGCGGTCCGGCCGGTGGAATGGCTGACGATTCCGGCCGTGTTTCTCTTCGCCAATTTCTTCGAATGGCGCGTTCACAAGTACGTCCTGCACCGGCGCTTCTGGCCGCTGGAGTACATTTACCAGCAGCACACCCCGATGCACCACGGTATCTATGTCACCGAGGACATGACGATGCGCAGCCGCCGGGAGTTCCGCCTGGTGCTCATTCCCGCACTCGGGGTCCTGAGCATTGTCGTCGCCGCGGCGCCGCCTGCCGTTGTCCTCGGCATGCTGCTGACACCCAACACCGGCTGGCTGTACCTGGTGACCGCCTCGACCTATATGGTGCTCTACGAACTGACGCACCTCAGCTACCATCTGGCCGAGGATTCGTTCATCGGCCGGATGCGCATCATCCGCTTCCTGCGCCATCATCACGCGCTCCATCACGATCCGCGCCTCATGCAGGGTTGGAACTTCAACGTGACCGTACCGCTCTTCGACTGGATTCTCGGCACCTATTATCGAAGTGACGAGTGTCGAGCGACGAGTGACGAGAATTGACGATTGACAATCTACGATTGACGAATTACCGGCAAGGGCCTCCAAGTCCAAGCGCCCAGCGACCCGTTATGCACAGCTCGCCTTAACCTTGATTACAATCGTCTTCTCAATCGAGGCGTGCACGAGCCCCGCAGCGTCGACCAGATCGACGGTGAAGACCCGCTCGACGCGCCCCTCCCGTTCCGCTTGCGAACGGATTTTCTCCAGCTCGTCGTCGGGCAGCAGGAACCGGGCGTACAACGTCGTGCGCCCCGGTTTGCGGAAGCGGATGGTTCCGGCCTTGTCCCAGACGACGAACCCGCGCCCGAGGCGCTCGATGAGCATGACCATCAAGATCGGGTCGCACGCGGCGAACATCGAGCCGCCGAAGATCGTGCCGACGTAGTTGCGCGTACGCAGGGTCAGCGGCAGCGCGAGACGAATTTCGCGGAAGCGCTCTTCCAGATAGATGAGGCGCGCGCCGGTGCCCCAGAAGGCGGGAAACCAATTGAACGCCCACCGCCGCAGCCGCGCCTTCCAGTGCTCGCGCGGGTGCGGCGGCAGCGGATGAGACGCTGCCGCCGAATTCGGAAGAACGTTCGTGACATTCATGCGCGACTCCTCTTTTCCGGTTCCCGGTGGCCGACAGAGACCGCTCTCCAGGCGGCCGATGCGAGTTCTTCGGCCGCGGCCGACAGGTCCCACCGCTGGCCGGAGCGCAGCCACAGCCGGGCATACTCCTGCGCGGGACCAAGCAGAATGACATAGGCGAGCTCGACAGGTAGACGGCGCAAGGCGGGGGTCCAGGCCTCGAGACCCGCGAGGAACCAGCCGAAGAGATCACGGTTGGCTGCGGCAATTTCGTCTTCGACGGCGCGCGTCGTTGCAGCCGACCGCCACTCGGCCAGGTACGCAGCGCGATCGGAAAAGCGCTGCACGTAGCCGAGATGGGCGCGCACGAGCTGCCGCACGAACCCGCGCGCGCTGCGCGGAGCGGGGGTTTCGCAGGCCTCCCGCACCCAGCGGCCGTAGTCGCGCAGGCAGTACACATACAGCGCGCCGGCAATGGCCTCCTTGCCAGCAAAGTGGTGGTAGATACTGCCGATGCTCGCCCCCGAAGCCAAGCGGATGTCTTCAAGCGAAGCGGCGTCATACCCTTTCGCAAGAAAGCACCGCAGCGCTCCCTGCAGAATTTCGGTCTCTCGACGTCCGCCGCCATTGTCCGTCCGCATGCCTAGAATTGTATTCTAGAATCGTATTCTAGTCAAGGGAAGCGGATCCCGGGCTGCAACGGAGCATCCGCTCTGGTAAGCTGTCTCTCAACTGTTTGTTTAACTGAGCTGCAATTCTTTCCCCGCGAGAGGCCACGATGCCCCGGACCCTCACCCTCGTTTTCGCTTCGCTTCTGCTCGCTTCGACACTGAGCGCCTGTGCTGCCGGCCGCCTGATCGGGTACCAGATTGCACCCGATTATCCCGAAGTCGATGACGCCGACAGCTACACGCTGTCCGGTCTCACGGCTCCCGTACGCATCTCCTACACGAACGACGGAATTCCGCGTATCGAGGCGCAGCACGAGGCCGACCTCTTCTTTGCCGAGGGGTTTCTTCAGGCACGTGACCGCCTCTTCCAGCTCGATTTCCTGCGTCACATGGCCCGCGGCCGCCTGGCCGAGCTGGTGGGCAATGTGCCGATGGGCGGTAAAAGCGCGCTCGACCTCGACCGCATGAACCGGTTTCTCGGCTTCGAGGCCGACGCGCGCCGTATCTACGAACAGCTCGACCCGGCCGAACGGGCGAACCTCGATGCCTTCGCGGCAGGGGTCAACGCGTGGATTGCCCTCGACCAGCGTTCGCTCGAGCACCGCCTGCTCGATACCGAAATCGCTCTCTGGCACGCGACCGACACGATGGCCGTGTTCCGCATCGTCATGTTCGGGCTCACGCACAACTATTCCCGCGAGGTCCGCCGCCTCCTGATCGCCTGCGACACCGGCTTCGATGCTCTGGAGCGCGTCTGGCCGACCCGCATCGATTTTCCCGAATACTATCTTCCCGAAGACGCCTGGGGCGCCGGCGGTCACGCCGTTCCCGATGCGGTCGCGCCCGAGCTGCGGACCGAGCTCGCGGACCTCTGCCCGAAGTCATCTCCCGAAGGCACGCAGGCGCAGGGCCATCCCCGCGGAGAACTTGCGCTGTACAATCCGCTCCAGCTGTGGGAAGGCGGGATTCAGTCGAGCAACAACTGGGTCGTTTCGGGCAAGCACACGTCTACCGGAAAACCCTTCCTGGCCAACGATCCGCACATGCCGCACCTGAACCCGCCGATCGTCTGGCCCGTGCACCAGAAGCTGCCGTCGGGCGAGACTGTGGGCTTCGTGCTCGTCGGCACCCACCGGGTATTCGTCGGCCACAACTTTCACGTCGCCTGGGGTTCTACCATCAATAACGTCGACCTTCAGGATCTGTACGTCGAGAAGCCGATGACCAGGGACGGCGTGGAGGGGTATGAATACGAGGGCGCTTTCGTCCCCTTCGAGATCCGCACCGAAGAGTTCCGCACGAAAGACGGCGAGGTCGTCAGCCAGACCGTGCGCGCGACCCGTCACGGTGTGCTCCTCAACGACATCGAGCCGTTTCTGGCCAGCCGCATTCCGCTCACCGCCCTGCGCACCGTTGCGCTCGACTCGGCGGGTGACAGCGTTGCCCTGCAGCGCGCCGGCATGGCCCGCACCGTCACCGAGTACGTCGACGCCATGCAGCCCTTCGATACCGCCTGCATCAACTGGGTGGTCGCCGACACCGCGGGGAACATCGGGTGGACGAGCCCCTGCCGTGTTCCCAAGCGTCCGGCTTCGCTCGGCACCTTTCCCGTCCCCGGCTGGCTTTCGGCCTATGAATGGCAGGGGATCTACGAGAAGAGTGAACTCCCCCGCTCCATCAATCCGGAACAGGGGTGGATCGCGACGGCCAACAACCAGCCCATCCCGCGCGGCCGCTTCCCCACCCCCTATGACAACGACTCCTCACCGCCGAACCGCTGGGCCCGCATCGCCGGCTATCTCTCGAGCCGCGAATCACCCGTGACGATGGACGACATGACGGCCCTGCAGATGGACGTCGGCATCGCGTACTGGCCCAAGGTACGCGCCGATCTCGAGAGCGCCCTCTGCGCCTCGGGCCGCGACGGCATGGACGAAGCTGAACGCGCCGCCGCCGACCTCTTCTGCGCGTGGGACGGCCGCGTTAGCGCGGACTCTCCCGCCGCGAGCCTTTTCATGCTCTTTTCGAACCACATTCTCGATGTCGCGCTCGCCGACGATCTGACCGGCGGCGCCGATGGCGAAACGTGGAACTTCGTGCAGTCAGTGGCGCACATCGAGACGAATGCCGAACGCCTCTGGTACGAAGCCGGAGATGCGGCCGTGTGGGATGATACCCGCACGCCGGCCGTCGAGACCCGCGACGACGCCTACCGCTCGGCCTTCAGGCTTGCCCTGGTGGACCTGCGGGCCCGGCGCGGCGACGACAGCGCCGACTGGGCCTGGGGCGACGTGCGCCCCTTCGTGCTCAAGCACTTCTTCGGCATGGGGGGCGGCCTGCTCGGCAGCGTCTTCAACGCCGACCCGCTTCGCGGCGCCGGCGCTCCCGAGACGGTCTTCAAGAATCAGTACCTGCGTTCGGATCGCACCGAAATGCACCCGATGGCGGGGCCGTCGGTGCGGCTGGTGGTCGACCTCGGGGATCCGCATCGCAGCCGCTATACGCTCGCCGGGGGCGCCAGCGGCTGGCCGAAGAGCCCGCACTATGCCGACCTGCTCGAGGCCTGGATGGCCGGCGAGTTCCACACGCTCGTGCCGGGGGCCGACGCGATGGCCGGCGGCTTCGACCTGCTGCCCGGCGGCGAGCCCGATCCGGTCGCCGCCCGATAGGCGAATGGAGCGGTCCACGAGCCGTGGACCGCTCTGCCCCGGGCTCTTTCGACCTGCCATGGGCTAGAATAACGTCGTGAAGGTGCTCGATCAGTTTACGCTCGGTCCCCGGGAGTGCCCGTACCTGCCCGAAAGGCTTTCAAGCCAGGAGTATCGCCTGGTGAGCGAGCTGAGCGGTGACGAATACGAAGCGCACATGAACCGCACCTGGCGCAAGTTCGGGCCGCTGCTCTTTCGTCCCGTCTGCACGGGCTGCACCGGATGCCGGCCCATCCGCATCGCCGTCGCCGAATTCAGCCCCGGCCGCGGGCAGCGGCGCACGCTCCGGCGCAATGCCGACCTGCGCGTGGTCGCCGGCCCCCCGGTGCTCGACCGCGCGCGTATCGACCTGTACCATCGTTACCACCTGACCCAGCAAAGGCGTAAAGGCTGGCCTGAACAGCGCATCACGCCGCAGGAATACGAATTCCAGTTCCTGCGCAATCCCCTGCCCGCCGTCGAGATCTCGGTCTGGGAGGGTGAGCGGCTGCGCGCAATCATTCTCAACGATCTGACGCCGCAGGTCCTCTCGGCCGTCTACCACTTTCACGACCCTGATGCCGCCGGGCGCGGCCTCGGCACGTTCGCTATCCTGCAGGCCATCGAGCAGGCGCGGCTCCTGCGGCGCACCTGGGTCTACCTGGGCTACTACGTCGCCGGATCGGCCAGCATGGAGTACAAATCTGCCTTCAGGCCGGCCGAGGTGCTCGGCGAAGACGGCGTCTGGCGGCCGCTCGCCGCGCCCGATGCGATCGGCGCCTGATTGCACTGAATGCATGAGCGGAATCTGTTAGGCTGTCCACTGCATGGATGGCCTCACCGATTTCACGCTTCTCGCGGCGAGCACCTGGATTCCCATTCTCAACCCGTTCGGCATCCTCCCCCAGTTCGTCGCCTTCACCCAGGATCTCTCTCCCCGGCAGACCCACGCCGTGGCCCGCCGCGCGGCAACCATCGCGCTGGTCGTGCTGGCCGTGTGTGTTCTGGTCGGGTCGCTTCTGTTCAAGGCCTTCGGCATCACCGTGCCGGCATTCCGCCTGGCAGGCGGCGTCATCCTCTTTCTCATCGCGCTCGACATGCTGCGCGCGAATCCCCTGCGGTTCAAGACGAGCAAAGAAGAACAGACCGAGAGTATCGAGCGCGAAGACGTGGCCATTTTCCCCGTCGCGATTCCGCTCATCGCCGGCCCGGGCTCCATCACGACGGCACTCGTCCTCGGCGAGCAGGCCAAGGGGACGATGCAGTACGTCGTCCTGCTCGGCGTTCTTGCGGTGGCCATGCTCTTCATGTATCTCGCGCTCCGCTACGCAGATCGCCTGCTGGATCGCCTCGGGCACATCGGGCGTAACGTGCTCACGCGCGTCATGGGGATTGTTCTGGCGGCCGTCGCGGCACAATTCATTCTGGATGTGCTGGTCGCGATCAAGTGAGTCTTCAGGTTGAGTATTCAGTTTTCAGGGAGCAACGTGCTCTCGAGGTTGCTCACGCAGACGACGGCGGAAGCGTTCTTTGCCGAACACTTCCACCGGGGCCCCATGGCCGAACCGCATGCGGCTGCGGACGCCGTCCCCCTGTTCCTGTGGAGCACGCTCGATCGCATCCTGCAGGCGCCGCCCGCGCCGGACGCGCTCGTCGTGCGCAACGGAGCGCTGGTCGAGCGTCCGGTTCCCCACTCGCTCGACGAGGTCAGGCGGGATTTCACGGAAGGGATCTCGCTCGTCATCCGCAAAGGTGAGCGGCACGACCCAGACCTGCGGAAGTGGGCCGCAGCCTTCGCCCGCGACGTCGGCGGGCCGGCGACGATTCAGCTCTTCGTGACCCCCGCGGGCACGCACAGCTTCGGCTGGCACTACGATGCCGAAGATGTCTTTCTGGTCCAGACGGCCGGGGTCAAGGAATACTTCCTGCGGCAGAACACCGTAAATCCGGTCCCCACCCTGCGCAACATGCCGCGGAACTTGAAGTACGAGAAAGAAACGTCGCCCGTTCACGCCTGCACGCTCGTGGCCGGCGACTGGCTCTACATCCCCAGCGGATGGTGGCACGTCGCCCGGTGCATCGAGGATTCGCTCTCCATCTCGACCGGCGTCCTCTCGCCACGCGCGCTGGCCTGAGCCCGGCCTTTCGCCCGACCCGGCGCCGGTTATCACCCGTCTGCGGGGGAATGCAACCCGACGGGCCGGTAAGCCCCCCATCGTAACCCGACCGGTCGCCCAGCCGATCTACGATGGATGGAGAGTTCCCCGTGAGCGCTGGAGCATGGCCGAGAATCCGTCAGAAAACATTGAGTCTCCCGCTGCGGAGAGTCCGGGCCCCCGCTTGCCTGCGGGCGCACCCCTCGTACGCTTCGCAAGCCTGGGGCTGCTCTGGCTCGTGCTCGCCGACGGCCGGCCCGACTCGCTCGGCGTGGGCCTCCCCGTCATGGTCCTGGCCACATGGCTGAGCGTCCGGCTCACCCCGCCCGGCAGGGGCGCGTGGCGCCTGACCGCCTGGCCCGCCTTCGCCGGGTATTTCCTGTGGCGGGCCCTGGCCGGCAGCATCGACATCGCCGGGCGCGCCATGCGCCCGTCACGGCCGCTCGATCCAGGGCTGACCCGGTACCGGTTCAAAATTGCGGCCGATCGCCGCACGCGCGTCTTTCTGGCCGACGCAGTCAGCCTGCTCCCCGGGACGCTGACCGCCGAGGTCGAGTCGGACGCGCTCGTCCTGCACGTGGTCGATCGGAATGCTCCCGTCGAGCGGGACGTCGCCCATCTCGAGCGGCTCATCGGACGCATGTTCGGCTATCGGGTTCCGCCTCGGGAGGAAGCGGGATGATCGCCTGGGCCATACTGCTGGCCGCGCCGCTGCTCATGTTCACTCTCGCCGCGGGACTCCTTCGTGTCTGGCGGGGGCCCACGCTCGTCGACCGCATGCTCGCGGCACAGCTTTTCGGCACCACAGGCGTCGCCATCCTGCTCGTGCTCGCCTTCGCCATGCGCATCCCCGCCCTGCTCGACGTCGCCCTCGTGTTTGCCCTGCTCGGCGCCGTGACCCTGGTGGCCTTCGTGCGCCGTCTCTGGCGGCCACCCACGCGGCCCCGAGGACTTGCGGAATGACGGACAATTCCCTCCTGCACGCCCTGGTCGAGTTTGCCGCCACGCTCTGCCTGGCGGCCGGTTTCGGATTCTTTCTGGCCGGCACCGTCGGGCTGCTGCGCTTTCCCGACGTCTTCACGCGCCTGCACGCGCTCACCAAGGCCGACAATGCGGGGCTCGGACTCACCACGCTGGGCCTGATGCTCGCCTCGGCGTCTTTCTACACGGTGCTCAAGCTGCTCGCCATCTGGCTGCTCGTGCTCGCCGCCAGCACGACCGCCTGCCATACCGTGGCCCGCGCAGCCCTGCACGCCGGAATCGAACCGTGGAGAAGGCCGTGATTATCCTGGCGCTGCTCGATCTGCTCGTTGCCGTGACCCTCGTGCTGCTGGCCGTGTGGCTGCTGCGCACGCCCGATCTCTATCGCGCCACCGTGCTGCTGGTCTCTTTCGGTCTGATCGCCGCCGTCGCCTGGAGCCGCCTGAACGCCCCCGACGTCGCCCTTGCCGAGGCCGCCATCGGCGCCGGATTGACCGGCGCCCTTTTCTGGAATGCCCTCGGCCGCCTCAGCCCCCTCGGCGAGCGCCCCGCAGGAAAAAGCCATGAGTGAGCGCTATGAGAAGACGGGCGGCGGCCGCGTGCTCGGGGCCATGACCGCCGCCTTCGGAGGGCTCTTCGCCGTCGGGCTCCTGTCGGCCGTCGCCGGGCTGGCCCGGCCCGCCGACGATCTTCACGGCGCGGTTCTCGACCGCGTCGACGAGTCGGGCGTATCCCATCCGGTGACGGCCGTGCTGCTGAATTTCAGGGCCTTCGACACCCTGCTCGAGATCGGCGTCGTACTGCTCGCGCTCTTTGCCGTCTGGTCCATCGCCCCGCCCCAAGGCCGCATCGTCGCCGAGGGTGCGGCGTCGCTGCCGACCGGCCCCGTGCTCGAGGCGTTTCTGCAGATCTTTCTGCCGACCCTTGTCGTCGCCGCCGGCTACCTGCTCTGGCGCGGCGCCGAGGCCCCGGGCGGCGCCTTTCAGGCGGGCGCCCTGCTCGCCGCCGCCGGAGTCATGCTGCTCGTGACCGCCACCCCCTTTCCGCTTGCGATTCCGGCCGCGCTGCTGCGCGCGGCCATCCTGGCCGGGTTCGGCGTCTTCGGCCTGATCGGGGCCGCCACGGCCGCGGCCGGACGGGAATTCCTCGATTACCCCCCCGCATACGCGAAAGTGCTCATCCTGACCATCGAAGCCGCGGCGGCCGTCTCCATCGGGCTCGCGCTCGTGCACCTTTTCCGTGGGGGCCTCTTCACCACGCGGGGAGAGTGATGCCCGTTCTGGACACCGGCCAGCTCTATGGCGTGACGGGGGCGATCCTCTTCAGCCTCGGCCTGTACGGCACACTGCGACACCGCCATCTGATCCGCAAGATTCTCGCCGTCAACGTCATGGGCACGGGGGTGTTTCTCGTCCTCGTCGCCACGCGCTACGGACGCGGCGTCCCGGGCGCCCCCGACCCCGTGGCCCAGGCCATGGTGCTGACCGGCATCGTCGTCGCCGTGAGCGCCACGGCCATGGCCATCGCCTTCACCCTGCGCGTGCACGCCACCACCGGGTCAGCCCACCTCCCCGATGCAGACGCCGAGGAGCCACGGCCATGAGCGGGCCGGACGTCGCGGCAGAGGCGTGGCTCGTCTGGAGCGTCGTGGTTCCGTTTCTCGCCGGGAGTCTCGCCTTTCTTGCCGGCCGCCGACTGCGCATTGCGGCTGCGCTTTTCGGGCTCGCCGCGACGCCGATCTGTACCGCCGCGGCCGTCTACACCACTCATCGTCTGGGCCCCGTGCGGTACCGCATCGGCGGCTGGGGTGCGCCGCTCGGCATCGACTGGCTTGCCGACGGTCTCAGCATGCTTCTTGTGGGGACGACGGGGCTCGTTCTTCTGCTGGCCGGCATCCACGCGGTTCGCTCCATTCGTGCGCCGTCCGGCGGGGAGCAGAAGTCGGGAACCGATGCGCAGCCGACAATCGCCTACTTCTGGCCCCTTTACTTCTTTCTCTGGGGTTCGTTGAACGCCCTGTTTCTCTCGAACGACGCCTTCAACCTCTACGTCTGTCTCGAGCTGCTGGGGTTCTCGTCGGCGGCGCTCATGGCGCAGGCCGGGCGGGAGGCGCTGACCGCGGCCATCCGGTACCTGTTCGTGAGTCTTCTCGGATCGCTCCTGTATCTGCTCGGGGTCGCGCTGCTGTTCGGGGCTCACGGGACGCTCGACCTGCAGGCGCTGCGCGCGGTTGCGTCGTCCTCGGATCTCGCCGCGCTCGCCCTCATGACCACCGGCCTGCTCTTCAAGACGGCCCTGTTTCCGCTTCACTTCTGGCTCCCGGCGGCGCACGCCAATGCCCCGGCGCCGGTGAGCGCGGCGCTTTCGGGCCTGGTGGTCAAGGCTTCCTTCTATCTGCTCGTGCGCCTCTGGGCCGGCCCCTTCGCCCCGCTACCCACCGCAGACGCGGCGGCCGTTCTGGGCACACTGGGGGCGGCGGCCATCGTCTGGGGTTCGGTACAGGCGCTGCGGCAGCGCCGGCTCAAGATGCTCATCGCGTACTCGACCGTGGCCCAGCTCGGCTATCTCTTTCTCCTCTTCCCCCTCGGAGCGCCACACGGGAATCTCGAGGCCTGGACCGGCGGCCTCTATTATGCTGTCTCGCACGCGCTCGCGAAATCGGCCCTGTTTCTCTGCGCCGGATGCGTCGTGTGGGCGGCGGGGCACGACCGGCTGGCCGATCTGAAGGGGATCGCCCGCCCGCTCCCCGTCACCATGTTCGCCTTCGCCCTCGCCGGCGTGACGCTTCTCGGCATCCCGCCGAGCGGCGGGTTCGTGGGAAAGTGGAATCTGGTGAGCGCCGCCGTGCGGGGGGGCCACTGGGCCTACGCCGTGATCATCTACGGGGGCGGTCTGCTGGCCGCCGGATACGTATTTCGGGTGCTGGCCCCCAGCCTGCTGTTTCAGAAGTCGCCGGCCGGGCTGCGCAAGGTACCCTGGCCGATGGAGGCCGCCGCGCTCACGCTGGCGATCGCGGCCGTGCTGCTCGACTTTCTCGCCGACCCGATCTTCGCCTTTCTGGCCATCGGACGGCCGTTCGCGGCCGTGACCGGAGGCCTGCCATGACGGCGGCGCAGTGGCTTCCCGTGTTCGTCGTGCTCAGTTCCCTGCTGCCGGGCATCGTCATCTTCCTGTTGCGCGAAGAAGCCTACTGGGCACGCACCCTCCTGAACCTGACCGGGGCCGTGCTCAAGCTCGCGCTCGTGGCCGTCATGGCCGTCGGCGTCTTCCAGGGGCAGACGTACGAGGCGCGCTTCCCGCTGTTCGCCGGCCAGGACCTGGCGCTCCATGCCGCGCCGCTCTCGCTCCTGTTCGTCGTGCTCTCATCGGTGCTCTGGCTGGTGACAACCCTGTATGCCATCGGGTATCTGGAATCGTCACCGCACCGCAGCCGCTTCTTCGGCTTCTTCAGTCTCTGCGTCAGCGCGACCACCGGCATCGCCATGGCCGCGAACCTGCTGTCCTTCGTGCTCTTCTACGAGATGCTCACGCTGGCGACCTATCCGCTCGTCGTGCACCGGGGCACGCCCGAAGCACTGCGGGCCGGGCGCGTCTATCTCGGCTATACCCTGGCCGGCGGCGCCCTGCTGCTGCTCGGGGCCATCTGGCTCACCGCGCTGGCCGGCCCCGTGAACTTCGCCGAGGCCGGTTCGCTCGCCAACGTTCCCCCTTCGGCCCGGGGCGTGCTGCCGGTCATCTTCGTGCTGCTCATCGCCGGGCTCGGCGTCAAGGCTTCGCTCGTGCCGCTGCACAGCTGGCTGCCCATCGCCATGATCGCGCCGGCACCCGTCAGCGCGCTGCTGCACGCCGTCGCCGTCGTCAAGGCGGGCGCGTTCGGCATCGTCCGCGTCGTCTATGACGTCTTCGGCGTGCGCCTGAGCGCCGAGCTCGGCCTGCTCGGGCCTCTCGCCGTCCTCGCGTCACTGACGATTCTCTACGGCTCGATCATGGCCCTGCGCCAGACCGACCTCAAGCGCCGTCTCGCGTTCTCGACCATCAGCCAGGTCTCCTACATCGTGCTGGGCACCTCCATCGTCGGCGCCTTCGCCACCACGGGCGGGCTCGTGCACATCGTGCACCAGGGGATCATGAAGATTACCCTCTTTTTCTGCGCGGGGAACTTCGCCGAAACGGTCGGCATCACCGACGTACGCCGCATGCACGGCCTGGGGCGGCGCATGCCCCTCACCGCCGCCGCCTTCACCGTCGCAGCGCTGGGCATGATCGGCATCCCCCCGCTCGCCGGGTTCATCTCGAAATGGTACCTCGGACTGGGCGCTCTCGAGGGGGGCTCACCCTGGGCCATCGTCATCCTTCTCGTGAGCACGCTACTCAACGCCGCCTATTTTCTGCCGATCGTAAACGACATGTGGTTCCGTTCGCGGCCGGAACCCTGGGATGAGCGGCTCCCGCGGGGCCGTCTCGAGACAAGGTGGCTGTTGCTGGCGCCGCCCGTGGTGATGGCCGTTCTTGTGGCCGCCGCCGGAATTCTGGCCGAGGTTCCGATGAGCCCGCTCGAGTGGAGCCGGCTCATCACCGGTCTGGAGTACGGCCGATGACCGTGGTCTCGCTGTTGCCGGCATTGTCGGTGCTCGTGCCGCTGCTGGTCGCCGGCCTCCTGATCTTCGGCAGCCTGCGCCCGATAGCCATGCGCCTGGCCCCATGGACGCTGCTGCCGGGATTTGCCGCCGCGTTGCTTCCGGCGGGCGGCCCGGTTGAGTTCCCCTGGGTCTTTCTCGGCCTCCGTCTGAATCTCGACGACCTCGGGCGCACCTTTCTCCTCTTCTCCGCCCCGCTCTGGGGACTCGCGGCGGCCTACGCGGCCGGCTACCTGCGCGAGGATCGGAAGCGCCACCGCTTCTTCGCGTACTTCCTGCTGGCCGCCGCGGGAAACATCGGGCTCATCGTCGCCGCCGATCTGCTCGGTTACTACCTGTTCTTCGCGGTCTTGAGCGTCTCGGGCTACGGCATCATCGTGCACGAGCAGACCCCGACAGCCTTTCAGGCGGGGCGCGTCTACATCATGCTCGTCGTCCTGGGCGAGCTGCTGCTTTTTCCGGGCGTGGCGCTCGCCGTGTACGAATGCGGCAATGTTCCTTTCGGGCGCCTGGCCGCGCCGCTCGCCGACGCGCCGCACCGCGACTGGATCGTACTGTTCACGTTCGCCGGATTCGGCATCAAAGCCGGCGCCATCCCGCTTCACGTCTGGCTGCCGCTCGCCCACCCCGCGGCGCCGACTCCGGCCAGCGCCGTGCTGAGCGGCGTAATGATCAAGGCCGGGCTCCTCGGCTGGCTGCGCGTGCTCCCTGGCGGAATCGTGCCCCTCGAGGCCTGGGGCCAGACATTTCTCACCCTCGGCCTCGCGGCGGCCGTGCTCGGCGTCGCGGCCGGGACCATGCAATCGAACCCGAAGACCGTGCTCGCCTACTCGAGCATCAGCCAGATGGGGCTGATGACCGTGCCCCTCGGCATCGGCATGATCGCGCCGGCGGCCTGGCCCTATGCGGTGACGGCGGCGGCGGTCTATGCCTTTCACCACGCCCTGGCCAAGTCGGCTCTTTTTCTCGGCGTCGGCGTCGCGCGGGGCTTCGGCGGCGGGTCCCGACGTCGTCATGCGACCATCCTCGTCGCCCTCGCCCTGCCCGCCGCCGCGCTGGCCGGCGCCCCGCTGAGCGGAGGTGCGGCCGCCAAGGCCGCCCTCAAGGGGGTCGTCGAGGCGGCGGGCGACGCCGCCCCGGCCTGGGTAAGTCCCCTGCTGCCGCTCACCGCCGTGGGCACCACCGTCCTCATGCTGCGCTTTCTGTTTCTTGCACGCCGCCTCCTGGCCGAGCCCGCGCACGGCCCCCTGCCCCGATCGATGACGGCAGCGTGGGGGATCGTGACGGTGCTGGCCACCGCCGCGTTCGCGTTCGCCCCCGGCCGGGGCATTCGCGAAGCGGCTCTGAAGGCCTTTGCCCCCGCGGCGCAGTGGGCCAGCCTGTGGCCGCTGCTCGCCGGCCTTGTGCTCACGGCGGCCCTGTTGCGAACCGCGCCGGAAACGCTGCGCCGTTGGGAGAACCGGATCCCCCCCGGCGACATTCTGGTCCCCGTCGCACGCGTCGGCGCCCGCGCGGCGGCGCGCTACCGCGCGTGGGACGTCGCGGCCACCGACCGCGCCCGCGAATGGGCCGCCGGACTGTTCAAGCTCGCACGGCGGGCGATCCTCAAAGGCGAAAAGGGGGCACGGCGCTTCGAACGGAACGTCGAGCGCTGGCCGGCGGGGGCGTTGGGCGTCCTGGTGCTCATCGCCCTGCTCTTCGCGGCCCTCGCCGGATGATCGGCCGGAACGTCTGACGCGTTAGTCGCCGGCGTGCGGCTCGAAGCCCAGGGTGCGCACCGTTTCGCTCGTCGCGACCTCGCCCGCCTGCGGATGCGTTCGCATCACGTAATCGGCAAGCGGGTTCGTGATCCCGAACCAGTAGCGCTCATTCTTGTAGTGGTGCAGCATGTGCCCCTTGCGGATGAACCGGTACACGCGGTTGCGCCCCGAATAGCGCAGGTGAATGGCCAGGTGCAGCCATTCATAGACCAGCAGGGTACCCCAGAAGCCGCAGAAGAACTGCCAGCCCCGGTCTCCGGCGGCGGCCACGGCGACACCGCCGACGAGCAGGGCCGACGGCGCCGTGACCCACCAGGGGATGAAGAGGAGCTCGGGTTTGTCGGGATCCCGGTGGTGGCCGGAGTGCAGACGCGCATGCAGGCGCCGGAATGCAGGGCTTTCGGGACGCGGCATGTGCAGAAATCCGCGATGGATCGGGTATTCGATGAGCAGCCAGAAGAGCGCGCCCGCCGCCGCTGCAAGCGCCGTCCAGGCGTCGAGCGGGGTCTGCGCCCCCGTGAAGGCGACCGCCACGAGAAATACGATCAGCGCAAAACGGGTCTCGCCAAATGCCAGATAACGCCGGGTAACCGCGGTAAACGTCATGCTACAAACGCTACCATAGGACGCGGGGTCGCGCCGGGCCCCCGGGCTGCCGTCGGGTCAGAGGGTAAAGGTCTTCGTATCCCCTGCGAAGAAGAGAAAGACTTCGCCCTGAAAGCCGATCCGCACGTAGCCCGGCCAGCCGCGGTCGAAGGTGACCTCGAGCGTCTTCTGCGTCACGCGCAGCCTGAGCCAGTGGCCCCGGTAACGCACGCGCGAGCAGAGCTCATCCAGCCCGTGCGGCAGACAGGGATTGAACCACAGGACGTCATCGCGCACCTCGATGCCGAGATGGCCGCGCTGCAGCAGGTCGACCGTGCCGGCCATGGCGCCCAGATGAATCCCCTCGGCGGTCGTGCCCCGCTGAATGTCGCCGATGTCGGCCTCGAGCGCCTGGCGAAACAGCTGCCACGCCCCTTCGCGATCGGATCGGGCCAGCACCCACGACTGCACGACCCGGCTCAGCGTAGACCCGTGCGACATGCGGGCAAGGTAGTACTGGATGTTGCGTGGAATCATGTCCGGATCGAACGGATAGCCGAGCCACTGAAACATGTCGGCCAGTTCCTCGCTCGAAAACAGGTAGAACAGCATGACCACGTCGGCCTGCTTGCTCACCTTGTAGCGGTTCGCGCTGTCTCCCTCGGCCTCGAGAATCCGATCGAGGCGGTGAATGTCGCCGTACCGGCCGCGGTAGCCTTCCCAATCGAATTCGGCGAGCAGCTCGTAGCCCTCGAACTGGCTGATGACGCCGTCGGGCTGCAGCGGCAGAAACATGCGCCGGCTCACATCCTCCCAGCGCTGCAGTTCCTCATCGGCAATCTGAAGTTCCTCCCGCAGCTCGAGGCGGCGCTCTCCCTCGAGCAGATCGAGGGCGCGGCGCGCCGTGCGCAGGCACCAGGCGGCCATCAGGTTCGTATAGGCGTTGTTGTTCAGCCCCGGCTCGTCGCTGTCGGGGTAGCCGGTGTGAAACTCGTCGGGTCCGACGATGCCGTGAATCTCGTACCGCTGGCGGTCGGCGTTGAAGCGCGCGATGCTGGCCCAGAACCTTGCGATTTCGAGCAGCATCTCGGCCCCGTGAAAGGAGAGAAACTCCTTATCGAAGGTAACCTGAAAGTATTGCCAGACGTTGTAGGCGATGGCCGCGTTGATGTGGCGCTGGCGGTACGTCGGGTCGGGAATCCAGCGGCCCGAGCGGGGGTTCAGGTGCAGCACCTGGTTCTCTTCGCGACCGCTGCTGCCGCTCTGCCACGGATACATGGCCCCCGCGAAGCCGGCTTCGCGCGCGAGGCAGCGCGCCGTGTCGAGCCGCCGGTAGCGATACATGAGCAGCGACCGGGTGAGCTCGGGGAGCCGCAGGTTCAGAAAGGGGAAGATGAAAAGCTCGTCCCAGAAGACGTGCCCGCGGTAGGCCTCGCCGTGCAGCCCGCGCGCCGGAACCCCCACGTCGCGGTCGATCGTGTTGAAGGACGTGGTCTGCAGAAGGTGAAAGACGTGCAGCCGGAGCACGAGTTGCGCCCAGCGATCGCCGGTACCGATCTCGAGGTCGGCCCGGCGCCAGAGGCGCTCCCAGGCCCTCACGTGGCTTTCGCTCAGGGCGCTGAATCCTTCGGCACGCGAAATGGCGATGCGCGCGGCGAGGGTCGGCTCGCTGATCGCGAAGTCGCGCGACGAGTGCAGGGCCACGACCTTCTCGACGCGCAACGGCTTCTCGCGAACGCACTCGACCAACAGCCGCTGCTCCACCACGCCCCCTTCGGCCCGGGTCCGGCGCTCCAGGGGCGCTTTTTCCCCATCGAGGTAGACCTGGGTGCGCGCCGCCTGGCTCATGCGCAGGTGCGACTGGTTGGTCTGTACCGCGAGAAAGATGCCGTCTTCGCCCAGGCGGCCGGTCTCGAGCACCTCGAGATGGCGCGAATTCAGTTCCCGGTAGCGCTCGACTCCCTGGTTGGTCACCGTACCGTCGAGACCGGAGCAGATTTCGAACCGCCCCGCCCAGTTCTCTGCGGTGAGCGTCCACTCGATGGCGGCCAGATGCGGATGCGCCATGTGCACGAGACGGCGGCTGATGAGGCTCGTCTCCCGGCTGTCGGCATGGCGGATGCGCAGGCGGCGCTCGAGAATCCCGCGGTGCAGATCGAGGGACTGTTCGAAGGCGAGCAGCTCAACCGACCCGGGCGTAACCCATTCGCCCCCTTCGGGCCGAAAAGACAGCGACAGCCAGTTCGGCCAGTTGACCAGGTCTTCGTTCTCGACGATGCGCCCGGCCAGCTCGCTTTCGAGCCGGTTGTAGCCCCCCGCAAGATAGGTTCCGGGATAGTGCGGACCGCCGGCCTTCGTTTCCTCGAAGGCCCCGCGGGTCGCGAAGTAGCCGTTGCCGAGCGTGCAGATCGCCTCGCGCAGCGGCTCGCGTGCGGGGTCCCAGTGATCCCAGCTGAGCACCCACGCGTCAGGCGAGATGACCGGCCCCGTACTCATGCCCCCTCGCGCCCGCGCTCGAGCCCCGCGAGCAGCGCCTCCAGAAAACGTTTCACCTCACCCTGATCACGCAGTGTGAAATGCGCGGCCGTCGGCCCGGGCACGTCGGCGACGCGGATGCCGATGCCCGCCTGCGCGTCCCGCAGCGCCCGAAAGGCGTCTTCGTCGGTGACGTCGTCTCCCAGGTAGAGTACGTGCTCGGGCGCCAGGCGGAGATCCAGCGTGCGAAGAAGCCACAGGACCGCCCGGCCCTTGTCCCAGGGGACGTCGGGGAGGAGCTCGAAGATCTTTTTTCCCCCTTTCATGCGCAGCCCCCGGCTCTTCACGGCAATGGCGCGCACCATATCTTCGACCCGGCGCTCATCGGCCGGATGGGTGACTTCGCGGTAATGTACGGCAATGGCGTACCGTTTACGTTCGACCCGGGCACCGGGCACGTCACCCAGCCGTTCGTGCAGCGCCTGCTCGGCCGCGTCGAGCGCCGGCAGGGCGCGGGCCGCGTCTGCGTGCTCGAGCTGGAGCCCCCCGGGTCCGCGGATGTCGAAACCGTGGCTGCCCGCGTACACGAGCCCTTCGAGGCCGACCATGGCCTCGGCGCTGCGCCGGTCGCGGCCGCTCACGATGGCCACCAGGCACAGCGTCGACAAACGGAGCAGCAGCCTGCGCATGTCTTCGGAAAGAACCGCGTCTTCGGGACGACGCACGATGGGGGTGAGGGTTCCGTCATAATCCAGAAAAAGGGCGAACGCTCCCTCACGCGCCCCTTCGAGCATGGCGCCGACCTGCCCGAGGGCCGACGGGGGCGAATCTGCTGAGGACGAACGCTCGTCGAGATCACGCAGCTCTCCGAGGTCGCGTACGACGCGGTCGGCCCCCGCCTCGCGCAGCGCATCTTCGCCGCCGTCGCGAGCGACGCCGACGACCAGGCCGAAGCCCCCTGCGCGCGCCGCCTGCACGCCGGCGACGGCGTCTTCAATCACCAGGGCACGCGACGGGTCGATCGCGAGACGCCGTACGGCCTCGAGAAACATGTCGGGCGCCGGTTTCCCGCGCAGACGATCGAGGTCGTTGCCGTCGATGCGCACGTCGAACCGATCGAGAAGACCGGCGGCCCGCAGCACGGCCTCGCAGTTGCGGCTCGACGAAATCACGGCGAGCCTGAGCCCCTGCCGCCTCCACGCATCGATGCGTTCGACCGCGTCGGAGAAGACCTCGACCCCCGTGCGCAGCAGCGACTGAAAGTACTCATTCTTGCGGTTTCCAAGCCCGAACACCGTCTCCGCGTCGGGGGGGTCTCCCGGGGACCCCTCGGGAAGTGAGATGCCGCGCGAGGCCAGAAAACTCCGTACGCCATCATAACGCGGTTTGCCGTCGACCTGGGCCCGGTAATCGGCCTCCGCGTCGAAGGGGCGGTGGTCTTCGCCGGGGCGCGGCCCCCGGCCGGCCAGGAATCCGTCGAAAAGACGTTTCCAGGCCTTGGCATGCACCCGGGCGGTACGGGTGATGACGCCGTCCAGATCGAGAATGGCAGCAGAGAATTTCCCGGGCATGGCACCGGCGGTCACGGCGTGCAGGAAAGGCACCCCGGCGTTCACTTTGCGACGGATTTCACCCTGTCGTCAAGCCGGTTTGCGCCCGAAATACGGCCTGGCGAAAAGCGTTGCAAGTCGACACCCCTCATGCTAGGCTGATAAACAGGTTCGTTCCTACCCAGTTCGCGTCTACGCCATCAGGTCCGGGTAGTCTGCAAGAGAGGTTCGTAACGGATTCGGGTCGGTTGGTTCGCTCTTGTAGCTCCCTTTGCGCGGCTTATGCGTGGACGTCTCGCGACGTTCTCCCGGTCCGCAATAAAAGCCAACGGTCGGAACATTGGGTTCCGGCAAACTATGATACCCGGCGCGGATGCGTCCGGGTTTTGGATCCTTGGATCGGAGAAAGTGCATGAAACTTTTCGTCGGTAACCTTCCCTTCACGATGGACAGCGAAGGTCTTCGTCGTCTTTTCGAAGACGCCGGTTTTCAGGTTGACAGCGCCTCGGTCGTCGAAGACCGCATGACCCAGCGCAGCCGCGGCTTCGGCTTTGTCGAAACCCCGCAGGGGGATGAAGCCATTGAAGCCATGTCGCAGAAAACCATCGGCGGTCGCGCGCTGACCGTCAATGAAGCTCGACCCAAGTCTGACAACGGGGGCGGTTTCGGCGGCGGACGCGGCCGCGGCGACCGCAACGGCGGCGGCCGTCGCGAGCGTTACTAAGCGAGCGCCCACACTCGAAGCTTCAAGGCCGGCGTGCTTCTGCGCGCCGGCCTTTTTTTTGCTGTTGCCGGGGCTCGCCTTCCCCGTCCGACGCCCGCCGGGAGAAGGCTGGAGGCCGCCCCCCTCCCCCGCTCTACCGGGAGGGGCGCCGCGGCGACTTCTCCGGTCCAAGCGTCTGCGCGCGCGGCGCGGTATAATGATCGTTTTCGGCTGTGGCTGACGGCCACCGCCCGGCACTGTTCCTTCGTCGCGTGATCCCGATCGTGCCGTCCACTTCCGGACGGACCGGCAACGCCCGCAGGCGGATGCAAACCAGAGGATCACCCCATGTCACCCACGAAGACAACCAAGAAATCACTCGCGAAATCGAATCCGAAAGCGCGAACCGCCCCTGGCCCCCGGACCCTGAAGTCCGCCGCCGACCCGGATGCGGAGTCGCCCCTTGCGCCGGAAGCCCCCCCCGCGGCCGAAACTTCTTTTGCCGATCTCGGTCTCCCCGAGCCGGTCATCGCCCTGCTCGCCAAGCGGGGGGTGAACGCGCCGACCCCCATTCAGGCGCGTGTGTTCGCGCCGGCCGCCGACGGCGCCGACATCCTGGCCCGGTCGCGCACCGGGTCGGGAAAAACGCTCGCCTTCGGCCTGCCCCTGCTGCAACGCCTCGACGGGGCCGTCATGGCTCCGCAGCTGCTCGTACTCACGCCGACGCGCGAGCTCGCCGTGCAGGTGGCCCGCGAACTCGACGACGTCGCCGCCTGGTACCGCCTCGGCATCACGCCCGTCATCGGCGGGGCCTCGATGCGCGACCAGATTCGCGCCCTCAAGCGCTCCCACATCGTGGTCGGCACCCCCGGGCGCCTGCTCGATCACCTCGAGCGCGGCACGCTTTCGCTGGCCGACGCGCGCGCCATCGTCCTCGACGAAGGCGACGAGATGCTCGACATGGGCTTTCTCGAAGACATCCAGCGCATTCTCGAGCAGTTTCCCGACGAAGGCCAGCGGCTGCTCTTTTCGGCCACCATTCCCCCCGCGATGCGCCGGGTCATCGACACCTACCTGCGCGAGCCGGTGACCGTCGAGACCGAGCGCGCCTCGGCGGCCCACGTCGACATCCGCCATGTCTTCTATCCCGTGCGCAACGCAGACCGCTACGGCGCGCTCGCCAACGTGCTCGCCTTCGAGACCGTCGAGCGGGTGCTCATCTTCACGCGGACGCGGCAGGAGTCACAGGAGCTTGCCCTGCGACTGACCGAAGACGGCTTTCCGGCCACGTTCCTGAACGGCGACCTGAGCCAGGATCAGCGCACGCACGCCATGGAAGCGTTCCGCAGCGGGCGCACGCCGATTCTCGTCGCCACCGACGTGGCCGCACGCGGCATCGACGTGCAGGGAATCTCGCACGTCGTCCACTTCAGCCTGCCGGGGAGCATGGCCACCTACATTCACCGCAGCGGGCGTACCGGCCGCGCCGGCGCTTCGGGGGTCTCGCTGCTGTTCGTCTCCGACGCCGACCGCTACAAGGCGAACCGACTGGCCCACGCGGGCAACCTCCAGGTCGAGTGGAAGGTCGTTCCGCTCGTCGAGCAGATCCAACGGGCCCGGATTGCGCGCCTGACCGAAGAACTCCGCAGTGACGGACAGGCAGAGGCTCCGGAGGCACTTCGAGAGCTTGCGGCGGAACTGCACGCGGGCACCGACGGCGTCGAGATCATGGCGCGCCTGCTGCAGCGCGTACTGGCGGGTCAGCCCAAGGTTTACGACGTCAGGGCCATGAAGGCTGAGGCGCGCCCCGAAGCCGGGCGCCGCGAAAGCCGCGAAGGACGCTTCGAACGAGGTCCGCGCGGGCGCGACGAGGTCCCGGCTCGCAAACCGGGCGCGCATCGCGAACCGCGCAAGGAAGCCGGGATGGAAAAATTCCGCCTGCCGGTCGGCACGCGCCAGCGGGTGACCCCGGGGGTCATCATCCAGGTGCTCTGCCGCGAGCTGGGGCTGCAGGGTTCAGACTTCGGGCGCATCGACATCCAGACGAACTACACCTTCGTCGACGTGCGCGCCCAGGCGGCCGGCGCGTTGCTCAAGAAGCCGAAGCTGTCGTTCTCCGGAAAGCGCATCCCCATTCAGCCGGTGCGCTGAAGGCCGACGAGCGAAACGGGCGACCGGTCATGCCGGCCGCCCGTGTGCGGTCAACGCCCCCACAGATCGTCGCGATCGTAGATAAGCTCTGAATACCAGTCGCTCATGTTCGGCGGCGGATATTCACGGTCGCGGAGCTGATCCATGGAGATCTCCATCTCATGCTCGCCGGGCTGAATGTCGTCCGGGAGCCTGATCTGCGCCATGCGGTCGTGATCGACGCAGACCTTCATGCGATACGTGCGGCCCATCCTGCTACACCCCCCTTCACGCCCTTACTGTGCCACGGATTCTGCCGCGCCGGCGAGCGCGAGCCGCCCCGCGACAGCCGCCCGGCCCGGTCGCACCGGCACGCGGGATCGCTGGCTGCGAACAGGCGCGTTTGCGGCCGGTTCGGGCGAGCCCTCACGAAAAAAGGCGTCTCCCACCGGGAGACGCCTTTCTGAACGAGCAGTCCGCGCCGCTCAGGCCAGCGCGCAGAAGGCTTCGTAGTCGATGAGCTCCGTGATGGTCGGATTGTTGCCGCAGACGGCGCAGTTCTCGTCGCGACGGACCTTGACTTCACGGAACTTCGTCTTCAAGGCGTCATAGAGCAGCAGGCGGCCGGCAAGCGGCTCGCCGCGCCCGAGCAGAAGCTTGATGACCTCGATGGCTTCGAGCGTGCCCACGATGCCCGGCAGAACGCCCAGCACGCCCGCCTCGGAGCACGACGGCGCCATTCCCGGCGGGGGCGGCTCGGGATAGAGGCAGCGATAGCAGGGGCCCTGGTGTGGAATCAGCGTCGTCACCTGCCCCTCGAAGCGGAAAATGGAGCCGTGCACGACCGGAATTCCCCGCCAGACCGAAGCGTCGTTGACCAGGTAGCGGGTCGCGAAATTGTCGAGACCGTCGAGAATGACCTCCCACCCGTCATCGAGAATGCGGTTGATGTTCTCCGACGAGAGCCGCTCCTGATACGCGACGATCTTGATGTCGGGATTGAGCTTGGTGAGCGTCTCGCGGGCGCTCTCGACCTTGGGCATGCCGACCCGATCGGTGTTGTGCAGAATCTGCCGCTGCAGGTTCGAAGCGTCGACCAGATCGTCGTCGATGATGCCGATGGTGCCCACCCCGGCTGCCGCCAGGTAGAGCGCCGCGGGCGACCCGAGGCCGCCGGCCCCGAGCATGAGCACCTTGCTGTCGAGCAGGCGCAGCTGCCCCTTCTCACCCACTTCGGGGAGCAGCGTGTGCCGGCTGTAGCGGCTGCGCTGATCGGGCGTCAGCGAACGCGGCATGTCGAAGCGGTATCCCTTCTGCTTCCAGCGCGCAAAGCCGCCTTCCATGCTCTCGACCTTCGTGTAGCCGAGGTCGGCGAGCGTCTTCGCGGCATAGGCCGAGCGCACGCCGCCCGCACAGTAGAGGATGATGTCCTTGCCGCGATCGGACACGACGTCTTCGATGCGCAGCTCGAGAAACCCGCGCGGGATGTGCACGGCGCCGGGAATCAGCCCGCCGGACACTTCATCTTTCTCGCGGACGTCGATGATAGCCACGTCGTCGCGGCGCTCGATGCGCGCGTGCGTGTCTTCGGGCGAAATCTCCCGAATCTGGTTTTTGATCTGCTGGAGCAACTGCGATGAATTCATAAACATTCCTTAACCCGCGCTCAGACCGCCAGGCCGGTGAGCGCTTCTTCGTGAATCTGTTTGGGGCCGACACGGCGCACGAACTGCTTGAACGATTCACCTTCGCCGTCGCGCCGGGCAAGATAATATTCTACCAGCGCGGCGACGAGATGCGGAGCCGCTTCTTCGGGATATTTGCCGGTCACCCGCTGACCGACCTGGTAATCGGCTTCGACGCCCCCGCCGCCGAGCATGAGCGCGAAGTGCGGCTTCTCTCCTTCTTCGGTCTTGACCATCATGCCCGTCATGCCGATGTCGCCGACGTGATGCTGGCCGCAACCGTTCGGGCAGCCCGAAACCTTGATTTCGAAATGCCCCAGGTGGTCGTACCGATCGCCCAGCGGGAGCAGATGCGCGCGGATGCGGCCGGCCACCCCCATGCTCTTGGTCACCGCCAGGTCGCAGTAGTCTGCCCCGGGGCAGCTCGTCACGTCGCTGATGCCGAAGGCGCCGGCCTCGGCCAGGTTGATGGCGAGCAGCGCATCGTAGACCCTGCCCAGGTTCTCGTACGGCACGAAGGGTACGATCATGTTCTGGGCGATGGCCGTGCGCACGTTACCATTGCCGTACTCGCGGGCGATACCGGCAAGCGCCCGCATCTGGGGGGCGGTGATGTCGCCGAGCGGCAGCTTCACGGTGACCCAGTGGTACCCCTTCTGCTTCTGTTCGCCCGTGTTCGTCTTCAGCCAGCGCTCGAAGCCGGAGTGCCGGCTCTTCGGCGTTCCCCCCGACCGCTCGGGACCCGATTCGGGGCGCCACCGTTCGGAGATCCACTTGGTCAGCTGGCGGCGCAGATCGTCGCCGCGTTCGGCTTCGACCTTCTCGAAATATTCCCGCGTGCGGCGGTCGAACTCCTCGGCGCCGAGGGTCTGCACGACGAACTTGAAACGGGCCTTCTTGAGATTCTTCCGGTTGCCCGTGTCATAGAACAGCCAGACGAGTGCGTCCATGGCGATGAGCAGATCGTCCTTGGGCACGAACTCGTAGGCGAGCCGCGCCGCGTGCGGAAACGAGCCCGTGCCCCCGGCGCAGTAGAGGCGCCAGCCTTCCTGACCGTCCTTCAGGGTCGCGTAGATGCCGATCTCGTGCAGGCGCAGCTTCGCCAGATCGCGCGGCCCCCCCTCGAAGGCAATCTTGAACTTGCGGGCCAGTTTGAGGTTCTGCGGGTGAAAGAGAAAATACTCGGTCGCCGCCAGCGGATAGGGGCTGATATCGAAGACCTCGTCCGGATCGATCCCTGCCAGGTGGCTCGCCGTCATCGTGCGCACGCTGTGTCCGCAGGCGGCACGCGTGTTCATGTCTTCGGCCTGAAGCAGGCGCTGCAGCGGAATCGTATCTTCGAGCTCTAGAAAGTGGAACTGGAAGTTCTGGCGCGTCGTAACGTGGCCGATGCCGCGCCCCCACGTCTCGGCAATCTCGGCCATGATTTCGAGCTGGCCCGCCGTTAGAAATCCGCCGGTCGTCTTGGTGCGCTGCATGTGCTTTACATGCGGCAGCTGCGCGTAAAGACCGGTGCTCAGGCGCTTGTAGCGCAGCTCTTCGCCCGTGATCTCGCCGCGACGGTACTGGGCAATGAGCCCTTCAAGTTCATTGGTCTGCTCGGCGAGGAGTCGATTGCGTTCTTCGATTTCGAGAATGGCCATGGCTGTGTCCGTTTCCGCTCGTATTCCGACCATACACATCGTGTATTGGTCCCTGTATTCAGACCCAGAATATCGGAATTCCGACTTTGCCGCAAGTATTTAAGCAGCAATCCCCGATCATTTTAGTGTTATTTATCGGAGACATGCGGGTGACCTATCCGGCACTGACACGCCCGTCATACCGCCTGTACTGCGGCCGCACCCTGCGCTGTGCGCCGGATCACGCAACCGCACCACGGCCCGGGACGGGACGACCGGCGACGGTCTGGCACGCCTGTTGCTTTCCTGGTCACCGACTGAATCTTTCCAAGGAGTCCTTTCCATGAAACCATCCCTTCTTTCCATCGCCGCCGCGCTCGTGCTGCTGACGCCTGCCTGCGGTCCGCTTCAAAACGTCCTCGATGAGGCAAACGAAGAGGCGGACGCGTTCGCGGCATCCCTGGCCGTCGAGCAGGCCGATCTTGCGCTCGAAACCTTCGACCTGATCGGGCTCGATGAAGAGACCGAATCCAACGGCGAGGGCGAAAACGATCCGGCCGCCCTGGCACCGCCCGGTTCTCTAGACGGCGCTCTGGCGGCCGCGCCCGGCGATGGCGGCCTGAACGTCGAAAAGGAGTACTACGGCTGCGACACGGCCCCCTGCCGGGTAAAGACGGCCTCGGCATCGCGCACACTGAACGATCACCGCGACAATCCCTTGGGCACGCACGCCTGGAAGACGACCTTTCACTACCACAGCGCCATCACCGACGCGATGGCCGGCGGCGAGGGCGATCTCGACCTGACGAGCGCCGGACCTGCCTACGTTCGGGCCGACTACACGATTACGCACACGTTCGCTCGGGCCAGCGAAGACTCGGATCTTCCCCTCGACGATACGGCGGTCGTGACCACGGGCTACCGGGTCTGGAGCACGCACCGGGGCGAATGGTACGTGGTCGATGCGGGCTCTTCGACGACCGGCTTTCCGGCCCGTCCCGACGGACGCGTGAACGTGACAGCCGTCGACGCCGGACGCCTTTTTGCCGCCCCGGACACGACCGACACCAGCGGACATGCGTCCCGCGTCGTGACCTTCTCTGACGGCACCACAGACAGCATCGTGCGCACGCTCGCCTACGACGTGACCGCCGATACCCTGTCGGGCGGATGGGACCATGCCGGCCGTCTCGGCTTTCACGGCGTGGGGGCCTTCGCCTTCGATCTCCAGGGCACTCCGCTCTGCCGCCTCGACGACACGGGAACCGTGTCGATCGACCGCGACTTTCCCGACTCGCTGACGCTCGCGACCGCGCCGGTCTCCGAAGCGGTCGAGATCGTCAAGGATGGCCTCACGACGTCGCTCGACGGTACGCTCACGCTGCGTGACGGAACGGTGCTCACGCGCAGCCTGACGCGTACCCAGGAGAGCCCGCTCGCGTGCGATGCGATGCCGCGCGTCGAGGCCCGGGTCTTCCACCTGTCCGGCACTACGTATCGGGGACACACAATCGATCTGCAGGAAGTGCGCTCGAGCGGCGCTGCATCCGTGAACGGCGAGCGCACGCTTGCCGATGGCGGCAAGGCGCTCGTACGCGCGGTGTACAGCCAGGGCGTGCTCAATCTGAGGACGCTGCGCTTCGGCAACGACGGCAATCCGCAGGCGGGCCTCCAGATCGTTCTTCACCCGAACGGAGACGGCTTCGGGCGCCTCGTCGTGTTGCGCCCCGGCGCCAAGCCGATCCGCCGCAACCTGATCATCGAGAACCGGCGGGTGCAGGTGCTCGACGAAGCGGGGAACCCGGTCGACGACGCGCACGCGAGCCACGCGGAAGAACAGGAAGACTGATTGTTCTTCACGAACAGGCCTCTCTGCGGAGAGGCCTGTTTTTTTTTGCGCTCGAAAGCAGGGCGCAGGCCGGTCAGGCCCAGGTACCGGTTTCGAGAAACCGAAGCACCCGCTGCTGGAAGGGGTTTCCGGCTTCGCGGGTGAGAAGCTGGAAGTGATCGGGGTCGAAGGAAAGCCCCGAGCGACGGCCTTCGACATGAAGCGGAATCCGGCCGCCCGTGAACGCGCCGGCGGCCCCGGGCGGGCACATCCAGTCGCCCGTACCGGCCACGGCTACGGCGTCACGGTTCCACCCCTCGAGCGCCGAGGCATAGTCGAGGCCGTCGAGGGAACGGAAAGAGCCGTTCTGCCACCAGGTCGTAATCTGGCGGACATACGGCGCGGCCTCGTCATGATTGCCGAAGCGAAGCCGGCGCACGGGCAACGGGCGGCCCCCGGTGGTCAACAAGCGCATGAGTGAGCGCACGGCGCGCGCGCGCAGCCCTTCACGGTCCAGGCCGAGAGCGCTCACGTTCCACACATTAGTCGTCAAAAAAATCGTGCGCCGGCCACGGAAGCCGTGGCGGGCGGCGTCGGCGGCGGTGACGAGACCGCCCAGGCTGTGGCCGAGTACGCACAGATCTGCGTCCGGAACGCCGGCATCTTCCGCAGCGGCGCGGCGCAGGGCCGGCCAGTCGTGAAGCACAAGGTCATCGAATGTCCAGCGCGCCCCCTCGTCGGCCCGCGGGCCGCTGCGGCCGTGCCCGCGAAAGTCGGGCACGTAGACCGACCAGCCCCGCGCCGCCATCCAGGAGGCGAAACCGCCTCCGCGGGGCCGGTCGAAATACGCGCCGTCGGTCATCATGGCGTGACCGCACAGCAGCGCCCCGCGCGGCGCCCCCGCGGGACGGAAAACACGCATGCCGAGCACCCAGCCGTCGGGCGCCGACAACCGAATCTCGTCTGCCGTCGCGGCAGGCATGTTATTTTCCGAGCAGGAAATTGGCCAGCTGCGCGATGAGCTCTTCGTCGCTCGGCTGCGCGTTCTCGGCGGCGGGAGCTTCGGGCTCGGGGATCAGTTCGAGTACCTCGAGCGGTTCCTCAACGACCGGAGCCGGCTGGGGCGCTGCTTCCGGAGGCGGCTGCGGAGCGGCCTGGGCCACCGGGGCCGGGACGGGAGCGGCCGCCGCGGGGGCCGCCGGAGCCGGACGGGGCGCGGGAGCCGGCGCCTGCTGAGCCTTCTGCGCGGCACGGTGCCGCCGGATGTCGAACTGCTCCGGCGCGTAGGCAAGGCCGGAGCTGGGGGGCAGACTGAGCGGCGGGTGCTTGAGTTTTCCGTAATAGAACTCGAGCCCCTGCTCCATCTCGGTCTCCGGCGTCACCACCGGGTAGACGTCGCCGTTGAGGCGGAAGCGCAGGGCGTCGATGTGGTCCATGTTCATCGGCTGGCTCATGGCCACCCAGAACTTTCGGCCTTCGGCCTTGAGCGGGATGGAGCGGTACTTCTGTGCGATCCCTTCGGGGAGCAGCTTGACGATCTCGGGCGGAATCGAGACGGCCCGCAGCGAGACGAACGGCAGCTTGAGCATGGTCGCGGCGATACGCCCCATCTCTTCGGCGCTGACCGCCTTCACGGCGATGAGCGCGTCGGTCAGCGTGCCGCCCGCTTTCTTCTGGTGCTGCGCCGCCTTCGCCAGATCCAGGGCATTGATGGCCCCGACCTTGATGAGGACTTCGCCGATTTTTTCTTCGTTGATGGCCATGTCTACGGAACGATCTCTGAAACCTTACCACTTCACTCCAGGCGGAGCAAACGCTTACTTCCCGTTCTCCTGGCGCCGCAGGATCTCTTCGCGGAACGCCGCCACCGTGTTCGGCAGATCGCTCTTCGTCAGCGCTTCCTGAATGAAATCGGGTACGGCCATGCCCGGGTCGCTGTAGACGTCGTAGAGCAGCAGATTCGCGCCGTCCTTGTACGGAATCACGCGCCAGTAGCCGATGCTCTGCGCGATGTCACCCTTGTCGAGCACCCAGCCGCTCACCCACGGACGAATGGCGAACATCGAATTCGTGTAGGTGACTTCCTTCGAAATGAAGCCGAACCCGAACTTGAGCTTCTGATACTGCTTGTACGTCGTCGCCGTTGCCGGATCGGTGCCCGGAGAATACGTGTTCTTGCACTCTTCGAGGTGCGGCGTGTACCTGGGCTGGCCGGTACAGTCCATGACCACCTCGTAGATTTTCTCGACCGGTGCCTTCACGAGGCCGACGGCGACGACATGCGCGCCGTCCCACCCCTTGGGCTTCGGGCGGGCGAAGGTGATGATCTCCCCCTCTTCGAGCTCTTTCAGCTGCTCGGCGGTCAGCTTCTCTTCGGCCAGCGGGTTCTTCATGTCCCAGGCCGGAAAGACGGGGCTCTTGGGCGGTTCATTGGCGGCCGAGACAGCCGGCACGAGGAGCAGACCGAGGATTGCGGAAGCAAGAAAACGGCGAAGCAGTGTCATGGCAGCCCCTGAGGAAAACGTGCGCTGTACAGGATAGCACAAACGGCCCCCGCTTCGCGGAGAAGCGCCGAGCGCCGAGCATCAAGCGCCAACGAAGCAAGGACCACGTTCTGTTCTTGCCGTTCACTCGTCACTCGTAACTCGTCACTCGGGTAAATCGTCAATCGTCAATCGTCATTTCCCGCACTGGCCCAGGTAGCGCATGGCCGTCGCGGCATCGACTTCTCCCACTTGCGAGACAAGCTCGGCGTGCCACTCCCGGCGGTTCCGGTCACGCCGGTCTTCCTCCCGCAGGTCGAGCTCCGACACGGCTGCACAGAGGGCCGCGAGGCCGTCCTTGCGGCGCTGCGTGGCCGCCAGGCCCTCTTCGGCAAACCCGTTCAGCAGGAACGTGTTGGCATCGCGATCGTCGCGGTGAATGCCCAGAAGGACCTCCGGTATCGACCGGCGCAGCCGATCGACCCGCAGGTCCATGTAACGGGCCGCCGCGGGCTTGCGCAGCTCCGGCGGCAACTGCGGCAGATCGAGCACCGCCCGCAGCTCCTCTTCGGTCGGGGCATGCGCGAGCTCCCGAACGAGAATCTGGCGCATGACCGCCGCGCTGGCCGATTCGGGATAGGCCATGACGAAGCGCGCCGAAGCCGTCAGCGAACGCGTGGTCTCGGCTTCGCTGCGCAAAGCCCGATAGGTCGCCAGCGTGACGCCGAGCGCCAGGGATTGCGGGCCCAGCTCGAAGGGGCCTTCTGCCGCAAGTATGCGCGCATGGGCCGTAAGGATCGGGCCGCCCGAGCTGCTCACGCGTGATTCAGGAATGCGAACGGCAAAGCGCCCGCCCGAGACCCGGGTCGTCTCGCCGGCGAACTCGAGCCGCACGCCGCCGGCATCGGTCTGCCCGCAAGGATACGAGCCGGCGGCGCCCGGAACTTCGGGCTCGATCCGGGTGAGCGCCGGGCTCGCCGTCACCGGCCGGCTGAAATAGCGCCAGCCGTCGACGGCCAGGGGTACGGCGGCGCCCAGGACGATTGCGGTCTTGGCGCCGGCCCCGTCGGCGAAGACCGCCGCCAGCAGCCCCGCCCCGAGCAGGCCCGCATCGACGGCGACCCCGCTCGCCGCCGGGATCTTCTGCGTTTCGGTCTCGACCCGGTAGCCCACCCGGGCGTATTGCCGGCAGAGATCCGTGCGAAGGACGTTTCCCTCGACGGCCACCGTCCCATCCGGAACAAAGGTCGCGGTCGAACTGAGCTCGTACAGGCGGCCGTCACGACGCTCGATGCCCCCCTGCCGCTCGAACACGCGATCCACGGGCGTCCGCTTCTCGACGGCGAGCAGCGTCCCGCAGGCGTAGTGCAGAAGTGTCAGGAGAACGATCGCGAGGCGAAGCGGCATACGCAAGACGACCAGCATACCTCAGGAGAGATGGCGTCGCACGAACTCGCCCGGGGTCTCCATACGCACGGACCCCACCTGGCCCAGGTCGAGCAGCGTCTCGTCGTGCGTGACCACCGACTCGGCCGTCGCGGCTTGAGCGCAGGCGATCAGCCGGTCTTCGGGCACCCCCGAGGCGCGGGGCACGATGAAGGCGCGCACCGACTCGCCGGTACGCAGATGGTCGGCCACGGAACTCCCGAGCGGAACCTGCAGCATGCGTCGCAAGGCAGCAAAATACTCGGCCATGATCTGCTCGGTGACGCAGAGATGCACGCGCCCCTCGAGCCACGCGTCGATGACGAGGGTCGACGAGCGCCCCCCCCAGACGGCGCTCTGGAGCACGCGCGGATCGAGCACGGCCCGCACCGGGGCGAACACCCGTTCTGCCCGCGGAACGTTCACCTTGCCCGTGGCGTCGCTCATACCGTTGCCAGCGCCCTGTCGATGGCCCGTTCGATTCGCGCGCCCATGTCGCCCAGCTCGGCCGCGGTGATCGACAAGGGGGGCATCAGGTATACCGTGTCGCCGAGCGGGCGCAGATAGACCCCTTCTTCGCGCGCCATGATATTCACCCGGCGGCCCATGCCGTAGTCTGCGGGGAACGGCGTGCCGTCGGGGGCGCGCAGATCGAAGGCGCCGACCATGCCGAGCCAGCGCGCGTCGCCGCACCAGGGCCGGGCGGCAAAAAAACGCATGACGGCGCCGAAGGCGGCAAGCTTCTCCTCCATTTCAGGGAGGCGCTCTTCGCGCAACAGGCGCAGGCTCACCCGGGCGACCGCCGCCGCCAACGGGTTCCCCGTAAACGAATGGCCGTGGTAGAAGGCGCGCGAATCTCCGGGTTCCCCAAAGAACCCTTCATACAGCCAGTCGGCGACGAGCGTGACCGCCATGGGCAGATAGCCGCCGGTCAGCCCCTTCGCGGCGCAGATGATGTCGGGAACGATACCCGCGTGCTCGCACGCCCAGACCCGACCGGTGCGGCCGAACCCCATGGCGACCTCGTCGTCGATGAGCAGGATGCCGTGCCGGTCGCAGAAGGCACGCAGGCGGCGCAGCACTTCGGGACTGTAGATGCCCATGCCGACGGCCCCCTGCACGAGCGGCTCGACCACGACGGCACAGAGTTCGTCGGCATGCGGGAGCAGCGCCGCTTCGATGTCGGCGGCGCACTCGCCCTGGCAGGACGAGCGCGTGCGCCCGTAGGGACAGGCGCCGCAGGCGGGGGCGGGCGCGCGCACGACGGGTATGGTGATGGGCCGATAAATGGCGTGAAAGATGTCGATGCCGCCCAGGGCTACCGTGCCGAGGGTGTCGCCGTGATAAGCGCCCGTCAAGGCGGCGAATTTGACCCGCCGTGTCTCGCCGCGGTTGCGGAAGTACTGAAAGGCCATCTTCATGGCCACTTCGACCGCCGTGCTGCCGTTATCCGAAAAGAAGACGCGCGTCAGGCCCTGCGGCGCCATGGCCGCAAGCTCGGCGGCGAGCAGCACCGCCTGGTCGTTCGTCTGGCCCGCCATGGCCGTGTGCGCGACGCGCGCCGCCTGTTCGGCCAGCGCCGCGTTCAGCGCCGGGTGGCTGTGCCCGTGCAGGTTGACCCACCACGATGAAAACGCGTCGTAGTACCGCCGGCCCTCGGTGTCGAAAAGAAAAACCCCTTCGCCCCGCTCGATGACGGGGTGGGCATGTTCGAAATAGGCGCGCGCCTGCGTGTAGGGGGGCCACACGTGCCGGCGCTCGAGTTCAAGGAGTTCAAGCGTGCGGGACATGGCCTTCATTTTAGCGGAACGCGACGGCGCGCGCCGAACGCATCGGCACGCCGTCAGGGTGAAGGCGCGGCGCCCGGTGTGCTATCATCTTGCTTCCTTCCCTTAACCGTCGGAGTTGCCATGCGCGCATATCGTCCACTCGTTCTTCTCACGGCCGCCCTGCTCCTCTCAGGCGTGACGGCGTGCCGCAAGAACCAGAGCATCGTCCAGGTGGGCGAGCGCCGCCTGAGTGAAGACATGCTCGGGAAACGGGCGGAACAGATGCAGATCGTGCGGCCGAAGTTCTCGCGGGCGCATGCCGCGCGCGGCATCATCGAAGGCTGGGCGGCCGCCGCAGTTCTCGAAAAGTACGGCGAACCGATCAGCCGGGAGCAGCTGTCGGCCGAACGCGACCGCCTCAAAGCCGACAAGAAAACGAAAGACCTATACGTACGGGTACAACAGATCTACGGGCCCACCGGCGATGCCTTTCTCGAAACCGCCCTGCTCCCCGACATGGCCCTGCAGAAGCTGCATGGCGTTTACGACCGCACCGGGGTCGCCCGCGACGATGCCCGTTACCGCGCAGAGCAGTTCCTCAAGCAGATCGACGCCGGCAAGGTCGCCTTCGCCGACGCCGTATCGAGCGGGGCGCGCATTACGGCCTTTGCGATGTCGGCCGACGGCAAGGCGGCTGGCGCCGTTCCCGCCGTGTTCTCGGCGAACGAAAACGAGCAGGCGGCGGCACTCGAACGGCTCGCGCCTCTGGCCCAGGGGGCCGGCGAGAATGCGGTGCTGCGCGCCGTGTTTACCGTGCATGACGGCGCGGCCATCGTGCGCCACCGGGCAACGGAAAAAGGGATCGTCCAGCTCGATGCCGCCGTGTTTCCCGAAATTCAGTTCAGCGACTGGCTGGCGCGTGAAGCCGCCGCTCTGCGCGTCTGTATCAACGACGAGCGCGTGCGCTTCGACTACGAACAGGCTGCGCCGCCGATTTCGCTGAACTGCGACTGATTCGGCCCATGATCCGGCGGACGGTCTATACGCGCCCCGCGCCGATGCCGGGCGCACAGCCTAACGTGCGCCACGCGCTCTACGCCGACGCGGCGTCACTGCCCGCAGACGATACGTCGCTTTTCATCGTCCACGAACGGCTGCGGGTGCCTGCAGGCACGCCAGGGTCTGCGGTGATCGAAATTGCGCGCGCAAGCTGGGCGGGCGTGCGGGCGCGTGAGACTGCCATGGCCCTGCTCTTCTACGATCTCGTCGGCCGGCTGGTCGACATCGGCGCCGGCCTTGACGCGTACGACGGCATCGTGCGACGCTCGGCAGGGCTCTCGAGCTTCGACGCCGCCTACGTTCTCGAGCGGCTCGATGGGGCCTTCACGGGGTATCCGCCCGCGCCCGTGCGGGTGAACGCCGCAGACGGAAGCGTCACGCTCGACGAGAGCGGCATCCGCTATCGTTGACGCCGTCGCGGGCCTCAGTCATCGAGCAGCGCGATGAGAATGTCGGCCTGAAAGCGCGCGTCGACGAGCGCGTCGTGCACGAGGTGCTCGGGAGGGGCTTCGAGTCTCGGATAGAGTTCGAGCAGCTTCTCCTTGCTCGTATCGGGCCAGAGCAGCCGGTGCTTGCCCCCCGCATAGGCCTTCGTGTCCATCCCGTTATAACCGTAGGGATTGGGGACGTCGAAGGCGTGAAAGTAGTAGTTCACGTACATCCAGTCGAACGGCGCGTTGTGGCCGACGAAAACCGGCTTTTCTCCCTTTGCGCACTGCTCGAGCGTCCACTCGCGAAGCTCCTGCATGACCTGGGCCGGCGGGAGCCCCTTTTCGGCAAGCCGCTCGCGCGAAAGCCGGTGAATCTGTTCTGCTTCGTCTTCCCATCCGGGATAGGCGAGCTGCAGCTCCCAGTACTTCTCGTTCCCCTTGCGGTGCCGCGGCCCCTCGGGGGTCTGCTCCTGGTGTACGGCGACGACGCCCAGGGAAATCAGGTTGAACAGGCCGGGGACGGGGCCCGACGATTCGCAGTCGATGGAGAAGTAGACGAGCGGTCTGGCAGGTTTCACAGGTATCGCGGGGGAACGGCGTGGAAGTTTGAGCGCTTTGTTCCCATGGTAGCAACTGACTCGCCTGATGACCATTCCCTCCCTCTGCCCGACTCGGTTTTTCGCCGCCCCGCCTGCGGTTTTCGGGCGTCAGGCATTGACCCGAAGGCGCCCCGTTGCTTACCATGCATGCTTTCGTTTGCGGACCCGGCTGAACCGTTCCGCGCTCCCCGATCAGCATCCGAGGACGATGTGAGGTAGCGATGTTCAAGAAAATCCTGATTGCCAACCGGGGCGAGATCGCCCGCCGCGTCATCCGCACCTGCAAGCGGATGGGCGTGCAGACCGTCGCGGTCTACTCCGACGCCGACCGCGACCTTCCCTACGTTTCCGAAGCCGACGAGGCGGTGCACATCGGCGGCGCTTCGCCGCTCGAAAGCTACCTGCAGGTCGAACGCATCGTCGAAGCGGCGCGTTCGACGGGGGCCGAGGCCATCCACCCGGGCTACGGATTTCTGAGCGAAAACCCGGTGCTCATGCAGGCCTGCAAGGACCATGGCATCGCCTTCATCGGCCCGCGCCCCGACGCCGCGGAGCGAATGGGGAACAAGACCGCGGCACGCGAACTGGTGCGCGCCCACGCCATTCCGGTCGTCCCCGGCACCCCGGGCCCCGTGCGGGGCATCGAGGAGGCGCGCAACCACGCCGCCGCGATTTCCTATCCGATCATCGTCAAGGCCGCGGCCGGAGGCGGCGGCATCGGCATGCAGGTGGTCAAGAGCGAAGAGGAACTGGAGAAGGCGCTGCAGGCCGCCCAGGCGCGCGCGGCGCAGGCGTTCGGCGACGACTCGGTCTATCTCGAGAAGTACGTCGAAGGTCCACACCACATCGAGATCCAGATTCTCGGCGACGGCAAAGGGAATGTCCATCACGTGTTCGAGCGGGAATGCTCAGTGCAGCGCCGCCATCAGAAAATCATCGAAGAGAGCCCCAGCCCCTTCATCACGCCCGAGCTGCGCGAGAAGATGACGGCGATGGCCGTCGCGGCGGGTAAGGCGGTCGACTACGTGAATGCGGGCACCATCGAGTGCCTCGTCGACATGCACCGCAATTACTACTTTCTCGAGATGAACACCCGTCTCCAGGTCGAGCACCCCGTGACCGAAATGGTGAGCGGGCTCGATCTCGTCGAACAGCAGCTGCGTATCGCGGCCGGCGAAGGGATCTCCTTCGATCCGGCCTCGGTCGCGCAGAAAGGGCACGCCATCGAAGCGCGCATCTACGCCGAGAACCCGAACAACTTCTTCCCCTCGCCGGGCAGGCTGACGAAGTACGTCGAGCCGCTGGGCGAGCACATCCGCGTCGATGCCGGTTTCCGCGAGGGGAACGAGGTGACGATGCACTACGACCCGATGATCGCCAAGCTGATCGTGTGGGGCGAGACGCGCACCGAAGCCGTTCGTCGGCTGCGCGAGGCGCTCGAGAATTACCACATCGAGGGGATCAAGACGAACATCCCCTTTCTGAAGCTCGTCTGCGAAGACGCGGATTTCGCCGCCGGCAACTACGACACCCACTTCGTCGAGCGAGTGCAGAAGCGTCTCAAGGAACAGAAAGTCAAGCTCTGAGGGAAATGCCCGCCATGGAACAGAACGTACTCTACACGGTCGACGGCCATGTCGCGACCATCGCCATCAACCGGCCCGAAGCGCGCAATGCCCTCAACCCCGAGACGCTGACCGAGCTGCAGAACGCGTTTCGCCGGGCCGGCGACGATGCGAACGTGCGCGTCGTAATCCTGACCGGCAGCGGCGACAAGGCCTTCAGCGCCGGCGGCGACCTGGGCGGCTTCCTCAAGTCGGGCGAGGACAAATCCGATCGCCACTCGCACTTCGTCGATCTGTTCACGATCATGGCGAACCTCGGCAAGCCGATTGTCGGCGCCATCAACGGCCACTGTCTGGCCGGCGGGTTCGGCGTTGCGCTCGCCTGCGATCTGCTCGTCGCCAGCGAAAAGGCGACGTTCGGCACGCCCGAGATCAACGTCGGCCTCTGGCCGCACATGATCATGGCCGTCATTTTCCGCAACATCGACCGCAAGCGCGGCATGCAACTGCTGCTGCTCGGCGACAAGATCGACGCGGCCACGGCCGAGCGGTGGAACGTCGTGAACTGGGTGGTGCCCCACGATCAGGTCATGGCCAAAGCGCAGGAGGTCGCGGCGACACTGGCCCGGAAGAGCCCGACGGCGGTGCGCATGGGCCGCAATGCCTTTTACCATCAGCAGGACCTCGCCTACGCCGACGCGCTCGACTTTCTGAAGGACCAGCTGGCGGCCACGCTGGCCACCGAAGACGCCCACGAAGGGATCAGCGCGTTCTTCGAAAAGCGCGAGCCGGTGTGGAAGGGCAAGTGAAGTGAAGTGACGAGTGACGAGTGACGAGTGACGAGTTTCGGCAAGAACGCCCTACCCCAACGTCCCCTCCCGTTCGTCCCGAGCTGACGGCGCGAAATGGAATGGAGCGCGACAGCGAGGGATGAGCATGTCTCGCCGTCGCAGGCTGCCCTGCATCCTGTCCGTCGGCTCGACACGAACGGGTTCTATCGCGTCTGGCGGAAGTTTTCGGGGCCCGGCGCTTGGCGCTTAGCGCTCGGTGCTTGCTGCTTGGCCCTTGGCACTTGGCGCTCAGTCCTCGGAATTGCCTCCGGCGAAGGGCTTTGATACGATAGCCCTTTTCCCCTATCAGTACTTGAGGAGTCTATCGATGGCTGACGTCGTTTCCGAAATGGTGGGCAAGGTGTGGAAGATTGAGGCCCAGGTCGGGCAGCAAGTCGCCGAGGACGACGTCATCGTCATCCTCGAGTCCATGAAGATGGAGATCCCGATCATGACGACCGTAGACGGCACCGTCAAAGAAATCCGCGTGAAAGAAGGCGATACGGTGCAGGAAGGTGACGTCGTCGCCGTCGTCGAGTAACCCCCGCGTCGCTCCGATCGTTCCGGCCGGCCTGCCCTGCGCAAGCCGGCCTTTTTCATGCCCCCCCTTCCCCTCGCCCGCCTGCCCAGCGTTCATCACTCGCCGGAAATCGTCAATCGTCAATTGTCACTCGTCAATCCTAAAAATGACGCAGCTTGACGTATCCCCCGATTCCGGTAAGCTAATTGGTTACACCTTGAGCTGATTGTGCGGCAATCCGCAGCCGCGGTGTTGAATCGTTTCATGAGTTATCTCGCCTACTTGAACTGTTTGCGCCCTCCGAGACGCGGTGCGTCGCGGCCCCAGGGGCGCACAGTGTCCGTCCTGAGGAGAACATCGTTATGACGCGCGGTACGTTTACGTATCTTCTGCGCCGCCTGCATTCCCTTTCGGGGATCATCCCGCTGGCGGTCTTCATCGCCGAACACTACTGGACCAACGCCCACGCCCTCGGCGGCGCGGCGTCGTTCAACGCGGCGGTCGATCGCCTGCACGACATGCCCTATCTGTGGGCGGCCGAAATCGGCATCGTCTTCGCGCCGCTCCTGTTCCACTCGATCTACGGTTTCTTCATCACGGCCGAATCGAAGCCGAACATCGACGCCTACCCGTTCTATCAGAACTTCGCCTACACGGCGCAGCGGGTGACCGGCATCATCCTCTTTCTCTTCATCATCTTTCACGTCTCCGAGACGCGCCTGCAGGATTATCTGTACCAGTGGGGCCTCGGCGGCGCCAAGGTCGATTACGCCTACATGGCCGAGTACTTCGGCGCGGGCTGGATCAAGGTGATTTACATCCTCGGCGTCGGTTCGGTCGCCTATCACCTCGGCAACGGCCTCTTCAACTTCGCGTTCAAGTGGGGGCTGGTCGTTTCGCCCCAGGCCCAGCGCGCGATGATCAAGGTCAGCATCGGCGTGGCCCTGGTGCTCTTCGCCGTCGGCGTGAACATCCTCTTCGCTTTCAAGTAAGGTTTGCAGATGAAACAGCGGATTATCGTAGTCGGCGGCGGTCTCGCAGGCCTTGCCGCGACGATCAAGGTGGCCGAGGCCGGACATCCGGTCGATCTGTTCTCGCTCGTTCCCGTCAAGCGCAGCCACAGCGTGTGCGCGCAGGGGGGCATCAACGGCGCCGTGAACACGAAGGGTGAAGGCGACTCGCCGCTCATCCACTTCGATGACACCGTCTACGGCGGCGACTTCCTGGGCAACCAGCCCCCGATCAAGGCCATGTGCGAAGCGGCGCCGGGCATCATCTACCTGCTCGACCGCATGGGGGTTCCCTTCAACCGCACAGCCGAAGGGCTGCTCGACTTCCGCCGCTTCGGCGGCACCCTGCACCACCGCACGGCCTTCGCGGGCGCGACGACGGGCCAGCAGCTGCTCTACGCGCTCGACGAACAGGTGCGCCGGCACGAAGTCGAGGGGAACGTCGAGAAGTACGAAGGGTGGAACTTTCTGGGCGTGGTGCTCGACGACGACGGCGTCTGCCGCGGCATCGTGGCCGAGAACATGCGCACGATGGAAGAGCGCACCTTCCGCGCCGACGCGGTCATCATGGCCACGGGCGGCCCGGGCATCATCTACGGCAAGAGCACGAACTCGACCTTCAACACCGGCAACGCGGCCTCGATCCTCTACCAGCAGGGGGTCTACTACGCGAACGGCGAATTCATCCAGGTGCATCCGACGGCCATCCCGGGCGAAGACAAGCTGCGCCTGATGTCTGAAAGCGCCCGTGGCGAAGGCGGCCGGGTGTGGACGTACAAGGACGGCAAGCCGTGGTACTTTCTCGAAGAGAAGTATCCCAAGTACGGTAACCTGGTCCCCCGCGACATCGCGACGCGCGAGATCTTCGACGTCTGCGTCCATCAGAAGCTCGGCGTCGACGGCGAGAACAAGGTCTACCTCGACCTGACGCACATCCCCGTCGAGAAGCTGAACCAGAAGCTGGGCGGCATCCTCGAAATCTACGAGAAGTTCGTCGGCGACGATCCGCGCAAGGTCCCCATGCAGATCTTCCCCGGCGTCCACTATTCGATGGGCGGCCTGTGGGTCGGCTACGAAACCAAGGCAGACGGCAACCTCGACCTGTCGTCGAGCAGGAACCAGGCGACGAACATCCCCGGCCTGTATGCCGCGGGCGAATGCGAATATCAGTACCACGGCGCGAACCGCCTGGGCGCGAACTCGCTCGTCTCGTGCATCTTCGGCGGCTTCGTGGCGGGGCCGGCGGCCGTGAAGTACATCAAGGGGCTGCAGAAGTCTTCGGCCGACCTCAAGGAAGAAGTCTACGAGCGCAGCCGGCACGAACGCCAGGCCTTCACGGACAAGATCCGGCGGATGGACGGCCCCGAGAACGCCTACGTGCTGCACAAGGAGCTGGGCGAGCTGATGACCGACAACGTCACCATCGTCCGCTACAACAAGAACCTCGAAGAGACCGATCGCAAGCTGCAGGAGATGCTCGCCCGCTGGGAGCGCATCGGCCTGAACGACAAGGGCTCGTGGGCCAACCAGGAGCTCGTGTTCACGCGCGACCTTTACCACATGCTGCAGCTCGCCCGGGTCATCACCCTGGGTGCCCTCGCCCGCAACGAAAGCCGCGGCGCGCACTACAAGCCGGAGTTCCCCGACCGCGACGACGCCACCTGGATGAAGACCACGAAGGCGAAGTTCGTGAACGGGCAGCCGCAGCTCGAATACGAGCCTGTCGATATCCGCTTCATCACGCCCCGCAAGCGCGACTACCGCGGCGGCGCGACGACGAGCCAGGGCACCACGGCGGGCGTAGCCCGCGAATCGGCCGGCCAGGGCGCGCACACCGCGCCGACCCCGGGCGCCGGCACGACGGGCAGTCCTGACAGCGGTATCAGCGGTCCGAAGAAGTGATCCCAAGGTCGCAGGAGTCGAATCATGGCCAACACGATTGAAGTCCACATCAAGCGCCAGCTCGAACCCGATACGGCGCCCTACTGGGAGCACTTTTCGCTTCCGTACAAGAAAAACATGAACGTCATCAGCGTGCTCATGGAGATTCAGCGCAAGCCGCAGAACTCTGCCGGGCAGCGGGTGCCGGCGGTGACCTGGGATCAGAATTGCCTCGAAGAAGTCTGCGGCAGCTGCACGATGGTCATCAACGGCAAGGTGCGCCAGGCCTGTTCGGCCCTGGTCGACAAGCTCGAACAGCCGCTGCGCCTCGAACCGATGACGAAGTTCCCCACCGTGCGCGACCTGCAGGTCGACCGCCAGCGCATGTTCAACGACCTCAAGAAGGTCAACGCCTGGGTGCCCATCGACGGCACGCACGACCTGGGCCCCGGCCCGCGCCAGAGCGGAGACGCCGCGCTGAAGCGCTATGCCCTGTCGACGTGCATGACCTGCGGCTGCTGCCTCGAGGTCTGCCCGCAGTACTCGCCGGACAACAATTTCGTCGGCGCCTTCGCGCTCAGCCAGGTGCGCCTGATGAACGACCACCCGACGGGGGCCCTGAACAAGGCCGACCGCCTGCACGCCATCATGGACGAAGGGGGCGTTGCCGACTGCGGTAACGCGCAGAACTGCGTCAAGGCGTGCCCGAAGGAAATTCCGCTGACCGAGAGCATCGCCGCCATGGGGCGCGCGACGACCGTTCAGGGGATCAAGGACATTTTCGGTAAATAACGGAAACCCCGGACCGGGCGCCCCGCACAGGCGGAGCCGCCCGGCGCCACAGTTTCAGCACGGACCCACATGAATATTCACGAGTATCAGGCCAAGGAACTTCTGCGCAAGTACGGCGTCGCCGTGCTCAACGGCAAGCTGGCGACCACGCCCGACGAGGCGGTGGCCGCCGCCGAATCGATCGGCGGCAAGGTCTGGGTCGTCAAGGCCCAGATTCACGCCGGCGGCCGCGGCAAGGGAGGCGGGGTCAAGGTCACCCAGTCGATCGACGACGTGCGCGAGCGCGCCCAGAACATGCTCGGCATGAAGCTGGTCACGCACCAGACGGGTCCCGAAGGGCGCATCGTCAAGAAGCTCTACATCGAAGAGGGCTGCGACATCGCGCGCGAGCTGTACATGGGGGTCGTGCTCGACCGCGAAACGAGCCGCGTGACCGTCATGGCCTCGACCGAAGGGGGCGTCGAAATCGAAGAGGTCGCCGCCAGCCAGCCCGAGAAGATTCTGAAGGAAACGGTCGATCCGGCCGTGGGCTTTCAGCCCTTTCAGGCGCGCAAGCTCGCCTTCGCGCTCGGCCTCGACGGCGATGCCGCGAACAACTTCGTGAAGTTCGCCCTCGGGCTCGTGCGCGCCTACCATGAAACCGACTGCGCGCTGGCCGAAATCAATCCCCTCGTCATCACGAAGTCGGGCGGGGTCGTGGCGCTCGACGCCAAGATGAACTTCGACGGCAACGCGCTTTATCGCCATAAGGACGTCGAGGCGATGCGCGATCTGGAAGAAGAGGATCCGAAGGAGACCGAGGCCAACAACACCGGTCTCAACTACATCGCGCTCGACGGCAACATCGGCTGCATGGTCAACGGCGCCGGCCTGGCCATGGCGACGATGGACATCATCAAGCTCTTCGGCGGCGAGCCGGCCAACTTTCTCGACGTCGGCGGCGGCGCCAATAAGGATCAGGTCACGAAGGCCTTCAAGATCATCCTCTCGGACAAGAACGTGAAGGGTATCTTCGTGAACATCTTCGGCGGCATCATGCGCTGCGACATCATCGCCGACGGGGTCGTGGCCGCGGCGCGCGAGGTCAACCTGCAGGTGCCGCTCGTCGTGCGCCTCGAGGGAACCAACGTCGATCTCGGCAAGAAGATTCTGTCCGAGAGCGGCCTCAAGATCACCCCGGCCGACAGCATGGCCGACGGCGCGAAGAAGATTGTCGAAGCGGTCAAGACGGCCGCCTGATCAGACACCCGAATTCAGGAATCTGGAACCATGAGCATTCTGGTCAACAAAGAGACGCGGGTCCTCGTCCAGGGGATCACCGGCAAGACGGCCACCTTTCACACGAAGCTGATGCTGGAGTACGGCACGCAGATCGTGGGCGGCGTCACCCCGGGCAAGCGCGGGCAGACCGTCGAAGGCGTGCCCGTCTTCAACACGGTGAAGGAAGCGGTCGAAGCGACGGGGGCCGACGCCTCGGTCATCTACGTTCCGCCGCCGTTCGCGGCCGATTCGATCATGGAAGCCGCCGACGCCGGCGTGCGCCTGGTCATCGCCATCACCGAAGGCATTCCGATTCTCGACATGGTCAAGGCCAAGACCTTTCTGCGCGACAAGGAAACACGCCTGGTCGGCCCGAACTGCCCGGGCGTCATCACGCCGGGGGAATGCAAGATCGGTATCATGCCGGGGCATATCCACAAGCCGGGCAAGATCGGCGTGCTGTCGCGCTCGGGAACGCTGACCTATGAAGCGGTGAACCAGCTGAGCGCCCTGGGCATCGGCCAGAGCACCTGCGTCGGCATCGGCGGCGATCCGGTCAACGGCACGAACTTCATCGACGTGCTCAAGCTCTACAAGGACGACCCCGACACCGAAGGGGTCATCATGATCGGCGAGATCGGCGGCTCGGCTGAAGAAGAGGCCGCCGCGTGGATCAAGAAGAACCTCCAGAACAAGCCCGTCGTCGGCTTCATCGCCGGCCGCACGGCCCCCCCGGGGCGCCGCATGGGCCATGCCGGCGCCATCATCAGCGGCGGCAAGGGCACGGCCGACGAGAAGACCAAGGCCATGCAGGCCGCCGGCATTCGCGTGGCCGAGAACCCCTCGGTGCTCGGCGAGACGATGGCGGCCATGCTGAGCGGCCGATAACCCATTGACGATTTACGATTGACGACTGACAATTTGTCGGCGGCAATCGAGCGACCATTGCCGTCGACCGGTTCCCAATATGGCCCGGTCGGCATAAAATGCACTCAAGCGGAAAGCAGAAGATCATGCCCGTAGAACGTACCCTGTCCATCATCAAGCCCGACGGCGTCGCCAAGGGCGTCATCGGCGAAGTCATCGCCATCTTTGAAAAGAACGGCCTGCGCGTGGCCGCCGCCAAAATGATCCACATGAGCGAGCAGCAGGCCGCCGGTTTCTACGCCGTGCACAAGGCGCGCCCGTTCTTCGGCGACCTCATCAAGTTCATGACCTCGGGCGCGAGCCTGGTCATGGTGCTCGAGGGCGAAAACGCCATCGCGAAGAACCGCGAACTGATGGGCGCCACCGACCCGGCCAAGGCCGCCGAGGGGACCATCCGCAAGCGCTTTGCCGAGAGCATCGAAGCCAACACCGTGCACGGCTCCGACGCCCCCGAGACGGCCGCCTTCGAAATCGGCTGGTTCTTCGGCCAGATGGAACTCGTGAATTCGAAGCTGTAAGGGCGATCCCCTCTCAGCTCCGACAAAGCGCCCCTGACCGGGGCGCTTTTTTTTGCGCGCCCGGCAAGAGTTGGAAAGGAGCACGGTTCGTGTTTCTCGTTCTTCGTTTCTCGTTCTTCGTTTGTCGTTTGTCCGTTTCTCTCCTTCTGTTTTTCTTTTGGTGCTTGCCTGAACCGTCAATCGTCAATCGTAAATTGTAAATTGAATCGTCACTCGTAACTTGGCGAAGCCCTCCCCTTCTTTTCACCTACCTGCTATCATGTAGAGCGATAGTCTGTTTGTCGCCGCAGCGGATCTCCCTCTGCGACGCCCTCCGAAATGTTCCGCCTGGTCCGCCACCGCAAATGTTCACCGACATTCCGCGTTCGCAGGGGCCGTGTAGCATATCGGAGGGAATGCGCTGACGCCGTACCATGAGGAAGTGGACATGATCGACAAGATTACCGAATGGCTGGGCAACGAAGCTGACAGCCTGCTGAATCACAAAGCCAAGTTCCCCAAAGAAAACCTGCATCTGCCCGGCCCCGACTTCGTCGACCGGATCTTCATGCCGACCGACCGCAAGCCGGCCGTGCTGCGCAATCTGCAGACGATTTACAACACGGGCCGTCTCGCGGGCACCGGTTACATGTCGATCCTGCCGGTCGATCAGGGTATCGAGCACAGCGCCGCGGCCTCGTTCGCACCCGAGCCGGCCTACTTCGATCCCGAGAACATCGTCAAGCTCGCCCTCGAAGGCGGCTGCAACGCCGTCGCCTCGACCCTCGGCGTGCTCGGTTCGGTCTCGCGCAAGTACGCCCACAAGATTCCGTTCATCGTGAAGCTCAACCACAACGAACTGCTGACGCTTCCCGAGACGTACGACCAGGTGCTCTTCGCCAGCGTCGACCAGGCGTTCGAAATGGGGGCCGTGGCCGTCGGCGCCACGATTTACTTCGGCTCTGAAGAAAGCCGCCGCCAGATTCAGGAGATCTCGCAGGCCTTCGAGCGCGCCCACGAGCTCGGCCTGGTGACGATTCTCTGGTGCTACCTGCGCAACCCCGACTTCAAGAAAGACGGCGTCGACTATCACACCGCCGCCGACCTGACCGGCCAGGCCAACCACCTCGGCACGACGATTCAGGCCGACATCATCAAGCAGAAGCAGCCTGACTGCAACGGCGGCTACAACGCCATCAAGGTGGGCAAGACCCACAAGAAGGTCTACACCGACCTGACGTCGGATCATCCGATCGACCTGTGCCGTTACCAGGTGCTCAACTCCTTCAGCGGCCGCGCCCCCCTCATCAACTCGGGCGGCGGCTCGTCGGGCCAGACCGACCTGCAGGAGGCCATTCGCACGGCGGTCATCAACAAGCGGGCCGGCGGGGCCGGCCTCATCTCGGGCCGCAAAGCCTTTCAGCGCCCGATGAAAGACGGCATCGCGCTGCTGAACGCCATTCAGGATGTCTATCTGACGAAGGATGTCACCGTCGCGTAAGCGAGGCGGTTACCCGTTTCTCGAGCGCCCCGCGGGGCGCTCATTTTTTACGCGGAACGGGAAATGCGGGGGGGGCGCAGGGCGGCGGAAGGGTGCGCCCGCGGGGATTGACAAAAATACGCCCCGCGTCACGCACGAGCCCAAAAGGAAGATCGGCCAACCCCGAGTGCCACCACCCGATCTTCTCCTCCCCCTCGTGCGGAGCGAGGCGCAAGGTCAGTATCGGTCCATTCTTGCCAAATTGTCAAGCCGCTTCGGTATGCCGGGGCCACCGCATCCTCAGGCCACCCTGCGCATGCGGTGGCGCTCCCAGGCGGCCCCGGGTTGCCGCAGCACGGTGCGCGCCCGCGCGGCCAGCGGGGGGCGCTGGGCGGGCGGCAGAAGGAGCGGGTCGGCCCGGTGCATGGCGACGATATCGTCGGCGGGCAGGCTCGCCCAGGCCGCAAGACGCGCTTCCAAAGCCGCCTGATAACGCTCCTTGTCGTCCCAGTAGTGAAAGATGCGGTCGTCTGCCGGCCGCAGGGCAACCCGCTGCTGCAGGACGGCGCCCACGGCGTACTGCTCGACGAGCTCCATGCGGCTCACCGGATAAAGGGCGTCGAGGAGATCGGTGACGCGTTCGAGCCAGGCGAAGTGCTCGGGATGAAGCCCGACGACGCCGGCATTCCACATGGTCACCTGTAACGCTTCGGCCCCGGCGCCGCTTCGCTCCAGATCGCGCCGCAGCTGGCGCATCTGGCCGCTCGGATATCCGGCGACCGGATATTCACGCCGGTGCATGACGGCCGCTTCGGGACCGATGCGCGCCATGACCCCCGCCACCGGGCCGACGAACAGCGTGTCGACGTCGGAGTAGAGAACCGGCTCGGAAACCTGCGCGGTGAGGTCGCGCAGCATCATGATTTTCGGGCGGTGGACGTAGCCCAGCGGGCCCATCCACTCGGCGACCTTACCCGCGGGCAGCCGGTGCAGGGTCACCCGCCCGTCGAGGTCGGCGAATGCCGCGGGCCGATCGGTGTACAGGTGAATCCGGATGTCGCGGTCGCTCCACGCCAGGGCCGACCACAGGGCGTGACGGGCCTGGGCCAGATAGCGGTCTCCCCCGTAGACCTGATAGACAAGATGTGAAGGCACGGCTTCTTCCTCCCATCCCCCCGAACGGTTTCTGGTTGTTCCCCTTCTTGACTACCACGCTATCACGGGCGGGAGACGCGCCCAGGCGGGCGCCCGCCCAGCGAGCTCTCGCGGGGGCCGTGCAGACGGCGGCGGTGTGCTATGCGGAAAAAGCGGGTGCGGCGCCGGCCTCAGCCGCCGAAGTTGTTCTGCTCGTCGAGCAGGCGCAGGCCCTCGAGAATCAGACCGTCGAGCGACGACTTGATCGTCTTCTCTTCGGGGGCCACGTCAGTCTTGATCTGGAAGTACCCCTCGGACCAGCCGATGACGGCGTAGAAGGCCGATTCGCCCTTGAGGTCGGCCAGAATGGCGTGAACGATGCGCCCGTTCTCCATGAACAGCTCGGCCACTTCTTCGGCTCTGCGGATCTGGATGAGACAGGTTTTGTTGCTGGCGCCCATGATCTGGAGCATCTCGAGCAGCCCCAGATCCATGAGGTTTCCCGAAACGCCCGAGGTCGCGCCGGGCCCCTTGTCGGCCCCCTCGCCGCCGAGAAAGAATTCCTCGCCTTCAGGGGGATTCTCTTCGTCGACCGTCAGGAGCGAATCGTCGAGGCCGTGGCCGTAAATGCCGGGAAATGCCTCGGTGTCGTCTTCGGAACCGAGAAAGAAGCTGTCATCGCCGTCGGCTGCCGGGGGCACCGGCTCGGTGCGGATCTCGGGGTAACAGCGCTGAATGAGGCGAAACAGCGAACCCTCGAAGCACAGGCAGGTTTCGACCCGGGTGCGCCCGGTGAGTTCGCGAACGCGGTCAATGACGTCGAGCTGCTGCGGATAGGCCATGGCCACGAGCAGGGTGTCGGTCGCTTCGTTGTAATCGAGCGGCGCCACCATGAACTCGCTGGCCTGTTCACGCGTCATCAGCCGGCAGGCCTGGGGCGAGATCTCCATGTCGAGCAGGTGGCTCGTGGGAAAATACTCGGTGCCCAGCTCGATGGAAAGGACCTTGAGCAGGTCTTCTTCGGAGAGCAGCCGAAAGCTGTGCAGGATCTCGCCGAGCGAACGCGGATCCTTCTTCTGATACTCCAGCGCAGCCGACAGCTGCTCCGGCGTGATCAGCCTGCGCTCGACCAGAATTTCGCCCAGCCGTTTTTTTTCGGCGGATGCCTGCGTCAAAACGTCATACCTCCGTGCGCTTACTGTACAGCAACGGTGCCACGCTCGCAAATCTTCGGGGCCGCCGGTTACAGACCGTCGACGATGAGCATGCGCCCGTCGAGCGGGGTCAGAAAGATCTCTTCCCGTCCGGCCAGATTCCGGCGGACGCCTTCGCGCTCGAGTTCCATGACGAAACGCTGGATGACCCGCACGCGGCCGTCGGGTTCTTCGTAAACCGAACGCTCGTCGGTGGAGTAGCGGATGGCATCGATTCCCTCGAAAAGCCGCGACGCGCGTGCGCGGATGGCGGCAGGACCGGTCGCACTGCCGCCGTAGCCGGGGGCGATGGTCGTCATATACAGGTCGAGATCGCGCGCGTTCAGCGCCTTCTCGCGTACGGCAAGTGTCTCAACCGCCTTCTCGGCAGGCGTCGCGCCGGGCACGCACGCGAGCGACAGCAATACCAGCGTGAAGGCGACCGCGCGGCCGGCCGTCATTCTTCGCCGCCCGGCGGTATGCCGGCCGGACGCGGCAGCGCGGCGATCTTCTGTTCGTCGCCCAGCTTGCGGTACAGATCGGCCGCGCGCTCGTACGCCTCGCGGGCCTCTTCGGTCTGCCGGTAGGCGGCCAGCACCGCCTCGTACCGGTCGAGCGCCGAGAGCGCCTCTCCCTTACGCTCGTAAAAGCGTCCGATGTAGAGCAGCCTCCGGGCCAGCTCCGAAGCGAGGTCGGCCGCCTGCGCTGCCGCTTCGGCGCGCCAGGGGTTGTCGGCAGAGGCGACCTTGCTGTAGTAGAGGTAGGCCTGTTCGGTGTCGGCCAGGTCACGATCATAGTCGAGCCGGAGTCGGGCGTAGGCTTCGCCCAGCCGGAAGCGCACCATCCAGATCTCGGCGTGCGTGGGGTGCATCTTCTCGAAGTCGCGGTAGTGCAGAATGGCATCGGCCCATTCTTCCTGCCGGAAATAGCAGTCGGCGATCCCCAGTTTCGAGCGCACCGCGAACTGGCTGAAGGGATAGTTGTCGAGCACCTGCTGATACTTCGGGATCGCCTCGTCGCAGTCGTCGCTGGTCCACCAGAGAAACGGCTTCTCGGCCGCCAGCTGTTCGGCCTCGGCGAACAGGACGTCGGCCGGCGGCACCTGCCCCACGTCGCCCGCGTGCGCGCATGCGCCGAGCCATGCACCGAAGGCGCCGGCGGCCACCACAAGCGCGTACCTGCGCCCTCCCCCGCTCTTCCCGTACACGCTCATCGGGCTTCCTCCTGAATGATGTCGCCGATCTCGTCACGGCCGGCCTCGACGTTCTCCATGGGCCGGGCGTTTTTCGCCGGCGGCGGCAGGCCCGGAACGTCGAGACGGAGCTGCCCTTTGGCATTGTCGACGGCGCGGGCGCCCGTCTGGCGGGCGGCGGCGCGGGCCGTGTCGACCGTTTCGTCTGCGCTACGGCGGGCGCGATCGGTCGCTTCTTCGCGGACCCGGTCGACTTTTTTGCCCGACTCTTCCCAGAGGCGGCGCGCCTGGCCGGCCTCTTCGGAAAAGCGGGTCGTGATGCGTATCTCGCCCCCTTGCCAGTCGACGTCGAACATCCACCAGCAGAAGCCGGCGGCGGCGGCAAAGACGAAAAATTTGAAGATAAAGGAAATCATGCGGCGTAATCCTGTGACCGGCCCGTAGATTGGCGGCCGTGCCGGCGCCCGCTGCGGAACCCGATGCGCGGCCGATCGGTATATTATCGCCCATTGCCGCCGGCGGTTCCACCCTTCGCGACGCCGTCGTCATCAGCGGCGCCTGAACGACGCCCGCCCTGCGTGACGCAGTTCCCCCAGCAGAAACCCCCGCCGACGGCTCAGCCGCGCAGACGAAGCGAACCCGAGAGCCGACTCGGAAAAACGGCCGCTAACCCTGCCGCTAACCCTGCGAGGATACTTGGATTTCTTGCCGATTGCGCGGCCTTCTTGCTATACTTTCACGTTACCTGTCGGCTGCATTGCGGTAAGGAGGCGTCCGCCGACGTCTCCAGAGGAGTGTTCTGATGATCTTCGACTGGCTGGCCGGCCTGTTCTCTTCCGATCTCGCCATCGACCTGGGAACGGCCAACACGCTGATTTACGTAAAGGGCAAGGGCATCGTTGCGAGCGAGCCGTCGGTGGTCGCCGTACAGAACGACGGCCGCGGAGGCAAGCGCGTTCTCGCCGTGGGCAAGGAAGCCAAACAGATGCTCGGGCGCACCCCGGGGTCGATCGTGGCCATCCGCCCGATGAAAGACGGCGTCATCGCCGACTTTGAAGTCACCGAGGCCATGCTGCGCTACTTCATCCGCAAGGTGCACAACCGGCGCACGCTGGTCAAGCCGCGCATCATCATCTGCGTCCCCTTCGGCATCACCGAAGTCGAGAAGCGCGCCGTGCGCGAAAGCGCCGAGAGCGCCGGGGCGCGCGAAGTTTACCTGATCGAAGAGCCCATGGCGGCTTCGATCGGCGCCGGGCTGCCGATTACCGAACCCTCGGGCAACATGATCGTCGACATCGGCGGCGGCACGACCGAAGTGGCCGTCATTTCGCTGGCCGGCATCGTCTACTCGAAGTCGGTGCGCATCGGCGGCGATAAGATGGACGAGGCCATCGTCCAGTACATGAAACGCACGTACAATCTGCTCATCGGCGAGCGCACGGCCGAGATCATCAAGATCACCCTGGGTTCGGCCTATCCGAGCGAAGACAAGCAGACGATGGAAGTCAAGGGCCGCGACCTGGTGGCCGGCATCCCGAAGACGATCACGATCAGCGACGACGAGATTCGCGAAGCCCTGGCCGAACCGATCAACGCCATCGTCGAAGCGGTGAAGATCGCGCTCGAGCGCACCCCGCCCGAACTCGCGGCCGATATCGTCGACAAGGGGATCGTTCTCGCGGGCGGCGGCGCCCTGCTGCGCAACCTCGACGTGCTGCTGCGTGAAGAGACGGGTCTGCCGGTGATCGTCGCCGAAGACCCGCTCTCCTGCGTCGTCCTCGGTTCGGGCAAGGCGCTCGACGAGCTGGACCTGCTCAAGCGCGTCGCCACGAGCTGACCGGTAGAGGAGAAGAAGGCCGTTGCTCGCTTTCCTGCGCAAATACCGGCACCTTCTGGTCGGAGTGGCCATTCTTCTCCTCGCCCTCCAGATTCCCATCTTCTGGAAGCAGGACCGGACGCTGAGTTTCGCCTCGCGCGTCCTCTACACCATCGCCTATTTCCCCCAGCAGGTCTGGGTGGGCACCGCAGACTTCCTGCGCAACACGGCGAACCGCTACGTGCTGCTCGTCGGCGTCGAAGCCGACAACGAGCGCCTGCGCGAAGAGAACGCCGTCCTGCGCGGCGAACTCATGCGTCTCGGCAACGTCGCGACCGAGAACGAACGCCTGCAGCGGCTGCTGGCCATGCGCGAACAGAACGGGTTCGATGCCGTGGGGGCACGCATCATCGCGCTCGACGGCTCGGCCTGGTTCAGCAGCTTCACGATCAACGTCGGCGCTGAGGACGGCATTGCAGAAGGCATGCCGGTGGCCACGCACGAAGGGCTCGTGGGCCGCATCGTCTCGGTAGCCGGCCGTTCGGCCAAAGTGCTGCCGGTGATCGACCTGCACAGCGCCGTCGAGGTCGTCAGCCTGCGCAGCCGCGCGCGGGGCATCATCAACGGGCGCGGCCGCGGGCGCGTCTTCGTCAACTACGTGGAACGTTCGGAAGACCTGCGCCCCGACGATCTGCTGGTCACGTCGGGGCTCGGCGGCATGTATCCGGCGGGCATTCCGGTCGCGCGCGTGACCGAGGTGCGCCACAAGTCCTACGGACTCTTCCAGGAAGCCTTTGCCGAGACCGTGGTTCCCGTGCACCGGCTCGAGAACGTGCTCGTCCTGCGCTACCGCGAAGGCGACGCCATGCCCCCCTTTCAGGCGCCGGTCTCGGCACCGTCTCCCGTCACGGAGCCTGCCGTGCCGGCCCTGCTGCTCGTAGCGGAACCGGAACCCCCTGAAATTCCCCGCCGCGCCGTCCCGACGCCGGCCGCCCCGCGCGAGCTCGTCGGCGCCAATCTGCCCCCGCAGACGCCGCCCCCCGCTCCCACGCCGAAGCCGGCGCTGCATGCACAACCGGCGCCCGATTCGAAACCCGCTGAAAAACCTGTTCCGGCGCCCCGCCCCGCGCCTTCTGCAACGCCGCCTTCGGCCGCCGCGCAGCCGGCGCGCGACCCAGGCACCCCGGCCGCCGCCACCGACGCGACCCGGCCGCGCCCTCGGCCGCGACCGAAGCCTGCGGTTTCTCCGACCCCTGCGCCGACGCCGATCGACGGGGCCGCAACGCCGCTGCCTGCGCCCGCGGCGGCCCCCATGCCCTCGATCCCCTCGGCGATGCCCCCCGACACCGCCGAACCCGCCACCGAGGCCAGCCAGCCGTGATTCACCTGATCTACGCCGGCCTCGGGTTTGCGCTGCTGCTCGGCAAGACGAGCCTGCTGGCCCCCTGGCCTGCGCTGGCGCATGTGGTCGACCCGGTTCTGCTGCTCGTCGTCTATCTCGGCCTTTTCCGCCCGGGGCCGTCGTTTGCGCTCGTGGCGCTCTTTCTGGGCTACCTGGTCGACATCTTCTCCGGCAGCCATTTTGGTTTTCACATCATCGTCGCGGCCGCGCTGTACTACCTGTCGGGTCTCGTCCGCGGGCGCGTCTTTCTGGAGAGCGTTTTCTTTCATGCGGTCTTCTGCGCGGCCATGATCGCCGTCAGCGACCTTCTGGCGGCCGGCATCTTCCGGCTGATCATCGGCGAGAAAGACGCCGCCATCCTGCTGTCCGACGTCGTCTGGCGCGTGCTGGCCAACAGCCTGCTGGCCGTTCCGCTGTTCCACTACCTCTCGCGCGTCGACGAGCGCTGGGCCCCCCTGCACCGGGGCGGCACCGGCATCGCACTGGACTGACCATGGCGTTTACGTTCGGACACGGCGAGGATCGATACCTCAAGGCGCGCATCCGCATCGCCTTCTATATCGCCGTGGCCTTTTTCTCGCTCATGCTCGCCCGCCTCTGGTATCTGCAGATCTTCCAGGGGGCGCACTTCAGGCAGGAGAGTGAAGAAAACTCCATCCGCATGAAGGAGATTCTGGCCTCGCGCGGCATGATACGCGACCGCTTCGGCAAGCTCATCATCGACAACAAGCCGAACTACGTCGCCGGTATCGTACCCGAAGACGTGCGCGACAAAAATCGCCTCATCGGCTTCATGAGCGACGCCGTCAGCATGCCGGTGACCGCGATCGCCAAGAAGCTGCAGGATTACCGCGGCCCCCGCTACCTGCCCGTGCCCATCAAGCGCGGCCTGTCGTGGAGCGAGCTCGCCCGCCTCGAGGCGCACCGCTTCGAATTTCCCGGCCTGGATATCGCCGTCGAAAGCCGACGCAGCTACATTTACGGCGACATCGCGCCTCATCTCCTGGGCTACCTTTCGGAAATCAGCCCCGACGAACTGAACGCGTGGAATGCGGAGCGCGAGGACGACCGATACCAGCAGGGCGATCAGATCGGCAAGGGGGGCATCGAGCGGCGCTACGAAAGTATCCTGAAGGGACGTGACGGCTACAAGACGGTGCGCGTCGACTCGCTGGGCCGCGAGATCGCCGAGCTCGGGCGGCACGACCCCAAACCGGGAACGAACCTGCACCTGACGCTCGATCTCGATCTGCAGCTTTATGCCCGCGAAGTCTTCAAGGACAAGGTCGGCGTGCTGCTGGCACTTGATCCGCGCACCGGCGAGATTCTCTCCGTCGTCAACTCGCCGCGCTACGATCCGGAACTGTTTTCGGGCGGCATCTCGAGCACGAACTGGATCCGCCTGCGCGACGACCCCGACCATCCGCTCGAGAACCGGGCCATCCGCGGGCTCTATCCCCCCGGTTCCACCTACAAGATCATTCCGGCCGTCGCGGCGCTCGAGACGAAGACGGTCACCCCGTGGAGCAAGGTCTACTGCAGCGGTTACTATCGCTTCGGCAACCGCACCTTTCGCTGCTGGAAACCGTCGGGGCACGGCTGGGTCGACGTCAAGGACGCCATCAAGCACAGCTGCGACGTCTTCTTCTACACGATGGGCGAAAAGCTCGGCGTCGACAAACTGGCCGAATACGCTTCGCACCTCGGACTCGGACGCCCGACCGGCATCGACGTCGACGGCGAAAAAGGGGGCATCGTTCCCTCGAGCGGGTGGAAGCTGAACCGGTTCAAGGAGCCCTGGTACCCCGGCGAAACCATCTCGGTCGCCATCGGCCAGGGCTACAACCTCGCCACTCCGCTGCAGGTGGCCACCGTCTACGGCGCGCTCGGCATCGGCGGCAAGGTCTACCGCCCCCACCTGTTCCGTTCGGCGGTCGACGAGAACGGCGAGACCGTCAAACGCTACGAACCGGTGCTGCACGACGAAATCCGGATGTCGCCGTCGACGCTGAACGTCGTGCGCGCCGGCCTCTCGTCGGTGGTCAACGAGCCGGGCGGCACGGCCTACTGGAGCCGTCTCCCCTTCAAGAACATCCGCATGGCCGGTAAGACCGGCACGGCGCAGGTCGTCGGCTACAAGGGTGACGCCCGTTCGGCCGGCTCGGCTGAACTCGAAGATCACGCCTGGTTCGTCGGCTTCGCGCCGGTCGACAACCCGACCATCGTCGCCGTCGCGCTCGTCGAAAACGGCGGCCATGGTTCGTCGACGGCCGCGCCGCTCGTCAAACAGCTGCTCACCCGCTACTTCGAACTCACGGCCGAGCGCCAGGGGGTTTCCATCGAGGATTTCGACCGCCACGGGGGCGCGACGGTCCACACCGCCGACGGAGGGGACAGTGGCCTTCGATAAACGCTACATCCGCAACTTCGACGTCAAGCTGCTGATCGCCGGTCTCGTCCTCATCACCATCGGCCTCATCAACATCTACAGCGCCACCGCGGGCGGCAGCCACTTCGGCAAGCAGCTGCTCTGGTTCACGCTCGGCCTCATCGCCATGGTGCCGGTCGTGATCGTCGACTACCGCGTGCTCGACCGGCTGGGGTACGTCATCTACGGCATCGTATTCGCCATGCTCGTGGGGGTACTGGCCTTCGGCCGCGTCTCCATGGGTGCGCGCCGCTGGATCGACATCGGCTCGTTCTCCATTCAGCCGTCGGAGTTCGCCAAGCTCGCGCTCATCATCGCCCTCGCCAAATATTTCCAGTCGTTCTGGCGCACGAACGGCTACTCGGCGCGCGAGTTGTTCATTCCGCTCCTCATGGCGCTGGCCCCGTTTCTGCTCATCGCGAAACAGCCCGACCTCGGTTCGGCCGGGTTCCAGATCCTGCTCGCCGGAACGATTTTTCTGCTCGTGAAGGTCGACCGCCGCCTGCTCGTCACGCTCACGCTGATGGCCCTCCCGATACCGTTCGTCGCCTGGGAGTTTCTGCTGCACGACTACCAGCGCGGGCGCATTCTGACCCTGATCGACCCGATGAGCGATCCGCTCGGCAAGGGGTACCACATCATTCAGAGCATGATTGCCGTGGGCTCGGGCGGGTTCGCCGGCAAGGGCTTCATGAGCGGCAGCCAGGCGCAGCTCAAGTTCCTCCCCGAGCAGCACACCGACTTCATCTTCTCGGTGCTGACCGAGGAGTGGGGCTTTCTCGGCGGCATCGTGACGATGGGCGCGCTGATCGCCCTGCTCTACTTCGCGATGCAGGTGGCGCTCAACGCCAAGGATCGATTCGGTCAGATCGTGGCCGCCGGCATCACGGCGCTCTACTTCTGGGGGGCCGCCATCAACATCGCCATGGTCCTGGGCCTGTTTCCCGTCGTCGGCGTGCCGCTGCCGTTCATCAGCTACGGCGGCTCGGCCCTGCTGCTGAACATGGTTTCGCTGGGGCTGCTGCTGAACATCTCGATGCGCCGCTTCATGTTCTGAGCGGTTCGCAATCACGATTCCCCAACCGACGGATACTGCCTACGCGCGGAAGATGAAGTAGACGGCCCCGATCAGGCAGCACCCCGCCCAGAGGTAGTCCAGCTTCAGCGGCTGCCCCATGAAAAGCAGCGAGAACGGCACGAAGACGGCCAGCGTGATGACCTCCTGCAGCACCTTGAGCTGCGCGAGGCTGTAGGCGGAGTAGCCGATCCGGTTGGCCGGAACCTGCAGCAGGTATTCGAAAAGGGCCACCCCCCAGCTGAGTAGCGCGGCCACGTACCAGGCGCGGGCGTTGAGCGTCTTGAGGTGACCATACCAGGCGTAGGTCATGAAGAGATTCGACAGCACGAGCAGCCCGGCGGTCTGGGCGAGAACGGGCATTCCGGACATAGTGAAACTCCCTGCAGCGCGGGGGAAACGCAGGGTTCCCGCACTGGGCGCGACGGATCGACGTGCGAACCGTCGGGCTCAGCTCGAGAAGGGGCCCGCCCGCAGAGAACCGCGGGATGGATGGTAGCGCACAACCGGGGCCGCCGTCACGCCCCGTCAGAGTTCGATCTGCGCCCCCAGTTCGACGACCCGGTTCGGCGGCAGACGGAAGAAGGCGGTCGCCGGGCGCGCGTTGCGGGACATGCTCGCGAAGAGACGCTCGCGCCAGGCGGCCATCCCGGGCCGATCGGTGGGGATCAGGGTCTCGCGTCCGAGAAAATAGGTGGTGGCCATCGGCTCAATCGGCCGATCGTCGAGCCGCAGGGACCGGAGCGCCGCCGGCACGTCGGGCTCCTGCATGAAGCCGTAGTGCAGCTCGATGGCGTAGAAGCCCTGCCCCAGTGACTCGACGTTGACGCGGTCGCGCTCGGGAACGTGCGCGACCTCTTCGGTCTGTACGGCCAGGAAGACCGTGCGCTCGTGAAGCACTTTATAGTGTTTCATGCTGTGCAGAAGGGCGTGCGGCGTATTGCGCACGTTTCCCGACATGAAGATGGCCGTGCCGGGGACCCGCGTCGGCGGGCTGCGCCGCAGACTCTCGAGAAACGTCTCGATCGGCAGGCTGCCGGCCTGCAGGCGCTCGGCCAGAATCGTGCGCCCCCGCTTCCACGTCACGAGCAGGATGAAGATCAGGGCGGCCACGACAATGGGAAACCAGCCGCCGTTCGGAATCTTGACGATGTTGGCCCCGAAGAAGGCCAGGTCGAAGACGAGAAAGAAACCCACGACCAGCGCCGCCAGCCAGGTCGGCCAATGCCAGCGGCTGCGGGCGACGGCGAAGAAGAGCAGCGCCGTAATGACCATCGTACTCGTCACGGCGATGCCGTAGGCGGCGGCCAGGTTGCTCGACGACTGAAATCCGAGCACGACCCCGACACAGGCCGCCATGAGCGCCCAGTTGACGCCGGGCACGTAGATCTGGCCGAACTGAGACGCCGAGGTATGCGCGATCTCCATGCGCGGCGCGTAGCCCAGCTGCACGGCCTGCATCGTGAGCGAGAAGGCGCCCGTAATCAGAGCCTGCGACGCGATGACGGTAGCGGCCGTCGAGAGGGCGATGAGGGGATACAACGCCCACGCCGGCGCAAGGCGGTAAAAGGGGTTCTCGGCTGCCGCAGGGTTCACCATGAGCAGGGCCCCTTGGCCGAAGTAATTGGTCACGAGCGCCGGCAGCACCACCGCGAACCAGGCGAGACGGATCGGGCGCCGGCCGAAATGCCCCATGTCGGCGTACAGGGCCTCACCCCCGGTGACGACGAGAAAGACGGCGCCAAGCACGACAAAGGCATGCAGCTTCTCGGCGGCGAAGAAGTCGATGGCGTAGCCGGGGTGCACGGCCCGCAGCACCGAAGGGGCGTCGACAATGCGAAAGATACCCAGTACGAATAGAACGCTGAACCAGACGAGCGTCACCGGACCGAACAGGGCCCCGACGCGCGCCGTGCCGTTACGCTGCAGGGCGAACAACCCGACGAGAATGGCGATGGTGATCGGCAGAACGTACGGATCGAAGAAAGGTGCGGCGACGCTGAGTCCCTCGACGGCGCTCAGCACCGAAATGGCGGGCGTGATGATGCCGTCGCCGTAGAGCAGCGCCGTGCCGAACACCCCGAGAAGGATGAGCACGCTGCGCCGGGCGCGCGGCGAGCGCTGCAGGGGGGCCACCAGGGCGGTGAGGGCCAGGATGCCCCCTTCGCCCCGGTTGTCGGCCCGCAGAACGAAGGCCTGGTATTTGACCGAAATGACAAGGATCAGGGCCCAGAAGATGAGCGACAGCACCCCGAGGATGTTCGCGGGGGTCGCGGCGATGGCATGCGGGCCGCTGAAGCATTCGCGCAGCGCGTAGAGCGGGCTGGTGCCGATATCGCCGAAGACGATGCCGAGCGACGCCAGCGAAAGCGTCGCCAGGTAGCGGCCGCGGGGTTCCCGGCCTGCAGAATGGCTCATGCTCTCTCCTCCCCGTCGGGAACGAAACCCTCGGGCGGGCGTGCGAGAAACCGGGCGACGAGGGCCTCCCGGGCGGCCGGCGCATAGGGAAGCGGCGGGTGCACCCCCCAGACCGGCCGGGGCCAGGCGGCGTCGTCCGCGTAGCGCGCAACGTGATGGACGTGCAGCTGGGGCACGACGTTGCCCAGCGCGGCCAGGTTGAGTTTGTCGGGGCGCAGCTCGCGCTCCATCCACCGGCAGAGCGCGCCTGACTCGGCCAACAGGCGCTGCTGGTCAGCCGCGGCGAGCCGGTAAATCTCCCGGGCATCGGGCACGCGGGGGACGAGCAGGAACCAGGGATACCGGGCGTCGTCCATGAGGCGGACGAGTGAAAGCTCGAACCGGCCCAGGGGCACCGTGTCTTCGGCAAGGCGCGGGTGAAGCGTGAACATACGGATTCGGTCCAGTGTACCCTGCCCTCCGCCGGGAGACCAATCCCCTGCACGCCGCTGGAGGAACCGGACGCGACCCTGTATCATATCCAGACGGTTCATGATGCACTCCCTCCGTTTTCCGGCGTCGTTTCGGCGCCGTCTCGCCGGCACACTGCCCCTTCTGGTCTTCGCCCTGAGCGCCGCCTTCGGCCGCCCGGCGCAGGCTGCAGACCTGGCCTGCGCCCAGCTGCCGTCGGTTCTCGACGGCTACCTGCAGCTGCACTACAGCCAGCGCCTGCTCGCCGAAGATCTTCTCACCCAGGCCTCGGAACGCCTGGCGGATGCCCTCGATCCGTCCCGTACGCTCCTGCTGCGCGCCGACGTCGAACGCCTGCGCAAGGAGCTGCCGGCTTCGTTCGACGCCATGACCCAGGGCAAGTGTCCGGTGCTCGACGCCCTGCCCGCCCTCGTGCTGGCCCGCAGCCGGGAGAACGAAGCCTTCGTGCGCAAGCTGCTCGGCCCGAAGTACCGGCTCGATCACGATGCCTCCATCACCGCCGATTCCGAGAAGCGCAAGTTTCCGGCCACGGCCAAGGCGCGGCGCGGGCTGCTCACGAATCTCGTCCACTTCCAGATCGCCAACTACCTGCAGGGGGGCGTCGAGCCGGCCGAAGCCCGGCGGCTGCTGATTCACCGGTACGAACTCGCGACCCGCCGCGCCTCGGAGCTGCGGGCGACCGACGTCTACGCGCGCTTCGCCGAGAGCTTCGCCACGACGCTCGACCCGCACAGCTCCTTCTTCTCCTGGGAGGACCTCAAGGATTTCGAGATCCAGATGAAGCTCTCGCTCGAGGGTATCGGCGCCACGCTCTTCTCCGAAGACGGCTTCACGATCGTCGAAAGCATCATTCCCGGCGGGGGCGCCGATCGATCGGGCCGCCTGCGCCCGCAGGATCGCATCGTCTCGGTGCGCCAGGAGGCCGGGCAACCCGTGCCGGTCATCGACATGGACCTGAAGGACGTCGTGCGCATGATTCGCGGCAAGAAGGGGACGAAGGTCACCCTGACGGTTCTGCGCAAGGACGGCGCGCGCAACGAAACCTTCGACGTCACCATCGTGCGCGACCGCATCGACGTTCGCGATCAGGCCGCGAGCATCCGCTACGAAACGCGCAAGCAGGGCGAGCGCACGCTCACGGTGGGCGTCATCGACCTGCCCTCCTTCTACGGCGGATTCGGCGGCGGCAGCCGCGACAGCTATGAAGACGTGCGCCGCCTGCTGCTCGAAGCCCGCGCGCGCAAAGTCGACGGCATCGTGCTCGACCTGTCGAAAAACGGCGGCGGGCTGCTCGACAGCGCCGTGCGCATCGCCGGACTCTTTCTGAACCGCGGGGCCGTCGTGGCCACCCGCGACGCCGACGGCAGCGTGCGCGTGCTGGCCGATGAAGACGGCGAGACCGTCTATGCGGGTCCGCTCGTCATCCTCGTCAGCCGCCTGAGCGCATCGGCCTCCGAAATCCTCGCCGGCACCCTGCAGGCCTATCGCCGGGCGGTCATCGTCGGCGACCGGACGTTCGGCAAGGGGAGCATCCAGACCATCGTCGATCTGCCTGAAGAAGCCGGGGCCATCAAGGTCACGATGGGCATGTTCTTTCTGGCCGACGGCAAGTCGACCCAGCAGGACGGCGTCGGCGTCGACATCCCCTTTCCGTCGCCCTTCAGCGACCCGAGCCTCGGCGAGCGGGCCATCGAAAACTCGCTCCCCTCGCAGCGCATCGCCCCGTTTCTTTCGCGCGAGGCCAACAGCCTGAAGCCTGCCGAACGCTGGATACCCGTCGAGGCCCAAACGATACGGCGTCTGGCCGAGCAGTCGAAGGCACGCCGCGCCGCCAGCGAAGCCTTCGCGAGCATCCGCCGCAAGCATGCCGAACGCATCGCGCAGGGGGCCGTCGTGCGCATCGCCGACGTCCTGCAGCAGTCTGCCGATCCGACAGAGGCGGCCGCTCCGAAAGGCCAGGAGGAACCGGAAGATCCGGTTCGCCCCCTCGTCGACGAGAGTGTCTCGGTGGCCGCCGACCTGGCCCGTTTCGAACCGCCCTCCCCGGGCCTCCGCGCGCCTTCTGCCGCGGCTGGAGCCCGCTGAACCGATTGGATAAGATATACAGATGCCTTACCGTACCGACGACATCCGCATCCGCGAGATCAAAGAGCTTTCGACGCCGCAGGACCTCATCGCCGAGCGACCGATCACCGAGGCGGCCGCGCAGACCACGGCCGGCACGCGCGACGCGATTCACGCCGTGCTGCACGGCCAGGACGACCGTCTCGTCACCGTCGTGGGCCCCTGCTCCATTCACGACCCGAAGGCGGCTCTCGACTATGCCGAGCGGCTGCGCGTCCTCAAGGATGAGCTTTCGGACGCCCTGATCGTCGTCATGCGCGTCTATTTCGAAAAGCCGCGCACGACCGTCGGCTGGAAGGGGCTGGTCAACGACCCGTACCTCGACGACACGTTCCGCATCAACGACGGCCTGCGCATCGCCCGCGGCCTGCTGCTCGACATCAACTCCATGGGCGTGCCGGCGGGCACCGAGTACCTCGACGTGCTCACCCCGCAGTATATCGGCGACCTGATCAGCTGGGGCGCCATCGGGGCGCGCACGACCGAGAGCCAGGTGCACCGCGAACTCGCCTCGGGCCTGTCGTGCCCCATCGGCTTCAAGAACGGCACCGACGGCAATCTGCGCATCGCCATCGACGCCATCCGCGCCGCCAGCGTGCCGCACCATTTTCTCTCCGTCACCAAGACGGGACATTCGGCCATCGTCTCGACGTCGGGCAACCCCGATTGCCACGTCATCCTGCGCGGCGGCAAGACCCCGAACTACGACGCCGCGAACATCCAGGCGGCCTCGGCCGAACTCGAGGCGGTGGGCCTGCGCCCGCGGCTCATGATCGACTTCAGCCACGCCAACAGCCGCAAGGAATACCAGCGGCAGCTCGAAGTGGGCCGCGACGTCGCCTGGCAGATCCGCCACGGCGAGCAGCGCATCTTCGGCGTCATGGTCGAGAGCCATCTGAAAGAAGGCCGCCAGGATCTCAAGCCGGGGGTCGAGCTGACCTACGGCCAGAGCATCACCGACGCCTGCATCGGATGGGACGCCACCGACGGCATGCTGCGCGAGCTGGCCGATGCCGTGCGCCAGCGGCGCGGGCAGGCGGCCGTCTGAGACTGCAGACCATTGCGTCATCCAATCACAGGGGCCCTGCGCACGCGCAGGGCCCTTTTGCATTTCCACTTCGGGCCGGCCAGGGAATTTCAGCCGCAGGGAAGCGCATTGACGCCAGGCGCGGAATTGCCTACCCTATGGTAGGCTGAAGATTCCGGGGACCCGGCGCCGATCGCCCGGTGCACCGCCCCCGGCCAAGGAGTTCCCCCGATGAAGACCCCTCTCGCCGAGCTGAAGGCGCAGGTGCGCGCCCAGAAGACCGCCATCCCGGCGCTCTACGGAAACATCGATTTCGACCTGGTTCCCGAGCGCTTCACGGCCGATCCCGAGGTGCAGACGATTCTGCCCGCATCCCTGGCCCGCAGATACCGCCCCGGCCTCCTGCGCGATACCGAGCGGGTCGAGCGCGCCCTGGCCTACACGATGATGGGCGACAGTGTGGCCGACGCCTACGCGGCGCTGCTGCGTACGTACGGGTTCCGCAAGCTGGTCGACATGCTCACGCTCGCCTGCGAAAAGGGTATCGACGCCGTCAAGGATGCGCCGCCCGAACTCGTGCGCTTCATCGCCTCGATGGAGCAGACCCCCGACTGGATCGATCGCCGACTGTCGGCGCAGGGGGCCCGTTCGAGCCGCGCGCCGATGGCCATTCTCGTCCCCTTCATGATCCGCGGCGCGTTCATCGCCACCTTCACGAACAAGTACGCGGGCCTGCCGATGGCGGTGACCGGCGCGCTCTCGAACAATTCGTCGGTGCAGCGCGTGAAGGAGACGACGAGCTTCTTCACGACGGCGACCCTCCCCAACGCCCTCGATCGCTTCGGTCCCGGATTTCGCGCGGCGGCCATGGTGCGCCTGATGCACTCCATCGTGCGGGCAAGCCTGCTCCTGCATGCCGAGCGCTGGGACCCGGCCGTTTACGGCGTGCCCATCCCCCAGATCGACCAGCTCCCCGCGGGCATGATGGCGGCGACCCTGACGGCCTTGAAGGCCGTGAGGGCGAAGCGGCCGTTCACGCGCCGCGAACGCGCCATCGTCGAACTCTCGCGACATCAGTGCTTCATGCTCGGCCTGCCCGGCGATCTGCTTCCCGAGACGCCCGAAGACATCTTCGGCATGGCCCTGGCGGGCGCCGGCACGCTGCGCGAAGGGTACGACGACGCCACCAACGGCGCCCTCGTGCGTGCGACGATGCAGGCCTACCTGCCCAACGATCGCAGCCTGCGCAGCCGGGTGGTGAACACGGTCGAGCGCAGTGTGTCGAAGGTCTTCTTCCGCCACGGCTTTCCGCTCCCGGCGTGGAAGGCGAAGCAGATGGGCGTCGTGCCCGACCTGAAGGACTATGCGCTGTTTGCCGCATTCCAGGCCTACGCGGTTCCGCAGATGGTCGCCCACATCGCGGCCGAGCACATCCCCGTCGTGAACGGGCTCGCCGATATGCTGCTGGTCCGGCGAATCAACGAACTGCTGGTCAGTTACGGCCACGCCGAGTTCACGACCGACCCGGCCAGACACCGCAGCGTGCCGAAAAGCGACGGCCATGCATCGCGAGGCAGGGCCGTCCGGACGCAGACAGCGGCGGCGACGGCGTAATCGGCAGAGTCAGCGCAGGCGCAGCGCGAAGAGGGCGAGGCAGGCCCAGCCGGCGAGAAAGGCAACGCCCCCCAGCGGCGTGACGGCTCCCAGCCAGCGCAGGCCCGTGAATGCGAGCAGGTACAGGCTGCCCGAGAACACGACAATGCCGCCCAGAAAGAGCCAGCCCCCCGCGCGCAGCAGCGCGGCATCAGGGTAATGCGCCGCAAAGACGGCGACCGCCAGCAGCGCGAGCGCATGGTACATGTGGTACTGCGCCCCCGTATTCCACACGGCAAGCAGATCGGGTGTCACGCGCGCCCGCAGTCCGTGGGCGCCGAACGCTCCGAATCCGACGGCGAGCAGCCCGTTGAGGGCCCCGAGAAGAAGAAACAGCCGACTCACAGCAGACTCCGCGTCGAGGAGAAGTTACAGGATACGTTTCGCCGACCCGCCGGGCAAGCCGAAACCGCGCGCAAACGCACGCGCCGGAGAAGTTTCTGCTGCGATCGGTGGCACAGGCGATCCGTGTCTGCGAAAATAGAACCCGCCCGACCTACAACCCGAAGCCGAGGAGCAGGATGAGAGTAAGAATCGGCGATCTGGTTGCCTTCGTACACCGCCGCAACGACGAATTCGTCGAATGTACGGGAACCGTGGTGGAGTTCACGGTGAATGCTCCCGATGCCGAACTGGTCATCCGGACCCAAGCGGATATCGGCGTGCCGTTCGTGTTCAAAGACCGCAGCGAAGTGCGGCCGGCCGCCGGTGCCGATCGGTAAGGCGGCGGCGCGGACCCGCAGCTACATGGCCCCGGCGTTGCGCAGTTTTTCGGTGACGACCTGGAGCGAGAACGGTTTCTCGAGCGAATCCCAGGCGCCCACGGCATGCGCTTTGTCCTGCATCTCGTTCTGCGCCGACATGACGATGATGCGCACGTCGTCGGACCACCCGCGCTCGCGGATCTGGGCGATGACCCACTCGCCCGATTCGTCGGGGAGCACCAGATCGAGCAGCAGCACGGCCGGCCGGTGTCGCTCGACCAGCGCGACGGCTTCGCGCGCCGTGCCCGCCTGTTCAGGCTCGATCTGAAGAAAGAGACGGCAGACGTCGGCGAGCGACTGGCGGATGGCGGGGTCGTCTTCGACGATGAGCGTGCGTCCGAATCCCAAGTTCTCCGCGTGAGCGGTCCGTCCTTTGTTACACTGTTACTTCCCTGTATTATACGCCAACCCCGGCCATCGGCACAGCGATGAACGCACGCAATCTTCACGCCGCTCGCGGCGCCCGGTTCGAGATCACCCACGGCATCGAGGTTCCCGCCGATTACGGCGATACCGCGCTGGAAATCCAGGCCCTGCGGCGCGGCGCCGGGTGGGTCGACCGGAGCGCCCGGGGCCGCATCACGCTGACGGGCCCCGAGGCCGCGCAGTTTCTGCAGGCGCTCTTCACGAACGACGTTCTGCAGCGGGACGGCCGCGCGGTCTACGGCGCCTTTCTCACGGCCCGGGGGCGCATGGTGGCCGATGCCCGCGTCAGCGATGTCGACGACGGCCTGCTGCTCGACGTCGAACCCCAGGCAACCGCCGCCGTGCTCGCCTATCTGGAGAAGTACCATTTCACGGAACAGGTGGACTTCGAGGATCGTACGGCGGGCATCGCCCAGCTCGGACTCTTCGGCAGTACGCTCGGCGACGTGCTTCCGGCGCTCACCGGCCAGGTGGGCCGCCCTCCCGCCGATCTCGAGCAGCGCACCTTCGCCTTCGAGGGCGAGACGCTGCGCATGGCGGGCAACGCACTCATCGGCGAACCGGGAATTGACCTGTTCGTGCCGCCGGCCCTCGTCTCCCGTCTGCTCGAACGGCTCGAAGCGCTCGGTCTCCGGCCGGTCGGGTGGACGGCGCTCGAAATGGCGCGCATCGAGGCGGGGGTGCCGCGGTTCGGCGTCGAGCTGACCGATCAGACGATACCGCTCGAGGCCGGGCTCGGCGACCGGGCCATCTCGTTTCGCAAGGGCTGCTACGTCGGCCAGGAGATCATCGCCCGCATCGATGCCCGCGGCGAACCCGCGCGGCGTCTCGTGGGCTTTTCCATCGAGGGGGGCCCCGTCGCCCCCGGCACCGAGGTCTTCTCGGGCGAGCGGGCGGTCGGCGTCATTCATTCGTCGGTGGTAAGCCTGAGCCTGCGCGGGCGCCCCATCGGCCTCGGTTACGTCCAGAAGCACGTCGAAGACACGGCGGGCGATCTGCGCGCCGACGGCCGCCAGGTCTGGATCGTTCCCCTCCCCTTCTACCCGCCGCGGCACTAGCGGGGTGTTGCAAGATTCCCGTGAGCGCGCACAGGGTGCGTTTTCAGGGGGCTGCAAGGCGCGGCAAGGAATCGAGCTCGTGCCTCGGCGACGAAGGCGCAACGCGGCAGCCGCCTAGAAAAAGCCCTGTTCCCTGAAAGGGGTTAGGGCCGGCATGGCCGCATCTGCTGCGTTGCCGCGTCACGGCAGACCGGTATGTCTTCGACGCGGACGCCTTGCAACTGCAAGCCACGGCCCTCACGCGCGGCGCCGAAGATTACGCACCCTGCTGGCGGCACCTGCGCGCGGGACGTTTCGACCCCCTGCCTGACCGTCAGTCGACGCGGAACTGTCTGCGGAGCCGTTCGCGGGGATGCTGCTCGAGATATTCGGCTTCGTCGAAGCGGTAGCGGAACGATTCCACATACCCCTGCAGCAACCGGTAGGCCCGGTTCAACTCGGCCATCGCCTCGGCGGCATCGGCCCCCGGGTTCCGATCCGGGTGCAGGGCACGGGCCCGGCGCCGGTAGGCGCTCCGGATCTGCGTCCACCCCACGGGCGGAAAAAGCCCCAGCGTCTCCAGGGCCGCGAGCAGATCTTCATGGGCAGGCTCGTGTTCGGCGCGTTCGGGAATCACTGCACGGGCCCGCGCGGCCGCCCCTGCATGAGGCCCCAGAACTCGACCAGATCGAGCAGTTTGCGGTACCGCGCGGCGGTACCCGAGGTCTCGAGCAGAGCCTGTTTTTCGAGGGGTTTCAGGTCGAGCAGCGCGCCGAGCACGTTGACGAACTCGACGTCGGGGATGGGCCCGGTCGACTGCTCGTCGACGAGATCGCCGGCCGCCCCGCCCGACCGGGCCAGGCTGTTGATGCGCGCGAGCAGACGGGCGCGCATCTCGCGGATCTCGGCGGGATTTTCCGGCGGGGCATCGGGCCGGTAGACGACGTGACCGATGCGGTAGGGGCGCGAATCGTCTTCGGCGGTGACCGAGAAGGCCGACTGCCCGAGCAGCACGATGTTGTAGCGGCCGTCGGGCAGCTGCTCGTGCTGCGAGATGATGCCGGCGCAGCCCACGCGGAAAATCGGCGGGCGCCCCTGATACGCAGGCTCCCAGCCGGGCTTGAGCATGACCATGCCGATGACGCGCGGCCCGGCGAGGGCCTCTTCGATCATCGTCCGGTACCGGGGCTCGAAGATGTGCAGCGGCAACGGAACGTGGGGAAAAAGCACCGTGTCCGGAAGCGGAAACAGGGGTATCCGGGACGGGAGCGAAGCGGTCATACGACCACCCATTATACCATTGACGATTTACGAATAGTGACGAGTCATGAGTGACGAGTGACGAATCGGGGCAATTTACGATCGACAATTTACGATTGACGATTTATCCGAAAGGACCTGATGCAGCAGGTTCTTGTTTCGTTGGCGCTCTGCGCTTGGCGCTTGGCGCTTGAGAAGTGGAATCGGCCATCGGGCATTGCCCGGCAGCCGCGGGCGCGTCAGCGCATGAAGCAGATGTCGGCGATCAGATTCTCGAGCACGAGGTGCGCGGGCTGGCTGCTGCGCTTCAGGCGGAAGTCGGTTTCGTTCAGCCGGCGGCCGATGTTGGCCAGCTGGCCCGCTGAAAACCGGCGGGCGTTCTCGACGATTTTGCCCAGAAAGAACGATTGTTTGTCGGTCATGCCGAGCGCCCGGATCATGGCGTCGCGGCCGACGCGCGCCTCCTGCAGCTTCTTGACCTTGGCGATTCTGCGCAGCTCCCCCGCCAGGGCGCCGAAGATCATCGGCGGCTGGGCGCCGTCGCGAAGCAGCCCTTCGAGCAGCCTGACGCAGGCTTCAAAGTTGCGCGCGGCCAGCGCATCGGTGAGATCCCAGACCTGATGGGCGCTCACGTCGGCCATGAGCTCACGCACGTCGTCGGCCGTAATCTCGGCCCGCTCGCCGACGTACAGCGAAAGCTTCTTGACCTCGTTGGCCACCCACATGAGCTCGGCCCCGACCAGCTCGCGCAGCAGCTCGGCGGCCTCGCGATCGAGCTTCTTGCCCTCCTGGCGCGCGAAGGCGACGGCCAGATCGGGAATCTCCTGCAGGCGCGGCGGACGGCTCTCGAAGACATCGGCCTTGCCTTCGACGAGCGCCTTCCAGAACCGGGTGCGCTTGTCCATCTCGGCCGCGATGAGCACGAGCAGCGTCTCGGCGAACGGGGCCGCGACATAGGCTTCGGCCTCTTCGAGGCCCGGCGTACCCTTCTTGAGAATCTTCTCGACATTCCACGCCAGCACGAGCCGCTGCGAGGCCATCATGGGCAGCGTGCGCGCCCGCTCGAGCACGGCATCCCAGGTGACGGCGGCGCCGCTCAGCTCGTCGACGTTGAACTGGGCCATCGACCCGCCGCCGTAGGTCTCGCGAATCGCCTTGACGATCTGGTGGATCGGATACTCGTCGCTGCCGTACACGACGACCACCGGCTTGAGGCTCTTTTCGCGGACCTTGCGAACGAAACCGTCGTGCATCATGGGGCGCCCCGCGGATCGATGGGCGGCAGATCGGGCCCCTCGAAGGGCGAACCCGGGGGCGTGAGCGGACTCGAATCGGCCGGCGCCGTCACCGGCCTCGGCGTGGGCCCGGTCACCGCCTCGGCGCTCACGGGCACGGCCGCCGGCAGCTCGAGTGCGGTCGAGACCTGCAAGAGAAACCGCGAGGTCCAGGCGCGCAGCGCCTGTTCGAGCGCGGCCATGCGCAGCTGCTGCATGACCTGCGGGTTGCGGCTGTAATCGTACCGGTAGCGGATCTCCTGGGTCCCCGCGAGCAGCGGTGTGCTGCGCAGGCGGTCGTAGACGACAACGTCCATCGAAAGGTAGCCCAGGTACTCGATGACGCGGCCGGCGCCGTACGAGGCCGGCACGTCGACGATACGCCGCACCTGGATTTCGGGCACGAGGCGTTCGCCGCCGCCGCCGAGCAGGCCCAGCTGGCCGAGCTCCGAACGCAGGGCGCGCGTGACCGTGTGGGTGACCGACAGCTCGGGAGTCTGGTTGCGCACGATGAACGGCGCGAAACGGACCTCGGGCCCGAGGTCGGGCGCCATCCGCCCGGCGACCGACGAGTAGCCGCACCCGGCGAGCAGCAGCACGGTGATGGCAAGCGCTCTGCGCATCACCCCTTCACGACGATGTTGACGAGCCGGTCGGGCACGGCCACGATCTTGACCACGTCCTTGCCTTCGACCCAGCCGCGCACCGTCGGCTCGGCCTGGGCGAGCGCGATGAGGGCGTCGCGGCCGGTGCCCACCGGCACGGTGATCTTGCCGCGGAGTTTTCCGTTTACCTGCACGGGAATCTCGAGGGCCTCGTCGCGCGCGGCCTCGGCATCGGCGGCCGGCCAGCGGCTGTCGCACAGCGGCGCCATGCCCAGCTCGGCGCTCAGCTCCTCGGTGACGTGCGGCACGATCGGATTCAGCATGAAGAGCAGAAACGTGAAGGCTTCCCGATAAACGGCGGCAGCCGTTCCCGTGAGCGAGCCGCGGCGGTTCAGGTCGTCGGTTAGCGCGTTGAGCAGCTCCATGACGGCGGCGATGGCGGTGTTGAAGTGAAACCGCTCGCCGATGTCGACGGCCGCCTTCTGCAGCGTCTTGTGCACCTGCCGGCGGATGGTCTTCAGGCCTTCGTCCAGCTCCGCCGCCTGCACCGGGCCGGCCGAAAGAACGGCGTCGCGGTGCGTCATGATCGTGTTCCACAGCCGGTTCAGAAAGCGGTGGGCCCCTTCGACGCCGCGGTCGCTCCAATCGAGGTCCTTCTCGGGCGGGGCGGCAAAGAGGCTGAACATGCGCGCCGTATCGGCCCCGTACTTGCCGATGAGCTCGTCGGGATCGACCACGTTGCCCTTGCTCTTGCTCATCTTCGCGCCGTCCTTGATGACCATGCCCTGCGTGAGCAGGCGGGCGAACGGCTCGTCGGCCCCGATGTACCCCAGGTCGCGCAGGGCTTTCGTGTAGAAGCGGGAATAGAGCAGGTGCAGCACGGCGTGCTCGATCCCCCCGATGTACTGATCGACGGGCATCCAGCGATCGACGTCTTCGCGCTTGAACGGGGCCTGCGACTCGTCGACCGAGCAGTACCGCAGGAAATACCACGAGCTCTCCATGAACGTATCCATGGTGTCGGTCTCGCGGCGGGCCGGTCCCGCGCAGGTCGGACAGGCGGTCTCGTAGAACGACCGGTTGCGCGCCAGCGGGTTGCCCCCTTCGCCCGTGAACTCGACGTCTTCGGGCAGCGTGACCGGCAGCTGGTCTTCGGGCACGGGCACGACGCCGCACTTCGCGCAGTAGATCATCGGGATGGGGGCGCCCCAGTAGCGCTGGCGCGAAATGCCCCAGTCGCGCAGGCGGTAGGTAATACTCTTCTTCCCCTTCCCCTGCTTCTCCAGCTCCGCCGCGATCGCCCACTTGGCCTCGTCACCGGGCATGCCGTCGAAGGCGCCCGAACGAACGAGCGTTCCGGGACCGTCCCAGGCCTGTTTCATCGCGGCCGGCTCGAGCGGCTCGCCCTCGGGTTGAACGACCACGATGCGGTCGAGCCCGTATTTGGCTGAAAACTCGAAGTCGCGCTGGTCATGCGTGGGAACCGCCATGACCGCGCCCGTGCCGTACTCGGCCAGGACGAAGTTGGCGACCCAGATGGGGATGCGGCGTCCGTCGAGCGGATGTACGGCCCAGGCCCCGGTGAAGACCCCTTCCTTCTCGCCCCCTTCAGCCGTGCGCTCGATCTTGTCCATGGCCTTGACCCTGGCCACGAACGCCTGCACGGCGGCCGCTTCGGGACGACCGGCGATGAGCTTTTCGACGAGTTTGTGCTCCGGCGCCAGGCTGACGAACGTCGCGCCGAACAGCGTGTCGGGGCGCGTCGTGAAAACGGTAATCGACTCGTCAGAATCGGCAACGTCGAAGCGGATCTCGGCGCCGACCGACTTGCCGATCCAGTTGCGCTGCATGGTCAGCACGCGCTCGGGCCAGCCGTCGGCCAGCTTGTCGAGATCGGCCAGCAGCTCCTCGGCATAGGCCGTAATCTTGAGAAACCACTGTTCGAGTTCCTTGGCCTCGACCGGGGTGTCGCAGCGCCAGCAGAGCCCCTGCTCGACCTGCTCGTTGGCGAGCACCGTCATGCAGGCGGGGCACCAGTTGACGACGCTCATGCGCTTGTAGGCGAGCCCCTTGCGATACAGTTCGATGAAGAACTTCTGCTCCCAGCGGTAGTATTCGGGAAAGCAGGTGGCCACCTCACGCTTCCAGTCGTAGCTGAAGCCCATCTTCTGGAGCTGTTCGCGCATGTAGGCGATATTTTCGCGCGTCCACTTCGCCGGATGCACCTTGTGCTTGATGGCCGCGTTCTCGGCGGGCATGCCGAAGGCGTCCCAGCCCATCGGGTGCAGCACGTCGAACCCCTGCAGCCGGCGGAAACGCGCGATGGCGTCGCCGATGGAGTAGTTGCGCACGTGCCCCATGTGGATGCGGCCGCTCGGATAGGGAAACATCTCGAGCAGATAATACTTCTGTCCGTCGGCGCGCCCGGCACGAAAGGCCTCGCGCCGCGCCCACTCGGCCTGCCACTTGGACTCGATGGAACTCGGGGTGTACTCACGCATAGAAAGCTGTCAGGTCAGAACGATGATGTTGTCGTCGATGAACTTCTTGAAGATCCCCAGCGCCTCGCTCTCGGGAATCGGGCTGATGCGGATGATCGAGGCGACGTCCCAGGTGCCGTCGATGCGGCTGATGAGATAGCCCTCGGCCGACGAGAACTTCTTCTCGGTCAGCAGCTTGGGCGGAAGGGTCACCTTGGGGATCTTGTGGGGATCGATGAAGCGCGTAATCAGGATGTCGCGGTACGTGCGCTCTGCCTTGTCGATGATGTCCTGGGCGGCGCCTTCGTCGCGGCCGCGCCGCTGCACCGTCTCGAGCAGCGGCAGCGCCTGTTCGTAGCGCCGCTCGCGCACGGCCGCGAAGGCCTCGTCGAAGAGATCATGCAGATCGGGAACCTTGGCGCCCGCAGCGCCCGGAGCGACCGGCGCGGTCACGGCGTCGGGAGCCGACGGGGCCTCCTGCCGCGAAACGCGCACGGCCCCCTTTTCGTACAGCTCGTACAGACGGCTGTAGGTGTTGAACTTGCTGGTGCGAAACTCGTAGCAGATCTCCCCGATACTCTTGCGCTGCGCGATCAGGCGCGAAAGCAGGCGATCTTCGTCCGAAGCGGGTTCCCAGGCGCCGGCCGACTCGATGGCCACGTTGTCGGAGGGAAACACCTCGCGGTACCGCTTCCACTCGTCGTAGCGGTAGACCCCTTCCATGATGATGCCCGAGAGCTCGAGGTCGAGCCCGGCCCGCAGCGGCTCGGCTTCGTCGTCGAACGTGAACGACCCCTCTTCGCTCCAGAGAAACAGGTTGTAGAGAATCTCCACGGCCTGAATGCGCAGCGAGTCTTCGAGGTCGGCCTCCTTGAGCAGGTTCACCTCCACGAGAATCTCGCCGAGGCGCAGTCCCGTCTTCTCCTGCACCGAGAAGGCCCGTTTCAGGCTCTCGGCGTCGATCTTGCCGTAGGCCAGAAGGTACTGCCCCAGATGTTCAGCCGGATCGTTGGACTCGACCGAGACCACCTTGCCGTCGCCGAACCCGATACGCTTGGTCGTCCGGTCGCGTTGCAGGGTGAGCACACCGGTTTTCTGGCTGTTTGCAATCCATTGCAACAGCTCCGAAATTTCCATTGTGCGGAGGCTGCCTGAAAGTGCCATGTCGGGTACGGAGAGGAAACCTACATTATACCGCCCGGCGGGCGGTCGCGCCCGTGCAATCAGCGGGAGGGGCGCCGGGCGGTCCCCTCCGGTCTCCCGGCCTCTGCCGAGCCGCTTTCTGCGGGGTTTTCGAGGGTCTCGGCGCCCGCTTCGGACGGGAGCGGGCCCGCCTCTTCGGGTGCGTGAGGGGGGTGGAGAAACGCGTAGACCCGCTCGGCGGCCGTGCGGGACATTCCCTCGGCGGCGGCCAGTTCGTCGACCCCGGCATCGCGCATGGCGCGCACCGACCCGAATGCGCGCAGCAGGGCCCGCTGGCGCTTGGGACCCACGCCGGGCACGTCGGCCAGCCGGCTCTTGATCCCTTTCCGCCGGATCAGGCGGTGGTACGAAACCGCAAAACGGTGGGCCTCGTCGCGCAGAAAGGTCACTAGGTGCAGGGCCGAGGAGTTGCGCGCCAGGATGACCGGATTCTTGCGGTTCGGGAGAAAGAGGCGTTCGTCGGAACGGCTGATTTCGGTCGCGTAGGGGTCGGCATCGAGTATCCGCGACTTGGCGAGCCCGGCGATCCCCATCCCCTCGATCCCCAGCTCCTGGGCCACGTGCACGGCCACGGCCAGCTGCCCCTTGCCGCCGTCGACGATGAGCAGGTCGGGGAGCAGCCCCTCATCGAGCCCCCGCCTGAGGCGGCGGCGCAGCACTTCACCCATCATGGCGAAATCGTCGGCCTGGTGCACCGTCTTGATCTTGAAACGCCGGTAGGCGGACCGATCGGGTTTGCCGTCGGTGAAGACGACCATGCTCCCCACGGCCCCGGTGCCCATCGTGTTCGAGATGTCGAAGCACTCGATGCGCCGGGGGAGCCGCGGCAGGTGCAGCTTCTCCTGCAGCACCTGCAGGGGAACGTCGGCGATGTCGGCCTCTTCCTTCTTCTTGCGCAGGGCCTCGGCCGCGTTGCTCTCGGCCATGCGCTGCAGTTCGGCCCGCACCCCCCGCTGCGGGGTGACCAGCGCCACCACCCTCCCGGCCGCCTCACCGAGCAGCTCCCCCAGCACGTCGGCCCCCTGAATTTCGAGCGGCAGCACGACTTCGCGCGGGATGACGCGCGCGGCCGCGATTTCATCGTCGTCGCCATGGGCCCCGGCCAGATAATACTGCGAGAGAAAGTCGGCCACGATGACGTCGTCGTCTTCGGGCAGATCGGGAAAAAAGAATTCGGCCTTGTTCTCCAGGCGGCCGTCGACAATCTCGAGGACGACGATCGCCACCCGCTCGCCCTCGCGGGCCAGCCCGAGCACGTGGCTGTCGGCGCCGGAATAGCGCGCCACGGTCTGCCGCGTCAGGGTCTGCTCGATGGCGCGGATCTGGTCGCGGAAACGGGCCGCCTTCTCGAACTGCTCTCCGGCAGCGGCATCGGCCATCTGCGCCTGCAGGCTCTCGACCAGTTCTCCTTTGCGCCCGCGCAGAAAGGCGGCCGTGCCGTCGACGAGCTTCTGGTACTCTTCGGGCGTAATCCGGTCGCCGCACGGCCCGCTGCACTTCTTCAGCTGGTAGTCGAGACACGGACGGCCCCGGCGCCGGTACTGCGTGAACTTGCCGTTCGTGCACGGCCGCAGGGGAAAGATGCGCTGGAGCGACTGCAGTGTCTCGCGCACCGCCCCGGCTGAAGCGTACGGGCCGAACAGCAGCACCCCCTTCTCGGTCGGACGGCGCACGATCTCGACCCGGGGCCAGCGTTCGCGGGGGTCGATGCGCAGGCTGATGTAGTCCTTGTCGTCGCGCAGCCGCACGTTGTAGCGCGGCCGGTGCTTCTTGATGAGCGTGTTCTCGAGAAGAAACGCCTCCTTCTCGTTGCGCGTGACGATGTAATCGAGGTCGGCGATGCGCCGCACGAGAAAGGCCGTCTTGAACTGCGCGGGGTCCAGCGCCTGAAAGTAGCTGCGCACGCGGGAGCGGAGGTTCTTGGCCTTGCCCACGTAGATTACCGCCCCGGCCGCGCTCTTGTACAGGTAGACCCCGGGGTCGGAAGGAAGCTGGTCGACCTTCTCGAGCAGGGCCGCCGGGAACTGCGGCCCGGCGTCAAGGCTTGCGGATGCGGGTGCGGATTCGGCCATTCTTACACGATAACGCGAAGGGCGATGCGTCGACCAGCGGTCGCGGCCGGCTCAGTGAGCAGGCGCGGTCCGCCGTTCGCGCGCCAGGGCGAGAATGCGTCCGCGTATGTCGCCGAGCGGGAGCACTTCGCGCGCCGCCCCGATTTCGACGGCGACCCGGGGCATGCCCCAGACGACGCTCGTGGTTTCGTCCTGGGCAATGGTCGCGGCGCCGCGATCGCGCAGCGTCTTCAGACCGAGGGCGCCGTCCTTGCCCATGCCCGTGAGCAGGACACCGACCGCCGCCGCGCCCACGGTACGGGCCACGCTCGCGAACAGGACATCGACGCTCGGCCGGTGCAGCGCGTCTTCGGGCTTCTGGCTGAGCAGCATCTGCAGGCCGTTGCCGCGACGGGCGATGAGCACGTGCGAGCCGGCCGGGGCGATGTAGGCCGTGCCCGGAGCCAGCTCGTCGCCGTTGGCCCCTTCGCGCACCCGGATCTCGCAGATGGAGTTCAGCCGATCGGCCAGCGGTCCGGTAAACCCCGCCGGCATGTGCTGCACGATGACGATCGGGCACGGAAACCCGCGCGGGAGCCCCGCCAGAATCGCCTGCAACGCCGACGGGCCCCCCGTCGACGAGCCGATGGCGACCAGATCGTAGGCCGACGTCCCCTCGCCCACCGACGCCTCGAACGCCTCGAACGGCGGCGGCGGAGCCTGCGGCACGGCGGCCACGCGGGCGCGCGCCAGCTTCTCGTGGCCGATGCCGGCCAGGGTCTTCACCTTCGTGCGCAGCATCGGCGCGATGTTGACGATGTCCATCTGCGTCTTGACGCTCGACTTGTCAATGTAGTCGAGCGCGCCCAGCTCGAAGGCACGCAGAGTGACCTCAGAGCCCTCGGCCGTGAACGACGAGAGCATCAGAATGGGTATCGAGCGCCAGGCCAGAATCTCTTCGATGACCCGAAGGCCGTTCATGTCGGGCATCTGAAAATCGAGCGTGATCAGGTCGGGCACGAGCTCGCGGGCCAGGCGCACCCCTTCGGCGCCGTCGCGGGCCACGCCGACGACCTCGATCTCGGGGTCGGCCTCGAGCATGCGCCGGATTGCCTTGCGCATGAAGGCCGAATCGTCGACGATGAGCACGCGCACCGGGTTCACAGCAGCACCTTGCGGTAGGCGAACGTTCCGGGGTGGCGCTCTGCCTCGAAGAGATCGGTGATGCGCGCAAGCGATTCGGAGTGTCCCAGCAGCAGGTAGCCGTCTTCGGCCAGCAGCCGGTAGAACCCTTCGACCACCTTGCGTATGGTCGGATCCTCGAAGTAGATGATGACGTTGCGGCAGAGAACGATGTCGAACTGCCCCAGGCCGCGCAGCGTCGAGAAGTCGACCAGGTTCGCCCACTCGAACCGCACGCTGCTGCGGATGGACTCACGCACGACGCGGGCCTCGCCCTGGGCCTGGAAGTAGCGGTGGATCACCAGTGGGTCGGTCGCGCGGAAGCTTGACTTGAAGTACTGCCCCAGACGCGCCTTTTCGAGCACCTTGTCGTCGACGTCGATGCCGACGATCTCGACGCGGCTGCGGGGGAAGAGCCCGAGCTTCTCGTGCGCCAGCATGGCCAGCGTATACGGCTCTTCGCCGCTCGAGCAGCCCGCGCTCAGCACCCGGATGGTACCCTTGCGGCGGGCGGCCACGGTGGGGAGCAGCTGGTCGCGGAACAGTTCGAGCTGCTTCATCTCGCGGAAGAAGTAAGTCTCGTTGTTGGTCAGGTGGCTGACCATCTTGCGCATCTCTTCGGCGCGGCCGGGATTGAAGCGGAGGTAGTGGTAGTATTCGTCGAAGGTCGTCAGACCGAGCGCGGCGACCCGCGGGAGCAGCCGGTTCTTGAACAGCTGCAGCTTCGAATCGTCATAGAACAGGCCGAACTGCTGGCGCACAAAGTCGCGCAGGAGGCGGAACTCCTCCTCGGTCATCGGCAGTTCGCGGGTAGACGGGTAATAATACATCTCAGCCTTCTCCCGCCAGTTCGCGCTGGGCCACGGCAGCCACTTCGGCGACGGCGTCGCGCGACAATCCATCGAGCTGGCGGCGGGCCTTCTCGCCCCCGATGCGCCCGAGAAGCCGGGCGAGCCGGATGCGCACCACCGGATCTGCCTGGGCGCCCGCCTCGCCGATGCGCTCGAGCAGGGCCGGCCCGAAGGTCGCCAGCGTGTCGGCCACCGTTTCTTCCAGATCGTCGTCGCTGAGCAGCGGGATGAGTCGATCGACGGCCGCGAGGCCAGCCTCCTGCAATCCGCGCACGCCCGCCTTGCGAACCAGAGAATCCTCGTCGCTCAGGGCGGCGAGCACCAGTTCGCGCCCGGCCTCGCCCCGCGACGCGAGCGCGCGGATGGCCAGCGCACGAACCCCCCAGAACGGATCGGCCGCCGCCCGCCGCAGCCCATCGAGCGCCCGGGGTCCGGGAATGCGGCTGAGCGCCCGCGTCACTTCGCGGCGCACGTCGGCGTCATCGACGGCCAGCAGATCGAGCAGCGCAGAGGTGGAGCTTTCGGCCTGAATGCGCCCGAGCGCCCCCACGGCCGCAACGCGCAGCCCCATGTCGGCGTCGGCCCGCAGGGCGGCGCGTTCGAGCAGCGGCGCGGCCCGTTCGTCGCCGACGTGGCCGAGCGCGCTGACGGCGGCGTAGGCGCAGTGAAGTTCGGGGTCGTCGATACCGCGGCTGAGTGCGGCAAAAACCGCCTCGCCCTGAAAGCGATCGAGCGCGCGCAGCACCTCGTAGCGCACATCGGGGTCGGCGTCGCCGGCCAGCGGCAGGAGGGCGTCGCGCGCCGCCGCCGCCTTATCACCCGCCGCGCCGATGGCGCTCACCGCCCGCACCGCGGCCGCGCGCACGGCGGGATCACGCTCGACGCCCAGCAGCGGTTCGAGGCGCGGCAGCGCGTCGGCGACGGCAAGGCGGCCGAGCGTCTCGACAATGGTCGGCAGGTGGTCGTCGGGAAAGTATTCGAGACGATGATAGAGCTGTTCGCGCACCCGGTCGTCGCTCTGAAAGCGCGCGATGACCTCGAGCGCCACACTGCGCACTTCGTCGCTTTCGTCGAGCAGCATCTCGAGCACGTACTCGCTCAGTTCGGCCCGGCCGCTGTTGCCGACCGCCAGCGCGATTTCCATGCGCACGGCCTCGTCGGGGTCGATGATGAGGCGCAGAATCGGCTCCACATGGCCGGCGGCAGACAGCAGCTGCACGGCGAGCCGGCGCACCGACGCGAGGGGCGCCGAAAGCAGCGGCTCGAGGGCGGGCACGATGGCCTCGCCCATGCCCGAGAGGGCGCGAGCCGCCGCGTCCTGTTCACCGTCGTGCTCGAGCGACGGCAGCATGTCGGGAATCAGTTCCGCATCGGCCGTCCAGCCGGCGACGAGCAGCGCCGCGATGCGATCCTCGGCCTCTTCGCCGCGCAGCGCCTCGCGCACCGCTCTGCGCATCGGGGCGCGCAGGGCATCGGCGAGCGTCCAGCTTTCGCCGGCCACGGCCGTGATGCGCACCAGAGCGCGAATCAGCTGCGGGTACGGAACAAAGGGGGGCGCATCGTCGGCGGGAAGCAATTGCAGCAGCGGCGTGAGCGCGCGCGGATCGGCTACCCGTCCGAGCGCGTCGACGACCGCCGGCGCAAGCATCTCGTCATTCAGATAGGCGAGCAGATGCTCGGTCGAGCTGTGATGGGCGATCTTGCCCAGGGCCACGATGGCCGGATACTGCGACCAGAACTCATGCGAGCTCAGCACCTCGGTGAGGGGAATAACCGCCCGCGGATCGCCAATTTCGCCCAGCGACTCCGCGGCGGCATGAATGACGTTCTCTTCTTCGTCGCCGAGCAGCCGGCAGAGCGCGTCGATGGCGAGCGGCGAGCGGATGTTACCCAGCATGACGGCGCCGTGCAGCCGCATCTCCCAGTTTTCTTCGGCGAGCAGGGTCACGACCTCGGCGACGGATCCTTCACCCTGGCGCACCAGGGCGTCCATGGCCACGTTGCGCAGCGAAGGCTCCCGCGTACCCGTCACCGTGTCGCGCACGCAGGCGACGAGCCGCCGTGCCGGAAAAGCCGTCAGCAGACGCACGGCGCGCTCGCGCACGCGCCACGACTCGTCGCGCGCGGCGTCGAGCAGCAGGTTGAACGCCTCGTCGTCCTGCCGGCCGGCAAGCGCCTCTGCATCCCGGCAGCGGGCGGCTTCATCCCGCGGATCGGATTCCATAACGGCCACGTACGCGCTCCCCGCCCGCTCAGCCCTTGGCCCGCAGCGTCTGCAGGAAGTTGCGCAGGTTCTCGCTCTCTTCGGTGAGGCCCGAGGCGATCGTGTTCATCTCTTCCATGGCGCGCAGGTTGTCGCGGGCGATGGCCGAGATGTTCTCGATGGCAGCGACGACCATTTCGCCGCCGCGCTTCTGCTCTTCGGTCGCCATCTTGACTTCGTCGGTCTGCTGGCGCATCTCCTCGACCGAGCGTACGATCTGGGCCGAACCGCGGGCCTGCTCGGCCGTCGCCGCCCGGACTTCGCCGGTGATGCGGTTCATGTCCATCATGGCCGAGGTGACGTGCTTGCTCGCGTCGCGCTGGGCCTGCGTGGCGACGAGTATCTCGCGCATGATGCGCGACGTGCCGTCGACGCTCTCGCGGATGCGCTCGATGGCGGCCACGGCCTCGTCTGCGATGCGGATGCCGGCCTTGGTCTCTTCGACCCCCTCGCGCGAGGCGAGCACGGCCTTCTCGGTGTCGCGCACGACCTCGCTGATGACGCGCCCGATCTCCTTGGTGGCCGCCACCGACCGCTCGGCCAGTTTGCGCACCTCGTCGGCGACGACCGCGAACCCGCGCCCGGCGTCACCGGCGCGCGCAGCTTCGATGGCCGCGTTCAGGGCCAGCAGATTGGTCTGGTCGGCGATGTCTTCGATGACGCCGATGATCTTCTCAATCTCGCCCCCGCGCTCGCCCAGCGTCTGAATGACGCCGGCCGTCCCTTCCATCGTGCCGGCGATCTTGCGCATGCGCTCGACCGTGCGCAGGACCGAGTTTCCGCTGACGGCGGCCTCTTCGGCCGCCCGACCGCTGGTCTTTTCGGCTTCTTCGACGTTCGTCGCGACCTCGTTGATGCTGCCGAGCATCTCTTCGACGGTGCTGCTGGCGACCTCGACGCTGCGCGCGAGCAGGTCCGTGTTCCTCGAGATCTGCTCGATGCTCGCCCCCATCTCTTCGATGGAGCTCGAGGTGTCGCCCACGTTGGCGCTCAGGCGCTCGGCGTTGCCGGCGACGGTAATGATCTGGACCGCGATTTCTTCCATCGAGCTGCTGGTCTCTTCCGAAGCCTGGGCCTGCACCTTCGATCCCTGCAGCACGTCGCGGGCCGCCCGGCTGATGCGTTCGGCTTCGGCGGCGACCTTGTCGGAGGTCGTCTGCACGCTGCCGACGATGTTCTCGAGACTCATGGCCATGCGGTTGAAGATGTCGCCCAGACGGCCGATTTCATCGTTGCCGCTCACATTCACGCGCGCCGTGAAGTCACCGTCGGCGATGCGCGAGGCGGCCAGTTCCATATCGTCGAGGGGGAGCAGCTCCCGGCGGGCCAGGTAGCTCTGGAAGGCCGCGAAGACGACGGCCGAGGCCGCGACGATGAGCAGGATGAGCGTCATCATGGAACCGACCCGCTCGGCGACGCCGGCCAGCGTGATACCCACGACGGCGTAGCCGATCGGTTTCTTCGGGGCGTCGGCATCGACGCCGCCCTGCATGTTCTCGGCGAACGGATCGTAAACCTCGCTGAACACGGGGGTGCGCACGATGAGGTGCGAGTCGATTTCGATGCGTGACGTCTCCCCGCTCCCCGCGAGTCCCTGCAGCACCGCCGCCTCGTCGAGTTCGACCCCGGGTTCGAGCTGCCGCGCGAGCACCTTGCCCTCGGCATCGGCGAAGAGCGAGAACTCGATCTCCTGCACCGAGATGACCCCGCGCATCAGGTCCGAGAGGATGACTGAATCCTGCGTGAGCAGTCCGTACCGGGCGTTGTAGGCCAGGGCTCCCGAGAGGGCCGTCGCCTTGCCGCGGGCTTCTTCGTACAGCTTGTCGTGCGCGATAATCCGCACGGCGATGGCCAGCACAATGCCGACGGCCATGACCGTGATGAAGGTATACAAGGGCATCTTGTTTCGAAGCTTCACGGCTACCTCGCGTGACTCATGGGGGGGCGATTGAATCCGAGAACGGAATCCATGTCGAGCAGAAAGATCACCCGGTCTCGGTACCGGGCGACCGCCGTGACCAGATTGCGGTCGACGGCGCTCGTGATTTCTTCGGGCGGCGGTTCGATGTCGCGCACGTCGACGCGCGCGACTTCGCGTACGCCGTCGATGAGCATGCCCACATGGCGGGCGCCCGACTCGAAGACCATGACCCTGCTGTCGCGATCGAGCGCGCGCGACGGCAGGTTCAGCAGGCTGCGCAGCACGAACAGGGGCACGATGCGGCCGCGCAGGTTGAAGACGCCGGTCACGGCCCGGTCGGCGTTGGGAACGCGGGTGATGCGCGGCGCGCGGATGATCTCCCGGACATGCGCGATGTCGACGCCGAAGGTTTCGCGGCCGATGGAGAACAGCACGTACTGGGCGAACTCGGTCTGCTGTTCGTCTTCGAAGAAGTTTTCGAATTCGTGAATCTCGTCGAGGCTCAGCGACGAACGCTGCGCCGGCTTGGCGTCGACGTACTGCAGGATGTCTTCGGCCAGACCGCTGCTCGGCATCGAGCGCAGCGCCCCGGGGGCCGCTTCTTCGCGCAGCGCTTCGAGCACCGACCCCTGCAGGCCGGCCGCGTCGTCGAAAACGTCGTCGAAGGAAAAGGATTCTTCGCCGGCCGCCGGAGAAACGGCCGCGCCTGCCCCCGTATCGCTTTCGTCCTGTTCGGCGCTCCACGCGGCGAGGATGTCGTCGGCCAGCCCGCTGGCGGGCAGCACGATGCGTCCGTCGGATTTCCCTTCGGCGGCCTCGGCCACGGCGGGGGCGCCGCCGATTTCGGCCTCGGCTTCGGCCAGCGCTCTGGCGATCCAGGCAGCCTCGTCGTCGGCCTGGTGCACATCGGGCTCGGGAGCGGAGGCAGCCGACTCGGGTTCCGGGGACGGGGCGGCCGGCGCGGAGACGGATGCGGGAACGACGCTTTCGGCGGAAGACGGCGCAGGCGCGTCGGCGCCAGGCGTCACAGGCGTTTCGCCGTCATTGCCCCCCTTCTTCGCCCTGGCCTTCTTTCGCGCTTCGCTCAGCCGGCCCATCAGAGAAACCGCATGCTGTCGGCCACCCGCTGCACGAGCGGACGCGTGATGACCGGTTCTTCGGCCGCCAGACCTTCGAGCAGGCACTGGGTAGCCAGGTTGTTGACGATTCGCGGCGTCCCGCCCGTGCGCTCGTGCACGGCGGCGCAGGCTCCGTCGTCGAAAATGTCGCGTTCGGCGCCCGCCGTGCGCAGGCGGTGGCGCAGGTACCCCGAGGTTGCCTCGCCATCGAGCGGCCCCAGGTGAAATTCGGCCCCGATGCGCTGCGTGAGCGGGCGGTAGGCCGGCTTGCGCAGGCGTTTGGCGAGCTCGGGCTGGCCGATGAGCACGAAGGCGACCAGGTTCTCGGTGTCGAGCTGGAAGTTCGTGAGCAGGCGGATCTCGTCGAAGACGTCCTTGCCGCGGATGAGCTGCGATTCGTCGATGAGGATGACCGGCGTGCGCGCCTCGTCGTGCAGGGCGAGAAAGCGCTGCTGCAGCTGATCCACGATCCCCTGCTTCGTGCGCGCCGGCTCGCCGACGCCGAGCTCCTGGGCGACCGTGCGCAGAAAGGCCGTCGTGCTCAGCCCCGGGTGCAGCACGTTGGCGATCTCGTACCGCTCGTCGAGGCGGTCCATGAGCACACGCGAAAGCAGCGTCTTGCCGGTGCCGATCTCGCCGGTCAGCACGGCAATCTCCTTCTCTTCGACGGCGTACTCGAGCTGCGCCAGTGCCTCCTGGTGGGCTTCGGAGAGAAAGAGAAACCGTGGATCGGGCGTCTTGGAAAACGCTTTTTCGCGCAGGCCGAAGAACGCTTCGTACATCAGGTCACCACCATGTCGGCCCCGGCGAGCAGCCGGGCTACGTCGACGATGAGAATGACGCGCCCGTCGCCGAGCACCGAAGCACCGGCGATGTACGGCGTGGCGCCGAGGACCTCGTCGATGCCCTTGATGACGATTTCCATCTGCCCGAGCAGGCCGTCGACGATGAGGCCGACCCGCCGCTCGCCGCGCCCGAGCACGACGACGTAAGCCTGGTCGCCCGCATCCCGTTCGGGAAGCTGAAACAGCGCGCGCAGATCGGCAAGCGGCAGGATGCGGTCGCGAAGGCGCAGCACCTGGCGATCGTTGACCTCGTGCACCGCAGCGGCGTCGTAGCGCACGCTCTCGAGCACATGGGTGATGGGGACGGCGTACGACTCTTCGCCGACGCGCACGAGCAGGGCGGTGATGATGGCCAGCGTAAGGGGCAGTTTGACCGTGAATTTCGTGCCCAGATGGGCGATCGTATCCAGTTCGATGACGCCGCCCAGGCCGGCGATGGCCGCGCGCACGACGTCCATGCCCACGCCGCGTCCGCTGATTTCGGTCACCTGGTCGGCGGTGCTGAAGCCGGGCGAGAAAATGAGCTCGAAGATCTCCTGTTCGGCCATCTTGCGGTCGTGGTCGACGAGGCCGATGCGGCGCGCCTTCTCGAGGATCTTCTTCGCGTCGAGCCCGCGGCCGTCGTCTTCGACGGTGATGATGATGCTGTTCGACTCCTGCGCGGCCGAGATGGTCAGGTTGCCCGTCTCGGTCTTGCCCTCGCCCCGGCGCTGATCGGGAAGCTCGATGCCGTGATCGACCGCATTGCGCACCAGGTGCAGCAGCGGTTCGCCGATCTTGTCGATGACCGTCTTGTCGAGCTCGGTTTCGGCGCCCCGCAGGTGCAGGGTCACCTTCTTACCCTGCTTGCGGGCGATGTCGCGCACCAGCCGGGGGAACGGATGGAGCACCGTGCGCATCGGAAGCAGGCGGGCCTCCATGATGGCTTCCTGCAGCTCGGTCACCGTCTTACCGATGAGCTGCGAGACGTCGCTCAGTTCGCGGCCGGCGACGAGGTCGGCGCCGCGGTGCACGAGGTCGGTCTGCACCTGGTTCAGCGAGGTGCGGTACATGACGAGCTCGCCGACAAGATTCAGCAGCCGGTCGAGACGTTTGAAATCGATTTTGATGGTCTGCGTCTCGCCCCCGAGCCCCGCCGGCCCGACCGGTTCGGCCACCGCCGGTTCAGCCGCCACCGACTCGACCTGCGCGGCATTTCCCTGCGCGGCATTTCCCTGCGCAGCATTCCCCTGCCTTTCCGGGGCCGGCGCATCGGGGGCCGCGTCGCCCCCCGCAATCACGGTGGCCAGCAGCCCCTCGAGGCGCGCGAAGGTTTCGGTCTCATGCCGCTGGGCCGAAAGGCCGGCGACGGCCCCGTGCAGGAGCGCGGCAATGGCGAAGAGGGCGTCGACGCCGGCGCGGGTGACCGCAATGCCCTCGGACGTAATCTTCTTGATGACCGTCTCGAGTTCGTGCACGGCGTGCTGGATACCGCCGAAGCCCATCATGCCGGCATTGCCCTTGAGCGTGTGCAGGGCGCCGAGGATGCTCGCGAAAACGCTCCGGTCGGTGCGCCCGGCCTCGACCGAGGCCTCGAAGCGCAGGAGCGCGTCGTCGAGAAGCCCCAGGTGAACGCGGGCGTCGTCGACGAAATCGTCGATGAGTTCGGAGGTGTCGAAAGCGTCGTCGCTCATAAGCGGTCGGGATCCGGGGCGGGCGGCAGGCGGGCCCCGTATAACATAGCACAATGATTGAGAAAAAATCCAGTTTCCCCGAGGGCACGCCGAAGAAAGAAAAGAGGCCCGCCGGATGACCGGCGGGCCTCTCTCAAACAATCGATGTCTGCGCGCTCAGCCCGAAAAGACGGCGTGGCCCCGCTTGGGATCGACCGGCTCTTCATCGAACGGGCAGCACTGCGTCAGCAGGGTCACGTCGCGCACGGGGCGGTACCGGGCGAACGACGGCTGACTGTAGTTACGTTTCGCCATGGCTCACTCCTCAACCAGGATATCTTCGCCGACCATTTCGCGGAACATGCTGTCGATGTCGTTCCGCAGCGTTTCTTCTTCGACACTGAACGTGGTGGCGGCGAGGCTGCGGGCGAGATCCTCGGCCGTCGCACCCTCACGCTCCATGAGTGCGCGCCAGATGACCGTGCCCGACTCGTTCAGCGTGAAATAGAACTTGCTGTCCATGTGCAGCAGCACGCTCGTGCCGTCTTCCAGATCGGTGAACAACACTGATGGATGGATGCGATAGCCCATGCCGGCCTCCCCGTTCGGTTTCTATCCCCATTCTGGCACTCGGCTTTCCAATTCGTCAAGCTCTTATCAAATTGACTATCCGCCCGGGATTCGGCAAGATGAAAAGCATGCATGTGGTTCGCGATCTCCCCACGGTCGCCCGGATGGCGGGCGAGCTGGTCTATCTGAGCGTGATGTTCGACCGCGCCCCCCTCGACGGGCTCATGGCGCGCATGACGCCGACCGGGCGCCGCTATGCCCGGCGGTGGACCGATGCCGAACGCATCCGGCGACTCTCCGAAATGGTGGTCTATCAGCTCCCCTACCTGAACATGGGCAACTGCCTGAAGCTGTCGCTGCTGCGCTTTCTGCACCTGACCGGCCGCGGGTTCAACGTCCGGTTCCACATGGGGGTCAAACCGGATCGCAACGGGGTTACGGGGCATGCATGGCTCACGCTGAACGGCGAGCCGCTCTGGGAGGATGCGGAGTTCCTGGGCGGGTTCCGCGAGACCTGGGCTTATCCGCCGCCCGAGGGGGATGCAGGCAAGCGCAACGCGCAATCGCCCACCGGCTGAGGCGGGTAGAACGACTGCGCGGCCGCCCGGCACTGCAGAAAGCGGCTACCGCACCGGTTGCCCACCAGCACCATGTGCCGGCAGCCGTGACAGGCCGAAGTCGGAAACGGCAGCGGGCCGCCCCCCGGCTGCCGATCGCGCTCAGCCATGGTGGATTCCGGTCTCCGCCTGCGGGAGCCCGGCATTCAGGCTGCCGCTGCGAAAGCCCTCCAGATCGAGCGTCACGTAGCTGAAGCCGGCGCCGCGGAAACTTTCGACGATCCGTTCCCGATGCTCGAGCAGGTGCAGAAGCATGGCGGGAGGCACTTCGATGCGCGCCACCTTGTCGTGCAGGCGCACCCGGCACTGGGCGAAGCCGAGATCCTTGAGCACGTTCTCGCACTGCTCGATGCGGCGCAGGCGCTCTTCGGTGACGCCGAGCCCGTAAGGGATGCGGCTGGCCAGGCAGGCGGCGGCGGGCTTTTCGGCCACGCTGAGCCCGATGCGGCGGGCGACAGCGCGGATCTCCTGCTTGCCCATGCGCGCCTCGACGTACGGCATGAGCACGTCGTGCTCCCGGGCGGCGACGATCCCGGGACGGTGGTCACCCAGGTCGTCGCGGTTGATCCCCGCGGCCAGACGCGCGAAGCCGAGCTCGCGGGCTTTGCCGGCAGCCAGCCCGTACAGCTCGGTCTTGCAGAAGTAGCAGCGGTTGACCGGATTGGCCCGGTAGTCGGGATCGTCGATTTCGCGCGAGTCGACGGCGAAATGACGGATGCCGATCTCGGCGGCGATGCGCCGGCAGTCTTCCAGCTCGCGCGCCGAGAGCGCAGCGCCGACCGCCGTGAGCGCGGCGGCACGCTCGCCCAGCTCCTCATGGGCGATGCGCGCGAGCAGCGAGCTGTCGACTCCACCGGAGAGGGTCACGAGCACCGAGCCGGCCTCACGCAACGCGGCACGCAGACGGATTTCATAGGCTTCCACTTCAGACGACTCCGACGTGACGGTGAAACACAGTGTATCATCCGTTCCACCGCGGGCGGGCACAAACGCAGCGTACCGGGGCCGCGAACCCGACGCTCGCCGGCCCGCCCGCAACCGGGACACTGCCCGGGGCTGCGGCCACGACGCCGCATCGCGCATGCTGAAGTGGGACGCGATGGCCCGACGGGGCACGATTGCGTCCGCCGATCAACCCGCGCCCTGACGAAACATGCCAGCTTCCGGGTCCAAGCAAGGCGTCCGCCCCGACTACCTGAATCTGCTGCTCAGCCAGTTTCCCGGAGCGGTGTGGAGCACCGACACGGATCTGCGGCTCACCTTCACCTACGGCAGCGTCATCGCCGAGAACCTCGGTATCGGCCGGCTTACCGGCTCGTCGGTCTACGATTTCGTGGGGACACGTGACCCGCGGGAGCCGGCCAATGCGCACCATCTCGCAGCGCTGACCGGGCGGCGTGAAACATTCCGGTATGCCTACGGGGAAAAATGGTATCAGGTCACCGTCGAGCCGTTGCGGGATACCGAAGGTAAAATCATCGGCACCATCGGCGCCGGCGTCGACTTCACCCAGGCGTTCGAAAACGAGCAGCGCCTGCGCGACAGCGAAGCCCGCCTGCGCGAGGCCCAGGAAGTCGCACACATCGGGAGTTTCGAGTGGGATGCCCATGCCAACCGCCTGGTCTGGTCCCGCGAACTCTGCCGCATCTACGGACTCGGCGAGTCGGGAACTCCGCCCTCTTCCCTCGAGGTCTTTCTCGGATACATCTTTCCCGCCGATCGGGAACATGTGCAGTCTGTCCTGCTCAGCGCCTATCACCGGGGGGGCTATTTCTCGTACGAGCATCGCATCCTGCGCCCCGACGGCGCCATCCGTACGCTGCACACGCGGGGGGCCGCCCTGCGCAACAAGGAGGGGACGCTGCTGCGCATGACGGGAACCTGCTGGGACGTCACGGAACAGAAGGCGACGCTCGACAAGCTCGCTTCGAATGTGTCTTTGCTGACGGCAACGCTCGACGCGACGGCCGACGGTCTGCTCGTCGTCGACCGTTCAGGCAGAATCGAAACCTACAACCAGCGTTTCCGCTCGCTCTGGGGCATCCCCCAATCGCTCGCCGACCAGGGTGACGACCGGGCGCTGCTGGACTTCGTCCTCGATCAGCTCGAGAATCCCCAACAGTTTCTGACCGGGGTCCAGAATCTCTACGCCCATGCCGAACAGGAGAGCTTCGACACCCTCCAGTTCAAGGACGGGCGGGTCTACGAACGCTATTCCATTCCCCAGCGCAGCGACAACAAGATCATCGGCCGCGTCTGGAGCTTCAGGGACGTCACCGAGCGCGCCCGCTCGCTGCGGCATACCGAGTTTCTGTCAGACGCCACGCGCCTGCTCGCGTCGCTGAACGCCGAGCAGGCGCTCGAATCGGTGGCACGGCTCGCCGTTCCCCTCCTGGGAGACGGCTGCGCCGTCGATCTGCTCCGGGACGCGGGCCCCTCGCGGCTGGTCGCCGTCGTGCGTAATCCGCGGGAAAGGATAGCGACCGACGTGCGGCGGGCGCTGGCGCAGACCCATGCGACCCATTACCGGCGCGACGGCCGCGCCTACCTCTCGGTGCCCCTGCTCGCCGGCGGGCAGATCGCCGGCGCGCTCACCCTCATGGCCGCCGCCGGCCGCGGATATGGCGAACGCGAAGTCGAGGTCATCGAAGAACTGGGCCGGCGGGCCTCGCTCGCGCTCGAAAACGCACGCCTCTATGAACAGGCCCACGAAGCCCTGCGGGCCCGCGACGAATTCCTGGCCATCGCCGCCCACGAGATTCGCGGGCCCATCTCGTCGCTGCATCTGGCCGTGCAGACGCTGCGGTCGGGAAAACTGTCGCCCGAGGGCCAGGCGACGGCCCTCGAGGTCATCGAGCGGGAAGACCGGCGCCTCGGCCGGTTCGTGCGCGAGCTGCTCGATCTCGGGCGCATCCGGGGGGGGCGGCTCCAACTCTCCCTGGAGCCGGTCGATCTGGCCGAGGTCGTGCGTGAGACGGTAAGCGCCCAGAAAGGCGACATCGACGCATCCGGATCGTCCATTACCGTCACCGCCCCGGGGAGCGCCACGGGCGAATGGGACCGGATGCGCGTCGAACAGATCGTCGCCAATCTGCTGAGTAACGCCGTCAAATTCGGAGGCGGAAAACCGATTGAAATCCGGGTGCGCGACGAAGGCGAAAACGTCACGCTTGAAGTCGGCGATCACGGAATCGGCATCCCCCCCGAGATACAGGAGCGCATCTTCAACCCGTTCGAACGCGGGGTCTCGCTGCGTAACTATGGAGGACTGGGGCTAGGCCTGTACATCGTGCGCTCGCTCACCGAAGCCTTCGGCGGCAGCATCGCCGTCGAGAGCTCGCCGGGCGACACGCGGTTCACGGTCACACTCCCCCGGCGGGGAACCGATGCGGTCTGACGGGCCCCAGGTGCTCATCGTCGAAGACGACGAAGACGTGCGCACGATGCTTCAGCTGGCGCTCACGTCACACGGCTACCGCGCGGCGGGCGTGCGCAATGGCAACGAAGCCCTCGCGTTTCTGGCCACGCACCTGCGTCCGGCCCTGGCCATCGTCGACCTCATGATGCCCGACATGAGCGGCGAAGATCTGGTGCGCCGGGTGAAGACCGACGATGCGCTGGCCGAACTGCCCATCGTCCTCTTCTCGGGCCACAGCATGCTCCCCCGCATGGCCGAAACACTGCATGTGGCGGGCTACCTGAGCAAGCCGGTCGACCTCGACCGTCTTCTCGGCATGGTCGCCCGGCACGCCGGCCGATCCGGAGGGGAACCGGAGCGCCCGTTCACCCCGGAGTAACGAAGGGGGGCCGTGCCGCCCGGGCGTCGACCCTCCGGGCGCGGGCGCGGTAGATCGGCACGGCGAGCAGGCCGGTCACGAGCGCCGTGCCGCCGTAGTAGAGAATGGCGAAGACGGCCCCGGCGGCCACGGGTTCCGGAGCCGAACGCAGGAGGGAGACCGCCAGCAGCAGCGCGAGGTTGCCATTGCGCGCGGCCGCCTCGATGCCGATGGCAAACTGTTCGCGATGCCCGAGGCCGGCCAGGCGCGCCGCCAGCTCGCCGCCGAAGAGAGCCGCGTGACAGAAGCCGATGAGCACAAGCGGGCCGAGCCAGCCGTAGGCGTCGACGCGGATGCGTCCGCTGCCCAGGGCCCCCACGACGACGACGCCGACGAGCACGAGACCGCCGCGCAGAAAGAGGCGCGCGAGACGCGGCGCCGCACCGGGAAAACGCCGCTGCAGGCTCATGCCCGCGGCGAGCGGGAGCAGCAGAAGCAGCACGATCTCGGCCAGCATGCGCCCCACCGGCATGACGAGGCCGGGCAGGGCCCCCGCCGTAAGCAGCGAAAGCAGCAGCGGCGTGGTGCCCAGGGCGCCCAGGGTGAGCACCGCCGTGAGCGAAATCGAGAGCGGCACGTTGCCCCCGCCCAGCCAGGTAAAGACGTTGGAGAGCGAGCCGCCGGGCACGGCGGCGAGAATGAAGAGGCCCACCGCGAGCCCCGCGTCGAGGGGGAAGAGAAAGACCCAGGCCGCCGCCAGAAGCGGCACGGCCACGAGCTGGTAGACGATGCCCGTCACGAGCGCCCGGGGCGCCCGCAGCAGATGCAGAAAGTCGCCCGGGCGCAGCGCGGCCCCCATGCCCAGCATGGTGAAGACGAGCTGGGCGGCGGCAATCGGATACTCGAGGTCGAGGTAGTGGCGGAACATGGAAGGGGGCTCCGCGGGCGGGTCAGCCTTCGTGCGCCCCGAGGTGGGTCATGAGCTCGGTGGCGACCTCTTCGACCGCCTTGCCGCTCACGTCGATGACGCGCCACCCCTGTTCCTCATACAGCCTGCGCGCCTGGGCGAGCTCCTGCTGAATGGACCGCCCATCCACGTAACTGGTCTTTTTCTGGACCCCCAGTTTGCGCAGGCGCTCTTCGCGCACCCGCACGAGCGACTCGGGGCGGATGATGAGGCCGAAGACCTTCTCTTTCGGCGCCGTGAGCAGCTGTTCGGGCGGGGGAATTCCGGGAACGATGGGCACGTTGCCCACGCGGTAGCCGAGGTGCGCGAGGTACATGCTCAGGGGGGTCTTCGAGGTGCGGCTCACGCCGGCGAGAATGAGATCGGCGCCTTGAATCGTATCGATGCCCATGCCGTCGTCGTGGCGCACGGCGAACTCGACGGCATCGACCCGGTGAAAGTAGTCTTCGTCGAGCTGGTGCAGAAGGCCCGGCAGGTTGTACGGGGCGCGTCCCAGGTAGGTCGAGAGCTTCGTGAGCAGCGGTCCGAGCAGGTCGAGCGCCTGAATGCCCTGCCGCTCGGTTTCGTAATTGGCGAGATCGCGCAGGGTGCGCAACCCGATGGTGTGCACGACGAGCGCGTCTTCGTCGCGGGCGAGCTCGAGGGCGCGGCGCAGGGCGGCCTCGGTGCGGATGTTGGGAAAGCGGCGGATGCGCACGTCGGCGTCGGAGAACTGCATGACGGCGGCGCGGGTCACCTTTTCGGCGGTCGAACCGGTGCTGTCGCTGAGCACGAACAGGGTTCGCGAAGACATGTCAGCCAGTATATAGAATCCCCGGGGGGGAATCACGCCCGTTTTTTCCCCGTGCAGCGTCGCACGCCCCGCCCGCGGCTTGTCACCGGGCGCGCGGTCGGCTACCCTACCCTCTTTTCCCCGGAGTCGACCATGCCCGCCGTTCAGGATCTCCCCTCCCCCGTCCGCGAATTCTACACCGCCTTTCAGAAAGGCGACCTGGATACGATGCGCACGCTGTATGCGCCCGAGGCGGTGCTGCGCGATCCGGGGGTCGGCTTTCTGCTCGGCCACACCGACATCCTGGCCTCGGGGGTCGAAAACATCCTCAAGTACTACTACGCCGCCTTCTCGAACATGCCCGAGGCGCCGCGGGTCGACGTGCGCCGCTTCTGGCAGACCGGCGACGAGGTGATCGTCGAGCATGCCGAGGGGATGATGACCTACCTGGAGATCTTCACGGTGACAGGGGGACGGATCGCCGGGCAGCAGGTGTTCTGGGGCTCGATTCCGCCCGCGCCGCTGCTGCGTTCGCGCGCGTCCTGAACGAACGGGAGGGGGAAAATTCGGCGGCGGCTCAGGCCGACTGCGTTTCGACGAAGCGGCGGATGGTCGCCTGCTCGTCGCGTTCAATGCGTTTGAAGCGCACGCCCAGACCGACGCCGATCTGGGCCTCTCCGCGCGGGTTCTTGCGGGTCCAGACCACCTCGGCGACCGCCTTGATGACCTTGCCCGAACCGGGAATGGAGAACTGGACCTCGAGCTCGGTGCCGGGACGCACCTCGCTGATGGCCTGCAGCATCATCCCCCCCTCGCTCACGTTGATCGTGAAGTCGGAGAAAAACGTGCCGGGGCCCAGGCAGTTGACGCGGGTCGCAAGCGGGGCCCGACTGAATTTTCGTACTTCGGGGAGCGGTTTATACAAAGAACCCTCCGGGCGTGTGACAACACCTTAACACGCACCCTCCCGCCATGCAAGCGCAGGCCCGGCGGGCGCTCCAGGTGCAGATTGCACCCGTTTCAGAACAGCGTTTCCACAGCACCAGGCCCGCCGGCCCCAACCCGTGCGCGTGGCTCGTCAGAGGACGAGCATGGCGTCGCCGTAGGAGTAGAACCGGTACCCCTCGCGCACGGCGTCGCGGTAGGCCTCGAGCAGCAGCTCGCGCCCGGTCAGGGCGGCGACGAGCATGAGCAGGGTCGACCGCGGGAGGTGAAAGTTCGTGAGCAGCCGGTCGGCCACCTGAAAGCGGTGCCCCGGCAGGATGAACGTGTCGACGTCGCCCTGATACGGCGCCAGCCCCCCGCACCGCCCGGCCACCCCCTCGAGGGTGCGCACGACGGTGGTGCCGACGGCGACGACCGAACCGCCCCGCGCGCGGCAGGCCTCCACTGCGTCGACCGCCGCGCGGCCTACGGCGACCTCTTCGGCGTGCATGCGATGTTCGCGCGGATCGTCGCTGCGCACGGGCAGAAACGTTCCCGGCCCGACGTGCAGCGTCACCTCGGCCCGCTCGACCCCCTGCTGCGTCAGGGTCTCGAGCAACTGCGGCGTGAAGTGCAGGCCGGCCGTGGGGGCGGCCACGGCTCCCGACTCGGCCGCGAAGACGGTCTGGTAACGTTCGCGATCGGCCTCCCACCGGTCTCCGGCCGCCAGCGATCGGCGCCGCTGGACGATGTACGGCGGCAGCGGCAGCTCGCCGGCCCGCTCGAGCAGATCGTGCACGTCACCCTCGACGGCGACCTCCCAGGCCCCCCCTTCGCGCGCGGCGAGCGTGATCGGCGTGCCGGCGACGTCGACCGTGGTCCCCTCCCGCAGGTTGCCCCCGTTGGCGAGGGCCAGCCAACGCCCCGGCGCCGCCGCCGGACGCACGAAGAGCAGCTCGACCCGCCCGCCTGAGGCCTTGCGGCCGAAGACGCGGGCCGGGAGCACCCGCGTATTATTCACGACCAGCAGATCGCCGGCGGCGAGAAAGGCGGGAAATTCGGCCATGCGGCGGTGCGACCAGGCCCCCCGGACGCGGTCGAGCACGAGCAGGCGGCTTTCGTCACGCCGGTCGGCAGGATAAGCGGCAATGCGGTCTTCGGGCAGGTCGAAATCGTAATCAGAGAGCTTCATGCAGCCTCATAGCGTGCCCGATGGCCGCGCGCGCGCGCAAGCCCGGCCGCGCGTTCGCTGCCTCCCCCTGCGGGAGCGCCCCGCTTTCGCCCATACTTCCCATACTTTCCGAAGCACCCGATTTGCAGCCGAATTTTCGCTTCGGCTATAATCAATGTCTTTATCCGCAGCTCCGTGGGAGCGAACAGGGAGAGACGATGATCAACACGTCGCACTGGATTCAGACGCTCGTGTCCATGGCCCCCCCGCAAGGTGACGGCGGGCAGGCGAGCCCCTACTCGGGTTTCGTCATGCTCATCATCATGTTTGCGATTTTCTATTTCCTTCTCATCCGCCCGCAGCAGAAGAAGCTCAAAGAGCATCAGCAGCTGCTGGGCCGGCTGCAGAAGGGTGACGAGGTCTATACCACGGGAGGAATCATCGGCAGGATTCACGCCCTGACCGACGACGTCATCACGCTCCAGGTTGCCGATAACGTCCGCATCAAGGTGCAGCGCGGTTCCGTCCAGGGGCTGGTACAGCCTGCGCCCACCGAAACCAAGTAAGGGTGAATTTTCATGTTGGACTTGAAGCTCTGGCGCTGGATCGGCACGATCGTGCTGACCGCGCTGTCCATTTATTTTCTCGTGCCCACGCTCGTCGCCAAGGATGCGAACGGCAATCCCCAGCTGCCCTCGTGGTGGAAGGGGACGCTCACGGAGCGCACGCTGAACCTCGGCCTCGACCTGCAGGGGGGCATGCACGTCGACCTCGCCGTCGATACCGAAGCGGCCGTGCGCAATCGCCTCGTCTTCACCGGCGAGTCGATGGTCGACCTTCTGAAGAAGCAGAACGTACAGGCCGAGGCTGAGATCGAAGGGGGCGAGATCGTCGTCTCGACGACGGCCGAGGGGCAGCGCCAGCTTCGCGACATCGCCGCCGATCAGTACCCGACCCTCGACGTCGTTTCGAGCGACCCCGGCGCCGTGCGTTTCGCGCTGAAAGAGGTGGCCCGCCGCGATCTGCGCGATCTGGCCGTGCGCCAGGCCCTCGACACGATTCGCAACCGCATCGACCAGTTCGGCGTGCGCGAAGCCGACGTCGTGCGCAAGGGTGACGATCGCATCGTCGTGCAGCTGCCCGGCATCCAGGATCCGCAGCGCGCGCTCGATCTGATTCAGAGCACGGCGCAGCTCGAGTTCCGCCTGGTCGAGACGATGGTCGCTTCGTCGACCCTCGACCAATGGGTGCGCCAGGCTTATCAGCAGGAACCCACGCTGCAGACGGCCCCGACGGCGCCGAAGAACGTGGCCCGGCTGAACGAGCTGCTCGCCGGCCAGCTGCCGCGCGGCACGATGGTGCTCTTCGGCCGTTTCGAAGGGGGCCGCCGCGTTGCCTACCTCGTGCAGGACAAGCCGCTGCTGACGGGTGACGCCATCGACAACGCCGAGGTGGCCATCAACACGCAGTACAACGAACCGTACGTGAGCCTGAACTTCAACAGCGAAGGGGCCGACCGGTTCGCCGACATCACGGGGGCCAACGTCGGCCGCAACCTGGCCATCGTGCTCGACAACACGGTGCGCAGCGCGCCGACCATCCGCGAAGCGATTCCGGGCGGCCAGGCGCAGATCTCGGGCGCCTTCACGATGGACGAAGCCCGCGACCTGGCCATCGCGCTGCGCTCGGGCGCCCTGCCCGCGCCGGTCGAGCTGGCCGAGAAGCGCCTCGTGGGCCCGACCCTCGGCGCCGACTCCATCCGCGCCGGCATCACCTCGGTGCTGATTGCGGCGGCGGCCATCTTCATCTTTATGGTGGTCTACTACAGCCTCGCCGGCATCGTGGCCGACCTGGCCCTGCTGCTGAACATTCTGTTCATCCTCGGCCTCCTCTCGATGTTCGAGGCGACGCTCACCCTGCCGGGCATCGCGGGCATCGTGCTCACGATCGGCATGGCCATCGACGCGAACATCCTCATCTTCGAACGCATGCGCGAAGAGCTGCGGCTCGGCAAGAGCAGCCGTTCGGCGCTCGAAGCCGGCTACGCCAAGGCGCTGTGGACGATCATCGACGCCCAGGTGACCGGCCTCGTGGCCGCGGTCGTGCTCTTCCAGTTCGGCACCGGGCCGATCAAAGGGTTCGCCGTCACGCTGACGATCGGTCTGCTGAGCTCCATCTTCACGGCGGTCGTCGTCTCGAAGATGATTTTCGAACAGTGGGTGGGCCGCCGCGGCAATCGCAAGATTCCGGTCGGTATCACCGTACCCGCCTCCACCGGCAAGTAAGGAAGGTTCCACATGGAATTCGTAAAACCGGGAACCAACATCGACTTCATCAGCAAGCGCCGGCTCATGCTCGGCATCTCGATCGCCATCATCGTGGCGGGCATCATCGCCACCGTCCTGCGCGGCGGGCTGCCGATGGGCATCGACTTCACGGGCGGCACCGAAGTGCACGTCCAGTTCAACCAGGAGGTCGCGGCCGGCGACGTGCGCTCGGCGGTCGAAGGGCTCGGCCTGGGCGAAACCGTCGTGCAGGGGATCGGCCTGCAGGGCGACAACGAATACCTCGTGCGCGTCGCCGCCGTCGAGGTCGAGAACGCCCCCTCGGTGGCCGCGGTCATCGAGGGCTCGCTCGACGAAAAGTTCGGCGCCGGCAGCTACAAGGTTCTACGCGAAGATCTGGTCGGTCCCCGCGCGGGCGAAGATCTGCGCCGTCAGGGGCTGTTCGCCGTCATCCTCTCGTTCCTCGGCATCCTGATCTACGTCGGCTTCCGCTTCGACTTCAAGTTCGCCGCCGGCGCCATTCTGGCCCTGGTGCACGACACGCTCGTCGTGCTGGCCTTCTTCGCCTTCTTCGGCAAGGAGCTGAACCTGACGGTCATCGCGGCCATTCTGACGATCATCGGCTTCTCGATCAACGACACGGTCGTCATCTACGACCGCATCCGCGAGAACATGCGGCTCATCCGCACGAAGACCTTCGCCGAGATCGTGAACGCCTCGCTGAACCAGACGCTGGGCCGCTCGGTGCTGACCAGCGCGACCCTGTTCGTGGTGAGCCTGATTCTGTTCTTCGTCGGCGGCAGCGTGCTCAACGACTTCGCCTTCACGATGATCGTCGGCGTCGTCGCCGGTACCTATTCGTCCATCTACATCGCGGCGCCGGTGGTCATCGACTGGCATACGCGCAAGGGTGGCACCAAGGGCACCCCCGCGAAGGGGCACCGCAAGGTCAAGGCGGCCGCCAAGGGCTGAGGCCGCAGCGCCCGTCCGTTTTCCAAGGGTTCTCCGCAAGGGGAACCCTTTTTTCGTGGGAAAACCGCCCTCCCCCGGGTGCGGGCGGCTATTCTTCCTGGAGCTGGAAGCGGAAGGGCTGCACCATGCCCCGCGGCAGGCGCACCTCGAGACGCAGGGTCTCATGCCCCTTCACGGCGCCGCGGAAGTAGACCGTGCCGCGCAGGCGCGCCCCCGGCTGCAGCGGCGTCGTCGGAAACAGGCTGTCGACGAAGACGTCGGCGTACAGGTTCGGGTTCCCCGGCGAGTACCAGCCGCCCCACCCGCCCCAGGGGCCGATCCAGCCCGAGCGCGGATACCAGGGGTCGTACCACGGGTCGTACCAGGGGTCCCACCAGCCGGGCTCGTAGCCCATGCCGAACCCCATCGCCGGCCCCTGCTGCAGCAGGTCACGCATGGCGTCGACCGTCACGATGGGATATTGCGTGCCCTCGGCGTCGAACAGGTAGAAATCGGTCGGCTCGACGGCGATGGCCTTGTCCCCATAGTTCCGCAACCCGACGCGAAAGGCGATGAGGGTGCGCCGGGCGGCCGGCGGGGCGTCGTGCATGGGCCAGTATTCGACCGTGATGCCGACGGGGCCGCTGCGGGCCGAGGCCCGGCCATCGGTGACGACGGCGCCGCCGTTTTCGCGGGGGACGTAAGTGGCTGCGCTGCCGCAGGCCGCCGGGGCGGTGAGCAGGCCGCCGAGAAGCGAGAAGCGGATCAGACGCCGGACTGATCGAGCCGCCACGCGATGAAGCGGTTGAACTCGGCGTTCGACCGGCGCAGCTTCAGCAGGAACCAGTTGCTGATGAGATCGGTCACTTTCTTGGCGATGGCCGGGTGGGCCGTGGCGAAGGTATCCCATTTCTCTTTCGAGAATACCACAAGCTCGGTGGTCTCCAGGGTCTTGACCGTCACGAGGCGAGGGCCGGGGCGGATGAGGGCCATTTCGCCGAAGAACTCGCCCTGCCCGAGCACGAGCAGCGGCAGGTTGCCATGCCCTTCAATCTCCTTGGAGACGCGCACGTGGCCTTCGCGGACGATGTAGAGGGCGTTGCCGATGCTCTCTTCCGAAAACACAATCGTGTTCGAGGGCACGGTGCGCTCTTCGGCGATTTCGACGACGCGCGCCAGCTCCTTCTCGGTGAAGTTGCGGAAGAGGAGAATGCTCTTCAGAAATGTGGTGACGTTCGACATCGTTCCCCTGCCATCCTACCGTTGCACCGGCACCAGCGCGCCGGTCCGGTAGCGCTCGGCAAGCTGCGCATAGTGCGCCGCCGAGTTCACAATCCGTTGCACTTCCTGATCGCCGATCGTGCGCTTGACCTTCGCCGGATAGCCGACGACCAGGCTGCGCGGAGGGATCTTCGTGCCCTCGAGCACGACGCTCCCCGCGCCGATGATCGACTCCTCGCCGATTTCGCAGCCGTCGAGGATGACCGCGCGCATGCCGACGAGCACCCGGTCGCCGATCGTGCAGCCGTGAATCATCACCTTGTGGCCGACCGTCACGTCGGCGCCGATCAGCGTCGGCCAGGTGCCCGACGAGACGTGCACCATGGTCTGATCCTGGATGTTCGTGCGCGCGCCGACGCGGATGAAGTTGACGTCGCCGCGCAGCACCGACCCGAACCAGACGCTCGCCTGCGGCCCCAGCTCGACGTCGCCGATGACGGCGCAGCCCGGCGCCAGATAGACGTCGGGCGGGACAGCCGGGCTCTTGGCATCAAAGCGATAAATCATGATCTGCTCAACCATGCTACCCGAAACGTCAAGAAAGTCCAAGTCCGCGCTTGGGTTTTCGCGTCCCCCTTTGTTACCATGTTGGTTTACCTCCCGCACGGCAAAGACGGCGTTTCCATGGACAAAATCGTCATTCTCGATTTCGGCAGTCAGTACACCCAGCTCATCGCGCGCCGCATCCGCGAAGCGCACGTCTACTCCGAGATCCACCCCTGCACCATCGATCTCGAAGAGGTGCGCCGCATGCAGCCGCGCGGGGTCATCCTCTCGGGCAGCCCCTTCAGCGTCGTGCAGAAGGATGCCCCTCTGGTGCCCCCCGGCATCTACGAGCTGGGTGTGCCGGTGCTCGGCGTCTGCTACGGGCTGCAGCTGACGGCCCACGTCTTCGGCGGCAAGGTGGACAAGGCCGCGCACCGCGAGTATGGCCGGGCCGACCTGATCGTCGACGACAACCGCGACCTCTTTCACGGCTTCGAACCCGGTGACGCGGGCGCCTCGGTCGTCTGGATGAGCCACGGCGATCGGCTGGAGTCGATGCCGCCGGGTTTCAAGGTGCTCGCCCACTCGCAGAATTCCCCCATCGCGGCCATCCGCCACGAGACCCGCGAAATCTACGGCGTCCAGTTCCACCCCGAAGTCGTGCACTCGGTGCGCGGGGCCGAGATTTTGCGGAACTTCGTTTTCCGCATCGCCGGCTGCAAGCCCGACTGGAGCATGGGCTCCTTCATCGAGCGCGAGATCGTCGCCATCCGCGAAAAGGTCGGCAAGGACCGCGTCCTCTGCGGCCTCTCGGGCGGCGTCGACAGCTCGGTGGTGGCCGCGCTCATCCACAAGGCCATCGGCGACCAGCTGACCTGCGTCTTCGTGAACAACGGCCTGCTGCGCAAGGGCGAAGCCGACCAGGTCATCTCCGTCTTCCGCGACGCCTTCCATATCGACCTGCGCTATGTGGACGCCTCGGACCGCTTTCTCGACAAGCTGCGCGACATCAGCGACCCCGAACGCAAGCGCAAGCTTATCGGCAACGAGTTCGTCTACGTCTTCGACGAAGAGGCGCGCAGTCTCTCGTCCGACTACAAATGGCTCGCCCAGGGAACGCTGTATCCGGACGTGATCGAGAGCGTGAGCTTCAAAGGGCCTTCGGCGACGATCAAGAGCCACCACAACGTCGGCGGCCTTCCCGAAGACATGCCCTTTCAGCTGCTGGAGCCGGTGCGCGAGCTGTTCAAGGACGAGGTACGCGAGCTCGGACGCGAACTGGGCCTGCCCGAAGACATCGTCAACCGCCATCCGTTTCCCGGCCCGGGCCTGGCCATCCGCGTGCTGGGCGCGGTATCCCAGGATCGCCTCGACGTCCTGCGCGAGGCCGACGCCATCCTCATCGAGGAGCTGAAGACGTCGGGCTGGTATCTGAAGACCTGGCAGGCGTTCACCGTGCTGCTGCCCGTGCAGAGCGTCGGGGTCATGGGCGACGAGCGCACCTACGAAAACGTGTGCGCCGTGCGCGTGGTCGATTCGGTCGACGGCATGACGGCCGACTGGAGCCGCCTGCCGAGCGAACTGCTCGCCCGCATCTCGAGCCGCATCATCAACGAGGTGAAGGGGATCAACCGCGTGGTGTACGATATCTCGTCGAAGCCGCCCGCCACCATCGAGTGGGAGTAGCCTCGGCGCTCCCGATCGATCCGCGGGCAGGCGCCCGCCGCAGGGGACCTTTTGCAGTATCGTGCTGAAATCGACGGATTGCGGGCGGTCGCGGTGGTTCCCGTCATCCTCTACCACGCGGGCTTCGCGGCCTTCGGCGGCGGCTTCGTCGGCGTCGACGTCTTCTTCGTCATCAGCGGATACCTGATTACCTCCCTGCTCCTGGCCGATCTGGAGACGGGCCGGTTCAGTCTGGCCGCGTTCTATGAGCGGCGGGCGAGACGCATTCTGCCGGCCCTCTTCTTCGTCATGGCCGTGTCGCTGCCGTTCGCGTGGCTGTGGCTGATGCCGGGCGACATGCAGGCCTTTGCCCAGAGCGTCGCGGCCGTGGCGACGTTCTCGTCGAACATCCTGTTCTGGCAGCAGAGCGGCTACTTCGACCCCGCGGCCGAGCTGAAGCCGCTCCTGCACACGTGGAGCCTCGCGGTCGAGGAGCAGTACTACGTGCTGTTTCCCCTCTTTCTTCTGCTCACGTGGCGCCTCGGCCGGAGGCGGGTGGCGCTTGGATTGCTCGGCATCACGTTGGGCAGTCTCGGCCTCGCCCACTGGGCTGCGGAACATCGGCCCGCCGCCGCCTTCTACCTCCTGCCCACGCGCGGCTGGGAGATCCTGCTCGGCGCGCTGGCGGCCTTTTACCTCCGCAACGGCTCCCCGCCCCTCCCGCCGCGGATCCGGGCCGCGCTGGGCATCGCCGGGCTGTCGCTCATCGCGTTCGCCATCGCCGTCTTCGACGAGGGGACCCCGTTTCCGGGCCTCCCCGCCCTCGTGCCGACAGCGGGTACGGTGCTCGTGATTCTCGGGGCCGGGCCCGGGAACCTGGCGGGCGAACTTCTGGGCCATCGCGTCTTCACGGGCATTGGGCTGATCAGCTACAGCGCCTATCTCTGGCATCAACCGCTGCTCGCCTTTGCCCGCTACCAGAGCCCGGGCGAGCCGCCGCCGGCGCTCCTGGCGCTGCTCTGCGCGCTGACCCTGCCGCTGGCCTACCTGACCTGGCGCTTCGTCGAAAAGCCGTTCCGCGAAAAGCCGTTCCGCCGCGGGACAGGCATCGATCGCCGCACCGTGTTCGCCGGGGCGGCAACCGCCAGCATCTCGTTCCTTCTCCTGGGCGCCTGGGGGCATGCGGCCGACGGCTTCGCCTCCCGGCTCACCGACGCACAGCGGGAGGTGCTCGCCTGGCGCGATTATCCGCGCGCGGAAGCCTACCGCGAAGGGGCCTGCTTTCTGCGGCCCGAGCAGGAGTTTACGGCCTTCGCGCCCGAGTGCCTTCCCTCCGGCGGCGGAGGCATGCTGATGTGGGGCGATTCTCACGCCGCCGCACTTGCCGCCGGGTTGCGCATGAGCCGTGCGGATCTGGGCCAGCTTACGGCGAGCGGATGCCCTCCCCTGCTCGGCGAACCGATCCCCGCGCGTCCGTTCTGTGCGACGATCAACGAGCACGTGCTTGCCGTCATCGAGCAGACCCGGCCCGAGACGGTCGTGCTGCATGCCGCCTGGATCTATTATCGGAACCGGCTTCCCGCGCTCGCAGAGACGATCGATCGAATCCGGATGGTCTCGCCCACGACACGGATTTCGGTAGTGGGCGGTGTTCCCCAGTGGAGCCCCGACCTTCCGACGACCCTCGTGCGCCGCGGCGTAGGCCTGGAGGAAACTCACGTGGAAAAGCGCCTGGCCGCCGAGCGACTGGGGGAAGTTCTGGCCGCGGATGCGGCGCTCGAGTCGATCATAGGCGGAACCGCGGCGTTCCTGCAACCGGCCCGCCACCTCTGCGCCGAAGACGGATGCCGGACGCTCCTTCTCCACGGGAATAAGGTCGTACCGTATGCCTGGGATTCCGCGCATCTCACCGAAGCCGGCGCCGGCGACCTAGCGACGGCCCTGTTCCCCCTCGCCGCCACGAGGCCCTGACGATGACCACTTTCGCCGACCGCACGAATCGCTTTCCGGGCCTCCTTCTGACGGCCCTGGCCTGGATGGGATGCCACGCGCAGGTTCTGCCGGATGCGCCGGCGTTCGCACCGGTTCACGATACCGCCTCCCACACCGTTGCCATCCGGGCAGGCGCCACCGGCCGTCCCGTCTCTTTCGATGCCCTGCTGGCCGAGCTGGCCGCCGCCGACATCGTGCTGCTCGGCGAACGCCATGACAATCCGAAACACCATCGGCTGCAGGCGCGCCTCGTGACGGCCCTGGCCGAAAGAGGCCGGCGGCCGGCCGTGGCCTTTGAAATGATTCCCTCCGATCGCCAGGGCGACGTCGACGCGTCCCGCGCGGAATTTCCGCAGTCCGTGAGCGCCATCGCGGCGGCGGTAGCGTGGGAACGCTCGGGGTGGCCGCCGTTCGCCCTGTACGCGCCGGTGTTCACGGCGGCGGTGGCGCACGATCTTCCCCTCGCGGCGGCGGATCTGCCGCAGTCCATCCGGCCGGAACTGCGGAAGCGGGGGCTCGCGGCGCTCGACGACGGATTCCGCGCGCGCACGGGGCTCGATCGCCCGCTGTCCGCGGCCGATCAGGCGGCGCTCGAAGAAGAGCTCGCGGTGGCCCATTGCGGGCATCTGCCGGCGCAGGCCATTCCCCGCATGGTCGACTTTCAGCGCGCGCGCGACGCCTGGCTGGCCGAGAAGACGCTGGCGGCGGCGGGGGAATCCGGAGCCGTCCTCATTGCCGGTTCAGGCCACGCGCGTATGGATTGGGGGGTTCCCGCCTACCTGCGCCGCATGGCGCCCGGGAAACGCGTGGTCAGCCTCGCCTTCGTCGAAGCGGAACCGGGCGCGGAAGTTCCGGCGGATCTCCCCTACGATTTCGTGTGGCGTACAGAACCGGCCGAGCGGGAAGACCCCTGCGCGCAGTTCCGCGCTAGACGCTAGACGCTGGGCGCTGGTCGCTGGGAAAACAAGAGCTGCGTGGACTCCTGGGCTGGACGTGGGACGCTCAGCGCTGGGCAGGCAGACGTGGCCCGTGGATGGTAAGTCGTAGCGAGCTGAAGCGGTTCTTGCTTCATCCCCCACTCCCCCACTCCCCCACTCTCCCACTCCTCAACGGAGACCAAGGATTCACATCCCTGCTCAGCCGGATGCGTGAACCCCCAAGGCCTCGTCCAGTTCCGCAGACACGTCGCCGGTGGCGGAACCAAGCTTGAGGAAGTCGAAGATCGACTTGTCGAGCAGCTGCGAAGGGCGTACGTTGGCCAGCGCGTTCAACATGGAGTTCCGCACCGTGGGAATTTCCTGCTGCAGGTCGTCGATGAGCCGCTTGACCCGCTTGCGCTTGAGGTTCTCCTGCGACCCGCAGAGGTCACACGGAATGATCGGGTAGGCCCGCAGCTTCGCCCACGCGGCAATGTCCTCTTCCCAACAGTACGCCAGCGGGCGGATGACCGTGTTGCGCCCGTCGTCGCTGCGCAGAATCGGCGGCATGGCCTTGATGCTTCCGTTGAAGAAGACATTCAGCAGAAACGTCTGGAGGATGTCGTCGGCATGGTGCCCGAGGGCGATCTTCGTGCACCCTTCTTCGACCGCCACGTTGTAGAGGATGCCGCGGCGCAGCCGCGAACAGAGCGAGCACATCGTCTTGCCCGCGGGGATGTTCGCCGTCACGACCGAATAGGTATCGCGCTCGACGATCCGGTGCGCCACGCCCCGCTCTGCCAGGTAGCGCGGAAGCACGTCGGCGGGAAAGTTGGGCTGTTTCTGGTCGAGATTGACGGCGAGAATCTCGAAGCGCACCGGCGCGCGCGTCTGCAGATCGAGCAGCAGGTCGAGCAGCGTGAAGCTGTCTTTGCCGCCGCTCAGGCACACCATGACCCGGTCGCCGTCGGCGATCATGTTGTAGTCGGTGATGGCGTTGCCGATGCCGCGCAGCAGCTTCGTGCGCAGCTTGTCTTCGGAGGCCTGGGCCGAAACCTGGGTAGACATGAGCTTTACATGGTAGCAGAAGAGATTCCTGATTCCTGATACCTGATACCTGATTCCTGAGCAGCTGGGATGAAGCTCCGAGCGCCGAGCGCCAAGCGCCAAGCGCTGATCAGGCAAGGTCAAGGGAGGAATAGAGGTGCGGTCCGTTCCGGCAAATCGTCAATCGTCAATCGTAAATCGTAAATCGTAAATCGTCAATTGATTGACTCGTCACTCGTAACTCGTCACTCTTGGTACAATGTGAGCGCCTGCTTACCAGGAGGATGTTCATGGAGATTTCGCACCAGAACCGTATCGTGCGCGTTCAGCACCAGGGGAGTCCCGATGCGGCCACGGCGCAGGCGATTACCGACGCCCTGCGCCCCATCATGCGCTCGCTGCTGGCCGGCGAGGGAAAGGCGGCACTCCTGCACGACGCCACGGCCGCCGAATCGGCCCCCGACGGTTACCTGCAGCAATGGGCCGCTTTCGCGAAGGAATTCAAGGGGCGCTTTCTCTCGGTCGCCATCGTTCCCAAAGCGTGGGTTCGCGTGCTCGCGAAGACCGTCGTCGCCCTGAGCGGCATCGACATGCACGTGTTCAAGAACGAAGCCGAGGCGCTCGAGTTCCTGCAGCAGAAGGGGTTCACGGCCGCGGTCGGACAGTGGCGGAGCTTCGACAGCCAGGGGCTTGATTCCTGATTCCTGATTCTTGATTCCTGAGAAGCACGGGCCGGGGTCAAGCGCCGAGCGCCAAGCGCTAAGCGCCAAAAAACGGCAAGGGCAAGAGGAGAGTCTGGTCCGTTCCGGCAAATCGTCAATCGTCAATCGTCAATCGTAAATCATCAATTGCTTGCGGGCCGCCCTCTCGCTGTCGCGCTCCACTCTGCTGCGCACCGTCAGCTCGGGACGAACGGTGTGCACACCGTCACTCGTAACTCGTGTCCGGCTTGGTATACTGGTGCAATATCCACGCCAGGGAGTCTCGCTATGGCCATCGAAACGCTCGACCCCGCCACCGGCAATCTCGTCTGCTCGTATCCCGAAATGTCGTCTGCCGAGGTGCAGCGCGTTCTGACGCGGGTTCAGTCGGATTGGACCGCCTGGCGCCGGACCTCTTTCTCCCATCGCGCCGAGCTCATGCGCAAGGCGGCCGGCGTGCTGCGCCAGCGCAGTGACGAATACGGGCAGCTCATGGCGGTCGAAATGGGCAAGCCGCTGCCGCAGGGCAAGGCCGAGGTCGAGAAGTGCGCCTGGGTCTGCGAGTACTACGCCGACCAGGCCGAGGGGATGCTCGCGCCCGAGGCGGCCCCCAGCGACGCCTCGAAAAGCTACGTGACCTTCGAGCCCATCGGCATCGTGCTCGCCGTGATGCCGTGGAATTTTCCGTTCTGGCAGGTGTTCCGCTTCGCCGCCCCGGCGCTGATGGCGGGGAATGCGGGGGTACTCAAGCACGCGTCCAACGTTCCCGGCTGCGCCCTGGCCATCGAGCAGGTCTTCCGCGACGCCGGGCTCCCCGAACACCTGTTCCGCACACTGCTCATCGGCTCGAAGGACGTGCCCGACGTGATCCGCAATCCGCTGGTGCGCGCCGTGACCCTGACCGGCAGCACCCAGGCGGGCAAAGCCGTCGCGCGCGAGGCGGGGGCCGTGCTCAAGAAGACCGTGCTCGAACTTGGCGGAAGCGATCCCTACGTCATCCTCGAGGATGCCGATCTGGATCTCGCCGTGCCCACCTGCGTGACCAGCCGGCTCATCAACAGCGGGCAGAGCTGCATTGCCGCCAAGCGGTTCATCGTCGTGGAACCGATTCGCGCGGAGTTCGAGCGGCGCTTCGTCGACGAGATGCGCAAGCGGCGCATGGGGCCGCCGCTCGAAGAAGGGGTCGAGGTCGGACCCCAGGCGCGCACCGATCTGCGCGATGAGCTGCACACGCAGGTCAAGCGTTCGATCGCCTCCGGCGCACGCTGCCTGCTCGGCGGCGAGATTCCCGCGGGGACCGGCGCGTTCTATCCGCCCACGGTGCTCGCGGACGTGCGCCCGGGCATGGCGGCGTTCGACGAGGAGCTGTTCGGTCCCGTGGCGGCCATCATTCCCGCTGCCGACGAGGCCGAGGCCATCGCACTCGCCAACCGTTCGGACTTCGGCCTTGGCGCGGCCGTCTTCACCCGCGACGTCGCGCGCGGCGAGCGGATCGCGAAGGAAGAGCTCGACGCCGGCGCGTGCTTCGTGAATGCCTTCGTGAAGTCAGACCCGCGCCTCCCCTTCGGCGGCATCAAGGAATCCGGCTACGGGCGCGAGTTGTCTCACTACGGCATCAAGGAGTTCGTGAACATCAAGACGGTATACGTGCGGTAAATCAGTCGCCAGTCGTCGGTCGTCAGTCGGCGGTCGTCGTAGAAGCTCGAACCCGCAAATCACCTCGAAAACCGACGCAACCCCGGCGTCCTGAAGGGACGCCCGGCCTTCAGCCCGGGGCAGGGCCCCGGGTCATTTCGCGCGAACCGGGACGTTATCATCCCCACCACAACCGCATCCCAGGCGTCCTGAAGGGACGCCCGGCCACCAGCCCGGGGCAGGGCCCCGGGCGGCGGCCCCGGGCGGCAGGGCCCCGGGTCATTTCGCGGGAACCATTCGAACCCCGGGTCATCCCGCAAGGTCCCCATCCCTCGCCGATCCCCGCGCGCACCCGGTCCACGGACGTGAAACCGCGTGGGCGAGGATCCCCCGGCGCCCGGCCCGTTCACCCCCGATGCATCGCCGCCGCGAAGGGCCCGAAGGGGTTCAGACGGCGAATGTCCTCGGCCAGACGGTCGGCCCAGAGTTGCGCCGCGTTGATCTCCGTGCGCGTGAAGAAATGCGGTCCCCGGGTCTGGAAGGTCAGTACGCCCAGCCCGTCGGGGAGCGGAATGCCGAGGTAGCTGCGGAACTGCTCTTCCTTCGTGTTCGGAAAGTAGCGGAAGCGCGGATGCAGCGACGGTTCCGAGATGGGGAGCGGTCTTCCCCCCGTGTAGGCGGCTCCGGTGAGCCCCTCTTCGAGCTGCATGCGCACCGAGCCGACCGAAGCTTTCTCGAGACCGAACGTGGCGTGCAGGACCAGCTCGTCGAATTCACGGATATAGAGCGAACAAACGTCGGCGCCCATCTCATCGGCGGCAATCTGCACGTGGGTATCGAGATCGATCATGGTACGGGTACTCCTGAAAATAGAAACGCGGATGCAGGAAGCCAATGCAACGGGGATGCCAAAGCGTTCAAAGGGAGGAAGGCGACAAAATTGTCCGGTTCCGCCCCAGACAGGTGAACACGAGTGCGGCAGAACGGTGCTCGGGTGCCAGGTACGCTCGTGGAAGTAGAATTGCAGGCGCGGGGTGCTCCGGTGCTCCCGAGAAGAAGATGGCGGGCACGGAGTGCTCTGGTGCTCCCGAGAAGAAGATGGCGGGCACGGAGTGCTCTGGTGCTCCCGAGAAGAAGATGGCGGGCACGGAGTGCTCCGGTGCTCCCGAGAAGAAGCTGGCGGGCACGGAGTGCTCTGGTGCTCCCGAGAAGAAGATGGCGGGCACGGAGTGCTCTGGTGCTCCCGAGAAGAAGATGGCGGGCGCGGAGCGCTCTGGTGCTCCCGAGAAGAAGATGGCGGGCGCGGAGCGCTCCGGTGCTCCCGAGAAGAGGATGGCGGGCGCGGAGCGCTCTGGTGCTCCCGGAAAAAATTCTGGCAGGCACGGACTGCAGTGCACAATTGACAGGCTCCTCCACTTCGGTCGGAGCGACGTGACGGCGGTGCGCCCTCGGGCGGCTCCTCCACTTCGGTCGGAGCGACGTGACGGCGGTGCGCCCTCGGGCG
>JAWLHK010000005.1:0-277693 GCA_041690355.1 bacterium | reverse complement strand
ATCCGCCGCTGCTCGGGGAGGGGGGGGGTGGGAACAAGCAATTGTCTAAGCCGCGATGCCGAAAGTTCTTTGAAAACCGCACCAACACCGAGCTCATTGAGTTCTTCAACCCTAGATGAAAGAAAGTAGAAGAGAAACTTCACATCTACCGAGTCGTTTGGGACCAATCCCTTGCACCCCTGGTTGGTTGCCATTGGTACTTCGTTGATCACCAGGTGGCCAATTGGCGCGCGGGACGACAATATGATCGAATTTGGCGGCAAGAGAGATGCCGAGGACTTAGCAAGGCCTAAGTTAGTCAATGTCCGCCGGGTTTCAGACACATAGGGGGAAATCAGGCCACCCATCTCCGCAGGCGTTATCCATGCATGAGGTCCGTCCCAATACTCCTTGATGCCCGTTTTTGGAGTTCCGCCATTTACAATTCGGCAGATGTCACCAATACTTCGCCTGCTCCACCCCGCTCTCACAACAGCCTCCGAATTCCCGCCAGCACGGCGGTCGCTTCGGCATCGAGCTTCTCGATTTCGGCCAGGATTTCCTCGGGCGTTCGAATCGGATCCCCATCCGGTTCCCGAGGGTTCTTCACCGACAGGTCGATGCCTTCGGGGTCGATATCGCCGATGCTGACCGACCAGGACTTCTCCGAGTCGGCGAACGTCTTCTGCAGCGCTACAAACCCTGCGAGGTCGTCGTCGTTGAGGGGGTTGGTCTTGCCAAGGTTGCGGCCGGGGTCGAGCTGGTAGTACCAGATCTTCCGTGTCGGGGCCCCCTTCTCGAAGAAGAGCACGACCGTCTTCACGCCGGCGCCTTGGAACGTGCCCTGCGGGCAGTCGAGCACGGTGTGCAGGTTGCAGTCGTCGAGCAGTTGTTTCCGCAATGCCCGCGCCGCGTTGTCGGCGATGGAGAGAAAGGTGTTCTTGATGACGACCGCCGCCCGTCCCCCCGGCTTGAGGCTCTTGACGAAGTGCTGCAAAAACAGGAAGGCCGTTTCGCCGGTCTTGATGGGGAAGTTCTGCTGGATCTCCTTGCGCTCTTTTCCCCCGAAAGGCGGGTTGGCGAGGATGACGTCGTACTGATCCTTCGGCTGGATGTCGGCCAGGTTCTCGGCAAGCGTGTTCGTGTGCACGATGTTCGGGGCGTCGATGCCATGGAGGATCATGTTCATCGTGCCGATGATGTAGGCGAGCGGTTTCTTCTCCTTGCCATAGAAGGTGCGCTTCTGCAGGGTATTGAGCTGCGCCGTCGTAAGCTTTCCGGCGCGCAGGTAGTCATGGGCTTCGCAGAGAAAGCCGGCTGAGCCGCAGGCGCCGTCGTAGATCGTCTCGCCGATCTTCGGGTCGATCACCTGGATCATGGCGCGAATGAGCGGGCGGGGCGTGTAGTATTCGCCGCCGTTGCGCCCGGCGTTGCCCATGTTGCGGATCTTGGCCTCGTACAGGTGGCTGAGCTCGTGCTTCTCCTGCTGCGAACGAAAGCGCAGCGTATCCATGAGCTCCAGGGCGTCGCGCAGGGAGTACCCGCTCGAAAATTTGTTCTTGATCTCGCCGAAGATCTCGCCGATTTTGTACTCGATGGTGTCGGGCCCGCTGGCCCGCTGCTTGAACCCCTGCAGGTAGGGGAAGAGCTTCCGGTTGACGAAGTCGATCAGGTCGGCGCCGGTCAGGGCGCGGTCGTGATCAAACGTGCCGTCCGGCTTTTTCGGCGCCGCCCAGGTCGACCAGCGATGGTCTTCATCGATCAGATACGTGTAGGGCTTGCCGACAAGCTCGGCCTCCAGGGCCCGCTCCTTCTCGAGGTCGTCGAGGTATTTGAGAAAGAGCATCCATGAAGTCTGCTCCGTGTAATCGAGCTCCGTCGTGCAGCCGGACTCTTTCCAGAGCACGTCGTCGATATTCCTGAAGGTCTGTTCGAACATGGGGGTACCGCGTGAGGGGTAATGCGGAGTCAGCGTAGCAGATTCCGAGGGGAGGGCGCACCGGGCCGAGCGCCAAGCACCAAGCGCTGAGCGCCGACCAACAGGTACCTCGTGCGGTCAGGTACGTTCCGGAAACTTGTCACTCGTCACTCGTAACTCGTAACTCGTCACTTACCGGGATCGTAAATTGTAAATCGCCCCTTCTCGGGCTACCATCAAGAGACTTCCCTGCCACGAGGTTTCCGCATGATGTCCGCTCGCTTTGCCGCGCTTGCGCTGGCCGGTGCGCTCGCCGCCTGCAACGGTTCCGACACGCCCGAAGAGCCCGCCGGCTTCGACGCCGCGGCCGCGTTTCCCGCCACCTTCCTCTTCGGGACGGCCACGGCCGGCTTCCAGGTCGACCTCGGCTGCCCCACGGCGCCGTGTCCCGACCTGCAGAGCGACTGGTACCAGTGGGCGACCGACCAGCGGATTATCGATGAGGAGCTCGTGAACGGAGACGACGTGCACGAGGGCCCGGGCCACTGGGAACTCTACGAATCCGACCACGAGCTGATGGCCGGCACGCTGCACAACAACGGCTTCCGCATGTCGATCGAGTGGAGCCGCCTGTTCACGCAGAGCACCGAAGGCGTGACCGATCACGCGGCCCTGCGCGCTCTGGCCGACCCCGAAGGACTCGCGAAGTACCACGCGATGTTCGATTCGCTCAAGGCAAAGGGGATCACGCCCATCGTCACGCTCATCCACTATTCGATGCCGCTCTGGATTCACGATGGCGTCGCCTGCCACTTCGATCCCGAAGGCTGCGAGAACCGCGGCTGGATGGACGGCGACCGCCTGATCCCCGAGATGGCCAAGTACGCCGGCTTCGCGGCGAAGGAATTCGGCGACAAGGTCGACCTGTGGGCGACGCTGAACGAACCGTACGCCGTGGTCGTGCCCGGCTACACGCTGCCGTCGAAGGAGCGCACGAATCCGCCGGGGATCAGCGATGCGCAGGTGAAGTGGGCGCCCATCGTCATCCGGAACATGATCGAGGCCCACGCCCGCATGTACGACGCCATCCACGCCGGCGATACCGTCGATGCCGATGGCGACGGCGTGAACACGATGGTCGGCCTCGTGCCCAACCTGGCGCCCACCTATCCGATGGATCCCGAGAAGGAACGGGACGTGAAGGCCGCCGAGAACGCCCACAAGTTGTACAACGAGCACATGCTCGATCCGCTCATCCTCGGCGACTACGACACCGATCTCGACGGCACCCCCGACGAAGTGCGCGAGGATCTGAAGGGACGCATGGACTTCGTCGGCATCAACTACTACACGCGCCTGACCGTGAGCGGCCTGTCGGGCCCGCTGGTGCCGCACATCCCGCTCTTCACCTTCATGCCCGACACGACGAATCTTTTCGCCGTTTTCCCGCAGGGGATCTATGAAGTCGCCATGTTCGTGAAGGAGCGCTATGGGCTGCCGATTTACATCACAGAAAACGGCACCGTGAGCACCAACGACGACACCGAGACGGCCCCGGCCTTTCTCGTCGATCACCTGTCGTGGATCCGCAAGGCCATCGCCGACGGCGCCGACGTGCGCGGCTACATGTTCTGGTCGTTCATCGACAACTACGAGTGGAACCATGGGTTCGGCATGGAGTTCGGTCTGTTCGACTACGATCGCACGACCAAGGCGCGCACGCTCAAAAAGGTCGGCGAGGTCTATTCCGGCATTGCCGAAGCCGGCCGCCTGACCCCCGAAATCCTCGAAGCGCACCGCACCGAAGCGGGCGCGCACTGAGCGGGTCCGGTACAATTTTCGTTTGTCCACATCTGTCCGGAGAGGAGTTGCCGTGAGTGTGTCTGACCTGCAGAAGGTGATTGAAGAGGCCTTCGAGAACCGTACGTCCATCAGCCCCGCATCGGTGGACCCGAAGGTCCGTTCGGCCATCGAATCGAGCCTTGCCCTGCTCGACAGCGGCGAAGCGCGCGTCGCCGAGAAGATCGACGGCCAGTGGGTCGTGCATCAGTGGCTCAAGAAGGCCGTCCTCCTCTCCTTCCGCATCGCCGACAACGCCGTCGTTCCGGGCGGGTTCACGAATTTCTACGACAAGGTCCCCACGAAGTATGAAGGATGGGACGACGCCCGCTTCGCCGCCCAGGGGGCCCGCGTCGTGCCGCCGGCCACCGTGCGCCGCGGCGCCTTCATCGCCCCGAACGTCGTGCTCATGCCGAGCTACGTGAACATCGGGGCTTACGTCGACAGCGGCTCCATGGTCGATACCTGGGCCACCGTCGGCTCGTGCGCGCAGATCGGCAAGAACGTGCACCTCTCGGGCGGCGTCGGCATCGGCGGCGTACTCGAGCCGCTGCAGGCCAACCCGACGATCATCGAAGACAACTGCTTCATCGGGGCGCGCTCCGAAGTGGTCGAAGGGGTCATCGTCGAAGAAGGGGCCGTGCTGTCGATGGGGGTCTTCATCGGACAGAGCACGCGCATCTACAACCGCGCCACCGGCGAGATCACCTACGGCCGCGTACCGGCCGGCGCGGTCGTCGTTCCGGGAAGCCTCCCGAGCCCCGACGGCAAGTACAGCCTGTACGCGGCCGTCATCGTCAAGCAGGTCGATCAGAAGACGCGCGAAAAGGTCGGCGTCAACGAACTGCTGCGGAACATCGAGTAATTCGGATTTCCCCTTTTTCCGTCATCGGGCGGAAGGTATGAGCACGGTCGAACTCGCCAGCGCCCTGATCGCGAAAGCCTCGGTTACCCCCCGCGACGAGGGGTGCCAGGAGCTGATTGGCCGCCGTCTGGAAGCCATCGGGTTCCGCCTCGAGCGCATGCGCTTCGGCGAGGTCGAGAACCTGTGGGCAAGGCGCGGAGCGGAAGGTCCGCTCTTCTGCTTTGCGGGGCACACCGACGTCGTGCCCACCGGTCCGCTCGACAAGTGGAGCTCGAATCCATTCGAGCCCGTGATTCGCGACGGCATGCTCTACGGGCGCGGCGCCGCCGACATGAAGGGGAGCCTGGCCGCCATGGTCACGGCTGTGGAGCGCTTCGTCGCCGCGCACCCGGATCATTCCGGCTCCATCGCCTTTCTGCTCACGGCCGACGAAGAGGGCCCTTCCATCGACGGCACGCGCCGCGTGATCGAGGCGCTGGAGGCGCGGAACGAAAAGATCACTTGGTGCGTCGTGGGCGAGCCGTCGAGCGAGAAGCGCCTGGGCGACCTTGCGCGCAATGGACGGCGCGGGTCGATGACCGGCTACCTCACCGTACGTGGAAAACAGGGGCACGTCGCCTATCCGCATCTTGCGGAAAATCCGATCCACAAGGTCGCGCCCGCGCTGGCGGAACTGGCGGCGACCGAGTGGGATCGGGGGAACGAGTACTTCCCGCCGACCGGCTTCCAGATCGTCGAGGTGCAGGCGGGCACCGGCGCCAACAACGTGATCCCCGGCGAGCTGCGCGTCATGTTCAACTTCCGCTTCTCGACCGAGCAGACGCCGGAGTCGCTTCAGGAGCGCGTGCGCGAAATTCTAGCCCGCCATAACGTGACTTCCGTGGATCTCGAGTGGAAGGTGCACGGGCTTCCATTCCTCACGCAGACGGGGCGCCTGATTCCCGCCGTGCAGGCGGCCGTGCGCGACGAGATGGGCTTCGAGCCCGTCCTCTCGACCGGCGGGGGAACCTCGGATGGCCGCTTCATCGCGCCCACCGGGGCCGAGGTCATCGAACTGGGTCCCCTGAACGCGACAATTCACCAGATCGACGAGTGCGTATCCGTCGCCGACCTCGAACGTCTCTCGCGCATGTACGAGCGCGTGCTGGGCGCATTGCTGCGCGCAGGCTGATCGCCTATTCAGACCACTCCAGCGAGCGGGCAACGAACTCTGCCTTCGGGCCGCCATACCGCTCGACGACCCCGACCAGACGAATCTGCTGCCCGACTTGCGGCAGCCGCACCGGCTCTCCGGTGGCGTACAACGCGCGGATCTGGTTCTGGCCACTGCGAATCCGCAGGCTGAAGACGAGGTCTCTCCCGATGCTCATGGGATAGGGCTCGGCTTCGGTAAGCTCTCCTTCGGTCGCGACACGTCGATAGCCATACTCGGTAAGGTTCTCTTCGAGTTCGGCAAGCGGGATGTCGGGCGCCAGAAAGGCCGGCGTAATTAAATAGGGAACGGTAAGGGTCACGACGAGAAGCGCCGTGATACCCAACGGCCGCAAAGCCGGCCTGAAGCGTGCCAGCAGCTCTTCGGGAACAAGGCCTTCGAGCAGGACGGGTACGTAGACGAAGAACGCCGCAAGCAGCCCCGCCATCAGCCCCGTCCGCCAGTCAACAAGGACCGACGCCAGTCCCAGTACGCTCATGAACGCCGCCGCTCCGGCGATGTGCAGCCTGTTCTCCATCCCGAACTCCTCCGTCAACGCTCAGTCGTGTTCGGCGAATCCTATCATGTTGGGCCGACGTGGCGCAAAGCCGCTCGAATATTGTTTTACGATAACTGTGGCCTTGCGTCATGAAATTCTGACGCACTCATGCGCGCCACGAAGAGGGTGATGCGCGCGTTAACTTATGGAAAGTTATGGCAGTCTTGGAGAAGGAGATCATTCGGACAGTTCGGGCTTACCGATCGGTCGGCTTTCGGATTAAGCAGTGCGTCAATGCGGTGATGCACTGTGTCAACGAAATAATTGAAACGAACATGTATATTTTGTTAGGATTCCGACATCGGCGCCTGGCGATGCGCCGGCTGCTCGGAGTGTACCGATCTGCGGCAGAGGTGGGTGCAAGTCGATACAAATTCTGCGGCTGTTCGCCGGAGACCTATGAGACCGGATCCGACTACTCGAAGACCGTTTGTGACGCGGCACGTGTATCGCACCTTGTGCCAAGCGCTCGCGTGTCTTTTGATTCTGCCCATCGCCTGCACGTCGAACGCCACGCCTGAACCGGCAGCCGTCGGGAAGGCACCCGCTGAGAAAACCTCTGATGCGGCCGGCGAAGCGGCGGGCGAAGGCTTCCGCGACGAGCTGAACCGGCGCTTCCTTCTCGCGCTCGAACGCGTACAGAGCGCGCCGGCCGCCTCCTGGCGCGAAGGCGGACTCACCGGTCTCTATTATCTCGAAAAGGATTTCGGCGTACGCGCCAATGCCGCTGAAATCACCGCCAAGGTGCTCGCGAGCGGAACGCTGCTGCCCAGCCTGGTTCGCGAGAAGCCGGGGGGAATTGCGGAAATCCGGCCGCTGGAAAGCGGAATCGATTGGGCCTGGATCCGCGAGCGCATGCAGCCCGGACTCCCGGCGCGGCCCTCCGATCAGGCGCTGGCCATGCTCTTCTCGCTTTCGGCCGTCGGGCATTGCCTGCCCGCCGAGGCCGACTACAATGCGCGTTTCCTGCGGCGCATGGACACGCTGGCCTGGCCGGCGGATACCGAGTGGGTGCAGTACGGGCTCTATGCCGGCTTCCTCATGCACGGCTGCATCGGCGAACGAGTTTTTCGCGAGCAGTCCGCGCCGCTGGTGCCGCGCCTGGTGCGCTGGCTCGGCAAGCGCGACCGGCCCGTTGACCAGACGGCTTACGTTCTCTTCGCGCTGGCGGCCAGCGAACGGCTTTCGGCCGTGCCGACGAAAATCATCATCGACTTCATCCGCGCGCAGCGACCCGATGGGTCCTGGGGCGGCTCGCCGATCGAGCAGCAGGCCGAGAACCAGGCCCCGCTCGGCGCTTACGTGATTGCCACGCTTCTCCAGGCCGGCGGATACCCGCTGCCCCAAACCGACTTCCGCCTGACGAGTCCGCTCACGCAGGCGTCTGTTCTTCCGCCGGCTGCCGCCGGGGAGGTTCTGCCATGAACGAACACGCACGTCTGTTCATCCTTGCCGCCATCCTCGCCGCGCTCCTGCCGGCCGCACCCGCCGCCGCCGAGGAGAGCGGGCCTGCGCAGAAGGCCATGGCCATCGACGATCCGCACGTCACGAACTACGGGGTGCGCGCCCGGGTCTCGGGGCGCCTCTTCGACGCCGCCAAAGTCGAAGTCAACAAGATGCTCGGGTCGTGGACCGAGCCGCAGAGCACGCGCGACTCCAACTTCTACACCGAACCCGGCGGCTTCAACACGATCCTCGATCCGGGCTACGATCCGGTCGCCAAGAATGCCGGCGGCGTGCGCACGACCCCCGTTGAGCTCATGTGGGCCTGGCGCTCCGACAACTGCGCCGGCGACGATACCGGCTGTCTCGCCATGGACCAGACGACTCCGCGCCGCTTTCACTGGCTGCAGGTGCGCCGTCCCGGCGACGCAGGATCGCCTTGCAACAACGACGATCGGGTCAACGTCAACGCCTGCGGCGCGCACATCGCGCAGGGAATTCTCTGCAATCAGCGCGGGCTGCCTTCCTATCTGCAGAGCTTTCAGCGCGAGCACGGCTTCTTCGTCGCCGATGAGGGTAAATGTTTCAATCAGCAGTCGGCGTGCATGTGGAACCGCGCCGGTTGGTGCTGGGCAGACGTCTGCACGCATCACCAGGTGAACGAACTCGGCCTGCGCTGCGACATGGATCCGCTGGTCGAGCCGCCGGCCGGCGAGATCTACATGAACGCCGGCGTCTACATCTTCCCCAACGGCTTCGTCGAGAACGCCGGGGGGATGCGCTCGACCAACCTCGGCGCAGACGATCCGGCCTGGATGCGACCGCTCACGCTCAACTACGGCGCCGTCGGTGATTACTTCGGCTATCAGCCGCTCAAGCGCTACGGCGTCTATACCGGTTCCTTCAATAATCCGCATGGGTATCGTACCTCCGGCGCCGACGGCGGAGGATTAACGTGGAAAGCGGGAAACTTTCCGGCCGACGCCTCCGACCACGATGAGACCCGCGTCTACAGCGAGCTCTTCGGTTCCTACTTCCGCCCCGGCGACGACATCGCCTTTTATCCGGACGTCCGCGAGATGCAGATTCACTCCATCGACCGGGACGCCCTTTCGACGGCGGCGCACGGCCCGAAGGCGGTCGCGGGCTGCGGCTACGGCCCCGTCTATACCGGCACGCTCGACGGCGCCGGCGAGCCGATCTACTTCTACGACCGCGTGCCGCAGTGCCTGCGTCCCAAGTCGTATTGGGATTCCACGAAGGAAAAGTGGATCGCCTGCAAGGAATGGGACTCGAGCGACGACGCCAGGATCATTTATCCCGGCAACGATGCGACCAAGACCTGCGGCACGACCGGCTGGAGCGCCCTGCGCGTCAACACGCTGGCCCTCGACCCGGTGAACGAGGAGATCGACCTCAACCTGGTCGGCGACGAGTGGCGCCTCGAAATGGCCATCTTTTTCGATTTCGCCACCGAGTGCACCATCGGCGTGAGCTTTCTCAGCCCGTCCTGCGGCAGCCGCCCGGGGCAGCAGGTCAAGCGCAAATGGGCGACCGGCGCGATCATGATCGATTCGGTGCAGCTTGCCGGGTCGGCGAAGATCCTGTCCTACGACAACTATTCGTGCGGCGTGGCGGGCGGGCACTGCAACGACCCGTGGACCGGGGCCGATGACGGCCTGCTGCGTCCCGATCGGTTCCGCATCGGCTTGAACCTGACGACCACGGCCATCAACACCTATGCCGGCGTCAACCGTTTTCGCGCCGTTTTCCAGGACTTGTCTGCCGCCGGAAGCACCTGCTACCACAGTGTCTACGGCATGTGCGTTTTCCGGCTCGGTTCGGGCACGGCCGAAGGGGGGCTGCTCGTGGAGCAGATCTCCGGCGCGGTGGCCGACGTGTTTCAGGATGAGTTTGCCAAGCTGATCAACGACACGGTCGAAGAAATCAACACGGGGTTGCCGAACCTGAACACGATGCTCGGCGATCCGTGGAATTTCGGAACGTCGCTCGTCGACGTCGGTCTGTTTCTGACCGGCGCCGGCGCAGACGGTATCAACGACCCGCTGGATGCCACACGTAAGATCTGGCCGGTCGACATCCAGCCGGCGATTGCGGGGCGCTCCGACATCATCAACCTGAACGGCGCTCTCGGCTTTCGCCCCATTGCGTTTCGTCCGCCGAACGGCAACGGCATCATGATCGTCGACCAGCCGGGGGTCGACGAGGTTCCCGCCAACGCCGACAACGGCATCGAAGACGATTCCTTTTTCGCCGTCCCTACGATGGTCTATCCGGATACCGGCAGCTGTCAGGTGCCCCTCTCGGGCACGGGGGTCACGCCGGTGTGGCAGGCGTCGGGCACCGGAACGGCGACCTATACGTACACGAGCGGAACCGGCGTGCTCACGGGCCCCGGGATCAATGCGACGTACAACGGTTCCTTCTTCTTTGATCTTTCGACTTGGCGGTGGAGTAAGATCCACAACGTCTCGCGCATCTCCACGGCGCACTATCTCATCGACAGCGGCCGCGCGGGCGATTTCAACGCGGGCAACTGGGGAATTTCGGCGGGATGGCTGACGCTGCCCGCTTCGTTCTCGCAGGGCACCATGACCGATATCCGCGTCGGAGACCAGTTCACGTTCGCCGCGAACCCGAACAACGTCTATTACATCAAGGCCGTCAATGCCGGCGCCCGGCAGATTCAGCTCGACTTCGACACGGGCCTGGCCTACCGCACCTACGCCACGACGCTCAACGGATCGCAGGCCTGGTCCATCGTGAGCCGCCGCTGCTCGCGCGATAATCCGCTCCTCGACGTCGAAGACGAAGATCAGCAGTACGATTACGAAGACCACATGCTCGAGGGCAACTGGATCGACCCCAAGACCAACCTGTCCTACTCGGGTCGCCGGGTGATCGAGCCGTACTGGGTCGCGCCGTACAAGCGTTCGCCCGACTGGTGCATGACCCCGCAGCGCGCGAAAGAAGAAGCCGACGCGCTCGCGGCCCGGTTCCCCATGAGCACCTGGCTGGCCTTCGATCCGAGCGACACCAAGCCGGCCGGCGCGTCATCAATGGTCCAGCCCCCGGCCGGACAGCGCGATACCGTCGGCTACTGGGACTACATTGCCGGGACGGCGGTCGGCGGCCGATCCATCGTGGCTGCGCATCAGAACGACTACGGGGTCAAAGAGTCGGGCAACATCGATTACGATGCCAGCATACACATCCACCAGCGCGCCATCAATCAGCTGCTGCAGGCCGTGGTCAGCTCCGGCGCGGCCTGTATCGAATTTGCGCCCACCGACGAAGAGACCGGCGAAGAGACCCCCTGGGCCTCGTTCCTGAATACGGATGCGTTTGCTGCCTTTCTGCCAGAGCTTCAGACGCAGTTTCCGCATGCTCCCGTCAAGGTGCGCATCGCGCCGCAGAGCAGCCCGCGGGCGCGCATGGGCATCGGGACGCTGACCCATACGCATGCGCCGGGGATTCAGGGTTCTGCGCCGATTACCAACGAGCCCTACACGATGGGCATTGCGCTCCCTGACCTTCAGCTCAACGTCGCCGTCGTCGATCCCGAATCCAATGTCGAGATCGAAGTCCTCAAGATGAACTGGAACGCCGTGGTCGGCATTTATCTGCGCGCCATGCGGCAGTGCCACGAGCTCGATCCGCTGCACGACAGGCCCGAGTGCACGTCGATTGACCCGCTGGTGCGTACGGTTTCAGGGTACTGGCAGGCCTATCTCGATTACGGAAACGACGCGCTGGCCAGCCAGTTCGAGCCGCCGGTCAACATCATCGACGGGTTCGCGGCGGGCCGCTTCACGAACCATGACTTCGTGACGAACAATCCCGGCGCGGCCAAGTTCGAGGTGCTCGAGGCCAACTGCGGCGAAGGGTGCGACCTGCTGGGCGTTGCGCAGGCGGTCGTTACGCTGCTCGACGCGACCGTGAAGCTGTACATGGATACGCGCGCCTCGACTGAATTCTTCACGCCGCCGCAGCCGACGGGGACGGGTACGGGCACGCCCGCCCGCTTCTTCGACGTCGACTTTCTCTACATCGGCCCCGACGGTCCGAATGATGACGGTATCGGTGTGAGCACGCAGGGATCGCGGGGCGATTACCTCGGCGTCTACGTCCGCCGGTTTGGCCAGCTCGACCTGCCGACCCTCATGGCGGCACTCGGCGCGCCGCCGGCCGTCACCCCGAAGGCGGTGGTTCCCGCCATGGAGGGCGTGCGCTGGATCGCTGAACGCAGTCCGCGCTTCACGGCCGTGGCCGCAGCTCCGGGCGGCGACGTAGACGCGCTCTTCACCTGGCGCCTTGACGGCGGGTTCTGGCGCACGCCGCGCAACAGCGGCGATATCGCGCTCGAGTCGCTGACCGAAGGGGAGCATGCGCTCGAGGTGCGGGCCCTGACCGATACCGTGGGCGGATTTGCGGGACAGGTGGCCCCGACACGCATCGAGTTCTCGGTGGATACGTTGGCCCCGCGCATTGCGATTGCGCCCTCACCGCAGGGAGTCTACACGCGCTCGGTTCCTGTGGAGCGTTCCGATCTGCAGACGCCGTCCGGCGAGCTGGTCACCGAGTACGCCTTCGATGGAGGTCCGTGGACGCGGCTCGAGGCCGAGACCGTTCCGCTGCGCGGCGTCGCTGCCGGGCGGCATACGCTGCGTGTCCGTGCCACCGATCTCGCGGGGAACACGGCCAGCGTGGCGCGCGACATCGTCGTGGGCGAAGGCGCTGGCTGCGGCGGATGCGCCGGATCGAGCGAGGCTCCCCTCGGGCTGCTGCTCGCGACCCTCGTGTGGGCAGCCCTGCGCCGCAGGCGGCTGTGAAAGGCGTGCATGGGGATACGCAGATCCGGTTTCCCTGCCGCAGGGCGCATCCGATGGCCGGGGGTCGCGCTCCTGCTGCTGCTGACGGCATCCTGTTCCGGCGATCCCGAGCCGCCGCGCACCGGACCGCCCGACGAGGGGCCGATGGAGCCGCTTCTTTCGGTGGAGCCGCCGCCGGGTGCGTACGGCGCTTACGCGCTTGACGTCACCCTCGCGGCGGCCGACCCCGAGGTCGAACTGCTCTTCGCCCTGAACCGGGCCCCGGATCCCGAGGTCGAAGCCTGGGAGGGCAATCCGGTCGCCATCCGGCTCGTCGACAGCGCGAGCCTTGTCGTCTTCACCCGGGACGCCGGCGGCCGTGTCTGGGGTCCGTACAGCTTCGGTTATCAACTGGCGATGCGCGACCCCGAGGGGTTCTGCGTCATCCAGCCGCCTGCCCGCACGCACTACGGCGCCGCCGAGCCGATACCGCTGGAGGTTTCGTTCTCGCTGCCGGCCGCCTTGTCGGCGCTCGAGCTGCGGGCCGGCGGCACGCGAAGCGTTTCGCTGGTGTCGGCGGCGTATCCGCGGGGAACCACGACGCTCACCCTCCCGCCGCTGACGCTTGAAAAGGCCTGGACTGTGGAGTGCCGGGTCGCGACCCCGGGCGCAGACGACATCGTGGGCAACACCGTCGACGTTCACGTCGACGCCACGCCTCCTGTCGCGGTGTGGAACTTTGACCCGCCCTGGTCTCCGCCGACCCATTTCCGCATCGACGCCTCTGACACCGGTGCGGGCCTCGCCGCCGCCGAACTCTGCGACGCCGCCTTTTCCCATTGCGTCCCCATGCAGGCGGTCTCCGGCGGGTTTCGCTTCTCGACTGCCTGGCAGACGGGGGGCGGCGCCTTCACGGCGCGGGCGCGGGTGACCGATCGCGCCGGTAATGTCCGGCATCTTGCGGCGGTCTCCTCCACGGCTGCCGCGGTCCCGCCCGCATCGCTCTCCGTTCTGCCGATCACGGCTGTCACCGGTGCCCCCTTCGACTTGGGCGCATGGCTGGCGCAGGCCGGCGAGGGCCCGCCCGAAGAGATCCGCGCACTCGATTTCACGCTGCTCGCGGCCGGCGCGGTTCCCCTCGCGGCAGGCTGGAACGAGTTTCTTTATCGGCCCGCCGGCGCCTCGGCCTGGCGCACCGTCGGCATTTACAGGGCCGGAATCGCGTTGACGCTGCCGGCGCGGCCGGCCGCGGCGCACCGCTGGCTCCTCTACGCCTCGTCGGCAACGATACCCGTCTGGCAGGCCGCGCCGGTCGCGACGCACCCGGTTACCGTTCCGGTTTGGAGCCGTCCCTGGTTCGACGTCCCCCGCCTGTTCTTCGTCGAAGACGTCAACGGCGACGGGGTGTGGGGCGATGCTGAACCGATCTATCGCCCCGCCGTCGAGGACTTCGGCGGCGCATTTCTGCGCCGTGCCGTTCCCGTGACGGCCGCGCTCGAAGCGGTTCCCGGGATGCCGGCCGTGACGACGGCGGCCAGCGAGGTCGCCTGTGGCGACTGCGGGGCCGGGGGTATCCTGCGCGTGTTTCGCGCGACGACTCCAACGGGGCTTCCGCTCGAGCGCACGAGCCTGGGCGGCATCGACCTTTCGGCCGCGTCTCCGGTTTCGGTCACCTATCCGGCCGAGGCGGCAGACGCATGCCGCTGGTTCTGGGATGAGGACGGTAACGGAGTCGCGTCCGCGGATGAACCCCGGGCCCTCGTCGGCTGTTCCGCAGCCGCCGTGGCCCTGCACCGGGGCGGCGGCCTGACCGCGAGTGCAGACTCCTCGAGTCTCGCCGTCGCGGGCATTCCGTTCGGCGGCGCCGTCACCGGGTTCGTGGAGGTGCGCGACGGCGCCGCGGAACTTCTCGTGCGCGCGCCTCTCGATACGCTGGCGGATCGGGACGGAACCGGACGGCGCGTCGCGCCGCTCCCGTTTGCGGCTTCGTGGCCGGCGCAGATCCGCCTCTGGAGTTCGGGGGGCGAGACGGCGACCGCGCCGCTCCCGGGCACCCCCGCGGCGTCGACGGCGACGGTGCAGATCGCCGTGCAGGATGATCAGGGCCAGGCCTTGAGCGCCGCGGTCGAGGTGCGCTCCGACGTCCTCGCCGATTTCCGGATCTACGACGCCGCAACGCCGTCGGTCACCGTACAGGTCGCTCCCGGCCTGCGCTCGCGCGCCCGGGCCCTGCGCGAAGGCTATGTCGGCGAGTGGGTCTACCTGGATGAACCCGCAGTGACCCTTCCGCTGCTTTCTGTCGCCATGACAGGCCGCGCCCTCGGTTCCGTCCGGGATGAAGACGGGACGCCGATCTCCGGGGCCCTGATCGAGTGGGAGTCCGAGCCATGGACCTCGCGCACGCAGGCCTGCGCCGACGGAACCTTCTCGCTGCGGGCGCTCGGCGCCGGGCGGCTCATGGTGCGCTCGCCGGCCTCGGGGGCGAGCCTCACGCAGTCGCTTCACCTCACGGCCGGCGATGAGAAAACCGTTCACGTCACCCTTCCCGCGAAGGGGCCCCGCTGGCCGCTGGGCCTGCAGACCGTGGCGGGTTCCCTTTCGGTCACCGGGCCGGCGCCGGCCGCGTTGTTCTCGGGCGCCGGTTACGTGTGGGGACCGCGTGCGGAAGGCGCCTGGATGATCGAGTCCGGCACACACAGGCGCGCATTCACGTTGCCGGGCGCTATCCCGGGTCTCGGCTTCGCCGGCGGTCGCGAACACGATTTCTCATGGTCGTCCGAGCTGCGCGACGCCGCGCTGTCCGTCCGCTGCGGGGGGCGCGTGCAGGGCATTCCGTTCGGCGCGCGCGCCCGCATCGATTCTCTCTGCTGGGAGTGGTGGGGCGAGTGGAACGGAACCGCCTGGTTTCTCGGTCGTCCGGAACCGGAGGCCGGCTTTCCCGCGGCCGGCATCCGCAGGTTCCGCACGACGGTCCTGAAGAACGGGACCTATGCCGCGGGGGCGCCGGTGCGCTTTCGCGATCTCCTCTTCGGACGCACGATCGAAGGGCTGAGCGGCGCGGGGGGCGCGCTCGAGGTGCTGTTGCCGCACGGGTACTTCGCGATCGAAGACGACGCCGGCCTGCCGCTTCGCGATGCGAAGGGAGTGCCGGTATTCGTGGCCATCCATCACCTTGCTGCAGCCGTCGCCGAGGTTCACCTGCCATGAGCAGTCTTACGGCCTCGCGGCCCCCCGATACGTCGCGTGGCGCCGTGCGCAACTATCCCTGGATCTGGTTCCGCAACGTCTCGGCCCTGCTCGAGAAGCGGACGTTCAGTCCGCTTGCGATCTTCTTCTTCTGTCTCTTTGTCGGATCGATGCGGCGCTTTCTCGAGTGGATTCTCGGCGGCGTGCCGGATCCGTTTCCGCTCTCCTTCGTGGTGACCCTGACCGGGTTCTACTGGTTCACCTTTTTCGTGTTCACGACCGTGCTGCGCCTGCTCGTGCCGCAGCCCTGGCGCACCTCGATGAACGTCATCCTGGTGGGTATCTTTCTCGGCATCTTCCCGCCGCTGCTCGACACGCTCTTCAGCGGCACCGGCTTTCAGTACGCTTACGTCTGGGGGGTCCCTTCGGAGTTCAACTGGTATCTCTACAACCCGAAGCTGAACATCCCGATCGGCGAAGCCATCGTGCTGTGGACCGTGATTTTCTTCACGACACTCTACGTTGCGCACAAGACGCGCAGCATGCCCCGGACCCTGGCGGCACTGTCGCTCTCCTACGGCGGGGTGATCGTCATCGGCGGCCTTCCCGCGGGTCTCGCCATGCTGTTCGGGTCGCTCGCGGGCTGGCAGCCGACCCACTACATCGCGCTCGTGAATCTGCTGCAGATTGCCGCCTCGTTCGTGCTTTTCGTCGCCCTGCAGCCGGCGGTGCGCCGGTGGTTCGTCCGGCGCACAGCCTATCTGGCGGTCATGGGGGCCTTCGTACTCGCCGGTTCGCTCTGGGTCGGTGGCCTTGGGCCCGGCGCCTTTGCCTATGCCGCGCTGTTTGTCATCGTCGTCGGGATCGCTCTCGCCGTTCTGTCACAGAGATCCGAGGGGGGCGGGGGCGAGATGGAGCGGGAAGACGCACAGATGCTCGCCGTCATGGGGGGAATGCTGCTCCTGGCGCTCGCGGCCGCGAATGCGCTCGGCCTGATCCCGCTGGCGCTGGCTGCGCTCGGTCTCCTTTTTCTGGCGGGGTTCGGGTTGGGGGTGCAGAAGTTTTCCCGCGCCCTTCTTTTCGGCGGGCTCCTCGCCGTGTGTGCCTTTCTCCTCGGCATCACGGCCGCGGCGGAGCAGGCCGCCTACGGGGCGCCGCGCTGGTGGATCGCCTTTCTTCCGCAGCCGGCAGAGCCCGGCGCGCTGTATCCGTGGGACTCCGGTACACTCGCCGCCCTTGCGGTCATCTTCGCCGCAGCCTCGGCCATCGTTCCCCGTCTGCTTCCCCCCGCCGCGCGCAGGGAGCGCATCTCTCCGCCGCGAGAAGGGAGGCCCGCAGTCCTGCACGCCTTTCTCGGATCGCTCGTGGTCGCCGGCGGCGGCCTGCTCGCGGCCTGGATGGCCGGCGGCGAACCGCCCGAGCAGATGCTTGCCGCATGGCTGTCGGCCGCCGCGACGCTCTGGCTGGGCCTGTTCTGGTTCGCATCCGTGGCGCGGGTTTTCGGACGCTTTTCGGCTCCGCGCGCCCTGGCCGGCGCGCTCCCCTGGATCGGCCTCGGCCTTTTTCCGCCCGCCATTGCCGTGCTGACCGCCAGGTCGGACGCCGTCCCGTGGACGCCGGTGGGGATGGAAGGGTGGGGGCTCGTGTGGTGGGTCGCCGCACTGTCCTGCGCGATCTGGGTAGGCCTGCGCGCGGGGGCTCTGCGGGGGCTCGCAACGTTGGGCGCGGGGTGGCTCGGGGGCGTGGCCGTTCTCGCCCTCCCCGGCACCGCTGCGGCGCTCGCCGTCGAAGCCGCCGGGTGGCCTCCGGGGCACCGGATCACGACCGAGAATCTGATGCGGGTCGTGCTCGCCATGGCGCTGTATCTGGCCGTCCGTCCGCGCCTGCTCGCCGGACTGGCCGGCCGCATCCCGCACGCGCTCCCGTTTCTGCTCTTCTGCTTTCTCGGCTCGGCTTATGCTGGTTCGGTTTCGGCGACGACGGCGGTCTATGCCTTTCTCATGTTTCTCGCGGGCTGGGTGGCGCTCGGGCAGAACGATTTCTTCGATCGTGCCGAAGACGATCTCCAGGGCCGGCGCCGGTACCTGGATGCCGATGACGTACGCTTTCTCACGCTGACCGCCGTGCTGGGCCTGCTCATTCTCGCCGCGGCGCACAGCGGGAACACCTTTCTCGCCCTGATCGCCTTCGCGACGTTCATGCTCTACAACTTCCCCTTCTACCGGGCGAAGCGCTACTTTCCCTCCAATCTGAAGATCGAGGGGATCTGGGGGTTCTGCGCTTTCGGGTTCGGCGTCGTCGCCGCGCATGAACAGCTGGCCTACGGTGCGCCGCGCTGGTGGACGACCCATTCGCCCGCGCTCGCCGACCCCGCCTTCACGGGCCCGTTCGAGGCGCCCACCCTGGTGGCCATGTTTCTCGCCTTCGGCGGCTTCTCGCTCGTGGCCGTGCTCAAGGATTACAAGGACTGGCCGGCGGATCGCGACGCCGGCGTGCAGACGCCGTATACGCTCGCTGCGCGGCGGGGCTGGCCGCTGCAGAAGCTTCACGCGGGCATCCTGGTGACGACGGCGGCGGCGCTGGCGGCGGCACCGCTGCTGCTCGCGGTCGAGGGGCGCATCACGTGGATCGCTTCTCCATCGGGCGTTGCGGCGGGCGCCCTGGTCGCCGCCCTGATGGCGGGTCCGCCGTCGGCTTCTCGGTTCCGCGCCGCGCTGGTAACGCTCTCGCTGTTCTTTCTGTTTCTCATCGGGGCGCTGCATGCGGGATGAGCCGGTACGGGCCGAAGGGGTGTGTCTGTGGTATCGTTGATGCGCATGCCTGCGGGTTCTCGGGAATTCTTCCGGCGGTTGCGTGAACGGGCCGGTGCATGGGCGGTGCGCTGCGCGGCGCCGTTGCTCGCGGTCCTCCTTTTGGCTGCCTGCACGTCCGACGAACCGCCCCCCGCGAAGAAGGACACGGATACGAAACCGCCGCCTCCCGTGCAGTGCGAAGTCTGTGAGGAGTGCGCGGTCTGCGAGACCGATCCGGTTACCGCCTGCGTACGCGAGTGCGGTCTCGTCTGCGAAGGAGACGCGGCGTGCGCGAGTGTCTGCCTCGGCGCGTGCGGCACGGTTCCCGAGCCCGAAGACGACCTTACCCCGCCCGAAACCGTGATCGCCGACGGGCCGCCATCGCCGATCGACCTGACGTCGGCCACGTTTACCTTTTCGTGCAACGAGACGGCCTGCACGTTCGAATGCCGGCTGAACGCGGGCTTCTGGTTCGGCTGCTACTCGCCCGGCACCCTCGACAGGCTGAGCAGCGGAGAGAACACGTTCGAGGTTCGCGCCATCGACGCCGCCGGAAACGTCGATGCGACTCCGGCCTTCTGGACCTGGACGATACTTTCGGCCGGCGGTCCGGGAGGCAGTCCATCCTGGCCGGTGCCCGATTCCGGACAGCAGACGTGCTATGGAAACGCGGCCGTGATCGCCTGTCCAGCCGAAGGGGAACCCTTTGCGGGCCAGGACGCACAGCACGCCGCCTATCCGATGAGCTTCACAGACGCCGGCGACGGCACGGCGATCGACGCGATCACCGGCTTGGTCTGGCAGCGCGAAGACGACGACACGGCGCGCACCTGGGGCGACGCCGTGCTCTACTGCAGCGGGCTGCCGCTCGCCGGCGGCGGCTGGCGGCTGCCGACGAGCCGCGAGCTGCAGTCGATTCTCGATTACGGCCGCGCGGGCCCGAGCATCGACCTGAGTGTCTTTCCCGGAACGGAATCGGCCTATTACTGGACCGCCACGAGCCACGCGGGAGACGCCGAGTCGGCCTGGGTGGTCCTGTTCAGCTATGGATACGTCGGCCCGCTGAAGAAGGCCGAAGGGGACAGCGCTTACGTGCGCTGCGTACGGTAAAGCATGCGCATCCGACTCCGCTTCTGCCTGTTCCTGACCTTGCTGACGGCGGCCGTCCTGGCCCGGCCCGCGGCGGCCTCGTCGACGCTGACCGATCAGGGCGACGGCACGGTGCTCGATTCCGCGACGGGTCTGCATTGGCAGCGCGAAGACGACAACGTCTCGCGTCGCTGGCGCGATGCGCTCGCCTATTGCGAAGGCCTCACGCTCGGTGGGCGCACCGACTGGCGCCTGCCCGGGATCAAGGAGCTGCGCTCCCTCGTGGCCGACGATCGGCAGTCGCCGGCCATTGACGAGGCGGCTTTTCCGGGGACGAACGTGGTGGGCTACTGGTCGTCGACGACCCGCCACGGCAGCCCGAACTTTGCCTGGTACATCCTGTTCAGCAGCGGGTACGTATACACCAACCCGAAGACCGAAGCGGCGCTCGTGCGTTGCGTCCGCTGATCAGCGCTGGCGGCTGATCTCGGCGTCGAAGAACCCTTCCATGCGGCCGGCAAGCTCCGAGCTGGCGCCCGCCGCCCGGACTGCATCCGAAAACCGTTTCCGCGCCTGCTCCAGTTCGGTTCTGGCCAGCGCGACGGCGGGCGAGCGTTCGACGGCCGCGCAGGCGGCTTCGAAGTCAGCCTCCCGGCGTGAGGCGAAGGCCGTGCGGATGGCGGCCTCCAGCTCCGCATCCCGATCGCAGGCCAGCCGTACCGGAAAGGTTACGTGTCCGGCGCGCAGATCGGCGCGGGTCGGCTTGTCGCCGCCTCCGGCGTGAATGTCGAGCAGGTCGTCGGCAATCTGAAAGGCGAATCCCACGTCTCTGCCGAGCGCGTCGGCCGATGCAATCCCGGCGGCATCGAGCTTCCCTTCGACCGCGAGGCCGCGCGCGCACCACGCGAACAGGGCGCCGGTTTTTCCCTCGGCGACGCGACGCGCCTGCGCCTGCGTGATGGCAGCGTTCCACGCCAGCTCCTGCTGGAGCAGCTCGGCCTCGACCAGTTCGCGCACGGCGCGCGTCAGCTCATGCGTGGCCTGAAAAAGTCCGCGCGCCGTCAGGTGCTCGATGGCGCGGGCGAGCAGGAAATCGCCCGTCAGAATGGCGTTGCGGATACCGAACGTCGCGTGCACGGCCGGTCGCCCGCGGCGGCGATCGCTGCCGTCGAGGACGTCGTCATGGAGCAGGGTGGCGGTGTGCACCAGCTCGGCCGCCGCACCGACGGCGGCGGCCACGGCGGGGTCGACCCCCAGCAGCTCGCCGATCAGGAAGGCGAAGCGGGGCCGAGCGCGTTTTCCGCCGGCGGCGATCAGGTGTTCAGCGGCCGCACGCACGCTCTCGATATCGCTCTGCACGGCTTCGAGAAGCTGCTGCTCCAACGTCGCATCGGCGGGAGGTGCGGATTTCTGCATGGGTCCCAGTACGGTATCACGCCGCTGCGCCGCTCACCAGAGACGGACGTGTGTCGATGCCCGCCGCTCGTGAAGGCTCGGCGCGATGCACAGACCCCTGCGAGCCGAGCCCCCGGACTTTTGCGACGGCCTGCGCCGTTGTATCTGTATGGAGACTCTGGCGTTGCATTCAACCAAAGGAGAGACAAGCCATGAAAGGTGTAGCAACACTGGCTTTTGCCGCGGCGCTCGGCCTGTCGAGCGGGTGCGCTTCGCAGACCGGGCCACAGGTACAGGCGTCACAGCCCATCGAAGAAACACGGATTGAAGGAATGGTTCAGGACGTCGGGCAGGACGCGTTGACCCTGGCGGTCGCGGGGTCGACCGTCGAGTTTCAGGCGGATCAGCGCCAGCTGCAGGGGATCGAGCGTGGCGACGTCGTGCAGGTCACGGCCGTACCCCTGCCCGAAGTCGAGTCCGTGAAGACGATGCAGCAGGCGACGCGCACGGAACGACAGGAGGCGATGCTCGAAGACAAGTCGTTCGTCGGCAATGTGCGCTCCGTCCAGAAGGACATCGCCACGATCGAAACGCAATCGGGCGAGCGTCACGTCAAACTGAAGTCCGATCAGGCGCAGCTTCTTCAGCAGGGGCAGGAGTACTACTTCGCACTCTCTTCGGCCCCGGAGCAGGCTGAGAACTGGCGCGCTACGCGCATCACTCGGATGTAAGCTGATGTAGGCGGATGCAGGCCGGTTCTTGCGCGGCTACGAAGCCGCAGCGGAAGCGGGTGAAAGCTTCGCTGCGGCTTCTTTTTCAAGCGCGCAGGTCGGCCTCTTCGCGCAGGCGCACGGGACCGAAGAGCTCGGGGAACTTGCCGATCTTGTCGGCGTAGAAGGCGCGCAGTTTGTCCATGTCGGCCTTGAGGTCGCCGCTGGGCATGAGCGCGGGCCCGAATCCGCCCCGTTTGCGCGCGTAGTCCAGGTAGCCGGGCACGATGGGCACGCCCGCCTGGCGCGCGATGTGATAGAAGCCCGACTTCCAGTACTCGACCCTCGAGCGCGTTCCTTCGACGGGAACGGTCAGGGCGAGCTGCTCATGATTGCCGAAGTCGTCGGCCATCGTGCGCACCAGGTCGTTGTTGCGTTCGCGGCGGATGGGAATTCCGCCGACGGCGCGCATGAACCAGCCGAAGGGCCAGCGAAAAAGGGTGTGCTTGCCCATCCACCGGATGCGGATGCCGAAGACGGCCGCGAAGGCGAGCGTGAACGGAAAATCCCAGTTGGTCGTGTGCGGCGCGGCGATGAGGACGTACTTGGGAACGTCGGGGCGCACGCCGTCGGCTTTCCAACCGGTGATGCGCAGAAAGAGGCGGGCCATCCACAACGGCATGTGAACCTCGAGTTCGGGGAACCAAGATTGTTCCACACCCGATGCGGAAAGGGAAATGGAGGGCTACTCAAGCCGGACGAACGTGTCCATCTCCGAGGCCACGACGCCAGGGGGGAGGCTGCGCAGCAGGGCGCGCACCCGGTCGCGTTCTTCATCCGGAAGCGGCGCCTGCACGTGCCGGACGAGAACCCCCCGGACGGCGACGCCATCGTTGTCCAGTCGGAGCGGACCTGCCTGCGACGACATTTCCGATAGCGCCGCCCTTGCAACCTCGAAGTAATCCGGGGCGCCGGCCTGGCGCGCCCAGGCCGACCGGGGGCCGTACTTGAGATCGGGCAGATAGATGTCGACCAGACCGGCGAGCTTCCGCAGCTCCTCGACCGATTCGTAGCCGCTGCTCTTCCACACGACCGGCAGCGGATAGCGTGCCCGCTTCAGTTCTCCCAGAACGACGCGCAGGGCCGGCAGGTGCACCGTGGGAGAAAGTATCTGGAGGTTGTGCGCGCCCTGCCGCGCGAGCTCCCAGGCGATGTCTGCAAGCTCGGCGGGGCTTGTCGGGCGGCCGCCGCGGACCATTTCGGGGTTATGGCACGAGGGGCACGTAAGCGGGCAACCGCCGAGCATGACGGCGCCCGATCCGCGCGTTCCGCGAATCGGTTCCTCATCGCCGAGGGTCAGACCCCACGTCGAAACGCGCAGAGTCGCGTCGCCGCACAGCGGATGAACACGGGCGGTGCGGTCGAACCCGCAGGCTCTGGGGCAGAGCGTACACGCGCGGTATTCGTCGATCGGCACGTCCAAGGCCGCGGTTGTCCCAGCCGGCGCGCTTACGGCCGGTACCGCCGGCGGTTGCGCAGATGGGTTTGGTGCGGTTCCCCGCAGGGCGGCGCGCAGCGGTTCGAGCTCGCTCCAGAAAAAGCTGATGTGGACGCGGCCGTCAGGCGTGATGACGATGTCACTTTGCGCGGGTGCCGACGCCAACTTTCACATCCGCCTTCTGGTAGTACTCCGACGTCCGTTGCCGTTCGGTGACCTTGCCCAGGGCTTTCTCGAGCGGCTTGATTTCTTCTTCGCACGCAGCCCCTTTGAAACCCTGCGTCTTGATGCGCAGCGAGCCGTCGGGTTCGATCGTAATCAGCAGTTCCTGTTTTACCGCCATCGCTGCACCACGAGACGGACCGAGCCGTCGGAAAGTTTTTCTTCTTTAACCTGCTGGTAACCCATGCGTTTTACTTCATCGAGTACCTTGAGCCGCGCATAGGACTGCCGGATGCGGTTAAGCGCCTCGCGGGCCGTCTGCGTATCTTTCTGGAGAACGAACTCGACCCCCTCGCGGTTCTGGCGCACGCCGATGCGCTCGCCCTGCTCGGTGCGGATGGTGAAATCGACGCGCGTCTTCTGCCCTTGGCACTCGAGCTCCCGCAGGTCTTCGCGGGCCAGCTTCAGGTCGGACAGCGCCTCACGAAGGGTGTCCAGAGAGGTGATGATGACGTCGACGCCCACGCTGTTGCTCATGGTGTTCTCCGGCGGATCCAGTAGACGGCCAGACCTGCGAGAAGGGAAAGAAGAAGGCCGCGCCGACCCAGCGCCGTTCCCGTAATCAGCGGCAGCAGCGCGAAAGCCAGCAGCAGGCCGGGTACGACGAGGCGCGAGCGGGCCTCGCTGATCCGCCGCCGCGCTCCCTCCATCTTTTGTTGCCGCTCTGCTTCATCGATGCCGGCGAGAATCCTGGCATCGCGCGTCGAGCCCACGGCCTGGTCGGCAGAAGGGAGTTGCGTCGGCGTCGTCTCGAGTTTGCGCCGGAAAGGCGTGTGCGCCGGCTCGATGGGCGCCGGCGTCTGGGTCTCGAGCCGCGAAAAGCGTTCGCCTTTCATGACAGCTCCAGGTGCGAAGTCCGGTCCTTCGCCCCCGCGTTTTCAGGGGGATGATCGGCCGGGCGGGCGCGGTTGCGGGCCCACTCGCGCGACCGGGCGAGCTCTTCTTTATAGGTGACGCTGAGCGGAACCGTTTCGCGCGCGGCCGCGAGGATATCGTCGGACTTCAGTTCCTGACGGTGGTGGAAGGCGGCAAACATACCTTCGACCACGCAATGCTCGATTTCGGCCCCTGAGAACCCTTCGAGCGCCGACGCAATCCGATCGAGCTCGAACTCCTCGGGAATCCGGCTGCGTTTCTTGAGGTGGATGGTGAGGATCTCGCGGCGGGCGCGTTCGTCGGGCAAATCCATGAAGAAGATTTCGTCGAACCGGCCGCGGCGCAGCAGCTCTGGGGGGAGGGCGTCGATGCGGTTCGCCGTCGCAATCACGAAGACGCGCGCCGTCTTCTCCTGCATCCAGGTGAGAAACGTACCGAAGACGCGCGCCGCCGTGCCGCCGTCGGAGCCCCCGCTCTGGTTGCCCGACAGGCCCTTCTCGATTTCATCAATCCAGAGAACGCAGGGCGCGACCCCCTCGGCGACCTTGAGCGCGCGGCGCATGTTTTCTTCGGAGCTGCCGACGAGCCCCGAGAAGACGTGGCCGAAGTCGAGTTTCACCAGCGGCAGGCGCCAGGCCGACGCGACCGCCTTCGCGGTGAGGCTCTTGCCGCATCCGGGCGCGCCCAGCAGGAGCACCCCCTTGGGCACCGGGAGGCCGAAATGGGCGGCTTCGGCAGAGAATCCTTTGCCGCGGACGCTCAGCCAGTACTTGAGATTACCGAGCCCCCCCACGTCGGTCATGCCGGCGTCGGTGGCGTAGAATTCGAGCATGCCGCTCTTGCGGATGACCTGCTGCTTCTCGCGCAGAACGAGTTCGATGTCGTCCTGGCTCAGGCGGCCGTCGCTGACGACGGCTTTCGAGAAGGCATTCTCGGCCTCGGTCAGCGTAAGTCCCTGCGCCGCCCGCACGAGTTCGGCCGCCTGTTCGTTCGTGAGCTCGACGACGGCCCGGTTCGTCGCCTTGACGCTTCGCGAGACGCTCTTCAGCAGCTCCATCAGCTCTGTCGTATCCGGAAACGGGAAATCGATGAGCGTGATTTCCTTGTCGAGTTCGACGGGCAGGTTCAGCCGCGGCGAAGAGATCAGGATGTTCTTGTAGGAGCCTTTGAGATCATGGGCCAGATCGCGCAGCCGGCGGACGATGTGCGGATCGTCGAGAAAGGGATGGAAGTCCTTGAGGAGGAAGAGCGCCGACACCGAACTCTCACCGATATGCTGCAGCACTTCGGCCGGATCGTTGAACTTGCCGCTCGGGCGCCGCGCGGCCGGCGTATTGTCGAAGTGGTTGAGCCCCTGCGTCGCCGTCCAGGTGAACAGCTCCTTGTTCTGCTTGCGGGCCAGATGAAAGAGCAGCGACTCGAGCCGCGTTTCTTCGTGCGTCAGCAGATACAGAATCGGGTACCGGGCGCGGACGAGGGTGTCGATTTCGCGCAAGGCCTGCTGGGTGGGGCCGGAATCGCTCTGCGTCATGGGAGCAAGCATACCGCGCCGGCCGCGCCGACCGCAAATCAGCCCGGCCGACCGGGGTGCGGGGCATTCTGCCGGGGAGCTACAATGGAAGTCTATGACCGACGATTTACGCAGCCGCCTCCGCGGCGAACGGATACCCGCCCTCTGGCGCGACCTCGAGCCGCACGCGCGCCGCGATCACGTCTTTCTGGCCGCCGAGACGCTCGATCTGGTAGAAGTGGCGGCGGCCATGGCCGAGAACGATGCGCCGCGCGTGCAGGACTGGCTGGCCGGCGGGCTGCTGCGTCGCCCGCTCCCCGACGAGATGCGCGCCTGGCATGACGTGCCCGGCACGATGTTCCAGATGATCATCGTGGCGCCCTTCGTTCTGGCCCAGGTAACCGCGGCGCCCCCCGTCGAAGTCGAAGACCGTGACCCCGAGCCGACGATCGAGGAGTTCGTGCGCTTTGCCCGCGAAGCGGGTTCCCGCCGCGAAGAGTAGTCCCCCGTCGAACCAGGGTCGTTCCCGTCGTCACCGGGTGAAGCGCTGAGCGCCGGGCGCCAATGAGGCAAAGGCAACGTGTCTCAAGGTTCTTGCCGGCAAATCGTCAATCGTAAATTGTCAATCGTCAATTTGCAGGTTGCCCCCTTACGCCTCCCGGCGATCCGCGAAAAAATGGGTGGATGGATGGAGTGGTCGAGCTCGTCGGGCCCAATCAGGCCGTACAGATTTTCGGCGTCCGTCTCGTCGGGGTGACCGGCGAAAATCTCACGAAGCTGCTCTTCACGATTGCCCTCGTTCTCCTGGTCTGGGGGCTCGGGCGGCTTCTGCGGGGGCTCACGCGCCGCCTGCGTAAGCCGGGAGCGCGCCCTTCGCTGTGGGCGAGCCAGTTCTCGAAGCTCCTTGTCGGCCTCCTGTTCCTCCTCGGGTTTCTCTCCATCTGGTTCGACGACCCCTCCCGGCTGACCACCGGGCTGGGGCTCGTTTCGGCAGGCCTTGTGTTCGCACTGCAGAAGGTCGTGACCGCGATCGCCGGCTACTTCGTCATCCTGCGGGGGAACATCTTCAACGTCGGCGACCGGATTCTCATGGGGGGCGTGCGTGGTGACGTCATTGCGCTCGGCTACACCCGCACGACCATCATGGAGATGGGCCAGCCCCCTGACGTGCGCATGCCCGATCCGGCCATGTGGGTCGCCTCGCGCCAGTACACCGGGCGCATCGTGACCATCTCGAACGGCCGTATCTTCGACGAACCGGTGTACAACTACACGGCGGATTTTCCGTTCCTGTGGGAAGAACTGCGCATCAACGTCGCCTACCGATCAGACCGCCGGCGTGCCGAGGCGATCATGCTGGCCGCCGCCGAGCGGCATACGGTTTCGCATGCGGAACTCAGTGAAGACGCGCTGCAGGAGCTTCAGCGGCGGTATTTCGTCGAGCGCGCGAGTGTCGCCGCACGCGTTTATTACCGGCTGACGCAGGACGGCGTCGAGCTCACGGTACGCTTCATCGCCCGGGAGCACGGAATCCGCGAGCTGAAGGACCGGTTGAGCCGCGACATCCTGGACGAGTTCGAACAGGCGGGCATCTCCATCGCATCGTCGACGCATGAACTGGTCGATCTGCCGCCCATCCGCATCCTCCCGCCCGGCGCCTGAGCCCGCGCAATAAAAAAACCGCGGAACGCCGGGTGTGCCCGGAATTCCGCGGTTCCCCAGTCACGGGAGAGAAGTCAGTCGACGCGCTCGAGCACCGCGCCGGCACCGAGGCCCCCCGCGGCGCAGATTCCCAGCACGGCATAACGCTTGCCGCTGCGGTGCAGTTCGCGGCTCATGGTCGTGACCATGCGCGCGCCGGTCGCCCCGAACGGATGCCCCAGCGCGAGCGAGCTGCCGAGCACGTTGAGCTTCTCGGGGTCGACCTTGCCCACCGCCTTGTCGCGGCCGAGACGCGTGCGGGCCCACTCGTCGCTCTCGAGCATCTTGAGGTTGCTGAGCACCTGGGCGGCGAAGGCCTCATGCATGTCCACCAGATCCACATCGTCCAGTTCGAGACCGGCGCGCTGCAGGGCCAGCGGCATGGCGAGCGCGGGTCCAATGAGCAGCTGATCGCGCGGGTCGACGCCGACGTAGGCCCAGCTCGAGAAGCGGGCCAGCGGCGTGTAGCCCAGCTCGCGGGCCTTTTCTTCGCTCATGAGCAGCACGGCGGCGGCGCCGTCGGTGAGCGCGGTTGAGTTGCCGGCGGTCAACGTGCCCCCTTCCTTGAAGACCGGGCGCAGTTTCGCGAGCTTCTCGAGTGTCGTGTCGCCGCGAAGAAGTCCGTCGCGCGCGATGGTCTCACCGTCGGGGTTCGTCACCGGCACGATCTCTTCCGTCAGAATCCCCTGCTCGTAGCCGGCGGCGGCGCGCTGGTGCGAGCGCAGGGTCAGCTCGTCCTGGGCTTCGCGGCCGATCTGGTTGATGCCGGCCATCTTCTCCGCCGACTCGCCCATGAGCTCGCCCGTGGTGCGCTCGGCGATCTGCGGACGGCGCGGCAGGACGTTCTTAAAGGGGAACAGATCCTTCACGGCGCCCAGGTAATCGAGCGGTCCCGCCTTGCCGCCGAGCGCCAGCGGCGCGAAGGCGTGCACGAGGTCGTTGGGCAGCTCGACCCCGACGTTGCTGGTCGAGTCGCTGCCGCCGGCGATGACGACGTCGGCCTCGCCGCGATCGATGAGCGCGACGGCATCGGTGATCGCCTGCAGTCCCGACGCGCAGGCTCGCGTCACGGTCATCGCTTCGACCGACGGGGGCAGGCCCAGGTCGAGTACGACCTCGCGGCCGATGTTCGGCGCGGTGGTCGGCAGAATGACGCCGCCCCACACGACCGCGTTCAGCGTCGACGTGTCGAGCCCGGTCTTTTCCAGAAGTCCCTTGACGGCGATGTCGGCGAGCGCGATGGTATCGAGCTTCGTGTAGGGCCCGAACGCCTTCACGAACGGTGTGCGCACGCCCGCCACTACAACTGCCCGGCTCTTTGTCTTTGCCATGATTCTTTCCCTTGGTCCTTTCGGCACTGAAACTGGAAACTGGAAACTGGAAACTTCCGTGCGGCTCACGCGCCGAGGTAGTTCCCCCCGCATACCCGGATCACCTGCCCGTTCACGCCGGTGGCGCCGGGCGAGACGAGAAAGGTGATCAGCTCGGCCACATCGACCGGCAGTCCCCCTTGTCCCAGGTTGGACAGACGGCGTCCCGCTTCGCGCGTGATGAGAGGAATGGCGGCCGTCATCTGGGTCTCGATGAAGCCGGGCGCGACGGCGTTGATGGTCGCCCCCTTGGCGGCGAAGCGCGGCGCCAGATGGCGCACGGCCCCGATCAGGCCGGCCTTGGCGGCGCCGTAGTTGGTCTGTCCGAAGTTGCCCGCGATTCCCGCGATGGACGACAGGCAGATGACGCGCCCATCTTCGTTCAGCCCCGCGAGGGCCCCTTCGGTGATGGCGAGCGCCGCCTGCAGGTTCACGCCGATGGCGAGACGCCAGCGGTCGGCGTCCATGTTGGCGAGCGTCTTGTCGCGCGTGACGCCGGCGTTGTTGACGACGATCTGCAGGCCGCCGTGCTGCGCGGCCGTGTCGAGAATCGTCTTGACCGCCTCGGCGGCCGTGATGTCGAGCGTCAGCGGAACGCCGTTGATTTCTGCGGCGAGCCGCTTCACGTCTTCGGCTGCCTGGGGAATGTCGAGGACGATGACCTGGGCGCCCTCTTCGGCGAGTCGGCGCGCGGTGATCTCGCCGATGCCGCGGGCCGCGCCCGTGACGAGGGCCGTCTTGCCGGCCAGCGGTTTCTGCCAGGGAGTGGCCGCTTTGCGCTGCGGGGTGGCCGCGACTGTCATGGACTGTCCGTCGACGAAAGCCGAGCGGGCCGAGAGAAAGAAACGCAGGGGTCCGGCGACGTTCTCCTCGGCGCCGGCGGCGGCGAAAATCGCGTTGGCCGTCGCGCCCTTCTTGCCGACTTCCTTGGCGACGCTCTTCACGAAGCCGGTGACCGCCGCCGCGGCCGCCGCCGTCTGCGCGTCGGCGTCGGGATCCGCGGAGCGGGCGATGACGACGATGCGCCCGTTGGTGCCCAACCGGCGGATGTTCTCGTGGAAGAAGCGGTACATTCCGTCCAGATCCGCGATGGCGGTCGCCGCCCGCAGATCGTAAACGAGGCCGTACACCTTGTCTTCGCCTCCGGCGACGCCGGCGCCCGCTTCTTCGAGGGTCCGGGCGACGACCTTGTCGTCCTGGCCGCCGCGCAGCACGGGCTTGCCCGCGAGAAAAGCGGTCGTCCAGGGTCCCTCGCCGCGGGCCAGCGCCTGCGGCATGGGGAGCGGAATGCCGAGGCTCGAAACCGTTTTGCGCACCCAGGGGCGCTCACCCATCGTGACGAGAAAATCTGCCATTTGCGAATCTCCAATCTTTCGGGATTTGACCGATCGTCAGGTAAATGTTAACCTAACGACCGGAATGACGCAACTCGTCAATCAGATATCCGCCGAAGTCCGCGAAAGCCTCCTCGAGGTCTGCTTCGGGAACATGGCGCCCGGACTCCGGGGAGGCGTGCCGCAATGATGCGCGCGGCCGATCCCCAGGTTGACCTGGGCGCGCGCGACCGCATTCTGCGCGAAGCGACGCGTCTGTTCGCGCGCCACGGCTACGAGGGAACCTCGCTGCGCATGATCGCCGAGGCGGTGGGCATGCAGAAGGGATCGCTGGTCTACCACTTCGAGACCAAGGAGAAGATCCACGGCGCCGTGCTCGACGGCCTCGTCGCGCGTTGGAAAGACGTCCTGCCGCAGATCGTGCTCGCCGCCGCCTCGGGCGAGAACCGGTTCGAGCGCGTCATTGCAGAATGCACGGGGTTCTTTCTGGCCGACCCCAACCGCGCCCGGCTGCTCGTGCGCGAAAGCCTCGATCACCCCGAGGAACTCGCCGCGCGTGTCTCCGAACAGCTCGCCCCCTGGCTCGATCTCGTTGCCGGAACGATCCGCGAAGGGCAGAAGCGCAAGGAAATCTACCGCGACGTCGATCCGCTGGCGTATGTCTGGCAGGTCGTGCTCATGACCCTTTCGTCCGTCGCGCTCTCCGACATGACCCCCGGGCTGTTCGGCGGCGGCGAGAAGCGCGACGGCGTCGCCGATCGGATGGCGCGCGAACTCGTCCGCATCGCGCGCGCCAGCCTGTTCACGCATCCTACCGTCCGCTGAAGAGGAACCGCCATGCTCTCTCCGTTGCTGCTCCGCCACCAGGGTCCCATGCTGGCCACGTTGGGCCGGGTCGCCGTCGCGTCCCTCAAAGGTCCCGACAGGAACGCGCGCCCCGAAGCCCCCGGACCGCTCCTGCAGGCCGACATCGGCCGGCGTCCCGACGAGCTGGTCGAGGCCTACCTCGCGTGGTCGGGCGGCGATCCGGCGCGCTACCGGGGGGTGCTCCCGCCGCACTTCTTTCCCCAATGGGGTTTTCCCCTGCTCAGCCGCACGCTGTCGAATCTGCCCTACCGTCTGAGCGGCGTGCTGAACCAGGGCTGCCGCGTCGAAGTTCACGGCCCCGTGCCCCGCGGCGAGACGCTGCGGCTGCAGGCGCGGCTGGAGTCGGTCGAGGATGACGGCAACAAGGTGCGCATCCACCAGCGCCTGATCACGGGCACGCCCGAGCGCCCTGAGCTTCTCCTCAGCGACGTCTTCGCCGTCCTCGTACGCAAGCGCGGCGGCGACGGGACCAGACGGAACGAGGATGCCGCGCCGCTGCGCGAGGTCGGCACCTGGAGCGCCGATCTGCGCGACGGGTTGCGCTTCGGGGTGCTGACGGGCGACATGAACCCGATTCACTGGGTCGGGCCCTACGCGAAGGCGGCCGGCTTCAAGCGGCAGATCCTGCATGGTTTCGGATCGTTCGCACGCACCTGGGAGACCGTGGCCGCCGCATTTCCGGGCCAGGAGATCCGCACGTTCGACGTCCGCTTCATCCGGCCGGTCGTGCTCCCGGCGCGCGAGCACGTGCTTGTGGGCGAGCCGGGCGACGACGGCGTGCGCGCCGTCAGCCTGCAGGACGCTTCGGGCAACCGGCACATGGCCGGCAGCGTCGTCCTCGCGGCGCGCTGACGCGGGCGCTGCGCGTTGCCCGGCGGGCAGGGCGCCGATAGAATGACGGCGGAGGTTGCATGCCGTTTCACCGCTCATCCATTCCGCTTGCACTTGCCCTCGCGCTGCTTGCCGCCTGCACCGAACCCGAGCCTACGGATGCCGGGCTGGTTCCGATCCCCGCGCCCGACGTGCATCCGGCCAACGCGGGTCCGGGTGGTCCGCGCAACTCCTTTTCCGAAGCGGAACTGTACCGCCACTGCGCGTATCTGGAGGGTAACGACGACGATCCAGACCACCATAACCTGGCCGTCATGTTCGACGGCTATCTGGTGCTCCCCGCGGCCCCCGAGTGGGGGGGCGGCGGCCTGACCTTCTGGGACGTTTCGGACGGCTGCGCACCCCGGCGCATCGGAGCCGGATTCGATCCGATGATGCGCGAGTCGCACTCCATCGCGTTCGCGCGGGTCGGAGAGAAGACGTTCGCCGTCGTGAACCACCTGCGCGGCGTGCAGTTCTGGGACGTGACCGATCCGCGCCATCCCGCTCCGCACAGTGAACTCGAGCTGCCCGGCGTGTTCTATCCCGACGCCTACGCGCGGGTGGTGTTCGCCGTCTTCTGGCAGGGGCGCTTTGTCTATGCGGCGGGAACCGACAACGGCATCTATATCATCGACGCCGCCGACCCCGACGTGCCGGTGCTCGCGGCGCAGTACAAGTTCGAGCTCCCCCTGCGCGCGGGGGGCATCTGGGTCATCGGCAACCTGCTCGTGACCATGGCCACCGAGGGGACGCGCACGGCGCTGCTCGACGTTTCCGATCCGCTGCGCCCCGTCCCCATCCCCGGCGGCCTGTTCACGGTGACCGACGGTGCGGGCGACCCGACCGAGAGCTATCTGGCCAACATCGCCGGCGATCGCATCGTCTACGCGCGCAAGCAGGGGGGCGGCGGTCCGCTCGTCTGGGACATTTCCGACGTGCAACGGCCGGTCTTCCGCAGCGAGCTACGAACCGAGGGGGGCAACGGCGGCTACAGCTTCATGAAGGATTCGCTCGCCTATGTCGGCGACTCCCACTGGGGTGTTATCGTCGACTTTGCCGACGAGGCGAATCCGGTCGAGGTCACCCGCGTGACGTTAAAGGGGGATCTCGACACCCTGATTCCCCTCGGTAACATGGCCATCGCCTCGGTCGACGACGGCGCGAATCCGGGAGAGGGCTCCGCCATGATTCCTCTCTTCAGCGAACCCGATACGCGCGGTCCGGCGGTGACCATGGTCTATCCGCGGCATGGCGCGACGGGGCTGCCGCTCTCCAGCCGCTTCGGCGTCGTGTTCAGCGAGATGGTCGACGTGAAAAGCGTGTTCACCGGCTCGGTCACCCTGATCGCGCCCGAGGGAAAAGCGGTGGCAGCCGACTACAACGTGCAGGAGAACATCGTCAACCTCTCGCCCCGCGCGCCGCTCCGGGCGGCGACCCGCTACCGCCTCGTCATTCCCCCCGGAGGGGTGAGGGACTACAACGGAAACCGCACCGAGGCCGGCTTTGAGGCGTCGTTCACCACGCGCTGAACGTATGCGGCGGCTTTCAGCACTCACCCTGCTCCTGGTGTTCGCCCTCGCGGGATGCCGGGGCGCCGAAACCGGTGACGGCCTGCTCGAGGTGCCGCGCGCGCTTTTCGGCTACGTCGGCGAAGCGGTACGCGTGCGCACGGCAGAACCGGCCTCGCCCTATACGTTCGACTTCGGCGACGGCCGGACGGTCACGATCCGGTCGGGCACCTACAGCCTGACGTGGGATGTGCCGGGGCACTATGCGGCCGTGGCCTGGCGCGGCGCGCTGCGCATCCCGGTTCTCGTCACGATCGTGAACCGCCCGCTCGATCCGGCCCCCACGCGCAGCGGGACGTTGGCATGGAGCGGCGACGCCAGGTCGCTCTGGGTCGTGAATACCGACCAGGAGTCGGTGAGCCTCGTCGACGGCCCGGCCGGGCTCGTGCTCGGTGAGGTGAAGCTCGATTTCACGCCCGGTGCGCTGGCGCTCGCCGAGCCCTGGCTGGCGGTTGCCGGACCCGATGCGGATCAGGTGGCGGTCATACACGTCGAGACCCGTTCCATCTACCGCATTGCCGAACTCGAGTACGGTTCGCGTCCGGTTTCAGTGGTCGCCGTACCCGGACGCAAGCGCTTCTACCTTGCGCTCGAACAGCGCAACCGCATTCTGGAACTGAATCCCGAGACCGGGCTTCTCACCGAGCTGGCCTCGGCCGAGGCGCCCCGCGCGCTCGCGGCGCATCCCGACGGCACCGTGTGGGCGTCGCGCTTTCGCAGTCTCGACGGAGAAGGGCGCCTGCTGCGCATCGCCGGGGGCCTGGCGGCGCCCGTCACGCTGCCGGTGCGCGGCGGCGCCGACTCCGACACCGAGACGCGGGGCGTACCGTCTCAGATCGGAGCCGTGGCCCTTACGCCCGCCGGCGATTCCCTCTGGATTCCGGCCGTACAGGCGAACCTTCGGCGCGGCCTTTTCCGCGACGGGCAGCCGTTGACCTTCGAGACGACCGTGCGGGCCATGATTTCCTTTCTCGGCGCCGACGACGCCGCCGAGAATCCGGAACGCCGCAAGCTCTTCGACGATCGCGATCAGGCCGTCGCGGTCGCCTTCACGCCGGCCGGCGATTACGCCTACGTAGCCGTGCAGGGGGCAGGGACGGTCGAGGTGCTCGATGCCCTGGATCGCACGCCGGCCGGATCGATTTTCGGCGTCGGGATCGCCCCGCGTGATCTGGGCGTGAGCCCCGACGGAGGCTGGCTCGCGGTGCATGGGGCGATGTCGCGCACGGTGACGCTGTTCGATCTGGCCGCGGGCCCCGTGCCGGTCGAGCCCCGACACGTCATCGCCACCTCAGTGCGCGAAAAGCTCGAGCCCGGGGTGCTCGCCGGAAAGGTTCTCTTTCACCGCAGCGACGACGTGCGCCTCTCGCGCAGCGGTTACGTGGCCTGCGCCAGCTGCCATGCCGAAGGGGGCGATGACGGGCTCGTCTGGGATTTCACCGATCGGGGGGAGGGGCTCCGCAACACGATTCCCCTTCGGGGCCGCGCGGGAACCGGACATGGACCGCTGCACTGGACGGCCAATTTCGACGAGGTGCAGGATTTCGAGCACGATATCCGCGGCCCCTTCGGCGGAACGGGAGTGCTGGCCGACGAGGTTTTCTACGGTTCCGGCGTCAGCGAGCCGCTGGGCGCGCCCAAGGCAGGCCTTTCGGCTGACCTGGACGCCCTCGCGGCCTATCTGGCCTCGTTGACGAGTTTCGGCCGCAGTCCTTTCCGCGACGCCGCCGGCGCGCTCACGCCGTCGGCCGAGCGGGGAAGGGCGATCTTTCTGGATCCGGCCGCCGGATGCGGAGATTGCCACATCCCTCCGCGGTATACCGACAGCAACCTCGCGGAACCCGTGCTGCATGATGTGGGAACCTTGCGGGCGTCTTCGGGGGCGCGGCTGGGAGAGGCGTTGACCGGCCTCGATACGCCGACGCTGCGCGGCCTGTTCGCGTCGGCCCCCTACCTTCACGACGGCAGCGCGGCGACGCTGCGCGAAGTGCTGACCGTGCGCAACGCAGACGATCGGCACGGCGTGACGTCGCACCTGCGCGCCCGCGAACTCGACGACCTCGAGGCTTTTCTCCTCAGCCTGGACGACACCCCCTGAGCGGAGGCTCCGCGCAATGGCGGCGGTGCCGGGGGGCAGGTATACTTCCCCTATGATGCGCTTCCGGATATTCGCCGCGTTGCTGGCCGGTTATGCCCTGCTCGGGTGGATCGCACCCGGCGCGGCGGCGCCGGCAGGGGCAGACGCCTGCCGCTGCACCGCGGTTGAAGAGGCTTGCCTGCTCGACGGCAACGCCGCCGCGATCTTCGTCGCCCGCGTCCAGTCCATGGCCGACGCGAAGGACGGCCGTCGCGAGGCCGCGCTGCAAGTGCTGGAACGGCTCGCCGGCGCTGCGTCGGGGACGCTCGCGGTGCGGACGCGTGCGGCGGGCGACGTGAAGGACGGCGACTGCGGCGTCGACTTTCAGGTCGGCGAGACGTGGCTGGTCTACGCCCGCCGGGCATCGGACGGGACCCTGCAGACCAGCCGGTGCGCGGGAACCGTTCTCGCGGCGACGGCTGCAGAGAAGGTGACCTCGCTGCGCCAGGAGGCCCTTTTGGGGCAGGGGACGGTGCTGCGCATCGCCGCCTACACGGCCGATTCTGCCGCCGCGCGCAGTGCGATGGTGGATCTTCATTCGGACGACGGCCGCATCCAGCGCCTCCAGACAAACCCCGAAGGATACCTGGTTCTTCAGGGCATGCGGGCGGGTACGCACCGGATCGTAACCGGCGTGGAAGAGATCGCGGCGACGCTTTCGGGCATGGGCTGTTTCTCGACGCAGATTGCCGTGGCGCCGCCGCCGCCGGTGCCGGCTGAGATTCCCTGAACGGGCCCACGCCCGCGGGCAGAGCGCTCCGGCACGCGGCCGGCGCGGCATCCGGCCGGTTTGCCGCGCCGGCCTCTTCGGACTAGAATGAACGCTCGCCGGACCGGTTTCGCGCCGGCTGCCGCGATGCTGTTTAATTCCTACGTCTTCATCTTTGCGTTTCTGCCGGTCGCCCTGCTGGGCTTTTTCGTGCTGGGCGCGCGAGGCCGCCACGGAGGCGCGGTCGCCTGGCTCGGAGCTGCGTCGCTCTTTTTCTATGGGTGGTGGAATCCGCCTTCGGTGCTGCTGCTGCTCGCGTCGATCGGCGCCAACTGGTTTCTCGGCCGTATTCTGGCCGGTTCCGAAGACGGGCGTCGGCGCGATCTGCTGCTGGCTGCGGGTGTCGTCGCGAACCTCGGCGTCCTGGGTTACTACAAGTATGCCGGCTTTCTGATCGCGACCGCGGGCGAGCTCTCGGGGCTCGATTTCATTATCGCCGACACGGCGCTCCCCCTTGCGATTTCGTTCTTCACGTTCCAGCAGATCGCGTTTCTCGTCGATTCGCACCGCGAGCGGATCCGCTACGACTGGCAGACCTATCTGCTGTTCGTCAGCTTTTTCCCGCAGCTCATCGCAGGGCCCATCGTTCATCACAGCGAGGTGCTTCCGCAGTTCCGCGCGCCGGAGACCTTCCGCTTCAGCCGGGTCGCCTTCGCCATGGGCGCGACCACCTTCTTTGTCGGCCTCTTCAAGAAGGCTGTACTCGCTGACCAGGTCGCGCGCTACGCGACCCCGGTTTTTATCGCGGCGGCCAAGGGGGCGAAGCTCACGCTGATCGACTCCTGGCAGGGCGCGCTCGCCTATACGTTTCAGATCTACTTCGACTTTTCGGGCTACTCCGACATGGCCCTGGGGCTCGCGCTCCTGTTCGGGGTGCGCCTCCCCTTCAATTTCGATTCCCCCTACCAGGCCGCCAACATCATCGACTTCTGGCGGCGCTGGCACATCACGCTTTCGCGCTTTCTGCGCGATTACCTCTACATCCCGCTCGGGGGAAACCGTAACGGGCGCATCCGCCGCTACGGCAACCTGATGGCCACCATGCTGCTCGGCGGGCTCTGGCACGGCGCGGGGTGGACCTTCGTGATCTGGGGCGGCCTGCACGGCCTTTACCTGGTCATCAATCATGCCTGGCGGGCGGTGGTGCCGGCCCGAGGCGGTCGGCCGGTGCGGCTCGCCTACCGCGGCGTTACGTTCTTCGCGGTCGTGATCGCATGGGTCTTCTTCAGGGCAGAGAGCTTCGATGCCGCGGTGCACATGCTCAAGGCCATGGCGGGCTGGAACGGCCTGGTCGTGCCACTCTCACTGGCCGGCCCCCTCGATCTCGTCCAACCCTTGCGAGAGATGGGCGTGCGCGTCGGCACCCTGACGCTCGTGCGCGAGGCGCGCGTCTTCGCGCTGCTGCCGCTTCTGTTCCTGATTACGCAGCTGCTGCCTAACACGCAGACATGGATGCGCCTGCGCGAGCCGGGCGAGGCCGCCCCCCGCGAAGCCGCTCCTCGCGTTCCGGCATGGCGCCCGAGCGTCGGCTGGGCGCTGGCCCTTTCGGTGCTCGTGGCGGCGGCGCTGATTGCCGTGAACGGAACGAGCGAATTTCTCTACTTCCAGTTCTGAGATGCGCGAATCCACCCGATACCTGCTCGTTCTCGCCGTCGCGGCCCTCCTGCTCCTCACGGTGCTCGGGCTATATGGCGACCGGTATCCGATCAACTTCGCAAACCATGAGTATGTCGAGTGGCGGCACCGCATGGATGCGGTCGGGAATGCGGCGATCTCCGCCGAACTCCTGTTGATCGGTGACTCGCGCGGCGTGGCCGGTTTCGCCCCGGAGCAGGTTACGGCAACAGCGCTCAACCTTGCGCTTGGCGGCGCCACGCCGGTCGAGGCCTGGTTTCTGCTCGATCGCTGGCTGGCCCGCCATCCGGCTCCCCGTGACCTGGTACTGAGCTTCGGACCCTTTCACCTGTCGGAGATGGATTCGTTCTGGCACCGCACCGTGAAGTTCGGGTTCCTCTCGGCGCGCGAGGTGGATGCGCTACGCCGCGAGAGCGAGATGCTGGGCGTGCCCCTCGACGAGCAGCCGTTCTCCAGGATGCTGTCGACCCTGATCCCCCCTTTTTCCTGGTCGGCCGAACTCTTTTCCGGTCTGCTTGCCGGCCGTCGTGCCGAAAATCTCGCGGCGCTGGCGGCGTTCGAGCGCGCGAAGGGGCACAAGCTCTACGGCACCGGAAAGCGCCCCCGGAACACGAACGAAGAGGCCGGCCGTTTCGCCTTCGAGCCGTCGCCCCTCATGGACATCTACCTGCGCCGCACGATCCGGCTTGCGCGGGAGCACGGTATCCGCGTGCACTGGTTCACGATGCCGTTCAGCGAGGTCTCGTGGTCGAAGACGCTGCCCCGGTACCGCTTCGAGTTCAACCGGTATCTGCGCGACCTCGCGGCCGAAGAGGGGGTGCACGTGGCCCGCGACCTCTGGTCGCTGCCCGACGAGTACTTCGGAGACCCGAGCCACGTGAACGCCGAAGGGGTGAAGCTGGTCACGGCCGCGCTCATGGCATCGCTCGACGCCCCGCCGGGACCCGCGGCCACACCGGTCACACCGGTCACACCGGCCGCACCCGATGAAGCGCCGCTGTTTCGCCCGGCCGCCGGTCAGCCCTGATTCGCGGCGAGCCGCTCCACTTCGTCGACCATCCCGGACAGAAGGACGAGACCGCCCTTCCAGAACTCGGGGTGGCGGATGTCGATGCCGGCGCGCCCGAGCAGCACCTCGGGACTCTCTGAGCCGCCGGCCGAAAGAAGTTCCAGATACTTCGGAACGAAGCTCGCCCCTTCCTGCTCGTACTTCTGGTACAGCGCAAGGACGAGCAGCTCGCCGAACGAGTAGGCATACGTGTAGAAGGGGGTGTGGATGAAGTGGGGAATGTACATCCACCAGTAGCCGTAGTCTTCGCGCAGGGTGATGGCGTCGCCGAACATGATGCGGTTCGCATCGAGCCACAGCCGGTTGAGCGTCTCGACCGGAAGCTCGCCCTCGCTGCGCCGCGCGGCGTGCACCGACTGCTCGAAGCGGGTCATGATTGCCTGCCGGTAGACCGTGGCGAAGGAATCTTCCAGCTTGCCGCACAGCAGCGAGAGGCGCGCCTTCGGGTCCGGGGTCTCTTTGAGGAGCCGCTGAAAAACGAGCATCTCGCCGAAGACGCTCGCGGTTTCGGCCGTGGTGAGCGGCGTATCGGCGTGAAAGAGCCCCTGCTTGCGCGCCAGGTACTGGTGAACCCCGTGCCCCAGCTCGTGGGCGAGGGTCATGACGTCGCGGCGCCCGCCAGTGTAGTTGAGGAAAACGTAGGGGTGCGTCGAGGGAACCATGCCGTGGCTGAAGGCGCCGCCGCGCTTGCCGTTGCGCACTTCGGCGTCGATCCAGCGGTTCGTGAAGAATTCGCCGGCGATGCGGGACATGTCGGGCGAGAAGGCACCGTAGGCGTCGAGCACCATGGCGCGCGCCTGGTCGAAGGGGATCAGGGTCTCGTCGGCCGCCTGCAGCGGCGCATAGCGATCGTAATCCGTAAAATCGGTGATCCCGAGGAGCCGCGCCTTGATGCGGTAGTAGCGCTGCACGGTCGCGGCGTTCGACTCGCAGGCCTCGAGCAGGGCGTCGACGGTCGTGCGGTCGATTTCGTTGGCGAGGTTGCGGCTCTGCATGGGATCGGTGTAGCTGCGCAGCCGATCGTGCACCGCGTGGTCCTGCACGAGATTGTTGTAGATGAACGAGAAGATGCGCCGGTTGCTCTTGAGGCCCGCGGTGAGCGCGTCGGCCCCTGCCCGGCGGACATTGCGGTCGGGATCATGCAGGAGGGTCAGCACCTCTTCTTCGTTCATGTCGGCTGCGCCGCTCGGCAGCTTTACGTGGAAGTTCATGTCGGCGAGAATCTGGTCGAAGAGGCGCTGGAAGGCGGACGAGCCTGTATTGTCCAGTTCCGCCAGAATGCGCTCTTCAGGTTCGCTCAGACGATGGGGGCGGTACTTGCGGATGTTCTCGAGATGATGGCGGTAGCGGGCCAACGCCGGATCGTCCATGAGGGTGCGCGCATGTTCCTCGGGAACCTCAATCCACGCCAGATCGAAGAAGAGCAGCTTGGTGCCGGTCTCGGTCACTTTCTCCTGCACCCGCTGGAGCAGCGCGCCAATCTTCTCGTTCGCGGTGTCGGCGGCGAAGGCGAGCTGGGCGAAGCAGAACGGACGATAGGCGAGGTCGCTCAGCGTCTCGAGTTCCTGCATGGCGGCGGCGAGCGTGCCCGTGGCCAGCGACGCGTCGATGGCGCCCCGGTACGTGGCGGCGAACGCTTCGGCTTTACGATCGGCTTCGGCGAGATCCCGATCGATGGCCGGATCGTCAATCCCCTGATAGAGGTCGCCGAGGTTCCACGTAATGCCGCGGGCCGCTTCGCGTTTGCCGGTCGAGATGCTCATGTCGCCTCCTGCGCCGGAACGGGATGCGGGCAGCAATCGGCGCTGCGGTCCGGCGGGTTGGGATGGATAAAATTCCATCTTGCAGGGGGGCGCGCAAGGACGCAAGGCATTCTGCGCGGATTCTGACGGTCAGCGCGGCCAGTCGAGCCGGAAACCGCCGTCGGATTCGAGACTGACCCCGATTCCCTCCGGCTCCCCGAGCGTGCGCAGGAGGTTCGCCATCCACACGGTATCTTCCTCGGAGCAGCGCTCGAGCCGGAAGCGCCGTACCTGCAGGGGCATGAGCCGGACTTCCCGCAGTGTGCCATCCGTTGCCGCTTCGATGAGGTACATCAGGGCCAGGTCGCCGCGGAAGGCTTCGTATCCGCCAATCCCCTCGTAGTCGGTGAGAAAGTCACCGCATCCGTAGATGATCAGCCTTCCGCGGTAGATCTCGAACGGCCGGACGTGGTGCGAAGAGTGTCCGTGCACGAGGGCGCCCCCTTCGTCGATCAGCCGGCGTGCAAACCGCCGCTGTTCCCGGGGAACTTCGTATCCCCAGTTGCTTCCCCAGTGGATCGAGGCGATGGCCAGGTCGCCGGGGCGCCGCGCGCGCGCAATGTCTCCGGCAATCCGGCTCGCGGCTCGTTCGGAAAGATCGGGGAGCAGATGGACGCCGGCGCGATCGGGCGTCGCACCCCAGGTGCGCGGCACGCCGCTGGTGACCGAACCCATCGAAAAGACGAGGACGCGTCCGCGAGGCGGAACCTCGAGAACGGCGGGGGCCGCGGCAGCGGCGGCATTCTCGCCGGCGCCCGCAAAGGGGAGCCCCGCCTGGCGCAGGGTGCGCAGGGTTTCGTCGAGACCGGGGTAGCCCCAGTCGAGCACGTGATTGTTCGCCAGGGTGCAGCAGTCGATGCGGGCCGCCGTCAGGCAGCCGATGTTCCGTGGATGCATCCGGTAGAGCACCGGCTTGTCGCGCCAATAATCATCGCTGGTGGTGATGCTGGATTCGAGGTTGACGATGCGCACGTCGGCCGCGAACCGATCGAGCAGGGGGAGTGCTTCGCCCCAGACGTACTCCCAAGCCACCGAGCGGGGAATCGGGCCGCCATGCCGTTCCGCCAGTTCCACGTAGTCTCTCGCATCCCGAACGAAGGACTCGTACAGCATGGGGTTCCCCGGATGGGGAAGAATCTGGTCGATGCCCCGCCCGGTCATGACGTCGCCGCAGAGAAAGATCCGGATGGGCGGTTCGGTCTGCATGGCGCGCCCTTCAACCGCCCTCAACCTTTGACGCACACCCGGGGAACCAGGCGCGCGACCCTGCGGGCCAGCCCCGAGGCCTCGGTGACGCGCGCGACCTCGTCGACGTCCTTGTAGGCGCCCGGCGCCTCTTCGGCCACGCCGCGCAACGAGGGGCTCCGAATCAGGATCCCCTGCGCTTTCAGCTCGTCGATGAGCTGTCGGCCGGACCATGCTTTCGTGGCCTGATGCCGGCTCATGCTGCGTCCTGCGCCGTGGCAGGCCGAGCTGAAGGCGAGCGATTCGCTTGCCGCGGTGCCGGCCAGAACCCAGGACGCCGTGCCCATGGTGCCGCCGATGATGACCGGCTGGCCGCTCTCGCGGAACTCCTCGGGAAGCTTGGGATGCCCGGGCCCGAAGGCGCGCGTCGCCCCCTTCCGGTGGACGAAGAGTGTCGTTTCGCGGCCGTCGACGCGGTGGCGTTCCTCTTTGCACGTGTTGTGCGAGACGTCGTAGACGACCTGCAGGCCTGCTTGCGGAAAGACCTGTCGGAAGGCGCCACGCAGCAGGTGCGTGAGGATCTGCCGGTTGGCGAGGGCGCAGTTGATCCCCGCGCGCATCGCGCCCAGGTAACGCATGCCGAGCTCGGAGCGGAGGGGGGCGCAGGCGAGCTCGCGGTCGGGGAGGCCGATGCGGAATTCGGAGGCGCGCAGGGCCATCTCCTTGAGGAATTCCGTGCCGATCTGGTGGCCCAGTCCGCGCGATCCGCAGTGGATGCTGACGACGACTTCCTCTTCGGCCAGACCCATGGCGGCGGCGGCGTTCCGGTCGAAGACCCTCTCGACCCGCTGGACCTCCAGGTAATGATTACCCGACCCCAGCGTGCCCATTTCATCGCGCTGGCGGTGCTTGGCCTGGGGCGAGACGGCGGCAGGATCGGCCGCCGCCATGCGGCCGCGCTCTTCGGTGCGCTCCAGATCTTCGGCCATGCCGTAGCCGCTCTCGACGGCCCAGCGGGCTCCGCCGGCGAGCATGGCGTCGAGCTCTCCGGGCGAGAGGTGGACCCGCCCCCGGCTGCCCATGCCGGCCGGGATCTCGCGGGCGAGCACGTCGGCCAGCGCTTCCTTGTTCCGCTCGAGGTCCCCTGCGGTAAGACCGGTGCGAATCAGGCGCACGCCGCAGGAGATGTCGTAGCCGACCCCGCCCGCCGAAATGATGCCCCCCTGGTCCGGATCGAAGGCCGCCACGCCGCCGATGGGAAATCCGTAGCCCCAGTGGGCATCGGGCATGCCGTAGGCGGCCGTGACGATCCCCGGCAGCGAAGCGACATTCCGCAACTGCACCTCGACCTTGTCTTCCATGCCGGCGAGAAGCGCCGCGCTCGCATAGACGATGGCGGGCACGCGCATCGCGTCCCGCGGCGCCAGGCGCCACGCTTCGTTACCGATTCGTTCCCAGTTCCCCTGCATCGCCGGAATTCCCCTACACGTCGACCACGCATTGGGCGACCCAGCGGCGGTCGGGTCTCTGCTCGACTTTCAATTCGGTCATGGTCGCTCCTTTGACTTCGACGGCGGGCTCGTGCCGCTGCGTATCGATCGGCTCTCCCCAGGCCTGCGCGGTCAACCGGTTGTCGTTGATGGCGACATCGAAGCGGCCGAAGAGCAGGCCCTGCGTCGCCGTCTCGTAGACCAGCCGGTTGAGCCACTCGAGAAGCAGGAATTCCAGCGACGGTTCCTCGCAGCAGAAATCCACGTGGACCGTGCCGCGTACGCCGGCCGGGTCGGTCGTGACCGACGTGAGGGCCATGGCCGCGTGCGCAAAGGCCGCGGCGGGCTGGTCGCCGAAACCGCGCACGCCGATGTCGGCGCCGTGCACGAAAGTCTCCCAGTCGGCCGTTTCGACGGTCATACGAAGAAATTCCACATGAAGGAAAAGGGCCATGCCCATCGTGCACGCGTGGCGACGAAGAGAGAAGTCCGTCCGCCCGCAGGACGAGGCCGCAGCAGGAGTGGTCGCGGGCGGGTCAGTTCCGGTGTCCGCCGGAATGGTACAGCGCGAGCGCCTCGTCGAGACCCGAGGCCCCCATCTGCCGGTAGAGGTTACGCAGATGGGTGCGCAACGTGGCCATCGTGATGTTCAGCGCGGCTGCGGCCGCCTGCAGGTCGCCGTGCGCCACGACGGCCTCGAGAATCTCGCGCTGCCGTCGAGACAGAGCGCCGGCCGCGCCCGGGTTCGCATTGACCACGAACAGCGTGCAGGGGCGCCGCTCGGGGCCCCACGCCTGAAGATCCCGGCGGTGTGCGTCGGCGATCGCCGGGTGCGTGAGGAGCTCGCCGGCCAGGCTGCGGCGCAACGTCGCAACGACCGTCGAGCGTCGATCCATGGGCAGATCCGACTCGCCCGGACGCTCATTCTGCATCAGCAGGCGCGCCGCGCGGTTCGCGTAGAGGAGCCCGGCGTTCTGGTCGAAGAGAAAGATGCCGTTGGGGTGGCTCTCCATGACCGCCGCGGCGTCCCGGCCGAGCAGCCGCTCGCGGGTGACGCGGCAGGCCTGGTGGAACCCTGCCTCGAGCGCCGGGAATTGCTCCCGCAGCGCCTGGAGATCCGCCTGCGTATAGTCGCCGGCCTCGAGTCCGCGACTCACGCCGGCGACGCCGAGCAGCACCTCGCCGTCCATGAACAACGCCGTGAGCCCCCAGGCGCCCCCCGCCGAAGCGATCAGCCGGTAATTCTCGCTCCACTGCGCCATCTCTTCGCGGTGCCACTGCATGATGTCGCTCGCGCGGTAGACGCCGGGGCCGTGCCGGGCCAGGGTAGCCGGGGTGAGCGGAGGCTTGAAGGCAGCAACCTGCTCGATGAAGGCCTCCGGCGCGATGGGGTAGCCGTACAGGCTCTGCGCCGGTACGGCCAGCGAGCCGAGCGCGAAATGGTAGAAGAACGCCTGCGGCGCGTCTACCGCGCGTCGCAGCAGATCGGCCGCCTGCGTGCCGAACGCTTCGAGATCGAGACCCGGTTCTCCGGGCTGCTCCTCCGGATCGGGGGCGGCAGACGGCGATCGTTTGCGCGCCGTCATCGGTCCTCGCCGCCCGGTTCGGGCAGGGCCACGCGCCGGCGCAGGTCGGTCAGCTCGGCGCGGTAATGGCGCGACGCATGCTGAACGCTTCGCAGCGGCAGGCCGGCCACCGTGACGATCTGTTTGTGCACGAGCCCGCTGAGGCGCATGCACAGGATGAGGCGCACGGCGAAGGCGGGGGGATTGTGCCAGGTCGTGATCGGAACGAAGTAGATCAGGCCGTTACCCGGTGCGGTGCTGCGCGCGACCGCCTCGTAGATCGCCTTGCCGAGGGGAACGAAGATCCGGGCCGCGCCGTGCAGGACTGCCTCGCGGACGATCTGCACGAGCGCCTCCTCGTTCCACGGCCCCCGGCGTTTGAGCGGGCCGCGCTCGCTGCGCTGCAGCTCCCGCTCGGCCTCGAACGCCTCGGTCAGGGCCGCGTTACGGATCAGCTGGTTCCCGTCGACCAGGATCAGCGGCGCGGGGAGGGACTGCACAAGCGCGTCGTTGCTGTCCCGCGGGATAAGCCCGGTCACGTGCGGAAGGAACGGGCGGTCCGGAAAAGCGGGCCGCTCCGGAGCCGGAACCAGCGAAGTACACGGCGTCGAGAGCAGACGCTGTACGTGTGCGCGCAGCTCGGCGTCGGAGACGGGAGCGAAGGGGGGCGGCATGCTCACGGTCGGGTTCCGGCTGGCTCCTGCATCTCAGAGGATCTCCAGCACCCGTTCGGGGGGCCGGCCGATGACCCCCCGGGAACCGTGCAGAAAGATCGGCCGCTCGAGCAGAATCGGCGATTCGGCCATCGCGTCGAGGACCTGCTGGTCGGTCGCGCCGGGCCGATCGAGGCCGTGCTCCTTGAAGGCGGCCTCCTTCGTGCGGATCATCTCCATCGGCCTGACCCCCAGGATTGCCGCGAGCTCTTTCAGCTCGTGACGGCTGAGGGGCTGGTTCAGGTAGTCGCGCATTTCGTAGGCGACGCCGCGTTCGTCAAGGATCTTCTTGGCTTCGCGGCTCTTGCTGCAGCGCGGGTTGTGAAGCAGTCGGCTTTTCATGCAGGTTCCCGTCAGGACACGGTGGCGGCGCGCAAGGGCGGGAGCGCCGCGCGCGTCGCTTCGTATTCGCGAATCAGGTCGGCGACGATGTCGGCGGCCGGCTTGATGTCGTTGATGAGGCCGACGTTCTGTCCGGCGCTCCAGACATCCTTCCATGCCCCCTGCACTTCGCCGGCGCGAAACCGGGTGAGGCTCGCCTTGAGAAAGTTGCCGTTCGTGCCGGAAACCTCGGGCGTGTATTCGATGTCTTCGGGACCCGACTCGACGATCATCTTCTTGTAATCGTTGTCGGCGTTGGCTTCGCGGCTCGCGATGAAGCGGGTGCCCACGTAGGCGGCGTCGGCGCCGAGGGCGAGCGAGGCGGCCACCGCGCCGCCGGTCGCGATGCCGCCGGCCGCGACCACCGGAAGTCCGGTCTTCTCCTTGAGGTACGGAACGGCCACGTAGGGCGTCCACGTGCCGGCATGCCCCCCCGCCCCGGCCCCGACGGCGATGATGGCGTCGGCGCCCGCGTCGCGCACCTTGAGGGCGTGCTTGAGATTGATGACGTCGCAGAACACCTTGGCTCCGTTCTGGTGCGCGAGCCGGATGACCTCGGTCGGGTCGCCCAGCGAGGTGATGAGAAAGGGAACCCCCTCGTCGAGGCAGATCTTCAGATCTTCTTCGAAGCGCGGCGTGAGCTTGATGACCAGGTTGACGCCGAAAGGCTTGTCGGTACGGCGGCGAATCTCGCGCACAGACTCCCGGAACGACTCTTCGGGCCGGTAGTTGAGGCTCGGGTAGGCGGCGATTGCTCCCGCCTCGGCAACCGCGCTCACGAGCTCGACGTTGCTGACGAGGAACATGGGAGAGGCGATGATCGGATAGCGGATGCCGAGCATCCGCGTAATCGGGGTGTCGATGCCGGTAACGTCCATGAGTCAGTCCTTGCGTGTTCAGCGGAGCGCGGGATTGTGCAGCGTCTGATACTGCACATCGATGCGCGTCTCTTCGGGAAGGGTCAGCGACGGCGAGAGCAGCAGCCGGTCGCCGATGACATCGTAGCGGAACCCGGACGCGAGATCGGCCGGGAGGGTGCGTCCGCCCGCCTGCACCTGCACGAGAAAGGGGATCGGCAGAGTCCGGCGGAACTGGTAGCGGGCGCCGCGATGCGCGCTGCGCACCATGAGCCGCTCGGTGGCCCGGCCGAACGGCGCGCCGCAGAGATCGAAATAGTCGGCCCCGAAGGCCCGCCCGGTGGCCGCGACCCGGTCGCCCGGCGTGCTCGAGAGAACGATGTCGCGGTAGGCGCACGGGGCGCGCGTCGGATAGACGGCGACCCAGTCGGTGTATCCGGCCTCGCGCAGCCATCCGGCAAAGGCGTTCGCGAAGTCGCTGCGGCGCTCGACCGGCACGGTCGGGTCGAGGGAATAGCTCCCTTCGTCGCGATCAGTCATCGTCAGCAGCAGCAGCGGCGCCCCCGGCCGCCGGAAATCGGCGTTCGCCGGGTCGCCGACGGCCTGCACGGCGCGCTCGAGCTGGCGGTTGCTCTGGTATTTGTCGGTGCCCGCGTGGCGGAGAAGATAGGTGAGCCCCGAGCGCACCGCGCCCACGGCATCGGCGCTCTCCAGATCGACATACCGGCGGTTGTCGTTGAGCAGGGCGAACGCCGGGTCTTCGATGCCGACCAGGGCCAGGCGCACGTCGTAGTCGGCTTCGGCCACGAGGCGCGCGACCAGGGTCTCGACGGCCGCGGCGACCGATTCCTTCTCTTCGCCCATCGAGGCGTTCTGATCGATGGAGACGACGATGTCGACCGGCGGCCCGAGGCGCTCGACCGTGAACGTCTCCGTGGCGGAGATCAGCTCGTCGCGTACGGTGCCCAGGGTTTTCAGAGTCACCAGATCGTCAAGCGTGTCGAGCCATTGCGACGCGAAGCGGGTCTGCGGCACGACGGCAATCCCCACGGTCGCCTTGCGGCTGGGCGTACCCTCGCCGGTGAAGTACGACGACTGCTTGTGGAAGTGCACGGTGATGACGAACTGGATGGCGCGCTCGCCCGGCGAGAAGTAGCGGTCGCGATCGGCCGGAAAGGAGCTCCAGTCCAGATCCCCGATGCGCCGGCCGATGTAGTGCAGCAGGTCGTAACTGCGCGGCTTCCACGCCGAGCCGAAATCGAGCCGGTAATGTCCGTAGGCGACGGCTTCTCCGTGACGGCTCACCGACTCGCCTTCGAAGAGCGCTGTGATGCTCCACTCGTTCTTTTCTTTCTGGGCAAGCGGGAGCAGGAGATTAATGTTGTCGACGATGCGCTTTTCGAAGGCGTCGAGCGTCTGGCGCACGAAGGCGGGCCGGGTGGCGTCGTCGGCGGCCGTGCCCGAGATACCGATGCGATCGGCATTGGTCAGCAGGACGACGCCGAGCATCTCATGCTCTGCGTCCTCGATCAGATAGCCCGAGGCCGAGGTTTCGGCGGTGGTCACGATGGCGAACCGCTGAGGGGCGTAGAGCGCCGTTCCCGAACGGCCGTCGACGACCCGCTGGTACGACGGCGTCGGCGCCGGGGTCTCGGGTTGCCCGCAGGCGGCCGCGGACAGCAGAGTCAGGGTCGCTGCAAATCGGCGGAGAGCACGCATGCTGCACAGCATAGCAGAAGCGGGGGGCGGGGGGCGAGCGCCGGTCACGTGGACGCGGTCCTGGCCGGGTGTTAAGATGTAAGCCTATGAAAACGCTGGCACTCCTTGCTTCGCTGCTGCTGGGCTTCGTCGCGGCATGCGGCGACGAAGAACCGCCCCCGCCCCGCAACGTCGTGCGCGATCCGCTCGCGCCGCGCGACGCCCTGAATGCCGTGCGGCTGGCCCATGAGGAGTTCGTCAGTTTCGAGTACTGCGAGAAGACCTGGCCGGCGGTCTGCGATCAGATCGGCAACCAGGCTTATGTGCTCCCGCGCGAGGGGACCGACGACTTCCGCGTCGTCTTCTTCAACAACCAGTGGCGCGACCACGGGGCGCGCGAAATCTACGATTACGCGACCGTGCAGATGTACGGCGAAGCGGTCACCGTCGTCGGGCACTATGAGATTCAGGAGCGGCCCGAGGGTCGGGTGGAGGCGGGCGAGCCCCACTGGGGGATCCCGGAGTAGCCCGCTACCCCGCTTTGTGATATTCTGGAGAGCGTTGTGCCTAAGCTTCCCCATACCCTGATTCTGTTGCTCATTCTGCTGGCGGCCTGCCGCGCCGACGACGTCGTCCCCGAGGCGCCGGTCGGCTCCCTTTTTCCGCGCAATGCCGTCGTCGGGTCGGGCAACGATGCCACGTCGCCGACGGGCTGCACCGGCTGCGGCAACGACGGCAGCCTCAGCCCGGGGTTCCGGGCCGTCGTGCGCGAGATGCAGCTCGAGGGGGGTAACGCCCTCGCGGTCTCGACCGGCGGCGGGGGGGTGGCCTTCACGAACCTGACCGCGACACTTGTCGACGGGTCGGGCATGAATTATACGTTTACGTTTGCCTTTCCGACGGCCGTGGATACCTATCCGGTGAAGGGTCTGAGCGAGGCCGGATTCGATATGGCGGGCCTGCAGTATACCGAAGCGGTAACGGGAACGGCAGGCGCGACCTCGACTTCGGCCGCCGGCTCGCTCGACGTGCTCAGCATCGCCGAGGGGCGGGTCGTGGGACAGTATGCGGGAACGGTCATCATCCGGGGCGAAGAGCTGGGTCTGTCGGCCGAGTTCAACGTCCCGCTGAACCAGCAATAACGATTTTCGGACACGCACTCATGTTCAAGAAGATTCTGGCGGTCGATGATTCGGACATCATCCTCAATCTGCACCAGATGAGCTTTCGGCGCTACCCCGATACCAAGCTGGTCATTGCCAAGAACGGGGTCGAGGCGCTCAAGAAGCTGAACGAAGACGACGGCATCGAGCTGATTCTGCTCGACATCAACATGCCGCTCATGGACGGGATCACCTTTCTCGAGATCGTGCGCCGTGAGAAAGAGAAGTTCGGCGAAGTTCCGGTCGTCATCATCTCGACCGAGGGCGAAGAGGCCAGCGTCATGGAAGCCCTGAAGAAGGGGGCGACGGCCTACATCAAGAAGCCGTTCCGCCAGCGCGAACTCATTGAGCTGCTCGAGAAGGTCAAGGCGAAGGTCGCCGCGAAGACCTGAGCAGACGACGGGACGTCCATGCGTACGGTCTCGGCCGCGGCGGTCGAACAGCCCATCAACGGATCGGAACGGGGCCGGTTCACGAAAGAAATTCTCGAAGTTCCCGTCGGCCGGGGGAGCATCGCACTCGTGCGCAAGCGCCTTGAAGCGGCGCAGACCCGCGGCGCCGTGCTGCTCATCCACGGCTTCGGCCAGAACCGGTATACCTGGCACCTGAGCCGGCGCTCGCTCGCCAACTATCTGGCCGCCCGCGGGTATGACGTCTTCAACCTCGAACTGCGGGGCCACGGCCGATCGCGCCGTGCCGGCACCGCTTATCCGGCCGCGTTCGACGACTACGTCGAGGACGCCGCCGCCGCCGTGCGCGCCGTGACGTCGATCAGCGAGCACCGCAAGGTGTTTCTGTTCGGCCACAGTCTGGGGGGCGCCGTCAGCTATGCCGCGGCGCCGCTGGTCGAAGCGCATCTTGCCGGCGTCGTCTCGTTCGCCGGCGTCTACGCCTTCGGCGACGGGCAGCCTATTTTCCGCCACCTCTCGCGTGCCTACCGTCAGGCGGGGGCGGTGCTCGACCCGGTGCTCGCGCGCATGCTCCCCTACGTGCCGGTCGATCTGATCGGGCGCCTCATGATGGTCGGCGAGGGGCTGGTCGATCATGACCGCTTCGCCGCATTTCCGCTTACGATCTGGTATCCGGGCACGATGGAGCGCGACATCCTGCGCGAACGCATGACCGCCGGCATGGATCGCACCGGCTTCGCCGTCCTGCGGCAGATGGTCGACTGGGCCGCGTCGGGGCGCTTCGCCGGAACGCGCGACTACGACCGCGATTTCAGCGCCCTGCACACGCCGCTGCTCGTGCTGAGCGCCGACCGCGACGGGCTCTGCACGCCGCGCGACTGTTACCCCGCGTATCTGGGAAGCGAGAGCCCGCACAAGAATTACCGCTGTTTCGACATCCGCGACGGCGGCGGTCACTGGGGGCACGTCGATCTCGTGCTCGGCCGGCGCGCCCCCGTCTTCGTATGGCCGTACGTGGCCGACTGGCTCGACGCTCACGCCTGACTCCGCTCTCTTCTCAAAGGTGCCGCATGCTCAACGAAGGTCAGAAGGCCCCCGATTTCACCCTCCCCGACGATACGGGGCAGAAGGTCTCGCTCAAAGACTTCCGCGGAAAAAAGGTCGTTCTCTACGTCTACCCGAAGGACAACACCCCCGGCTGCACGCAGGAAAGCTGCGACTTCCGCGACAGCTGGAGCCGCATCCAGAAGAAAGGGGCCGTCGTGCTCGGCCTCTCGAAGGATTCGGCCGCGAGCAAGGCGAAGTTCAAGGCGAAATATGACCTCCCGTTTCCCCTCCTGGCCGACGAAGACCGCAGCGTTCTCGAGAAGTTCGGCGTGTGGAAGGAGAAGAACATGTACGGCAAGAAGGTCATGGGCATCGAGCGCACGACCTACCTGATCGACGAAGAGGGGCGCATCGCGCGCATCTGGTCGAAGGTCAAGGTGCCCGGCCATGTCGACGAAGTTCTCGCCGCCCTCGGCTGAGCCCATCCCCGACGGACGCCCCATGCCGCGCAAACCGAAGACGCCCGCCACAGCCCCCTCGGTCCCGGCCGCTCTGGCGCGCCGGAAGGAGGAACCGATCCTGCGTGCCGCCCGGGCGCTCGAGCGGATTGCCGAGGCCTTTCTGGCCCCGGCCCCGCCTGAGGAACGCGAGGATGCGTTGGCCTGGCGATGGACCGAGCGGGGACCGCGCCCCATTCGCCGGCCGCATCTCTTCGACCCGGGGCTGCTCGTCGGCGTCGACGATGCCCTGGCTCAGCTCGACGCGAACACGGTTCGTCATGTCGGCGGACGTCCGGCGAATGACGTGCTGCTCTGGGGGGCGCGCGGCACAGGCAAGAGTTCGCTGGTGAAAGCCATGCTCACCCGGCATCATGCCCGCGGCCTGCGCATGATCGCCGTGGAGCGGGACGGCTTCGAATCGCTCCCCGAGGTGGGCGACTGGGTATCCGGACGGGCGGAGCGGTTCATTCTCTTTCTGGATGATCTGTCATTCGGCGAGGGAGAATCCTCGTACCGGACCCTCAAGTCGCTGCTCGATGGGGGGCTCGAAGCGCGCCCCGCCAATCTGCTCGTCTACGCGACCTCGAACCGGCGCCATCTGCTGCCCGAACATTTCTGGGAGAACACCGAGGTGGATGAGATCCATCCCGGCGAGGCGGTCGAAGAGCGCATTTCCCTGGCCGACCGCTTCGGGCTGCGCATCGGGCTGTACGCACCGGATCAGGCGACCTACCTGGCCGCAGTCGATCGGTATCTCGACCATGCCGGGTTCGACGGCGGCCGAGAAGCCGTTCATCGGGAAGCGCTTCGATTCGCCCTGGCCGCGGGGCACCGGAGCGGACGGACCGCCCTGCAGTTCGTGCGTTCGCTCGACATTCCTTGACAAATCTGCAAGGTGCGCCGAATCTGGAGTGAGCACTTCAGGCCTTCGGTGAACCATGTCCCGCTTCGCTTCCGAGATCACCGCCGGCGTCTGGCGCATCAGTCTCCCGCACCCGGCGCTCTTTGCGACCAATGCCTACCTGCTGCGCGGCGATCCGCCGATGCTCATCGACGCGGGCCACGGGGCCCCGGTCGCGGCCGAGCGCCTCGGCGCCGCCCTGGCCGAGGCCGGACTGCGGGCGGCGGACATCGGGCGCATCGTGCTGACCGACGCCTGGGCCGACCGGGTCGGCGGCCTGCTGCAACCCGGGCGCCCGTGGCCGTCTGCCGTGGTGGGCGGCGAGGCCGGCGTGCGGCATGCCGGGGCCGATTACGGGACGTTCAGCACGCGAACGGCGCGCATGCTGCTGCGGCCGGTCGAAGACGACCCGCTCCTCGCGCGGGTCTGCGACGACTCGGGCCTGCGCGAACTCGTCCAGCAGTGTTGGAGCCGCGAAGGCCGTTTCGCGGTCGACGAGGTCTATGGGGGCGCGGCCGCGATCGAGCTTGGGGGCGGACGGCGGCTGCACCCGGTGCACCTGCCGGGACCCACCGCGTTCCACATGGGGTATTTTCTCGAACCCGACGGGCTGCTCTTCAGCGGCGACCTCGTCCATGCGGCGGGCTACGAACTGCCGCTGCTCTGCAGCGGGCACGGGGGCGCGCTGCGCAGTTATCTGCGCAGCGTCGCCTGGGCGGCGGGGCTGTCACCGAAGCTGTTGCTCCCGGCGGCCGGGCTGCCGGTCGCCGCGCCGGAGCTCGCACTGGCGCGGGCGCGGCGCGCGGCGGGGCAGTTCCGTGACAACCTTCTCGGCATCGTGGTGGCGGGCCCGCGCACGCTCGCCACGGTGCTCTCGTTCATGACCCTCGGCGAAGGGCTCACGCCGCTGCGGCGCCTGCTGCGCCTGCACGCCCTGATCACGCTGGTCGACGATCTCGTCGGGGCGCGCGAGATGGAGAGCCTGTACGAAGGGGGGAGCTGGAACCTGCGTCTCGCGCCCGCCTTCATCAGCGGGGGCCGGGCGGGCTAGAGCGAATGCTCGGGAACGATCCCGAGCGCCCGGTCCACGAAGAACATCCGGTCGACCCCGAAGTACATCTCGCCGTCGACGAAAAAGGTCGGTGCGCCGAAGGCGCCCCGGTCGGCCGCTTCGGCCGTCGTACGTTTGAGCTCTTCCTTGACTTCGTCCGAGGCCGCCGCCGCACTCAGCCGGTCGGCGTCGAGGCCGGCGGCGACGACGACCTCGCGCCAGACAGCCGGATCTCCGATGTTGCGCCCGTCGCGCCAGTGGGCCCGGAACAGGGCCGCGTTATAGGCGCGAAATGCGTCGGGCGCGCCCTGCTTCAGGGCGGTGGCCGCGCGCAGGGCGAGCAGCGAGTTGACGGGAAAGTCGGCCGGGAACGCGAAGGGAACGTTGAAGAGCTCTGCAAGCCGGTTCAGGTCACGCAGCATGTAGATCCCCTTGGCGGGAACCTCGGCCGGCGGGCGGTTGCCCGCCGCCTTCATGATGCCGCCGAGAAAAAAGGGGCGCCACTCCACCTCGGCCGCCGCATACCGGTCGGTGAGCAGCCGCTCGGCGGCGAGGTACGTGTAGGGCGAGACGAAGTCGTAGAAGAATTCCGCTTTCGGGCTCATGCATCCTCTTCTTCGGGCAGGGGAACGCCGGCCGCCTTCGCGCCCGGGAGGCGGATCGGCTGTTTACGTTCGGGGTTGGGCCGGTACAGCAGCGCAGTCTTGCCGATGGCCTGCACAATCTCGCTTGCGGTCTTCGCGGCGAGGTCGTCGACGGCCTGCCTGCGTTCCTGCCGATCGTCGATGGTGATGCGCACCTTGATGAGTTCGTGATGGCCGAGCTGCAGATCGGCTTCGCGCACGACGCCGCTCGAAATCTCGCTCACCTGAACGACGGGCTGCAGCGGGTGGCCGAGCCCCTTGAGAAACTGGCGCTGGCGGGGGGTCAAAGTCATGGGAGTCCTACTTTCCAGGTGCCGTCGATGAACTGAAGCTGGATGTCTTCAAGCTTGCGCGCACCGCCGGGGCCGACGAGCTGATACTTGAGATAGGTTACACGTCCGTGGCGCAATTCCTTCACGTAGATGATATCCCGCCAGGGGCCGCCGCGCGCCATCGTGCGGAAGGTCTCCTTGAGGCGGCCCGCTACGTTCAGGCGCCGCGCGTCTACGTCGATGGCGAGGTCCTCGGCATCGCCGTACTCTTCCTTGTCGATCGCGGCGTAAAAGCGCTCGAGCACCTTCTGCGGCGATTCCGGTTCGATCTTGCCGATCAGGTCGCCGAGGTGGCGATGGTACGAGGACGCCTTCAGATCCAGCAGGATGGCCTTCTCGACCGCCTCGATGGCGGCCTCGGGATTTCCGTCGGCCGCTTCGACATGGGCGAGTACGTCGTGGTAGCGCGCGCGTTCTGCGGCGCCGGCGGCCCGCTCGATGGCTTCGCGGGCCAGACTGCGCGCCTCGCCGAGCTCCCGCCCGGCCTTCGCGAGCACGCCCGACAGCCGTCCGAGAACGTCGGGGAGCCGGTTCGGAACCAGCGCACGGCGATAAGCGGCTTCGGCGGCGTCAAAGTCGCCGGCAGCCTCTTCGGCGCGTCCGAGGGCGTCGAAAAACCAGGGGTCGTCGCCGTGCACGAATCCCAGTGCCGACTTTTCGGCCAGCGTGAGCAGGATCAGCCCGGTGGGGGCCGGGTCGGGGAGGCGGATCTCGGTGACGTCGCCGCGTGAATCATGCGGCACGGCCACGATCGTGAACGGCTCCCATCTGCCCTCGGCCGTGCGCGCGAACGCCGCGAGGCTTGCGGGCCTGTCCCCGACGGCGACGAGGCGCGGCGAACCGGCCGCGACGGCCCGGATGGCGCGCAGGGTCGTCGTTTCGTCGGGAGTCCGTCGACGCACCGGGGCGGGGTCGAAGGGGGTCAGCGCCAGCCAGTTCCGTCCGTCGCGCAGGTAGATCCCGGTCTCTTCGGGTACCGGAGCGGCGCACGCCGACACGGCCAGGATCACGGTGGTGAAAAGGATGCGGCGGAGCATCGGTACATTCTGGCATGGGCGCGCTGGGCTTGCCAGCCGGGCGGAAATCCCAGGAAATGCCGGGTTCCCGGGACGTGCGGATTTCCGGGTATAATGGCCGACATGCCCATGCACTTCGAGAACCGGTATGCCTTCTGCCCGAGCTGCGGCGGCCGGCTCGCCGATCGGATCGTGAAGCAGGGCGACCCGGCGCGCCGGGTCTGCGTCGCGTGCGAGTTCATCTACTTTCAGAACCCCAAGATCGCGGCCGGCGTCATCGTGACCGATGACCGTGGGCGGATCGTGCTGCTGCGCCGGTCCATCGAGCCGGGCTACGGCAAGTGGGTGTTTCCCGGCGGCTACGTCGATCTGGGCGAAGCGGTGCCGGACGCGGCCTGCCGCGAGGCCCGCGAAGAAGCGCTCGTCGAGGTGGCCATCGACCGCCTGCTGAACGTCTACTCCTATCCCGATCGCCCTGTGGTGGTCGTCGTCTACACCGGGCGAATCACGGCCGGCTCGCCGGGCGCCGGCGAAGAATGCTTCGAGATGCAGCTGTTCGCCCCCGAAGAGATTCCGTGGGACGACCTGGCGTTTCCCTCGACGCGGGCAGCGCTCGAAGAGTGGCTGCGTACCCGCGAATTCTCGGAGTAGGCCTTCAGGCCTGCGGCGCGGCCTTCTCGGCCGGAACGCGGATTTTCGGCGCGGCCGCGGCCTTGACCCGATCGAACCATTCGAGCACGTTGGCGTGCCCGGCCACGACGGACCAGCCGTTCAGGTTCTCGAACGGCTCGAGTACCGCGAAGACGGCGAAGTCGGCAATCGTCGGCCGGTCGCCGACGAGATACAGCCCCTGCAGCCGGTCAGAGAACATCGTGATCAGCTCTTCGAGCCGGTCGTGCAGGCGGGAAACCGAGAACGTGCCGCCGAAAAGCCCCATCTGCAGCTTCACGACGGGGGCGAGCCGCGCGAAGCCGCGAGCCACGGAGGGGGACGAGTGGCGTTGCTCGAGTTCGTGCATCGCGCGTGCATTGCCGCGGTCGAGAAACTTGAGGGGACCGATCACGCGCTGCAGCGACTCGTCGGCCCAGTCTTCCCAGAGCAGGGCCTGGGCCCGGTCGCGCCGCCCGCGCGGATAGACGGCCGGCAGCGGCCAGGTTTCTTCCAGGTAGCGCACGATGGCCGTCGAGTCGACGATGACCTTGCCGTCGTGAACCAGGGCGGGCACCTTGCGCTGCCGGCTCACCCAGAGCAGCTTGCGGCGGTCGACGACGTGCACGGGGCGCGTTTCGTAGGTGAGCCCCTTGTGGTGCAGCACGGCGCGCACCTTGCCGCAGTACGGCGAGATGTGGAACTGGTAGAGCACCAGGGAGTCGTCGCTTTCCAGAGACAGTCGCATGGGTCGGGCCTTTCTTACGGGATCGTTCGGTAGGTGACGGGGCGGCGATCCTTCCACACGGGAATCCGCTCGCGCACGGCGCGGATGGCCGCCGGATCGATGGTCCCCGTCAGGGCCGCGGCGCGGCCGCGCCGGCGGGCGAGGATCGTACCCCACGGGTCGACGATGGCCGAGCCCCCCGAGAACGCGAGCACCTGGCCGTCGTCGCGCGTTTCGGTGCCGACGCGGTTGCAGCCGATGACGTAGACCTGGTTTTCGATGGCCCGCGCCGCGAGCAGCGTTTCCCAGTGCGCCAGGCGCGCGGTCGGCCACTGGGCGGGCACGACGATGATGCGCGCGCCGGCCTCGGCCAGACCGCGGTACAGTTCGGGAAAGCGCAGGTCGTAGCAGATGGTGACGCCGACCGGGCCGACCGCCGTCGAGGCGACGAGCGGTGTCGCCCCTTCTTCGAAATGTCGGTGCTCGCCGCCCGGGCTGAAGAGGTGGATCTTGCGGTACTGCCCGGCCACCGTGCCGTCGGCGTCGAAGACGAAGGCGGTGTTGTAGAGCGCATCCCCCTCGCGCTCGTAGGAGGAACCGATGACGACCATCCCCTCCTGCTGGGCGAAGCGGCGCACGGCATGGTGTGCCTCGTCGGCCTCGCCCACGATGCGCGGCAGAGCGCGGGCGATCATGCCCGATGTCCACATTTCGGGCAGTACTGCAAGGCGTGCCTTGCGGCGGGCGAGTGCGGTCAACCCGCGCAGGGCGGTGCGCAGGTTCGCCTTGACGTTGCCGCGGCGGATATCCATCTGGACGAGCCCCGCCGCGAACGGCGCTGCGGGGGCCCGGGTGGTCGCGGAGCGGCCGGATTGTGAGCGTCTCTTCATTCCACGTCCGCTCCCGTCAGGACGAGCTGGCCGTTGCGCTCGTCGGGGTTGGCCACGCCCTGGAAACTCAGGCGGTGAATCGGGCACGGGCCGTGTTCGCGAAGCGCCTTCCAATGCTCTTCGGTGCCGTACCCCTTGTTCCGCGCGAACTGATATTGCGGATACCGGTCATGGTACTCGACCATGAGGGTATCCCGGTGAACCTTGGCGACGATGCTGGCGGCGCCGATGCTCTTGCTGCGCGCGTCTCCCTGCACCACGGGGAGCTGCGGCACGGTGACATCGGGGATGCGCAGATGGCCGTCGACGAGGAGGTGATCCGGCGGCGGCTCGATCCGGGCCAACGCCGCACGCATGGCGGCGAAGCTTGCCTGCAGGATGTTGATGCGATCGACTTCCGCGTGCTCGACGACGCCGATCCCCACGGCCACGGCGTGGCGGTGAATCAGGCGGGCGAGGCGCGCGCGTTCGTCGGCGGAGAGTTTCTTCGAATCGTCGATGTCGGCGACGAAACCGGCCGTCAGGTTGCGCAGAATGACGACGGCCGCCACGACGGGCCCGGCGATGGAGCCGCGGCCCACTTCGTCGACGCCGGCGATGATGCGGTAGCGGCGCCGGCGGAGCATGGTTTCGAGCGGCTCGCGGCCGTCGAGCGGAAAAAGGTCGGCCCCCTGCATGCCGTTATTGTATCAGCCGCGTACGGCCGCGCGAATCGCCGGGCGGGACCCCGGGCGGCAGAGCGGCCTCAGCCCCGCCGCGCGAGCCGGTAGATGTAGGCCGCGGCGGCCAGGCCGGCGAGCGTCAGGGTCTGAGTGGCCCCTACGGGATAATCGCCGAAGAAAGCCGCGACGTATCCGCCGCTCCCCGCCAGAAGGCCGAAGGAGGCGGCGAGCACGGCCGCAACGTACAGGTTCGACGTCAGGGCGAGCGCCGTCATCGCGGGGAGGGTCGAGAAGGCGAAGACGGGAAGCATGCCCAGCGCGCGGGTGGCGAGCGCGTGCAGGAGAATGAAGACCAGAAACAGCGTCGTGGTGAGCGCGCCGACGGGAATACCCTGCACGCGCGCCCCTTCGGGGTCGAAGTTGGCGGCCAGAAGTCCGCGCCAGGCGAGCACGCAGAAGAGCAGACTCACGGTACCGCCCAGGGCGAGCAGACCCAGATCCTCGGCACGCACGAGCACGGCCGATCCGAAAAGAATGGCGTGAATGTCGTGGGCCTCCTGGGCGATGCGGCTCCCCACGAGTACCGACAGCGCGCCGGCCCCCACGAAAACCAGACCGAGCAGCGCCTCGCGCGTCGTGCGCAGCCGTTCGGGAGAGACGAGCAGGATCCCGCCGGCCAGCAGGGCGCAGGCCACGGCCCCGACGGCGGTGTTGAAGTGGGCGTCGAGCAGAATCTCGGCGTAGAAGGTGAGGGCGACGCCGAGCGCCGCGCTCTGGGCGAGGGCGGCCGAGAGAAAGATCATCCGGCGCAGGACGATGAAGATGCCGAGCAGGCCGAGGCAGAGGCCGGCGATGCCGCCGGCGAGAATCGGGTCGCGGAAAAGAGGGAGCGCTTCGAGGAATTCCGTCGGCGTCATCGCCCGGGCTCCGTTCCGTAGCGCGCCAGAAAGGGCGCCGAATGAAAGATAGCCTTGGGCGTGCCGTGCAGCGCGACGTGAAGATCGCGGTCGACGAAGAGCACGTCGTCGGCCAGCGTGCGCACGATAGGCAGATCGTGGCTCACCAGCACGACGGCGAGAGAGTGCTCACGCCGCAGCTCGTCGATGAGGCGCATGGTCTCTGCTTCGGCAACCGCGTCCATGGCGGCCGTCGGTTCGTCGAGAAAGGCCACCGACGCCTGGCCGGCGAGCAGGCGGGCGAGCAGCACGCGCTGCTTCTGGCCTTCGGAAAGAGACTGAAAGCGCTGATGAAGATGCGCGGTCATGCCCACGCGCTCGAGGCAGGCGAGCACCCGATCGCGCTTGCGCCGGCCGGCGCCCGGAAAGAAATCCCAGCCGCGGTCTGCGCCCAGCGATACGACGTCGATCACGCGCAGCGGCACGAGCGGGTCGAGCGCCGTTCGCTGCGGTACGTAACCGGGAACGAAGGCTTCGGAGCGCCGCACCGCGCCGCCGAGGGGAGAATGCAGGCCGAGCAGCGTGCGCAGCAGCGTCGTCTTGCCGGAACCGTTACGGCCGACGACGGCCGTGATCGTCCCCGGCGAGAGCCTGAGGCTGATCGGGGGGAGCAGGGGGGCGCCTTCGTAACCGAAGACGAGCGCCTGCGTTTCGAGCAGGGCGCTCATCGTACGGCCGCATCCCGGATGGCGCCGGCCAGGCCGTGAAGGTAGTCGGCATAGGTCTGCGAGGGACCCGGGCCGCCGTCGACGACCACGAGCCGGGCGCCGCTGCGTTCGGCAAGCAGACGGCTCGTCGCCACCGGATAGTAGGATTCCTGCAGGATTACGCGCGCCTTTTCGGCCTGCATCCGTGCGAGCAGCCGGGCCACGTGGGCGGGGGTGGGGGGAATTCCGGGTTTGGGTTCCACTGCGCCGACTTCACGCAGGCCCAGCCAGTCGATCAGATAGATCCACGACCGGTGGAATACGACGATGGGCGTTCCCCTGGCGGGCGCAAATGCGGCGAGAATTTCTGCAACCCGGGCGTCGACCCCCGCGGCGAACGCGGCGTATCCTTTGCGGTAGGCTTCTCCCTTGCCGGGATCGAGGGCGACGAGGCGGTCGGCAACGGCCTTCGCGCAGCGCTTGGCGTTCTCCGGATCGATCAGGTAGTGCGGGTTGCCGCCCGGATGAATATCCCCCTGGGCGCGATCGATCGGTGCGCTCTGCGCCTCTTTGAGCCGCGCGGCTCCGGAGCACTCGAGGTAGCCGCCGCCGCCGGTGAGGATCGCGGGATTGCGGGCGCCCCGCTGCAGGGTCGGCAGCCATCCCGACTCGAGCCCCAGGCCCACGGCGAGCAGCAGATCGGCGCGGTTGAGGGTCAGCGCATGGCTCGGCCGCGGATCGGCGAAATGCGGATCCTGCGAAGGGAGCACGAGGGTGCTGACCTCGACGGCATCGCCGCCGACCTCGCGGGCGATCGCGGCCAGGGCGGGCACGGTGGCGACGACGCGCACGGCCGCTTGGGCAGGGCTGATAAGGGCTGTCAGGAGCCCCAACGACAGAAAGAATATACGCATAACCTCTCGCAAACCTGGTGAGATCCGGACGGGGGACGAACTGGACGGATCGGCAGAATCAGGCGGGAGGCGAACTCTTGGGTGCGCGGCGGTAGAGATGGCGTCCGTCTGCACGGGGCGCGAGGCCCGTTTCGCGCAGCCGCAGCGCCAGGGGGCGGGAGGTGAAAACCGGCGGCGCTTCGGGGCGGGCGATGTCGCCCTGCACCGGACCGGCCAGGCAGAGAATGCATTCCTGTCCGGCCTGATCGGGCGAGACGTGCGTGTGCGTGACCCCGAAGGAGAGGGCCAGCAGAAACACGATCAGAATAACGACGAGGCTGCCACGAACCACAGGGTCATGCTAGCAGCCTCGCGCACCGACTTCAATCCGGGCGGGTCACTGAAAAAAGGTCTGGTCGATCCCCCCCTGCACGCGTACGTTGAAACGCCCCTCGAAGCTGACGTGCGGAAGTCCGTCATAGACCGCCGGGATGGGTTCGTCGGGGTCGGTCAGGATGACGTCGAAGCGCACCGTCCCCTTGATGCCTCCGTCGTCGGCCGGATCGAAGGCTTCGATGCGCACGATCCCGTTGTCGGTGCGCAGCGTGAACCAGTCTTTGTCTCCGTCCTGCTCGACCGAGTGGCGGCGCGATTCGCTGTAGGCGACGACGGCATAGGCGCTGTCGTCGTAAGGGGCCTCGCGGGGATTGTACACCGGCACCTCGGGCTCGCCGTGCCAGTGGTAGAGCACGATGCTCGCGCCCTGAAAGAGATTCTCGGCGCCCGCGCTCAGGTTGAGTGTCGTGTCACCCGCCTTGATGTCGATCTTCCGGTATTCGCCGATGCTGTCGGAGGCCGGGTCGCCGATGCGGACCAGGCTCAGCTTGGCGCCGAAGGTCTCCAGCTTCAACGGCGAGCCGCTGAGGGTGGCTTCGAAGACGTTCTGGTCGTCGAGACGCGTGCTGAGCGCCGTCTCGAGGACTTTGTTCTGCAGATCGGTGGCGGTCTCGGAACCGTCACCACACGCGGTCATCGTGACACACACGACGGCCAGCATCCCCCACCTTGTCATGGTCTCCCCCCTGGCGGCTACTGTGATTTCTCTCAGTCTAGCGCTGCTCTTGCCATTTTGGCAAGCGGGGTGCGGGCTTGCCCGACGGTCTGTCGGGGCGCCCTACGGGGGCAGGCGGGGAGGCAGCGTGGAGGAGCCGGACTCAGCTCTTGGCGTACTGGCGCCCTTTCCACGTGATCGCCCCGAAGTAATACTTCAACGTGGAGTCGATCTGCATGTAGATGACGACGAACACGGCGAACGGGTGGGTGAGCACGTAGCGCAGGGGGAACTGGCAGTAGAGATCCTTGAGGGTGCGCCGCAGCAGCAGCGCGCCTACCTGGTACAGACCGGCGACGAGAAAGAGCCACGCGGTTTCGCCGCCGGTGGTCAGCCAGAACCAGCCGGCAATGGGGACGGTGAGAAAGGGCAGGGCGGTCGACAGAAACATGCCGAGCACGGCCAGGATCATCATCGGCAGGTTGTAATTCATGGAGGCGAAAGCGGTCTTGGTCCACCCCTGCAGCACCTCGGCGAAGTTCGTGTACATGCGCACTTCGAAGATGGCCGTGCCGTCGACCACGTAGGTGCGGTATCCCGCCTTCTTGATCTCCCTGCTGAGCAGCACGTCTTCGAGAATCGAGTGGCAGACCCTGCGGTGACCGTCGACGGCGTCGTAGCAGCTCTTGCGGATGAGCAGAAAGGGGCCGAAAGCCATGTTGTCGGGAAACCATGGGCGGTTGACGAGCAGCTTCGGAAACCGCAGCAGCACGAAATCCCAGACGAATGTCTGCAGCACCCGCTCCCAGAAACTGCCGAGCTGAAAGAAGGGGGTCGGGTTGAGGAAATCGATGTTGCCCTCGATGGCGAAGTGGAGCGTCTGCGTGAGGGCGTGGGGATAAATCTTCGTGTCGGCGTCGAGCAGCAGCACCCAGTCGCCGGTCGCCTTCTGGTGACCCTGCCAGAGCGCCCATCCCTTCCCCTTCCACCCCTCGGGCAGCGGCGCGCCCGAGATGAGGGTGATGCGGGAGTCGCGGGCTGCGTAACCGCGCACGATTTCGGCCGTGCGGTCTTCGCTCTGATCGTCGATGATGAAAACCTCGAAGTTGCCGTAGTCCTGGGCCAGCACGGCCTCGAGACAGCGCGCGATGTTGCGCTCTTCGTTGCGGGCGGGGATCAGGATGCTGACTTTGGGATTACCGGGCGGGGGCGTCGTGTAGCGATCGGCCTGCATCGGGGGATTGAAGCGCTGCTCGAGCACCAGCAGCAGCACGGCGGCAATCCAGAGCGTGCCGTTGACGTACATCAGGACGAGAATCGTATCCACCAGAGGGCCCCCGAAAAAGAACCAACATTATAGAGGCGGCTTCGAACCGGCTGCAAACTACCGATCGGTCGTGCGGCGATGCGGGCCGGGCCGCCGTTCAGTCGGCGCGGCGGGCAATGTCGGGGGCGGCGGTCGCGGCGATGAGGTGCGAGACGGGAACGATGCGGAACCCCTCTGCGTGGTACACGTCGAGGATGCGCGGGAGATGCGTGTGCAGCTGATCCTCTTTTCGCTCGGTTCCAAGATGCATGAGAAAGATACCGCCGCCCAGGTCATCGGGCCGGGTACGCGCAAGCTCGATGAGCCGGCGCTCGAAGGCGGGGCCGCTCAGATAGAGGCGTGAGTCTTCGTCGGTGACCCAGTCGAGCGAGTCGAGGGTGCCCAGGCCGGTATCGCGCGTCCAGCCGACGTGCCGGTACCCGAGTTCCGTGGCCCAGCCTTCGATGACGGCGTTGACCTCGCCGTAGGGTGCGCGCCAGAGCGGGGCCATGGGCCGCCCGGTAAGCTTGCGGTATTCCGCCTCGGTGCGTTCGAGCTGCTCGCGCACGAAGCTGCGGTCGACGTGGGGGCGGTTGTCATGGCGCCGGTTCGCATCGAAGGTGGTCAGGTGCGGATGGTTCCACGTGTGATTGCCGACCTCATGCCCGTCGTCGAGCGCCCGGAGCACCATCTCGGGATAGCGGCGGATGAACTCGCCCGTGAGAAAGAGGGTGGTCGTGATCCCGCGCTCGCGCAGGGCGCTCAGGATGGCCGCGGCCGCGTTGGCGCTCGAGCCGCCGTCGAACGTGAACGACACGGCGCGCCCGGCCGCCGGGACGCGATCGATCCCCTTCTTCGCCGGGAGAGGCGGCGCGGGGGCCCGAGAAGGTTTCGGCGCGGTGCGACGCACGAGCACGGCCGGCCCGTAGGCGGTCAGGCCCCGGCGTTCGGCGACGGGCTGCAGCACGTGCGGGCCCGCATCGAGTGTCAGGGTCAGCACCGGGGGGACCGTGGCGGCCGTGACGGCATGCGGAATGCCGTCGACGAGCACGGTCACGCGCGCGTCGGCATCGGCCTGCATGGCGACGGTGAGGGTGGGGGCGCTGAATTCGTGCGGCGGGTCCAGCAGGAACGGCGTCTCGGGGGGCGCCGGGTGGCGCAGTTCGGTGTCGCGGGCGAGGCGCCCGGCGGCGTCTTCGAGCCGTGCGTTGCCGAGCCAGAGGATGCCGGCGGCTCCGGCCAGGATGAGCGCCTGCGCCGCCACGAGCGCGGCGAAGCGGGACCCCCGCGGCGCGGCTTTGTGCAGCACGATGGGCGCCGGCCGGCGGGGCGCCGCTTCCAATGGGATACCTGGTTCCAGAGGGGAAGCCGGTGTCGCAGGGGAAGCCGGTTCCGCAGTGAAAGCCGATGCCGCGGGGGAAGCCGATTCCGCGGGCGCAGCCGGTTCCACGCGTCGAGCAGCTTCCCCAGGGGGAGCCCGTTCCACAAGCGGAACCGGTTCCGGCGGGGCGGCGGCTTGCAACGAGTGCGCCGTCTCCTGCGCCTGAAGCCAGAGGGCCTGCAGCGCCTTCGCCTGCAGCACGGCCTGGGCCAGGGCGGCCTGCTGCCCGCGGCGGGCGCGCTTCTTCGCCTTGCGGGAGAGGCGCCGGGCCCGGGGGGCGCGCGGCTCCTGCTCTGCCTTCCACGCGAGGTGGCAGATGCCGGAACAGAATTCGCGCCGGTCGGCATGGCGCACGCAGGCGCCGCAGACAGGCTGCCGGCAGGCATGACACCGTCGGCGCCCGGCGCGCTCGGGATGGTACTTGCAACGCATCGGAAAGCTCCCCTAGAGAATACCAGAGCGGTCTGCCACGGGCATCCTTCGCGTGAGGCCATTGCAGACGCCGGGCGCAGTCGCCGAGCGCCCGCATTCGACGCCCGCCGCCGGGTTTTGGCATCCGCCATCCCGAGCGGCTATACTGTACGCGGCAAGAACCGGACCTTCGAGGGTGAGAAATGCGTAATCAGATCACGAACATCGGCTTGATTGCCTGCCTGTCGGTCGCGTGGGCGGCGTGTGGCGGCGACGACGGGGCCCACCTGGTCGGCAAGGTCATCTACGAAGATCCCATCGTGAGCAAGAAGCGCGACGTACCGCCCGACGCCAACGAGCAGGTCGGTGACTGTACGGCCGCGGGGCTCTCTACCGCCAACGCGCTGGGGTTTGCCGATCTCCCGCCGCTCGAGCCGCCGGTCTTCGTCGGCCTCTGGCCTGTCGCCAAGGAGAGCCGCCCCGAGAACCACGGCAATACCGACAGTATCTCGGTCGGCGCGCCCCGTTCGGGCGACAATCCGTTCGCCAAGAAGGTCGTCTGCAACAAAGACGAGTTTCTCATCGACTGGAAAACCGGGCAGGCCCTCGAGGGGGAATATTTCATCGGCGCCTGGCTCGATCTCGATTTCAACGGGTTTCCCTCGGCCGGCGAGCCTTTCGGCACCTTCCGCGGCGACGACGGTTCAGAGACCAGCCCGGGCGATGCGACCGCGCCGGTGGCCGTGCGTTTCGACGGAACCACCCCGCTGAGTGTCGTCATCCGGCTGGGCGAAGAAGAGGCCGAACTCGGGCCGCAGCTCGAGCAGATTCGTGAAGCCCTCGAAGAGGCCCTGACGCTGGCGCAGGAGAGCCCCGACGAAGCGCAGAACCTCTTTCTCAACCAGTTCCAGCCCCTGCTGTACGAAGACGCGTTCAACCGCAGCTTCAATGAACTGACCGAACTGTGGACCGACCTGACTCACGGGGTTTTTCCGGCCAGCAACAATCTGGAGTGGGTGACCGAACCGGGGGCCAGCGCCAAACGGGCCAACGACCTGCTGCTTACGCAGAACATGGATCCGGCGGTCTTCACCTACAAGCAGACCCGTCAGCAACGGGTCGAGATGCTGGTCGGCGATCGACAGGACGCCGTGTACCAGATCATCGATTGGCGACCGCTCTACGATCAGTCGGGCGACCTGAGCTCGACGATTGCGGAATTTCCCCCGTTCACGAGCGCCAGCGTGCTGAGCGTTCCGTTCGATTACGCCTCGCCGGTGACGGCGGTCTGGATCGGCGTCGAACAGTTCGTTCCCTCGGTCACGACGACGACCGGCGGCGCCTGGGAACTGCTCGCCTCGACGACGGCGAACGAGAACCCGTCGCTCTGCGGCATCAGCCCCGGCTCCTTTACGGTGACGCTGAGCCCCGGTGCGGCGGCCGGGTGCCTCGAGCTCGAACGCCTCGCGCTCGACGACACGGGCGTCATGCGCCTGACGATCATGCCGATCGACTGGAGCGGCGCCGAAGGCTATCTGCCCTGGCCCTCGTTTCAGAGCGCCGCATCGGAGCCGACCCGGGGCAACTACCTGCGACTCTGGTTCTACGGCGACAACTACAACTACCGTACGGCGAGCGCCGACCGCACGGTAGCGGAATAAGCCGGTCTGCTGCGGGGCCGTTCAGGCGGGATGCACGAATTCTGCCTTGAGCACTTTTTCGCCCTGGCCGGGAAAGTGCACGCGGATCTTGTCGCCCCAGACCTGCTTGACCTCTCCCTCGCCCCAGGTGTCGTGCTGTACGAGATCGCCGCGTGACCACTGGCGCGGCGCCCCCCCTTCGGGCCGGGCCAGGGCGCGTGCGCGGCGCTGGCGCGTGACCCGGCGCATGCGTTCTTCGGTGCCGCGCCGGCAGTTGTCGCAGATGCCGCACGCCTCGGCCTCCTCTTCTCCGAAATAGCGCCGGACCACCTTGCGGCGGCACAGGCTGCTCTCGGCGAATGCGAGCACTTCCTTCAGGTTGCTCTCGGCATCCTGGTGCGTATCCCGGTAATTGCGCAACGCCTCCTGCAGGGCGGCGGCCTCGACGTGGCCGGCGGGCTCGTAGGCGCCGCTGGCGACCGCGCGTATCGCCCCCGCCTCACGCAGAACCTGGAGCAGGTTGCGGATGCGGCGCAGCGGCATCTTCAGCGGATCGCTCAGGTCGGCCGCTTCGACCGAGTCGCCGTCGGCGGCGAGCGTGCGGATCCGGGCGAGGGCAAGCTCGGCCTCGGCCAGGGTGGGCACGCCGCTGCTGCGGGTCGTCAGCGTCTTGAGCCGCTTATCGCGGCGGTCGAAGAGCAGGATGGCGCGCCCCCGGCCTTCCATGCCGGCGAGCGAGGCCTGGGCCCAGTAGGTGTCCATGTCGGCGGGGGCGCCGGCGTGCACGACGTAGCCGATGGCGTAGCGCCCCTGGGGCAGCGTGACGTTCTCGGCCGCGACGAGTACGGGCACTTCGTGGTTGAGAAAGCTCTGCACGGCCTGGGCGCGGTCGCGGGCGCGCATCTGGGCGTGCACGATGCGGTTCGTGATTCCCGCTTCGTGCAGCTCGACGGCGAGCGTGCGCGCGGCCTTGCCCGTCGGGGTCACGAAGATACCGGGCCCGTGCAACTCGCGCGCCAGGCGCACGGCGAGCGGCAGCAGCTGCGATTCGGGAACGCGCACGGCTTCGATCGAGAGCGTCGCGGGAAACTCGGGGGGCCGGGCGGCGGCCGCCGTCCGGGCGATCCCGTCTGCATCCTGCGAATTTTCTGCGCTCGCATCCTTAGCCATGGTTCCTCAGATTCAACTGCCCGCTCCGGCCTGCCCGTGGTCGGGCCGCGTGCATCCACGGTCTCATCTTCAGCGTATCCCGTGCGTTACCGCCGTGCGCAGTCCGACCCCTCGCTGCGCGGGCGGCGAGGGGTAGTGACAACGCGCGACTCCCCATGGATAAAGACAACGCGGGCAGCGATTCCGTTCCCCCGCCCAGGCGGCGCCGGCCCCCTGGCGCTTGGCGGGAAAGCGCCGGATCCGTTATCCTGATTTCTTTTCTTTCGCCCCCCGAATCGATTCAGGAGCCGGAGCGTCATGGTCAAGGTGAAGCGTGCCCTTCTCAGTGTCTCGGATAAAACGGGTCTCGTTGAGTTCGCGAAGAAACTCGCGCGCTTCAAGGTCGACTTGATTTCAACCGGGGGTACGGCAAAGCTTCTGCGCGAGGCCGGACTCGAGGTGCGCGACGTCAGCGAGGTCACCGGCTTCCCCGAAATGATGGACGGCCGCGTCAAGACGCTGCACCCCAAGATTCACGGGGGCCTGCTCGGGCGCCGCGACGTGGCCGAGCACATGCAGGCCATGCAGGAGCACGGCATCGAGCCCATCGACATGGTCGTCGTGAACCTGTATCCGTTCGAAGAGACCGTGGCGCGCGAAGGGGTCACGCTCGAAGAGGCCATCGAGAACATCGACATCGGCGGTCCCAGCATGCTGCGTTCGGCGGCCAAGAACTGGGCCTCGGTGGCCGTCGTCGTCGACCCGACCGATTACGAGCAGATCGGGTACGAGATGGAGGCCAACCGAGGCGGTCTTTCGCGCGATACGCGGTTCGATCTCGCCCGCAAGGTGTTCGCGCATACCGCCCGGTACGACGGTGCGATTGCCGGATTCCTGAGTTCCCTTTCTTCTCCCGAGGCCGAAAAGCCGGCGGACTTTCCGGGCACGCTCACGCTGCAGTTCAGCAAGCTCGAGGATCTGCGCTACGGCGAGAATCCGCATCAGAAGGCGGCGTTCTACCGCGACCTCGAACTGCGCGAGCCCTCGGTGGCCAACGCGCGCCAGCTGCAGGGCAAGGAGCTCAGCTTCAACAACATTCTCGACCTGGATGCCGCGCTCGAGCTGGTGCGCAACTTCGACAACACGGCTGCCGTCGTGATCAAGCACACGAATCCGTGCGGCGTGGCGCTCTCGCCCTACTCGCTGGTCGACGCCTACACGAAGGCGCGCGAAGTCGATCCGGCCTCGGCCTTCGGCGGAATCGTCGGTTTCAACCGTACCGTCGACGCCGACACGGCCAAGGAGCTCGCTTCGACCTTCCTGGAGGCCGTCATCGCGCCCTCGTTCACGCCGGAGGCGCTCGGCATTCTCGGCGCCAAGAAGAATCTGCGCCTGCTCGAAACCGGCGACCTCGCGCCGGCCGGACCGAGCCTCGACATCAAGCGCGTCAACGGCGGCCTGCTCCTGCAGGATCGCGACGTGGCCCGGCTCGACCGCGGCGCCCTGCGCGTGGTTACCCAGCGCCGGCCCACCGACGAAGAGATGGAGGCGATGCTCTTCGGCTGGGTCGTCTGCAAGTACGTGAAGAGCAACGCCATCGTCTATTCAAAGCCGGGGCAGCTGGTGGCCGTCGGCGCAGGGCAGATGAGCCGCGTCGATTCCTCGCGTATCGCCGTGCAGAAGGCGGTGCTCCCCATCCCCGGCAGCGTGGTCGCGAGCGACGCCTTCTTCCCCTTTGCCGACGGCGTCGAAGCGGCCGCCGACGCGGGGGCAACGGCCGTGATTCAACCCGGCGGATCGGTGCGGGATGAAGAGGTCATTGCCGCCGCCGACCGCCGCGGCCTGGCCATGGTCTTCACGGGTATGCGGCACTTCAAGCACTGAGGCAGACGGAAGCTGCCCCGCGTGTCACACTCATCCGGCATTCGCAACCCCCGGCCCATGGGGTAACCGGTCACATTCTTCTGGCTGCATCCTCTTGTTCCTACAATGAGGGTAAATTATCAGCCGGAGAGTGACTTCATGAAGATTGCCATCGTATCGACGCCGTTTCTCCCGGTCCCCCCGCGCAAATATGGCGGGACGGAACTCTTTCTGAACGCCCTCTGCGAGGGGCTGCTTGAAAACGGAGATGATGTAACGCTGTTTGCCACCGGCGATTCCCGGGCGTCGGCGCGGGTGCGCTTCTACCATCGCGAAGGGCTCTGGCCGCCGGATCCGATGATCGAGCTGCAGCACCTCGGCTGGGCGCTGAGCCAGGTCGCCGACGGCGATTTCGACATCGTGCACGTCAACAGCCCCGCGGCGCTGTCGTTTCAGGGTTTTCTCGGCGACACCCCGGTCGTGCACACGCTGCACCATACCCGCAACGCCAACCTCTCCCGCTACTACCACTTCTTTCCCGAAATCAACTTCGTGGCCATCAGCCACCGCCAGAAGGCCGTGCTCTTCGGCGCCGACGAGATTCCCGTCATCCATCACGGCCTGATCCCGAGCGACTACCGCCCGTCCTTCAAGCAGGGTGACTACGTGCTTTATCTCGGCCGCATCGCGCGGGAGAAGGGGACCCACTGCGCCATCGATGCGGCGCGCATGGCGAAGCTGCCCATCAAGGTCGCCGGTGAGCCGCATGAGGATGAAAAATCGTATTTCGCCCAGGAGATCAAGCCGCGCCTCGAGCTGCCCGGCGTCGACTACGTCGGTGAAGTGGGTGGCGAAGAAAAGCGGGCCCTGCTGCGCAACGCATACGCCCTGACCTTCCCTATCGAATGGGACGAGCCCTTCGGCCTGGTCATGATCGAGGCCATGCTGAGCGGCACACCCGTCGTCGGCTTCAAGAAGGGGAGCGCACCCGAGATCGTCGATGAAGGGGTGACCGGTCATCTCGTTTCGACCGGCGACGTGCACGCGCTCTGCCAGGCGATCAAGAAGGCGCACCACATCGATCGGCGCAACTGCCGCGAACGTGCCGAGACGCGCTTTTCGCACCGGCGCATGACGCGCGAGTACCGGCAGCTCTATGACGAGGTGCTGCGCAACCGGGAAGAGGCGAGGCGGCGCAGCGCATGAGCGACGGGCAGGCGGCCCGGCCCGCCCCGGACGCCGCAACCGGCGGCAGAACGGTCGGAGAAGACCTTGTCGACGAACGGGAGCTGCTCGGTTACGAGGTGCGCGAACTCACCCGTGACAGCCAGGGCCCCGATCGGCTGTCGATCAAGCGCAACGACGTCTTCCTGATCACCGACCAGTCCGGCAACATCACGCCACCCGGCGCGACCGATCTGGGGCTGGTCTGGCGCGATACGCGCTATCTGAGTCACTACCTCGTGAGCGCGCCGGGACGTACCGCGACGGTACTCAGCAACCGCATCCGCAACAACAGCCTGGCCGTCATCGACATGACGTTCACCGGCGCGCTCGACGGCCAGGAGTTCGAGCACCAGTACGTGCACCTGCGCCGCGAGCAGCTCATCGATGCGGGGTTTCAGGAGCGCCTGATTCTCTCGAACTTCAACCTCGCGCCGATCCGCTTCTCGCTGGTCGTGCGCTTCAGCACCGACTTCGCGGATCTGTTCGAGATGCGCGGCCTGCAGCGCGAGGCCCGCGGCGCGTATCTGCTCCCGCGGACGGAGGACGGCGCCGTCGTCCTCTCCTACCGGGGGCGCGACGGCCTGCTGCGTCAGACCTGCCTCCGCTTCGACCCGGCGCCGCAGTCACTCACGCCGCGTGAAGCCCGCTTCGACCTCGAGCTTTCGCCCGTGGAAAAAACCTACCTGCGCATCGATGTCGCGCTGCTCGAAGAAGACCGGGCCGTGCAGGCCTCGATTCCGTTCGTCCAGGCGCTTGGCGACATCGACGAAGAGTACGAGGGGTGGCGCCAGCGGGCCACGAAAATCCGCTCGAACGACGAGTTTCTGGATACGGGCCTGAGCCAGAATCTCGTCGACTTCCGCAGCCTGCTCATGAACTCGGGGGGCATGCCGATCCTCTCGGCAGGCATTCCGTGGTACTCCGTGCCCTTCGGGCGGGACGCCATCATCGCCAGCCTGCAGACGCTGAGCGTTCAGCCCGAAATCGCCGTGAGCACACTGCGTTTTCTCGCCGCGCACCAGGGCAGGAAGAAAGACGACTGGACCGAAGAAGAGCCCGGCAAGATCATGCACGAGCTGCGCCTCGGCGAGGTGGCCCGCTGCGGCGAAATTCCCCACCGCCCTTATTACGGGACGGTCGATGCGACGCCGCTCTTCATCGTCCTGCTGCACGAAACGATCAACTGGCTGGGCGATCGCGCGCTGCTCCAGGAGCTGATGCCGGCCGCCGAAGCGGCGCTCGACTGGATCGACCATCACGGCGACCTCGATGGCGACGGCTTCATCGAGTACCAGCGCCGCAGCCCGCGCGGCCTCGTCAATCAGGGGTGGAAAGACAGCTACGACGCCGTCATCCACCCCGACGGGCGGCTTGCCGAGGGCCCCATCGCGCTGGTCGAGGTGCAGGGCTATGTCTACGACGCCCGTTTCCGCATGGCCGATCTCTACCGCATGCTCGGCCGCACGCGCGAAGCCAACGCGCTCATGCAGGAGGCCCAGTGGCTGCGCAACGAGATCGACGCCGCCTTCTGGCAGGAAGATCTGGGCTTCTATGCGCTGGCGCTCGATGGAAAGAAGAATCCGGTGAAGACGATCACGTCGAACCCCGGCCACCTGCTCTGGAGCCGGGTGCCGGGGCCGCAGACGGCGCGGCGCATGCGCGACGTGCTGCTGGGGGAATCGATGTTCAGCGGGTGGGGCATCCGCACCCTGGGCCGGGGGCAGAAGCCGTATAATCCGGTCTCCTATCACAACGGCACCATCTGGCCCCACGACAACGCCATCATCGCGCAGGGGCTGTGCTACTACGGATTCAAGGAGTCGGCGGCCCGGATCTTTCTTTCACTCTACGAGGCCATGCTGCACTTCAAGGAGTACCGCCTGCCCGAACTCTTCTGCGGCATGAGCCGCCGGTCGAGCGATTATCCGGTGCTCTATCCGGTCGCCTGCAACCCCCAGGCGTGGGCGTCGGGGACCTTTTTCCAGCTGCTGCACGCCCTGCTCGGCCTGCAGCCCGACGCGAACCGGCGCGAGCTGGCCATCACCGATCCGCACCTGCCGTCGCGCCTCGAGCGGGTCGACTACCGCGACATGCGCATCGGCGAGTCGAAGATCGCCCTGCGCTTCTCCCGTCACGAGGGGCGTTCGTCGGCGCACGTCTTGCGCGTCGAGGGGGCGCCGCTCAAGGTCAACATCGCGTTCGGCTGACCGGGCGGTCGCGAGCGGTTACCATAAGAAGCGTGTCCACGAACTTCATCGTCGCCGTTTCGGCCGTCATCTTCCGCGACGGCAAGGTGCTCGGCATGCGCCGCGCGGCCGACAAGGATGCCGGCGCGGGGCTCTGGGAGACGCCGTCGGGGCGGGTCGAAGCGGGAGAGCAGCCGCTGGATGCCGTACGGCGAGAGGCCCGCGAAGAGACCGGCCTCGCGCTTCGTTTCGACCCCCGGCCGATCGATGCGCTGCAGACCCGGCGCGGCGAGGCCCCCATGGTCGTCGTGTACTACCGGGCGGAATGGGTGGGCGGCGAAGTCGTCCAATCGGCGGAACACGATATGCACGCCTGGATGACCCCCGACGAGTTCGCCGCCCGGACGACGCTGGGCGCGCTGGCGGCCGTCGTGCGCCGGGCGGCAGGAGAAGACCATGCTGCTGATTGAACTGTCGATGGCGCCTCTCGGGGGCGGCGAGAGCGTGAGCGCCGACGTGGCCCGGCTGCTCGAGATCATCGATGCCAGCGGGCTTCCCTACCGCCTGGGTCCCATGGGGACCTGCATCGAAGGCGAGTATGACGAAGTCATGGCGCTCGTGCGCGCCTGTCTCGACGACATGCTGCTGCGCCACAACCGGGTCACCTTCTCCATCAAGGCCGATTACCGCAAGGGAGCCGCGGGCCGGCTCGACGAGAAGGTCCGCGCGGTCGAAGAGAAGGCCGGGCGCGCATTCCGCAAGTAGATCCGCAACCCTGCGGCAGGCCTGCCTGGTTAGCGCTTGCGGAGTAAATGTGATACACTGTTATCTCTAGGTGATGCTGTATCGTTTCGATACAGAGCGGCAACGTTACCAACGGTAACCGAGCCTGTGGCACGAAGCTCGCATCTCCCTGAAGCATTCGGGCGCACCCGTGCTCCCCCTGGAGGACCCCTGTCATGAATCGATACATTTTTGGGCTGGCGATCGCCGGCCTGCTGCTCGCCGTGACCCCGGTTGCCGGCTACGCCGACGGCAGGAAGATCTTCGTCGAAAAGAACTGCAATTCCTGCCACGCCGTAACGTCGGCGGGCATCGCCAAGGAAGTTTCCAAAACCGGCAAGACCAAGAAGGGCCCCGACCTGTCGGGAACCGGCCTGGACTATGATGCCGCCACGATTGCCGAGTTCCTCCAGAAGAAAAAGGCGCACCCGTCGGTCTACGGCGCTGGTAAGAAGGTCAAGCACAAGAAGAAGTTCAAGGGTTCGGACGCCGAGCTGAAGGCGGTCGCCGAGTTCCTTGCCGTGCAGAAGACCAAGGTCGACAAGGCCGCCGCCGAAGCGGGCGCCGAAGACGACGCCGGCGACGAATAACGGACGGGACATGGCTGACACAAAGCCTGCTGAAGAAGCGCGATACGCGCTGCGAACCGGTCTGTTTCTCGCCGTTCTTCTGATCGGAACGATGGGGCTGCCCCTGTGGGTTCTGGGGATGCCCGAGTCGCTTCGCATTCCCATGGTCGAGCCGCGCGAAGACGAAGAGGCCCCTGCGCTTTTTTCGCACGGTGTCCATGACGCCTACCGCTGTTACGAGTGCCATACGGGAATTTTTCCGCAGGCGCGCGTCGGTTTCACCCACGAAGAAATGGACGAGGGGCGCTACTGCGGCGCCTGTCATGACGGGCGCACCGCCTGGTCGCCCGATGATGACGACGTTGAATGCGAAACCTGCCACGTAGAGTAAGAATTCCGGAGACATCTGTGCGATTTTCCCTGCTGGCCGTCCTGACCGGATGGCTGATTGCGATTTCAGCCGTACCCGTGCTCGCCCAGGAGACGGCGAGCGAGCCCGCCCCCGGCGCCGCCACCGATTCCGCGTCGGCCCCTGCCGTAGAGGTTCCTGCGGCCGCCGCCGGGGAAGCCGGTGCCGCACCGGCAGAAGCCGCCGCGCCGCCCGCCCCCGCCGAAGGTGAAGCCGCCGTGACCGCGCCGGAGGAATCCGTCGGGGCGGCGACCGCCGAGGCGGAGACTGCGGCGGCCCCCGAAGCGCCGGCGCCCTCGCGCCACCCGCACGGCGAAGGGCTCGCGCTGCCCCTCGGCCTGCGCCTGAACGGCAAGTTCGACCTTTCCTACGAGCGCTACGGCTACACAGACAAGATCGCCGACGGCAAGAACGCGCTGCGCAACTATCACCACTTTCTCTTTCTCAGCCGCAACGAGCGGCGCGACCCGTTCTTCTTCACGGCCGAGATTATCGACCTGACGTTCTACGAGATTGGCGCCCGCTTTCAGGCGAGCGAGAGCCCGTGGCGCTGGACGTTCCGCGGCGGGAAGATTCTGGTTCCCTTCGGCGCTGAGCCGCTGTTTCACCACACCTACGGCGGCCTGACCGGCTTCGACCAGCCCGTACTGCCCGTCGTCTGGGCCCAGCATGGCATCCAGGCGCAGGCGCGCTACGTCGGCAAGGGGTGGACCCTTTCGAACGATCTCTATTCCGTACAGGGTCACGCGTTGTCGGCCACCGACGCCGTGCTCAGCCTGCAGAGCGATCTGTCGAAATCCGACGACGTGCGCTTTGCCGTCGGCGACCGCCTGGGCTTCGGGTGGGGGCCGCTGAGCGTCTGGTACTCCATCTACTACAACACGCTCGGCTACGGCCGCCGGCTCCTGCTGCAGGGGGCCGACGTCGAGATCTACCGTCCGACCGATCTCCCCGTGCTGCGCGACCTGGCCGTCGGGTTCGGCGTGCTGCGCGCCGACGTCTCGGGGGGCGCCCCCGGCGTGGGCGGACCCAACTTCGATTACTACCACTTCGCCGACTACGTCGACGTGCGGTACCACCCCGCCGAGTGGGTCTACCTGCAGGCGCGCTCGGGGCTGCGCACCTGGGACAACCGCGACGGCACGTGGATCGACGACAACCGGCTCGACGTGCGCGACGCCACCAGCCACAACCTCGGCGTCACCTTTCGCCACCACGGTCTGAGCGCCAACCTGACCCATTACTGGAATCTGGAGAAGGTCGACGAAACGGCGAACGACTTTCTGCGACTGCGGATAGGCTATGACTTTTAAGCGACTCGCGCTTTTCGCGCTCCCCCTGCTCCTCCTGGCCTGCGGCGACTTCGAGCGAGGCGCCCCGTCGCCCGCCGGGGGCACCGACGACGACATTCCCACGCCGGTGACCGACGGTACGAACGGCGATCCCGACGCGGTTTTCGGCGACATCCACCCCGTGCTGATCGATCGCTGCGCCGGGTGCCACGGCGCCTCCAGCGCGACGGCCTACCGGCTGACGGGTGACGCCGACGCCGACTACGCCGTCGTGGCCGGCCTCGTCGATCTCGCCGCGCCGACCGAAAGCACGCTGCTGCGCAAAGGCGCCGGCGAGAGCCCTCACGGGGGCGGCGCGGTGTGGACTGCCGGAGACGACGACTACCAGGCCGTGCTCGCGTGGATCGAGGCGGGGGCCAATCCGTGAACTCGCTGCCGCTCCCCTCCGTCACGGGCCACATCATTCTCGCGCTGCTGCTCGTCGCCGCCGCGCTGCTCGTGTACGTGATCGTGCGCGGACCGCGCCTGTCGGTCGAGCACGGGGGGGCCGTGCTGCTGCTCGTCGCGCTCTTCGTGCTGCCGGCCATCGTGCTCGCGTCGGGCTTCGGCGAGAGCCTGCAGCGCTCGTCGTCGACCGAATTCTGCCTGTCGTGCCACGAGATGATTCCCTATGGCCAGAGCCTGATCATCGACGACAACGAGCCGATACCGGCCGTGCACTTTCAGAACCGGCTCGTCGATCGGCAGCATGCCTGCTACACCTGCCATACGGAATACACGATGTTCGGCGGCGTGAAGGCCAAGATCAACGGCCTGCGGCATCTGTACTATCATTACATCGCCGGCGTGCCCGACGAGATCAAAATTGCCGCACCGTACCCGAACCGCAACTGCCTGTCGTGCCATGGCGAAGCGCGCTCGTTCATGGAGAGCGAGAACCACGACACCGACGAGGCGCCGCTCCAGTCGATTCTCGAGGGCAAGAACTCCTGTCTCGCCTCGGGCTGCCATGAAGTGACGCACGCCGTCGCCGAGTTCGACGACTACGAATTCTGGAAGCACAAGAGCATTCCGGTGCCCGTCAAAACAGACGCTGAAGCGGAAGACGCTGCCGAAGACGATACCGAAGCCGAGTCTGACCACGAAGCCGAAGCGGAATCCGACACGGAAGCAGGAGAGGAGGCATCGCTGTGAATCCCACACTGGAAACGGCAGTTCACGCCGCCGTCACCACCGGCCCGGCCGCGCCGGCAGTCAACCCGCACGCGGGCTTGCTGCGGTGGGCCGCCGGCCTCGAACTCGCGGGACTGGCCCTCGAAGCGCTCGCCCTGTTGCGCCTCACCCCGGACACGTTCGTTCTCTTCGCCCTGGGCGGCGCGCCGCTGCTGGCCGCCGGCATGGGGCTGTTTTTTCTGTACCGCCTGCGCACCGCCAAAACGGGGAGTGCCGCATGATTTTCTTTCTGGAGTCCCCAATGGGTCGGATTCATCGCTCTCTGCACATCGCGGCGCTGCTTGCTGCAGGTGCCCTTTTTTCCGCCGGTTGCGCGGCATCTTCCGAGCCGCTCCCCCCGCGTGTCGTCGAGGAACCCGAAGCGCAGGCCTGTGTTTTCAGCGCGCTCGCGACTGAAGTTCCGCAAGCCCCCGCACAGACCACCGCGCCTGAAATTCTCGGGGTCGGCTGTCTCGACGGCCGGCTCGCCGTCTACTTCTCGGCCTATAAAAACGGTCGGGCGGTCACGGTGGCGCCGGGCGATGCCTCGTTCGCGCTGGCCAAGCTGGTTCCCGCCGCCGACGGCGATACGGGCGAATGGGTGAGCTACCTGAACCGCACCGAGACCCCGACGCCGGGCGTGGGTACGGCCACGGAGCCGAAGATCCAGGCGACCACCGAGAACACCGGCATCCTGAAACTGCTGTCTGCCGGAGTGTACGCCTATGCCTTCACGTCGGATATCACGGCCGTGACGGCCCCCGTGCCGGTGAGCTTCGACGCGTCGCTCACCCACCGGGTCGGCATCGAGTTCCGCGGTGACATTCTCGACCCGGCCCTGGGCAACCCGACGTTCACCTGGCGCCCCGCGGCGACGACCGCGACGGAGGCGGTCCTGCGCCGCGACATGGTGGCCACGGCTTCGTGCACGAGCTGCCACGGCGGTCTCGCGGCCCATGGCGGCGCGCGCACCGACGTTCAGTACTGCGTGCTCTGCCACAACCCGGGTACGACCGACGCCAACAGCGGCGAGTCGATGAACCTCTCATCGCTGGTCCACCGGATTCACATGGGCGAGAAGCTCCCGAGCGTCGAAGCCGGCGGAGACTTCGTCGTCTATGGCCACCGCGACAGCAAGCACGACTTCTCCGAGGTCGTCTATCCGCAGGATCAGCGCAATTGCCGCAAGTGCCATGACGGCGAAAATGCCGAGACGCCCCAGGCCGCGCGCTGGCAGACGGCCGTAAGCATCGCCGCCTGCTCGACCTGCCACGACACGCTCGACATCACTTCGGATACGACCACCCATGCGGCCGGCAAACAGACCGACGACGCCAGCTGCGTAACCTGCCACGGCGCCGGCAAGACCCATTCGGTCGAAAACGCGCACGTAACGGATTACTCGACCCCGCACAACCCGCTCCTTCCGGGTGATCTGCCGCACATCGAGTACGAGATCAGTTCGCTCACGCTGGACGCTTCGAATCAGCCGGTCGCCCGTTTCAGCATCTTCGCCGATGGCTCGCCCCTCGATCTGAAGAACAAGCCGGTCTGGGTCGTAGGACTCGCAAGCGGAACCGGGATGCCGAGGTTCACGATTGCTCACGCGATTACCGAGGGAACCGTCGCCGCGCCCGGCGACTGGAACAACCTGGGGAACGGCCAGAATTACGCCCAGACGCGAAGCTTCGGCTTCTCCAGCACCTTCATCGGCGGCCTGGTATCGAACGGCGACGGCAGCTTCACGACGACTCCCGGCCAGCTCGGCACGGTTCCGGCCGGGGCAAACATGGTCGCCGCCACGCTCGAAAGCTACCTGCGGGTTGACCGGAACGGGAATGGCGCCTACGACAGCGGCATCGACGCCCAGATCGGCGGCGATTCGGTCATTCGCGGCGTGGGGAGCGAAGGGACGCCGCGCCGGGAGAAGGCCGACATCAACAAGTGCAATGCCTGTCACGAGCGCATCGAGCTGCACGGCGGCAACCGGGTGAACAACCTGAATGTCTGCGCGACCTGCCATAACCCGAACGCCACCGACGTGAACCGCCGCGTACCGGACGCGCCCGACGGGCTGGCCGAGCGCAGCATTGCACTGTCGTACCTCATCCACGGCATCCATATGGGCGAGAAGCTCTCGGGCGATCACTTGCTGTGGTACGGGTTCGGAAACAGCGAGCATGACTTCAAGCACGTGAAGTTCCCGAACGACATCGCCAACTGCGAAACCTGCCACAACCCGGGAACCTACGAGCTCCCCATCGACGACAGTGCGCTGGCGGTCACGGTGCGGACTTACGATCGCGCGCTTACCTGGTCGACCGATATCGCCGCCGCGAAGCAGGGGGCTGAGGACGACCTGAACGTCACCCCCACGGGCGCCGCGTGCATCGGCTGCCACGACTCGTCGAGCACCCAGGCGCACGCGATGGCGTCGAGCTACTACTTCACGGCGAATCTGCACGGGACCGAGAACGACTCCTGCGCCACCTGCCACGGCACGGGCGAAGCCTACGACGTGCGCAGCGTGCACGGACTTCCGCCGGCCGAGTCCGCCGCGGCGCCGTTCCTGTCCTGGAGTCGTATGCGCTGAGGCTGGAGCCGTCTGCGCCGAGGCGCCTCGCGGAATTACTTCCGCTGCCTGCGAAGGCCCATGGATTCCAAGGGGAACCATGGGCCTTTTTTCGTGGCGCGGAACCGGGACGTGAGGGCCCGGCCGAATCAGGCGCGAAGCGGATTCTTCGCCGTGCCGGAAGCGAGCGACTCGGCGTGGGCCGTCAGATCGAAGCGCCGGTCGCGATGATCGAGGTACCAGCGCTTGAGTACGTTCACCGCGTCGAGTCTGCGGCGGCTGAGCGCGCCGTCTTCACCCTGCCATCCCGCAGTGGTCAGCGCGCGCGGCACGTGGCGGAAGTAGTGGGGGCTCCCCAGGACGATCAGCTTGCGGCGGGCGCGCGTGATGGCGACGTTGAAGCGGTTCGGGAGAAAGAGGAAATCACCCTCGTGATCCAGGGTGCCCGGATCGGAGGCGGTCAGCGAGTAGAGAATGACGTCGCGCTCCTGCCCCTGCATGCGGTCGACGGTGTCGACGAGCAGATCGCCGAGCCAGGCGTCGAGCCGCGCCCGCGCGACGCCGCGCGTCGCGGCGAGGCGCTCGAAGGCGGTGCGGATGGCTGAGGTCTGGCGGCGGTGCGGCGCGAGAATGGCCAGATCGCGCCGCGGATCGAGCCCCCCCTCGAGCAGCGTCAGGGCCAGATCGGCCGCCAGCAGGGCCTCGAGCGGCGCTTCCTGCGCCTGCCCTTCATGGCGCACTTCGACGAGCACGCTGGCCGGGTGCGGCGCGAGGATCGGCGCGTAGACGGCGGGAACTTCGTCCGGCGCCGCGAAGGTGCGGTCGCGTGCCGCGGGAGACGGGTGGAGATCCGAGGCGTAAAACGCTTCGCCCGGATAGGTGCAGAGCTCCGCGTTCATGCGGTGCGTCTCGTTCAGGCGCACGAAGGTCTCGGGGTACCGTTCGGCCACGAGGTGGAAGATCGACTGGTGCGTGTCGTAGTGCGCCGCGGCCGGATTCACCGGCGGGAGCTGGGCGTGATCGCCGAAGAGCACGACCCGCGGCGCGCAGGCGAGCGCGCAGAGCGCCATGGGGATGGTCAGCTGACTGGATTCATCGAGCAGCACCACGTCGGCCAGGGTCTCGGGCTGGGGCAGGCGCGCGCCCGACACGACCCGCCGGTTGTACAGATCGAGCGCGTCCCAGAACGACTGTTCGTCGCGCCCGTCGCGCTCGGGATAGGGGAGGGTCGTGCGGCTCGCGCTGATGCCGAGGGCGCGCGAGTACGGCTCGAAGGCGCCGTAGACGGTCATCGCGGCGAGAAATCCGCCCGGCGGCTTCTGCCAGTAGGCGCGGCGGTTGAGATCGGTGATGCCCGGAGGAAGGTCGCGCTCGTCGCCGCCGCGTACCTTGCCGAGTTGCGCGGGGGGAACGCCCGCGTCGACCAGCGCGTGCAGGGCGTTGTTGATGGCGCGGTGGGTAAACGCGCAGAGGACGACCCGCAGGCCCTGATCGAGAAGTGCGCGCGCCACGCGGGCGAGCAGATACGTCTTGCCGGTTCCCGGCGGCCCCTGCACGGCGGCCAGGGGCCGCGTCATGGCCATGCCGAAGGCTTCCTGCGCGCGCACGCCGGCGAGATCCGCCGGAGGATTTTCCGGGTCGCCGAGGGAGAGCAGCGGAAGCTCGCCCTGGAGCAGGGCCCGCAGGCGGCTTCCGGGCCGAACACTGTACTCCGCCAGGGCCAGCGCATTGGACAGCCGCTGGTAATTCGGCTGCCAGCTCGGCGGGCGCTCGTCGAGTATCCAGCGGGAACCGGGGGTGAGCTCCTCGCCTGCTTCGCCGCGCCGGAGGAAGACGATGATGCGCTCGCCGGCAATGGAATCGATTTCGACCGGATAGCCCTCGAGCACGGCGGCACCCGCCGGATCGGCCGCGGCGAAGGAGAGCAGGGCGTGGTCGCCCGCGCGGAACCGTCCGGGCTGCCCCGGAAAGAGAAAGATGTGATGGCTCGTGCGGCGCCCGTCGCGCCCCTGGTAGATCAGATCGACGAGCGCGCGTCCGGTTTCGGCCCGTTCGGCAGGGGGGCGTTCGAGGTTGTGGAGCGCCTCCGAGCGCTGCAGGCGGAACTCGAGGTCGAGGGCTCTTTTGTGCCGGTCGAATTCAAGCATGGGCCGCCTCGGTACGCTCGGGCGCCGCCATGCGCAGCAGACGCAGCGCCGTCTGCAGCCGGGCGAGCCGGCGGATCTGCAGGTCTTCGACGAGCGCCATCCAGAAGGGGTGCCGCCGCTCTGCGTGCATGCGCAGCGCGATGAAGGGCTCGAGCCGTTCCGGAAGTGCATCGGGGCGTATGCCGATGCGCGCGGCCGCCTCGGTAAGTTCCGCCAGCCCTTCGTCCGGCGCCACGCCGGCCGTTTCGGCGAGGTGCGTCGCGAGCCCGAGCGGGGTCGCGGGCGCTGGCTCGGGGAGAATGCCGCCGGCCTGCAGGTAGAGCTCGACCTCGTCGCGGGGGGCCGCCGTGGTGACGGGAAAGAGAAAGGAGCGGCGCAGCAGCGCGGCCATGTCGACCATGCGCCCGATGGTCTCGCGCACGATCTCGCCGCGCCCTTCGGCAGGGTACTTCTCGAACAGGCGTTCGAGGCGGCGATCGAGGCCTCCCCCGTCGTGGAACACGGTAAAGCGCCCTTTCGTCCGCTCGTGCACGCGGGCCATGCCGTCGAGAAAGCGCGCGAAGGCGAGCTCTTCTTCGCGCGCGTCGCCGGCGTGGAACTTCTGGGGCGGGTGGTCGCCGACGCGGACCACCCAGGCCGACTCGGTTCCGGCCACCGCGTCGCCGGCCAGATCGACGAGCACGGCCAGGCGGTTCGCCTCGAACGGCTCGCGCACCACACGGTTGCGCTCCAGCAGCCAGAGCGCCCCCGCGTCGCGCAGCGACATGCGCGGGCGGGCCGCCCCGTCGCGCAGGGTGAGCGCTTGCGCGTGCAGACGGCGCACCGTGTCGCCGCCGCTGGGGGCTTCGCGCGCGACCGCCTCGAGCACCGGTTCCGTCACGCCGGCCAGGGCCTCGAGGGTGTCGATCCCCGCACGACGGAAGGCGCGGCGGTGACCGGGCTGCATGCCGGGCACGAGGGAAAGATCCCGCTCGGTCTCGGCGCGGGTCCGGCAGTGATCGTTCCACAGGCAATGCGCGCAGTGGGGCGCCAGGTGATAGGCGATCTCCTCCGGCTTGCGTGCGAGCAGCTCGGGGAGGTGCTCTTCGAGAAACAGCGTCAACGAGGGGGCGAGCGGCTCGAGATCGAAGAACTCTTCCTGCGCGCGCCCGCCGGAGCCGTCGGGGAACACGATGACGCTGCCGCGCCCGTGGCTCGCGCCCTGCACCCCTTCGAGCAACCGATCGTAGTAGGCGACCTGCATGAACTGCGGGAGGCGCCCCGTGCGGCTCGATTTCACGTCGACGACGCGGTAGCCCCAGGTCCCGAAGGCGCTCTGCATGCCGTCGACGCGGATCAGCAGATCGGTCTCGCCGCGGAAGCGCAGGTCGAGCCCCCGCCCGGCCGCGCGTGTGGCGAGCGTCTGCCCCGCGGGTCCGCCGTCGAGCACGCCGTTGTGAAGCACGGCGGCGCCGGCGCGCATGGCCGCGAGGGTCCGTTCGGCGCGTTCTTCCATGGTTCCCCCTTGCAGGGAGAGGACCTCGCCGTGGACTTCGCGCAGATGCTCGACCCATGCCGCTTCGTTACGCCGCCCCTGTTCGAGCAGGAGCAGCAGGCCGGGATCGTCGATGGGGGGGCGCTTTTCGAACACGGTGCGCCACGCCTGGTAGTCGCACAGGTGCCCGAAGTAATAGTAGATGTGGAGACCGGTCACCGAGTGAGCCATGACGCAGTCAGGGTAGCATACCCTGCCGGACAGCGTCTGGGACGCTGTCCGGCGATGCCCGATGCCCGATGCCCAATGGTCAATGGCCGATGGCCGGCTAGAACGGAAGTCAACGCTTGCGGCGGGAAGCCCCTAGGGCCTGTCAGCCGCGTCCGCTCCGCGCATGGCTCTTTTCGCGGGACAGGGGGTGCCTCCCAGGGGCAGGCCCTGGTTCAGCAGGCGAAGGGCGTCCTGCTTCGCGGATTCGTAGTCGGAATCGTGGCGGACGAAATCCTCAAGATACTCGGCCACGAGTCGCGAGAGGGAAACCCCACGCCGCGCGGCGACAACCTTGACGCGCCGGAGGAGTTCCTTGTCGATTTTGAGCCTGAGATTCGCCACTGCGCAGCACAGCTCCCTGATCTGCACGATAGCAAGTGTCGAATGGGCGGCGCAATCCGCGTGTCAGGGAAACGGATAATCCCCTGCGCGAACCACCACCGGATCCGCCCCTGTGCAGTCGACGATGGTGGAACCGAGGCGGCCGGGAAGGTCGCCGCCGTCGACCAGGCAGGCGAGGCGGGTGCCGAAGGCCCTGAACACGTCGGCGCCGCGCGTGGTCGCCGGTTCCCCGGTAAGGTTCGCGCTCGTACTTACCAGCGGCCGCTTCCAGTGCTCCATTAGCGCCGCCACGAACGGGTGCGGGCTGCGGCGCACGGCCAGCGTTCCGGTCCCGGCCGTGACCTCGTCGGGGTACCCTTCGGCGGGAACGATGAGCGAGAGCGGCGCCGGCCAGGCGGCGGACAGCCGGCGGGCTATTGGAGTCATGCGGAACCCGAATCGTTCCGGATCCCCTTCGGGAAGCAGGATGGGCAACGGCTTGCCCTCGGGGCGCCCCTTGAGCGTGAAGATCCGCCGGACCGCCTCTGCATTCCCCGGGTCGCAGCCCAGTCCGTAAAACGTTTCCGTCGGATAGGCGATGACCCCGCCCCGGGCGAGCAGATCGGCGAGTTCCTGGAGCGTGGTGGCGGGGAACATAGGGGACTCAGGGGCCGCCGGTGCGCGGTGCACCGGCGATCCTGGGGAAGGGAGATCAGATGAGCTGCGGGCCTTCCATCGGGCGCAGGCCCAGACGGCCGAGAAGCTTGTGGTCTTCGTCGACGGCCGGGTTCGGCGTGGTGAGCAGACGGTCACCGGCAAAGATCGAATTGGCGCCGGCCAGGAAGCAGAGGGCGTGGGCTTCGTCGCTGAGCCCCGTGCGGCCCGCCGAGAGGCGCACGATGCTGTTCGGCATGACGATGCGCGCCGTCGCGATCATGCGGGCCAGCTGCAGGCCGTCGACCTTCTGCTGTTCGGCCAACGGCGTCCCCTCGACGGGGACGAGCGCATTGATGGGCACGCTCTCGGGGTGCGGTTCCTGCTTCGAGAGCTCGTGAATGAGGCCGATGCGATCCGCTTCCGATTCCCCCATGCCGATGATACCGCCGGAGCAGACCGTGATGCCCGCCTCGCGCACGTGGCGCAGGGTGCGCAGACGATCTTCGTAGGTGCGCGTCGAGATGATCTGCGGGTAGTATTCGGGCGAGGTGTCGAGGTTGTGGTTGTAGGAGGTGAGGCCGGCGTCCTTGAGCTTCGCGGCCTGGTCCGCCGACAGCATGCCGAGGGTCACGCAGGCTTCCATCCCCATGCCGCTCACGCCGCGCACCATGTCGAGCACGGCGTCGAACTGCTGGTTGTCGCGCACCTCGCGCCAGGCGGCCCCCATGCAGAACCGTGTCGCGCCGCTCTCCTTGGCCCTGCGGGCTTCGGTGAGCACGTGGTCGACCTCCATGAGCGGCTCTTTCTCGACCGCCGTCTTGTAGTGGGCGCTCTGCGGGCAGTACGAGCAGTCTTCGGGGCACGAACCCGTCTTGATGCTGAGCAGGGTGCACATCTGCACGGTCGGATCCGGAAACGACCGGCGATGAACCGCGTTGGCCTCCATGATCAGGGTCAGGAGGGGCCGGTGGTAGATCTCGGCGATCTCGTCGCGGGTCCAGTCGTAGCGGGCCGGTTGCGTGGGACGGTGCATGATGCCTCCGGGTACACCTTGTGAAACCATCATTGTAAGAGGGCCCGCCGGGGGTGTCAAACCGCGCGGAGCCGCATGAGAGCAGGCGAAGCCGCGGTATCGAGCGCTCGAAAGTGGTCTCGTCGGCGGATACCGGGTAGGCTGTCAGGGATGAACCGGCGTACTGTTTCCTCGAAGATGTTTCTCGCCGTCCTGGCCTTCGCACTGCCGGCGGCCTGCAGCGTGGATGCCGAACCCGAGATCGTCGTGTGCGACGGCGAACCCGAACTCAGCGACGACCTCGTGCGCAAGCCGTATCTGCAGTCGGTGACCGGGCGCGAGGCGGTTGTCGTCTGGGGCGATCGCGATCTCGACGGCGGCGTAGTGCACTTCGCCGTCCCGGGGAGGACGCTGCGTGAAGCGGATGCGGAGACCTCGGCCCCCATCCCCTCGCAGGGACTTCCGATCCTGCTGCACACGGCGCGGCTGACCGGCCTCGAGCCGGACACGGAGTACTGCTACGCGCCGGCGCGCGGGAGCAAGGTGCTCGCGCGGGGGCTCCGATTCCGCACGGCGGCGGAATCGGAGGACGCCACGGCCCGCTTCTTCGTCCTCGGCGACTATGGCGCATTCATCGGCGGGCAACGGGCCGTGCTCGAGCAGATGCTCGCGCGCCGGGACGAGGCCGACTTCTGGATCAGCACCGGCGACAACGCCTATCCCGACGGCGGGTGGGTCGACTTCGAGGCCGCCGTCTTCAACGTCTACGGCGACCTGTTCCACCGCCTCCCCTTTTATCCGAGCCCGGGCAATCACGACTACAAGACGCTCGAGGCGACCCCGTACCTGGCCAACTTCGTGCTGCCGCGGCAGGCGCTTTCGGTCGAGGATCAGGAGCGTTACTACAGCTTCGACTGGGGCCCTGTGCACTTCGTCTCGCTCGACAGCGAAGGGGCGCTGTCACGCACGAGCGACATGCGCGCCAACGACATGCTCGACTGGCTCGCCGCCGATCTGGCCGCCACGAAGAAGCCGTGGAAGGTCGCCTTCTTCCACCACCCGCCGTACACCTACAGCCCCAAGCACGGGGGGGATGGCGACGCCCTCGAGAAGATCGTTCCCCTGCTCGAGGCGCACGGCGTGCAGGTGGTCTTCAACGGGCACAATCACTTCTACGAGCGATCGGTGCCCATTCGCGGCGGGTTCACGACGGCGACGGAGAAGGGGGGCGTGACGTATGTCGTGACGGGGGGCGGGGGTGCATTTCTTTACGAGGTGGAACCGGGTCCCCTGCAGGCCGTGGGCATTGCGGCCTTCCACTTCGTGCAGGCCTCCGTCGACGCGTGCAACTTTCGCTGGAAGGCGATTGACGACGCGGGGCGGATCATCGACGAGCACACGATCGCGCGCTGCACGCCCGAGCCGGCGCCGAATTAGGAATCGTAATCGGGGTTCTCGGGGTCGAAGGCTTCGGTCCCGAGCTCCTTCCACGTAATCGATTCGAACTCGAAGTACTCGGCCAGGGTCCCCTCGGCATCATACAGCTCGAGCAGGCGGGGAATCGGTTCCTCCAGATCGTAAAGGACGCGTGCCCCGTGGGCGTAGGAAACCGGCGGCCCGGGGTGTTCATAGCGCAGCTCGACGACCCGTCTCCCCCGGTGCGTAACCAGGCGGATGCTCTTGGCCTCGGTCGGCGACGCGGCTGCCCGCAGTTTGCGCAGATCATCGGCGAGGAGCTGGTTGGTTGCGGCGAGCCCCATGTCGGTGACGCGATGATTGGTGTCGCGCCGGACGGCCCAGTGATCGAGCGGCAGCGTCACCTTGATGAACGAGAGAAAGCCGCCCACGTGCGCGCGGATGTTCCCGGGATCGCGCGTGGCGTCGTGAAAGATCTGCAGCCCTTCGTGGCGCCCGCCGCTGAGCCACTTTCCATACAGCCCGAACGGCTGCGAACGGACACGGATGAGAATCCGGTCGGGCACCTCGGGCCAGCGCCCCTTGACGCGCTCCTGCTTGAGGAAGATCGCCTCGTAGGTGGGCCGGTCGGCCAGATAACGGCGGGTCGCTTCGACGGCGGCATCGGGGCCGGTCCCCTGCAACACCGCGATCAGCCGTACTTCGTCGAGCTGCGTGGCGATGCCTGAGGTCGTCAGTGCGAGAAGGAGTTCGGCCCGCCTCTCGAGCGACCACTGCGAGAGCCGGTCGCGAAGTTCGGCGGCGGCCGTGTAGGTCACCGCTTGCGGCGTCAGGGGCGCAGGTCCGTCGGCCCGGCAAGGGGGCGCGGCCAGGACGAGCAGAGCGGCAACGTAAAGAACGGTGCGAAACATGCGGCTCCCGGGGGGCAGGCGTTTCGAGAGCTTACAGGGACGGAGCGGCCGTCGCAAGACGCGCTGCGTCGAACCGCTCAGCGGATGTCGATGACTTCCGCCGCGCGGCGGGCCTTGTCGCGGGCGGACTCGACGTCGTCGCCGAGCGCCAGGGCGACAGCCATGCGCCGCTTCGGCATGCTGTACGGCTTCCCGAAGATCCGCAGCTGCGTATCGGGTTCCTTGAGCGCATCGGCGACCCCGTAGAACGACGGCGCATGGATGGTTTCGGTCGCGCGGATGGCCGCGCTGGCCCCCGGCCGGGGAACGTCGATGTTCGGAATCGGCAGGCCGAGGATGGCACGCACGTGCAGCGCGAACTCGCTCAGGTTCTGGGTGATGAGGGTGACCATGCCGGTGTCGTGGGGGCGCGGCGAAACCTCGGAGAAGTAGACGCCGTCATCCGCAAGAAAAAGTTCCACGCCGAAGATGCCGCGGCCGCCGAGGTTGTCGGTGACGGCTTTCGCGATCCGCTGCGCCTCTTCCAGTTCAACCTGGGACATCGGCTGCGGCTGCCAGCTTTCGACGTAGTCGCCGTCTTTCTGCAGGTGACCGATGGGGGGGCAGAAGAGGGTCCCCTGGGCCGTGCGCACCGTGAGCAGCGTGATTTCGGTGTGAAAGCGGACGAAGGCTTCGACGATGACGCGCGCTTCGCGTCCCCGTTTCCCCTGTTGCGCAACCGCCCAGGCCGCCTCGAGATCCGCTTCGTGGCGCACGGTGCTCTGCCCTTTGCCCGAGCTCGACATGACCGGCTTGATGACGACGGGGAATCCGAGTTCCGTAGCGGCGGCGCGCAGTTCCGCTTCCGTATCGGCGAACCGGTAGGCGGCGGTGCGCAGGCCGAGCTCTTCGGCGGCGAGCCGGCGGATCCCCTCGCGGTCCATGGTCAGCCGGGCGGCGCGCGCCGTGGGGATGACCGTGAACCCTTCGTTCTCAAGCTCGAGCAGCTCGGGGGTGGCGATGGCCTCGATCTCGGGAACGATGAAATCGGGTTGTTCGCGCAGGATGATGCTGCGCACCTGGCCGGCGTCGAGCATGTCGAAGACATGCGACCGGTGGGCGATCTGCATGGCCGGGGCATCGGCGTAGCGGTCGCAGGCGACGACTTCGACGCCGAGGCGCATGGCCTCGAGGGCGACCTCTTTCCCGAGTTCGCCGGCGCCGAGCAGGAGCATTCTGGTTGCGCCTTTGCGCAGGGGGGTGCCGATGCGTGACATGGGGGATCAATTGTGCACCGTTTGGTCGAGCGTGGCAACTGGGGGGCAGTGGGCGCTGGTGGGCACCGTTCGTCCCGAGCTGACGGCGCGAAGCAGGGCGAAGCGCGACAGCGAGGGGCCCGCCTGGGTACGCACGGGGCTGTCTCGCCGTCGTTCCAGGCTCTGCCTTCCACCGTCGGCTCGACACGAACGGTCGGGAGCTACTGGGAAGCATCACGCCATTCCCGTTCGTCCCGAGCTGACGGCGCGAAGCAGGGCGAAGCGCGACAGCGAGGGGCCCGCCTGGGTACGTCACGGGGCTGTCTCGCCGTCGTTCCAGGCTCTGCCTTCCACCGTCGGCTCGACACGAACGGTAGGGAGCTGCTGGGAAGCATCACGCCATTCCCGTTCGTCCCGAGCTGACGGCGCGAAGCAGGGCGAAGCGCGACAGCGAGGGACCCGCCTGGGTACGCACGGGGCTGTCTCGCCGTCGTTCCAGGCTCTGCCTTCCACCGTCGGCTCGACACGAACGGTAGGGAGCTGCTGGGAAGCATCACGCCATTCCCGTTCGTCCCGAGCTGACGGCGCGAAGCAGGGCGAAGCGCGACAGCGAGGGGCCCGCCTGGGTACGCACGGAGCTGTCTCGCCGTTGTTCCAGGCTCTGCCTTCCACTGTCGGCTCGACACGAACGGTAGGGGTCAGGCTGTCATTGATGGTAAATCCCCCGCACGATCCGTTCCCGCAACGCATCGGGCAGGAGGCGCTGGAGGAAAACGAGGGTGCGGGCGAAGCGGCCCACGGGGAGGCGGGGGGGCATGCGGCGCATCCGCGTCAGCCGTTCGACGGCCCGCAAGAGCGCCTCGGGATCCGGGGCTTCCCGCTCGGTCTTCTCGGCGGCCGCGAAGGAGCGCGCTTCCCATTCCGCGTAGGGGGAACCCTTAGAGGCCGTGCGGCGGCGGGCGCCCGTGAAGCCCGTGTTGAAATCTCCCGGCTCCACACAGCTCACCTGGACGCCGAACGGCCGCAGCTCCATGCGCATGGCGTCGCTGATCGAGGCGATAGCCGCCTTCGTGGCTGAATAGTGGGCCTGGTAGGGGACGGCGAAGCGTCCGGCCAGACTGCCGACCCACAGGATGCGCCCCTTGCGCTTCCGCAGCCCGGGGAGCAGCCGCTGCGTAAGACGCAGGGGGCCGAACAGGTGCGCCTCGAACTGCAGGCGCACGTCCTCTTCCTGGGCCTCCTCGACCGAACCGAAGAGCCCGAAGCCCGCATTGTGGATGAGCACGTCCACCTCGGCGGGGAGGCACTCTGCGCAGGCGTCGACCGAGGCGGCGTCGGCCAGCTCGAGCGGTACGTAGGCGATCCCCAGACCCTGCTCGCGCGCCTCCGCAGTCAAACGCCGTGCCCGTTCAGCGTCGCGCACGGTGCCGATCACCGCGTCGCCCCGGGCGGCGAAGTGGCGGGCGAGGGCGGCCCCGATGCCGTTGCCGGCCCCCGTGATGAAGACCGTGCGCCCGCCCGTGGCCGGACGGGGGAATGCGTCCATCGTCTGTGCGTCTGCCATGACAGGGTCCTTTCACGAGAGGGATCGGCCGGGCCTTGTCCAGCCTAGCCAACCCCCCGCCAGACAGTCAACCCCGTGCGGGTTCAATCGCGGCGCGAATGGACCTATGCTTGTAGAAGGAGGGTGCATGGGCAAAGACGTCTTCCAGCGGTGCTACGACTTCCACGATGCGGAACTCGTTCGCCAATCCGGACTCTATCCCTACTTCCAGGCCCTGGAGGGTTCGGACGGGCCGACCGTGCGCTGCAACGGGCGCGAGGTCGTCATGCTCGGCTCGAACAACTACCTCGGGCTCACGCACCATCCCGACGTTCTGCGTGCGGCACACGAGGCCATCGACCGGTACGGAACCGGATGCACAGGGTCGCGCTTCCTCAACGGTAATCTTGCCCTTCACGATACCTTGGAAAAGGAGCTCGCGGCGTTTTTCCACAAGGAGGCGGCGCTCGTCTTTTCCGCCGGATTTCTCGCCAATGCGGGGACGCTCACGCTGCTGGCGGATGATCCCGACGTCGTCATCTTTTCGGACGCCGACAACCACGCAAGCATCATCGAAGGGCTGCAGCGGGTGCGGGGCGAGGTGCGCATCTTTCGCAGCCCCGACGATCTGCGCGCGAAGCTGGCCGGGCAGGCCGACTGGAGTCACGCGCTGGTCGTGACCGAGGGAATATTTTCCATGACCGGACGCGTGTCCGATCTGCGCCCCTTTGCGGATTTGCAGAAGCAGTACGGCTTTCGCCTGTACCTCGACGACGCGCACGGCATCGGCGTGCTGGGCCCGCAGGGGCGCGGCACGGCGGCCGAGCAGGGGCTGCTCGACGACGTCGATCTGCTCTTCGGGACCTTCAGCAAGAGCTTTGCGAGCGTCGGCGGATTCGTCGTCGGCGAGGCCCGCGTCATCGATTATCTGCGGCATCGCGCGCGCACGTTCATGTTCACGGCGGGGCTTCCGCCGGCCTCGGCAGCGGCGGCGCTGGCGGCCCTGCGCGTCATGCAGGAAGACGACGAGATGTTCGAGCGGCTCGCCGCCAACGCGGCTTTTCTCAAGCAGGGGCTCGAGCGGCTCGGCTGGTTCACGATGGGTTCGCGCACGCCGATTATTCCGGCGTTTGTCGGGTCAGAGTCGCTCAGCTTCCGCATCTGCAAGGATCTGCTCGAACTCGGCGTCTTCACGACCCCGGTCATGTATCCTGCTGTTCCCTACGGCCAGGCGCTCATCCGAACGAGTGTGACCCCGGCGCTCACGCGCGCCCAGCTGCAGCAGGCCATCGATGCCTTTGCCGTCGTACGCCACCGCTACCCGATTCCCCCCGTCGACCCCGAGAACCTCCCGCGGACGGAGGGGATGGACTATACGTATTTCCTGACGCAGGGGTAGATCGGACGAGTCGAGAGTCTTCAGTCTTCAGTCTTCAGTCGTCAGTCCGTGACGTCTATGGATAACCGTTCGCCCCGAGCCCGTCGAGGGGCCAGAGTGGCGGCGCGACCTTGCTCAAAGACATAGTCAATGGCGGGTTTTCGAGCTCCCGAACACGCTCTTCATGTGGCGCTGGCCCTTCGAGACGCCGGTGTGGACGTGCTCGTCAGACCCTGCCGATTCATGGAGTCTTGTTCGTCCAAGGCCCGGCTCCTCAGGGCGAACGGTCACGCGATGAACCTGTTTTGGACAAGATTGATCAGGCATCAGGAATGGCGGCGCCGCCGCGACCGCGTGAGGAACCCGAGTGCCGCCACGAGCAGCGGAAGCGCGCCGCCCGGGCCGCCCGCCGTGCCGCAGGCGCATCCCGCTCCTTCGTCTTCTGCCGGGGGAACCGTGCGGATGGCGGGGACCTGGAGCTTCTCCGGGTATTCCGCCGCGATGAGCGAGAGGTAGACCAGCGACTGCGCCCAGATGTGCGGGGTCGCCACGTAGTTGATGTACTCCTTCGTGCCGTCGCCGTCGAGATCGATGAAGTTCGTGAACTCGCCCATGTGCAGCGTGTCCTGACGCATCATCGTGGTGACGTAGAATTCGTTCACCTTGCGTACGGCTTCGAGGCTCGACGGATCCCGCAGCGGCGGCAGCTGTAGCGAGATGGCCGACTTCTGCGAGTACTGCGACCCGCGGGACTTCGGGTCGAAGAGCGACTCCTTGCCCGTCGAGAAGCGCTCGATCATTCCGCTGGAAGCAAATTGGTTCGTATCCCCGTCGGCCTCGGTCCAGAAGCCTGCCGGCCAGTACGACCAGGCCAGCTGCTGGGCATGAATGCCGGCCCCCTTCGAGGGGTCGAAGTTTTCGCGGATGGCCGCATCCAGCTCGGCCACGCGGGCCCGGTATTTTTCGGCCAGCCCATTCCGCCCGAGAGCCTCAAAGATTTCCGCGGCCGAGCGCAGGCCGAGCCATGTCGTGATGGCGCCGTGCAGGGTCTGCGCGTAGCCCGGGTTGTCGTCTTCGTTGGCGGGGCATTGGAGGTTGTTCGACTCGTCCTTGCACTCGGTGAGCAGGTCGGCCGCGAGCTGGGCCGATTCCGCAATATCCTCCATGAAGCGGCGCGCCTCGGCCGGATCTTCCTGGCTCAGAAAGCCGGCGTGGATGCGGTAGGTCCAGAGCGCGAAGCCGGTGTTGTCGATCTCCCAGTCGATGGGGCCGCCGGGCACGTAGTCGGCGAACGCGTTCATGGGGAACCGGCCGACCTTGTCTTTCGGATAGAGCCCCTGACCTTCTTCGGTGTACTGGATGTTCGGGTAGAAGCGGGCGTGCCGATCGGCTGCGGCCGTGAAGCCGTTCATGTTCAGCACGAACTGGAAGAAGGCGCCGTCGCGCGGCCAGTCCACGTTGTACGGCGGCTGGCAGCTGGTCGAGGCCACGATGGCGCCGCTCTCGGGGTCCATCCCCGTGCGCAGGCTGATGAGCGCCCGGTGGCTCGCCGCGCGGGCCCGCGCCTCGGTGGGGAGCAGGGCGGTCGAGAGGAAGTCGGCCCACCAGGCGTCGCTCGCCTCGGCCAGCTCCTCCGGCGATGCCGTCTGCGCCTCGGCGAGGGCCGCGAGGGCTTCGGTGCTGCGCGTGCCGAACGCCGCGTACCAGGCGACGGGCGTGTCGGTGTTGAGGGGAAACATGAGCGCGGTCGTTTCCAGGTTCGCCACGGCAGAATTTCCGCTCAGTTCACCGTCGGCGGCGTCGCGATAGGCATCTTCGGGTCCGCTCGGATCGACGCCCGCGTCGGTGCCCACCTGGAATCCGCTGAGCGAGACCGAGGCCCCCTGGGCCATGTAGATCCCTTCGCCCCAGGCCTCGGCCTGACCATCGACGAACGCGGCGACTTCGGCCGCCGGAGCGCCTTCGAGCGCTTCGACCGGACCCCGGTTCGGGGTGAGGCCGGGGAGGGCGGTCAGCACGGCCTCGCGGTCGGGGAGGGCGAAGGTGCCGTAGCGCGGCTCCGCATCTTCCTCATAGTCGCCGATGGGGGCGTAGACGCCGTGTTCCTTGCGCAGGGCGGGGTTCGCGTAGGCGACGATGTGGAAATCGGAGAGGCCGGCGGGGGCCGCTTTCAGCCGGTAAAGCCGTACGAGGAAAGGACGATCGGGAACGTTGAAGGTTTCCTCTTCGACCGTCAGGCCGTCGAAGAACGTGTAGGTGGCGACGAGGCGGTTCGACGTTTCGCTTGCATAGCGGAAGGTGGGCTTTGCGTCGCGCAGCCAGCGCGTTTCGGCCGTGGCGCCGGTGCTGTAGCGGATACCCGCGAAGACCCCATCGCTCTCGCCGGCGCCGAAGTACGGCTGTGTCCACGCACTTTCAGACGGAGTGTCGCTCCAGAAGCCCGTCTTGTACTTGAGGTGTTCGTAGAAGGTGGCGTTGGGCCACCGCAGACAGATGAGGGTCCCTTCCTGCGAAACCTGAGCCGTGAGACGCCCGTCGCCGATCGCGCCGGCCGTGGGGGTGATGCCGAACGTCGAGACTTCGGCCTGCGCCGTGGGAGCGTAGGCGAGGGCGGTGAGCAGGCCGGCGGTCAAGACCAGGACGCGCAGGCGAGGGGTTTCCAGGCGGTTCACGGGGTCACCTCTCCGGAGAGTTGATTGACGAGTCAATCAATTATGCCAAGGGGGGGCGGGCGGGTGCAAGGCGGTGGGTGGGTCCCCCTTCCCGACAGTTCCGGATTCCGTTTGACGGGAGCGAGGACCTGATAGATTCTGGAAAGGTGAAGCGACTTTCAATTCTCCTCGACGACGACCTGTGCCGGCACCTTCGCGCTGTCGCCGCCGAGCGCAATACCTCGGTTGCCGCTCTGCTGCGCGACTACCTGAAGACACTGAAGCCAACCTGCATGCACACCGAGCGGGTGGCGCAACTCGACGCTCTGTTCGAACCATGCGCGGGGGGACGGCCGCGAAGCGGCTCTCCCGTGACGAGGCGCATGACCGCGCCCGACTCTTGATCGGCCGGTGGCACTGCGCTTCCGATGAAGAACGCACCGGACTGCAGACGCCATCTGTTGACAGCCATTCTGCTGAGTGATACGGTCAGGAAACTCCCGGCCGCCAGGTGACCTGCCTGTCTAAGGCCGGACCCCACCTCCATTCAGAGACCGTACCAATGAAAACACGCCTTGTATTGTCAGCGGCACTCTTCCTCAGTGCCTGCTCGCCCACGGTATCCCTGGAGGGCGATGGCCCGAACCCCCTGGACGACACGCCGCAGATCATCGGTCACTGCTCGGTCAAGGGTAACGGCGATGGAACCTATACGATGACGTGCCCCGACGGGACGAGCGCCACGTGGACCGATGGTGCAGACGGGACGAACGGGCAGGATGGTGCCGACGGCCCCGCAGGGCAAAAGGGAGATTCGGGAACACCGGGCGCCGACGGCGAAGACGGCTCCTCGTGCAGCGTGGCCGACAATGGCGACGGAACGTACACGATGACGTGCACCGACGGCACCCATGTCACCTGGAGCGGCATGACGGGAAACGGGATTGCCTTGGACGGCATTCTCTTCGGCTCGTACACCATCGAGAATTCCATCGACGTCGCTTTTCTCGCCGGCGTGACCACGGTTACCGGACGGCTTTCCATTGCCTCCAATGGGTTGACCGAAGTGCTTTTGCCGGGGCTTTTGCGGGTCGCTGACCTGGAAGTCGTCGGTAACTCGACCCTGGTTCGACTGCAGCTGGGGATTGCGGAACTCCCCGGTTTTCTGCGCGTGCAGAACAACCCGGCGCTTTCTGTGTTCGAGGTGCCGCTCGTCCGGGTGGGTGGCGACGCGATATTCAGCGGGCTCTCGTTGACGACACTTGACTACCCGCTCGAATCGGTGGGCGGCGCGTTGAAGATCGAGGACAACCCTGCCCTGACGACCGTCGATATGCCGGTTACAACTGCGAATGACGTCGTGATCCGACTCAATCCCGTGTTGACGCAGTTCCGCATGCCGCTGGTCGATGTCCGCGACGACCTGGCGTTCGAGAAGACCCCGATGCTGCTTGATGTCACACTCCCGGTCGAGCGCGTCGGCGGATGGCTGCAGCTTGTTGAAACCGCGTTCACGGGATTTTCTTTGCCGGCGACATCGGTGGGGGGCGTGGTTATCAACGGCAATGAAAGCCTGCTTGCCATCAGTTTGCCGGTGACGGGTACACCGACCGCCATCGTGCATCTTTTTCAGAATCCGGTTCTGGAGGTGGCGGACCTACCTGTCAGCCGGATTGATGGCAACCTTACGTTCATGCAGAACGACGTGATGGCCGATTTCAGTCTGCCCGCCACCTGGATCGCGGGGGATGCCATGGTCTACTTCAACCAGGCGCTTATCTCGATTTCGCTGGAGGCTCAGACGGTTGGGGGGAATTTCGGTATCGCTGGAAATCCAGCTCTCACCACCCTCGACTTCCCAAATCTGACCACTGTCGGGGATACTCTTGCCATCGCCTCGAACAACAGCCTTTGCCAGGATTATGCGTTGGCTGTCTCCTATTCGGTGAGCGCTTCTGAGTACAACGTTGAAGCAAATGGCGGCGTGTGCCCGTAGGCGCGAGGGTCGGAGGCTTTACCAGACGGAGTCTACGTTTTCCGGGTTTAAGCAGGCAACACACGGCGCCCCTTGCGGGGCGCCGCTGCGACGGGATCGTGGAGGACAACCCGCTACCGGTTGGGCCTTATCTGTGCCGCTACGAGTCTGCGGGGGTCAGGTAAAACCTGCTCAAGTTGCTCTCTCTCGTAGCAGCTGCTGCATCAGGTACGAAGATACCTTCAAGAGCGCTATCCCCGACGAGCTGAAAAGGCGCGGATACAGAGGGACGCTCCAGTTTATCGGGGCGACCACAACGGCCTGCTGTCCAGTGAACGCGACCCAGGGATACTCGCAGTTATCCGGCCGTCTCCCATCATCATCGATGGACGGGTGCAGAAGGTCAATTTCTCGACAGAGGCGTCGAAGTTCATCGATTCTGACCGCCGCCAGACGAGGGTTCTGCCTCCATGCCTCTCGTGCCGCCAATGGGATGACTTTGGCAACGTATCCGTGACTTCTTGCAGGAGGAATGCTTCGGCTGAACAGGTAGCTCTTCGCCAGTTTCTCAAGTGACATCTGCAGGAAGTGTAGTCGGTGCGAATGCGGGACTGCAGGGTTGGTCGTCAGGACTTGATAAACCTGGAGTTCGGAGGCCGCCTGCCGCGCAAACGCTATCTGCCACTTTGAATAGCCGGCGTCCACAGGCTCACCGCCCGAAAAGCTTCCGGTCCAGCCGCCACCCGTGGGGAAGAGATAGTTCTCCTGCCTGAAGGCTCGCGAACTCTTCGGGGGTCAGCTCGATGATCACGGAGGGATAGGGCACTTCGCCGACCGGGCCGAAATGCACCGGAATGACGCCGCCCGCAAAGGCGACTTGATTGACCTCCAACAGTTTGATCGGTTCATCGGCTTCTTCTTTCCGTGAAGATCGAAGCAGGTAGACGGCGACCAGCGAGGGCTCCATCTGGCCGTGGAGGCTCGCGATCATCAGGGCCGCATCTTCTTTCGTCGGAGTACTCATAGCCGAAGTATAGCAGAGATCCGCGTCGCCCGAAGTCATGCCCCGCATGCTTCGCGAGCCCATGGATGTCAGGCAACACACGGCGCCCCCTGCGGGGCGCCGCTTCACGCATCTGCGGGACTTGAGGGATATTAATCCTTCGCGTCCTTCTCCTTGCGCTCGCGCAGCTGGAGTTTACCGTCCAGGGGGAGGGCCGTCAGGTAGACGTTCATGCTGCCGTCCTTGTTCGTGAAGGCATTGCCCACCTTGGTCCAGTAGTCCTTGCCTTCCTGGCCGTTCTTCCCTTTGGTTTTCTGGATCGTGAAGACTTCCATCATTTGTACATCACCTCCTCTCGGTTCCGTCGTTTCATACCCCGCCTGTCTCAAGCCGTCCGGTAGCCGCGCGCCGGGCGGCCGCGTCCCCGCCGTGGGGGCTCTTCGTTGACGCGAAGATCTTCTTCTTCGTCGTCGTCGGTGGGCCACTCGAACTCGTCTTCGGCGCCGATGGTGCGCGCCTGTTCGACCTTGAGGACCTGACGCTGAAGCAGCCGCTGCACGACGCGCGAGGCCGTCTCCTGCCGCTGGAGGAGAAAGTCGAGCGGCGTCTCGTCGAGCAGGCGCATGCGCCGGCATTGCCGAAGAAAAACGCCGAGCATCTCGGTGTGTCCCAGGGCGGCTTCAAGGTAGGGAATGAAGGTGCCCGAATTGCGCGTCGCGCAGCCGCGCACGATGGATGCGACCGCTTCGGTCACGGCGGCCTGCATCCCCTGACCCATGACCGGACGTTCGCAGGCGGGGAGCGCGCGAACCGCATCGAACACTTCGTTCGTCAGTTGGCTCAGCAGGATGAACGCTTCGACTCGGCGGTGGTTGCGCATGGGGACCTCTCAGGTCAGGCCGCGTAAGCCCGGTCGAGCGAGCGGTATTGGATGGCCTCGCTCAGATGGTGGGACAGAATGTGCGGACTCTCGTCGAGGTCGGCGATCGTGCGCGCGACCTTGAGGATCCGGTTGTAGCCGCGCGCGCTCATGCCGAGCTTGTCGACGACCATTTCGAGCAGGCGTTCTCCGGCGTCGTCGACCTTGCACCAGTGGCGGATGTGGCGCGGGCCCATCTGGGCGTTCGCGTGCAGTCGCTCACGCCCGTAGCGATCGCGCTGCAGCTGCCGCGCTTTCTGCACCCGCGCCCGCACGGTCTCGCTGTCTTCGCAGCCCGCCTCTTCGTGCAGCTCGCGGAAGCGGATGGCGGGCACCTCGATCTGGATGTCGATGCGGTCCAGAAGCGGACCACTGACGCGCGCCTGGTAGCGCTGGATGGCGATCGGCGTGCACGTGCAGGTGTGCTGCGGGTCGTCGAGAAATCCGCACGGGCAGGGGTTCATGGCGGCGACGAGCATGAACCGCGCGGGGTACGAGAGGCTCATCAGGGCACGGCTGATTGTCACCTGGCCGTCTTCGAGCGGCTGGCGCATGACCTCGAGGACCTGCTTCTTGAATTCCGGCAGCTCGTCGAGGAAGAGGACGCCGTTGTGCGCGAGGCTCACTTCGCCGGGGCGGGGAATGCCGCCGCCCCCCACCAGGCCGGCGTCGCTGATGCTGTGGTGCGGCGTGCGAAAGGGGCGGGTGGCGAGCAGGCTGTTGAAGGTCCCGAGTAGTCCGGAGACCGAATAGATCTTGGAGGTCTCGAGCGCCTCGTCGAAGCTCATGGAGGGGAGGATGGTCGGAATCCGCTTCGCGAGCATCGTCTTGCCGCTCCCGGGGGGACCGATGAGCAGGATGTTGTGCCCGCCCGCCGCGGCCACCTCGAGGGCGCGCTTGGCGTGTTCCTGCCCTTTCACGTCGAAGAAATCCACGTCGTACTGCGACCCTTCGGTGAACAGCCGCTCGCGGTCCACGCGGATCGGATCGAGCGTCAGGTCGCCGCGCAGGTAATCGATGACTTCGCCAAGGGTGCGTACGCCGATGACGTCGAGCCCTTCGACGACGGCGGCCTCGGCTGCATTCTCGTGCGGAACGATGAGCGTGAGCCCCGCGGCGCGCACGGCAACCGCGATGGGGAGCACGCCGCGCACGCTCTTCACGTCGCCGGTCAGCGAAAGTTCACCCAGGATCACGTGCCGCGTGAGGGACTCGGGCATCAGCTCGCCGGTGGCCGCGAGAATACCGACGGCGATGGGGAGGTCGAACGCGGCCCCCTCTTTCTTCACGTCGGCGGGCGCGAGGTTGATGGTGATGTGGCGCTGGGGAAAGGTGAAGCCGGCGTTCTTGATGGCCGAGCGCACCCGCTCCTTGCTCTCCCGTACGGCCCCTTCGGGGAGGCCGACGGTCGAGAAGGCCGGAAGGCCGAAGGCAATGTCGGTTTCGACCTCGACCAGGTAGGCGTCGATTCCGAGCACGGCAGCGGCAACGGTTTTCGAGATCATCGGCGGTGCCTCCCGCGGGGAAGTTCCCCCTTGGCGCTGCCGATGATAGGACGAATCGGAAATTCAGGTCAAGAAAAAAGTGACTTCGGTGCAAAGTATCTGCAATATCGCCGGGAGGAATACCATGAACATGGTATGCGGGTACCATGAATATGGTATGTGGCCCCCCCCTTTCCTCCACGGCGCCCGCGTGCTGCATGCGGTTCCCCCGATGGGGGCACCGGAATGGGACTCGGGTATGTGAAGGGCTGATTTCACGCGGAGCCGCGGAGACCCCCCTCCTTCTCGGCGCCCGCGTGCTGCATGCGGTTCCCCCGATGGGGGCACCGGAATGGGACTCAGGGTATGTGAAGGGCTGATTTCACGCGGAGCCGCGGAGACTGCGGAGCGAAGCAATGGGCTTTTTCAAGGGGATGCGAGACAGGACGAACGCGGTTCCGCCTGTTGCGGCGTGGAATTCCAAACCGGTGGAGCAGGTACTTGCCTGTCTTTTCCTCTCCGCGTCTCCGCGACTCCGCGTGGGATGCCCTTGCTTTGTACTCGCTGAAAACCGACGTCCGGCGTCCGACGACCTCTTCAGGCCGCTTCCTGCCCGGCCACATCCGGAAATGCATCCGGATCGGGGTCGGGGCTCGGGCGCGGGGCGGGGGCGCCGGGGCGCGCCTGGAGGCCGAGCACGATCTGCTCGAAGACGTCTTTCGAGTAGAGCAGGGCCGTGTGGCTCACGTGGTCGAGCACAATGTTCGTCCCCTGCGTTTCTTCGACGCGGCAGCGTTCGGGCGCGGCCACCCAGTCAGCGCGGGAGGCGAGGCTGAGCAGGGCCACATCGGCCGGCCACTCGTTCGTGCGGAAGCTGCGGATCATCGGCGACAGCGGCGTCATCGACCAGAGCGACCGGGCGATCCAGCCGAGCACGGGCAGGGCCGCGAGGGCCATCCACGTGCCGCGATGCGGGGTGCCGAGGGTGACCAGGTGGCGCACGCGTTTCGAGCCGCCAAGGTTCTGGACGTAGTAGCGCGCGATGAGCCCGCCCTTGCTGTGGGCGACGATGTCGATTTCGCGCACGCCGTATTTCGTGCAGAAGCGTTCGACCTTGGCGTCGACGAGCTGCGCGAGCCCCTGGATGCCCGCGGTGTTCAGCGTGTCGCGGTAGCCGCCGAGGTTGAGGCTGAAGACGCAGCGCTGCATGCGGCGTCGCAGGCGCAGTTCGATGATGCGCAGGGTGCGGCGGGTCGAACCGAAGCCGTAGAGCAGCAGCACCGGCCGCTCGCACTGGCGGAAGTCGGTGGATGAGCGCTGTACCTGATTCCCCATCTGCAGGTTCGTAATCGTGTCGCGGACGGCCGTTCTCGCGAGGAGAATCCGGCGCTTCCAGCGAACCGACCAGCGATGGAACCAGGTGCCGTGCATGGGTAAATCCGGGGAGGAATCCGCGCGGAAAGGCGCAGATACCGAGCCCTCAGCCATTATAGCCGATCGCCCGCCGGATTGCATCCAGTTCTTGAAGGTTTCGGCGCTAAGTGCGGGGGAACGCTAGGGAGTTACGAGTGACGAGTCAGGACAATTGACAATTTACGATTTGACGATTGACGATTTGAACCGTTCGTCCGGAGCTGACAGGACGGAGCAGGGCGGAGTCGGACAGCGAGGGGTGCGCATGTCTCGCCGTCGCAGGCCGCGCTGCAGCCCGCCGTCGGCTCGACACGAACGGATCAGGGCCAATGCCGATTTACGATTGACGAATCCCGCAAGGGCGTGGGAGTCGATGTCCTTGCTGCCCCTTGACCATTGATCATCGGCCATCGGGTATTCGCGAAGCGGCTCAGCGCTTCGCGCTATTTCGCGAGGATTTTCCCGCTCAGGCTTTCGGCGAGCGAGAACGGATCGACTTTGCCGCCGTCGACGTCGTCGATGAGCTTGTCCATGCCCCCTTCGGCGTCAATCGTGGCCGCGGCGGCATCGAGCAGACGGCTGCGCAAAGCATCCAGCATCTCGCGGCGGATGCGCTCGCGGTTGAACTTCGCGATCCGATCCGACTGCCGGAGGAACGCATGGTGCGCTTCGAGCTTTTCGACGAGTTCGTCGAGGCCGTCCCCCTTGGCCGCCACGGTCTTCACGATGGGCGGGCGCCACGGAATGTCGTGGTTCAGGTTCATCTCGAGCATGATCTGCAGGTCGCGCACGGTGCGATCGGCGCCGTCGCGGTCAGCCTTGTTCACGACGAAGACGTCGGCGATTTCGAGGATGCCCGCCTTGATGGCCTGAATGTCGTCGCCCATGCCGGGCACGGTCACGACGATGGTGCTGTGGGCGGCGCTGACGATCTCGACTTCATCCTGGCCGACGCCTACGGTCTCGATGATGATGACGTCCTTGCCGAAGGCGTCGAGCACGCGCACGACGTTGCTCGTGCTGCGCGAAAGTCCGCCCATGGCGCCACGGGTGGCGCAGGAACGGATGAACACGCCGGGGTCACCCTCGAAGGCCTGCATGCGGATGCGGTCGCCGAGGATTGCCCCGCCGCTGAAGGGACTGGTGGGATCGATGGCGACGACGCCGACCGTTTTCCCCTGCTCGCGGAACTTGCCGATGAGGCGCGAGGTCAGCGTGCTCTTCCCTGCGCCGGGGCTGCCGGTGATGCCGAGGATCCAGGCGCGCCCGGTGTGCGGATACAGCTCGCGCAGCGCCTGTTCGGCGTCGGGCTGCTGATCGTCGAGCCGGCGCATGAGGCGCGCGGCGGCACGGACGTCCTGCTTCAGGACTCCTTCTGCGAGAGGAGAACCCATGGGTCGCGTCAGTGCGGGCGGATGGTCGTTTCGACCCACTGAATGATGTCTTCGAGACGCGCGCCGGGCGTGAAGATCTCGAGGACCCCCTTGGACTTCAGACCGGGGATGTCTTCTTCGGGAATGATGCCGCCGCCGAAGACCGGGATGTCACCGGCCCCTTTTTCCTGGAGCAGCTCGATGACGCGCGGGAAGAGCGTGTTGTGCGCGCCCGAGAGAATCGAAAGACTCACGGCGTCGACGTCTTCCTGCACGGCGGCGTTGACGATCTGTTCGGGGGTCTGGTGCAGACCGGTGTAGATGACTTCGTGACCGGCGTCGCGGAGGGCGCGCGCGACGATCTTGGCGCCGCGGTCGTGACCGTCGAGACCGGGCTTGGCGACAAGGATGCGGAGTTTCGTTTGCGTGGCCATACGTATTCCTCGTAAACCGGCTGCGAGCCGAATCGACCATTGTAACGGAGGCGGCGCACACGGGCAAACCGATCGGACTTCGGACGTCGGGCCCCCTCCTTCTCGGTGCTCGAGTGCTGCAAGCGGTTTCCCCGAAGGGGGCACCGAAATGGTGCACATGGCTCGGAAGAGCAGTTTCACGCGGAGGCGCGGAGGCCGCGGAGAGAAGCAAGGGCATTTTCTGTGGGGATGCGAGCAAGGAACAAGCTTGGTTCTACCCGATGCTTCGTGGAATCTGGAGTAGGTGACAAAGGTCCGTTCCGCTCTTTTCCTCCCCGCGTCTCCGCGCCTCCGCGTGGAATGCCCTTTCTGACGTACTTGCTTTGCCGACGTCCGACGTCAGACGTCCGAAGACCCATTCTGATGACCGCTCAGCGGTGGTTGCGCAGCGAGGCCGCGCCGAGGAGGGCCCCTTTGTCGCCGAGCGTGCTCAGGACTACCTGAAGGCCCTCTTTGTCGACAGTGAGCACGTTGCGCTCGATCGACTCGGCGACGATGTCGCGGATGTGCGGATGATGCGCCGTGATGCCGCCGCCGAGCACCAGGCGTGACGGGTTGAAGAGCACCACCAGGTTCGACGCCAGAATGCCCAGCGCCCGCGTGGCGTCGTCGCGGATCGCCTCGGCGGCCACGTGCTTCTCGTCGGCGAGGCGGAAGACGTCGGCCGTCGTCACCGTCGGGTGCAGGGCCGCATCCCGCTCGAGCGCCGCCCGTTCGCGCGCAATCGACTGGATCGCCCAGCCCCCCGCATAGGCCTCGAAGCAGCCGCGCTTGCCGCAGGTACACAGACGGCCGTCGGGCACATAGACCATGTGCCCCACCTCGGCGGCCGCGTTCGAGAGGCCGCGGAGAAGTTTGCCGCTGACGACGATTCCGCCGCCGATCCCCGTGCCCCAGTACAGGCAGACGATGTCGCCGCCTTGGGGAAGCCCGAGCGCGTTCATTTCGCCGAGGGCCGCGGCGCGCACGTCGTTATCCACGTAGACGTCGACGGCGAACCGGTCACGCACCCAGTCGGCCAGCGGCGCCTGACGCCACGAGGGGAGATTGGGACTGGCGCGCACGAGCCCCGCATAGCAGTCAATCTGGCCGGCGATGGCGATGTTGATGGCCGCCAGCCGCATGCGCAGGCCGACGTCGGTGATGTAGTCTTCGAGAACGCCCAGGAAGTGGTCGCGCAAGCCGTCGGAGTCCAGCTCGGCGCGTGACGGGTAGGTGCGCAGATCCTCGAGCAGGTCCCCTTCCATGTGGGCCACGCGTATGTTCGTTCCGCCGAAGTCGACGACCAGATCCCGCAGTCCGCGCACAGTACCTCCCGATTTTCCCTCCATTATAGGGGGGAACCTTGCCGTCCGCCGAGCATGTTGCTTTTTTCTTTACTTTTCGCGCCCGGGTGTCCTAGAATCGCGCCCCATGGAACCCCTGAAGCCCGTGGAAACTCCGGTGGCCGGGCCTCTTCCCGGAGCGTCGCCCGAATCATTGGGCGAGGCGTACGAGGCGGCACGGCAGGCGCTCGAAACCCACTTCGGCTATGCGGATTTCCGCCCGGCGCAGCGGCGGATCATCCGGCACATCGTCGGCGGCAGGCCGCTGCTGGCCGTCATGCCCACCGGCGGCGGTAAATCGATCTGCTACCAGGTGCCCGCGCTCGTGCGGGAGGGGGTATGCGTAGTCATTAGCCCGCTCATCGCGCTCATGAAAGACCAGGTCGACGCCCTCGTGCGCCGCGGCCTGCCCGCCGCGGCCTATCACAGCAACCTCACGAGCGCCGAACAGCGCGCCGTCACCGACGGGCTCGCGGCGGGCACCCTCAAATTCCTCTACATCGCCCCGGAACGCTTCGGCGACGTGCGCTTCGTGGAACTCATGCGGCGGAACAAGGTGGGCCTGTTCGCCGTCGACGAGGCGCACTGCATCAGCCAGTGGGGCAGCGACTTCCGCCCGAGCTACCAACGGCTTCACCTGGCCCTGCGCGCGCTCGATCAGCCGCAGGTGATCGCGTTGACGGCGACGGCCACGCCTGAAGTGCGCACCGACATCCAGCGGCAGCTCGGCATTCCCCCCGATCACGTGCTCGTCGCCGGCTTCGATCGCACCAATCTCTGCTACATGGCGCGCGGATGCCGGCGGGCGGCCGAACGGCAGGAGCATCTGCTCACGCTCGCCCGGCGGCTCGAGGGAACCGGGATCGTCTACACGCCGACCCGGCGCGCGACCGAAGAGATTGCGGAGTACCTCCTGCGCCATCGCATCCCCACGGCCGCCTACCACGCGGGAATGAGCGACGGCGACCGCTCGCGCGCGCAGGACCGCTGGCTCGACGACTCGGTGCGCCTGATCGTCGCGACGAACGCCTTTGGAATGGGAATTGATAAACCTTCGGTACGTTTCGTCATCCACTACCAGGCCCCCGGATCGCTCGAAGCCTACTACCAGGAGGCCGGGCGCGCCGGCCGCGACGGCAAGGAGTCCCACGCGGTGCTCCTCTACGGCGACAGCGACCGGCGGATCCACGAACGCTTTCTCATGTCCCGTTTCCCCCCGCGCGAAGTCATCGAGGCGGTCTACCGCACACTGCGCGAAGAGCCTTGCGCGACCGCCGACGAACTGGTGCAGAAGCTGCCGAGCCGCTACGGCGATCCGGTGGTCGCCAAGGCCGTGCGGATTCTCAAGGAGGCGCACATCGTCGACGGCGGCGAAGATGGGTCTGGGAGGCGGCGCGGAGAACGGTTGCGCGCCGTCGACGCCTCGCATTGGAAACTGCTGCGGCTCACGCGGCTCGAAAAGCGGGTCCTCGACGCCCTCGCCCGCGCGCATGGGGAACAGTTGAACGAGGGGATCGCGCTCGACTGGCGGCGCCTCTCCGACGAAACCGGCGCGGCCCGCCCGCTGCTCACGATGGCCGTCGAGAAACTGACCGCCACGGGTATTCTCCTCCGCGAAGAAGGTCCGCGCCCTCTGGAGGTTGTCCGGCGCGACCTCGATTCGGGCCGGCTTCCCCTCGACTGGGCGGCCATGGAGGCGGGGCTGCGCGTAGAGCTCTCCCGGCTCGACGCCATGCTCGCCTACGGTCCGACGCAGGAGTGCCGGCGGGTCGCCGTCCTGCGCTACTTCGGCGAGGACGTCCAGTTCGACCGCTGCGCCGGCTGCGACAACTGCCTGGGGTGGAAAGGGGGGGCGCCGCAACGCACGTCCCTCTCCATGGTGGGCACGGCTCCCGCGGCCGAACCGGCGACGACTCTGCCGCTCGATACCGCCGTGCTGCTTGCCGTGCAGGCGCTGGGCGAGCGCTTCGGCGAAACATCGGTCGCCGATTTTCTGCGCGGGGCCGAAGACGCCCGCGCGCGCCGGTTCCACTTCCGCCGGCGGCGGGGCTTCGGGGCCCTGCGTCACCTCGGGCGCGACGAGGTGCGCGCCGCCGTGCGCGACGCCGTCGACCGGGGGCTTCTGAAGCGCGCGCCGTACACGGAATACCGCGTACTCCGGCTGGCCGAAGCCGGGCGCCGCGCGCTCGCCTGCCACGAGCCCGGGGTCGGCGCGGCCCTGCCGGTCGATTCGGTTCCACCGGAAGCGGACGTTCCGATCGGTACCCCGACGCCTGCCGCGTCGAGTGGCGACGGCGTCGACAACGCTGTCGTGCTGAAAGCCCTCTCGGCCACCGACCGCGCCCCCCGCGGAGACAGCCCGCAGGCCACCTGGGCGCTGCTGGTTTCGGGGCTGCCCGTCGAGGAAGTGGCGCGGCGGCGCGGTCTCAAGGTGTCGACCATTGTTACGCACATGGAAACCCTTCTGCGCCGGGGGCATCCGGTCGACGTCGACGCCCTGGTTCCCCTCGACCACCAGCGGGTGATCGAGCGGTGTCTGGCTGACCGTCCCGAAGCGACCCTGTCGGAGCTGCGCCGGCACCTGCCCGATGAAATCGGATACGACGCGATCCGGCTCGTGCGGGCCGCGCTGGAGGGGCGCCCGGTGCGGGCCCGCCGGTGAGCGCCCTCTGGCTATGGACCCTGCATCCCGGGTTCAGGGCGGGCGCCGGATCAGGATTCGACTCGCTGCGTCGTTTTGTGGTAGAATCTCTGGAATTTATCCGGGAAGTGCCATGACCCTGGGACGACTGCTCGACAACCAGCGCGGTGAGACCAAGTACACGACCATCTTCCTGGTCCTGGCCGTGGCCATTGGCGCCTATGTCGTCATCCGGCTGGCGCCTCCGTACATCCGCGACTTCCAGCTGCAGAGCACGGTCGAGATGGCGGCGAAGCTCGCCGCCGACCCCGATCCGGCCAAGGGGGTCGATATCTATCTGGCTCGCAAGGTATACGAAATGGACCTCCCCATCGGGGTCGAGGATTTCGTCATCGAGCGCACGCACGAAGAAGTCAGGGTCTATATCGACTGGGAGTACGAAGTCGCTTTCGTTCCCAAGAACCCGGTGATACCGGCGTACATCAAGGTGCTCAAGTTCCATGAAGAAGCCGTCGAGCCCGTTTACCGGAAGTGATATGCGGCCGTGTTTCATGGAGCGCAAGACCCCCTTCGTTGCCAGGTGCGAGGGGGTTTTTTTTAGGCCTTTCGGGGCCCGGATGGGGATTTGAAGCGGTGAAACGAGCCGGAACGCAGCGCGAAATACTGCTGAACGCCGATGAAATCCAGGCGGCCGTGACCCGGATCGCCGAGGAGATCGTCGCGCGCACGCAGCCCGATCGGCTTGCGCTGGTCGGCATCCAGAAGGGGGGCGTCGTGCTCGCCGGGCGGCTGTGCGAAGCCATCGTGCGCGCGGGGCGCTCTGCGCCGAAACTGGGCAGCGTCGATATCACGCTCTACCGGGATGACCTCGCTCAGGCTACCCACTTTCCCGAAATCAAGTCGACCGACATCCTCTTCGACGTCGACGGGGCCGAAATCGTGCTGGTCGACGACGTGCTCTACACGGGGCGCACCATCCGCGCAGCCCTCGATGCGCTCATGGATCTGGGACGGCCCCGCGCCGTGCGCCTGGCCGTGCTCATGGACCGCGGCGGGCGCGAACTCCCCATCGCCCCCGATTTCGTCGGCCGCACGGTAGCGGCCGGGCCGAAGCAATCGGTGACGGTGCAGTTTGTTGAAGAAGACGGCGTCGATCAGGTCATTCTCGAGGATCTGCCGTGAACGCCCTGGGGTTGCGCCATCTGCTCGGCATGCGGGATCTGACCCGGCAGCAGATCGATCTGCTGCTCGACAACGCCCGCGCCATGGCGGCCGTCAACGAACGCCGCATCAAGAAGGTCCCCTCGCTGCGCGGGCTGACGATCATCAATCTCTTCCTCGAAAATTCCACCCGCACGCGAACGAGCTTCGAGATCGCCGCCAAGCGCCTGAGCGCCGACGCCGTCAACATCACGGCCGGCGGCAGCAGCGTGGCCAAGGGCGAAACCCTTCTCGACACGGCGCGGAATCTGGAGGCGATGGCGGTCGACTGCCTCGTGGTGCGCGACGGCCACAGCGGTGCGCCGCACGTGCTCGCCGAAGCCCTGAAGATCCCGGTCGTCAACGCGGGCGACGGCGTCAACGAGCACCCGACCCAGGCCCTGCTCGACCTGTACACGATTCGCGAGAAGCGCGGCAGCCTCGACGGACTGAAGATCGCCATCGTCGGCGACATCCGCCACAGCCGGGTCGCGCGCTCGAACATGTGGGCACTGCGCCACTACGCCGCCGAAGTGCGCCTGAGCGGCCCCGCGACACTCATGCCGCCGGATCTCGACGCGTTCGGCGCGAGCTACTATCCGGATCTGGACGAGGCCATTGCCGAGGTCGACGTCATCATGATGCTGCGCATCCAGCAGGAGCGGATCAAGGGGGCCAACCTGCCGCCGCTGCGGGAGTACAGTAACGAATACGGACTCACGGCCGCCCGCCTGCGCCGCAGCGCGCGCGAAGACGTCATCGTCATGCACCCGGGTCCGATCAACCGCGGCGTCGAAATGAGCCCCGATGCGGCCGACGGACCGTGGAGCCTGATTCTCGATCAAGTGACCGCCGGTGTGGCCGTGCGCATGGCCGTGCTTCACCTGCTGCTCGGCGGAGGAAGTCTGGAATGAGTGAACGCAATCTGTTGATTCGCGGCGGCCGCGTCATCGATCCCGCTTCGGGACGCGACGGCCGCTTCGATGTGCGCATCCGCGAAGGCAAGGTGGCCGAGGTCGCGTCCGATCTGCCCCCGCAGGACGGCGAGAAGGTCTTCGACGCGGCCGGCTGCTGGGTCACGCCCGGGTGGATCGATCTGCACGTCCACTTCCGCGAACCCGGCCAGGAGTACAAGGAGACCATCGCCACCGGCAGCGCCTCGGCGGCGGCCGGCGGGTTCACGACCGTGCTCGCCATGGCCAATACGAAGCCGGTCAACGACACCGTCGAGATCACGAAGTTCATGATCGACCGCGCCCGCGAAGCCGGTCTCTGCCGTGTGCTCCCCGTGGCCGCCGCTACCATGGGGCTCAAGGGTGAAGAGCTGGCCGAGATCCGCGGCATGGTCCACGCGGGGGCGGCGATGGTCAGCGACGACGGGCGCCCCGTCATGAGCGCGGCCGTGCAGCGCAAGGTCTTCGAGTACTGCGCGGCCCTCGACGTTCCCGTGGCCATTCATGCGGAAGATCTGGACCTGTCCTCCGGCGGCGCCTGCAACGAGGGGGCACACTCGGTGCGCGCGGGCCTGCGCGGCATCCCGAACGCCGCCGAAGACGTGCACGTCGCCCGCGACATCGTGCTCGCGCGCATCACCGGCGTGCACCTGCACGTGGCGCACCTGTCGACGCGCGGCGCCGTCGAAGCCGTGCGAGCGGCCAGGCGCGAAGGGCTGCGGGTCACGGCTGAAGTGACGCCCCACCACTTCGCTCTGACAGACAAGGAGATTCTCCGGTACGATACCGATTTCAAGATGGCGCCGCCGCTGCGCTCCGAAGAAGATCGGCAGGCGGTCATCGCCGCGCTGGCTGACGGCACCATCGACGTGGTCGCCACCGATCACGCGCCCCACGCGACGAGCGAAAAAGAGCTGCCGTTCGAAGAAGCGCCCAACGGCGTCGTCGGCCTCGAGTCCGCGTTGCCGCTGCTGCTCGAGCTGGTCGCGAACGGCCAGGTTCCGCTCCTGCGCGCGGTGGAGTCGGTGACGTCGCGTGCCGCCGACATCATCGGCCGCCGCGATCTGGGGCGGCTCGAGCCGGGCGCGGCGGGCGACGTTACGGTCATCCGCCCCGATGAGAAATGGGTCTTCGATCGCGAGCAGCTGCAGTCGAAGAGCAGAAATACCCCCTTCCACGGCCGCGCCATGACCGGCCGCGTGCGGGGAACGATTTTAGAAGGAAAAGTGGTGTACGAGCGATGAAAAGAGCACGTCTGGTTCTGGCCGATGGTACGGTCTTCGAAGGAGAAAGCTTCGGCGCCGAAGGCGAGGGCATCGGGGAGATCGTCTTCAACACGAGCCTCTTCGGCTATCAGGAAATTCTGACCGACCCCTCGTACAAAGGGCAGATCGTCGCGATGACGTATACCCAGATGGGCAACTACGGCATCAACGACGAAGACGTCGAAAGCCGCAAGCCGTTCGTCGAAGGGTTCATCGTGCGCGAATACAGCGAGGTGCCCAGCAGCTGGCGCTCGCAGCAGACCCTCGACGCCTACCTCAAGGCCCACAATATCGTCGGCATCAGCGAAATCGACACCCGCAAGCTGACCAAGCTCCTGCGCGACAAGGGGGCCCAGATCGGCATCGTGGCCACCGGCGAAGCGAGAAACGAAGAACTGGCGAAGAAGGCCGCTTCCCACCCCGGTCTCGTCGGACGCGATCTCGTGCGCGACGTGTCGACCGACAAGCCATACGAGTGGACCGAGGGACCTTGGAGCATCGAAGGCGGCTACACCAAGGGCGCCCCCACGAAGTTTCACGTCGTCGCCTACGACTTCGGCATCAAGCGCAACATCCTGCGCGGGCTGGTCGGCGCCGGCTGCCGCGTGACGGTGGTTCCGGCCTCGACCCCGGCGAAGGAGGTCCTGGCCCTGAAGCCCGACGGCATCTTTCTCTCCAACGGCCCCGGCGATCCGGAACCGGTTGAATACGCCGTCGAGAACATCCGCGAGCTCGTGGGCACGAAACCGATGTTCGGCATCTGCCTGGGGCATCAGCTGCTCGGCCTCGCGCTCGGCGGCAAGACCTACAAGCTCAAGTTCGGGCATCACGGCGGCAACCAGCCGGTCATGGATCTGGAGACGCGCAAGGTCGAGATTACGAGCCAGAACCACGGGTTCTGCGTCGACCTCGATTCGCTCCCCGCGGGGGTAAAGGCCACGCACGTGAACCTGAACGACAACACGGTCGAGGGGCTCGCGCTGCCCGACCGCAAACTCTTTTCGGTCCAGTATCATCCCGAGGCGAGTCCGGGGCCGCACGACGCGAGCTACCTGTTCGAACGCTTCGTGAAGATGATGGAGAACGAACGCGGATGATGCTCTCGCTGCTCGAAACCCTGGTGTCTGCGGTGACGGACGGGCCTGCGGGGGCGGAGATCGAATCCGCCCGCGAGCTGTATTTCCGTCTCGCCGGCGAACCCTTCCAGGACGAGCCCGCGTACGAAGCGCGTCTGCAGAACTTCGTGGAGTGGTACCTGTTCGACTACGTGCTCGAAGAGGGGCTCACACCGTACGAGGCGTGGATGGCCGATGCCGCGCGCAAGCCCGCCGAGCGGGAGAAATTTCTCCCCTTCCGCGACCAGGTGCACAGCCTCTTTCTCGTGCGCGGCGCCGACGGATCGGGGCTGCAGCTTCGGGATCTGTGGAGCGGCCGGGAATATGCTGCGTCGGTCGAGGTCTCGCTCGGCTACGATAAGGGGGCCGTGGTCGAAGAGCGCCTGGTGCCCGCGGCCGGTCAGGGGGGCGTGCGGTGGTGCCTGACGAACACACATGTTTATCATGCGCCCGACGTCGCCACGAACATCCGCAAGGCTGCCGAACTGCTCGCCAAGGACATGCGGGCCACGCTGTGGGAGCCTTTCATTCTCAGGGCGAGCCTGTTGAGCCTCAAAACCGGCCGCTACCGCCATGTAGACCGCCAGAAGATTTACAGGGAACTGATCGAACAACCGGCCGGAAAAGGCAAGCTGAAGACCAGCGGCCAGCCGGCCTGAACGGATTGACGAACGAAGGTGTAGGAAGTGCCCAAACGGACCGACATTCAGAAGATCATGATCATTGGCGCCGGCCCCATCGTCATCGGGCAGGCCTGCGAATTCGACTACAGCGGTACTCAGGGCTGCAAGGCGCTGAAGGAAGAAGGGTATGAGATCGTCCTGGTGAACAGCAACCCGGCGACGATCATGACCGACCCTGAGTTCGCCGACCGCACGTACGTGGAACCGATTACGCCCGACGTCGTGCGCCGCATTCTCGAAAAAGAACGCCCGCAGGCGCTGCTGCCGACTCTCGGCGGACAGACGGCGCTCAACACGGCCGTCAAACTGGCCAAGGACGGTACCCTCGACCGTCTTGGTATCGAGCTCATCGGCGCCAAGCTGCCGGCCATCGAGAAGGCCGAGGATCGCGAACTGTTCAAAGAGGCGATGCTGAAGATCGGCCTCGAAGTTCCTAAATCGGGCCTGGTGCACAACGACCAGGAGGCAATGGAGGTCATCAAGGATGTCGGCTTCCCCGCCATCATCCGCCCGGCCTTCACGCTCGGCGGCCACGGCGGCTCGATTGCCTACAACATGGAAGAGTACGTCGAACAGATCCGTACCGGCCTCGACGCCAGCCCGGTCTCGGAGTGTCTGGTCGAAGAGAGCATCATCGGCTGGAAGGAGTTTGAGCTCGAGGTGATGCGCGACCTGAAAGACAACGTCGTCATCATCTGCTCCATCGAGAATTTCGATGCCATGGGGGTGCACACCGGCGACTCCATCACCGTCGCCCCGGCGCAGACGCTCACGGACAAGGAATACCAGTTGATGCGCGACGCCGCCCAGAAGATCATCCGCGAAATCGGCGTCGAAACCGGCGGGTCGAACATCCAGTTCGGCGTGAACCCGCGCAACGGGCGCATGGTCATCATCGAGATGAATCCGCGCGTATCGCGCTCGTCGGCCCTGGCCTCGAAGGCCACCGGCTACCCGATCGCGAAGATCGCCGCCAAGCTGGCCGTCGGCTATACGCTCGACGAACTGCCCAACGACATCACGAAGAGCACGCCGGCCAGCTTCGAGCCGACCATCGACTACGTCGTCACCAAGATCCCGCGCTTCACCTTCGAAAAGTTCCCCCAGGCCAAGGACGTGCTCACGACGCAGATGAAGAGCGTCGGCGAAGCCATGTCGATGGGGCGCACGATGAAGGAAAGCCTGCAGAAGGCGATGCGCTCGCTTGAAATCGACAAGTACGGCTTCGACAGCATGATCGGCCTCTCCCCGACGGCCCTGCAGGAGCTGTCGCCCGCCGAAGTGGATCAGCGCAAGACGGAGCTCAAGGAGAAGCTGCGCACGCCCAACAGCCGCCGCCTGTGGTACCTGGGCGACGCCTTCCGCCTCGGAATGACTATCGAAGAACTCTACGACCTGACCTGGATCGACCCCTGGTTCCTGCGCCACATCGAGCAGATTCTCGAGATGGAGCGCACCCTGGCGGTCGACTTCTCGGGCGAGGGCTTCGAGAAGGATCCCGAGGCGACCAAGCGCATTCTCGCGAAGGCCAAGCGCTGGGGCTTCTCCGACCGCCGGCTCGCGAAGCTGCTCGGCAAGACCGAGAACGAGATTCGCGCCTACCGCTATGCCCGCGGCCTGCGCCCCGTGTTCAAGCGGGTCGACACCTGCGCCGCCGAATTCGTGGCGAATACGCCGTACCTTTATTCCGCCTACGAAGATGAAGACGACGCCGAGGTCACCGACCGGCAGAAGATCATGATTCTCGGCGGCGGCCCGAACCGCATCGGCCAGGGGATCGAGTTCGACTACTGCTGCGTGCACTCGGTTTACGCGCTGGAGGAGGAGGGGTACGAGACCATCATGGTCAACTGCAACCCCGAAACCGTCTCGACCGATTACGACACCAGCGATCGCCTGTACTTCGAGCCGCTCACGCTCGAAGACGTGCTGCACATCGTCGAGGCCGAAAAGCCCAAGGGGGTCATCGTGCAGTTCGGCGGCCAGACGCCGCTCAAGCTGGCCGTGGCACTCGAGAAGGCCGGCGTGCCGATTCTGGGCACGACCCCCGACGCCATCGATCGCGCCGAAGACCGTGAGCGCTTCGCCGACCTGCTGCGCAAGCTCGAGCTGCTGCAGCCCGAAAACGGCATGGCGCGCAGCAAGGAAGAAGCGATCGAGATCGCGCGCCGCATCGGCTATCCGGTCGTCGTGCGCCCGAGCTACGTGCTGGGCGGCCGCGCCATGGAAATCGTGAACAGCGACGCCGACCTGCGCAATTACATGGAGAAGGCCGTTGAGGTCAGCCCCGAACATCCGGTGCTCATCGACGACTTTCTCGAAGACGCAATCGAGGTCGACGTCGACGCCATCGGCGACGGAACCGACGTCTACATCGGCGGCATCATGCAGCACATCGAAGAGGCGGGCATCCACTCGGGCGACAGCGCCTGCTCGCTGCCGCCATATTCGCTGGCCCAGTCGGTCATCGAAGACATCAGCCGGCAGACCGAGGCGCTGGCCCGCGAGCTCGGCGTCGTCGGCCTCATGAACATCCAGTTCGCCGTCAAGGAGAGCACGGTCTACATCCTCGAGGTGAACCCGCGCGCGAGCCGCACGGTGCCGTTCGTTTCGAAGGCCAGCGGCGTCCCGCTCGCGAAGATTGCCGCCAAGGTCATGAGCGGCCGCAAGCTGCGTGACCTGGGCGTGACCGGCAAATGCCCCGAGCTCCCCTACGTTGCCGTGAAGGAAGCCGTGTTCCCCTTCGTCCGCTTCCCGGGGGTCGACACGATTCTCGGGCCCGAGATGAAGAGCACCGGCGAGGTCATGGGCATCGACAGCGACTTCGGACGCGCCTTCGCCAAGGCCCAGCTCGGCGCCGGCATGGTGCTGCCGACGGAGGGAACCGTCTTCATCAGCCTGCGCGAGCGCGACAAGGCGGCCATCGTTCCGGTGGCGCGCAAACTGGCCGACCTGGGCTTCAGGATCATCGCCACCGACGGCACCCATAAATTTCTGCAGGCGCAGGGGGTGCCCAGTGAGATGGTCTTCAAGGTCGCCGAAGGGCGTCCGCACATCGTCGACCGCATGAAGAACCGCGAAGTTCAGCTCGTGCTCAACACGACTGCGGGTCCCCAGGCGGTCGCCGACTCGTTCTCCATCCGCCGGACGGCCCTGGTCTACCAGATTCCCTACTTCACGACGCTGGCGGCGGCCTCGGCGGCGGCCGACGCGATTGCGGCCATCAAGGCGCAGAGCCTCGACGTCGAGGCGCTGCAGACCTACCACCAGAACGTGAAATCGGTCTGAGCCGCACACGGGTTGGATTCCGAACGGCCCGGGGAGTCTTCTCCGGGCCGTTTCCGTTCCCCTCAACTTCCGGACTTTTGGCCTTGCCAACCCGGGCGGTGCGGGCTAAGATAATGCTCAAATTCGGAAGGATCGGTCGTCCCTCTGGGCCGTCCGGTCTTTCTTTTTTTATGTGCTCCGCAGGTGGAGACTCGCGGTTTCGAGAGGATATCATGCAGCGTGTTCCCATGACCCCCGGCGGCTACGCCCGGATGCAGGAAGAATTGAAGCGGCTCAAGGCCGTCGAACGCCCCAAGGCGATTCAGGCGATTGCCGAAGCGCGCGCCCACGGCGATCTTTCTGAGAACGCGGAATATGATGCGGCCAAACACGCCCAGAGCCTGCTCGAAGGGCGCATCAAGGACTACGAGGCCAAGATCTCTCTCGCCGAGGTCATCGATCCGCTGACCTACGTCGGCTCCGAAAAGGTTGTCTTTGGCGCCAAGGTCACGCTCGAAGATGCCGATGAAGGCAAGCAGAGCACCTACCAGATCGTCGGCGAAGACGAAGCCGACGTGAGCAAGGGGCGCATCAGTTCGACCTCGCCCATCGCACGTGCGGTCATCGGCCGCACGCTCGGCGACACGGTCATCGTGAACACGCCTGCCGGCAAGCGGGAATACGATATCGTCAAGGTCGAATACGTCGCCGTCGACTGACGCACGACAGAGACAAAATTGTAGGTTTTTCGCGCTCGGCGGTTGCCGCATTCCCGGGCACTTTCGCCGCCGGCGCGGCCCGCCGCCCGGGGTCGTTTCCGACATTTCCGTACGAATTGCGAAAGCCTGTCGAAGGCGCGCGCGTTGGCACGCTTTTCGGATAGGTGTTCTCCCGACAACCCGTGATGGTTCGTCGATTTTCAAGGGGAACACTAATGAAGACGAAGACACTTCTTTCCGTGACCGCTCTGCTGTCGCTCGCCGCGCCCGCGCTCGCCCTCGCCGAAGAGGCCGAAGCTGCGGGTCCCACGGCGCTCGACGCCATGTTCACCGCCAACAATATCTGGATGATGCTCGCCACCGGCCTGGTGTTCATCATGCACCTCGGGTTCGCTTCGGTAGAGTCGGGCCTGACGCGGGCCAAGAACACGACCAATATTCTTTTCAAGAACACGATCATTCCCGCGTTGGGGCTGGTCACCTACGCGCTGCTCGGCTTCTCGCTGATGTACCCGGGCGATTTCAACGGCTGGCTTGGTTTCGCCGGCTTCGGCATCGGCCTGCCCGAGAACGGCCTGACGCCGGATTACGCGAGCGCGGGATACACCTACTGGACCGATTTTCTCTTTCAGGCCATGTTCGCCGCCACCGCGGCGACGATCGTGTCGGGCGCGGTGGCCGAACGCGTGAAGCTTTCGAGCTTTCTCGTCTTCAGCATCCCCTTCGTCATGCTGGTCTATCCCATCGTCGGCTCGTGGAAGTGGGGCGGCGGCTGGCTCGACGCCTACGGCTTCTATGACTTCGCCGGCTCGACCCTGGTGCACAGCGTCGGCGGTTGGGGTGCGCTCGCGGGTGCACTGCTGCTCGGGCCGCGCCTGGGCAAGTACACGAAGGACGGCAAGATGAAGCCGATTCCCGGCCACAGCATGCCGCTCGCCGTCATCGGCGTCTTTCTCCTCTGGCTCGGCTGGTTCGGCTTCAACGGCGGCTCGGTGCTGAGCGCCGATCCGGCCCTGACCTCGCTCGTGCTGGTGACGACTTCGCTGGCCGCCGCCGCCGGAGCTCTCGCCGCCGCGGTAACGAGCTCGATGCTGAGCAAGAAGCCCGACCTGTCGATGACCCTGAACGGCATTCTCGCCGGCCTCGTGGGCATCACGGCCGGGGCCGACGTCATGAGCCCGCTCGACAGCATCGTCATCGGCCTCATTGCGGGCGCGCTGGTCGTCTTCGCGGTCGTCTTCTTCGACAAGATCAAGATCGACGACCCCGTCGGCGCCATCTCGGTGCACCTCGTCTGCGGCATCTGGGGCACTCTCGCCGTGGGGATTCTCGGCGACAAGGCGGGCGGCGCGCAGTTCTGGAGCCAGCTCGTCGGCGTCGTCGCCGCGGGGGTCACGGCGTTCGGGTCGTCGATGGCCATTTTCCTCGCGGTCAAGGCCGTGATGGGGCTGCGGGTCTCGGCCGAAGAAGAAACCATCGGGCTCGACATCGGCGAACACGGCATGTCGGCTTATCCCGACTTCGCCCTGGTTGCCGCCCACGGCGCCTCGGCCGCCCTGAGCCATGGGGCCGAACCGAAGAAGGCCGTGGCCATGCAGGAGGCCTATTCGGAGTAGCGGGTTCGGGGCCGTGCACCCGGAGCATCCGGGTGCACGGCCGGGGTCCGCTCGGACGTCGGACGTCGGACGCTCGTAAACAAGGAATCCGCAGCTTCAGAAATCAGAAAATCGTGCGCTGTGCGCACCACGAAACGGCGGCGACGCCGGAGAGGGGACGGGCTATGTCACGGGGGCCCGGCCCCTCTTTTTTTGACTCCCGTCGGTGAATCGATGGGGCAGGGAGCTCCAGCCGGCACGGTTCTTTGCTTCAGAGTTCATGTGTAAAGAATTACTTACTGTGTTTCCCTTCGGGCTCCGGTACCGTGACAGCCAAAGTGTCACCAGGCCGGTGGCGCGCTCGACCATCCCTTACAATGCTTAGCAGCGGAGTACTCGCTCATGACTCGTTTTATCCGGAAAAATCTGTTGGCCGCGGCGGCGCTGTGCACCTCGCTCTGGGGGTGCAGCGCTGAAAACATCACTGACGACAGCGGCAAGAAGTCGCTGCAGGCTCTTGTCGACGAGCTGGTTGCCGAGGTGACGGCCGAGGGTGGCGTCGCTCAGGTGGTGGGAACCCAAGGGGGAACCGTCGAGGACAGCGCGAGCGGAGCCGCCATCGAAATTCCTGCGGGCGCGCTGCCCGAGGCCGATGCAGGCGATGCCTACGTGGTCTCGATTGTGCCTTATACGGGCGCCACGCTCGAAGCGCCGGCAAGTTTTTCCCTGGCCGGCGATCTGGTTGACATCAACATTCAGAGCGTGCGGGCCGGGACCAGCGTGCAGCCCCTCGCGCCGGTGCGCATTACGCTGGCCTATGCCGGCAGCGTCGAAGGCGAGGACACGGCGCTTCTGGCCGTCGGCAATTTCCACAGCAGCGCATGGGTCACCCAGCCCGCTGATACGGTCGACACCGCGGCCCTTCGGGTGACGGCCTCGTTCGCAACCCTGAGCCCGTTCGGGCCGTTGCTCGGGGCCCGCGGGAATTCGGTGCCGGTGGCCGACGACCAGTCCGTCACGGTCAACGAAGATGCTGTTCTGGCGGGCGCCGTGACGGGCAGCGATGCCGACGGCGATTCGCTCGCGTTCACCCTCGCTGCCGACGGCGACGTGCAGCATGGCACGCTGACGCTGCAGAGCAACGGCGACTTCGAGTACACTCCCTCCGCGAATTACTACGGCAGCGACGAGTTCAAGTTCATCGCCAACGATGGCGCTGCGGATTCTGCCGCGGCAACCGTTTCGATCACGGTCAAGCGGGTCAACAACGTCCCGACCCTGAGCGGTCTGCACGTCACGACGGTGGTCAACACCCCGGTCGATGCGACCCTGGTCGGCGCCGATGCCGACGGAAATGCGCTCAGCTACGCGGTGTCGACGGCGCCGGAACACGGATGGGTCGTCATCACGGCCAGCACGGGCGCGCTGACCTACACGCCGGTCACCAACTACACGGGAACCGACGTGTTCTATGTGCAGGCGAGCGACGATGCGGCCAGCTCCGACCCGGTCGCGGTGATGGTCGATGTCGTGGGTCTCCGGCGCTATGTTCGCCCGAGCGCGACCGGCAGCGGCGACGGTACCAGCTGGGCCAACGCCACCGCCAGTCTGCAGACGGCGATCGACGATGTGGCCGCCGCCGGAGCCGGCGAGGTCTGGATTGCCAAGGGCACCTATCGCTCGACGGGTACGGGCGCCCTGATCACCATGAAAGACAATGCCGACCTGTACGGCGGCTTCGCGGGCACCGAGGCTTCGCTCGCCGAACGTGGCGTGGTTGATCCCGCTGCCACCGTTCTTTCGGGCGACACCGACAGCAGCGGCACGCTCTCGGCCGGTGACGCTTATCGCGTGGTCGTGGGGGCTACCGCTCGTCTTGACGGAGTGACCATCACGGGTGGCAACGCCGTAGAAATCGGCTACACGACGGGTGCGGGTGTTTACAACACGGCCGGCAAAAACCTGAGCCTCACCAATGTACATATCACCGGCAACCATGCGAATGCTGATGGCGGCGGGATCTACAACATGGGAAAACTCACCATTCGGAACTCAAGGGTTGATTACAATACGGCCGCGAACGGCGCCGGTATCAACGCCTACAACTACAACAACGGCGACCTGGTCATGGAGAACACGGCCGTCATAGGGAACACGGCAAGCCAGAGCGCCGGCGGTGTCTACGTGTTGTACGGACCTTTTACCTTCAGCCACGGCCTGATCGACGGCAATTCGGCGTCCCAGAACGCCGGAGGCATTTTCCTTTCGAATGTGCAGGCGACGGTGGTCAATTCGCAGATCAGCAATAACTCGGTCTCCACATGGCGTGGCGGCGGCATTTACAGTAGCAGCTCAGAACTGGTTGTTATCCACACGCAGTTCGTGGGTAACAGCGCCGCCACGGCGGGAGGCGCGATCGCGCTCATGAGTTCCCCTACGTTTACGCTGCGCAACAGCAGCTTCTGGGGCAACACGGCCCCCAGCGGCAAGGACGTGCTGAACCCCGCGGCGAGTTCTGTGTTCAACACCTGCGCCGAGGACAATCTGTCCGGCTTCGGAACGGATAACAGCACGGCGACGACCACCCCGTTTGTCGCCCCGGCGGCCAGCGGCGAATACTTCTTCGACCCCGCGCACGGCTGCTCGAACTGGGGCGACGCGGCGACGGCCACGACGCTCTTCTCGACGACGGGCGTCGACTGGGAAAACTGGAGCAGCGAGATTTCGGGCGAGGTCGTCGAGGGAACGACCGCCGGCGTGGCGGCAGGTACGCTGCGCCACCCCGAAGACGCGTGGATTCGTACCTTCGAGGTCACGGTCGACACGATCAGCTGGCTCACCAATGCCGGCGCCGCGACGTGCCGGATCAGCAACGACGCCGACAGCAACGTCGTGCAGCTCGGGGCGAGCGATCTGCCGGCCAGCAGCCAGGGCCATGCCCTCACGGCCGGCACGGTCCTGACGATGACGTGCGATTCCGCCCTGTCGTTCCCGAAGGCGGCTACCGCCACGGTTCCGTAACGGCCGGCAGCTCTACACGGATACAGGGGGAGGCCTTCTTCGGGAGGCCTCCCCTTTTTTTTGCAGGGCATGGCTCATGTTCAGTTGGGCGACAAACGGTGGGGGTGCGGTTGGGCATCGGGCATTGTCCATCGGGCATTGGATACCGGCCGCCCGAAGTTCACCATTGCTCCCGGCCGCCGTTTCCGGTATCCTATCTGTTTCTGCCCGTGTCTCGAGAGGCGGACCTCGCTTCTTGACAGGGTTCGTGTCCCTTTGTATACTAATCGAATTATCTTTTTACGCCCCTCTGGTAAGTCTCATGAAAACGCCCATCGCGAAAAAAGAGACGGTTGAGCGCAACTGGGTGGTGATCGACGCGGCCGATCAGGTCGTCGGTCGCCTGGCCACCCGCATCGCCACCATTCTCCGCGGCAAGAACAAGACCAATTTCACGCCCCACGTCGATACCGGTGACTTCGTCATCGTCGTCAACGCCGACAAGGTGCGCCTCACGGGCCGCAAGCTCGAACAGAAGGCCTACTACCGGCACTCGGGGCATCCGTCGGGTCTTACCGAGACCCTGGCGCAGAAGATGCTCGATGAAAAGCCCGAGCAGATTCTGTACAAGGCCGTGCGCAACATGATCCCGAACCCGGGATTCCGCACCGGCAAGAACACGATGCGCAAGCTCAAGATTTATACGGGACCGGAACATCCGCACAAGGCGCAGCAGCCGGTCCGCGTGGAAGTGAAGTAAGACCATGGCAGCCAAGAAATTCTATGCGACCGGTCGCCGCAAGACCTCCGTCGCCCGCGTTTGGGTGAAGGAAGGCAACGGCAACATTCTCGTCAACAACATGGAAGTCGCTGCGTACTTCGGCCGTCCCACTTCGGTGATGGTCGTGAACCAGCCGTTCGACCTGACCGACACCCGCGGCCGTTTCGACGTCTACGCGTATGTGGACGGCGGCGGCAAGAGCGGCCAGGCCGGCGCCCTGCGCCACGGCGTGTCGCGCGCCCTGCTCGAGGTCAACCCCGATTGGCGCACGAACCTCAAGAAGGCCGGCCTGCTGACGCGCGACCCGCGCGAAGTGGAACGCAAGAAGTACGGTCGCCGCAAGGCCCGTCGGCGGTTCCAGTTCAGCAAGCGCTAAGCCGCGACGGTTCGAATTCCGTTTTCTCCAGGGGAAGAGCTTGCCGCTCTTCCCCTGTTTTTATTTGTCCCCGTATTCCTTTCCGCCCTGCGGAAGTTCCGTTGTCGGAGTGAACTATGGCACAGAAAGTCAGGGTCGCGGTCGTCGGCGCCAGCGGATACACGGGGGGCGAACTCCTGCGCCTCCTCGCCAGCCATCCCCACGTCGACATCACGCTCGTCACGGCCGAGAAGCACGCGGGCAAGCAGGTGCAGGACGTTTTCCCCTCGCTGCGGGGGAGCGTGGGCGCCCAGCCGCTCGTGAAGGCCGACGCCTCCGAGATCCGCGCGCAGGCCGATTTCGCCTTCACGGCGCTCCCGCACCACACGGCCGCCTCGGTCGTGGCGGAACTGTGGACGGCGGGCATGCCGGTCGTGGACCTGAGCGCCGACTATCGCTTTGAGGAACTTTCGGTCTACGAAGCCTGGTACGGCGCCCACCCGCGTCCCGACGTGATTCCCCAGGCGATCTACGGGCTGCCCGAGCTGCACCGCGAGCGGATCCGGGGGGCGAAGCTGGTCGCCAATCCCGGCTGCTACGTGACGAGCGCCATTCTCGCGCTGGCGCCGCTGCTGCGCGACGGGCTCATCGAGCCGACCGACATTCTTGACGATGCCAAGAGCGGCATGAGCGGCGCGGGCCGCTCGGCGAGCGAAGAGATGCTCTTCTCCGAAGTGAACGAGGGCTTCCGGCCGTACAAGGTCGCGAATCATCGCCACCAGCCCGAGATCGAGAAGGAGCTCTCGACCCAGGCGGGGGGAACGGAAGTGCGCGTGACCTTCGTGCCGCACCTGCTGCCGATCAACCGGGGCATCCTCTCGAGCATCTACTGCAAACCGAAGGCCGGCGTGACCGTGAAGGAAGCGCTGGAAGCCTGGGACCGCGCCTACGGCGGCGAGTACTTCGTGCGCCTGGTGGGCCAGGGCAAGGTTCCGAACCCGGGGCACGTGCGCGGCAGTAACTTCTGCGACCTCGGGCTCCATTTTGACGAACGGCAGAACCGGCTCATCCTGTTCTCGGCGCTCGATAACCTCGTCAAGGGCGCCTCGGGGCAGGCCGTGCAGAACATGAACCTCATGCTCGGCTTCGACGAGACCGCCGGCCTCGACCGGTTCCCCATCTTCCCCTGAGCGGAATTCCGAGACGGACCCATGCGCGTCACGATCGTCATTCCCGCCCGCTACGCGAGCACCCGGTTTCCCGGCAAGCCGCTGGCCGACATTGCCGGCAAGCCGATGATCCGCTGGGTGTGGGAGGGCGCGCGCACGTCGGCGCTGGCCACGCGCGTCGTCGTTGCGACCGATGACGAGCGGATCGCGGCTGCCGTGCGCGCTTTCGGCGGCGAAGTCGTCCTTACCTCGCCCGATCACCCGAGCGGAACGGATCGGATCGCCGAGGTCGCGCGCGCAGACGAATCCGAGATCTTCGTGAACGTGCAGGGTGACGAGCCGCTGATGCGCGGCGATGTGATCGATGCGGTCGTCGGGCCGCTGCTCGCGGACCCGCGGCTCCCCATGTCGACGGCTTCGCGGGCTTTCGAGGCCGGCGAGGACCCGCGCGACCCGAATCTCGTCAAGGTCGTGACCGGCACGAACGGCGACGCCCTGTATTTCTCGCGCAGCCCGATCCCGTTCGAGCGGGAGCCGGGTGCGGAACCGTACCCCTACCGCCTGCATCTGGGGATCTACGGTTACCGCCGTGATTTTCTCCTGGGCCTGGCCCGGCTTGCGCCGACGGCGCTCGAGCAGGCCGAGAAGCTCGAACAGCTGCGCGTGCTCGAGCACGGTCACCGCATCCGGGTCGTTCCGGTGCGCTTTCGCAGCATCGGTGTCGACCGCCCCGAAGACATCGCCCGCGTGGCCCCGCTGCTGACGCAGGGGTGAGGGCCCCGGAGGGCAGAGGGCCGCATCCCGTGCGGCTCTCCGGTCTGTCGGGCCCAGAGTTTGCCAAAGCCCGGGCCAGTTGTTACAGTATTCTTTCCCGTCGGGCACATGCAATTCTTTTCGCGGCCGATACTTCTCTCGAAGGGCCTGTTCAACAGGTCGGCCGTCGACTCCCCTCTGCATGCCGGGCGCCCCCGCGCCGGAGCCCCCCCTCAACCGTCAGTGTCTGGAGTGCGCGGATGAAAAAGAAGTTCATCTTTGTAACCGGTGGTGTGGTCAGTTCTCTCGGCAAGGGCATGGCGGCGGCGAGCGTCGGCGCGCTGCTCGAGGCCCGCGGCCTGAAGGTCGCCATTCAGAAGCTCGACCCGTACATCAACGTCGACCCCGGCACGATGAGCCCCTTCCAGCACGGCGAGGTCTTCGTGACCGACGACGGCGCCGAGACCGACCTCGATCTGGGGCACTACGAGCGCTTTCTCGACTTCCGCGCTTCGCGCAAGCACGCCTATACCACGGGGCGCATCTACGCGAGCGTCATCGAGAAAGAGCGCCGCGGCGACTACCTGGGCAAGACCGTGCAGGTCATTCCGCACATCACCGACGAGATCAAAGGGGCCGTCCGCACGGCCGCCGACGACGTCGACGTGCTGATCGTTGAGATCGGCGGAACGGTGGGTGATATCGAGAGCCTGCCCTTTCTGGAAGCCATCCGCCAGCTGCGCTTCGATCTGGGGAGCGAGAACGTCTGCTACATCCACTTGACGCTCGTCCCCTACATCGCCGCCGCGGGCGAACTCAAGACGAAGCCGACGCAGCACTCGGTGCAGAAGCTGCGTGAAATCGGTATTCTCCCCGACATCCTGCTGTGCCGCACCGATCGGCCGCTCGACCCGGGCATGAAGGCCAAAATCGGCCTCTTCTGCAACGTCGACGAAAAGAACGTCATCACGGCGCGCGACGTCTCGACGATTTACGAAGTTCCGCTGCGTCTGCATGAAGAAGGGCTCGACCAGCGTATCATCGAGCGCCTGAACATGTGGACCGGCCAGCCCAGCCTCAAGCGCTGGGAAGACGTGGTCTACCGCGTCAAGAATCCCAAGCACGATGTGACCATCGGCATCGTCGGCAAGTATGTGGAACTGACGGAGAGCTACAAGAGCCTGAACGAATCGCTCATTCACGGCGGCATCGCCAACGAAGCGCGCGTGCGGCTCACCTACATCAACTCCGAAGACATCGAGAAGCAGGGCGCCGAGTCGCTGCTGCGCAACGTCGACGGCATTCTCGTGCCCGGCGGCTTCGGCGAGCGCGGCGTCGAGGGCAAGATCGAAGCCATCCGCTACGCCCGCGAGAACAAGATTCCCTACTTCGGCATCTGCCTGGGGATACAGGTGGCGGTCATCGAGTTCGCGCGCAACGTGGCGGGCGTCCGCGATGCGACGTCACGCGAGTTCGAGCCCGACGGCGACGATTGCGTGATCGACCTGATGGAGACCCAGAAGGGGGTCTCGCAGAAGGGGGGCTCGATGCGCCTGGGAACTTATCCCTGCACGCTGGTGGAGGGCTCGCACGCGCACAAGGCGTATCGCGCCATCGACATCGACGAGCGCCACCGCCATCGTTTCGAGTTCAACAACAAGTATCGCGCGCGCCTCGAGAAGAAAGGGTTGCGCATCACGGGGGCCTCACCCGACAACCGGCTCGTCGAGATTGTGGAGCTGCCGGACCACCCCTGGTTTCTCGCCTGCCAGTTCCACCCCGAGTTCAAGAGCCGTCCGTTTCAGCCCCACCCGCTCTTCAAGGATTTCATCAAGGCGTCGCTGACCCGCGCGCTGCAGGAAGAATCCGCCGAGAAGGGCGAGAAGGGGGCCACGGCGCCGATTCCGATTCAGAAGGGGCGGCGCAAGAGCTGACGGTTCAGTCGTCAGTCCTCAGTCGGCAGTCCACGGTCGTCAATCGAAATCGTTCGTGTCAGCCGACGGCAGGATGCAGGGCAGCCTGCGACGGCGAGACAGGCGCATGGAATCCAAGTACGGCCCCTCGCTGTCGCGCTCCGCTCTGCTTCGCGCCGTCAGCTCGGGACGAACGGATGGACTCGTCGCCTTGCCGGCAAATCGTCAATCCAAGCACGGCCCCTCGCTGTCGCGCTCCGCTCTGCTTCGCGCCGTCAGCTCGGGACGAACGGATGGACTCGTGGCCTTGCCGGCAAATCGTCAATCGTAAATTGTAAATCGTCAATCAAAGGTGTTGCCGGACCCACGCTTCGAGCTGCGGCGGGGGGAGCGCGCCGCTCACGCGGTCGACCACGTTGCCGTCCTTGAAGATGGCCAGGGTCGGAATGCTGCGGATCTGGAACGCCGCCGAGGTCTGCGGATTCTCATCCGTGTTCAGCTTGCCCACGCGCAGCTGCCCGAAATATTTGCGCGCCACCTCTTCGACGGCCGGCCCCACCATGCGGCACGGTCCGCACCAGGGCGCCCAGAAGTCGATGAGCACCGGCATGCCCCCCGTGCCCACGAACTGCGCCCAGCCGGCGTCGGTGACCGCCTCGGCCGTCCCCGCCGTGGGGAGCGCGTTCCTGCAGGACCCGCAGCGGGCCCCCGTCTTGCCTTCCTGAACCCGATTCGTGGCGCCGCAGTGGCGGCAGGCGACGAGCAGCGACATGGTGACATCCTCCTGCAGCGGAAGATAAGCACGCCGGGCGCGGTGCGCAAGTCCCGCTGCATGGCTTCCGGGCGCCGACTGCCCAATCGGCGGACCCCCATGCCGCATTTTCACGACGGTATTGCACAATGCGACACGGCCGCGTGACAGCCCGGTCAGGGTTCGTCGGCCGCGCCCCCGCAGATCCGGGGCTGGCATGGAACGTGCTTCCTTTTCCGCGCAAAGCGTGTGTGTTGCCCCCGGATCACCCGGGGTACCCCGCTGCGGAGGGGATATGAAGCTCGTGCAAGGAGTCGATTCGTCTTTCCGTCCAGTCACCTTCGTGGTGCCCGAAAACCTGCACCCGGCCCGCCGCAGCTGGATGATGGACCGGGTGTGCGAGCGGGGTGAGATTTACGGCCTGCCGGTGGGCCCGGTGCGCAAGACCGACGGCACCCTCACCGGCGACATCGGCGTCGAGGTGCCTGAAGGGGCCTCGGTAGCCGAGATGGTCCAGCTGGGGTCGATGCTCGACTACTTCGCATCGGCGCTCACGGATTATCGGAACTAAGCATCCGTCGGGCCGCCGGCGGCGCGCGTCTTCAGGGGTGTTGGCGCGCCCGCGGGTTCAAGCCGGCCCGTGCGGAATTCCTCTGGAACGGGGAAGCAGATTTCGGAGGCTCCTCCCTGCCGCCGGCTTCTGCTTCCCTCTTTTTTCGTCCTGATTCGGGGCGACGCTCAGGGGCGCCACTCGTCGACCGACTTCACGCCGTCGGCGGCCATGGCGGCGAGAACGCCGTCCAGTACGCGCGAGGGGGCAGCCGGCCCCCCGTAGATGAATCCGGTGTACATCTGCACGAGCGCGGCCCCCGCCTTGAATTTCTCGACCGCGTCGGCGCCCTCAAAAATTCCGCCTACGCCGATGATCGGCAGTTTGCCGGCGCTCGCCCGGTGGATCCGGCGGATGACTTCGGTCGATCGATTGCGTACCGGCCTTCCCGAAATTCCCCCGGCGCCGAGAGCGGCCACGCGATCGGCCGGCGTACCCAGACCGTCGCGCGAAATCGTCGTGTTGGTCGCAATGATCCCCTCGACCGGCGCCTCGCCAAGCAAATCGAGGATGTCGTCGATCTGCGCATCGCTCAGGTCAGGCGCGATCTTGAGCAGGAGCGGCTTCTTGGGGTCCGACAGTTCCGCCAGGCGGCGCTGGAGTGTCGTGAGCAGCTCGCGCAGCGGCTCGCGATCCTGAAGCGCGCGCAGCCCGGGCGTGTTCGGGCTGCTCACGTTCACGACCAGATAGTCGGCCAGATCCCACACCTGTTCGAGACTGGTCAGGTAATCGCCAGTGGCCTCTTCATTGGGCGTCACTTTGGACTTGCCGAGGTTGATGCCGATGGGGACCGGAAAGGAGCGTCCCCGCAGGCGCTCGGCCAGCGCGGCCGCACCGTGGTTGTTGAATCCCAGGCGATTGAGCAGCGCTTCGTCATCTGGCAGGCGAAACATGCGGGGCGGCGGATTGCCCAGCTGGGGGAAGGCGGTCACCGTGCCGAGTTCCAGGAAGCCGAACCCGAGCGCGGCCAGCGCGAGCGGGTGGGCGCCATCCTTGTCGAACCCGGCGGCCAGCCCGAGGGGATTCGGAAAGCGCACGCCGAAGCGCTCGACCGCAAGCCGCGCGTCGCTGCGCACGAACTGCGAGCGCCACAGGGCGCGAAGGGGTGCGAAGTGTTCGGCGGCGCCGAGCGCCAGATGCCCCAGGCCGTGGGCCGTCTCGGCATCGAAGCGAAAAAGAAGGGACTTCAGGGTCTCGTACATCGTTGACAGAAGCCGACGTCGGGAGGATAGTGGATGCATCCGCGGAGCGGTTGCCCGTGCCGGTACACGGTAGCAGACCCCCCGCTTTCGGGCGAGTCGGAGGCAGAAGGATAGTGCCCGACCGTCCGTTCTCGTTTCACGCTGCATTTTCATTGCTGGAGGAAGCATGCGAAAGTTCCTGGTTGGCGTTGTGTTTCCCGCAGTCCTTCTCGCCGCCGCGCCGGCGGCCGGACAGCCCGGGTTGGGGCAGGGGAGAGGACATGGATCGATGCAGGGCCCCGGCGGAGGCATGGGCGGCGGCATGGACGGCGGAATGCAGGGCCGCATGGGGGGCGGCAGGATGATGGGCATGGCCCATCCGATTCTCATGAACGCCGACGAATTGGGGCTCACCGACGAGCAGGTCGGCCGGATAACGCGCCTGCAGCGGCGCAACGCCCAATCCCATCAGACCATGATGCAGACGATGCACGGAGCGATGATGCAGATCCGCATGGCGCTCATGAACCCGAAGGCGACCGACGCCGACGTCAAGCGTGCGGGCAAGGCCTATCAGGATGCCTTCGAGAAAACGGTGCAGGCGCAGTGGGAAGAGCGCGAGGCGATTCTCAAGGTGCTCACCGCCCCGCAGCGTAAGAAGTTCGAGGCCATGGAGTTCGACTCCGGCGCCGATGCCGAGTGAGAACCACGCGGGCGTGAAGGGAACCTGGGGGGGCGTGAACGAGGGCTCAGCGTCCGCGCAGGGCGCGTGGGCGCTCTTCGGCCGCCTCATCGGCGCGGTTGACGAGGCGGATGCGGCGCGAGGCGGCTTCGGCGGGGAGTGCTGCGGAATCACCCAGGATACGCTCGAACATCGCCTCCATCGAACCTTTGTCAATCGACTCATTCTTCTCGAGCACGCGCCGCTGGGGTGGGCCGAGGGGGATGTTCTTGTAGACGAGCTGGTAGCAGGCGACCACTTCGGCTGACGTGAAGAAGTAGCCCTGATCCTTGCGCACCTCGGTCCAGTACTCGACGCGGATATCGTCTTCGGCTTGCCGGCGTCCTTCGAGGACCCCCTTTTCGAAGGCGAGGCGGTAGGCCTCGTCTTCTTCGGCGATCCGGCGTACGCCCTCGCGGATCCCTTCCTGAAAGCGCTGTTCGAGGCGGGCGGTCTCAATCTCGGCGCGGTCGGCGGCCACCGCTTCACGTGCCTGCAGGGCGGCTTCGCGTTCGATCATGCGCCGCTCGCGCCGCCGCAGGCGCAGGTAGCGCACTTGGGAGACAAGCAGGGCCACGGCCAGGAAAAAGGCGAGGAGGTGCTCGCCGGTGACCAGGGACGACCATTCGCTCAGCATGCCCATAGTCTACTCCTTTTCACGGGCGATTCTCAAATTGCTTGACGAAACCCCGCAAAGTTGGTTGAGTATGGGGGCGACGTCGGTGTTTCCGAGGTTGTACCGGCCGGTGGCGCATGTCCTGAAGCGCGCTTGCGGCCGGGCGTGTTATCCGCATCCATGACCTTAGGGAGGGGCCCATGGTGCACTACGAACTCTATGTCCGGCAGTCCGACGCCCAGAGCGATCGGATTCTGACCACCTTCATCGAGCGCGGCCTCGCGTTCGTCGAAATCCAATTGTCTGAAGAAGAAGCGAAGCGTATCGAGGCCGAGCACGGCCGGACGCTGCCGCTCGTCATGCATGGGGGCCAGCTTATCGGAGGCTATTCCGACCTGGTCATCCACCTGCGTCTGCCGATTCACGGACGCCCGAGCGGCTATCGGGTGTGGCGCTGAACGGCAGCAGGCCGGTTTCCCACGAGTGAAAATCTGCGCAGCGGTGCGCGCGGATGTCGGTCTGGGGGAGGATGCGCGGAGCGACGCGGGGGCCTTTCGCGCGCAGCGCGTCGAACTTGCAGGCGCGAAACATCCGCTCGAAATGCAGACAGGACAGGCAGCTGGCCTGGGCCCCTTGGGGAAGCGACATTCCCAACAGGGTACAGAAAACTACAACCGGTGACAAACAAAATCGGTCGCTGGCGCTGTACGGCCGTCAACGTGCGCTCCCTCGCCGTTGCGCCTTCCGCTGGTCGGCGCCGTCGGCTCGGGACGAGTTTGGGGCCGGTCGCTGGGCGCATGCCCGGAGTCGTTGCCCTTGCTTCATCCCCCCCTCTCCCACTCCCCCACTCCCCCCCTCCGGCCAGGGCCGATCAGGGGACGCCCTTGAACCCGTCGCCGGTCATGATCGCACCTTCTCCGGCTCATACCCCAGGTTGGGCGCGAGCCACCGCTCGGCATCTTCGAGCGTCATCCCTTTGCGGCGCGCGTAGTCTTCGACCTGATCGCGGCCGAGCTTGCCCACGTTGAAGTAGCGCGCCTTCGGATGCGCGAAGTACAGGCCGCTCACCGAGGCGCCCGGCGCCATCGCGAATGATTCCGTCAGGCGGATGCCCACCGCCTCGTCGGGCTTCAGCAGATTCCAGAGCGTGCGCTTCTCGGTGTGATCGGGCTGCGCGGGATACCCGTGCGCAGGACGGATGCCGCAGTACTGCTCGCGGATGAGGGCATCGTTGTCGAGCGTCTCGCCGGCGGCGTAGCCCCAGAGCTCCTTGCGTACGCGCTCGTGCATGCGCTCGGCCAGCGCCTCGGCCAGCCGGTCGGCAAGCACCTTGACCATGATGGCATGGTAATCGTCGTGGTCGGCTTCGTACTTGCGCACGAGCGCGTCGACGCCGTCACCCGTGGTGACCGCGAAGCCGCCGACGTAGTCGGGAACGCCGGCCTCTTTCGGCGCCACGAAATCGGCGAGCGCGAAATTGGGCTGTCCCGAATCTTTGGGGGCCTGCTGGCGCAGCGTGTGGAGCGTCGCCTGCACGGCATCGCGCGTTTCGTCACGGTAGAGCTCGATGTCGTCGCCGCTGCGGTTCGCGGGCCAGAAGCCGACGACGGCGTGGGCGCGCAGGCTCTCTTCGGCCACGATCTCGTCGAGCATGCGCTGGGCGTCGTCGTAGATCTTGCGCGCCTCTTCGCCCACCGTCGCGTCCTCGAAAATCGAGGGGAAACGGCCGCGCAGCTCCCACGCGTGAAAGAACGGGCTCCAGTCGATGCGCTCCCGGATTTCCTGCAGCGGCACGTTGCGGAACACGCGCGTGCCGAGAAAGGCCGGCGCGCCCGCGCTCGGCTCGGTCCACGGGAAGTCGGCCCCGCGGCTTCGCGCGTCGGCGAGCGAGAGCAGCGGCCTGGCCTGCTTCGTGCCGTGCAGTTCGCGCTGTCCGGCGTACTCCTCGCGGATCTTGCGCAGGTAGCCCTCGCGCTGGTCTTCGCTGAGCAGGCTGCTGACGACGTTGACCGAGCGCGACGCGTCGAGCACGTGCACCGTCGGGCCCGTGTAGGCCGGCTCGATTTTCACGGCCGTGTGCGCCTTCGAGGTCGTCGCGCCGCCGATGAGCAGCGGAATCTTCAGGCCCTGGCGCTCCATCTCCTTCGCGACGTGCACCATCTCGTCGAGCGACGGCGTGATCAGGCCGCTCAGCCCGATGGCGTCGGCGTTCATCTCGCGCGCCGTGTCGAGAATCTTCTGGGAGGGAACCATGACCCCCAGGTCGACGACCCGGTAGTTGTTGCAGGCGAGCACGACGCCGACGATGTTCTTGCCGATGTCGTGCACGTCGCCCTTCACGGTGGCCATGACGATGGTGCCGGCCCAGTTGTCGCCGCCCCCCTGGTTGCGTTCTTCTTCGAGGTACGGCGTCAGGTAGGCGACCGCCTTCTTCATCACGCGCGCGCTCTTGACCACCTGCGGGAGAAACATCTTGCCCGCGCCGAACAGGTCGCCCACGACCCCCATGCCGTCCATGAGCGGCCCTTCGATGACGAGCAGCGGGCGGCCGTACTTCTGGCGCGCCTCTTCGGTGTCGGTCTCGATGAAGTCGGGGATTCCCTTCACGAGCGCGTGGGCCAGCCGTTCTTCAACCGAAAGGTCGCGCCAGGTGTTGTCTTCCTTCTTCTCGATCTTGCCTTCCTTGCGATAGGTCTCGGCGAAGGCGATGAGGCGCTCGGTGGCGTCGGGGCGGCGGTTGAGCAGCACGTCTTCGACATGTTCGAGAAGATCTTTCGGGATCTCCTCGTAGACCTCGAGCATGCCCGCGTTGACGATGCCCATGTCGAGCCCCGCGCGGACGGCGTGGTAAAGAAAGGCCGCGTGCATGGCCTCGCGCACGGGATTGTTGCCGCGAAAGGAGAAGGAGATGTTGCTCACGCCACCGCTCACGCAGGCGTAGGGCAGGTTCTCTTTGATCCAGCGGGCCGCCTCGATGAAATCCACGGCGTAGTTGTTGTGCTCGTCAATTCCCGTGGCCACCGTAAGAATGTTCGGATCGAAAATGATGTCTTCGGGGGGAAATCCGACGTCCTCGGTGAGGATGCGGTAGGCGCGGCCGCAGATTTCCTTGCGGCGCTCCAGCGAATCGGCCTGCCCCTGTTCGTCGAAGGCCATGACGACCACGGCCGCACCGTAGCGGCGCAGCAGCCGCGCCTGCTGCTTGAAGAGCTCTTCGCCTTCTTTGAGGCTGATCGAGTTGACCACCCCTTTGCCCTGGATGCACTGCAGGCCGGCCTCGAGCACGCTCCACTTCGAGCTGTCGATCATGATCGGCACGCGTGCAATGTCGGGCTCTGCTGCGACCAGGTTGAGAAACTTCACCATGGCGGCCTGGGAGTCGAGCATCCCTTCGTCCATGTTGATGTCGATGATCTGGGCCCCGTTTTCGACCTGCTGGCGCGCGACGGTCAGCGCGGCCTCATAGTCGCCGGCGAGGATCAGTTTCGAGAACTTCGGCGAACCGGTGACGTTCGTGCGCTCGCCGATGTTGACGAAGTTCATCTCCGGCGTGACCGTGAGCGGCTCGAGTCCACTCAGGCGCAGGCGGCGCGGCGGTTCCGGAACCGTGCGCGGCGTCTTGCCGGCCACTTTGGCGGCGATGGCGGCGATGTGTTCGGGCGTCGTACCGCAGCAACCGCCGACGACGTTGAGAAAGCCGGCCGCGCCGAATTCTTCGATCACGTCGCCCATTTCGTCGGCGGTCTGATCGTAGGCGCCGAACTGGTTGGGCAGGCCTGCGTTGGGATAGGCGGAAATGTAGCAGTCGGCGATGCGCGACAGTTCTTCGATGTACGGGCGCATCTGACGGGCGCCCAGCGCGCAGTTGAGGCCGATGCTGAACAGGTTCGCGTGGCGCACCGAGTGCCAGAAGGCCTCGGTGGTCTGCCCCGAGAGGGTGCGGCCGCTCGCGTCGGTGATCGTTCCCGACACCATGATCGGCAGCTCGCGGCCCGTCTCCTCGAACACCTGGTGCACGGCGAAGAGGGCCGCCTTGCAGTTGAGCGTGTCGGTGACCGTTTCGATGAGAATCAGGTCGGCGCCGCCGTCGACCAGCCCGCGCGCCTGTTCGTGAAAGGATGCGACCAGTTCGCCGAAGGTCACGGCGCGAAAAGCCGGGTTGTTCACGTCGGGCGACATCGAGGCCAGCTTGGTCGTGGGGCCCATGGCGCCGGCCACGAAGCGCGGCTTTGCGGGGTTCTTCTGCGTGAACTCGTCGGCGACCTTACGCGCGATGCGGGTCGCTTCGAGGTTCAGCTCATACGAAATCGATTCGGTGTGGTAATCGGCCTGCGAGACCCGGTTTGCGCTGAAGGTGTTCGTCTCGAGAATGTCGGCGCCGGCTTCGAGAAAGGCGCGGTGAATGCCCTCGATGATCTGCGGCTGCGTGAGCACGAGCAGCTCGTTGTTCCCCTTCACGTCATGCGGGTGGTCCTTGAACCGTTCGGCGCGGAAGTCGGCCTCCCCGAGTCGATGCTGCTGGATCATCGTGCCCATGGCGCCGTCGATGATCAGGATGCGCTCGGCAAGCAATTTGTGCAGGGGGTGGTCGGGCAGGGGGCGCATTTCGGTCCTCACGGGAGAAAACCTTCATTATCGCACCTCACGCATCATGGCGCATGTGTGTCACGCCGGGAACGATTTACGATTCACCGTTGACGATTATCCGTTCGTCCCGAGCTGACGGGTTGAAACGGCAGTGGAAGCCGACAGCGAGGGGGCGCACGTGAACTCCATGTGCCTGTCTCGCCGTCCCTCAGGCGCTGCCCTCACCGTCGGCTCGACACGAACGGGGATGTGCTTGCACGAATGGATTCTGAGGCCAAGCTACCCGCTACGAGTGAACTCCCCCCCAGCGCCCAGCGACCAGCGACTGAAGACTGACGACTGACGACTGCCCTTGGCCTCGCACGCGCACCCTTGCTAGCATGTTGGGCATGCGCCGATCCATTTTCCTGCCTGCTCTTGCTCTCGCAGCCTGCACCGCCCGCGACCCGGAGCCCGCCCCCGGCGAGATTGTCTGGTCGCCCGGGACGGCCGTCGATACGGCCGACCTGCCGGCGCCGCGCGGCTGGCGCGAGTATCGCGGTATCGTCCACCTGCATTCGTGGATGTCGCACGACGCCTGCGACGGGCACGAGCGCCCCGAGTTCACCGACGAGCAATGCCTCGCCAATCTGCGCGCCGGCATCTGCGCGACCGCACAGGACTACATCTTTCTCACGGATCATCCGGCCCGGTACGAAGATCACGAGTACCCCGAGACGCTGCTGTACGCCGAGGGGGACGAGCTGGTTGTCACGAATGGCAAACCGGTAGCCAACCGCCTGCGCTGCGACGACGGGCGCGCCGTGCTGCTCCAGGCGGGCTACGAGAGCACGAACCTGATGCCCGGAGGGCTCGCCGAACACGCCGATCCCGATCCCGCCGTGCGTGCCGCCCTTTACGATGCCACCGACGCGACGACGATTGCGCGCCTGCGGGAGAAGGGCGCCCTGCTCTTTCTGCCGCATACCGAGAGCAAGGAGTTCGGCTGGTACGCCACGGTGCCGCTCGCCGGCATGGAAATCTACAACCTGCACGCGAACGTCGACCCGCGCATCCGGGAAAACCACCTCGGCCTCGACGGGATCGCCTATCTGGCTGACATGCTCAAATTCGCGGAACCTGGAGAGGACGGCCCGCATCCCGATCTGGCCTTTCTCACCTTCTTCGCGCCCAACGATGTCTCCCTCCGCGCCTGGGAGCGCATGCTCGCCGTGCGCAAGGTCGCCGGGCTCGCGGGGACGGATGCGCACGAGAACGTCTTCGTCAACAGAATGCGCGACGGTGAGCGGGGCGACAGCTACCGGCGCATGATGTCGTTCTTCTCGAACCGCATCCGCGTTCGTGAGGGCGCCGGACCGCTGCCGCTCGCGGCCCCCCGTGCGGCCATCGAGTCGCTTCACGGATTCGTCGCCTTTGAAGCCCTGGGCGTTCCGGCCGGCTTCGATTTCTATGCCGAGGGAAAAGAGGGCGCCGTCGAAATGGGCGGCGACGCCTCCGTCGGCGATGCGCTGGTCGTCTCGGTTCCCCGCGTTTACGGGTTGAATCCGAAACGCACGCCGCCGGCCGTCGTCGCGGTGGTTTACCGCATTGCCGGCGGCGAACGCACCGAGATCGCGCGCGGCAGCCACGACCTGCGCATTCCGCTCGCAGCGCCGGGCATCTACCGGGTTGAGGTGCGCATGACCCCGCACCACCTGGCCGAGGAGCTGGGGGAATTCGCGGACAGGCTCATCGTCGAGTACCCGTGGATTTACAGTAATCCCGTTTTCGTGGCCCCCTGACTTGGAAGCCGCAGGCACGGTCGGGGTATACTGAGGCTCATGCGTACCCTTTCTTTTCTTTTCGTGCTCGCCGTGCTGCTCTCGGCCTGCGAGCGGCCTCGCGTCGACGCCGCCCAGATGCGCAAGAGCATGGGCCCGTCGGTTTTCTATTTCAACAAGTACATGAATACGGGTGAGTTCGACTCGGCCCGCAAATTCGTCGTGGACTCTGCCGTGCAGGACTTCGAGTCGCTGGTCGGCAGCTTTCGCGAGGGGCGCTACAACGTCGGCATGTCGCCCGACGAGCCCGACATCGACTACCTCAAGGCGAGCGCCCGGGTCAAGGTGCAATATTTCAAGGGGCAGTATCGCGAACACCCGACCGCCGCGCCGGCCGAAGAGCAGACCCACGTGTGGAAGTACGAGGACGGCAAATGGCGCTGGGCCGGACGTTCCTGACCGGGGCGCTGGTCGCCTCGCTGGCCTCCTGCGCGAGCTTCCGCCTCGTGCAGGACGAGAAGCTGAACACGCCGGCCATCAACCGCATCGTGCGCGAGGTTGCGCGCCAGCGCAATCTGCCCCTCAAGGGCGAGCTGCCGGTCGAACTGGTCGACCGCAACGCACTGCGTACCGAGCTGCTCGCGCAGTTCGAGGCCGAGGTCGAGCCCGAGAAGCTCGAAGCACAGGAGCTGCTCTTCAAGAAGCTCGGGCTCATGCCGGGCGATTTGAGCCTGCGCGCGCTCATGCTCGACATGCTTACCGAGCAGATTGCCGGATACTATGATCCCGAGCTCAAGCGCATGCGCCTGGTCGACGGCAACAGCCCGTCATCGGGCGCCATGGCCGCGCTCGAAGTCTTTCTGCAGCGCGACCTGGCCGGTGAGTTCCTGCTCGCGCACGAACTCACCCACGCCCTTGGCGACCAGCATTTCGATCTCAAGACCTATCTCGAAGCAGTCGAAGAGAACGCAGACGCCCTGATGGCGCGCAAGGCGTTCGTCGAGGGCGACGCCATGCTGGTCGGCGTCAATTACGTGCTGCGCCGCCCGATGCGCAAGGCGGCCTTCCGGCCATCGACCGGACCCGAAGAAGAGATGATGGAGTCGTGGAACAAGGTGCCCGAAGCGGTGCGCCGCGTGCTCCTGTTCTCCTACATCGACGGGCTGCGCTTTGCGGGCTTCGTCTTCAACCAGGGGGGCACCGATGCCCTCGATCAGGTGTACACGAAACCGCCGGCGTCGTCAGAGCAGGTGCTGCATCCCGAGAAATACTGGGCCGGCGAAGACCAGCCCGTGGCCGTGCAGCTCGCCGGCGACATCCCCGAAATGGCCGGACTGAAGCTGGTCGAAGAAGACACGATGGGCGAAGTCGGCGTTCAGGCACTGCTGCTGGCGCCGGTCGGCAAGCTCGCGGCAGACATGGCGGCGGCGGGTTGGGGGGGCGACCGGTATCGTCTCTACCGCCGCGAGGGTTCTGCCGACGATCTGGGGCTCTTCTGGTCGACCGTCTGGGACTCGCGCGCCGATCGGGCCGAATTCCATGACACCGTGCGCATGGCTCTCGTGCGCCGGTATGGAGAACCGGTCGAGGCCGCCGAAGGGGCATCGCGCTGGGAGACTCCCGACGGCACGTACGAGCTGCGTCAGGTCGGCAAGCGCGGCGTCGACATCCTGCTCATCCCCTGACAGTCGTCAGTCGCTGGTCGCTGGTCGGCGGTCGGCGAAAGCCCTTGGCTGCCTCTGGCATCCGCTTGCCATTTGCCATTGCGCGGCAAACGCCGCGCTCAGACCATCCCGGCCTGTGCGGCGCCGGCGGCGTTGCCGAGCATCTTCTGGTTCGACTGCTGGCGGGCTTCGATGAACTCGCCGACCACTTCCAGAATCTGCGGGTGGGTGAGGATGACTTCGTTGAACACCTGCTTCGGCAGCTTGAACAGCGAAGCCTTCGTCTTTGCGGTTACCGTGGCGGTCGTCTTCTGGCGCAGCAGAAGCGACATCTCGCCGAAGAAGTCGCCCTCTTTCAGCACGGCCAGGGGCACCGGCTTTCCGTCGGCCCCCGCCTTGGTCACTTCGACCTCGCCGCTCATGATGAGGTAGAGCCCGTCGCCGTCGGTGTTCTCCTGGATGATGACCCCCTTGGGCGGCATCTCGGCGAAAACGAACTTGCGAATCAGGTCGTTCTTTTCCTCTTCGTTGAAGGGCTGGAAAAGGGGGCTGATCGTGAGCAGGGTGCTCATGACCCGCTCGCGGTAGAACTCGAGCATCACTTCCTTGACGCGCGGGTGCTTGCGGATGAGCTGGTCGAGCTTGGTACGGCTGAACTCGAGCACCTCGAGTTCGGTCTTCGCGATCACCGAGGCGCGCCGGTCCGAATCGGCCAGAAACGCGAACTCGCCGAAGAAGTTGCCCTCGTTGAGCGTGGCGACCTCGATCTCCTTCCCCTTGGGGTCTTTCTTGGTCACCGCCGCCGTGCCGCGGTTGATGACGAAGAACGAATCGCCGTGGTCGCCTTCGCTGATGACCAGATCGTTCGGCTCGTAGACCTGAATCTGCAGCTGATCGATGATGCTGATGAACTCGTCGCGCGTCAGATGCGAAAAGAGCGGAATCTGCGGCAGCGAGGCGAGAATGTCTTCGGCTTCGCCCTCTTCTTCGGCCGGGGCTGCGGCGGGCGCGGCCGGGGCTGCGGCGCCGGCGGGGGCTGCAGCGGGCGCATCCTTGGGCTTCTTGCGGAACTGTTCGAGCAGTTCGAGGCTCGCCCCCTTGACCTGCCCGCCGGCCCCGGCGGGGGCCGCCGTCTGCTCGCGCTTGGCGTACAGATCGGCCAGCGCTTCCTGCACTTCCTTATGGTTGGGGTCGAGCTCGAGGATCATCTTGTTCACGCTGATGGCGTTCACGAGAAATCCCTGCGCGGCGTAGAGGCGCGCGGCCATCGTGTAGGCGGCGACGGCCTCCTTGGTCTGGCTCATCTTCTTGTAAAGGTCCCCCAGCTTGACCATGGACTTGACGTCGGTCTTGTCGGCCTTGATGACCTGATCGAGCAGGGCGATGGCATCCTTGTTCTTACCCTTCAGGGCAAGTTCATTCGCCTGATCCTTCAGTTTTCGAGTGTCGACGGCCATGGGGTTCCCTTTTCTGACGGCGAACCGTCCCCTAGAGACGGGAAAGTCTACACTAAAACATACACTTGCGCCGTTGTCAACGCGCCCCTGCCCGCCCGCCGGACTTGCAAAGATCGGTCGCCTCGCTCACAATCCATGGCGATGCCGTCCGCCTTTTATTTCACCCCCGCCAACGCGCTCGCCGTCCGGGCGATCGAGGCCGCCGTCCGGGGCGATCCGGAGTACCGGGCCGTGCTCGTCTGCGGTCCCCGCGGGGCCGGAAAGAGGCGCCTGCTCGCATACGCCCGCAGCCTGGCCGCAGAAGCCGGCGTCGATGTGCGCATCGAGCCGTCGGTATCGCTGCCGGTCGCGACGACGGCCCCGGTGCCGACGATAACCGCCATCGACGCCGAAGATCCCGAGGCCGGCGCGATCGTTCACGCCTTCAGGGCAGGCGGCGGCTGCGTCGTCTCCCTGACCCCCGAGCCGGAGATTCTCGCGGCCGTTGCGCGCGAGGTGGCCGGCGGCCTGAGCCTGGCGGTCGATCCCGAGACGCTCGAACTGCTCGTCGACCGGTTGAAAACCGTCGACCGCATTCGCGGCGCGCTCGAGCGGCTGCAGGCCGAGGCGGTACTGGCGGGGCGCGACGCCGTCGACGTGCTCTTCGCGCTGCGCATCCTGAACGACTATCTTTATCCGCGGGCGACCGGATGACGTTCGGCTCCGGGTTCCGGGTCGCGATCGGTCTGCTTGCCGGAGCGCTCGGCACGGCGTGCGCGCATCCGCTGATCATCACGTCCGACCCGCCGGGCGAGCCGGTGCGTTTCAACGGCCGTCTGGTCGGCGAAACCCCCGTCGTCGTGATCGAAGACGAACCCTACGCCATGCACACGGTCGAGGTGGGCGAGGGGCGCGCGGCGGTCACCACCGTCGTTCCGGCCAACCGGCTGTTTTCCCGCGATGCCCTGTCTGCCGGGCTCATGCCGCTTTCCTGCACCTGCCTGCTCCCCGCCCTGGCCACCGCAGGTACCGATGACCGGGTGCACATCGCCCGCAGCTACAGCGGCGAAGATCCGGGAGAAGTGCCGGGGACCCCGGTCGAACTGGGATACCTCCCCCCGGGGCGCGGCTATCCCGCGAACACGCAGGTCGCTCCCGTCGCCGTAGACGGCCGGCTCCTGCGGGTCATGGTCGACCGCCGCCCGCTCGCGTTCACGCTGCAGTACCTCGGCCTGTCCTACCCGGCCGAGCCGCTCGTCATCGAGCCTGAAGGCGCCCCCTCGCGCGAGGTCAGCCGCCCCCTCCGCGGCGTCGGCCTCGAAGAGGAATTCACCTTTCACCCGCGTCTGGGGATCGGCGCTGGCTTTTCCTTCCGCGAACTGCACCCGCAGACGACCGTTGCCGGCGGGGTCAGGCAGCTCAATTATGCGGAAGTGCGCACCGGCCTCCTCTTCCGCTACCGCCAGCCCCTCCTGCACTTCGACGGCGTGGCCGGCGGCCTCGACCTTCCGCTCGCCCTCGGCGGCGACGCCGTGTTCCGCACCTACCGGCGGGATGCCTACCGCAGCGGCGGGCGCACCGTCGAGGCCCTGACCGAGCGCTCGACCACCCTGCGTCCGTGGGTCGAAGCGGGGCTCGACGCGCAGATCACGCGCCCCGTGGTGCTCTACGGCGCGGCCCGTTACTATCCCCTCGAGGCGCCCGCGCCCGACGGGCCGTGGGGCAACCTGGGGGTGCCCGCCGAGCTGGCCGTTTCGTTCGGGATGCGCATTCTTCACTGACCCCTTCGTGTGACAAATCACCCGCGAGGGGAAGAAGCTACTGAGAAGTTTGACATTTTACCGGCGCTCTACTAATCTATACGCCAAAACTCGGGTACCCGGAGACAGTAGATATGTTCCTGCGTAAGCTTGCCAGGCCGCTCGTAGCCCTGCCCCTCGTCGCCTTTCTGATGTCTGCCGGCTGCACGAGCGACACAGAAGAGCTCTCGGCGCGTGATCGGGATATCAGAACCCTCATCAACCAGGGCAAGGATCGCCTGGGCCAGAACCAGTGGGGGCACGCCGAAGAGGCTTTCCGCCACGTGCTCGAAGAATACGATCCGCTCAATTCCGAAGCGCGCTTCGGCGTCGTGCTCTCGCAGCTGCTCAGCTTCTCCGACACGATTCGGCTCGTGACGTCGCTCACCGGCGGCCTCGCCCCCAAGTCGCAGGAAGAGAACCAGTTCGTCAATCAGCTCATCACCGACCTGATTCACGATCTGCGCGGCAAGTTCGAAGCCATGGACCGCGACCTCTTTCTCGTGCAGGCCGACCCGGGGTTCACCTTCCGCATCAAGTCGCTGCCGATCTACCTGACCGACTCCGACGAGCCGACCCTCGACCTGAAGGGTGAATTCGATCGCGGTGACGCCTTTCTGCTCGGCGCCCCGATTCGCGCCGTCGTCGGCGTGCTCAACATCGCCGACAGCGTCGACCTCAACCTCGACATCCTGCGCGCCTACGATTACTTCGCCGTCGCCGGCGCCGACAATCTCTCTGACCTCGTCGGCGTCGTCACCTACGTGCTGAACGACCCGAACTACCCCGACTTCCTCTCCGTGAAGGCAGACGGGGGCAACGAACTGGTCGTCAAGGGGGGCAAGCAGCTGGGCGAGGCCGTGAAGCTCTTTCAGACCGCGCTCTACCTGACGTCGCTCGAAACCGACGACCAGGAAGGGGAGAACGACGCGAAGGCGACCTCGCACGATGCGATGGAGCGGGACATCCTCGGCTATGTCGATCGCGCCCAGGGCAGTGCCAAGAAGGGCAACGGCCGTTACGATCCGCCGCTCGAACCGCTGGCCGACCGCTGCACCGATCTCGAAGCGCAGATGGAAGCCGACCCGCGCCGCGATCCCGATGAAGGCCCCGAACCCTTCCGCATCCTCGACACCGAGCTCGGCAACACGACGGGCCTGCGCTTCCTGAGCGAACAGACGGCCTGCCTGCTCCAGAAGATTCGCGTGAACCTGACCTGGGCCGACATCCAGTCGCCTCCCGAAGGACTGCTCGCCACCGACCTGGCGCAGCTTGAAAACTACGCCTCGATGTATGCCGAACGTCCGCGCATCAACCTGCTCGTCGACCTCGGCCCGCTCATCGACTCGGTGGCCTCGGGCTTCATCGGCCTGCCGAAGGGGGGCCTGCTGCCGCAGATCGAGAGTATTCTGGGGGATACGATCGAGCTCGACCCCTACGCCTTCTTCCAGGTCAACGGTTCGGGCCGCGCCGGCAACGTGCGCGACCTGCTCCCCGCGTGGCAGACCGAGCCGTGCACCAGCAAAGAAGAGTGCCTGCTCGTCAAGAACCAGTTCGTCATGGAGCTCGAGTGTGCCGCGACGGCCGGCGAAATTCCGCTGCCTGTCAGCGACAAGCTCACCTGCGTTGATGGCTGGGTCGAGATGGACACGCCGCACTTCGCGAGCGAAGTCACCAACCTGACGACCAACTTCGGCCTCGACATCATCGGCGAAGACGGCTTCGTGAGCTATCTGCCCTACATCGCGTTCCAGGACGCCTCGCTGCACGGCTTGCTCTACCTGAACCTCGGCTCGCTCGCCAAGAACTTCGCGGGCGACAACGCCGACGTGGGTGAAGGCCTCGCGCAGCTCGACGCCAGCGATGCCGATTTCCGCCCGGCGACCCTCATCGAGCTGAACGCCTTCGTCGGCGCGCTCTCGCGTGACGGCGTCGTCGGCGGCTTCATCGTCGACGCGTTGAAAGACATGTAATCTCCGAGGGGGACGGCGATTCGCCGTCCCCCTTCGCTTTTTCTCCCGCCATGATCCTGCGCGCATTTCTACTCGGGCTCCTGCTCACCACCGGCTGCGCGGCGAGCAGCCAATCGACCACCCTGATGCCGCAGGTGAGCGAGTTTCACCGCAACCTGCGGTGGAAGCGCGTCGAGCAGGCCGTTCTGTACGTGGCTCCCGAACAACGCAGCGAATTTCTCGACAAGTACCGGGATCGCATCGAGGTGCTCGACATCGACGAGTACCGTGTCGACCGCGTCGAGTACCCCCGCCCCGGCGAGCCGGCCTATGCCGATCCGGCCACGACGGCCATCGTCTCGGTCGTCCGCTTCCAGGTCGAACTTCCCGACGTGACCCGCCAGAAGGTCACCACCCAGGAGCGCTGGGTCTACCGCGGCAAGGTCTGGCTGCTCGAATCGGGCTACTGATCGGAGGGCGGACTCCGGCGGGGCAAAGCGCCGAGCGCCAAGCACTGAGCACCGAGCAAACAAAACCCCGGAATTGCCGAGGTCCACGTGTGAAGTGCCCCCAGCGGAGGGAACGCTTGCTGCAAATCCATTCCGTGACGGAGGGGGGCACTCGTAACTCGTCACTTGCCTCAATCGTCAATCGTCAATCGTAAATTGTAGATTCCCCAAACCTGCCCATCGCGTGTCGGCGCCTGTATAATGGTGGTTTCCTTTGCGGAGGTTCCCCATGCGGTTGCGCACTCGTGCTGTTGTTCCCCTCTGGCTGCTCACCCTTGCCGTCGTCGCCCCGGCCTGTGCGACAGGGCCCGAGCGGCGGGGCCCGGCACCGGCGGCGCAGACCGCGGCTCCCATTCCCGAGCCGATTCATTACACGCTCGACAACGGGATGGATATCATCCTGCTCCCCGACGATTCGGCCCCCGTCGTGGCCACCCAGGTCTGGGTCGGCGTCGGCGGCGCCTACGAAAAGCCCGAAGAGGCGGGCATCGCGCACGTCTTCGAACATATGCTGTTCAAGGGGACGGAGAAACGCGGTCTCGGTGAGATCGGCCGCACGGTGAGCGCGGCCGGCGGCGATATCAACGCCTATACGTCGAGCGATCAGACCGTCTACCACATCGTGATCCCGTCAGAGCACTACCGCACGGCCCTCGACATCCTGGCCGACGCGACGCAGAACAGCACGTTCGATCCCGAAGAGCTGCGCAAGGAGCTCGAGGTGGTGGTCGAAGAAATCCGGCGGGGCGAAGACAACCCCGAGCGCGCCATGTACGAGCTGCTCTCGGCCAGCGTGTTTCCCACGCATCCGTACGGCCGCCCCGTCATCGGCAGCATCGAGACCGTGCGCTCGCTCACCCGGCCGCAGATACTCGACTTCTTTCACAAGTGGTACGTCGCCAACAACATGGCCGTCGTCGTCACTGGCGATTTCGACGTCGCCGAAGCGCGCGCGGCCATCGCCGAGCTGTTCGGCGGCTTCCGCGACAACCCCGAACTGAAGCCCGAGCGCCCGGCGGCGGTGCGCCGCAGCGCGCTGGCGGCCACGGCCACGACGCGCCCCTTCGAGCGCGAACGCATGGCCATGGCCTTCCAGATCCCCTCCGTGCGCGAAGAAGACGCCTGGATCATGGACGTGCTCTCCGACATCCTGAGCGGCAGCAGCACGGCGCTGCTGAACGAGCGCCTCGTCAACGAGCTGCGCATCGCCAGCTCGGTGTTCTCGTACTCGTGGACGCCGTTGCAGGACGGCATGTTCATGGCCGGCGCCAACTACGAGCCCGAACAACGCGAAGCCGTGCTGCGCAACACGCTGGCCGTGATCTTCGACGTCGCGAACGGCTTCGTTCCGCCCGAGCGTCTCGAACTGGCCAAGACAAACGTGACCGGCTCCTTCATCTACAACCTCGAGAAGACCCAGGACATGGCCGGCCAGCTCGGCTGGTTCCACATGATCGCCGGCGATCTGGACTTCGGCGCGCGCTATCTCGCGCGCATCCAGGCGCTGACGCCCGAAGATGTGGCGGCGGCGGCGGCCCGTTACATCCGCCCCGAATACCTGTCGGTGGGCGTCGTGCGCAACCCCGGCGCCCCCGAGGCCGACACCGGCGCCCTGGCCCGCATCGTACGCGAAGAGTGGGACGCGGCGCAGCAGCGCAAGGCGACGCTCGAGGCCGGCAAGGCGACCGTGCGGCGCCCGCTCGAGGCCCCCGGCGCCCCGCGCCCCCTGCAGGTCACCGATCGCCGGCAGGAGGGGGACACGACCGTGGTCGCCTTCGACAACGGCACGCGCCTGATCCTGCGCCCCGATGCGGCGCTCCCCATTCTCGCCGTATCCGGCGGCTTTGCCGGCGGGCTGCGCGCCGAACCCGCGGCGCAGGCGGGCATCACGAACTTCATGGCCGCGGTGCTCGCCCGGGGCACCGAGAACCTGAGCCGCGAGGAGATCTCCGATCGGCTGCAGGCCATCAACGGCCGGTACGGAATGTCGCCCGGCTCTGACGCCACGACCTTCAACATGACCTGGCTGCGCTCGTCCGAGGCGCAGCCCTACGAGGGGCTGGCCCTGCTGGCCGAGCTCCTGCAGCGGCCGACCTTTCCCGAGCCCGAGGTCGAAACGGTGCGCACGCTGCTCCAGGCACAGTTCCGCCAGCGCGAAGACGATCTGTTCACCGTCGGGCTGCTCTCGTTTCTCCCGGCCATGTTCGGCGAGAACGGCTACGGGCGCATGCCGCTCGGCGATCCGGAGGTCGTGAGCCGCCTGCAGCGCACCGACCTGGCCGCCTACGCCGGCACTATCCTGCGTCCCGACCTGCTGACGCTCACCGTCGTCGGCGCTTTCGAGCCCGACGCGTTCATCGACGCCTATGCCCGGCAATTCGCCACCCATCGCGCGCAGGGAACCGTTGAAGTGCCCCCCGTGAACCTGCCCGACCACCGCGAGCCCATCGCGCGCGAGGTGCGTAAGCAGAAGGCCCAGAGCCACATCTTCTACGGCTGGCCGGCGCCGGGAGTGAAGGGTGAAGACCGCTACGCCTTCGAAGTCATGAACGCCGTCATGGCCGGCATGGGGGGGCGTCTCTTCGTGCAGCTCCGCGACCGGCAGAGCCTGGCCTATGTCGTCACCAGCATCCTGCCCATGCGCCAGATGGCGGGCAGCTACATCGTCTATATTGCGAGCGCCCCCGAAAAGCTCGACGAGGCCCACGAGGGCATCCGGCAGCAGATCGTGTTACTGCAGGAGCGCGGCGTAACCGACCGTGAAGTCGAGGAGGCGAAGAACTTTCTCATCGGCAATCTCGCTGTCGACCTGCAGAGCCGCCGCGGACGCGCCGGAACGATGCTGGGGGGCGAACTGAACGGCCTCGGGTATAATTTCACGTTCGACGAGTATCCGGACCGTATCCGCGCGGTCACGCCCGAAGACGTTCGCCGCGTCGCCCGCGAGTACCTGGTTCCCGAGCGGCTCGTGCAGGTCATCGTGCGCTGACGCACGGCCCGGTTTCCGTTCCGGCCCCCCCTCGTTTTCTCCTTCGCGCTGCTTCGGCAGACCATCGGTGGAGGGATACGGGGAAGCCTCATGTATCCCCTCTGCTTCAGGTCCCCCGTCGGGGGACGACAGGGGGGGCGTCTGAGGAATCAGGAATTAAGAATTAAGAATCAGGAATCCAAACGCTCCGTGTCCCAGAAATCCCTCTATCTCATCGATACGCCGAACATCATCTTCCGCGCGTACCATGCTCTGCCGCCGCTGACCAACTCCCGCGGGTTTCCCACGAGCGCGGTGCACGGCGTCGCGAACATGCTGCTCAAGCTGTTGCGCGAGCACAAGCCCGACGCCGTCGTCGCCGCCTACGACCCGTCGACCCCGACCTTTCGCGACGCCATGTTCAGCGAGTACAAGGGTACCCGCAAAGAGACCCCCTCGGATCTCACCGTGCAGTTCCCGGTCGTCCGCAGGATGCTCGACGGCTTCCGCATCCCCCAGTTCGAGCTCGAGGGCTTCGAAGCCGACGACGTCATCGCGTCGCTGGCCTGCACGGCGCGTGATGCCGGGTGGAAGGTCGTGATTGTCAGCAGCGACAAAGACCTCATGCAGCTCGTCGGCGGCAGCGTCTTTCAGCTCGACACCATGAAAGACAAGTATTACGATCGCGACGGCGTCGTCGAGAAATGGGGGGTGCCCCCCGAGAAGCTCGGCGATGTGCTCGCGCTCATGGGCGACGCGGTCGACAACGTGCCCGGCATTCCCGGCATCGGCGAGAAGACCGCCGTCAAGCTGATCACCGAGTTCGGCTCCCTCGAGAACCTGCTCAAATCCACCGGCGCGCTCAAGGGCAAGATGCGCGAGAAGGTCGAGACGCACCAGGATGCCGCCCGCCTTTCACGCCGCCTCGTGCAGCTCAAGGAAGACTGCGAGCTGCCGGTCCGGCTCGAAGAGCTGGGTATGCAGGAGCCCGATCGGCACCTGCTCTCGGAGCTGTTCAACGAACTCGAGATGAAGAAGTTGTCGACCGAGTTCGCCCTCGCCGAAGGCGAAGAGGCGGCGCCGCGCATGGATGCCGTCGCCGTACCCCACCGCATCGTGCGTGCTGCCGGAGAGCTGCGCGCGGCGCTGCAGGCGGCGGCCCCCGGTTCCGTCTGGTCGGTAGAGCTCGTGGCCGAGCCCGAAGACGCCCGCTTCCGGCGGCCGGCCGCGCTCGTGGCCGCCCCGGCCGACGGCGAAGCGCTCGTGATGCCCCTCGGGGCCGAGTGGAAGGACGCGGCCGAGGCGCTCCACACCCTCCTGGCGCGCACCGATGTGCGCCTGGTGAGCACCGACGCCAAGGGCATTCTGCTCGGGCTGCTCGCGACGGTCGGCGACGGAGCGCTCCCCGCCATCGACGACGTCGGCATCATGAGCTACCTGGTCAACCCCTCGCTCCCCGCGCACGCGCTCGAGAAGCTCTGCGACGTCTATCTGGGCCGCAAGCTGTCGGGCTGGGAGTCGGTGTGCGGGCAGGGGCGCGCTGCACGGAAGTTCGCCGACGTTCCTCCCGAAGAGCTCGCGCCGCTCGCCGCCGCGCGCGCTCAGGCCGCGCTGGCCGTGCTGCACGAGATCGAGCCGATCCTGATCCGCGAGCACCTGATGGATCTCTACCTGCGCATCGAGCGGCCGTTGACGGCGGTGCTCGCGCGCATGGAGCACGCCGGCATCTGCGTCGATCGCGACCAGCTCGTGCGTCAGGGCGAAGAACTGGCCACGGCCATCGCCGCCGTCGAAGCGGAGATCCGCGCCATCGCGGGGCCCGAGTTCAACCCGAACTCGCCGCGCCAGCTCGGCGAGATCATGTTCGAGAAGCTCGGCTACTCGACGAAGGGAATCCGCAAGACGAAGACCGGCCAGTACTCCACCGACAGTGAGGTGCTCGAGAAGCTGGCGCTCGAGTACCCGCTTCCGCGGCTGATCCTGCACTACCGCTCGTTGGCCAAGCTCAAGGGGACCTACGTGGATGCCCTGCAGACGCTCATCGAGCCCGACGGGCGCATCCACACGCGCTTTAACCAGCTCGTGGCCGCCACCGGACGTCTGTCGAGCTCAGACCCGAATCTTCAGAACATCCCCATCCGCGACGAAGAGGGGCGTAAGATCCGGCGCGCCTTCACGGCGGCGCCCGGCATGCGCCTCATGAGCTTCGACTACAGCCAGGTCGAGCTGCGCCTGCTCGCGCACATCGCCGACGACGCGATTCTGCAGGAGAGCTTCGCGCAGAACGAAGACGTGCACCGCCGCACGGCCGCCGAGGTGTTCGGCGTCGAACCCGAGCAGGTCGACGACGCCATGCGGCGCAAGGCCAAGGCGGTCAATTTCGGCATCGCCTACGGTCAGACCGCCTACGGGCTGTCGGCGGCCTTGAACATCGGGCAGGAAGAAGCCCAGGGGATCATCAACCGCTACTTCGAGCGCTACCAGGGGGTAAAGAAGTATCTGCAGCTGATGCCCGAGCTGGCGCGCAAGCAGGGCTACGTGACGACCCTCTTCGGGCGGCGCCGCATGCTCCCCGACATCCACAACAAGAACCACCAGATCCGCCAGTTCGCCGAGCGCACCGCCATCAACACGCCCATTCAGGGCTCCGCCGCCGACCTCATCAAGGTGGCCATGCTGCGCATCGACGAAATCTTCAGCGAGAAGGGGTGGCAGAGCCGCATGCTGCTCCAGGTGCACGACGAACTGCTCTTCGAGGTCGCCGCCGACGAGGCCGACGCCGTGCGCGAGACCGTGCGCGACCGCATGGAGCACGTCATGAGCCTCAAGGTGCCCCTCGTCGTCGACATCGGCGAAGGCTTCACCTGGGCCGAGGCGCACGGCTGAGCGCGAGGGAACACGCATGAATCGCACGACGCGCCGCCGGTTGGCGGGGGGGCTTCTTCTGACTGTGGCGCTGGCCGCCGGCGTCTGGTTCGGCGTGAAGCTCATCGCCCGCGCCGGCCGGATGCCGGTGCGCGAAGAGCATGTGCTCCCGGGGGGCGAGCGGCGGCTCTTTGCCGACGGCGAGTGGAAAGAGGCGCTCGATGGCCTGCTGCTCGCCTTTCCCGATCGCCGCGCTCTTGCGTTCGATGCCATCGACCCGGACGAGGCCGAAGAAGGGCGCCGCCTGGCCGAGACACTTTGCGGCAACTGCCACCTGCTGCCGGCCCCCGACCTCTTCCACAAGGTCTCCTGGGTCGACGTGTTCCGCATGAAGCGCCGCTATTTTCCCCAGGTGGGCCTGCTCGATTTCGAGCCCAATGACGCCGACCGCCGGGAGTTCGAACAGGTCGCGCGGCTCGGCCGGGCCAACATGTGGGGCGGTTCCTGGGACGCGCCCGTGTCGAACGAGGCGTTCTTCCGCATTCTCCAGTACTACCTCTACCACGCCCCGCTGCACCCGTATCCGCAGGAGAACAAGCCCGAGACGATGGCGGCGGCGCCCTTCGAGGTCCGCCCGGTCCCCCTCGATGCAAGCGGCCCCGGCTTCAGCGCCGTGGCCGTCGACGGCCGCCGGATCCTTCTCGGCGCGCTCGACGGAAGCGTTCTCGAGACAGACGCGGACGGGCATATCCGGCGACGCCAGCGGGTGCCGGCCATCCCCATGCACCTGCTGCGCGACGGCGCCGACCTGCTCGTCACGCTGATCGGCGATTCCATCGCCAGCGAATCGGCCCCCGAGGGAGCGCGCCTCTCCGGCTCGGTTCTCCGGATGATCGACTGGTTCGACGACGGGGGCGTCGGCGTCAAGACGCTGCTGACCGATCTCTACCGGCCGCTGCGGGTTCACCTGGCCGACCTCGGCGCGGGCCGCTCCGGCGGAGAAGGGGAAAAAGGAGAAGGGGCAGCGTCGGATGCGCTCGTCTACGAATTCGGCCACCTGTTCGGCTCGCTCGACTGGTACCGGTACGATCGCGCGAAGAGCCGCATGACGCTCCACCGGCGGCTGGTCGATGCGCCGGGCACCGTGGGGGTGCACGTCGGCGACATGGACGGCGACGGGCTGCCCGACATCACGGCGCTGCTGTCGCAGGCCCGCGAAGGGCTGGTGCTCTTCCGCAACGCCGGCGACGGAACCTTCGGAGAAGAGATGGCCTTTCAGAAGCCGCCGTCGTTCGCCTACACCGGTCTGGCGGTGGCCGACGTCAACGGCGACGGAGCCCCCGACGTCATCACCGCGAACGGCGACAACGGCGATCTGGTGCTGGCCGTGGCGCTGCGCCGTTACCACGGCGTGCGCGTGCACCTGAACGACGGCAAGGGGCACTTTGCGAAATCGTTTTTCTACCCGATGCACGGCGTGGGCCAGGTGCTCGCCGAAGACTTCACGGGCGACGGCCGCATCGATCTGGCGGCCATCGCACTGTTTCCCGATCCGAAGGCGGTGCGTGCCGAAAGCTTCGTGCTGCTCGAGAACACCGGCGCAGCGGGGGCCGCCGCCTTCACGCCGCGCAACGTGCCCGCGGTGAACGGCAAGCCGTGGATGGCCATGGCGTCGGGCGATCTGCAGGGCCGCGGCGTGCGCGACATCGTGCTTTCAACGCTGGCCGGTGCCGGAGGGGGGGGGCGGGGGGCCGGCATTGAGGCGAACCTCATCGTTCTGTCGAACACCTCGCGCCGACAAATTCCGCCGGACTGATTGCCGCGACGCTATTCGCCGGGGACTTTCAGCCGGCGTCCGCCGTCGACCGGGAGAACCGCACCGGTCACGTACTCGTTTTCCACCAGAAACCGCACGGCACGCGCGACGTCTTCGGGCGTACCCTCGCGCCCCAGCAGGGTGCGGTCGATACTGCGCTGCCGCTGTTCCGCATCGTATCGTTCGGGGAGGAGGACCGGTCCCGGCGACACGGCGTTCACGCGGATGTCGGGCGCCAGTTCGCGCGCGAGCCCGAGGGTCATGGCCACGATTCCCGCCTTGGTGATGCCGTAGGAGACGTAGCCCGGCCATGGCGCCTCGGCGGCCACGTCGGCGACGTTCACGATGCAACCGCCGGGAGACATGTGCGGGCGCACGGCCTGCGCGAGAAAGTACGGCGCGCGCAGATTGAGCGCGTGCAGGCGCTCCCACTGGGCATACGTCGTCGCGCCGAGCGGCGTGGGAAAGAAATCGGCCGCGCTGTTCACGAGCACGTCGACGCGCCCGCGCAGGGCGGCCACCTCGCCGGCGAGCCGCTCGCCGCCCCCATCCACCGTGAGGTCCGCAAGATGCACGGAAGCCGAAGCGAGCTTTGCGGCGACGGCGCGCGCGGCGTCATCGCTCGAGTGCGCATGGATGGCGATGTGGAACCCGGCGTCGGCCAGGGCTTCGGCGATGGCGCGTCCGACGCGCACGGCGCCGCCGGTTACGAGCGCGGTTCGTTGCATGGCAGTCTCCAGTCCTCAGTCTCTCAGTCTTCAGTCGTCAAAGGACCGTTCCTGTCGAGCCGCGCCGTCAGCTCGGGGCGAACGGAAGTAGCGTCCTCGCCCTTGACGGTAAATTGTCAATCGTAAATCGTCAATCGTCAATTTTCGCGAGGCGCGGCGCCAGCATGCCCGAAATGATCAGCTGCATCGGGTGGTAGACGACCAGCGCCAGGCTCATTGTGCCGATCAGGTCGGGCTGCGTGGCGAAGAAGAAATGGATCATGGGCAGACCCATGGCGATCGTCTTCTGCACGCCGACGAAGAGCGCCGCCTTGCGGTCGGCAAGGTTGAAGCCGAAGGCGCGCCCGAGCCCCCACGCGAGCCCCATCATGATCGCGTTCAGGGCGACGAGAAGCCCCAGCGGCAGCGCGAGCTCGGCGGCCGACCACCCCCAGACGGCGCTGGCGGGAGCGAAGGCGTCATGCACGGCGAAGAAGATGATCGTGAGCAGGGCCGTCGCCGAAATATACGGCAGGGCGCGCATCAGCCGCGGCGGCGGCGCCGTGACCCGCGTGCGTGCCAGCAGTCCCACCATGAGCGGAATCACGATGAGGGCGACCAGGCGCGTGAGCTGCGTCGGGTCGAAGTGGATTCCCGCCGAGCGCGCGACGAACAGCACGAACAGCAGCGGGCTCAGCACGATGCCCGCGAAGTTGCCGAACACGGCGTTGAAGACCGCGGCGGCCAGATTGCCCCCCGCGAGGTTCGTGAAGACGACGCATGACGTGATGGTGGTGGGCAGGATGCCGAGCACCAGAAACCCGAGGCGCATGTCGCGCGGCAGCGCATCGCCCGCCGCCGCCACGAGCCCCCAGGTGACGAGCGGAAAGACCGCATAGGACAGTCCCTGCGCGAAAACATGCAGACGAACGTTGCGGAATCCCGAAATAAATTGACGCAGCGGAAGCAGAAAACCGGTGATAAAAAAGACCAGCATGACGGCCGCCGCGTGCACCGGCAGGGGGTCGAACGGCACCGGTCGGTCGCGGGTCACCCAGGCCGCGGCGACCAGAAAGCCGAGGGCGAGGTTGAAGTAATGTCTGCGGAAAAACGCGAGCATACGGCCTTGGGAGCCCTTCACTATACCTCAGGGGCTTCGGCGGGCGCGAATAACAACGTTTGAATTCGGAGCGCTCCGCTTCTCGCGAAAAAGCAATTTCCGTCAGGTCTTGTAAATTTGGCAAGAGTAAACACGGGTGTTATCGGTATAGCGCGGCGCGTCACAAAACCCGTTTGCCGAGCCTTGCGTCAGGGTAGCCGGCGGGCTATCATAAGACGCAATGAGGGTAAAGGCATTTTTCCATCTATTGCTGATCGCCATGACGCCGGGGCTGGCGTGGGCCGACGTGAAGTCGTCGGAGCCGATCGCGTACTCGTCTGTGCTCTACGGCATGACCGTCGACGAGGCGATAGCCCGGTACGAGGGGGCGCTGCAGGCAGCCTTCAAGACGCCTCAGGCGGCGGGGGGGCAGTTCTTCGTCCCCATCGTCCATGCCTTCAATAAAGATCTCAAGGTGCCTTTCGACCCGAACTACTATGCCTCGCGCCTCGAAGACCAAGAGCGCGTCATGGCCGGCCTGCCGCTCGACGGGCGCGCGGGCCTGAAAGACATGAAGCCCGGGCAGCGCGACCTGCTGCGCGGCGGCATTCGGGGCAAGCCGGTTTCGCTGCCGATGGCCATGCTGCTGCAGCGGTTCGCCTCGGTCTGCGTCGACACCGAAGCGACGCTGAATGCCGAAATCGCCGCGAACGTTTTGCAGGCACGCTGGCCCGAGCCCGTGCGCCGGCTGAACTGGCTGCTGCGTCTGCGCGACAACGGCTGCCTCGGCGGCACTGATTTCAAGCGGCTCGGCGCGCCGCTGGTCGACGAGATCCTGAAAGGGCTCGCCGACCTGCGTGACCGCGATCGGGTCTTCGCCGTTTACGAGATCATGCACGCGGGCTTCGGCTCGCGGCTCGACACCGCTGCCGTCCGCGCCGTCATTGATACGCAGAATGCGCGCGGCAGCTGGGGTGAGAACGTCGGCGGCGCGACAGACCTCGCCCTGGCCGGCGCGTACGTATTGGGATATGTGATTGCTGCGTGGGATCCCGCCATGCCTGCAGAGCACGCCAAGTGGCTCTTCGGCGGTTTTCTCACGGGTTCGAAGTTCAAGGAAGGTTCCACAGGAGACGGGTCATGAAACGCACCATGTGGTTGTTCGCCGCAGCGCTCAGCTTGCTGCTGCCGGCGCGGGCAGAGGCGCAGGAAACCCAGGCCGAACTCGTGCTCCCCCTCAACGACGCCAACGTCGTCAATGAAGGGGCGCGCATGCGACTGACGAAGGGTACCTGGGACTACCTCAAGATCACCGTGCGCGACACGATGAAGACCTGGTCGGCCCCCGGCGGCGCCGGCATCAACACGCTGCTCGACCCGGGCTACAACTATTCTGACCCGGGCGACGCCGGATTCGTGCGCACGACGCCGCTCAGCTACGACTACGTTCGCTACGACGTCGTCTGGACCTCGACCCACTACCGCAACTGCAACAGCTGCGGCGGCGAGGCCGATACGATCACATGCACTCCCGACTGCAACAAGACCCAGGCCGTGGCCCCCAGCCCGCTCTGGATGCAGGTGCGCAAGCCCGGTTTCAGCTGGAACGACTTCCCGACCGTACCGTCTGACGTGCGCCTGGCCTATCGCGACTACGGCTTCTACGTGGCCGACAAGGCAAACCCCTTCGAAGACTTCTACCAGCTCCAGTTCTGCACCGAGCGCTATTACTTCGACCGCGGGGGGCGCGACAGCCCGTCGAACCTGGCCGCCAAGCGGTGCACGGCGGCCCGCACCCAGTTGCTCAACGAGTGCGCGGTCTGGATCTGCGTATCGGCCTATCTGCAGTACAACATCCGCCTCTACATCTTCCCCAACATGCGCCAGGAGTATGCCGCCGACCCGGTGAACGGCTGGGCGCCGCCGACGCTGCGTGGCCCCTTCAGCGGCATGAGCGGCCTGGGCGCCACCACCGTGCGCTGGATCAACGGCTGCGGTAACGGAAGTACTTGTACCGACGTCGGTAACTGCACGAGCTGCGCAGCCTGGATCTGCTGGAAGTCCGGCGATCGATGGACCGTCAGCTGCAACGCCGGCACCTGGAACATGCCGGTCAACATCTGGCGCCGCGCGCTGCCCACGACGGTGGCGGGCCACAACCCGAACAACGCCTGGGATCGGATCACCGGCACCTACTTCCGGGCCGGCGACGACACCGCGCTCTATTTCAACATCTACCAGATGCAGATTCACAGCGTCGACCGGGCTTCGTTCAACGGTTCCCGCGACTGCGAAGGGGAGAAGTTCTATACCGGCCGCCTCGTGAGCGGACAGCCTGAGATTCTTCAGGATACAGACCGCATCGCCAACTGCATGCGCCCCAAAATGTGGTTCAACATCACGACGAACCGGTGGACGCAGTGCGACCCGTACGATACGTGGAACGCCGACGGCACGCTGAACGAGAATCGGGACGATGCCAAGTGGATGTACCCTGGCCATCCGGATACCGGTGGGTTCAGCAGCCCCGGCCGCTGCGGCGCCCAGCCCCCGTGCACGGACTATACCTGCACCAGCCGAACCGACGGTTATGGCTCCACCTGGGCTTGGCCCGACGGCAAAAAGGCGATCACGAACAACCCCAGCTGGCGCAACTACCTCTTCACGCCGGGGGGCGGCTGGTACATGTTCCAGCTCGATTACCTGAACCTGTACTCCGGCGCCGATCCGCGCATGGAGCTGCGCCTCAGCGGCAAGGACATCCGTCTTGAAATCGCCGCCGTTGCCGACGCCCGCGTAGAGGGTACCGTTACCGCCGAAGACAACAACATGCGTGCTGTCGGCCGCGCCCGCATCAAGAGCATGGTCATCGACGCGACCCTGCGTCTTTACAGCGTCGACGACACCTCGTGTAATCCCGCGCAGGCGGCGACCTGCAGCGGGTTCTGGAAGAGCGTCGACGACCAGAAGCTGAACCCCGATCACATCGCTTTCGACATCGCCGTCGGCAACATCACCGTGACCCCCGACGACCCATTCTATTCGGGGGAATGCGATGCCTTCGAGGTCGACCTTCTGATCACGACCTGGCGCACGACACTCTGCGAGATTCTCAACGACGAGATCGACATCTTCGGTATCACGATTCCCGTCGGCACGACGACGATGATCGTCGACATCATCGAAGACGCCCTCAAGGACCTGGTCGGTCCGGCGCTGTCGGACTTCACGGCCGCCATCCCGAATCTGAACCAGATTCTCGGCGACCCGATCACGCTGGGCACGGCCATGATCGAGACCGGTATCTTCGCGGTGGGCGGCAGCTACACCGTGCAGAACATGCCCGACGGCACGAAGCGCTACCCGATTCCGATGCTGCCGTACTCGGCGGCGAACCGCGAGATCACCGACATGCGCATGAGCATCGGCTTCAAGCCGGTCGCCTTCAGGCCGCCGGGCGCGAACAACGTCATGGACATCGATCTGAACGATCCGCCGCTCCCCGACTCGGTCTACGGCGTGCCGACGTTGATGAACCCCGACACGACCCCCTGCGGCACGAACTGTTCGCTGGGAGCGCATGCGTCGACCGAAGACGAAGACCAGATGTACGACAACGATGACTATGTCACGGCTGCGGGCGGCGGATATTATGCGAATCCGAAGGGGGGCGCCAATCTGTTACTCTCGCAGTACAAGCGCGTGCCCGAGTACTGGAAGGGGCCGCTCGATCCGCTCAAGAGCCCCCCGAGCTGGTGCATGCAGCTCAACGGCAACAATGCCCCGCGAACGCTGCGCACCAGCGCCGACGATGATCTCTTCAAGACGATTTACCCGCGCACGCGCTGGCTGTCGTTCGACAACACGTACGATAATCCGCCGGCGGGTTCGGGTCTGGTCGACGCCGGCCGCAACACCGTCGGCGACTGGGATCAGATGCCGGCCAACTCGGTGCTGCGCCAGGATTTCAACGACGGCAGCATGGATCCGAGCGCGATCCAGTACGACCTGAGTATCCACATCCACCAGCGCACGCTTGCCCAGTTCCTGCAGGCGATGGTGGCCTCGGGCATCGGCTGCATCGAGATCAGCGGCGACAGCACCGACGTCATCGGCAAGGCGCTCGGCAGCATCCTGAGCACCGAAGCCTTCGCCTCGTTCATCCCCGAACTGGCGGTGCTCTATCCGGGCGGTACGGCCAAGGTGCGCATCAGCCCCGTCGCTTCGCCGCGCATCCGCACCGGTATGGGCACGATGTCGTATACGCCGAACATTCAGGCTTACAAGAACGGCGTCCGGGACGCCAGCGAGGATCCGCGGCCGATGTCGGGCAGCTACATGCTCAGCGTGGCGGTGCCCGACGTGCGCTTCGAAATGCTCGTCACCGACCCCGAAACGGGTGAAGACGTGTCGATCATGACGCTCTACTGGACGCCCCTCATCGGTCTGGCCATGCAGCACGTCAGGCGCTGCTACTACCTCGACCCGCTCATGATCGCCAACGATCCGAAGTGCACGAGCCAGCTCGTGAACGTGCGCACGGTGTCGGGCTACTATGAGTTCTACATCGACGTGAATCACCCGAACCTGACCTCGGCCTGGGAAAACGGCAGCGACTTCCCGGCCGGGTACTGGAGCGACAAGACCATCGGCAACACGCGCGGCAGCTCGTCGGTCGTCATCGAGAAGACCTTCTGCGATACGCCCGAAGGCCAGAACCGGTGCGACATGATCGGCCTGTCGCAGTTCTTCCCGACGCTGCTCAGCTCGGTCATCCAGGTGTTCGCCGTGGCGCGGTTCAGCTTCCAGAACCTTACCTTCGACTTCCTCTACGTCGGTCCCGACGGACCGAACGACGACGGCAAGGGGGGCGGCGACTTCGTCGGCATCTACACGCGGTTCCTGGGGAATCTGAACGTCTTCGGCCTGCTGGAATCGGCGGCCCTGTTCGCGCCCCAGAACGGATTCGAACCGCTGGCCTACGTGCCCGATCTCGAATCGCAGCGCCTGTTCGCGACCAACACGCCTTCATTCGACGTGAAGACCGTGCGGGCGATGACCGACCGCAAGACCGAGGTCTCGTATACCTACGCGGTCGACGGCGGCACCTGGCACTCGCCGGTGGCCGACGACATCCTCCAGCTGGCGACGCTGACCGAGGGCGAGCACACCCTCGCGCTGCGCGCCGTCGAACATGCTCAGGACGGCAATTACGCCGCGCTCGAGCCGACGCTCATCAACTTCCGCATCGACACGGTGCCGCCCCTGGTCAACATCCTGCCCAGCCCGCAGGGTACCTATAACCGTGCCGTCCAGGTCGAAATCCGCGACTTCCAGACTCCGTTCGAGGAGCTGAAGGCCGAATACTCTTGGGACGGCACGAACTGGGAACCCCTCGAGGGACCGTCGGTGTCGGTGCGCGGCTTCGAGAACGGACGCCACACGCTGCGCGTCCGGGCCACCGATGCCGTGGGCCTCACGAACACGGCCTCGCGGGTCATCGTCGTCGAAGAGGCGTCGAGCTGGTGGTGGAACTGGGGTTGCAACGTCGGCGGCAATGAGCCTGACGCCGGCCTGATCGTCCTGGTCCTGACCCTGCTCGGTCTGGGGTGGCGCGCGCGGCGCCGCGGGCAGATGTGATGCGAGGGGCTGCGATGGCATGGCGCGGCCTGTTGTTCGGCTTCGTCCTTGCCGTCGCGGCCTGCACGACCAGCGAACCGGTCGACCCGCCGGCGTGCACGACCTGCGACGGCGAGCCGCCGACGCTCGTGACGACGCCGCCGCCGGGCGACTACGGCGCTTTTTCGCTGCCCGTCTCCATTAGTGCCGGGAGCCCCGAGTGGGAGCTCTTCTACGACATCGACCGCGATCCGGCGGTCGAAGGGGTTTATCCCTACGTCGGTTCGTTCTCGGTGCGCATCATCCGCACGAGCCAGATCGTCGTGCTCGCCCGCCGCGCCGGCAATCCGAAGCTCTGGGGCCCGTATTTCTTCGAATACCGCCTCACGAGTCCCATCCACGACGGCGCCTGCGCCTTCGTTCCCCCGGCGCGCACGCTCTATACGGGGGGCGTGCCGATACCCCTGACCTTGCAGTACCGGCGCGCCACCGCCCTGAGCCGCCTCGAGATGGCGGTCGACGGCGTATGGACCGAGCTGGCGGTCAGCGACGGCGAAGGGGCCGAGTCGGTGACCATCGGACCCTTCGCGACCACGGGCGCCCGCACCGTCGATTGCCGGATCGTCGACGCCGACGAGAAGGTCTGGCCGGGCGAGGAGCTGGTTCTCGACATCGACGCCGACGCCCCCACGGCCGCGTGGGGAACCGCGGCCCAGAACTTTACGCGGATGACCTGGCGCAACCAGTTGCGCGTCGACGTTGCCGACGTCGGTTCGGGGGTCGACCGGGTTCTCTTCTGCAACGGCGCGACCGACGTCTGCGGCGAAGCGTTCACCCCCGACGGCCTCGAGTGGGTCTATGCCACCGCGCTCACCGATCGCACCGACACCGCCGTGTCCCTTTCGGTGCGCGTCACCGACCTCGCGGGCAACGAGACGGTGCTCCCCGCGCGCGCCTTCGGCTGGGCCGCGTTCGCCGAAGCCTGGGCCGAGCCGCCGGCCGAATCGATTCCCATGACGACCGAGGCGCGCTGGCCGCTGGCCGACGTGGTCGGCGTGACCCCCGCCGAAGTCTACCGCCCCGACGGCAGCCCGATGGCGGCGACCGAGACCGTCAACGATCTCTGGCTCGCCCCCGGGTGGAACGAGTTCTTCTACCGCCCTGCGGGGAGCCTGGAATGGCGCACGCACGCGGTCTACCGCAGCGGCGCCTCGATTACGCTGCCGGCTCCGGCCGGACAGTGGCTCGTCTACGCATCCGAATCCACGGTGCCGGGCTTCGAGGCCGTGCGCCTCGGCGCGTACGGCGCCGGCGAGGTGCCGTACGCCGGGTTCCGGGTGCCGCACCTGTTCGCTGTCGACGACCGCCACGCCGACGATCGCTGGGACGCCTACGACACGCTTGTTACGAATCCGGCCGACCGCTACGAAGATCGCTTTCTTGCGGTGGCCCGGCCGCTAGTCGTCGCAACCGCGCCCTGGCCGATGGCGGCGCACGCGACCGACGCCGCCGCGATGCTCGATGCCGATGCCGGGCTCCCCGCGAAGCCGGTTCTTTTCCAATGGCGGCCCACGCTTTACGCCTGGCCCGTCACGCATGTCTCGCTGGGCGCGCCCGCTTTTCCGCTCGCGGTCTCGGTTCCGGCGACCGGCGTCTGCGCCTTCATCCTCGACGAGAACGAAGACGGCGCCGTGAACATCGGCGAAGCGCGCGTCGTCGACGACTGCGCGCCGCAGACCTTCACGATCGCGCGGCGCCACGGACCGCTGCGCTTTTCGGCCTCACGGATTCTCGGCGTTCCCTACGGCGGCCTGGTGACCAGCGTCGTTACCGTCCGCTCGCCGTCGGGCGTGGAGCTGCTGCGCTACCCGCTCGGCGACCTTCTCGATCGCGACGGCATCGGCATCGCGCGGATCCAGCCCGATTTCCGCTACCCGCAGCTGCCGGTGCTCGGCCGCTTCTATGCCGCGGGCGAGGTCACGTGGGCCACGGCCCCCATCCTCGAGACGCCGGCCTGGGACGAAACGATGTCCGTCGCCGTCACCGATGAGGCCGGCAACCCTGTCGTCGCGCTCGTGATGGCCGGCGAAGGGGCCGGCAGCACCTATGCCGCCACCGACGACTTCGGCGCCGCCGTCGTCGGCCTGCCCTCAGGGGGCGGCCTGCAGCGGATCATGGCCGTGAGAGAAGGCATGCTCTCGCATGTCGTCTACGCCGAGCCCGCGGCATCCGTCGAGCTGCGTGTTCTCTCCCCCGGTATCACCGGCTGGGTGACCGGCGTGGTGCGCGACGAGAATCTGACGCCGGTCGCCAATGCCGAGGTCGCGTGGCACGCCACACAGTTCCACTCGCGCACGCTGACCGGCCCCGACGGAAGCTACGGCCTGCCCGCCAGCGGCGGAACCGGGAGCCTGACCGTCTCGGCGGCCGCCGTGTACGGCACCCGGTTCGATGCCGCGGCCCTCTACGTGACGGGCGCCACCGAGGTGCACGACTTCATCCTTCCCCCCGACGGCATCGAAGGGCCGCAGGGGTTGCACGGGGCCATCCCGCCGACCTTGCTCGAAGGGCCGTCACCGGCCGTCCTGCGCTACGCCGATCCCCTGTACGCCGCCCTGCTCACCGGCCCGGCGTCGGGCGCCTGGGACGCCGTGTGGAGCATGTCCGGACTGCGCCGCCGCGTGCAGCTGCCGGGAAATCTGCCGGCCTATAACATCACGAACTACGGCGCCTGGCCGACCCCGTTCAATCTCGTCGGTTTCAACCTGAAGCAGCGTGCCGTCTGCGGCGCATGGTGGCAGGAGGTCAACGGCTTGATCATGACCCATCTGCCGTGCTGGACCTGGGTGGCGTCGGACGGCCTGCAGACCTTCGTGCTCGGGCAGGAGGATGAGACCGGCTACCCCGACCACGACGGCCTCGGGCTCGTCATGGCCACCGTGCGGACGAACTCCGGCAACATGCCGGCCAATCAGACGCTGCTCTTCGACGATCTGGTTCTTGCCGGGCGCACGATCCTCGTTCCCGTGGAGTCGGGGGCCGTTTCGGCGGCGATTCCGGCGGGCACCTATGCGGTGCGCACGGCCGCGGGCGCGACGGTCATGGGCGACTTCGGCGAGGCCCGGGTCGTCGTCGAGCCGCGTGTCTACAGCGACCGCGTCGAAGACTGGTATCTGCGGCTCCCCTGAACGGATGCGCCGGTCGGTCTCTTTGCGCCCTTCGCGCGGCTCCCGCGTGCCTCGCCGCGCGCAGGGGCCTCACACCTGAAGTTCAGCCGCCGACGCAGACCCGTCGTGCCCGCCGCCGGCTTCCTTGCGGCGTGCGAAGAACGAACCGTAGCGTTCCCAGTCGGCCGCTGTGAAGGCGAGCAGGGCGGCCGGCGCGTAAATGGCGTAGAAGAGCGGCGGCACTTCGAGCGTCGCCACGACGCCGGCGAAAAAGCCTTCGAAGACCAGAAAGGCGACAAGCCGGGTCGGCCGCCAGACGAGTAGCAGCGGTACCACGAGCTCGACGAAGACCGTGAGCACGCTGAGGACCAGGCCGGCTTCGCGCGTGCGAAGAAACGGCAGCGCGAACGTCCAGTCGCGCATCATGAAGTCCTTGGGGTAGTTGAGCACGAAGTACATCTCGTTCGACATCGGCCATCCGGCCATGACCTTCTCGACCCCCGCGAAGAAGAAGCCGATGAGCACCTGGGCGAGCAGGACGGTGCGCACCCACTTCGGCGCGGGCCGCGGCGCCCGGCCCTTGTAGCGCCGCCAGAGCGCGCTCACCGAAAACCCCTCCGAACCCGCGCCGCTGACCGCGAAGAGCGGCAGAATGGCCCAGACCGAAGACAGCGCGAGCGTCTGCACGCTGATCGAATTGAAGCTCGCGAACGCGTAAAGGCCCAGGCCGCCGACGATGGCCGAGGTGCGCGGCAGGAGCCCGAGAAGACCCGTCACGCACGCGAGCAGCGTGAGGGCCGACAGGGCAACGAGCGCTTCTTCGGGAATCGCGGGCAGAAAGTCGAAGAGAAACGTGTTCCACTCGGGCATGCGAAACACGCGGCTGCCGTAGTTCTCTTCGAGAAAGATCAGCGACGGCGCGAAGTGTATCAGGATGCCCGCGTAAACCAGGAAGCGATAGAGACCGAGGGGTCCGGCCGGATAGGTCCCCTCAAAGGCCGAGGTCAGGTAGTTTCTGTTCTGCTTTTTCAGCATAGAGTTGGCCTTGATAACAGAGATACCGGCGATATTGGTCGTCGATTTCGGGCCGGCCCGGGGCATGGAGCTTCAGGACGAACTCGGCGCCGTGCGCCTCGGGCGCGCTCTCGCAGAGGGCGAAGAAGTACTCGAACTTGGTCATGAGCACCATGACCGCCGTGCGTGTGCGCTTCATGAAGGGGGCCGGGGTCTTCACCAGCTCCGCCAGCGGCCGCAGTTCCTCTGAATCGGCCGGCTTGTAGTAGGGCACCGCGACGACCCCGAAGTTGCGGCTGAACATCACGTAGCCGTAGCGCAGGTGGGGCAGGTGCAGATTCAGCAGCAGCCCGGCACGCGGCAGGATGTTGTGATTGAGCGCTCCCAGCACGAACAGACTCAGCCAGACGGCGATGAAGATGCGCGTGGCGCGGGACAGGCGCGGGCCGGGCGGTATGGCAGGTGGCGTGGTGTTCGACATGCGGTTCCTGTGCACAGCTTAGCACCCGGGCATCGACCCGTGCCACTCTTCGCCGCGGTCACTGATAGAAGACGAAGCGATGACCCGGGTACACGGGCCCGAGGTCCTGCTCGGTGCCGTCGGGCCAGCGTACCGAGAGAACGCCTCGGTCTTCGCCGGGCGGGAATCCGAAGTGCTGTCCGGAGGGCTGGCTCGTGTTCCAGTGTCCGCCGAGCGTAACGGCCCGCGTCAGCGTTTCGCGCGAGAAGCGCAGTTTCATGACCGCGCCGAGACAGTAGTAGTTCGCCGTGCGGCAGCGCAGGTCCACGAGCGCGGCCGGGCCGCCCAGCGTGTTCTCGAAGTGACGGGGCTCGATAAGGTAGTTGTTCACGAGCAGATCGGCGTCGCCGTCGAGGTCGAAGTCCACACCGAGAACGCCGCGTCCGTTGTCTTCGAGATCAAGCCCGAAGTCCGGGGCGACCTCCGTGAGCACGATACGCCGCCCGCGGCTTTCATTGCGCAGCAGGCGGTTGCGATCGTGCGAGCGCGACACGAAGCCGTTGCTGATGTAGAGATCGAGCCGGCCGTCGTTGTCGAAGTCCATCGGCCATGCGGCCCAGGTCCAACCCGTGAACTCAGCATGCCGCTGGTATTTGAGCACGTTGCGCCACCGGCCCGAGTCCCGGTCGCGTCGCAACAGCACGTTTTCGCCGAGTTGCTTGGGGTACCGCTCGACATCATACTTGTAGACGCCCGGGCCGGGAACTTGAGACGACTGGGTACGCATGCGTACGACCCAGCGGCAGCTGTGGTAGAACGCCCGGTTGGCGATGTTCTCGCAGGCGGCGGCGTCGCCGCGGTTCAACGCGCCCTGCAGCAGCGCCTCGGTCCGGCAGAGCGCCTGGCCGACCGGATCGGAGAAGCCGGCGCAGTCGAGCGTGCCGAACTCGCGAAGCTTCTCGATATGCTCGATCTCCCGGTTGAGCGGTGTCCGGTTCCTGCCCGGAAAAGCCTTGGCATAGGCAACCCGGCCGGTGGTCAACTCCCGCGAGGTGCCGTTTTCCCAGAGTTCGAATTCGCCGTCGTTGTCGAAGTCGATGGCGAAGTACGACATGCTGTCCTTGGTATTGTTTTCGATAAGCGCTGCAGGGAGGATCTCGAAGCGGCCGTCGGCCGTCCCCCGGAAGGTGAGGCTCGGATCCGTGAAATCATTTCCGAGCAGGAAGTCGAGACGTCCGTCCTGATCGAAGTCGACGAACAGCGGCGTCATGCCGGCGAAGGACTGCTCGGTGAGCCATGGGGCAAGCGTCTCCGTGAGCGCATCCTGCCAGCCGTCCGGGCCGCTCAGGTAGAAGACGTCGGCGTCGGGCGCATACTGGTGGTCGAGGGCCTCGCTGTAAACGTCGATGCCGAAAGAAACGTAGAAGTCGAGCTTCCGGTCTCCATTCAGGTCGGCGACCGTGATCCCGCCGCTGTTGTGACGCCGGGGCAGGGTGAGTACTGCGGGTCCGAAGCAGCGGCAGCCCGGATCGAAAAGATGCAGCGTGCCGCCCGTCGTGCCGAAGTAATAGGACGGCACGACGAGCAGGTCGAGCCAGGTGTCGTTGTTGAAATCGGCAAGCGCCAGATGTTCGATGTGTTCGGGAACTTCATCGGGAAAGAACAGAGCGGTCGCATCGACGAACCCGCCCCGGCGATCGTTGATCCAGATCCGAAGGGGGCTGCCGATTTTGGCGACGGCGAGGTCCGGAAAGCCGTCCTGGTTCAGATCGCCCCCCGCGACACCGGCCCATTGCCGGGAGTCGTCGCCGCCAGCCAGTTCCGGCGGAACCCGGTTCGGGTAGGGCGGCAATTGGTCACTTCGTTCGAGAAACGCCGTGTCGGCGCTTCGGTTTGCGGCGAGCGGCCGGCGAACGACGCGTGAGGTCTCCCAGCGGGCGGCGAAAAGGTCCTCGTCGCGCGCCTCCCAGATGGCAGCCGGATCGGTCACGGCGCGCCCGGCGCGTAACATGGCCGAATCGGGCACGAACGCCTCCGGCTCGAGAGCAAGAGCCTTCTGGTAGGCCAGTGCCGTGTTGCGGGCGACGTTCCAGGGCGAAAAATAGAGCAGGACGATGGAGGCGGCCAATACCGCTGCAGACGGTGCGAGGGCGCGCACGCCCACGCCCCTCGTTTCGAGCCGGCGCCAGAGCGGAACGAAGAGGCTGCTCAGGACGAGGGCAAGAAACAGATTCACGTCCTTGGGGCCGAACAGGAGCGGAAGCAGGTTTACCAGGAACGCGGTGACCAGGGTGTGCAGCACCAGAAAGCCGCGGCTGTGCGGCAGCGTACGCGGATCGGTGATCATGAAGAAGGCGAACAGCAGAAATCCCGCCGTCTGGACCTGAAGCAGGAGAGCGTTCGCATCGTGCTGGTGCAGGAGAAGCTGCAGTGCGGCATGGCTGGCCAGGAAAACGATCGGAACGACGAGCAGACCGACCCGCAGCAGGATAAAGCCGCCCAGGGCAGCGATGGCGACCGCGAATTCGGGGGTTTGTCCCCAATCGAGAAAGGTGACGTACGTGAACTGCGGCAGCGCAAGGAGCGCAACGACGATGCCGAAGTTCGACGGATTCAGAAAATGCCGGCCTGCGAACCGCTTGGCCAGATGCTTCTGCCCCAGGCCGGCGCCCAGCGCGAGCACGTAGGCCCAGATGTTCGTCGCGCCCAGCATGAAGGCCACATTGAAGGCCGAGCTGACGGCGGCGAATGAGAACGCGCTGATCCTCCGCTCGCGTACAAGGATGAGCAGATGCTCGAGGAGAACGGCCGAGAAAAGAATCAGGCCGATTTCGACCCACGTGACAGATAGCCGGTAGAGCTCCTTGCCGGCATAGAGAAAGACCAGCTGGTTGAGAAACTGGTGGAGGGGGAGCGGAAACCAGCGGTTCAGGGCCTTCATGCGCCATCATCTTACCGGTCGCGCGCCCCCGGGAGCAACGGCCCCTGCCCGTTTGCGCGGGGACCCCCGACTTTGTAAGCTAAGGGGAATCTGCAACAGGGGGAATGCGGTGAAGCGCCTGCTCAGCTTTTTCACGCGTCTGTCGGCCTTCAGGCTGACGATGCTCGTCACCTCGATCGTGCTCGTCGCGGTGGTTCTGAATCCGACCTTTCTGCTCGTGATCGAATCCAAGGCGCTCGACGCCAAGTTCCGCATGCGGGGCGTCCGGCAGGGCGATGACCGGGTCGCCATCATCGCCATCGACGAGAAGAGCATCAGCGAACTCGGCCGCTGGCCCTGGCCCCGCTGGACCCACGCGAAACTCGTCGACGAGCTGAAGAAGGCCGGCGCGGCCGTCGTGGCTTTCGATATCGTCTTCTCCGAGCCCGACCAGAACTCCGAGCTGATCAAGGTGCGGGAGCTGCGCGCCCGGTTCCGCGAGCTCGGCCTGGACAAGCAGCCGGATTTTGCGGCACTCCCCTCTGAATATGCCGTGCAGGCGACCGATACGGCCCGCCCGCTTTCCGAGTCGGCCGCGAAATTCTATCAGGAACTGGCAGAGAGCGAGCGTCGCGCCAACAGCGACGCTACGCTGGCCGAGTCGCTCGCCGGTTTCAAGGACAATATCGTCCTCGGCTACTTCTTCTTCGGGCCCGAGGGGCGCGACCAGGTCGAGGGCACACAGATCAAGTATGTGGAAGACGATATCCAGGCGGGCCAGATCGGTCAGGTACGCACGATAGGAGACGAGCCGCTTCAGGCGAAGTCGATGCTCGCGGTGGTCCCGAACATCGCGGTACTCAATGCAGCCACCGAGAACTACGGCCACTTCTATATGCTTCCGGATCCGGAAGACGGCGTGATCCGGTGGAACCATCTGGTGCTGCCGTTCGGCGAAGGGCTCTATCCGTCGCTCGGCTTGAAAGCCGCGAGCCTGGCGCTGCAGCAGCCGATCATGGTTGAAATCGACCATGGTGCGATTCAGCGCGTCCGTCTTGGCGATATTGAGATTCCAACCGACGAGAAGGGCGGCCTGCTCGTCAACTATGCCGGCCCCACGATGAACGAGGCCGGGAACTGGGTGTTCGACACCTACTCTTTCACCGACATCATGAACGGCCGGATTCCGCCCGAGGAGCTGAAGGACCGGATCTTTCTCGTCGGCCCGACGGCCGTGGGCATCTACGACCTGCGGAACACGCCGTTCGACGCCGTCTATCCGGGGGTGGGCATTCACGCCAACGTCGTCGACAACATCCTGACGCAGAACTTTCTCACGAAGCCCGCGCTCCTGACGGTCATCGATCTGGGCATCGTCCTGATGCTCGGCCTCGGCCTGGGGCTGGTGCTGTCGAAGCTGCGCAGCTTCCAGGGGGCGATGGCGGCGTTCGCCGTCGGGGTCTCCTACTACATCTTCACGCAGTACGCCTTCACCGAGTGGGGGGTCTGGCTCTCGATCGTCTACCCCTCGCTCGAGATCATTCTGCTCTTCGGTGTCATGCTCACCTACAAGTACATGACCGAAGAGCGGCAGGCCCGCCAGATCCGCGGCGCCTTTCAGAGTTACGTCACGCCGAGCGTCGTCGAATCGGTGCTCGAGAATCCCGACAAGCTGAAGCTCGGCGGAGAAACCCGTGACCTGACCGTCATGTTCTCCGACGTCCGCGGATTCACGACGATCTCCGAACAGCTCACCTCCGAGCAGCTCGTCGAGCTTCTGAACGCCTACCTCTCGGTCATGACCGATCTGGTCTTCGAGAGCGAGGGGACGCTCGACAAGTACATCGGTGACGCCCTGATGGCCATCTGGGGGGCTCCGGTAGAGCAGCCCGACAATGCGAAGCGCGCCTGCTACACCGCGCTCGACATGGTCGAGGTGCTCGAGAAGGAACTGAAGCCGCGTTGGGCCCGCGAGGGGCTCAAGTCGATCCCCGCCGGCGCCATTCCGCCCATCGACATCGGCATCGGCTTGAACTCGGGCATGATGACGGTCGGCAACATGGGGTCGAGCCAGCGGTTCGACTACACCGTCATGGGCGATAACGTGAACCTGGCCAGCCGCCTCGAGGGGACCACCAAGCAGTACGGGATCCGGATGATCGTTTCGGAATTCACGCGCAGCCGGGCAGGCGACGCCATCGTCACGCGCGAGCTGGATTCCGTTCGGGTCAAGGGCAAGACCGAGCCGGTGCGCATCTATGAGCTGGTCGGCAAGAAGGGGCAGGTCAGCGACGCGCTGCTCGAGAAGGTCGGTCTCTTTGAGGAAGGGCTCGGGTTGTACCGGGCGACCGATTGGGATCGGGCCCAGGCGGTCTGGACGAAGCTGCTCCAGGCGCATCCCGATGACGAAACGACCCGCATCTTCCTGAAGCGCATCGAGGAGTTCCGCCGCAACCCGGTCTCCGCCGGCTGGGACGGCGTCTACGAGATGAAGACCAAGTAGGCGTCAGTCGCCAGTCGTCGGTCATCAGTCTTCAGTCTTTGGTTAAGGTGAGAGGGTAAAGCGTACTAAGCGTCCGGAGTGACAGTGATTCCGTGTCCCCCACTCCCCCCCTCTCCCACTCCCCCACTCCGGCCTTGGTGACCGGCGGGCACACCCGCTGGCCACTTTTGACTTATGCCCTTGATTTTGCTACAACTAACCTTTGATTTCTTCTCTTAGGAAAATGGAGGCCGAAGGTGGCTGACGATCCGTTGTTTCAACGCTTTGGAAAAGCGTTTCCCGCCGGTACCGTTCTCTTTACCGAGGGCGAGCAGGGCAAGACCATGTTCGTGCTGCAGACCGGCAAGGTGAAGATCACCAAGGTCCTGGGTGGCGAAGAGAAAACGCTCGCGGTCATTCCGGCCGGCGAGTTCCTCGGCGAAATGGCCATCCTGCTCAACGAGCCGCGCAGCGCGAGCGCGACGGTGCTCGAAGAGGTCAAGGCCCTGGTCATCGACTCGAACACTTTCGAAGCGATGATCAAGAGCAACACCGAAATCGCCTACCGCATCATCAAGAAGCTGGCGCAGCGCGTGCGCGACGCGAACCAGCAGATCGAATCGCTCTCGATCAAGGACGCCAACCAGAAGGTCGTCTACACGATCATGCGCGCCGTGAAGAACCAGGGACAGCAGCTGCCGACCGGCAACTTCAAGATCCCCACCGTGCGCGACGAGCTGATCGCCCAGACCGGCCTCGACCAGGCCAAGCTTGACGAAATTCTCGGCAAGCTGCAGAAGGCGAACCTGCTGAAGATCGACTCCACCGGCATGGAAGTCGCGCCGGCCGAAAAGCTGAACAAGTTCCTCGAATTCCTCGCCATGCGCGAGCAGTTCGGCGATTTCGCCTGACGCCCGGCACTCCAGATACCTCAGGAATGCCCCCCAACGTGGGGGCATTTCTATTTGCGGCCGGCGGATTCTCCGGCCGGACCTCCTTTCTGCGACCGCATGGACCTCTCGCCTGAACAGATCCGGGGCGCCTTCGACCTGCTGAACGGCCTGCAGGGGCGCGGGATTCATTACGACCTGCGCGCCGTCGGCGATGCGCTCGCCCGGCGCGATCGCCCCGAACGCGCCGTCCCCGCAATCATCGTGGCCGGCACGAACGGCAAGGGTTCCACCGCGGCCATGATCCACGCGGTGCTCACCCGGCTCGGCTACCGCGCCGGTCTGTACACGTCGCCCCATCTGCTGCGCGTCAACGAGCGGATCCGCATCGGTCGCCGGGAAATCTCCGATGCGGAACTGGCGGGGTGGGTGCTCCGGTACGAAGCCGAAGGGCTGCTGGCCGACCTGACCTATTACGAAATGCTCACCGCGGCCGCTTTCGAAGCGTTCCGCGCGCACGGGCTCGATTGGGCAATACTCGAGGTCGGCGTCGGCGGCCGGCTCGATGCCGTGAACCTGGCGCCGGCCGAGGGCGCGGTCATCACCACGATCGACTTCGATCACCGCGAACTGCTCGGCGACACGCTCCCGGAGATCGCGGCCGAGAAGGCCGGTGTCGTCAAGGAGGGCAAGGCCGTGATCGCCGGCGCGCTTGGGCCCGAGGCGATGGAGGTGGTCGAGAAAACGGTGCGCGAGCGGCATGCCCTGCTGTATGCGGAAAATTCCGCATTCACGGTAACCCACTCCGGAAATGGCTATCTTTACGAGGGGCTCACCCTGCAGTACGTCGAGAAACTCGGCCTGCAGGGAGAACACCAGGCGCACAACATGGCGTGCGCGCTGGCGGCGGTTGAGCGCATCGTCGGCATCGATCTTTCTTCGGTCGGAGACGAGGTGCGCGCCGCCCTGGCCGAGGTGCGCTGGCCCGCCCGCCTCCATGAACTGCGGCGCGATCCGCTCGTCGTGGTCGACGGCGCGCACAACCCGGCCGGGTCCCGGGCTCTTGCGCACGCCTGGCGATCGTTGTACGGCGCCGGAGAAGTGACCATCGTGTTCGGCACGCTGGCCGACAAGGAGCACAATGCGATGCTGGGCGCGCTGCGGCTTCCCGGCGCGCGGTTCTGGCTCACGCAGCCCCCCGGGGCGCTCCGGGCCGAGCGAGCCGAGGCCGTCGCGGCCGATCCGGCGCTGGCGGGGGCCGAGACTGAACTTGTGTCTGCCGAGTCGCTGGTCTCGCGGATGCGGGCCGCCGCGCCGGAAACCCGCTTTCTCGTCACCGGATCGCTGTTGTTCTGCGGCTGGTTTCTCGGCGTCTGGGCGGCGTCCGAGGGTTCCTGACGGGCCGCGGCTGCGTGCGGCGGGAGAGACATCGGCAATCCCCCGTCAGGACGGTTCCCGCGGGGGCTGAACACGCGCACCACAGCATTGCAGGCGGCTCTCCGAATCGGTATGATGTTGCCGCAGTTACCGGGAGGCCCACATGTATCTGTCCCGCGGCCCGATCGGCCTTCAGCGACGGTTTCGCCTTCTTCTGGCGGCGGTCTTGGTCTGCGCGCTCCCCGCGGCGGCCGAGGCCCAGTCGGCGCAGGATTACGTACGCCAGGGCGCGCGCATCTTCAAGCCCGGCGACACGAAGGCCATGGACGAAGCGCGCGTTCTGTTCGAGCGCGCGCTCAAGCTCGACCCGAAGAACTACGAAGCGGCCTGGCGGCTGGCCGAGGTCTCCTATTACCAGTGGGAGTCGGCGGCGGGCTGGGAGACCGACAGCGGCAAGAAGGAGCAGAAGCTGCTCGACATTTCGCGCTACGGCGTGCAGGCCGGTCGGCTCGCGACGCAGATCAATCCGCGCGGCGTCGAGGGGCTTTTCTGGGTCTCGGCGAATCTGGGCCTCTGGGGTCTCATCAACGGCCCGCTCGATTCGCTCGCGCAGGTTCCGCAGATACTCGCGTACACGAAGACCTGTTTCGAGGTTGACCCGGAAGGGCGCTTTGAACGGGGCGGGTGTTACCGGATCATCGGGGCCGTGCATACGCATCTTCCCGGCTTTCCCGTCTCGATCGGCGACCGCAACCTGGCCGCCGAGTACTTCGAGAAGTCGATGCGGCAGGGCGCCGGCTACGGCATCAACCACACGCTGCGGGCCGAGCTGCTCATGGCGCGGGGGGAATATGCGCAGGCGGTGAAGGCGCTCGAAGCGGCCATCCGTATGATGGAACCGCGCAAACCGCACGATTATTTCGACCGCCGTGACCTGAAGCGCGCGCGCGACCTTTTGGCCATCGCACGCGGCAAGGTGAAATAGGTGGGCGCGGGGAGGAGCGGAGGAGGGGGAGAGTGGGGGAGTGGGAGAGGGGGGCACGAACAAGGGCAGCGACTCACTGGGCTTGCGCCCAGCGCCCCGCCGCCGACCCGACCATTCATTCAGGAAACTTCGTCGCAGGACCTTGCTCGCACGAAGTCAGCGGAATCTCACAATTCCAGCTGACACCTGTTCCCTGTTTTGGACAGCACTGGTCGTCCATTGTAAATTGGCTAGGTTCCCGGCTTTGTGCGCCAGCGTGCCGGGTCCAGAAATTCCCTCTCGTCACTCGTCACTCGAGAGCGCCCCGCCGAATTGGATCCCCCCTTCGGGGATGACAGGGGGTCCGCAAATTCGTCACTCGACACTCAAGAGCGCTGCATACGGTAGCGTGGCGAAAAGGTGGGCCAGGCGCAGCCGGCGGCCGTCGCTCACGTCCTCGGCCGTGACGACCTCGTCGGTCAGCACGTTGCGCCAGCGCGGCGGAGCGCCGGGGGGCAGAAGCAGCGCCGTCTCCTGCCACACGCGGGGGCCGAGGGGGAACCGGCCGCTGCGCACGAGGCGGGTCGTCAGGCGCGGCGCCGCCGCCACCACCCACCGGTTGCCGTGGCGGCGCGCGAAGGCGCAGGCATGCGCCGACCGATCACCCTGCACCGGCACGGCATGGTACGAGCCCGCCGCGAAGAGCTCGGCCTCGGCGGTCCGCAGGGCCAGCGTGCGCGCAGTGAGCGCCAGCTTGAGGCGGCCGTCGCGCCAGTGCGCCATGGCGTCGCGAAGCCAGGCCTGCAGGTTGCCCGCCGCCTCGGCTGCCCGCAGGCCGGCCAGGGCTCCTTCGCGCCGCCGGAAGTCGACCGGCCGCCGGTTGTCGGGATCGACCAGCGAGAGATCCCACATCTCGTCCCCCTGATACCGGTCGGGAACCCCCGGGGCCAGATTCTGGAGCACCACCTGGGCAAGCCCGTTCAGGGCGCCGAAGAAGGCCACCCGGCTCTCGAGGTGCAGAAAGTCGTCGCGAAAGCGGTGGTTTTCCCGATCGAGCACGCCGTCGGTGAAGCGCAGCACCGCCTCTTCGTAGGCCGCGTTGGGGGCCAGCCACGAGGTCTCGCGCTTCGCCTCGCGAACCGCCTTCTGCATGTAGGCGCGGATGCGGCGCGCGAATCCCTCGCCGTCGCCGCCGCCGTCGAGCGGCCAGGCCCCCAGCAGGGTCTGGTACAGCAGCATCTCGTCGTTCGCATTGGGGGCCCGGCCGCCGTCGACCGCGCTGCGCAGGTGCGCGTGCCAGGCGCTCCAGCGGCGGAAACGCCGCGCCCAGGTGAGCGGAAGTTCCGACAGCACGTTGATGCGGGCGCGCACGTCGGCGCTGCGCTTGGTGTCGTGCGTCGAGACGGTGGTCATCGCAAGCGGCCAGCGTTCAGCCGTCTCGCGGTTGTGCCGGTGGAAACGCAGGACGTCGGCCGGGTGATCCACCTCGGCGGCGTCGCTCCCCACGGCGTTCAGCGACACGAGGCGCGTGTGCCGGTAAAAAGCGGTGTCTTCGAGCCCCTTGGCCGTAGCGGGTCCGCTCAGCTGCTGCCAGGCCACGACGAACCGCAGGCGGTCTGCGAGCCGCTCGGGATGGCGGGGGGGCGGATCAAGCAGCAGCACGCGGCGCAGAAACGCGAGCGCCTCGCCTTCGCCGTGGCCGCGAAGGCGCGCCTCGGTCTGGCGCACCGTCTCTTCGACGTACCAGCGGTCGCGCAGGGTCACGGTCGCATCGCGGGTGTATGTGCGGTAGACGGGAAACAGGGCCGTGAAGTGCAGCAGCGCCTGCCGGAGGTCGCTGCGGGGCAGGTCGTTGGCGTGCCGATCCGATACGGCCAGGCGGGCCAGCGCTTGCGTGAGCCGGTCGACGTCGCAGCCGAACAGCTGATCGAGAATCTGGAGCTTGGCGCGGTAGACGACTTCGCCGAACGAAACGGCGCCGGCGTGGGGCGTATCGTGCATGAAGCGGGCGTAGCTGCGGTCGAGAAACTCGATGCCGTGCTGATCGACGAGCATGCCGTTGAGCAGATTCAGGAAGTCGTAGCCGGTCGTCCCCGCCACAGGCCAGTCGGGAAGCTTCTCGCCCTCGCCCAGAATCTTCTCCACGAGTATCCAGGGGGCGTTCTCGCCCGCCAGGCGGTCGCGCAGGCGCACGAGATACGACTCGGGATCGGCCAGGCCGTCGATGTGGTCGAGGCGCACCCCCGTCACCAGGCCGGCGTTTACGTATTCGAGCAGCCGCGCATGCGTGTGCTCGAAGACTTCGGGATCTTCCATGCGCAGCGCGACAAGATCGTTGATGTCGAAGAACCGCCGGTAGTTCACGGCGTCGTTCGCGGTGCGCCAGTAGGCAAGCCGCCAGGCCTGATCGCGGATCAGGTCGTCGAGGGGGTCGAACGAATCCGGTTCGCCCGGCCGCCCTGCGAAACGGTGCAGCGTGTCGTCGACGAGACGGCGGAATGCGGGTTCCTCTTCGGTCCACTGCGCGAGCCGCCGCCGCGCGTCCTGGAGCGCCGCGCACTCTGCCCGGGTCAGCGGCGGACCCAGAAAGGGGTTCGCATCGGAAAGGACGGCCAGCACCTCCCGCAGGGCAGTCTGGAGCGGGGCCGGAAGCCCATGCCGCTGCGGACCTTCGCCCATGAGAAGGCGCGCGGTCGACTGCGGGTGCAGGGGGAACACCTGGTCGAAATACCGCAGCACGAAACGGCCGTCCTGAAAGCCGAGCAGCAGGTCGCCGTCTTCGAGGGCGTTGCCGTAGGTATCGCCGAGCACCGGCAGCACGAGGCGCCCGCTCGCCCCGCGGAGACTCGCTGGCGGATGCGTCCAGTGCAGGTGGAACAGGGGGGCGAAGGGGGAGCGCGGTCCGTGTTCGAGCACGTCGAACCACCACGGGTTCTCGTGGTGGGCGGCCATGTGGTTGGGGACGAAGTCCAGGACGATTCCCATGCCGCGCCGGCGCGCGTCCTCGGCCAGCGCGCGGAATCCGGCGTCGCCGCCGAGCACCTCGCGCACCTGGTTCGTGTCGGTCACGTCGTAGCCGTGGGTGCTCGTGTGGCGCGCCTCCATGATCGGCGAGAGGTAGACGTCGCTGATCCCCAGGTCGGCCAGGTAGTCGAGCAGCCGGCGCGCGTCGGCGAGGGTGAATCCCGCGTGAAGCTGCAGCCGGTAGGTCGCTCGGGGCCGGTGCGCCATCACGATACCCGCACCGAAAGACGCTGCCCGAGTTCGCGGAAGTCGGCCGCCCACTCCTGGGCGTCGCGTTCGCCGCGCTCGGCCCGGCGCCGGTATTTGGGGTAGTTGTTCTGAAGAATATCGTAGTAGATGTTCTGCACGCGCCAGAGGTCGACCGTGAAGGGGAGGCGCCCGGCCAGGCGCACGAGGGCGATGAACTCGCGCAGGGCCGCGTCGGAGGTGCTGCGCTGCAGGCGTTCGGCGCGCTGTTCGATCTGGCGTTGCAGCAGAAATCCGAGGTCGGCCTTATCCAGATCGACGTTGCGCGAGCGCGCCTCTTCGGCCAGGTTCTGAATGCGTGCCAGATCGAGATCGTCCTGCGAGAGGGCCTCGCGCAGATCGTGGTTCACGACGAAATGGTCTGCCGTGAGCAGGGCGCGGGGCAGCGGAACGCCGAGATCGGCGAGAAAGCGCATGAGCGGCGTGTGATTCTCGTAGACCTGCCGGTAGACGGCCGCGGCCTCGCGCAGCGTCTGGTCGAGCACGACGCCCAGGATGCGCCGCTGTTCGTCGTGGAAAAGGGAGCGCAGCGAATAGATGAGCGGACCGAACTGCTTGTCGAGCCACCGGATGGTCTCGGGAAAGTCGGCGCGGGAGAAGGAGTCCATGATCGTCCGGATCATATCCCGGTATACCGGTTCACCCTGGAACTCGCGCACCCCGCCGATCAGGTTGTGGTCGCCGAAGTAGAGCACGCCGTAGCTCAACTCCTGCGTCGCCCAGGTCACGCGCGAAGTCACCTCGGCGCGGCCGACGATGACGCGCGCGCGCCCGGCTGTCTGCACCTGCTCGTGCTGGCGCGTCACCGTGTAGCAGTAGATGTCGGTCTGATCGCCGAAGTCTTCGAAGAGCGACGTCATGGCGTAGTGCGCGCCGACTTTCGCAAGATCGGTGATGGCCGGTTTCGCGAATTTCTCGTAGATGGCCCGTCCGTTGCGGTGCTCGGGGATGTTGCTCTCGGCCTTCTCGAGGCGCGCGAGAAACTCGCTCTCGAAATCGCCGTCGAAGAGGGCCTGCGCCAGCTGCACGACGCGCGCGGCGTATTGGATGACCTGTACGGTCTCGATGCCCGACAGCTCGTTGAAGAACCAGCCGCAGCTCGTGTACATGAGCAGCACATGACGCTGCAGCTCGAGCAGCTGGAGCGCGGTGACCAGCTCGTCGTCGGTGAGGGGATGCGTCGCGTGCCGCGCGAAGAAGTCGCCCACGGCGCCGCGCGAGCGGTCGAGGATGACCTCGATATAGTCGTCGCGGGTGCCCCAGGGGTCCTGCAGCACCGTTCTCCCCCGGGCCTCGAAGGGGCCGGCCACGGCAGACGCCAGCCAGTCGAGGGCGTCGCGCAGCCCCGTGCGCCACAACTGGTTCCACCCGGCTTCGCCCCCGGTGCTGCATCCGCAGTTGCTGCGCCAGCGTTCGACGCCGTGCGCGCAGCTCCACGCCGTGGCCTCGAGGATCTCGACCTCGTGCGTGGGCGGATGGCGCTCGAGAAATTCCCCGTAGTTCGTCAGGATGACATCTTCGCGCGACTCGATGGTCTCGAGCGCGTAGGCGAGGGCCATGTCGCCGTAACGGTGATGATGGCCGTAGGTCTCGCCGTCGGTGGCGATGTGGACGAGCTGCGGCTCGCGGCGATCTTCGCTGAAAGCGCCGATGAGCCGCTCGGCCAGGTATTCGCCGCGCGAAAGCAGCCCCTCGAAGGCGACCCCTTGTGAGATCGGGCCGTCGTAGAAGAAGAGGGTGATCGACCGCCCCGAGGCGAGGCGCTGCAGATAGGCGCGGGTCGGATCGATGCGTCCGCCGGTGACGTCGGCCCAGTCTCCCTTCCCGCTCAGCTTGCGTACCCGCTTCGCCTGGTGGGGGGCGAGAATCGTGTAGAGGATCCCCTGTTCGGCCATGAGATCGAGCGATTCGAGATCGACGGCGGTCTCGGCCAGCCACATGCCTTCGGGTTTGCGGCCGAAGCGGTGCTCGAAGTCGCGCACCCCCCAGACGACCTGGGTCTTCTTGTCCCGCGGCGAGGCGAGGGGGAGGATGATGTGATTGTAGACCTGGGCCACGGCCGACCCGTGGCCGCCGAAGCGCTTACGGCTCTCGCGATCGGCCTCGATGACACGTTCGTAGACGCGGGGCTCGGCCTGCTCCATCCAGGCGAGCAGGGTGGGCCCGAAGTTGAACGAGATGCGGCTGTAGTTGTTGAGGATCTTGACGATGCGCCCCTCGCCGTCGAGGATGCGCGAGACCGCGTTCGGCGCGTAGCACTCGGCGGTGACCCGCTCGTTCCAGTCGTGGTAGGGAAAAGCGGAGTCCTGGACCTCGATCGCCTCGATCCACGGATTCTCGCGTGGGGGCTGATAGAAGTGGCCGTGAATGCAGATGTAGCGGCGTGAAGCTGGCACGGTGTCCCTATGCGGAGGGGGGAAGCGGTTTGCGACAGTAGGCCCCGCAGGCCCAGGGACCGAGCCGGGCGACGGCGTCGGCCCGCGGCGGTGCCTCACATCCCAGCATGCGCATCCAGGGGCCGGCGAACGGAAGTGGAACGTCGGCGGGCTCGGGCGCGAAGTGCAGGACGATCAAACGTGCCTCGTCGCCTGCCTTGCGTTCCACGGTGAGCGCCCGGGTTCCGGGAACGGCGCGGGCGGTGAGCCCTTCCTTGGACAGCGTGCGGAAGACCGGGTCGTAGCGGCGCAGGGCAAGCAGGTCCCGGTACCAGCCCAGCATCTCCGCATGTTCCCCCTGCATGCGCAGTTCCCACCGGAGGCGGCTTTGGGCGAAGGTGCTTTCGGCCTGCGGATCCGGCAGCTCGCCCGTCCAGCGGAAACCGCGGAATTCTTCGCGGCGCCCCTGCCGTACCGCCTCGACGAGCTGCGGATCGCCGTGCTCGATGAAATAGAAGAAGGGAGCGTCCTCCGCGTATTCCTCGCCCATGAAGAGCAAGGGGACGAACGGGGAGAGGATCAGCGCCATGGCGGCCAGACGCAGGCGGCCGGCGTCGGCGAAGCGTCCCAGGCGGCTGCCGGCCATCGGATTGCCGATCTGATCGTGATTCGTCGCGAACACGACGAAGCGATCTGCCGCAAGGGTGGCCGACGGTGCGCCGTGGCGCCGCTCGCGGAACGAGGCGTATTCGCCCTGGTAGACATACCCCTCGTTCCAAGCGCGTTCGAACTGCTGCACCGTTCCGTAATCGGCGTAGTAGCCGACGTCGTGGCCGGTGAGCAGGGCGTGCAGGGCGTGATGCCAGTCATCGTTCCACTGCGCGTCGAAGCCGTAGCCCAGCCGGTCGGCGGGGGTTACGAAGCGGGGAACGTTGGCGTCGGTCTCGGCGACGGTCCAGCAGGGGAATCCGCGCTCGCGCGCCTCGGCGTGGATGACCTCATTCAGTTCCGCCAGAAACGGGCGCGCGGATTGGTCGGCGATGGCGTGCACGGCGTCGAAGCGGAAGCCGTCGACGTGGAACTCGCGCATCCAGTAGCGCGCGTTTTCGAGAAAGTATTCGCGGACCCCGTCGCTGTGCGGGCCGTCGAAGTTGAGCGCGTCTCCCCACGGGGTCTGGTAGCGCTGCGTGAAGTACGGCGCGAAGGTTCCGAGATAGTTCCCCTCGGGTCCGAGGTGGTTGTAGACGAGATCGAGCACGACGGCCAGTCCGCGGGCGTGGCAGGCGTCGACCAGGCGGCGCAGACTATCGGGTCCGCCGTACGATTCCTGCACGGCCCAGGGGTAGACGGCGTCGTAGCCCCAGTTGCGCGTGCCCGGATTCTGGGCCACCGGCATCAGTTCGAGGGCGGTGACGCCGAGGTCGCGCAGGTCGTCGAGGCGCGGGACGATGGCGTCGAAGGTCCCGTCGGGCGTGAAGGTTCCGACGTGCAGCTCGTAGAGCACCCAGCGGTGCAGGTCGAGACCGCGCCAGGCCTGATCGGTCCACGGAAACGCCGGATCGACGACGGCCGACGGTCCATGCACTCCGTCAGGCTGGCGCCGCGACGCGGGATCGGGGCGGGGCGGCTGATCGTCAATCTGGAACCGGTAGCGCGCACCGGGGGCAATGCCATCCAGTTCCACCTGGTGATAACCGTGGGCGACTTTGCGCATTGTGAGTGACGAGTGACGAGTGACGAGTGACGAGTTTTCGGACCCCCCTGTCGTCCCCCGAAGGGGGACCCGAAGCGGAAGCTCCCCCCCTTCCCCACTCCCCCCCTCTCCCCCTCCTTCGAGAAGGTGGACATACGCCACCCTCGCGAACGGCGCCCACAGGGTGAAGCGGCAGCGCCCATCGCCCAAGTATTCCGCTCCGGGTGTCACGGAGCCTCCGCGGGCTTGAAGAAGAGAATGCCGAGCGGCGGCAGGGTCACATTGATCGACTGGAACTGGCCGTGCGAGGGGACCGGCGTGGTCTCGACTCCTCCGTAGTTCCCCCCTCCGCTGCCGCCGTAGGCAGTGGCGTCGCTGTTCAGAATTTCCTTCCACCGGCCGGGAAGCGGAACGCCGATGCGGTAATTCTCGCGGGGAACCGGGGTGAAATTGCAGGCCACGAGGATGGGGCGCTGGACGGTGCGTCCGCGGCGCAGCCAGGCGAGCACGCTCTGGTCGGCGTCGTTCGCTTCGAGCCACTGAAAGCCTGCCGGGTCGGCGTCGAGCTCGTGCAGTGCGCTTTCGCAGCCGTAGGCGCGGTTGAGATCGGCGATCCACTGCTGCACGCCACGGTGCGGTTCGTACTCGGTCAGGTGCCAGGCAAGGCTGCCGTCATGATTCCACTCGTTCCACTGGCCGAACTCGTCGCCCATGAAGAGCAGCTTCTTGCCGGGCTGCGCCCACAGGTATCCGTAGAGCAGGCGCAGGCTGGCGAACTTCTGCCAGTCGTCGCCCGGCATCTTCGCGAGAATACTCCCCTTGCCGTGCACGACCTCGTCGTGGGAAAGGGGGAGCATGAAATTCTCGGAGAAGGCATAGACCATGCGGAACGTGAGCTCGCCGTGGTGATAGCGGCGGTGAATCGGCTCGCGACTGAAGTACTGCAGGGTGTCATGCATCCACCCCATGTCCCACTTCATGCCGAAACCGAGCCCCCCCACGTAGGTCGGGCGTGAAACCCCGGGCCAGGCCGTCGACTCTTCGGCGATGGTCTGCACGTCGGGATATTCGGCATAAACCGTGCTGTTGAATTCGCGCAGAAAGCCGATGGCCTCGAGGTTCTCGCGTCCGCCGTATTCGTTGGGAATCCACTCCCCTTCTTTCCGCGAGTAATCGAGATAGAGCATGGATGCGACCGCGTCGACGCGCAGACCGTCGATGTGATAGCGGTCGAGCCAGAACAGGGCGTTGCTGATCAGAAAGCTGCGCACTTCGTTGCGCCCGTAGTTGAAGATCAGGCTCTGCCAGTCGGGGTGGAATCCCTTGCGCATATCGGCGTGCTCGAACAGGTGCGTGCCGTCGAAGTAGGCGAGCCCGTGCTCGTCGTTGGGGAAGTGGGAGGGGACCCAGTCGAGAATGACGCCGATGTCGGCCTGGTGCAGCTGATCGATGAGGAACATGAAGTCCTGCGGGCTGCCGTAGCGGTGCGTCGGGGCGAAGTAGCCGGTGATCTGATACCCCCAGCTGCCGTAGAACGGATGCTCCATGACCGGCAGAAACTCCACGTGCGTGAACCCTAGCCGCTGCACGTACTCGACGAGGCGCGGCGCGAGCTCGCGGTAGCTCAGCCAACGGTTCCCCTCTTCCGGGACGCGCATCCAGGAGCCGAGGTGCACCTCGTAGACCGACATCGGCGCCCCGAGGGCGTTGCGCGCGCCGCGCCGGCGCATCCAGTCGCCGTCGCCCCAGGCGTAGTCGAAGGCGGTCACGATCGAGGCCGTGCGCGGCGGCTCTTCGTGCCGGAAGCCGAACGGGTCGGCCTTGTTGACCCGGTAGCCGTGGTACTGCGAGCCGATGTGGAACTTGTAGAGGGTGCCGGGACCCGCGTCGGGGACAAACCCCTCCCAGATGCCCGAGTTGCCCTTCGGCCGGAGCGGGTTCGCGGCGCTGTCCCAGCCGTTGAAGTCGCCGACGACGCTCACGTAGTTGGCGTCGGGGGCCCAGCAGGCAAAGGCGGTGCCGGCGCGACCCGCCAGCTCGGCGGGATGGGCCCCGAGGTGGCGGTACAGGCGGAAATGTTTGCCCTCGTTGAACAGGTAGACGTCGTCGTCGGTGAGCAGGCTGAAGGGTTCGCGCCCGGCCCCCCGCAGCGGGTGCTCGGCCGTGCGCGGCGTGGCGTGCGGATCGCGCGGCGCCGCTGCCGCGCCGCTGCGTCGTCGCGAACGGGGCTCCTTGGCTTCCTGATCGCGCAGCTTGCTCCGGGTCGGTTCGCTTGCGTCGTCGCGGTCGTCGCTCATGAAGATTTCCTCTTGCGGCGGACGTCGATCGCGCCCAGCGCTTCTTCGATGTCTGCCTGCGTCATGATGGTTTCCAGATCGAGGCGCAGCTTGCGCCGCCAGTTCGGGTGCTCGGTGGTGGTGCCCGGGCGGTTCTGCGATTCCTCTTCTTCCCACAGATCCTCGAGGTTGGCGAGCACGAGCCGCGCCGGTCCCGCCGCAAGAAATTCGAGGGCGGCGCGGGCCACGCGCCCCGGCGGGTCGTCGGCGGCGATGCGGTACCGTTTGCGGGCGAGGGTGCGCACCAGTCCCGCGCGCATCTGCGCGCGCACGGCCCGCTCGTGCTCGACGCCGGCGTCGTCGAGCAGACCTGCGGTGCGCCGCTCGTCGACGTCGCGCTTTCTCCAGTAGGCGGCGAACGGCGGCATGTCGTGCGTGTTCAGGCTCGCGACGCTCTCGCGCGGCGTCGGGCGCAGCGGGTGCTTCGGGTCGGGCTGCAGCTCGTACTGCAGCACGTAGAGCTTCTGCAGCCGGTGGTCGGCCATGGCCTGATTGACCTCGCCGGGAACCGTGCCCAGGTTCTCGCCGGCGAGAAGAACCTCGCGGCGGTGCGACTCGAGCAGGAGCATGGCGTACAGCTCTTCGTGCCGGTAGTAGACGTAGAGCCCCTCGGTCGCCTCCATGCCGCGGGGCACCCAGAAGAGGCGGTGCAGGGCCATGACGTGATCGATGCGCAGCACGCCGGCGTAGGCCAGATGGTTGCGCAGAAAGGCGAGCGTGTAGGCGTAGCCCTGCCGCCGGTCGGCTTCGGGGAGCAGCGGCGGGAACCCCCAGTTCTGGCCGCGCGTGAAGAAGGGATCGGGCGGGGCGCCGGTCGAGACGTCGAGGGCGAAGAGACGCCGCTCGCGCCAGACGTCGTAGCTGTCGAGGTTGGCGCCGATGGGCAGATCGAGATAGAGGCCGAGCCCGCCTTCGCGGCCGTGTCGCGCCAGTTCGGTCAGTTGCTCGTGGGCGGCGAACTGGGCATAGGCGTGCAGGTCGGCCGCCGCCGCATCGAAGTCCTGCGTCTCGAGGCGGCCGTCGCGCGCCGGCGACTCCCAGCTCTGCCAGGCAGAGCGGCGGCGCTCGGTCGCGGCGCGAAAGACGGCGTAGTCGCGCAGAGCGGGCTTCTCGCGCAGGAAGGCGGCATAGGCGTCGCGCCGCGCATCCGGAGCGTTCGCGAAGAAGGCGGCGGCCAGCGGCTCGAGCAGGCGGCGCTGCAGCGCGTACTGCGCCCGGTAGTCGACCAGCGGCTCGGCGCGCAGGCGGCGGATGCTTTCGCCGACGGCGTCGGATTCGAGCAGGCGGCGGGCCGCGGCGGAATATGCGATCTCGGGCAGGCGGCGCACGTCGACGAACAGCTCGTTCCAGAACAGCCGGCTCACCGGGGCGTAAGGGCTCGGGTCGAAGGGTTCGTCGAGAAACGTGGCCAGCATGGGGAGCGTGGCGACGACGCTCCCGCCCAGGCCGTGCACCCACTCCGTGAGCCGCTGGAGTTCGGTGAACGTCCCCACGCCCGGGCCGTCGGCGGAATGCAGCGCGTACGTGGGGGAGAAGACCCCCCAGGCGCGCAGCCCCTTGGGCACCCAGGCGCGCAGCGGCGCCGCGATGACCAGCGCCTCGGCGGCGTGCTCGCCCGAGTGCACCGCGAGCCGGTGGTAGCCGAGGGGGAGGCGGCGCATGGCGAGCCGGTACGTGCGGTAGCGCCCCCCCTGCGTTGCGACCTCGGCGCCGTCGAGGTCGTCGAGGGGGCAGGCGTTTTCGCGATGGCCGCCGTCTTCGAGTGACAGCCGCCACAGCAGGCCGCCGCGGTGGCCGGCGGGCAGGCGGATCTCGGCGAGCAGATCGCCCCCCCAGGCGACGAGAACCGGATCGACGGGGCGCTCCCAGTGCTCGGCCTCGTGCTCCAGGAGCGCCGCTTGAGGCCCATGGCCCAGGTCGGCCCCCAGGCTGTGCAGGATGCGCAGCAGGGCCTCGGCCCCCGCCTGGCGCATCTGGCCCATACCATCGCGGTACGAGGTGCGGATGCCGTAGCGATCGGCCAGGCGCACCAGGGCCTGCAGATGTTCGCGCCGCGCAGCCTCGGGGATCGGTTGGTTCATGGCGGCGGCTGTCCTCAGGCGACGAGATCCTGAAGCCCTTCGAGGGGAATGCGGATCCACGAGGGGCGGTTGTTCAGTTCGTAGGCGAGCTCGTAGACGGCCTTCTCGAGCAGGTAGCTGTCGAGCAGCACGGACAGCTCGCGGCGCTGCTTCGGGATGAACGAGGCCTCGCCGACGGCTTCGAGATAGGCCGCGAGAAAGACCCCCGAGGTCCACTGGTACCAGTAGCGCGCCCAGGCCTGGTAGTCGGGCTGCTCTTCGTCGCGGATGAGCCCCTGGCCGGTTTCGAGAAAGCACCAGCTGCGCACGGCGTAGTGAAAGCTGCGCATCATGCCGGCGACGTCGCGCAGCGGCGATCGCTTGATGCGCCGCTCGGTGACGCTGCGCAGCGGCTCGCCCTCGAAGTCGATGATGACGAAGTCCTTGCCCGTGTAGAGCACCTGCCCCAGGTGGTAGTCACCGTGCACGCGCAGGCGCGTCGCCTCGACCTTGACGTCGAGCAGCCCGCGGAACTTTTCGAGGATGCGGTTTTCGAGCCCCAGCACGGCTTCGGCGTCGGCCCGGGCAGAGTCGGGCAGGGTGCGCAGGCGTCGGCGCAGCTGCTGAAAGAGCTGGCTGGTCGAGTTGCGCAGCGACTGGTAGACGCCGCGCTGGTAGAGCGTCGTGAACGGCTCGGGCCTGAAGTGCAGGTGATCGGGATCGGAGGCGAGGGCCTTGTGAAACTCGGCCGTGCGGATCCCGAGCAGGCGCAGGTTTTCGTAGAAGGTGTCGGTCAGCACGAGGTACTGATCGGGGGCCGGCAGATCGATGCACGAGAGCATCGACGGGGGCGGCTCGGGGTCGCCGTCGCCCGAGCGGGCCAGCGCCAGGGCGCGTTCGAAGAAGCGGCCGAGCTCGTCGAGCGTGTAGTCCCAGGCGTTGCCCTCGTTGGGGACGAAGGTCTCGAGGATGCCGAGCGTGATCGGCTCTTCCTTCGCTCTGCGGTACTCGAGGGCGCCGGCGACGGCGGGCACGTTGACCCCTTCGCGGCGATCGGTGAGAAACCGGCCGATTTCGAGCTCGGGGTTCTCGCCGGCCTCCATGCGCCGGATGAGCTTGAGAATGAACCGATCGCCGAAGACGATCGAGGTGTTGCTCTGCTCGGCCCGCAGCACGGTCGCGGGGATGGGCTCGGCGCCGCGCAGCTGCCGGTAGGCCCGCGACGACCAGGCGGTGACCTCGCCCTCGAATCCGCGGAACACGCGGCGGCGCTCCATGGCGGCGAGCAGCTGTTCGCCGAAGTGCGGATCGATGGAGGCGTCGACGAGCAGCCCTTCGCCGTTGCGGCCGCCCTCGCGGGCCGCCACTTCGGCAAGGATGGCCGGCCGGTGGTGCTCCCGCGCGTCGCGCGCCGCCTTGCCGGTGACGTACGTGACGGGGAGCAGATACTCGAGCGGGTCGCCCTCGCGGAACTCGACGTGCAGCACGAGCAGGCGCGGTTCGACGGCGGCGCCGGGGATCACGACGACGTCGCGCAGGGTCACCCCCTTGATGCGCCGCGCCTTGGCGCTGAACCAGCGCACCTCGTTCAGGTAGTCGGGCAGCAGGCGTTCGAGGGGCGCCTTGCGCTCGCGCGTGAACAGCTGGCCCCAGGCGCCGTCGATGGAGAGCCGCGGTAGCGTTGGCGCCACCTCGGCCGGTTCGCGCGCGGCCTGCAGGTGGAACCAGAGAAAACCGTGCGGGCTCAAGGTCAGCAGGTAGGGGCGGTCGGCGATCACGGGGGGAAATTCGGTGTGGCCGAAGAGTTCGACCGGCGTGCTCCCGGCCCAGGGCGAGAGGTCCAGTTCCGCATATTGGGCGAAGCGCGACAGGTTGGCGACCACCAGAATCCGCTCATCCTCGAATTCGCGGATGAAGGCGAGCACCTTCATGTTCTCCGGATGCAGAAACTCGATGCTCCCCCGGCTGAAGGCCTTGTAATGCTTGCGCAGGGCAATGAGGCGCTTCTGCCACCAGAGCAGCGACTGCGGATTTTTCTGCTGTGCCTCGACGTTGACGGCCTCGTAGTGGTACTCGGGGTCGATGTTGACCGGAAGAAAGAGCTTCTGCGGATTCGCCGTCGAGAATCCCGCGTTGCGATCCCCGTTCCACTGCATGGGGGTGCGCACGCCGTTGCGGTCGCCGAGATAGATGTTGTCGCCCAGGCCGATCTCATCTCCGTAGTAGAGGATCGGCGTGCCCGGCATCGAGAAGAGCAGGCCGTTCATGAGTTCGAGCTTGCGGCGCTGGTTGTTCATGAGCGGCGCGAGGCGGCGGCGGATGCCCACGTTGATGCGCGCCTCGCTCTCGTGGGCGTAGACGCGGTACATGTAGTCGCGCTCTTCGTCGGTGACCATCTCGAGGGTCAGCTCGTCATGATTCCGCAGGAAAAGGGCCCACTGGTTCGTCTCAGGAATCGCCGGCGTCTGTTCGAGAATGTCGACGATGGGGAACCGGTCTTCCATGCGCACCGCCATGAACATGCGCGGCATGACGGGGAAGTGAAAGGCCATGTGGCACTCATCCCCCAGATAGGCGACGGCGTCTTCGGGCCACTGGTTCGCCTCGGCGAGAAACATGCGGTTGCGGTAGCGCTGATCGACGTGCCGCCGCAGATCCTTGAGAAAGGCGTGCGTCTCGGGCAGATTTTCGCAGTTCGTTCCCTCGCGCTCGAAGAGGTAGGGCACGGCGTCGAGCCGCATGCCGTCGACCCCCAGGTTCATCCAGAAGTCGAGTACCTTGAAGATGGCTTTGCGCACCTGGGGATTGTCGTAGTTGAGATCGGGCTGGTGGTGAAAGAAGCGGTGCCAGTAGTAGGACTGCGCCACGGGGTCCCACGTCCAGTTCGAGGTCTCGTAGTCCTGAAAGATGATGCGCGTCTCGCCGTACTTCTCGGGCGTGTCGCTCCACACGTAGAAGTCGCGGGCCGCCGTTCCCGGACGGGCGCGCCGGGCGCGCTGGAACCAGGGGTGCTGATCGGACGTATGGTTGACGACCAGCTCGGTGATGACCCGCAGGCCCCGCCGGTGCGCCTCGCGCAGGAAGACGCGGAAGTCGTTCATCGTGCCGTAGGCGGGGTGGATGGCCGTGTAGTCGGCCGTGTCATAGCCGTCGTCGCGCAGGGGTGACGGATAGAAGGGGAGCAGCCAGAGCGCCGTCACCCCGAGATCCTGCAGGTAGTCGAGGCGGCTCGTCAGGCCGGGAAAGTCACCGATCCCGTCGCCGTTCGAGTCGAAAAAGGCCCGCACGTGCACTTCATAGATGATCGCGTCTTTGTACCAGAGCGGATTGTCGTCGATCGGCATGTGCCGGCCTTGCTCCTTGCGGGTTACGTATAGTATTCAAAGTCCTGTTCGTGGCGGATGCGACGGCGCACGCGGAAGATGTGCGCGGGCAGCACGTGCGGGTTCAGCTCGACGAAGTTGCGGCCCCCCTGCCACAGATAGCGCGCATCGCTGACCAGGTCGTGCACCTCGTAGGCCTGGTCGGCCGCCAGCCCGAGGGCGTCGAGGTCGAGCGACGTCCACCCGGCGTGCCGGTGGTGCGGGTTGAGGTTGACGATCATGAGCATGACGTTGTCGAGCGCCGGAGTCGTCTTGCTGTAGCAGACGAGCTCGCCGTTGTCGATGCCGTGAAAGCGCAGGGTGGCGTTCGTCTGCAGGGCCGGATTCTCGCGGCGGATGCGGTTGATGCGGGCGATCAACGGGGCGAGGCTGTCGGGGCGGTCGCGGTCCCAGCGGCGGATCTCGTACTTCTCGGAGTCCAGGTACTCTTCGGTTCCCGCCTTGCGCGCCGCATGTTCGTAGAGCTCGAAAGCGGGTCCGTAGAGGCCGTAACTCGCCCCCAGCGTGGCCGCGAGCGCCAGGCGGATGACGAACGCGGGGCGCCCGCCGTGCTGCAGGTATTCCGTCAGGATGTCAGGCGTGTTCGGCCACAGGTTCGGACGGAAGAATTCGCGCACCGGCGTCTGCGTCAGCTCGGTGAAGTACTGCTCGATCTCCCACTTCACGTTGCGCCAGGGAAAGTAGTTGTACGACTGCGTGAAACCGAGCTTGGCCAGGTAGTACATCGGCTTGGGCCGCGTGAAGGCCTCGGAGAGAAAGATCGTCTCCGGATGCCGCGCCTTCACCTCGGGAATGAGCCAGGCCCAGAAGGGGAACGGCTTCGTGTGCGGATTGTCGACGCGAAACACGCGCACCCCCTGCTCGATCCAGAAGAGGAAGACGTCGCGCAGGGCCTCCCAGAGCGCGGGCCAGTCTTCGCTCTCGAAGTCGAAGGGGTAGATATCTTCGTACTTCTTGGGCGGATTTTCGGCGTACTGAATCGTGTTGTCGGGCCGCTTGCGGAACCATTGCGGATGATCGCGCACCCACGGGTGATCGGGAGAACATTGAAAGGCGATGTCGAGGGCCGTGTCGATGCCGAGCTCGCGCGCCGCCGCGACGAAAGTGCGCAGATCCTCCACGGTCCCCAGCTCGGGGTGCACGGCGGTGTGCCCCCCTTCGGCCGCGCCGATGGCCCAGGGGCTGCCGGGATCTTCGGGGCCCGCCGTGAGGGCATTGTTGGGGCCTTTGCGCTTCGTGCTCCCGATGGGGTGAATGGGCGGAAGATAGACGACGTCGAAGCCCATCGTGTGGATGTCGGGGAGCCAGCGCTCGGCGTCGGCGAGGGTGCCGTGGCGCCCCGGCTCCTCGGCGGCGGACCGGGGGAAGAATTCGTACCAGGCCGAAAAGCGCGCCCGCTCGGGATCGACCACGACGCCGAGCTCGCGCGGCCAGCTGACGACGGTCTCCGGGTCGGGAAAACGGGCCGCCAGATCGAGCAGGGCGGGGTCGAGGGCCACGCGGCTCTTCTCTTCCGTGAGAGGCGAGCGCAGGGCCTCGGCGCTCTCGCGCAGCTTGCGGGCGGCGTCAGGGTCGGCGCGGCGTGCGGTCTCTTCCAGCAGCTCGGCGCCGATCAGATAGTCCACCGCGAGGTCCTGGCCGGCCGCGAGGCGCTTGGCGAGGTCGCGCTGCCACGTGCGGAAGGGGTCGACCCAGCCGCGCACGGTGTAGCGCCAGCGCCCCAGGGAGGCGACCTCGAAGCCCCCCTGCCAGCGGTCGTTGGCGAGGGGGAGCAGGGCGAGCGAGCGCCACTCCTCTTCCCCTTCGAGGCGGAACAGGAGGATACACGTCAACGCCTCGTGGCCGTCGGTGAACGCGTCGACCTCGACGGTGACCGACTCGCCGAGCACGCGCTTGATGGGGAATTTTCCGCCGTCAATCTCTGGTTGCAGGTCCTCGAGAATGACTCGTTGTCTGCCTCCGGCCGGCTGGTTGCGCATCGGTTGTGGATCCTTGGAGCGCGTCCATTATGGATCACGATGGGGAAGTTGTGAACCGGGATCTTCGGCCGTGGACCAGACCGGAGGGGGGGAGCGGGGGAGTGGGAGAGGGGGGGATTGAAGCAAGGGCAAGACCAGAACAGGGATCTTCCCGCGTTGAACCGACGGTTGAAGGCAGCGCCGGAAACGACGGCGTGAACGCGAGCGAGAGAGCCTGGCATCCAGCATTCCGTTCGTGTCGAGCCGACGGTGGAAGGCAGCGCCTCCCTCCATGCGTCGGGACAGGTTCCGCGACGGCGAGACAGGCGCGAGGACACCCTGGAGAGCTCCCTCGCTGTCGGCTTCCACTTCCGTTTCAGCCCGTCAGCTCGGGGCGGGAGGTCGCTGCGCGGATGATCAATGGTCGATGGTCAATTGGACCGACGACTGACGACTGGCACCCCAGCGCCCAGCGACCAGCGTCCAGCGTCCCAGCAGACCTGGTTCCGCGCAGAGGGAGGTGAGGTCCTCGAGCAGCAGGTACAGGAGGATGCAACAAGAGCGCGGTCCTTACGAACTTTGAGTGACCCGCGACCGGCACCCTCCTGGCGCGCCCGCCACAGTAGGTTCCGCATGGCGGAAGTATCGTACCCCTGAGCGTTGGCATTCCCTGCTCCCGTACGGTAGCATTCTGTGATACGGGGGTTGTCAGTTGCCCGTGCCCTCACGATGGAGGAATGCTCTGATGTACAAGTTCGCGCTCATGCCCATCCTGTTCGTCGCCGCGCTGTCTGCCTGCACCCAGGAAGCCGCCAACCCCGAGGGGCCCACGAATCCGCCGGTTCTTCTCTGGCAGCATGGGGACACGTCACCCGAAGAGCATCCGCTGGTCGTCGACATCAATGGCGACGGCAAAGATGACGTCATTTCAGTCTCCCCGAGAGAAATCTCCAGCCTCAACGGCGCCACGGGCGCGCCGATCTGGACCTATACATTCCCGGCCTCGACAGGGTGGGGGCCTTTGCTGGCCGCGGATCTGCTGGGTACGGGAAAACCGCTCGTGATCGCCGGTACCACATGGCTGGACCTGGCATCCGGCCAGATGGTCGCCGAGAATCAGTTTGACGTTACCCAGCTGGTCGACGTGGATGGCAATGGAACGCTGGAACAACTCGACAGATTTGGTTCTACCCGCACCTTGCTCGATGAAACCGTCGGGTATGGTATAGGCAGTGTCGACCGATCGCTTGCATTCGATGTTGACGGCGCCGGCCGGCAGGAGATCATCGTCGCCGAGGGTCGGTATCTCGGGGCGATGCCGGTGACCGCACCCCCCGGCGTCTCCGTCGCGAACCCGTTTCAGCCCGACTACCTGTGGCGCAACTCCGTCGGGTTCCACATTCAAGGCGCTTTCATTGATCGGCTTACCGACGATGATCCCGCCAGCCTGGTGGTCTGGGGCGAAAATACCCTGCTCCTAGTCGATCCGGTGGCCGGCAGTGAGCGCTGGCGGGTGGAGCTGGAAAACGATGCGAAGGTGCTTGCCGTCGTTCTTGTGCGGCGTTCGGGTGGCACGGACGCCGAGCTGTTCATCGCGTGCCAACCCGACGGTTGCCTGAAGGTGGTCGATGCCAAGGGAAATCTGGTGGTCGATCGCGGCGGCGACAAGGATATCTCGACGTGTGAACTCCGTGATAACGCTTTGGACTGCACGGTGGGCCATACGTACACGCCTCTTACGTCCGGTGGGGGTGAAGCAGACATCGACCTGGTGGATGTCGACGGCGATGCCGTAGGGGATGCGCTGGTGAATCTGCCCCCCTATCTGCTTGCGTACAAGGGACCGGATTTCAGGCAGCGGCTCTGGGCGCTCAAAGGCAGGAGTGATCTGCGCGCCGTAACGCCGGCCGACCTGGATGGCGATGGCGTCGCCGAACTTCTTGTCTACGCAAGCGGCGTCGTGGCTCTCAAATTTCCGAAAGCAGCCTCGATTACCCTGCCGCCGAAGAACTATCTCAATGCCGGCAATCGGCTCCTGACTTGCCCGAACACGGATGAGAACGGCATCTGCGTCGCCGTCCCGCCAGCTCCATCCGGTGAAATTGACGAGGGGCTCCTGGGCAACTACGAACTTTATCTTCTCCTCGGCGGCTCGTTGCAGAAAGCGTCGCCCGCAAGCACGCTGTCGATCACCCGGGACGCCGTACAGCTCGGTACCACCCGCTATCCGCCCGAGGACTCTACAAGTGTCGCTGCATTTGCAACCGAGGGCCAGATCGGCTTTTTCGCTCAGGTGCCCGGCGCAGAGAAGAGCTACAGCTATGCTTTCGATTATCGCTTCCACAGCCTGCATGCCGACGTGCTGCTTCTGAAAGCCGACACCTCGGACACCTATGCGGAACCGGCAACCGACGATGTACTCACGACATTCTACTGCCGGGCAGAGAAGGACTGTGAGGGGCTGACGCCCTGAGGCCCCGCCGGCTCCGACGCCGCTGCTTTACCGTGCGTCACGCAGAAGACTGGGTATCTTCCCGCGTTGCGCCGACGGTTGAAGGCAGCGCCGGAAACGACGGCGTGTACGCGAGCGCTGCGCTGCGCGAATGATCAATGGTCGATGGTCAATGCCCAATCCCGAGGCAAGGTCCACAGGGTTTGGATGGACGCCCTCACGCTGTCGGCGCTTCCGCTGGTCGCGCCCGTCAGCTCAGGGCGGAAGTAAAGTGATCCCGTCAGTCCAGAAGACCTGGTTCCGCGCAGAGCGACGTCAGGTCCTCGAGCAGCAGGTCGGGCCCCAGCTTGCCCAGGTCATCGCGGCCGAACTTGCCGGTGGCCACGGCCGCCACCCGGGCGCCGATGGCGCGGGCCGCGTGAATGTCCTTCGGGGTGTCGCCGATGACCCACCAGGAGTGATCGCCCCGGCCGGCGATGTCGAGCGCGCGCCGCTGCGCCGCCCGCAGAATGTCGGCCCGCTCGACTCCGTCTTCCGCATAGCCGCCGAAGCGGATCCAGTGGTGCAGGCCGCCGCGGCGCAGCTTCAGGTCGGCCGCGCGCGACAGATTCCCCGTGGCGACGCCGACGAGGGTGTCCGGCTGTTCCGCAAAAACCTCGATGCAGCGGAGCGCCGCGGGCATCAGGCGGAACCCGGAATCGTCGGGGAGCGAGGCGCCGAAGAGCCCCAGATAGGTGCCCAGCAGCGCCTCGACCTCGGCGACCTCGATTTCGCGGTCGGGAAAGTGGTAGGCGAGCAGCGACCGCGCGATCTCGTAGTCTGTGTTCCCCCAGGGGGAGTAGCAGGTCATGTCGGGTTCGCTGCGGTACTGCTGCCGGAAGGCTTCGGCGAACGCACGCGTCCCCACGCCGCCGGTGAGCAGCAGGGTGCCGTCGATGTCGAAAAGGAGGATACGCACGGAGAGACTGGATTCCTGATTCCTGATTCTTGATTCCTGAGGTCGAGCGCCGAGCGCCGAGCGCCAAGCACCGATCCGGCAAGGACAAGGTGGTTTCCTGCCCTTGCCGGAAACTCGTCACTCGTAACTCGTAACTCGTAACTTGGCAAAGCGCCAAGCGTTTCCGTTCGTGTCGAACCGACGGCCGGGAGCAGGGCGGACGGCGACGGCGAGACAGGCGCATGGAGTCCAAGTGCGCCCCCTCGCTGTCGGCTTCCACTGCCGTTTCAGCCCGTCAGCTCGGGACGAACGGTTTCAAATCGTCAATCGTCAATCGTAAATTGTAAATTGCCAGTAAAAACCATGTGTTACCCTGCTTCCACAGGTAGTCCCCCACCAGCGGATTATGGTATCATATCGGTTTGTGCCTGGCAGGAGCCAACTGCCGGGCGTGTCTTTCCGTGACTCCGACCGGCCATGAAGCCGACCGGTCTGCCCGCGACGGCGCCGGCCGGAACGAGCGGAAAAGACGCACGATCGAAGGGGAAAGCATGATTGGTGCACTGGTCAAAAAGGTTTTCGGGACGAAGAACGAGCGCGAGATCAAGGCAATGCAGCCGGTCATCGCGCACATCAACGAGCTCGAGCCTGACATCAAGGCGCTCTCTGACGAACAGCTCGCGGCCAAGACCGTCGAGTTCCGCGCGCGGCTCGACAAGGGCGAGACCCTCGACGACCTGCTGCCCGAAGCCTTCGCCGTCGTGCGCGAGGCCGCCTGGCGCGTGCTGGGCCAGCGCCACTACGACGTGCAGCTCATCGGCGGCATGGTCCTGCACCGCGGCAAGATCGCCGAAATGAAGACCGGTGAAGGCAAGACGCTCGTCGCGACGCTGCCCGTGTACCTGAACGCCCTCAGCGGTAAAGGGGTGCACGTGGTCACGGTCAACGACTACCTGGCCCGCCGCGACGCCGAGTGGATGGGGCGCGTCTACCGCTTTCTGGGGATGACCGTCGGCGTCGTCGTGCACGATCTCGACAACACGACCCGCAAGGCCAACTACGCCTGCGACATCACCTACGGCACGAACAACGAATTCGGCTTCGATTACCTGCGCGACAACATGAAGTACAACCCCGAGGCCATGGTGCAGCGGGAACTGAACTTCGCCATCGTCGATGAAGTCGACTCGATTCTCATCGACGAAGCCCGCACGCCGCTCATCATCTCGGGCCCCACCGAGGCATCCACCGAAAAGTACTACGTCATCAACCAGGTGATTCCCCGCCTGAAGCGCGATCAGGATTACACGCTGGATGAAGAGCACCGCAGCGTGATGCTCACCGACGACGGCGTGCAGCGTGTTGAAAAGCTGCTCGGGGTCGAGAACCTGTACGAAGCGGGCAACATCGAAACCCTGCACCACGTGAATCAGGCCCTGCGCGCGCACACGCTCTACAAGCGCGATGTGGAATATGTCGTGCGCGACGGCCAGGTCGTCATCGTCGACGAATTCACGGGACGCCTCATGCCGGGCCGCCGCTGGAGCGACGGGCTGCACCAGGCGGTCGAAGCCAAAGAAGGCGTGCAGATCGAAAACGAGAACCAGACGCTCGCCACGATTACCTTCCAGAATTACTTCAAGCTCTACAACAAGCTCGGCGGCATGACCGGTACTGCCGATACCGAGGCCGGCGAGTTCCGCGAGATCTACAACCTCGACGTCGTCGTCATCCCCACGAACCGCAACATCCAGCGCATCGATTATGCCGACGTGGTCTACAAGGGTGAGAAGGGCAAGTTCAAGGCGATCGTCAACGAGATCGAAGGGCTGCACAAGAAGGGCGCCCCTGTGCTCGTGGGCACCGTCTCGATCGAAAAGAGCGAGAAGCTGTCTGAGCTCATGCGCAAGAAGGGGATTCCCCACGTCGTCCTGAACGCCAAGTTCCACGAGAAAGAAGCCGAGCTGGTGGCGCAGGCGGGCAAGTCGGGCCAGGTGACCATCGCCACGAACATGGCCGGCCGCGGCACCGACATCATGCTCGGGGGCAACCCCGAGATGCTCGCGCGCACGGTCGTGGATCCCGAGAAGGATCCCGAACGCTTCGAACAGGTGCTCGAAGAGTACAAGGTCGAGTGCGAAGAAGAAAAGAAGAAGGTGCTCGCCGCAGGCGGCCTGGCCATCATCGGCACCGAGCGACACGAGAGCCGCCGCATCGACAACCAGTTGCGCGGCCGCGCCGGCCGTCAGGGCGACCCCGGCCTGTCGCGGTTCTACCTGTCGCTCGAAGACGACCTTCTGCGCATCTTCGGCGCCGAGCGCATCACGGGCCTGATGGAACGTCTGGGGATGGAAGAAGACGAGCCCATCGAGCACGGCCTGGTGACGCGTGCCATCGAGAATGCGCAGAAGAAGGTCGAGGCGCGCAACTTCGACATCCGCAAGCACCTGCTCGAGTACGACGCGGTCATGAACGAGCAGCGCAAGGTCGTCTACGCGCAGCGCAAGAAGATTCTGCTCGGCGAGCCGATCGACGAGAGCTTCGACTCGATGCTCACCAACGTCGTCCAGGACATCGCCGGCGACGTCATTCCCGAGAAGGTCGCCGGCCCCGACTGGGACTGGGCGGGCATCGAAGAAGAGATTCAGAAGACCTTCGGCTTCAAGCTCGAACCGACGACGCACGAGATGGAGCACATGGACGAGCAGCTGTTCGTGCAGGTGGTGCAGGAGAAGGCGCAGGAGCGATTCGAGGCCAAGAAGAAGGAATTCGGCGACGAGATCTACGGCTACGTTCAGCGGAACATCATGATCACCACGCTCGATCAGCTGTGGAAGGATCACCTGCTTGCCATGGACCACCTGCGCGAGGGGATCAACCTGCGCGGCTACGGCCAGAAGGATCCCAAGCAGGAGTACAAGCGCGAAGGCTATCAGATGTTCCAGGAGATGATCGCTCTCTGGGAGACCGAGGTGATCGAGAAGATGGCCCACGTGCAGGTGCGCCGCGAAGCGCCCCCGCCGCTGCTGCAGCCTGAGCAGCCCCCGATGACGGCCCAGCACCCGCCGGCCCCCACGCAGACCGGCACGCAGCCGCCGCTTGCGGGTGCCTCTTCGCAGACCGCCCCGGTCGGCCTGCCGCAGATGGCGCGCCCGCTGGCGCAGAACGAGCGCCAGCTCTCCTACTCGCACGGGGGCAATGCAAACGGCCCGGCGAAGAAGAAAGCTTCTGCGAAAGAGCCGATCAAGAGCGCCCCGAAGGTCGGCCGCAACGACCCCTGCCCGTGCGGCAGCGGCAAGAAGTACAAGCAGTGCCACGGGAGCGCCGCCGCGACGGCGGCGGAGTGAGCGCCGCAGGCGAGCGGCGGCCACCTCATCCCCGTCGGCGCTGTGGCGCCGTCGACCCTTCTCCTTCGTAAGGAGAAGGGTGGCTTGGACGTAATGTACTTGCCGGCACGGCCCTTGCCGGCTCAGGAATCAAGAATCAGACATCCGGAATGCGCGGCGGCGCGCGTCAGCGCGCGCCGCGCTAGCGCAATGCTTCTCTGATGATGCGCGGGAAGGCGCGCAGGCCGGCGGGAACGACATGCGTTCCCCCGAATTCGTGCCAGCGCACGTTCGGGTACTTGCGACGGATCGACTCCAGCTGGTGCAGCGGCGTCAGGGCGTCGTGGCGCTGGGCGATGACGTGCGTACGCTCCTGCGGCACGCGGGAGTCGTAGCGCAGCGGCTCGGTGATGCGCAGGGCCTCTAGGTCGAAGTTCCCGTTGAACCGGCTCGTCGCCTGGATGAGCGGCCGCACGATCCAGCGCATGGCGCCGAGCTCCTGCGCCGTCTGGTGCACGCTCGTCACCGGACAGTACAGCACGGCCGAATCCACCACCCCCGTGTTCGACAGGTGCATCGCCAGCTGCCCGCCGATGGAGAAGCCGACCACGGTCACGCTGTCGTACCGGTGGGCGAGCCGTTGGTGTTCGACCAGGCCGCGCACGCCGGCGATGGCCGAGCGCAGGTTCTCGATGAAATGCGACAACCGCGCACTCGCGAACCCCGTCCCCGGCCACACGGGGAAATCCCCCAGGGCGTGGTGGTTCATGATGTTGTAGAGCACGTCGACGTCCCGCATCGTGTGCAACCCGAAGAGCCGCTCCATGACTTTCGGGAGTGGCACGCCGTAGCAGTGACAGACGACCACGAGGCGCCGCGACGGCGTCTCCGGATCCACCGGCACGCGGCGGGCGAGAATGCGATCCGGTTTTCCATCCCCCAGCCGGCGGTACGGATTGTTCCCCCGCAGCCATCCGTCGCCGCGGTCGGTCAGCGTGGGCACCGGCAGTTGCGGATAGAAGCCCCGCCGCTCGATATCGTCGAGCACCTCGTTCAGATAGGGGTCGCCGCGCACTTCCTCGATGCGCGAGAAGAGGACGGCCAGTTCGCCGATCGACCACGCGTGGCCGAAGAGGTCTTCAGTCGTACGCAGCAGGGTGCCGAGGGGATTCATGGGGAACGCTTTGGGAAGGTTCCGATATTCTACCGCGGGGGGCCGGGGTGCACCAGTGAGGGGCCTTTGGGCGCTGGTCGCTGGACGCTGGGCGCTGGGGAAGCAAGGGCTGCGTGAACCACGGGTGCTGGTCGCTGGGCGCTGGGGAAACTAGAGCAGCGTGCACTCCGGGCGCGGAAACATACCATGAATTGGGTATTGCCTGCGCGGACCTTTGGGCCTGAAGTTGGATGGGTGCATCGCTCTGCTCGGAGGCTGTGATGGGGAAGTCGTATAAGGATCTGGAAGTGTGGCAGGAGTCGCTCAAGCTCGTCGCCGACGTGTACCGCCTGACGGTTGCCTTTCCGCAGCATCAGCGGTATTCCCTCTGTCAGCAGATGGAAAAGGCGGCCGTCTCCGTCCCCTCGAACATCGCCGAGGGCAAGGGAAGGGGCGCGAAGCGTGAATTCTCCTAACACGTCCGCGTCTCCCGGGGTTCCCTGTACGAGCTGGAGACGCAGCTCCTGGTCGCGCACTCCCTGGGATTCGTCGACGCGGAGCAGGTTCATTCTGTCAGCGAGCGCATCCAGACCATCGGCCGGATGATCCACGGCCTTCTCCGGTACCTGAAAGCCGAGAGCGAACCCGAGCCATTGTCCTGATCGCCATCCTTTCCCTCCGAGCGGTCACTTCGATCCGTTCGCCGGGTTGGGCTGAGGAGCGTTACGGCAGCAGGATCCCCCCAGCGCCCAGCGTCCATCGCCCAGCGACCAGTGTGCCCCGCACTTGACAGCGCTTTGCTGCGAGATAAGATGTGCTTTCGGGGCGATGCGCTCCGGTTTCTCCTCTGTTGTGAGGTGCTCCATGCGGAATATGCTGCTGCTCTGTCTGCTCTCGGTATCCGTGATCGCCTGCCAGACCGACTCCTCCCGGCGAGGGGCGTTTCCCCCGAAGATTGAACCCGACGTTCCGTCTGCATATGCTGGGGGCGAGGTCAAGGAGTGGGCGCGGCTCTATCGAGATGGAAAGATGGACGCGTTGCGCGAGGCGGTGCGGACCCACGGTGGAGCGCATCCGCTGGGTGCCGCCTTGAGCGAGTGGACGGAACCGCCGACGGAATCCCCCGCGACCGCCTGGCAACTGTTCCGCGCCCGCCGGTGGAGCGACCTGGCGGCACGGGTTCCCGAGCCTGACACGGGTCTCGCGCTGTGGCCGCTCTATTATGCCGCTTACGGTGCACTCGAGCAGTTTGACGCCCGGCGGGCGCTCGGGTTCGGAGAATCCATGCTCGAGCGCTTTCCCGACCATTTCGTGACCGCCGAGATCCTGATCCGGTGTGCTTCGGACGAAACCGTTCGCGAACAGGTGGAGGAACTGGTTTTCGAGGGGGCGCAGAAGGATACGCCGCTTGCACGTATGGTCAGCCGGGTGCTTCGCTGGCGTCCCGCCGATCCGTACGAAGAAGCCTTCGCCGTTGCAGAGTGGATGAACGAAGAGGGGGAAGATCCGTTCGCGGTGCTCTGGCTGGCCGACCGCTGGATTCAAACGGGCCACATCGACACGGCGAGGGTGCAGCTGGAAGAGGCGCTTGCGCGGTACCCGTTTCCCATGCTCGGCGACCGGCTGCGGGGAAAGCTGCTAGAGGTCCTGGCCCGCCTCGACGAGGCCGCTGCGGTTGAAACGGTCGCCGCCGATATCATCAATGATGAGGAGAGGATTCGCGCCGTGCATGCGGCATGGTCGAAGGCCGGTCATCAAGGGCGCGCTCTGCGGGCAACGCAACGCGCCGCGAAGGGCGGCTCGGCTGCCGGGGCCGCGCTGCTTGCCTTCTCTCTGTCGGCGAGCCGGAATTATGCTGCGGCGTATGCATGGGCTGTGACGGCCGTAACGCGGGGGGCGACTCCGGACCGGCGTGCCATGGCGTTTGCGTGGGGACGGCTCGCGGGACGCGCGGGCGGTGAACTTCCCGACGGTCTTCTCGATGCGCAGCTGACGCATGTGACGTACGAATGGCTGCTTGCCGCGTCGCCAGGATTGGGCCGCCAGACCTTGGACAGGATCGCGGAACGCGCAATGGAGTCCTACCCCGGTTCGCCGTCGCTGCTTCGCCGTCTGTCGCAAACCTACGAGTCGCTGGGCGACCGTGCGAAGGCCGTCACGCTGCTCGAAAAGTCGGTCGGCCACGCGGCTCCTGGTTCGTTCGAAGACTATGTAGGGGATATCCGGCTGGGGGGGAGCGATGCCGCCCCGCTTCACCACCAGCGTCTTCGGGAACGGTACGTCTGGTCGCCGTCGGTATGGGACGGGTTCCACATCGAGCGGGGCGACGAGGAGCGCGCGTGGAACGAAGCGCTTCGCGAAGCCGCCGAACGGAATCCGGGCCGGTTCTGGCCGCACGGAATTTATGTGCGCGCACTTCTGCGCTTGAAGGACTTTGAACGCATCGGCAAGCATCTCGATCGGATTGCGGACGACCTCGAAGAGGCGCCGTTCGGGGATCGGCTCGCCATGCAGGAGGCACGCATCGAAACGCTCGTGGCTGACCTGCGCGACGGTAGTATCGAGGCGGGCCAGGCTGACGAGACGCTCCGTCAAATCGGTGCTTACGAAGCCATGGGCGGCCGGCCCGGCTTCGCCCGCAAGTTCCGGTACTTCGCACTGGTCGCCAAAGCCGATCGCGATGCGGCGCGCGAGGCCCTCGCGCACGCCCTCGAACGGAATCCGGATGACGGCGACCTGATCTGGGACGCGGCCACCCAGGGCGGGATCGGGGGGCGATCGGGACTGTCCATTGCTTCGCGCTACCTCGACCGCGCCCCCACGTCGGTCTATCGGCTTCGGATGCTGATCCAGCTGCACGTCATGTACGGAGGCAGCCCGGCTGTGGCGCTTCTGCTGACAGAGAGGCTGCGCGGCATCGAGCCCAACTCGGTCAACCTCTCTCATCAGGGGGAGGCGTTCGGCCAGCTCGGAAATCACCGTCTGGCGTACACCGCGCAGTACCGGCGCGTTCCGGGTATCGGTAACAGTCTGCGTTACATCGCGTGGTTCGACAGCGCCCGCCAGAAGTCCCAGACCGAGTCGGCAGAGGTCAAGGTCGACGCGGCCAGGGGCAGGGTCATCATCCGCCATGCGAATGGCCGGGAAGAGATTCGAGTGGACCATCCGGTTTCGGGGCGCCCCGTCGAAGTCCGTGTGGGCGAGGCCTGGGTGCGCGCCTGGTATGACGATGAAGGGGAATATCTGCGGGGGGTGACGACGTCGGCGGATTTCCGCGCGACCCTCGTGTATGAGGGTTCGCGACTTGCTACCATCGAGACGAACCGGTATGGCACGCTGCTCTTCCATCCGCTCGCCACCGGAGAGGGGATGGAGCTCGAATACCAGGGGCGCCGGTTCCCGCTCGCCGAGTTCCTGCGCGAAAACGGGGGTGCCGATCCGGATATCCGCCAGGTGCGCGTCATTCTGCGCGAGACGTTCGGCTTCGAACCTGGCTCGGTGCCCGAACTGTTCGAAGATCCACCCTCGGTCGCCCGCCTGCGGCTCGCCTACGCCGAGGCCATGAGTGCGGCGGCAGTCAAGGGGTCCGAATTGGAGGCCCTGCGCGCGGGGCTCGCCCTTGCCCGCGAGCTGCAGGCGCACCTTGGCGCGCGGCTTTCGGCGGCCGAAGAGGCGTGGGAGGTGCTGCGCTTTGTCGGACGGACCGCTGCGGGCCGCGAAGGGGACGCCTGGCGGGAGATGCAGCGCGAAGTGCTTCTGAGTGCTCACGAGTTGCTGTCCCGCACCCGCCCGGACGGCGTCACGCTCGAAGACTGGGATACCTGGAGCCTGCTGCTCGATGCCGTCGAACGCCAGGCGGCTGCCGGGAATGCTGCGGCCGAGCGTGCCCTGAAGACGGTCGAGGCGGAACCATTGCAGACGCTCGCGGGTGCTTCGCTGTTCGCGGAGTCGGCTTTCGGCGACCCGGGGCTCTGGAGCCCTGCGCCCCATGGCGCATCGCTGAAAGGGCCGGCCCGCGTGGTCGTGAGCGATTCCGGAATCGTCAAGGCGTCAACGGGCGAGCAGCTCCTGCAAATGGATGCTTCGGGAGCCGTGAAGCGCGAGGCGCAAGCGGGGAGGGCGGGTGTCTACCGAGGAACCCGCGGTGCCGAGCTGTTGCTTGCCGGAAGGCCCCGCCCCGGATCGTTGCCGCGTGATGCGGTGGCGGCCGCGCAGGTGGGCGAGACGCTGCTGCTGGCCATGCCCTCGGGTCTTGTCGAGCAGTCGGGCCGTTCAAAGGGGAGATTCATTCTGCCCGGCCGGGTAGACGATGTCGCGGTCGCCGGAGGCGAGACGTTTGTGCTGCGGCGGGGGGTGCCCGAGCGGCTGATGACTCTGAAGGGCCGCACGGTTGCCGTTCCCCTGCGCGGCATTCCGCCGGGCCTTCCGGTGAACGGCCTGACGAGTATTCCCCTTGATGGGCGCCGGGCTGCGCTCGGCCTGCTGACGCCCCGCGGAGTCTACCTCTATGCCGCGCACCGCACCGAACCGCTCCACGTCGTCCGCGATGGCCAGGCGCAACCCGTTTTCGGCGCGGTCGCTTCCGTCGGGCATGCCGTGCTCATGACCGCGACCGATTTCTGGCGCGCAGACCCGTCGTTGCAGAGCTTGACCGACGGGCCCGTGCTCGATATGCTCTCTGCCGCCGGCGGCCAGAAACTCTACCTTGCACGCGCGGATCGCATCGATGTGCTGAATACAGACGGTCAACTCGAGCCCCGCATGGTCGCAGCGAAGACGACCCGCCGACTGCGCGAGGGAGCGGCCGGCGAAGTGCTGTTCGCCGAGCACGCCGTGCTGTACGCGATTCACCCTGAAGCCGACGCAGTCGAGCAGCGCGTCGATCTGAAGGAAGCCGGCATTTCCGATCCTATCATCGATTTCCTCACGGCCCCCGATGGCGCCGTCTGGATGACCGCGCCGCCGTGGGTCGTCCGCTGGCATGAAGGGCGGCTGCAGAAATTCTCCTGGGCGACCGATCCGGAGCAGTTCCCCGCCCGGAGCGATCTGCCCGCCACGCTCCATCTCACCCATGCGGGCAAGGTCAGGGTTGTCTGCTCGGATGAGAATCACCGGATTCTGAACGGCGCGCCGCTCGTGGGTGGGGTGCTCGAGTGGAATGGCGAGCGCTTCGAACGGCTCTCCCTTTCGGACGAAACGAAGATCTGGTTCGCCACGGCCTATACCCCGATGGAGCCCGGCGTTGCGGTCGTGGGGACGCTGAAAGGATTCGTCCGTCATGAGGGGGATGCCTGGAGACCGTATGCCGAGTTCGATCGGACTTATCAGGCGATCTACCGCACGACACCGGCCCTGTACATGGGAACCCGTGGCGCCCGTCTAGGTACCGACGATTGGGTGTTCGGCTCCGCCGCAGGGTTGCTCCGGCTCCAGAGGGGAGAGTGGAAGCTGCTTGCGGATCTGAACGACCGCCTTCCCGGAGTGACCCGCTGGGGGCCCGGAGCGGGGGTCGTGCACGCGGTGGCCGCCGATCGGGCGGGACATCTCTATGTTGGAACGGATCGGGGCCTGCTGCGCGTTGCTGCAGAACGGTTGAACGCCGCGGGGGTATCCGCGACGCAGGCAGCCGACGCTCCCTCGCCGCCTCGCACGCAGACTGCTGGGAAGGCCGAACGACCCGCGTGGGGGGCGGAAAAGCCGGCTCTCGAGGTGGTCGTCTATCACGACTATCAGGGGAGTATGAGCGCCCGGCTGCATATGGAGGTCATCACCAGACTTGCAGAGCGTTTCCCGCAGCTCCGGTTCAGCTTCTACGATCGTCCCCAGACCGGGCACAGCTCGCTCCTGACTGCTGTGGCGGTCCGTTGCGCGCATGCCCAGGACAAGCTGGCTGCTTATCAGGGCCTGGTGCTCTCGAACCTCGGGCGCGGGTCGGCCGAAGAGCTGCGCACGTTCGCGAAATTACTCGGGCTCGACCTGGTGAAGTTCGCGGCCTGCCAGGAAGACCCCGAGCAGATGAAAGCTGTGTTCGCCGACGTCGCCGAAGGCGATCGGAGACGAGTCAAGGCCCTCCCCTACATGCAGATCGGCGACAAGACCATCGTGGGGCTCATGCCGATGTCCCACTACGAAGAGGCGGTTCAGGCGGCGCTTGGCGGCGCGGCGCCGGCGCAATCGAAAGCCGAGCCGGCACCGGCTGCACAGGAGAGCAGCCCGAGTTCGCAGGCTTCTGTGGTGCAGGCGTCGGTCGCCCCCGGATCGAATGAACCGGTGGCCATGGAGAAACCGATTCTGCTCGGGCCAGCCGACGCCGCCGAGACCCTCGAAGTCTGGCTGGATTACGCACAGCCGTTCGCGTCGAGGTTCCTCCGGGAGCTGGCCCCCGAAGTCTTGCGCAAAGCAGAGGGTCGATTGCGGATCGCCGTGTACCCGGCGCCGATGCTCGACGCAGGACATGATGCGGCGCTTGCCGTCCACTGCGCCCATGATGGGGGCAAGCTCGATCGCTATCTGAGAACTCTGTTCTCCGAGCGTGACCGGTGGGGTAACAAGGGGTTCCAGGACCTGGCCGGCGAGGCAGGGCTTGATACTGGGGCATTCCAGGCATGCTTCGGACGGATGGCCGAAGCCTGGCCGCCCGCCCGCAGCCGGCAGTACGTGAAAGCGGCCGGTTCGCCCGTGCCCGGTTTCCGGCGCGGCCAGACCAGGGGCCGTGCCCGCGAAGGTGAACTGCGAAACGCGATCCGGGACATTCTCGGCGAGCCCGGCAGGACATCGCTACCGTACCAGGGGCGCTCCAACGCGAAGGTCGAGGTTCTTGCCTTTCAAGCGTATTCGGCGGACGAGAAGACGTTCTTCAAGACGGCGCTCGCGGAGCTTCCTCAGAAGCACCCGGAGGCTGGTCTCCTCGTCGTCGGCATGCCGATGAGTTGGAACGAGACGACCCCCTACATGCTTCGGGCGCAACTCTGTGCGGCAGAGAAGCGGCGATTGCAGGACTTCCACGCGTTGCTGTTCGACGCCCGGGTCGAGGGTTTTGACGATCTGTTTGCCGTCGCCGAAAAGGCGAAGCTCAGTCGGAAGGACTTCCGTCAGTGCCTCTTTTCGGACAAGCATGCAGAAGCCATGGACGCGATCATGGACACGGCTCAGCGCCATTCTGCATTTCCCGGCAGGCTTCCGGTGGTTCTCGTCGACGGCAACCCGGTCCTCGAGCCGACCGCCGAGGCTGTGGGCCGCGCCGTGAAAGCCGCTATACGGAAGCAGCGGAAGTAAATGAGCGGGGGGATCGATTTCTCGACCATTGGCATTTTCAGCAGGGTGGGAACAAGTCTGGCGTCCCAGCCGCCTGTGATTGCAAGAAGGTAGGGGTCGACTTATGATCGCGATTCTTGTTATCGCCACAGTTCTATCATCGGAGCCCCGGGGGCTTGACCAATGGCTCCACTCACGCAATGCGACAATAGTAGAAAAGGGTGACCTTGATTCGGACGCTGCTGCAAAAGCGCCTGATACACCGGGAATCGTCCGCGTGATCTTTGGCCCGGAGAATAAAGGGGCTGCAATCCTTCGAAAGCTATCCAATGGGCTTCGATTTGAAGTTGTCGTGTGTGATGCCGATTGCCGCGTGACGTTTCATCAAGAGCTCGGCTCGCGGAATGATGGAATTGCCTTCCTGCGAAAAGCAGCGTCCGGTCGCACTTATTCATCATCTCGTGCATCGAGCGAAAAAGCGAAAACGATCAAGCTTCAATATGACGGTGTTATTGTCGAATACTTTGAAAAGGCAGCGGTTCTATACTACGGGGATGTCGAGTCGAAAACCTGGGTGTCGATGCCTTTGGCTGACTGATTCTATGGCATCGCCTCGTTCTCAGCGGCAGGTGCGCACTGCGGGGGGAGCATATACTCGCTCGAAAAGGAGGGGGTATGCGAGGAAAATCGTTCAAGGACCTGGACGTGTGGCAGGGGGCAATGGATCTTGCGGAGGAGGTCTATCGGCTGTCGAAGAACTTCCCGAAAGAGCAGCGTTATTCACTGTGTCAGCAGATCGAGCGTGCTGCCGTGTCGGTCCCGTCGAATATCGCGGAGGGGCACGGCCGAAGAAGCGACAATGAGTTCATCTACCATCTTCGTGTCTCCCGAGGTTCGCTTTGCGAGGTCGAGACGCAGCTTCTGCTGGCCGAGCGTTTGAAATTCATGGATCCGGAAAGCGGGCGTGCAGTGAGCGAGACGCTGCATCGGGTTGGACGCCAGCTCAACGGTCTGCTACGGTATTTATCGAATGGCAATACCGGCTTCCCAAGCCCAGAGTCCCAAACCCCGACCTGAGCGTCCCAGGAGACGCCCTGGAGCGTATTGGATTCCGCAGGGTAAACGGTCGCGGTCTCCCGCGCTACATGGTGCCGGGAATGCCTCGGTTCGTTCCGATACCGACGTCCGGCGTCCGACGTCCGATGACCGGTATGGCCAACCGCTCGCGAAGATCGTGACGAAAGTCCTGCGCGCCCAGACGGGCGACGGAGGCGGCGGAGGCGGTGGATGCTGTTGCGCCGCAACAGCCATTGCCTACAACGGCCAGGCCCAATGCGACCTTGCTTCTCACCAGGCGCTCCAGGTGCTGCGTGGGTTCCGCGGCCAGGTGCTCTCCGGGGACGACCTCGGCGAATGGATCATCCGATTCTACTACCGGGATCTCTCGCCGATCGCGGTGCAGGTGTTCCGCGAGTATCCGGAGCTGCGGGAGGCGATGAATTATGCCTTGCGAGGCGCCGCGTGGGTCCTCGAGTTCTGGATCACGCCGGCGCACGCGGCGCCCATTGAGCAACGGTCGACAGCCGTCTACTGGTACCACAACGGCATCCTCGGCGAACCGATCCTTCTCACGGATGAAAGCGGGACAATCGTCCGCCACGTGGAGCATGATCCATTCTGGTCGGACACGGTCCCGCTCGTGAACGATGTGGACGACCGGTTCATGTTCCCCGGCCAGTTCCGCGATGACGAGTCGGGGCTGGCGTACAACTGGAACCGGTGGTACGCGGCGGATGTGGGAAGGTATGTGCAGGTGGATCCGCTGGTTACTATTGGATTTGTGGATGAACTGCCATTTATCTATGCTGCAGGAAATCCGCTGTCCAATGTGGATCGTACTGGGACCAAGTGCTTGCAAGAAAAAGTAGCTACCACTTGTGGGAGTCGGTTTATTGGGTATCAAGGATGGGGCGACAAGCTCGATAAGCTCTTTGGCACCAAGCAGGACAAGAGCGTGGGTAACAATCTGGTTTTCAAATGCTACTTCTGCAAGGGGACGATTTCCTCTGAGGTTCACTCTATTGGAGGGGTTGGCAGGGAGAAATCGGGCCGACCAATCGGCCCGCTCCCCCCTGCTTGCAAAGCATGCGAATCACTAGGAGGAACGGTAATTCCGCTGGTCGTTCCGACCCACAAGTCGCTTATTGAAGTTCCGGACTTCGAAACAAAGTACACCTGTTGTGAGTAACAAATGATGCCAGACCCAGTCCTGATTTGTCTTGCACCATTGGCCGGTGCGTACTTGTTTATTGGAGGGGCGATTCTAAGCTCATTGATCTTCCTGGATAACGATCTTGGAGAGGTCGCCCTGTTCGGAAGTGCGTACCTTGGTATCTATACCCTGGCGGGATTGGTGTTCGGCCTGATCGGAAGGACAGCAGCGAATTTCATTGGACTCAGATGGAGAGTGTCTGCTTGGTCAATAGCTTATCTCGTTGTGTTGGCAGTTGCCTATGCCGTGATTGATGGCTACGCACGAGTGTCCGGGATGTACACGAATGAATATCAAGCTTTTGGAATGTATACCGTATTCTGTCTATCCGGGTTACTGATTGCGGGAGGCATCGAGTGGTCCAGCAAGCGACAACTCAGAGGACATCGCGTGGGTTGATAGTCGCGTCGCCGAGGGCATCGCTTGCTCGATTCTTACAGCGGTACGGAGTCGGTTTTAGTGTCGCTCGCGAGCGGCCTGCTCACCCTCGACGAAGTCAAGGCGTCGGCGGCAGAGGATACGACGCCTGCAGGACGCCGTCGATCAGTTGCTGACCGACATGCGCGACATTCCGACCGAGCAGGTCGAGCCGTTTGTGACCCAGTTCTTCGGGCTGTTCAGCTTCGAAGATCTGCAGCTCCTGAATGAAATCCTCGATCTGGCCGGGCGGGTCGAGCTTCCGGCGGTTCCGCTCGACACGTTCTCGACGGCGGATGCGGATGGCGACGAGACCTTCACGGTGCTCGCCCTCACGAACGACCTCGGCAACCCCATCGCCCAGGCGGCGTGGCAGGGGCTCATCGAAGACGTCCGCGAGCTGGCCCGCCTGCGAGGCAGCGGCGGAAACGCGGAAACCCTCACGCTGGCCGCGGCGACGACCGACCCGACGGTCACGGCACGCATCGAAGCCATGAAAACGCGCCTGGATATTCTGCGTTCCGAAGGGGTGCGCCGGTAACAGGACGTCGGACTTCGGACGTCGGACGTCGGACGTCGGCACAGACAAATGCTGTCCGCGGGGGAGCATATACTCGCTCGAAAAGGAGGGGGTATGCGAGGAAAATCGTTCAAGGACCTGGACGTGTGGCAGGGGGCAATGGATCTTGCGGAGGAGGTCTATCGGCTGTCGAAGAACTTCCCGAAAGAGCAGCGTTATTCACTGTGTCAGCAGATCGAGCGTGCTGCCGTGTCGGTCCCGTCGAATATCGCGGAGGGGCACGGCCGAAGAAGCGACAATGAGTTCATCTACCATCTTCGTGTCTCCCGAGGTTCGCTTTGCGAGGTCGAGACGCAGCTTCTGCTGGCCGAGCGTTTGAAATTCATGGATCCGGAAAGCGGGCGTGCAGTGAGCGAGACGCTGCATCGGGTTGGACGCCAGCTCAACGGTCTGCTACGGTATTTATCGAATGGCAATACCGGCTTCCCAAGCCCAGAGTCCCAAACCCCGACCTGAGCGTCCCAGGAGACGCCCTGGAGCGTATTGGATTCCGCAGGGTAAACGGTCGCGGTCTCCCGCGCTACATGGTGCCGGGAATGCCTCGGTTCGTTCCGACACCGACGTCCGGCGTCTGACGTCCGGTGACCGTTCGCGCGAGTATCCGGAATTGCGGGAGGCGATGAACTATGCGCTTCGCGGCGCCGCGTGGGTGCTCGAGTTCTGGATCACGCCGGCGCATGCGGCGCCTGTGGAGCAGCGGTCGACAGCCGTGTACTGGTACCACAACGGCATTCTCGGCGAGCCGATTCTCCTCACGGATGAAAGCGGCGCCATCGTGCGCCACGTGGAGCATGATCCCTTCTGGTCGGACACAGTTCCCCTCGTGAACGATGTGGACGACCGGTTCATGTTCTCGGGGCAGTTCCGCGATGAGAGTCGGGGCTGGCGTACCAATCGCGGAGATGCGCCGATGAAAGCCATGCCGCGGGGCGAAGACGGTGCACACTGATTGTCGATGAAGACCGGGCTTCTTCTCGCTCATTGCGTTGCTACTGCTGAAGGCAGTAAGATGGAAGTCAAGTGAACAAAGTCACCTGGGACAGGTCAGTGCAGAAGCAGATCGACCGGATTCCAGAAGTCATTCTGCGCAAATTCCGGCTGTGGGCGGCGCTCGTCGAAGAGAGCGGACTTGCCGAGGTGAGGAAGCGCAAGGGGTTTCATGATGAGCCACTCCTGGGGACGCGTCGGGGGCAGCGCTCGGTGCGGTTGAACCGTGCCTATCGCGCTATCTATGTAGAGGATCGGCAGGGAAATGTTGAGCTGATCGAAGTTATCGAGGTAAGTAAGCATGACTATTGAAAAGCGCAGGTTTGGGGTGCGCAGCCTGGAGAAGCGGCTTGGTAAGTTGTCGATCGGCGAGTTTCTTCGAACGTGGCGGGATTCCGAGGCGTTAACCCTCAAGGAGTTCGGGAAGCAGATCGGAATCTCGCCGTCGAACCTTTGCGACATCGAAAAGGGCCGCAAAGGGGTCAGTCCCGAAAAGGCGCATCAAATTGCCCAGGCGATCGACGTGCCGCCGGCCCTGCTGATCCGGCTTTCGATTGAAGAGAGTCTCCGCGCGGCGGGGCTTGCCTTCAAGGTCGAGGTCAAGCCGGCTGCGTGACGGGGCGCGGAACGCGCCAGAGGCTCACTTCACGCGAGCGTGCGGAAAATTGGGGTATTCGGGATTGACGATGACTTCCCGTCGACCGGGAAGGACCACGAGGTCCATGTCTTCCATCGGAACGGCGCCCAACAGTACCTCATCGCCAAGGACGAGCGCGCCCACACAGCAGAGATTCTCGAAGGTGACCTTGAGCGGCCCCACGTAGGGAACCTTCTGTCGCCGGCCATCGGCCACGGTCACTTCGCGTTCCGATTCTTTTTCGAGCTGCAGTTTCAGGGCGACATGCTCGGGCAGGCAGAGCATGAGAGAACTGGTATCCGCCAGCGCGCGAACCTGGATCGGCTTCAGTTCGGGAAGCCGCGGGTAACTCAGTGTGATATCGGCGAAGGCATGTCCCATGGCTGCAGTGTACGTGGAACATAAGTGAACCTGCCACGGCAGTGGTGCGTTACGCTACAGGGCGCCAGAGTTTTCCGTGCCGGACCCGTCCCATTATGAGGGACGAGAAACTGAGCACGATGGCCCCAGCGCCAAGCGACCAGCGTCCAGCGCCCAGCGTCTACTAAGGCGTCAGCGCACCATCCAGAAACACGGCGACCATCTGCTGAACCAGCGCCTCCGCATTCCGCGCGGGGTTGAGCATGCGCCGGCCGAGGGTCGAGCGGGGGCCGCCGAACATGTCCCAGTGATTGAGGTAGCCGTCGACCCCCCGGTTCACGAGCAGCAGAAACACGAGCGGATCCAGGTCGGCGCGCACGAACCCCTGCCGCTTGCCGTACTCGACGAGGCGGATCAGCCCCGTCATCATCTCGGTCAACATCCCCTCGAGAATGGACTTCCCCTGCGGCGCGCCGGCCACGAGCTCCCGCTGCGCGAGGCGGAAGAAATCGGGGTCGTCGACATAGGCCTGCACGTTCACCGTGAGCAGTGCCTGGAAGACCGCGCGGAATCCGTCCCGATCCAGCCCGAGCGGCTCGGGATCCAGATCGTAGGCCTGGGGGAGGGCGGCGCGCACCGTGCGGATCTTGTCCTCGAAGATCGCAAGGTAGAGCCCCTGCTTGCCGCCGTAGTAGTACTGGATGAGGCTCAGGTTGCACCCGGCCTCGGCGGCAATTTCGCGGATCCCCACCGCCTCGTACCCCTTCGCGGCGAACAGCGCCCGGGCGGCCTGGAGCAGGCGGGCGGCCGCTTCGGAGTCGGCGGCAACGGCGCGCTTCGATTTTTTTCGTGACTTCGGCTGCATTCCGGTATATTCTAAATCAATCGATTGATTGAATTCAACGTTTTTCCGGTCGAAGGGAGGCTTTGATGGCGCGCCTGCAGCTGTTCGAATTCATGGATCATAAGTGGTTCCCCCGGTTCCTGCGTGACCCCATGACCGCGTACCTCGAGGCCATGTACGGCCTGGTCGATCTTGCTCCCTTTGCGGCGAAACTGCGCGACCTGATGGCCGAGACGGGCGCCACGCGCATCGTCGACATGGGGTCGGGGAGTACGGGGCCGATGATCCGCATCTTCCGCACCCTGCAGCCGGCCGGCGGGGGAACGCTGGATCTGGTGCTCACCGATTTGTATCCGAGCGAGATCGGCAAGACGCGCGCCGCGGCGCAGGGGGATCCGCACATCCGTTACGAGAGCCGATCGGTGGATGCGACCCGCATTCCCGACGACCTTGAAGGCGTGCGCACGATGGTGGCCGTCTTCCACCACCTGCCGCCGGAGCTCGCGCGCAGGGTGCTCGAGAATGCGGCCCGGGCGCGCGCGCCCATCGCCATCTTCGAGCCGACCGTGCGCCATCCGGCCACGGTGCTCACCTCGCCGTTCATTCTGCTGGCGGTTTTCCTCATGACGCTGCGCATCCGCCCGCTCTCGTTTGCGCAGATCTTCTTCACCTACGTCATTCCCCTGCTGCCGCTGCTCATCTGGTGGGACGGTGTCGTTTCCCATCTGCGCACCTATGACCAGAATGAGCTGCGGAAGCTGACGGAAGGGATCGATGCCCCGGGATACCGGTGGGAAATCGGGGGGATCCGGGTCAAGGGGATGCCGGTTCCGCTGCCGTACCTGGTAGGGAGGCCGGGGTGAGTCAGCCGTGAAATATGATGGTCGATAGTGCGTCCATTCGGAGGGGGGGAGTGGGAGAGTGGGGGACTGGGGGGATCAGACAAGAGCCGAGCGAAGGCGGAGAGCCCGAAGCGCCGACTCCGGCGAGGTCGCATCCCTGAGCCGCGGCGGCAGCCGCGGGTAGGGAGTGCGCGGATTCGTTTCCCCCCGGGCTCGGGAGCGCCGGCACGGTGCGAGCGAGTCGTCCTTCGCGTGCCGGATGCTCCGAGATCGAAGCTCCGACCCCAGCGGGGTGCAATATTGCGGCGATTGCACAAAGTGTAAACGATTGTCTACACTCTACCCGGGAGAGCGTTCCTGCGGTGGTCACCGGCCGGTTCGCGCCTTGCTATACTGCCATGCACGGAAAACGCAGGGAGGCCGGATATGATTCATCGAACATCACTTGCAGTCCTTCTGTTCACGGTGCTGATCGCAGCCTGTACGAGTACGCCGGATCCGGCTCCGCGAGATGCCGACGTGACGAACAGCCCTCCGTACGCGCCGGACGTCGGTCTCGACGTCACGATGCGGAACTCCTACGAGGCCTACCTTTCCGTTCGCTTTGTAAGCAGCGCGACAGATGCAGAAAACGATCCGGTGGTTTACTCGTATGCCTGGTTCCGGGATGGAGTGCGTCAGGACTTTCCCGGCGGCCAGACTGATGCGGTTGCCGTCCTCGAGACAGACCCTTCGATTGATCCCCTTCTTCCGCAGACCCTCTCCGAACATTGGCGGGTGGTTGTGACCCCCCGCGACGGCTATGGGGCGGGAGCAAGCGCGAGCGCAGAGGTACAGGTCAGCGCCGACATGCCATGCACGTTTGACCCCGAGGGGTACATGATCGTCGAGTGCAGCGATGCCTTCCAATACACCATTGCCGTGACGACTCCCCTCGATTTAAGGACGTCATCAGATGATCTTACGTCACTGCTTCTGACCCATGTCTTCGCACCGGCAACCGCGCCCACGCACGACCGGTTCCGGAATTTCATGAATCTCGTGATGTACACCCGGATGTCAGGAGCCGACTTCGACGCCGTGACGCACGACGAGAGTTACGTTCCTCTCGAGCGGCTTCGAATAGGCCCCGTTCTCGATATGGGATGTCTGGCGATCCCTCTGGTGGGCGATGCGTGCCTGAACGGGTATTTCGCCGACATCGACCACGAGCCCGGGCGGCAGTTCTTCGATTACGGGCCTGAGGCCCAGGCCCGGGCCCAGGCGTTTCCTGACTCCTATGAGCCGCCCGTAACGCTACCGGCGCATGATCCGGCAGCGTTCGGGACCGTGGTAATCACGCCCTTTGACGATACGAAATGGGACGTCTGGGTCACGCTGCGACCGATCGTGTTCGAGGTTCTGTTTGAACCACCCGTGGACCCGATGATCACTGACATCCCGAACAGCACGGAGAACTATGACCCGGCCAAGGACCTGAGCGCTTACATAAAGGCCTATACCTATCTCTGGTTCGAGGCGCCATCGGAACTCAGGCTCCGTTTCCAGGTCGAACGCATACGCGTTACCGAGTCGCTTCCGCTCGTGCTCAAGACCGCACAAAGAAACTCGGGACGGGCAAAATGGGCGTTTTCAAACGGACCGTATTGCAGCAACAACCTCGGAACCACCGAAACGGGCTGGGGGGAGGCCCCAGCGCATTTGCGGCCCTTCGCCAACGGATCGATTCCGGGATTCGCGGCCGGCGAAGCGATGTACGGTGCCTACGTTTCCGATACGGTCGATGGAAATCAGGGCTCGCCTGCGCTTCTGCAGTATTTCTCGCGGGACCCCTTACGGCCCGGCGCGCCGAATGGGCCGGACTTTCCGGCTACCAAGTCGCATCCGAATGGCGGCTCGGGTATCGGGCGCGACCGGCTCGGGGCAAACGGCGATCCGTACGCAATGGATCTCCTGACCGGAAATCTCTCGGACAATCCCAACAACTGCAGGCTGCCTGCCGATGCATGTAACGCGTCGACCGGAAATCTCCAGCACGGCGGTCCCGAATACGCCACGGTTACGGCGAACTGTCAGTACTCTTATGCGTTGCCGGGCTATCTCGGTGGGAATATCTCTGACATGAGCGATGACGCCACCTACAAGGTCTCGAGCCAGCTCTCGTCGATTATTCCCTACATCGACGGCGAATTCGAGGCCGCGCTAGACCCAATGGGCAGCCTCAAGAGGTGAGTTTGAAGCCTGAGCTCCCCTCCATCTACGACTATGACGACTACCGCATGTTCCTTCGCGACTGGGTCGCCGCGCGCGCGGAACGGGGCCGATTTTCCGCACGCGGGTTCGCCCGGCGGGCGGGTTTCCGGGCGCACAATATTCTGCAGCTCGTCATCCAGGGCAAGCGCAACCTGTCACCCGACAGCATCCGGAAATTCTGCGAGGGGCTTCAACTCTCGGCGAACGAAGCCGCCTGTTTCGAAGACCTGGTCCTACTCAACCAGGCGGGAACGCAGGCAGACCGCGTACATTACTACCAACGCCTCGTGGGCCACCCCGGCCGCCGGCAGACGCGGCCGATGGAAGCGGCGCAGCTCTCCTTTTTCAGCCACTGGCTGGCGCCGGTGGTGTACGAGATGATCCGCTTTCCCGAATTCAAGCCTGATCCAAGCTGGATTGCAGAACGCATCGGCGAACCCGTGACCCCCGCGGAGATCCGCGGCGTGCTCGAGACCCTGCAGTGTTCAGGATTGGTCGCGGTGGCGAGCGACGGCAGCTGGCGACAGGCCGAGCCGCAGGTTCATTCCGGCGACGATGTACGCAACGTCCATCTCTTTTCCTACCATGAACGGGCGCTCGAGAAAGCCGCCGATGCGCTGCATGAGGTTCCGGCTGCGCAGCGGCACTTTCACGTGCTCACGACGGCGGTTTCCAACGAGCTGCTCCCCAGGCTGGTCGAGCTTGCGCTCAAGTACGAGGCCGAGGTCTGGCAGCTCATCGAATCGGACAAGCGCGAGCCCGACCAGGTCATCCAGGTCGGCATGCAGCTGTTTCCCACCGTGCGCCCCAAGGATGCGCCTGCGCTGCGTCCCAGAACCGAAAGGAAACGCAAGTGATGAGCCGCATTCTTCTCGGGCTTGCACTACTCGTCGCCGGTTGCGGCGTGACGGCCGGAAACCCGGGCGACACCGGACGAAAAGCGACCTTCACGCTGCATGGGCTCGTGCAGACGCTGGAGCCTGATGCCCTGCGCGCCGAACGGGTCACGGTCTTCGACGCGCACCAGGACGCGGTTACCTCGACGACCTGGGGGGCAGACGGTTCGTACCGGATCGACGCGCTCGCACCGGGGGACTACTCCGTGCAGTTCGGTCGAAACTGGCGGCAGCCGGTCAGCGTGCGCACCGACACCCTGCTGAACGTCATTCTCCCGTTACCTACGGGTCCCGTCGACTTCAGACATATCCAGATCGGTCCGCGCGAGTTCTGCCTGCTCTGGGACGACCGGTCGGGTCTCGAGGCCGGATTCCGGCTGGCCGGGCCACGGGAACTCGAGATTCCGGGCAACCGCATCGGCCTGCGCATCTACTTCCCCAATCCCTATGTCGGCGAAAACGGACAGCTCGATTTCATTTCGGCCATCGAACGGTGGAACGAGGCGTTTGCAGGCGTATGGCATCTCTGGACCTGGAACGAATACGGTGACTCGGCCTCTGTGTCGACGCGGGTCGAGGCGTTTGACGTGGCCATCTGGGACCTGCCGGAACCCGCGTACAGAGAAGGGGATCCGGACTGGAACCGGTGCATGAGCGTACCTTCCGATGTGGACGACCCCCGCTTCATCGAACCCTGAACCGCGTCCATGCCCTTGCCGGCTCAGGAATCCGGAATCAGGAATCAGGAATTAAGCACGGCCGCCCGGCCGCGCACCTGCCCCCGCTTCCACAGCAGATAGATCGCCGGATACACGAGCAGCTCGAGGGCGGCCGACGTGACCACGCCGCCGACCATCGGCGCCGCGATGCGCTTCATGACCTCCGAACCGGTCCCCGTGCCCCACAGAATCGGGAGCAGCCCGAAAATCACCGTGAGCACCGTCATCGCTTTCGGACGGATGCGCTTGGCCGCGCCGTGCACGATGACTTCGCGCAGGGCAGCCTCGCTCGTGAGCGTCCCACGATCGCGCGCGCGGCGGAAGGATTGATCCAGATAGACCAGCATCACGATCCCCGTCTCGGCATCCAGCCCCGCGAGTGCAATCAGGCCGACCCAGACGGCGATGCTCAGGTTGTAGTCGAGCAGCCACAGCAGCCAGAACGCGCCGACGAGCGAGAAGGGGACCGCCAGGAGCACAATCCACGTTTCGGTCAGCGAACGGCTGTTGAGATAGAGCAGGAGGAAAATGAGGAACAGCGTCGCCGGCACCGCCAGCTTGAGCCGCTCCTTGGCACGCGCCCAGTGCTCATGCTGCCCCGCCCAGCGAAGCGTGACCCCCGCGGGCAACCTGAGCTGCTCGCGAAGCGCAGCGTCGGCCCGCTCTACGTATTCGCTGATGGCGATCCCCGGCTCCACGTCGAGCGTGACGAGACTGGTCAGGCGCGCGTTCTCGGAACCGATCATCGGCGGACCGTCGCGGAAGTGCAGGCGCGCGACGTAGGCGAGCGGAATCTGGGCCCCGCTCTCGGTCATCACGAGGGTACGCTCGAGCGCTTCGGGCGTGCTGCGGAAATCGCGGGCGTACCGGATGGAAATCGGATACCGCTCGCGCCCCTCGACCGTGCGGCTGACCGTGGTGCCCCCGATGGCCGTTTCGATGGCCATCCCGATCTCCTCGACGCTCACGCCGTAGCGGGCGGCCGCGCGGCGGTCGATGTCGAAGTCGAGGTAGCGGCCGCCGCCGATGCGCTCGGCAAAGACACTGCGGGTACCCGGAACCTCGGAAAGGATGCGTTCCACCTCGATTCCGGCGGCCTCGACGTCCTTGACATCGGCGCCGTAGACCTTGAGCGCCAGAGCCGAGCGCACGCCCGTGGCTAGCATCTCGGTGCGCGTCTGGATCGGCATCCAGAACGTGTTCGACATGCCGGCGAAGCGCATCTCGCGATTCATCTCGGCGAGCAGTTTGTCAAAGGTCATGCCGTCGCGCCACTGATCTTCGGGCTTCAGGGTGACGACGGTTTCAAACATGCTGATCGGCGCGGGATCGGTCGGCGTCTCGGCGCGCCCCGCCTTGCCGAAGACCGTTTCGACCTCGGGGAACGATTTCAGGATGGCATCCTGGCGCTGCATGACATTGACCGCTTCGTCGAGACTCATGCCCGGAACGGCGGTCGGCATGTAGAGAATCGACCCCTCGTTGAGCGGCGGCATGAATTCGCTCTCGAGAGAGAGGAATACCGGAACGGTTCCCAGAACGAGCAGCGCGGCCCCGGCGATGACGGCGCGCGGCCGCTCGAGCACGAAGCGCACGGCCGGTTCGTAGATCCGCGTGAACAGACGCGATACGGGATGATCCTCTTCCTTCCGGATCCGTCCGCGGATCAGCGTCAGGGCGAGGGCCGGGGTGAAGGTGATTGCGAGCAGGGTCGCAAAGCCCATCGAGAAGGTCTTCGTGTAGGCGAGCGGCGAAAAGAGGCGGCCTTCCTGGCCCTCGAGCGCGAAGACGGGAAGAAAGCTGACGGTGATGACGAGCAGCGAGAAGAAGAGCGGGCGCCCGACTTCCTGAAAGGCTTCGATGAGCACCTCGTTCCGCGATCCGGGCCTTCCGGCCTCCTCCCATTCCTCCAGCCGCTTGTGGGCATTTTCAACGAGGATGATGGCGGCGTCGACCATGGCGCCGATGGCGATGGCGATGCCGCCGAGCGACATGATGTTGGCCGTGATCCCCAGCTGCTGCATGGGGATGAACGAGAGCAGCACGGCCAGCGGCAGCGTGAGAATGACCACGAGCGCGCTGCGGAAGTGGAAGAGGAAGAGCGCCACAATCAGGCTGACGACGATCATCTCTTCGATCAGCTTCGTCTTCAGATTATCGGTCGCGCGGTCGATCAGCTCCGCCCGGTTGTAGGCGGGTACGATCTCGACGCCGGGGGGGAGGCTGCGCTTCACTTCCTCCAGGCGCGCTTGGACCCGGCGGATGACGTCGCGCGCGTTCTCGCCGGCGCGCATGATGACGATGCCCCCCGCGGTTTCCCCTTCGCCGTTCAACTCGGCCGCGCCGCGGCGCAAGGCAGAACCGAGCTGCACGCGGGCAACGTCGCGCAGGAGCACGGGCACCCCGGGTTTGCGCATGCCGACGGGCGTGAGTTCCAGGTCTTCGACGGACGTGACGTAGCCGCGACCCCGCACGACGTATTCCGTGTCGGCGATCTCGAGGGCGCGTCCGCCGACGTCCTGATTCGAGGCCGCGACGGCGCGGCCGACCTGCGCCAGCGAGACGCCGTAGGCACGCAATCGATCGGGATCCACGTCGATCTGGTATTCCTTCACGTGGCCGCCGAGGGAGGCGACCTGGGCCACGCCGGGGACCGATTCGAGCGCGAAGCGAAGCGTCCAGTCCTGCAGCGAGCGGAGATCCGCCAGGCTGGTGTTGCCGTCCACGCTCCGCAGGGCATACTCGTAGACCCAGCCCACGCCGGTGGCGTCAGGGCCCAGCACGGGCGTCACGCCGGGGGGGAGTTTCGGGCCGATGCCGCTCAGGTACTCGAGAACGCGGCTGCGCGCCCAGTACAGATCCACGTCGTCGTCGAAGATGATGCTGACGAACGACATGCCGAACATCGACTGCCCGCGCACGGTCTGCACGCCCGGAGCCGCGAGCATCTGGGCGACCAGCGGATAGGTGATCTGATCCTCGACGAGATCCGGACTGCGACCCATCCACTCGGTGAAGAGAATGACCTGCGTGTCCGACAGATCGGGGATGGCGTCGAGCGGCGTGCGCTGGAGCGCCGTCCATCCGGCGACCGCGAGAAAGACGGTCAGCGCGAAGGTCAGAAAGCGATTGCGCGCCGAGAAGGCGATGATCCGCTCAATCATCTCAGTGCCCCTCGTGTCCGTGATTGTGCGCGGCCGCGGCGGGTGCGGGGGCCTCGGGGGCGCCTGCCCCGTTCCACTTCGGGAGCGCATTCCGCAACTGGGCTTCGGAGGAGAGGAGGAAGTTCGCCGACGTGCTCACGCGTTCCCCCTCCTGCAGCCCCGAGCGGATGAACACCATGTCGCCCACCGTCACGCCCGGTTCCACCCGCCGGGGTTCCAGATAGCCGTCTCCCGCGTCGACGAAGACGAAGCCGGTCTCGCCGGCGTAGAGGAGGGCGGTGCGGGGAATCGTGAGGCCGTGCTGCGGCGCCCCGTCGAGCGTCACGTCGACGAACATGCCCGGCTTCAGGGTCTCGCCCACGTTCCGCAGCTCGAGGCGGACGGGAAGGGTGCGGCTCTTCGGATCGACGGTGGGATAGATCTGCACGATCTTCCCCTCGACGCTGCGGCCGCGCAGCCAGGGGAGCGACACGACGCCGCGCGCGCCCCGCGAGAGCAGGGGAACGTCGGCTTCGAAGACGTCGGCGAGGATCCAGACCTTGCCGAGGTTCCCGATGCGGTAGGCGGTCATGCCGTTGTCGACCCGCTGTCCCTCGACGACCTCCTTGGCGACCACGAAGCCGTCGCGGGGGGCGCGGATGGTCAGCGTCGCGTCGGCCCGGCGCTTCTCGCGCAGCGTGCGCACCTGTGCGTCCGTGAAGCCGAGGGCGTCGAGCTTCGCCGAGGCGGCGGCGAGCAGCGCATCGTCACCGCTCTGCAAGGCGATGAGGAATTCCTCCTGCGCCGCCTGCAGCATCGGGCTTTCGAGGCGGAACAGGGGCTGCCCGGCACGCACGGGTTCGCCGACGGTCTTTGCGAAGACTTCGCGCACCCACCCTTCGGCGCGCAGATTGACGTCGGCCAGGCTTTCTTCGTTCACTTCCACGCGGCCGAAGGCGTCGAGCCGCGGCGTCAGGGTCTGCATCGTTGCCGCAGCGAAGGTCACGCCGATCTTCTGCCGGCGCGCCTGGGGAACGTGAATGCGCGGCGCATCCTGCGCACTGCCGGACACGGACGCCATGGCCGGCGCCGTTCCGCTTCCGCCGTGGATTGACGGCGGGACCGCGTACTGGAAGACGAAACTCCGGTCGCCCGTATTGAGCGCGAAGTGCAGTGTGACGGTCTGCCCGCCGGCGTCGAGGGTGAGCACGGGAAACCATTCGCCGGCCATCGTGAGCTCCACGTCGCCGGTCAGACCGTGGCCGTCCTGCGCGAAGGCGATCCCCGCGTGCATCTCGGGCATGGAGCCCATGGCCGGCATGACCGCGTCTCCGGTTCCGCGCAGGTGCACCGGCTCGCCGTTGCGTTGGGCCTGCACGCCGATCTGCACGCGGCGATCGGTCTTGTACTCGGCGTCGACGCGCAACGCCAGGTCGCCGATGCGAATGGTCTTTTCGTCGGCCGCGGTGGCGGCGGGCGTCGCGTGCTCGGCATGATCGTCGCGGTTGCAGGCGGCGAGCAACGTGAGCAGAAGGAGGAGGAGAAGAGCCCCCCCTGTCGTCCCCCGAGGGGGGACCCGGAGGCTGGGACGTAGAACCAGGTGCAGCGTTTCGGTCGGTGTCATATGTTCACTCCTCGCCCGTCTTCGGATCTGCCATCTGCAATCTGTCATTTGTCATTTCTTCTGCGTTGGCGCGCGCCAGCGCGACCGCGGCGCGGAAGCGTGTCAGGGCGGCGCGCTCGGCCATGAGTTGCGCGGCGATCCAGTCGCGGTTCGCCTGGAGCCAGTCGTCCATCGAGGCCTGCCCGGCGGCATAGGCCGAGCGGAGCGACGCGAGGCGGCGTTCGGCCAGCGGCAGGAGGATGCGCCGGGAGAGGTCCTCGGATTGCCGGGCCGCGCGCAGTTCCGCTTCGGCGGCCGCGGCCGCCCGCTTGCGCTCGAGCACCATGGCTTCGAGCTGCCGGCGCTCGGACTCCCGCGCCGCATCGGCGGCATCTTCGGCGGCGCGGCGGCGCCCGGTGCGCACGGGAAGATTCACGCGGACGCCGGCCATGAGCCACATCGGGCGCTCCGGCCACATCGTGTTCAGGCCTGCGAAGACGCCCAGATCCGGGTAACGATCCTTGCGGGCCAGCTCGGCGGCGGCGGCGGCGCGTTCGGCCGCAAGGTGGGCCATCTGGATCTCCGGTTGCTTGTCGAGGGCCGGGGGAACGGATGCCGTGGACGCGCCAGGTGCGACCGGTATCGGCGGAATCCAGGTGGTGACCGTGCCTTCGAGGGCGCCCCCCGCGAGGGCCTCGAGTTGCGCGCGCGTCGCCTCGAGACGGCCGGTGAGCATCAGGATGCGTTCGTGCACCATGTGATCTTCGACATCGACGGCCAGCAGGTCGGCCTGCATGCGCCGCCCGGCGGCGACCCCCGCGGCCGAGACTTCTTTCACGTGGCCGAGCTGTTCGCGCTGATCCTCCAGCGCCCGGATTTCGAGCGCGGCGTCGGCGTGGTCGGCCCAGGCCAGCTTCGCTTCGGCGACGGTGTCGAGCAGGGCGGCCTGGTACCGCTGGCGCGCCATGCCGGCTTCGGCGTCGGCCATCCGCCGTTCGAGGCCGTTCTTGCCCGGCCAGCGCAACGATTGGGAGAGTTCCACCTGATGCACGCCGCTCAGGTCCCCCTGGGCCGCTGCGAGAGGAGCGATGGCGTACATCAGCATCGGGTCCTCGTTGACGCCGGTCGCCTCGACCGAGCGATCGGCCGCGGTCCACGCGGCGCGGGCGGCGGCGAGCGAGGGATTCCGCTCGATCACGCGCGCGACGAAGGCGTCGACGGTCATCGGTTCCGTTTCTTCCGCGGCCAGCGGAAGTGGGGCGAGAACCATCCCCAGGACAAAGGGCAGTAACACCTTGCGCATAAGAGCCTGTCATTCCGGTTTCCTCCCGGATCGGGGGGAAACGTATCGGTTACCGGATCAGACGGAGACCCGCCCGAAAAGACGCAAACGGGCGGACCGGGGCGGAATCAGACGCACGCGTGCCCGGCGCGGAAGCTCCGCGGCGGAACGCAGGTCTGCGCCGGATCTCAGATGCGCAGGATGGCGATGGAAGAGGGGGGCGGTTCGAACAGGGGCACGTCCGCAATCGCGCGGATCGCCGCGGGAAGAAGCGTCGGCTCGGCCAGGGTCACCACGAAGGAAGCCGCGGGGGTCGCCGGCACGTCGACCGGCACGCCGGGAACGCCGGCCTCGGCCTCGAGGTGCACCATGCAGCTGTCGCCATGGTTCGCGCAGGGGTCGCCTGCGGGAACTTCGGCCGGCTGCGGTTGTTCCGCCGCGGCGGCGTGGCAATCGGGAAGGGCGGAGGCCGCCGCGGGCGCGTGGGCCGCGTGTTCCGAATGGGCGGCCGCTTCGTCGGGCATCGTGCACACGGTGGCCGACGCGAACGCGAACGCGCTCACGAAGGCGACGAGCAGCAGGCTGACGCTACGGCGGACCATGACCATATTCAATCAGGGCGGGCCGCAAGGCGCAAGCCGAATTGGACGTCGGACCCCCCATCCGCTTCGCTACGGAGGGCAATGCGCCGGACGTCGGCGAAGCAAGGGCCCACGTCCGACCGACGCCGCGCGTGCACCCTCGGCCCGCATGGCGTGCGGCGAACACGTGACCGCTTCGGTTTTCGGGGTGCTGATTTCTGGCGGCCTGCGCACCTGTGCGCCACGATAGCCCCCTCGCTGCCGCTCGGGGGGACAGTGTTCTCACGCGGCCCGAGTGCCTCCGGCGGCAGGTGCGTCGGGACCTCAAGGAATGCAGTTTGGGGCCGTGGCGTGAATGCGCGGCCCTTGTCTGATCCCCCCCTCTCCCCCTCCCCCGCTCCCCCCCTCCGCAAGCGGTAGACCCGCACCCGCCAGGTTCGCCATGTCGAACCCTGCAGCACTTATGGTATTATCATTGGTTTGTGGAACAGTCTAAGATACGCAATTTCTCCATCATTGCTCACGTCGATCACGGCAAGTCGACGCTCGCCGATCGAATTCTCGAAAAAACCGGCGCGCTGACCTCCCGCGAAATGCGGCAGCAATTCCTGGACAAGCTCGATCTGGAACGCGAACGCGGCATCACGATCAAGGCGCAATCGGTGCGCCTGAATTACCAGGCGAGCGACGGACAGATCTACCAGCTCAATCTGATCGACACGCCCGGGCACGTCGACTTCAGCTACGAAGTCAGCCGCAGCCTCGCCGCCTGCGAAGGGGCGCTGCTGGTCGTCGATGCCGCGCAGGGGGTCGAGGCGCAGACGCTCGCGAACGTGTACCTGGCCCTCGATAACAACCTCGAGATCGTTCCCGTCATCAACAAGATCGATCTGCCGAGCGCCGAGCCGGATCGCATCAAGGCTGAGGTCGAAGAGATCATCGGCCTCGACGCCTCCGACGCCGTGCTCGCCTCGGCAAAAGAGGGAATCGGAATTCCCGAAATCCTCGAAGCGATCGTCAAGAAGATTCCCGCCCCGCGCGGGAAAGCAGAGGGCCCGCTCAAGGCGCTCATCTTCGACTCCTGGTTCGACAACTACCAGGGGGTCGTCGTGCTCGTGCGCGTCGTCGACGGCGAGATCGCGAAGGGCAAGCGCATCCGGTTTCTCGCAAACGGCGCCGAGTTTCAGGTCACCAAGGTCGGCATCTTCACGCCGCACACGGTCGAGGTCGAACGCCTGAGTGCCGGTGAGGTCGGCTTCTTCACGGCGTCGATCAAGAGCCTGCACGAGACCAACGTCGGCGACACGGTGACCGACGCGGATCGCCCGGCCACCGAGGCGCTCCCCGGCTTCAAGGAAGTGAAGCCGATGGTCTTCGCGGGGATTTATCCGACCGATTCGGCCCAGTACGACGAACTGCGCGACGCCCTCGAGAAGTTGACCCTGAATGACGCCAGCCTTCACTGGGAACCGGAAACCTCGAAGGCGCTCGGCTTCGGGTTCCGCTGCGGCTTTCTCGGCCTGCTGCACATGGAGATCATCCAGGAGCGGCTCGAGCGCGAATACAATGTGGAGCTGATCACGACCGCGCCCACCGTGGTGTACAAGGTCGTGTGCACGAACGGCGAAGTCATCGACGTCCACAACCCGACCCAGCTCCCCTCCGAGGGGCGGATTGAAGAGATCCAGGAACCCTACATCCTGGCCTCGATCCACACGCCCAACGAGTACGTGGGCAACATCATCAAGTTGTGCGAGGACCGGCGCGGCGTGCAGCGCCAGCTCAAGTACCTCACGCCGCAGCGGATCATGCTCGAATATGAGCTGCCGCTGGCCGAAGTCGTGCTCGATTTCTACGACAGGCTCAAGAGCGTGTCGCGCGGTTACGCGAGCATGGACTACCACTTCCTCGAGTTCCGCACGTCGGATCTCGTCAAGCTCGACGTGCTCGTCAACGGCGATCCGCTCGACGCGCTCAGCCTCATCGTGCACCGGGAGACGTCGTACTACCGGGGCCGTGAGCTGGTCGCCAAGCTGAAGGATCTGATCCCGCGCCAGATGTTCGAGGTCGCGCTGCAGGCGGCCATCGGCAGCCGCATCGTCGCGCGCGAAACCGTGAAGGCGCTGCGTAAGAACGTGCTCGCCAAGTGCTACGGCGGCGACATCACGCGCAAGCGCAAGCTGCTCGAGAAGCAGAAAGAAGGCAAGAAGCGCATGAAGCAGGTGGGGAGCGTCGAAATTCCCCAGGAAGCGTTCCTTGCCGTGCTCCAGGTCTCTCCCGGCGGAGAAAAATAATGCAGGAACAGGACGTCTCCACGCCCCCCTCGGCCACCGAGGGCGCGAGCGGCGAAGCGGCGCAGGCGGGAAAACAGCCGAAGGTCAAGGGCCAGACGCGCGAGCTCATCGAAGCGGTGCTGGTGGCCATCGTGCTGGCGCTGTTCATCCGCACGTTCATCGTACAGGCGTTCAAGATTCCGAGCGGCTCGATGATCCCGACGCTGCAGGTCGGCGACCACATCCTCGTCAACAAGTTCATTTACGGCATTCCGAATCCGCTGGCCGACGAGAAGTTCGTCGAGTTCGGCATTCCCGAGCGCGGGGACGTGATCGTCTTCCGCTTTCCGAACGATCCGGACAAGGACTTCATCAAGCGCGTCATCGGCGTTCCCGGCGACCGCGTCGAGATGGCCGCGGGACGCCTGCGGATCAACGGCCAGCCAATTCCGGTCGAAGCGGCCGGACGCTACGAATACACCGAAGCGGAAGATGAAACCGGCACGGCCGACATGTTTCTCGAGACCCTGAACGGCACGGCGCATCCCTTTCTGCTGAGCCACGACCCGCTTCCCGGCAAGCGGACCTTTGGTCCGATCGTCGTGCCCGAGGGGCAGCTGTTCGTCATGGGCGACAACCGTGACCACTCCAACGACAGCCGCTACTGGGGCTTCGTTCCGCTTGAGAACGTGCGCGGCCGCGCCATGTTCATCTACTTCAGCTGGAACGGCGCCGAAACCAACGTGCGCTGGAACCGGCTTGGCGACTGGGTCCGCTGACGCGGGCCCCCACACCGCGAGCATTGCGATCGAGGGCTCCCCGAGGGGAGCAAACATTGCCGCAGGTGAATTCGGACCCGCTTCGCGGCCCCCGCCTGGGCCCCCACACAGTGAACATGGCAATCAAAGGCTCCCCCAGGGGAGCAAACGCTGCATATCGCAGATTGCAGATGACAGATGGCAGATCTGGAACGTGCTTCAGACTCCGATGCATGCGGGGCCTGGCGGGGCGGCGGCGACCATCTGCCCCCGCGACGATCATGGAGCCCTGAAGGGGCGACGGCCATTTGCCCAGGGCAGGGCCCTGGGTAGCGGTCAGGTTTATCTCTTTTTCTTTTTGCTCTTCCCGCGAGCGTCGGCGAGCAGCGCGCCACAGGCGGACCACTTTCTAGCGGGGGCCGGCAGGGTCGGTTCGCTGCAGCACCACCCCCTTGAGATACCGTTCCGCTTCCCCCCGCACAGGGAAGTCGACATCCTGCGTCCACCGGTCGACTTCGCGGAATTCCGCGGAGGCGGCGCCGAGGCCCCGGCGCACCTGGGCGAGCCATTGCGGGCGGGTCATGCGATGCGTGTTCGCGAAGGCGACCAATAGCCCGCCGGGGGCCACGAGCGGCGCGGCCTGCGCCACCAGCTGCGCATAGTCGCGCTCTGTGGAAAACGTGCCCCGCTTGCCCCGCGCGAAGGTCGGCGGATCGAGCAGCACGGCATCGTACCGATTCCCCCGGCGCACCAGGCGCGGGAGAACGAGGAAGACGTCATCGGCGATGATGCTCTGATCCGCGAGGGGAATTCCGTTCCGCTCGAAATTCCGCTTTCCCTGCTCGAGGGCGCCGCGCGCCAGGTCCACATTGGTCGTCTTCGTGCCGCGCGCGGCGGCCACCAGGCTGAAGACCGCCGTGAAGCAGAACGTGTTCAGCAGCGTTCCGCCGCCGGGAACCGCGGCGAGGCGTTCGGCCAGCGCGCGGTGGTTCGCCCGTTGATCCATGTACAGCCCGGTGGCCGGCCCTTCGGCCAGGTGGATCTCGATGGTGAGTCCATGTTCGCGGATTTCGGTGCGGTCCTCGGGCGCGCGTTCGCCGGCCACGAAGCGCCCGGTCGCGCCGGTGCCCCCCTTCGGCCGCACGGTCGCATACACGCCGCGCACGATACCGAGGGCGAGCAGGGCGGCGGCAACGGCCTCGACCCGCGAATCCCATTCCGGATCGTAGAGGTGGACGAGCGCGTGGGTTCCGTAGACGTCGACGGCGAGGCCGGGCAGTCCGTCGAACGGATCGTGCACGAGGCGCCATGCGGCATCGGGCCCGGTATCGAGGCCCGGCAGGGCGCGGCGGTGGGCGAGGGCTTTGGTAAGAGCAGCGGAAAGTTCCAAGGGAATACCGTAGCGGAGACCGGGGGGTGAAGTCCACCTCACGCACCTCATCCCCCGGGCGGCTGGCGGCCGCCCGGACCCTTCTCCTTCGTAAGGAGAAGGGTTTATCGTTCTTGTTTCTACCGACGTCCGACGTCCGGCGTCCGACGTCCGGGTATGGTACGATTTGCCATGCCCTGGTATCCGGCCCAAGTCTTTGCCGCCCTCCAGCGCGGCGTCGTCGGCCAGGACGGCGCCCTGCAGGAGACCGCCGTCGCCCTCTGCAAACACCTGAATGGTGTCGGCTCGGGCAACATTCTCTTCATCGGCAGCTCGGGAACCGGTAAGACCACGCTCATGCGGCAGGTCGAGGCCGTGCTCACGCGCGCGCAAGGCGAAAAGGCGCCGCTGGTCGTGCGCATCAACGCGGCCGCGCTCGCCGAAGAAGATTCGCCCAAGGCCGAAAGCCACGCCGTGCTGCGCGCACTCATCGATCGCGCCCGTGCCACGCTCGGTCCGCGTGCGAGCCGCGCCGAGATCGTCTCCGCCGTGGAAGGGAGCATCGCGTTCATCGACGAAATCGACAAGATCCGCGCCGAGATCGGCGGCCGCCCGAATCCGTCCGGCATCCGCGCGCAGGAGGCGCTGCTCACGCTCATGGAAGCCGATCGCGTCCTGCTCCCCGTGTACGGGAGCGACGGGGTCGAAGACATGGTGCTGCAGTCCGACCGGATTCTCTTCATCGCGGCGGGCGCTTTCGAGGGGCTGCACGACATCGTATACCGGCGCATGACCGTCGGCAAGGATGCAGGGACGCTCAAGAAAGAGAACGTCATGACGCCGTGGGGACAGATCGTCGAGCGCGACGTCTTCAACCTGCGTGATGTGTGGAAGACCGAGGATCTGTTCGAGTACGGCATTTCGCCGCAGTTTCTCGGCCGCTTCGAGAGCATCTCGTTTCTGAACGACTTGAATGCGGATGCGCTCGGGCGCATCCTCATCGACATGCCCGATTCCGTATTCCAGCGCAGCCGTGCCTACTTCCGCAGCTACAACGTGGATCTGCAGATCACGCCCAAGGCCCTGGAGATTCTCTGCGCGCGCGCCATGGAGAATCCGCGGCTCGGGGCGCGCGCCCTGCGCACGCTGTTCAAGGGGGTCGTCGCGCCCTTCGAGTTCCAGCCCGACAAGCTCCCCTCGCTCCGTCCCCCCGCGCAGGAGGGCGGCCTGCCGATCTTCGTCCTCGACGATACGCTCATGCTCGAGCGGCTGAAGATTCCGGTGGGCGCCTAGGGCACAGTCGGCAGTCTTCAGTCGACAGTCTTCAGTCGTCAATCGAGGCGCAGGAAGCGTAGCACCAGCGTAGACAACTCGCGGGTGAGGTCGTCGCGACGAGCGGCCACGGCCGGGTCGGTCGCAATCTGAATGACGTTGGCGCCGATGGCCACCCCGAGGACGTACGCGCGATCCTGCAAGGTCGTGACCGACGCGCGCAGGTGGAGATCCGCCGCGAAGCGAAGTCCGATCCGCTCAATCTGCCCGACGAGACCGAGCACTTTGGGCATCTGCCAGACGAACGGCACCTGCTGGTACAACGTGCGAATCAGGGGCGCATTGTCCTCAACCAGCTTGACCATCTGTCCCAGCCAGAAATGAATCGCTTCGGCGGGAGGCTTGGTGACGGCCACTTTGGTCTCTTCCATCGCGCGTCGCATCGCCTGATCGGCAAACGCTTCGACGACCGCGGCGATGGCCGCGTCCTTGTCGGGAAAGTATTCGTAGAACGAGCCCACGCTCACCCCCGCTTCGGCCGCGATGTGGTTCGTGGTCGTCCGGGCGTACCCGCGCTCGACGAGAACCCGAGCAGTTCCTACAAGAATCGCCGCGACCGTTGCCTGCGAGCGTGATTGGGAGGGCGTTCTCCGGGCGGGTTTTCTGCGTTTGACGGCGGTCACGGGAATCCGAATAAAAACCTGTGCAATTGCTCAGTATAATCATACCATCGGAGAACGCTGATGACCTTGCCCTTTACCGGACGAACGATAACCCTGCTCGCGATGCTCGCCCTCGCTGCCTGCAGCGAAGCGGGCACAGCCGATGAGCCGCCGCCGCGCATTCCCGAAGACGGGTGGTGGAATACGGGCGTCGTACTCGAGGCTGAGCCCCAGGCGGCGGGCGACCCCGCGAAGGGGGCGTACCTTCTGCTGAACGGCGATTTCATGACGTGCGGAATTCCCTACCGCATGTGGGCCTTCCCGTTCGCGCAATCGGCCATTGCCACGGCGTTCGGCGCAAACCCGGACGTGCCCCTGCAGACGCTCCCGGGGCGCGAGGGTAAGAACGCCGACATGCCCTATTTCATCAACGCCTTCACCGCCCCCGACGGCACCGAGGTCGTGAACGGCAATTGCCTGATGTGCCATGGCGGCATGTTCGACGGCGAGGTGGTTGTCGGCATGCCCAACGCAACCGCCGACTTCACCGGCGGCGGCGTCGTGTCTTCGGAGGCCATCGGCGACCCCGAAGGCCTGTATGACCTGGTGCGGCTCACCGCAGCCGAGCGCGTGCAGGCCGAGCGCATGTTTACGCGGGCGAGTCTCATGCTCCCCTACACGGGCATGCGCACCGTCGGGATGAATCCGGCCGAGATGTTCGCCCTCGTGCTGATGGTGCACCACGATCGCGAAACGCTCGCCTGGAGCGACGAACCGGTCGTTGAATCGCTGGCGCTGAGCGTGCTGAAGGGCGATTTCCTCGATCCCAAAATCACGTCAGACCCGGCCCCCTGGTGGCGAGTGAAGAAGAAGAACGCGCTGTTCTATAACGGCATGGCGCGCGGCGACCACCGCGGCACCATGTCGCTCGCGACCTCCGTCTGTGTCGATGACCTGGCCCGCGCCGCCGAAGTCGACCGGCAGTTTCGCGACATCCAGGCATACGTCAAGTCGATCGAGGCGCCCCGCTACCCGCGCAGCATCGACAAGGTCCTCGCCAAAAAGGGGGAGCGCGTCTTCGTCGAGACGTGCGCCGGCTGCCACGGCACTTATGGGGACTCTGACGTGACGGAGTGGTATCCGAACCTTCTGATTCCCCTGGATGTGATCGGCACCGACGACGTCGTCGCCCTCGGCGGCGTCGTCTACGCGCCCGAGCTCGTCGAGTGGTACAACAACTCGTTCTACGGCCAGGTCACGCGCATGGAGCCCGATGACCCGTTTCCCGGCTACATGCCCCCGCCGCTGGACGGCATCTGGGCGACGGGCCCCTTTCTCCACAACGGCTCGGTACCCACCATCGAGGCCGTGCTCAACAGCTCCATCCGGCCGAAGTACTGGAAGCGCGCGGACTATGACAGCCGCAACTTCGACGAAGAAGCCTTGGGTTGGCCCTATGTAGAAGTACCCTACAGCCAGTACAACGCGCCCGAGGCAGAGCGGAAGTTCATTTACGACACGACGTTGTGGAGCCAGTCGAACAAAGGGCATACCTTCGGCGACCACTTATCCGACCTGGAGCGGCGCGCCGTGCTCGAGTATCTGAAGACGCTGTAGCCGCCGACATAGGAATCCTGCAATCCATGGATTGTCGGCGACGCCGCCGGTGCATCCTCGTTCCGCCATAGGAATCCTGCAATCCGGGGTTTTTGGCGACGCCGCCGGTGCACCCCCCGTCCCGCAGGTCATGCGGCGAGCATGCGGGGGCTTTGGAGCCCAGGTCCTGAATCCTCGCGGCCTGTGCACCTGTGCACCATGATAGCCCCCTCGCTGCCGCTCGGGGGGACGGTGCGCCCGGGATCCGTAGGGCCTCCGGCGGCAGGTGGGGAAGGGTTGGAAGGTTACGGATTCCCCAGGTTCTTGCCTGGCCGGCGTCCGACGTCCGGAAAGGCCTCCGGCGGCAGGTTGGGGTAGGGTCGAAGAAGTCGAACCGGTGTTTCGTCCTTGTTGGGCCCCCCCTCTCCCGCTCCCCCACTCCCCCCCTCGGCCACGGAGCACCCATCGTCACCGTAACCGCCACTGACGACCAATCGTCAATTAAGCGACCCATCGTCACAGTTGCTCCCTTTCTGTAACACAAGTAAAATAATCACCCGTGAAACATCTTCATAAACTTCTGGTCCTGCCTCTCGTGCTCGGGCTGCCGCTCACCGCGTCTGCCAGCAGCATCATCTTTCCGAGCACCGGTGGCAAAGCGTCGAGCATGGCGGGCGCGTGGGTTGCACAAGGGGACGATCTTTCGGTCATGGACCACAATCCGGCCGAAATGGTTCGCTTCGATCGCTACGGTGTTGAAGGCCACTACACGGCCTACAACTACAGCGCATCGTTCGATCCCGATCCCATCGTGGGCATCGGCGATCCGCCGGCGGCGACGAATACGGGCGACTTTGTCAACCACATCCCCAATTTCTACGGCCTGTTCCCCGTGAGCGAACGGTGGCGCATCGGCGCCGGCCTGTTCACCCCCGTCGGCCCGCGGCACACCTACGGCGACAGCGGTGCCCAGCGCTACATGGTGCAGCAGGCCCAGGTGCAGCTGGCGTGGATCACCGTGTCGGCCGCCTACAAGATTCTCGACAACCTGGCAGCCTCGCTCTCGCTCGACACCGCCTACGTGAGCGCCTACCAGAAGATCGGCCTCGGCCTCTTCCCGGGCTTCCGCAGCTTTGACGGCAGCATCATCGTCGAGGGCGGCGGCATCCAGATCCCCCGCCCGAAGGTCGGCCTGCTCTGGGACATTTCGCCCGAATGGCACCTCGGCTTCGTGGGCGCGCCCGGCATGGACCTGAACATCCGCGGAACGATCAGCGCCGACGTGCCGCAGGTCGGCTTCGACCCCGAAACCGCCACCGACGAGGTGGTCGCCAGCCAGCGCTATCCCTCCGAGGCGCGCCTCGGTCTGGGGTGGACGCCCGGCAATTTCCGCGCCGAAGCGGGTCTGCGCTACTACCGCTGGAGCGAGTACAAGGAACAGACCATCAATCTGACGAACAACAACATCGGCGGATTCGAAATCGCCGACCTGAGCGTGAAGAAGGATTACCGCGATACGGTCGCGTTCCAGATCGGCGGCGGATATCGCTTCCTGCGCGATCACGAAGTGCGCGCCGGCTATGCCTACGACGGACAGGCGCCTTCGAATTCGAGCCTGACGATCAATGACTTCGACGCGCCGAAACACATCCTGGCCCTCGGGTACGGCTACGACATCTCGCCGAAGTGGCAGGTCAACGTCGCCTTCAATCATTCGCAGATGGAAGAGCGCCGCGTGACCGACTCGGCGCATGAGGCCATCGCGGTGCTCGGCACGCCGCCGGCCATGGGCAACGGCCTCTACAAGTGGGGCGTGCAGACCTTTTCGATTCAGACGGGGTACTGGTTTTGAAAACGCGCATCCTTTCGACACTGCTCCTGGCGTTCGTCTTCACGGCGGGCTGCTCGGTTGAAGAACCCCCCACGGCCGAAAAGCTCGCCGAGGCCGAACGCTACCTGAGCGAGCACGGCGGCGAAGCGGCCTACCGTGCGCTCGCGTTCGACCTGTACAAGGACGTCGTCGAGGCGGGGACGGAGGACGAGCAGGTGCGGGCTCACTTCGGCCTCGGGATGATCCAGTTTCTCGACCTCGTGCAGGCGATCCCCTCGCTGGTTGCTTCGTCGGGAGGCGCCGAAGGCGAAGAGGCAGGCGGCGCATCCCTCCCGCCGCCCGAACAGCTCGCGAAGACCATCCATGTCTTCGTGCATCAGGCGCTCGAGAAGGGAATCGTCGATCATTTCGCACACGTGATCGCGCAGCCCGATTTCACGTTCACGTTCGAAAACCTGGTGCTCCCCGCGACCGAACCCACGCAGCCCACCGTGGTGCTGAGCGGCGAGTGGGACATCACCGAGATTGCCGGACTCTACGGTGTCTTTCAGATCGCCGTGGGCGCGGTTGACCTCGTCTACGCGTACGACGGCGTGCTCGCGACCGTGCTCGATGCGGCGCTCTCGGGCAAGCCGGTGCCGGCCATGCCGTCGAATCCCGCCGAAATTCCGGCCTGGATTTCGGAGGCCGCCATCGCCCTCGGCCTGAAGCCGCTCCCGTGGCTTCGCCCGGAATTCGGGAAGCTCGCCGACCCCGCGGAGCTGGTGGCCATCCGCGCACGCTTCGTCGATGGTTTCGGCGCCCTGACGCTCTCCATGGAGTACCTCGACGCCGAGCATGACGATCAGGGGGACGATGTCTTTCCCAAGAGCAGCTTCGTGTCGACCCTGGTGGCCAAGTTCACCCAGGACTTCATCGCCTCGACGGCGGCCAATCTCCTGGGCTACGGCGTCCTCCACGAGACCTTCTCGGATCTGAAGGCGAGCGTCGAACATGACGGTTCGGTCTACATTCCGGCCGACGGCATCTGGAACCTGCTCGGACAGGCCAAGAGCTTTCTGGGGGAATATGACGGACCGCTCGACCCGGTCGGCATGCGCATTCCCGGCCTCAACCTGAGCCGTCTCTTTTCGCACCCCATCACCGACCTGAAGGATCCGAAGGCGGGCCTGCTCCCCTGGTTCGACGCCGAGGGGACGTTCTTCTCGGAAAGCGAGCAGGAGCCGTGGACCGACAAGAACGGCAACGGCGATGCGGATGCCGGCGAGTTCACCGACGGCGGCATCGACGGATTCCTTGATGCGGACTTCGACGGCGTGGCCGATGCCGCCGGACGCCCGGGCGACGGCGACACGGTGTTCAACGACTATCTCGGCCTGCGCACGGATGCGACCCGGCTCGGCCCCATCGGCCATGAGAGCCCCTGCGCCGACGGGGCGGTCGATCGGCCGAACGGCATCGTCGACCCCGTCTACCTGTTCTTCTGTAACGGGAACTTCAACGGCCTGCTCGTGCCCGTGACCGATTCGACGTCGAGCATGGAACTCTACGAGGTCGATGGCTCGCGCGACTACGGCAACCCCGACATCATGCGTCTGCTCTCGACGATCGTCTGGCTGGTCGAGAACCTCTGAGCCGACCGTCCTTTCACTTCCCGGGGGACCCGCGCGAGCGGGTCCTCTTTTTTTTAGTGCGCCGTTGCCTCGCGCGCGAGATGCTCGCGCGCGTAGGCCTCGAAGACGGTGGCGGGTTCGGTCTGCACGCCCAGTCGCGGCGCCAATGTCTCGGCAAAATCGGCGAGGACGCGGCGGAACCGTTCGGCCTGCAGCCGGACATCGGCGTCGACGTTCTGCGACAGAATTTCCTGAACGGCCCGGTATGCCCAGGGGAGCTGGGCCGGCAGCGACGACCGGTTGCTGAGAAACCGGAAGCGGTAAAGAAGCGGAAACTGCGTGAAGTCGCTGTGGACGGCCACCAGGCCGGCGGTCATCCGCTCGAGCATCCGCGACAGCGCCCGGGGGTGAAGTTCGGAGAGACCGATGCGGGCCTCGGTGCTCGCCCTGCGGGTGACGGCAAGTTCGTGGGCGGCGAAGTGCAGCCGAGATAACGGCGGATACAGCGAGAGAATCCAGGAGGTTGCGGCGCTGAGGACACCGAAGCCCACGAAGGCCTCGAGGGGCATCACCAGGCGCAGATATCCCGCCGAGGGCACGATGTCGCCGTAGCCGAGCGTGAACAGGGTAACCTGCGAGAGATAGAGCGCGTCCAGAAAGGCAGGTTGCTGCGGGATGCCGGTCCCGTACGAATAGCCTTCGGGGAGCGCGGGCCAGATCAGGCAGGCCCAGCCGGCGACGAGCAGAAAGACCCAGGTGACGATGGAGGCGACGATGGTCAACGGGCCGGCCGAGCTCAGCGCCCGTCCCGAGATCGGGCGCAGCAGGTTCCATGTGAGGGCGCCCCAGGCGCTGCTCACCGCGCCGCTGTCGTTCGGGTGCACGACCTCGCGGAAGATATCCACGAGCGCGAACGCGATAAGCGCCAGGCCGGCCAGGAAGCTGAGCGTCTCCATGCGAAGCAGGCAATCCTGCCGGCACTATAGGCTACGGCGGCGGGCGAGGGAAGGGGGGGCCATTCCCCCCGCGGCCGGATTCATTCATGCTGACAGGATGGAGCGGACGAAATGAACGGTCGCGCGGCGGGCGGCGCCGGGCATGCCGGACACGCACTGCCCACGGGAGATCGCAAGGCGCTCAAGATCGCCGGGTGGATGACCGGCGTGTACTTCTTCATCGAACTGAGTATCGGCATCTACACCGGATCGGTGGCCGTGCTCTCCGACGCCTTTCACACCTTCTCGGCCGTCGGCGGTGTGCTGGTCGCCCTGGTCGCCAGCCATTATGCGCGCCGGCCCGCATCCGAATATGCATCGTTCGGGCTCGTACGGGCCGAGATTCTGGGCGCGCTCGTGAACGGGTTCTTTCTGGTGGGGATGGCCTTTCTCGTCCTCTGGATGGGCCTGCAGCGCCTGCAGAATCCGATGCACATCCCCACCGGGCCCATGCTCGTGGCGGCCGCCGGGGGCCTGATCACCGAGGCGGTCTCTCTGGCGGTACTTTATCGGCGGCAACGCGGCAACCTGAATCTGAAGGGGGCCTACTGGCATATCATTCAGACCTTTGTCGGCAGCCTGCTGATCATCGTGGCGGCGTTCGTCATCCGGTTCACGGGATTCTACGCCATCGATCCGATCCTCGGCATGGCATTCGGGCTGGTTCTGTTCTGGGCTTCCTGGGGCATCATTCGCGATGCGAGCCGCATCCTGCTCGACGCCGTGCCCCGCGATCTCTCGCTGCAGGACGTCGTGGACGCCGTCGAGGCGCTCCCCTGGGTCAAAGACGTGCACCACGCGCATGCCTGGAGCCTGACGGCCGGCAAGAACGTGGTCTCGCTGCACGTGCGCACGCCGACCACCGAAGACTACGATCGCCATCTCACCGAGGTTTACCGGCTGCTCGACGCCCGCTTCGGGGTGTACTTCGCGACGGTCCAGATCGAGACCGACTGCTTCGAAGAGAAGCCGGTTCACGATCTGGCATACCGCCTTGAAGGGGGCGGCGCCGAGTCACGGCCGCACTGAGGGCGGCGGCACGCGCGGGCCTGATCCCGGCTGCTAGAACAGCGACAGCATGCGCACCCCCCGGTCTCGCAGCTGCGGCTGCAGGGCGGGGTCGTTGAGAGTCCCCTGCCAGAAGAGAAAGTGATAGTCGCCGATGCGCACGTCATGGCAGGCGCCGAGCCGCGTATCGCCGCAGGGGCGCCCGTCGACCTTGGTGCCGTTGGCGCTCTGGCGGTCTTCAACATGGTAAGCGCCGTTGACGACCTGAAACAGGCAGTGTTCGCGGCTCACGGTGTCGTCGGCGAGGACGAGATCGTTCATGGGCAGGCGTCCCACCTTGCACCGGGAGCCGATTTCGTAGGTCCGCCCGGGCCGGTTCACCGTATCGATGGCGGGCCCCTGGACGACAATCAGGTAGCCCGGCGCCGCGAGAACCGTCTGCGAGGACGTCCGGTAGAGTCGAGTTCCGTGTTGCATGGAGCGATCATACACCAGGTCGGGCGCGAGTCCAGCGGAAAAATCGTTGGGCGTGGTGTTCCTGTGGGGAGGGCGCTGGGCGCTGGACGCTGGGAAAAACGATCTTTACCGAGGTTTGGGTCCCTCTCACGGGGGACGACAGGGGGGGGGTGACGGGGGACGACAGGCTGTTGCTGCTTTTTTCTTGACTCTTTTTTCGCGTCCATGCTAAAGCTGGGCGCACCATGCGTCACCCCGCCGCCAATGCGCGCGGCTCGGCCCTCGTTGTGCTGGCCGCCGCCGTGCTCCTGCTCGCCGTCATCCTGACCGGACTCGTGCGCACCGCGCTCAGCATGGCCGAGCGCAACCGAAGGCGCCAGATCGCCGACGCTTCCGTTCTCGCCGGGGCCGTGAGCCAGGCCGAACTGATGAACCTGACGGCATTGCTGCACGACGGCCTGCTCGCGACCGAGGCCCTCGCAGTCGGCACGGTCACCGTCGGGGGACTCGGGTCGGTCGCCCTGGGGGCCGGCGTGGTCACGCTTCCCGAGGGGATCGATCTGCTGCAGGAGACCCTGCGCATCGTCGATGACCTGCAGGACCTGAATGCCGCCCTGGCGGATACGGAGGACGCCGTCCTGCCGCTCTTCCCCATCCTGCCGCTCCTGGCCGCGCAGGCCCCGCTGGCCACCGAGGACCTCGAGGCCGGCGAGTGGGTGCTCGTGCCGCTGCCGCTCCCCGGAACCGGGGGCGACGGCTATTCCCTCGAGGCGCCGCTCCAGGCCGAACGCGGATACGACCTGGCGCCGGCGGCCAACCGCCGCCTGCTCGCCGAGCTGATCGGCGGTCAACTGGACGCGGTCGACTTCACGCAGCTCGAGAAGGCCGGAAAAAGCCTCACCAGAATCCTCTGCGGTGGCGCAAAGGGAAATCCCGGGAACCTGCTCGCGCGGCTCTTCCAGGGAAAGGGAAGCGAAGAGGACGAGGGAACCGCCTGCCGCGAGGCAATCGACGGTTTTCTGCCGTTGGCATCGGAAAGCGGCAGCGCGGAAATGGGGAACCGTGTTCGGGACTGGATCGCCGGTCCCGAGGAAGCCGGAGGCGAGGCGGACGCCTCGGGGCCGGCGACCGGAGAGGAGATCGCCGGATTTCGCCATCCGTACGCCCTGCAGGCCGGCTATGCGGAACGCTTCCACCTCGGAGTTGTCGCCTTGACGTGCAAGGGGGAGAAGAACTGCGGCGGCGATTTCGCCGATTTCCTCGGCATGCCGATGGCGCTCAGTCAGGCGCGTGTCATGAGCGCCGCGCAGCCCGACGGCGGCAACCTCGTGGTTCCCGATTTCGCGGCCCGGCTGGTTCCGATTGATCCTGGCCTCTTTCTCCTGGGCATCGGCGCAGAAGCGGCGGGGGATGACGGCGGCTCGGAACCGGAGGAGGACCGGCCATGGCTGCTGCTGCACTGATGGCGGCCTGGCTGCTCGCGGCCGCCCCGCAGGAGTTCCCCCTGGCGGCCCTCCCGTTCGCCATCGAGGGAACGACGGCGATCGAGGTGAACGGCGCCCGGGTCGTGCTCGCGCGCGGCACGGCGCCGGCAGAAATCGATCGGGTCGTCGAGGGCGTCGCCCACCTGTTTCCGCCCGCCCGGAACATAGCGTTCCCAACGACCCTGCAGGCACGCTGGCGAGACCGGGAGGGAGACGCCGCCGTCCTCTTCCACCTGACGGTCGGCGACGTGGATCCCGCGGCGCTGCAGGCCGCGGCTGACGCGGGCGCCGACGTGCTTGCAGAACGGGCGCGCGCGCAGCTGCGCGTGTCGGGCGTTCTGCTGGCATGGGACACCGCCTGCTCGCTGCATCGCGCGCTTGAACATCCGGTCCCCGCGCCGCCGTTGTGTCCCGAAGAGAAAGCGCGCGAGCACATGCGGACCATCGGGCAGGCCATGCCGGCGCTCGGCTGGCGTTGGCTTTCGCTGCGCCCGGGCCCCGGCGGGAGGGGAACGGTGTGGACGTGGATGCACACGGCAGACCTCGGCGCGCTCGAGCTCATGGACGGCGATCCGGTGAGAGCGGAAGAGCGGTGCGCAACCGTGGCCCATCCGCTCCCGCCCGAAAGCCGCTGCACGCTCGTCATCGCGGTGCGCACCGCAAGTGCGCGTCCGGGGGGGCGGCGCGGCGGCCTCGTGGTGGCCACGCATGCCCTGGATGCTCGGGCGCTCGCCGAACGCCTCGACACCCTGCTCGGCGGCGCCGGGTGGGTTCCCGATCCGCATATGGATTCCACCTCGGCCGCGCGCCTGCTGCGCCGCAACCGCGACCTGCTGCTGCTCTCGATCGAGGATGTGGAGGAGGGGGGCGCGCGCTTCGTGCTCGTCGAGATGGCCGCCGAAGGGGGAGCTCCATGATGGGCAGGAATCAGCGGGGGAGCGTCTTCGTCGAGACGCTCCTGATTCTGCCGCCGATACTGGTGCTCGTGCTCGGCGCCTGGCAGCTGGCAGAGCTGATCGGCGGCACGCTGGCGGCGCGCCAGGCCGCGCAGGAAGCCGCGCGCGCCGCGGCCGTCCACCCGCTCGACGCGCAGGGGGTCGCGAACCGCAGTGCATTCCTCAGTGTTGCCGCCTGGCTTCCGCCGCTCCCCGGCGAAGAGAAACTTTCTGCGGAAATCGGGCTGCCCGCGAACGTTCGCTTTGCGGGCCGGGGCCTGCTGTGGGCCCAGTTGGCAGAAAGCGGGGGGCTCACCGATGAGCTGTCGCTGATCACCGGGATCGGGAATCCGCTCGCCGTACGTGCCCGGCTGTTCTTTCTCGACGGAGAGGACCTGCAGGAACCTGCGGATCCGGAGGCCATCCGCGAGGCGATTCAGGCGGACCGTCCGGGAGTCAGCGAAGTGCGGGTCCGCTTCCGCGTACCGTTGCGCATCCCCCTCGCGAATCGTCTGTTCGCCGAAGGAAAAGGGGAACCGGGGCGCACCGTCGAGGCGACCGCCCGGTTTCCGCTGTGAATTCCGGCCGGTTGCGAACCGTCAGATCGCCTGGCCCTTGGCGCTCGGGGCTTGCCTGAACTCCAGAATGCCGTCGTCGAGCTTCGTGAAGCGCAGCGTGAGGAGGTCGAGCCAGTAGTTGTTGTAGAGGCGCCAGGGGAAGCGATCACCCTGGTTCGGCAACAGCGCGGCGGCGCGCTTGATGTAGCCCGACTGCAGATCCATGAACGGCAGCGGTTTCATGCCGGTGTCCACGTTCCGCGGAATCACCTGCCTGTATCCCCGCGCATCCATGTGGTTGAGCAGGCGCGCGATGTAATGGCCCGAGATGTCGACCTTCATCGTCCACGACATGTTCGGGTAGCCGAACATCATGGCGAAGTTGGGCAGATCCTGGAAGAGGAGCGCTTTGTAGGCGTAGCGGTCGGCCATCGTGAACGGCTCGCCGTCGACTTCGACCTCGATGCCGCCCAGGATCTTCACGTTGAGTCCGGTGGCCGTCACGATGATGTCGGCGTCAAGCTCTACGCCCGACTTCAGGCGGAGACCCTTCTCGGTGAAGGTCTCGATTTCATCGGTGACCACAGACGCCTTTCCGGCGCGGATGGCCTTGAACAGGTCGCCGTCGGGAACCACGCAGAGCCGCTCGTCCCATGGGTTGTAGTGCGGTGAGAAATGCTTGAGGTCGAAATCGGCGCCCAGCTGCCTGCGGAGCTGGCCGCGCAGGAAGTTCTTCACCAGATGGGGTCGCGACCGGCTGAGACGATACATGAACAGCTGAAGGCTTACGTTGCGCGCGCGGGCGAACGCGTAGTGGACCTTCTTCGGCAATACGCCCTGCAGCGCATTGAGGATGCGATCCCGCTCGGGGAGGCTCATGACATAGGTCGGCGAGCGCTGGAGCATGGTGACGTGCGCCGCCTTCTGCGCCAGGTTGGGGATCAGCGTGATGGCCGTCGCACCGCTGCCGATGACCACGATGCGCTTGCCGGCGTAGTCGAGATCTTCGGGCCAGTGCTGCGGGTGGATGATCTGCCCGCCGAAGGAGTCGCGGCCGGGAAACTCCGGCGTGAATCCCTGATCGTAGTCGTAGTAGCCGGTGCCCCCGATGAGAAAGTTGCAGGTGAAGCGCAGGGGCTCGCCGTTCGCTTCGCTGCGCGCGTCCACGGTCCACGTGGCGGTCTGGGAGGACCAGGCGGCACGCTCGACGCGGATGCCGAAGCGGATGTGCCGCTCGATGTCGAATTCGCGCGCCGTCTCGACCAGGTATTCCCGGATGGCTTCGCCGTCGGACAGCGTCTTCGGATTCGTCCAGGGCTTGAAGGCGAATCCGAACGTATACATGTCCGAATCCGAACGGATGCCGGGGTAGCGAAAGAGGTCCCAGGTGCCGCCGATGCGGCTGCGCCGCTCGAGGATCGTATAGGTCTTCTTCGGCGCCATCGTGTTCAGGTAGTAGCCCGCGCCGATGCCCGAGATGCCGGCGCCGACGATGACCACGTCGAAATGCTGGGTCGTCATGAGAATCCTCGTCCGAAAACGGCGGACCACGGGGTCCGCGGCTGTCCTTTCAGAATACCCCGTCGGGACGGGGGTTGGCGAACCGGGCGAAGGGCGCGCTTGCCGGCGCGGCGCCCCGCGGCGGAATGCGTCCGGAACTCTCGCGTGGCGCTCGGCGAGCGGATTTTCACCGTAATTCGCTGGGAGATGCACGTTGCGCTTATCGGGAGGCCGTCCGGCACATCGGTCGAAAGAAACGGCGGTTGTGATCGGCCTCACAGACAGGAGCCCTTCGGCGTGGTTTCATGAAGGCACGCGAAATGGATGGGCCTTGAGTGGCAGGGAGGGAAAGGCGGAGCTTCGGCTCCGCTTTTTTTCGTCAACGTTCCAGACGCTGCATCTGTCGCTCGATCCAGCGCGCACGCCGCTGCATGTAGGGCGAAGGCCGGTCGACCCTGAAGCGGGCCGGGTTCGGCAGGCTGGCGGCGAGCAGCGCGGCTTCGCGCCGTGTCAGCTGACGTGCGGATTTCCGGAAGTAGCGTTGCGCGGCCGCCTCGATGCCGAAGGTGCGCGGTCCGAACTGCGCGCTGTTCAGGTAGACCTCGAGTATCCGCTCTTTGGACCAGAAGAGCTCGATCCAGATCGTGAACCAGGCTTCGAGCCCTTTGCGCATGAAGCTTCTGCCGTTCCACAGAAACAGATTCTTGGCGACCTGCTGCGAGATGGTGCTTGCGCCCCGCAGCCGTTTTCCCTTCACCCGGTCGCCGACGGCGTCGAGCAGGGCCCCCACGTCGAAGCCGAAGTGCTCCAGAAAGAGCTGATCCTCCGACGCCATGACGGCGAGCTGTGCCGGGCGCGCCATCTCGTCCAGGTAGACCCATTCTTTTTCAATCCAGCCCGACTCCTTGTCGTCAAGCCAGATCTCGATCTGGCGCGCCGCCATGAAGGCCGTAATCGGGGGATTGATCCAGCGCAGCAGCCAGACGGGAACCACGGCAGTGAGCAGGCCGAACAGAAAAAGCGCGACGGCGGTCGTGCGCAGCCACGCGCGCAGACGGCCGGTGCGCGATGGGCGATCGGCAGTCACCCCGCGACCCCCACCCCGGCCATGGCGTAGCCGGGGCCGACCTGCGGGAGAACGGGGGCGCCGTCGGAAACGTGCAGGCAGAACTCGGTGGCCGGGCCGAAGGTCATGCGCCGCTGCCAGAGCCGTCCGCCCGGGGGGATGGCCGGCAGGAGCTCTGCGAAGAACGCATCGTAGCCCTGTCCGGCCGGCTTCGAGAACCAGTGCGCCCGAGTCGGCGTTTGCCCGAGTGCATCCCCGTGGCGCAGCTGGTAGAGCCCGGCCGTCCCCGCGGCGGCGAGCCGGGCGGGGGCATCGTGAACCGCGCGCCGCACCGCGTGCACGGCCGCCTCGTCGAGCCGATCGAGCGCGGCGCTGTCGGCGAGCAGGTACCAGTCTTCGTACACGTCTCCGCCGCTCGCAGCGGGAAACCAGGCGACGGCCGGCGTCCGCAGAATGAACGATCCGTGAAAGCCGGCGGGGGGCGACGCGCGCAGCGAAGCGTGAAATGCCTGCAAGGCATCTTCGTAAGCGGCGCGCGGTGTGCCGGGGCGCGGCGTATGCCAGAAAACGTAGGCGAGCATGATGCTCCGAATATGGTATCAGGGCCGGCCCCGGAGAACCCCCGGGAAGAAGAACTGGCGTCTGAGAAGCCGAACGGCGAAACTGAAAGGCATGAGCACCGTTACCCAACTGCCTTCGATCTCCCGCCGGGTGAATCCGGCCTTCGATGTCGCCTACGCCGTCGCCGCCGTCGCCGCCATTTTTCTCGAAACGACGATGGGCTTCACGACGGTCTTCAACTATGCCGTGAAGGGGCTCCCGCTCGCCATGCTCACGTTCATGGCGGTGCGGGGCGCTGCGCCGGGCCTGCTGCGTACGGGCATCGCCGTCGGCTTCTTCTTCTCGATGATCGGCGACGTCGTCATCGTCATCGAATTTCTGGCCGGCATCGGCGCCTTTTTCGTGGCCCATATCGCCTACGTCGCCGCCTTGGGCGGCGTCGGGAGGCGACGCGAGTGGACCGGCCTCGTGCCCGCCGCCGCCGTCTGGGGCGGCATGTACGCGCTGCTCGCCGACAAGATTCCCGCCGATCTCTACGTGCCGGTGATTGCCTACATGACGGTCATCAGCGTCATGTACCTGCGCGCCGCGGGGCGCTGGGTCGCCGCGCCGGGCGACACCGGACGCCTGTGGATGGTGGTGGGGGCGTCGCTCTTCGTTCTCTCCGACGCCTGCATCGCGATCAACCGCTGGGTCTCGCCGATCCCCTACGGGCGCATCGTGATTCTCGGGACCTACTTCGCGGGGCAGTGGATGATCTTCCGCAGCCTGCTCGCCGCGCGCCGTTAGGGTTTCGCAAAGGCCGGGAGAGACGGGCGCGTCGAGCGTTTTCTCCTCGGTTGGCGCCTGATGCCAGGCGCCTGGCGCTGCCCCCGCAGGCGCAATAAAAAACGCCGACCCCGAGGTCGGCGTTTTGTTTTCGAGAAGCCAGGCGGTTATTCTTCCGCGTTGAACGACTTGAGCTTGATGACGGGCGCCAGCTTGTAGCCGTTGCCCGACTGCTTGATGCTCTCGCCGGCGTCGAAGTCGAGAATCATTTCGTATTCGGTGTCGGCTTCGACCGTGAAGTTGGCCTGCAGCTTGAGCCCAGACGTTTCGCCGCTGGGCACCGTCAGCGGGTGCGTCGCGCCGTCGACGACGACCTCGGCGGCCGTCAGCACGAAACGGATCTGGGTATACTTGCCCGCGGGCAGCGAAGCGTCGCCCAGCACGGCCGTGACGTCGTTCTGCAGTTCGAGCAGGTCGAACGTGCCCGGATTCTCTGCCAGAACCTCCCAGCCCGACTTGGCGTCTCCCTCGGGCTGCGCGAGATGCGCCTCGACCCTGGTGATGGTCACGTTGACGGCCTCGAAATCACCCGGCGCGTCGGTCAGCTTGACGTGCACCGTGCCGTTGCCGCTGCCGCAGGCGGCCAGCAGAACGAAGGCGAACAGAGCAGGCAGTTTTTTCATGGTGGAACTCCGGGAAGAAGGGTTCCATCATTGTCGCAGGGGGCCCCCGGGGGGGACAAGGAAGGCGCAGCCCTGTTTAGAGCAGGCTGGTCGCCGCGAAGGCGAGAATCAGGACCGCTGCGACGAGGCGGAAAACCATGCGCAGGCGCGGCTGGGCGTCGGGGTCCCAGAATCCAGGCCGGTCGCCCGCGATCATCGGCAGGTCGCGCAGGGTGCGCTCGGCATCCGCCCGCAGCGCGCGGGGCACGCGAATGAGCCAGAAGACCCCGTCAATCGGCGCGGCGTCGTCGGGCATGGGCAGCTCGACCCCCCCGTCGGTGACCATGCGCCGGAGGTACGGAATGGAGGCGGCCTCGAGTGCTTCGGCCACCATGTCGGCCTCGTAGAGCAGGCCCGAGTGATAAACGACGACGTCGGAAGGCATGCAGACAGTGTCCCCTGTTTGGCCCCCCGATTTCCACCGGGAATAACCGATTCTCCGCCCGATCGCAAGCGCCCACGCCGGGCCTGCCGGCGAAGCGCCGGCAGACCCGGAGGTGCCTGCTATGGTGAAAAGGAAGGGGAACATCAGTCTTCGCGGGAGGAAGGGACCCTGCCACGCGGCCGGGCACCCTTCCTTCCGCCGTTGCACAGAGGGGGGGAAAGTATGCAGCAGGCCATTCTTGCCGCGGCGGCGCTCCTGTTCGTCGCCGGCCTCGGCGCGTGCGGAGACGGGAAAAAGCCCGCCGCGGCGCGGGTCGTGCGCGGCTTCGAATTCGAAATTCAGGTTGATCCGTCGAACCTCATGCCGAAAGCGGCCACGCCCGTGCTCGTGGCGAGCGACGGCAATCCGGCCACGAATCCGCCGGGCACCGTGCAGCTCTACACGCCGAACGACACGCTGACGTGGGGTCAGGTCGACGAGGCCGGCGTCTTCGGGTTCGACGTCGAGCTCGGCAACTTCCACGCCGAAACGCTCTGCGGGGTGCATGTCGCCGTGACCGCGTTCGAACCGGCCGACGGGCGCTATTTTCTGGCCGACGACCGGGGAACGGAGTATGCGGCCGGGGTGACCGGCGTCGGCGTGTTCGCCTACGGCGACGTCGAGAGCGGCGGCGCGGCCACGCGCCGCTGGCGCATCGTGCTCGAAGAGAAGGGGGCCTTCAAGATCCGCGGCCAGGTTCTCGCCGACGACGAAGCCTGCGGCGCCACCCTTCCGCCGGATGCGCCGTAAGGCGCGAATCGGCACTACAGGGGTGCGCGGAATGGGATAATGGCTGGTGAAACCGGCGAAGGCCGGGTGCGAGGCATCAATTACGGCAGGGGGAAGCGAACCTGTGCAGCCTCTCGCTGTCCGGCTCGCCCTGCTGCGCCCGGTCAGCTCGAGACGAACGGTTTCCGGAAAATCGTCAATCGTCAATTGTAAATTTGATTCACTCGTCACTCTCATGGACACCCTGGACGGCCTGATTCCCTCGGATGCAGCGCTGCTGCTCCTCTACGACGGTCACTGCAGCATCTGCCGGGGGAGCGTGGAATTTCTGCGGCGCCGGCAAGGTTCACAGCGCCTGCACATGCAGCCGCTGCAGGAGGGGGATGCCGTCGAGCGGCTCGGGCTCGATCCCCAGCGCGTTCGGGAAGAGCTGCATGTCATCGATCGCGGGGGGCAGGTATTTCAGGGGGCCGACGCTGTGTTCCGCGCTCTGGCCGAGCTGCCGCGTTGGCGCTGGACGGGGCCCCTGTTTTCCGTTCCCGGCGTCGGCCCCGTCTCCCGGCGCGTCTACCGGTTCATTGCAGAGAACCGCCCGCAGGATGAGTGCGAAAGCGGTGCGTGCGCCGTTCGGAGAAGGTGAGGGCGCAATGGCTTGTCGGTCCCCGTTCCGTGGCAGGCGTCCGAATCCGCTACGCATGCTTGGCTTCGCGAAGCGGTTCCGAAAGACGCGACGCACTCGCGAGTGGATGTGCGAATTGCGAGAGGCAGAGCAAGGGGCGCCTACTCGACCGCGACGACCGTGATCTCGCGGGTGCGTCCGCCCACCTCGATATCCAGGTCCTCGCCCGCCCGGGCGCCGATCAGCGCCTCGCCGAGCGGCGAACGCGGGGTGACCACCTGCACCGTGCCGCCCTCGAGCAGGGTTCCGCCGCCGTGCTGCGCGAGAAACAGCTTCTGCCTGCGCCCGTCCTCTTCAATCGTCACCAGCGCCCCCAGACAGACGGGCGCATCGGCCGTCAATTCGCGCAGGGCGAGATTACGGACGTCCGCGACCGCCCCGCGCAACTCTTCGACCCGCTGCGCCTGGCCACGCGCGAGGTACGTCTGCTCGAGGGCCCGGGTATCCTTGTCGTTTTCAGGTTTGGCCTCTTCATCGGTCGCGCCGGCCTGGGTTTCGAGCTGGACCTTTTCGAGCAGAGCCAGATCGGCGGCCAGGCGCGCGGCCAGTTCGTCCTTGAGGGCCTGGCGGCGTTCCAGCGCCGTGGAGGGTGGCGCGGGGTTCGGGGAAGAGGAACGGGTCATGGGCTTTGATGGTAGCACAGGGCCATGCAACACCGGCCGAAGAAGGTTCCCGGGCTTTGCTGTCAGCCTACCGTACGGTAGAATGTCGTTCAGTCCCCTGTTCCGTTTCGCGATGTTTCCCTCCCGCATCCCCGAGCAGCCATGATCGAACCCCAGGCTCCGACCGTTGCTCCCCCGCAGTGGGTCACCGAAGCCGATCTCAAGGGGGCGCTCGAGCGCCTTTCGGGAGAGCCGATCGACCGGTCCCAGGGGCTCTTCGGACCCGATTCCCTGTACTGGGAAATCAACCGGCACACCCTGGTCTATTTTCCCGGCGCCGTGCGGGCCGTGCAGATGCAGCTCGCCCATCCGTGGATCGCGCAGGCCATCTTCGAGCACTCGAAGATCATGACCGCCCCGCGCAAACGGGCGCAGCTTACCTATATCTACCTCTGGTCGATCATTTACGGCGATTTCGACATGGCGGCGGCGAAGAGCCTGTCGCTCTACCGCCTGCACAGCCGGGTTCAGGGCGAGGTCGGACTCGATACCCCGGCCCACCCGCAGGGGAGCCGTTACGCGGCCAATGAAGCCCACGCCTTGCTCTGGGTGCACGTGACGGCGTTCTATACCCGTGTGCGCCTGTATGAGCGGATCGTCCGCCCCCTGCGCGATGCGGAGAAGGACCGGTTCTGCGGCGAGGCCGTGCGGTATGCCCTCTGTTTCGGAATTCCCCCCGCCCTGCACCCTGCGAATTGGGCCGAGGTCGAGGCCTACGTGGCGGCCATGCAGACCTCGGGGGTGCTTGCGCGCACCGATGCGGGGCTGCGAATCAGCCGGTTTCTGCGCGAGCGGATCCCTTTTCCGTTCCGCAACCCCCTGTGGACGTTCCTGTGCGCACCGCTGCCGGCCGAAACGCGCGCGCTGCTCGATCTTCCCGGCGACAGCGCTTCCGATCGGCGCACGGCCGACCGGGTGACCCGGTTGCTTGCGGCCGTACAGCGCGCCCTCCCGTCACGGCTTGCCACCGTTCCCGCCTGGCAGGAGGCCCGGTTGCGCCTCGCCGGCCGGGGCGCCGACCGGTTCACGATGTTCCTTAACCGGGCCTTTCTGGGCGTTTCCCGTCTCGTTTCCCGATAGCGGTCCGATTTCCGGCGTTCCCCGCTGCCCGACGGGACGTTTCCGGATACGATGGGAGGAAACCCCGCCTTTTTCTTCCGTATCCCATGACCCTTGCCCCCCAGCCACAGGAACCCTGGCACGCGCGGCCGCTTTCAGAAGTCTTCGCCGCCCTGCAGGCCTCCGAGCGCGGGCTCACCGAGAGCGAGGCCCGGGCGCGCCTCGAACGCTTCGGCCCGAACCGGCTTCCCGAGCAGGAAGCGCCCCCGCTGTGGAAGATCGCGCTGCGCCAGTTCTACAGCCCGCTCATCTACATTCTGCTCTTCGCCGCCATCGTGTCGGTATTTCTCGGCGATCTCAAGGACGCCGGCTTCATCGCCGCCGTGCTCGCCATCAATGCCGTCATCGGCGCGTACCAGGAGTGGAAGGCCGAACAGAGCAGCCTCGCCCTGCGCAAGCTCCTGCAGATCCGCGCCGTGGTCCTGCGCGACGGCGAGGCGCGCGACATCGCCGCCGACGAGGTCGTCCCCGGCGACATCGTCTGGCTCGAATCCGGGAACCGCGTCCCGGCTGATCTGCGGCTGCTGCAGGTGCACGGGCTCGAAATCGACGAGTCGCTCCTGACGGGCGAAAGCGTCGCCGTCGAAAAGGATCCGGCCTGGACGGGGCCGCCGCGCGCGCCCGTCGGCGACCGCGGCAACATGACCTACGCCGGCTCGATTGTCACCCGCGGTCGGGCCAAGGGGTTCGTGGTTGCTACCGGGCTTGCCACCAGCGTCGGCCAGCTCGCCCTGGACGTGGCCGGGGCCACCGGCGGAAAGCCGCCGCTTCTCGTGCGCATGGAGCGATTTTCAAACGTGGTTGCAGTGGGCACGCTCGTCTCCTCGGCGGTCATCGGGCTGCTGGCCGTGCTGCTCGGTCGCTACGAACTCTCCGAGATGTTTCTCTTCGTCGTCGCCCTGGCCGTCTCGGCCATTCCCGAAGGGCTTCCGGTCGCCATGACCGTCGCGCTCGCGGTGGCCACGACGCGCATGGCCCGGCGCGGGGTCATCGTGCGCCGGCTGACGGCGGTCGAAGGGCTCGGCAGCTGCACCGAGATCGCCACCGACAAGACCGGCACGCTCACCGTCAACGAAATGACCGTGCGCGAGGTGCGCCTTACCGACGGTACCCGACTACAGGTCGGCGGCGAGGGCTTCATTCCCGAGGGCGACATTACGCGGAACGGGAAACCGGTCGAACTCGCCGACCTCCCGCTGCTCGAGGCGCTCGCGCGTGCGGGGGTCCTCTGCAACGAGGCCGATCTGCACCGCCGCGACCTTGCCTGGCAGTGGCGCGGCGACTCCGTCGACGTCTCGCTTCTGACCCTCGGCTGGAAGGTCGGCGTCAAGCGCGAGACGCTGCTCGACCAGTTTCCCCAGATCAACGAAATTCCCTTCGAATCGGAGCATGCCTACGCGGCCACCTTCCATCGCGTCGCATCCGGCGTGCTGGCCTGCGTGAAGGGGTCGCCCGAACGGATCCTCGCCATGTGCACCGTCGATCCCGAGGACGCCAGCCGCATCGAAGCCGAAGCCCTGGATCTCGCGGCCGCCGGCTACCGTATTCTCGCCCTCGCCGATGGCGACGGGCCGCCGGACCTGCATCCCGATCACGCCCCGCCGGAGCCGGCGGGGCTGCGTTTTCTGGGTCTGGTGGGCATGATCGACCCTCTGCGTCCCGGCGTTCGCGAGGCCGTCGAGGCCTGCGGGCGCGCGGGGATTCAGGTCACCATGATTACCGGCGACCACCGGGTCACCGCGCTTGCCATCGCCCGGGATCTCGGCTTTGCAGGCGGCGAAAGCGAGGTCATTACCGGCGATCAACTGGAAGGCCGTTCGGAGGATGAACTGCGCGAAATCGCGTCCCGGGTGCGTGTCTTCGCGCGCGTCGCCCCGCGGCAGAAGCTCGACATCGTGCGCGCCGTCCAGGCCGCCGGGCATTATGTGGCGGTCACGGGCGACGGCGTGAACGACGCGCCCGCCCTGCGGCAGGCCAACATCGGCATCGCCATGGGCAGAGGGGGAACCGATGTCGCGCGCGAGGCGGCCGAGCTGGTGCTCAGCGACGATAACTTCGCGACCATCGTCGCCGGCGTCGACGAAGGGCGCATCGCCTATGACAACATCCGCAAAGTGACGTTTCTGCTCCTTTCGACGGGGGCCGCCGAGCTGCTCATGGTACTGCTTACGGTCATCGCGGGTTTCGGTATCATCCTGGTTCCGGTTCAGCTCCTCTGGCTGAATCTGGTCACGAACGGGATTCAGGGGGTGGCCCTGGCCTTCGAGCCGGGCGAGGGAGATACGCTGCAGCGCAAACCCCGGCCGCCGCGCGAGTCGGTTTTCAACCGCCTGATGAACGAGCGGATTCTGCTCTCGGTGGCCCTCATGGGCGGCATCGCCTTTGCCACCTACGGCTGGCTGCTGCGCGAGGGCTGGAGCGAACCCGAAGCGCGCAACGTCGTGCTCCTGCTCATGGTCCTCTTCGAGAACTTCCACGTCTTCAACAGCCGCTCGGAGACCAAGTCGGCCTTCTCGCTCTCGCCGCTGCGCAGCCCGCTCCTACTGGTCGGCGTCCTCAGCGCGCTCGGGCTGCACCTGGTCGCAATGCATCTGCCGTTTCTCCAGGACATCCTGGGTACCGCGCCGCTCTCGAGCGATCGCTGGATGACGGTCATTCTGCTCGCAGCCACGATTGTGCCCATCATGGAGCTGCACAAGCTCACCTGGTGGCTTCGGCGCCGCCGCCGGGCGTGACGCCGCCTGCGGGCGGGCATGGCGCGGGCACAGGACGCCCCGACGTGCGCGGGGATGTACGTCGGGGCGTGGTGTACACACGGTTGAACAAAGGACGGTAGAGTCGGTCAGGCGCCGCCGCGCGGCTGCGTCTGCAATGATTTCTTCGCCTCGCTGGCGAAGACGTAGTGTTCGCCGAGCACCGAAAGGGTCTCGGCGGCGTACCGCTGCAGATCTGCATTGTCGAGCTGCGTGATGGCCTTCGAATACTTCTGCAGATCCTTGCGGTGGTCATCGAGCGCCATCTGCACGAACTGCTGATCGAATTGGTTCGGCTGCGTCTGACTCAGCTTGTCGACCATCTGCTGCGCCTTCTGGTCGAGCCGCTGGGGAACTTCGATGTTCAATTGCTGCGCGACCTGCTCGAGGTTGTCCTGGGCCTGGCCGTGATCGCGCACCAGCCGATCGGCCAGCTGCCTGGCCTGCTCGTTGGTAGCCCGCTCGCGCGCGATTTCACCCACGCGAACCTCGAGCATGTTGCCGACCGAAGCCTCTTGGATGAACTTCTCGGCCGACATCTCCTTGTCCTTCTTGTACTCCTTCTTCATGTCCTTGCGTTGTTGTTCTGCCTGGGGCTGGGTGCGCTGCTGCGCATCGACGGGCGCCGAGATGCCGAGCGTCGCGGCAAGGCCGAGTGCGGCCGGAAAGGCGAACATTCGTTTCATGCGGGTCATGGTGTTCCTCCACCGAATTAGTTTCGACCTTCACCACTAGCGCGATTCTGCCCCGCGTGTAACCGCGATGGGTCGCCGCCCGGACGCGCTCGCGGCGACGCGTCGGGGGCGGCTGCCGACGAGGCGCCTGTGGGGGCGTAGAGGAATGCGGGGCACAAAAAAAGCCCCGCCGAAGCGGGGCTTTCTGAAAGCATGTGCCGTGCGTCAGACCGCGGCCGGCGTGTTCTTGAGCGTGCTCGTGCCGGCGAGCCATTCGTTCGGCTTCGGCACGTCGCCGCTGTAGTCGTAGAAACCCATGCCGCTCTTCTTGCCGAGGTAGCCCGAAAGGAGCATGCGCTTGAGCAGCGGCGGGGGGGCGAAACGGGTGTCCTGGAACTCGCCCGAGAGGGTCTCGGCCATGGCCATGACCACGTCGAGGCCGATGAGGTCAGACAGGGCGAGCGGGCCCATCGGGTGCCCGAGGCCGAGCTTCATGGCCGTGTCGAGGTCGACCATCGAAGCGATTCCCTGTTCGAAGGCACGGATGGCCTCGACCAGCTGCGGAACCAGAAGGCGGTTCACGATGTAGCCGGGCATGTCCTTGACCATGACGGGCACCTTGCCGACCTTTTCGACGTAGGCCTGCAGGTCGGCGCCGATGGTGGCCTCGGCCCCGAGGGGCAGGATGATTTCGACCAGCTTCATGGCCGGCACCGGATTGAAGAAGTGCACGCCGGCGAAGCGGGACTGCCGCTTGATCCCTTTGCGCAGCTCCGCAATGCAGAGGGTGCTCGTGTTCGAGGCCAGGATGGCGTCGGGCTTGCAGATGCCGTCGAGCTTGTTGAAAAGGTCCTGCTTGGTGGCGGTGTCTTCGATGACCGATTCGATGATCAGATCGCAGTCCTTCAGGTCTTCCAGATTCGAGGTGGCCGTCACGCGGGCCATGATCTCGTCTTTCTGCTCGGCCGTCATTTTTTCTTTCTTGACGTCGCGCAGGAAGCCCGATTCGACGCGCTTGCGCACTTCGTCGGTCGAACCCTGCGTAATGCGCGCGATGACGACCTGGTAGCCGGCCTTGGCGGTGACCTGGGCGATGCCGGCGCCCATCGTGCCGCTGCCTACAACTCCGATTTTCTGGATAGCCATTGGAAAAGCTCCTGCACGGTAAAGAAAAGGTAATTCCTACAGGTTACTGAGAAACCGCTGAAATGCCAAGTCTGCGGGTCCTCGCACGAGAACGCAACGACCACCGGGTTTCGGGTCCCCTTCGGGGGGCGACAGGGGGTGCCTAGATGTCGGCCACCGTGCGCACGGCGCCCGACTCGAAGGCGGCGCGCTCGACCGCCGAAGCGACGGCCTGATGCACATCGGGGTTCAGGAGCGCGGGAACCAGATCCTGGCGGTCGCCGTCGCCGAAGCGGGCGATGGCCTGGGCCGCCGCGATCTTCATGCGGTTGTTGATGGATCGGGCCCGCGCCTGCAGGGCCCCCTTGAAGAGACCCGGGAAGGCGAGGGCGTTGTTCACCCCGCGCCCGTCGGCCGCGAAGGCCGCCCCCGCCTTGAGGGCGTCTTCGGGGCGGATCTCCGGATCCGGGTTGGAGAGCGCGAGGATGATCTGCCGCTTGCGCACCATCTCGGGCTTGATGAGGTTCGGGACGCCCGTCGTGCTGACGACCACTGTCGCGTGTTCCATGAGTGTCTTGAGTTCCATCGGTTCTCCGCCCATCTCGCGCAGCCGCTCCATGGCGCTCGCGTTGATGTCGGACCCGAGGATGCGCCGCACGCCGTAGGACTTGAGCAGGCGTGCGATGCCGGTGCCCGCCGCGCCCAGGCCGACAATGCCCACGGCTTCGTTCTTGAGCTGCGCGCCGGCGTACTTGGTCGCGTTGAGCAGCGCGGCCAGGGCGACCGTGGCCGTCCCGTGCTGGTCGTCGTGCATGACCGGCTTATCGAGGCGTTCGATGAGCCGGCGTTCGATTTCGAAACATTCCGGCGCGCGGAAGTCTTCGAGCTTGATGGCGCCGAAGCTCGGCGCGATGCGCACGATCGTTTCGACGCAGGTCTCGACGTCCTTGGCGTCGAGCAGGATGGGAATGCCATTCAGGCCGACCAGGTGCTGAAAGAGCACCGCCTTGCCTTCCATGACCGGCATGCCGGCCAGCGGCCCGATGTCGCCCAGGCCGAGGATGGCCGTGCCGTTCGTGACGATGGCGACCGTGTTCGGGATGTACGTGTAGTTCCACGCATCATCGGGGTTGTTCTGAATGGCGCGGCAGACGGTCGCGACCCCCGGCGTGTAGATGCGGCGCAGGTCGGCGGCCTTTTCGATGCGGACGCGGCTTTCGATGCGGATCTTGCCGCCCCGGTGCAGATCGAGAACGGAGTCGGTGACCGAGTCGATCTGAATTCCTTCGAGGAGCCCGATGGCGTGCAGGATCTCTTCCATGTGCTCGTCGGAGCGTACGTAAATCTCCATGTCACGCAGGTTGAAACGCCCCGAGCGTTTCACCAGGCGGATATCGCCCAGGTTGCCCCCCTGGGTCCCGATCGTCTGCGTGAGCCGGCCGAGGTAGCCGGGCGCGTCGGTCACGTAGACGCGCAGGTTCTTGATCATGAAATCGGCGAACTTTTCGTATTGCATAGGTAACGCGGTGCGAGAGAAGGGTAACGCATTCGAACTGAGGCTGAGGAAGGCAGCCGCTTCCGCAAGCGCAGGCCGAACGGGCCGGGGGGCCGGTTGAAATTCCGCCGAGGGATACTTTCGCCGGTCCGCTTCAGGGGCGGCTCAGGAAGCGCAGAGGTGGGGCATTCAGAGTCCGGTGGGAGATTTGAGGTTGCTCGAGTGGCCGGGAAAGACGTTCTTGCGGGGATCCAGAAAGACGGCGGCGTTGTTCACGGCCGTCGCCGCCTCGCCGAAGCCGACGCTGATGAGCTTGGGCTTGCCTTCGAATCCGGCGCAGTCGCCGATGGCGTAGACCCCCGGCAGATTCGTTTCGCACTTCTGGTTGATCAGGATGTGCTGCTTGTTCATGGCCAGGCCCCACTCGGCGATGGGCCCCGGGTTCGAGATGAAGCCGAGAAAGGCGAGCAGGATGTCGACCTGCAGCGTCTCGTCGGGCGCGCCGTCGGTGTAGGCGAGCACGATCTCTTCGATCTGGCCGTCGCCCCGGATTTCCTTGACCTGCCCGGGCGTCTTGAGCTGCGCGTGGGCGCGCATCCGGTCGACGCTCGCCTCGTGGGCGCGGAACTCGTCGCGCCGGTGAATGACGTAGACCGTCTCGGCAATCTCGGCCAGGTGATTCGCCCAGTCGACCGCGGAATCGCCGCCGCCGACGATGGCGACGCGCTTCCCCCGGCAATCCTCAGGATCTTCCATGACGTAGGACAGGCCGCTCCCCTCGAAGGCCTCGAAGACGGGGTTACCGAGCTTGCGCGGCGTGAAGAGACCAATGCCGCTCGCGAGGAGCAACGTGCGCGTCGCGTGTTCCCCCTTATCCGTCGTCAGCAGCCAGGTGCCGTCGTCGCGGCGCCGCAGATCGGTCGCCTGCTCGCCGAGGCAGACGGTGGGGTCGTACTGGCGGGCCTGATCCCAGAGGGCACGCACGAGGTCCTTGCCAGCAATGGCCGTGAACCCGGCCACGTCGTAAATTCCCTTTTCGGCGTAGAGCGCGGTAATCTGCCCGCCCGCTTCGGCGAGCGAGTCGATGATCTTCGTCCGCAGTTTGCGGAACCCGGCATAATAGGCGGCGTAGAGGCCGGCGGGACCCGCTCCGACTATCGTGACATCGTAGAGGTCGGGCATCGGACTTTCCGGTGGGGGAGTGAAGGACCGACCGAAAGCATGATCGTAGCCGACCGGGGCGGGTTTGGCAACGCGGGTTCCGCGCGATTATCCGCCCGGAATTCCCAAGGCGGGCGCCGCGCTTGCGGCCCCGCTCGCCCCCGCGGGTGCAGAATCGAACTCGCGGCGCAGAAAGGCCGTCGCAGTCAGCAGCCAGAGCGCGGGGGCGCCCAGGTGCAGGGGGAAGTCGATGAGCATGTGCACGAGATAGGCCGCCACGCCGGCCACGAGGGGGAGGTCGCCGGGCCGCCGCCCCGGGCGCAGCAGGCCGCGGAGCAGAACCCACAGGACGGCGGCCGCGAGCGCCGCTCCGGCCAGCCCCCCTTCGACAAGCGCGTGCAGGTATTCGTTCTCGAGCGCCGTGTAGGTCACCGGCGCGGCATGCGCCTGATAAGCCGGGTAGACGTGGGCGAAGTTACCGTAGCCGACCCCGAAGAGGGGAAATGCCGGCCAGATGCGCCCGAGTGCCTCGGCCCAGATCGTCGTGCGGCCGTTCAGCCCGCGATCGTCCTGCAGGGTGGCCAGTTCGCCGAAGACCTCGGTGTGGCCGATCCAGAGCACGAAGAAGAGGGTCGCGGCGAGCAGCGCCAGCGGGGCCGCCACGGCCGCCGGCGTCGTCTCGCGCTGCGCGCCCCGGTTGCGCCAGCGCAGCCAGGCCAGCAGGAGAAGCGCGAAGGGAATCATGGCGATGCCGCCGCGCGAGAGGCTGAAGACGGCGGAACCCGCCGTGAACGCGGCCGCCGCGAACCAGAGCAGGCGCCGTTCGGGGTGGGCGCGCCACGCGCAGGCGGCCGCCGCCAGGGCGCCGAGGAGCAGAAACGTCGCCGCATTGTTGGGGTTCACGAACGTGGCGTAGAAGGCGGGGCGCTCCAACCCGACGAAGAAGATGGCCTGGGCGCCGGTGAGTTTCTGCACGATGCCCAGAATGGCCAGCCCGAATCCGGTGACGGCCATCGTGCGCAGCATCGTTCGTGCGACGCGCCGATCGGCGAGCACGGTGGCTGCGACGGCGTACCAGGACCAGAGGGCGATCAGCCAGGCGGTGCCGTTCTCGGCCGACCAGGGGACGACCGCAATCGGGTGCCAGGACCACGGCTCGATGCCGATGTCGGCCAGCTCGGTCACCGTCCAGCGGTAGGTTCCGGGGGAGATCACCGCGAGGACGCCCGCGGGGAGGGGAATCAGCTGCAAGATGCCGAGCGCGACCCCGAGCCCTCCGATGCGGAACAGGGGGTCGCGCAGTACAGGGAGCGGGATTCCGGCGCGGTAGGCGCGCAGCAGCACTCCGAGGAATCCGATCGTTCCGCCGAGAATGAACAGGGCGGTCGGAACGGGGTGCACCGTGCCGTAGGCGAGCGGCGTGAGCACGAGCGCGCCGAGCAGCAGCCACCGGGACCAGGGGGGAGCGATCATCCCCCGATTCTACGACGGGACAATCGTGGGGGGAAGCGGGTTCACAAATGACGAGTGACAAGTTACGAGTGACGAGTTACCCGGATTTACAATTTACGATTGACGATTGACGATTTGCCGGAAACCGTTCGTCTCGAGCTGACCGGGCGCAGCAGGGCGAGCCGGACAGCGAGAGGAGCACGATGGGCGCCGTCTCGCCGTCGCCGTCCACTCTGTTCCCGGCCGTCGGCTCGACACGAACGGAACTTTCCCGGCCCCTTGCTTCCCAATCGTCAATCGTAAATTGTCAATCGTCAATCGATTGGAGGCCCAGGAACTTCAGGTAGCGCCCTTCGGGAAAGGTGAGCAGGACCGGATGATCGGCGCCGGCGCCCGCTTCGCGGATGACCTGCAGGGTGCGGCGGGCCTTGCCGGCCGCCGCGCGCACGATCTGCTGGAAATCCTCGGCCGTGATGCGCGAGGTACACGAGGCGGTACAGAAGAGTCCGCCCGGCGCGAGAACCTTGAGGGCCGCGATGTTGAGCCGCTCGTAGGCCTTGCGCGCGTTCTCGAGGTTCGCCTTGCTGTGCGTGAGCGAGGGGGGATCGAGGACGACGACATCCCACCGTTCGCCTCGAGCGGCGGCGGATTGGAGAAAGGCGTAGCAGTCTTCGGCGGCGCCATGGTGGCGTCCCGGGTCGAATCCGTTTTCCACCAGCGAGCGGTCGAGCATGGCCAGGGCCGGCGCCGCGATGTCGACGCTCGTCACGTGCGCGGCACCCCCCGCGAGCGCCGCCAGCGAGAAGCCGCCCGTGTACGAGAAGAGGTTGAGCACGCGCTTGGCGTCCACGTGGCGGCGCACCCAGTCGCGGTTTTCCCGCTGGTCCAGGAACAGCCCGGTTTTCTGTCCGGCGCGCAGGTCGGCCGCCATGCGCACGCCGTGCTCGGTCACGACGACCGTCTCGGGAACGGTTCCGAAGACGACCTCCGGTTCCGCTCCCCGGAATAGAAGTGCGTCGACGCGGCCGCTCGCGCGGAGGGCATCGGCGAGCGGGGGAATCCACGAGGCATACGGTCCGTCGAGCTTGAGTACCGCCACCCGTCCGTAGAGATCGAGTATGAAGCCGGGGAGCCGGTCGGATTCTCCGTTGACCCAGCGCCAGGCGTCGGTCACGGCGGTCACCCCCCAGGCGTCGCGGTGGCGCGCGGCCTGCTCAATCCGCATGCCAAAGAGGCGCGCGTCGATGCGGTCCCGGGGGCCGCCGAAGACGCGCACCGGCAGCTCGCTGTCGGGATCGGCCAGGCCGACGGCCACGAGGTCGCCGCGCGCATCCGTCAGCTCCACCGGTTCCCCCGGCGCCGCCCGCAGCCGGCGCGCGAGCCCGTCGCGGAAAACCCACGGGTGACCCCGGCGGACGCGTTCGAGTCCGCGCGTGCTCAGTTCGGCGCTTGCGTAGGCCATGGGGGAATCGTGCCGGTTCCGCTATTCCACCGCCAGGCGGGCGAGGTCCTCATTCCGCCCGATGACGAGGAGGGCGCTGTCGGGCATGAGCTTGAACTCGCCGTGCGGAACCATGAAGAAGTTGTCGGAGAGGATGTCCTTGACCGCAATGACCTGAATGCCGAAGCGCGAGGGGAGCTGCAAATCCTTCAGGGTCTGGTTCACGAAGCTGGTCGGCGTCTCGAGCTGGCTGATGCTGAAATCCGGAGCCAGCGGGATCTGCTCAATGAGGTGCGGCACGCTGAGGCGCTGCGCCAGGCGGGCCGCCGCTTCGCGTTCGGGAAAGATGACGTCGTTGGCGCCGAGGCGGGCCAGAACGCGCGCGTGATCGTCGTTCAGCGCCTTCACGTAGATGTGCTTCACGCCGAAGTCGCGCAGGTGCATGGTGCAGAGGATGCTCGCCTCCATGTTGCCCCCCAGGCTCACGATGACCGAGTCGTACTGGGGACCGACGAATTCCTTGAGCACCGCGTCGTCGCGGGCGTCGGTCACCTCGTTCTTGATGCGCTCGATTTTGCGCTCGTCGGAGTCCATGGCCAGCACGTCGTGCCCGAGATCGTAGAGTGATCGGGCGGCGAAGTAGCCGAAGTTGCCGAGGCCGATGACGGCGAAGAGTTTTTTCATGGGAGTTCGTTCCGAGGGTTCGTTTATCCGATGAGTACTTCAGTCTGTGCGTACTGGTACTGGGGGGCCCGCCGTCGACCGATCAGCGAAAAGCCGACGCCCAGCATTCCGATACGTCCGACGAGCATGGTGAGGATGATAACCAGCTCCCCGGCCCAGGAAAGCTGCGCCGTAATACCCGTCGAGAGTCCGGCCGTTGCGAGCGCAGACGTCACCTCGAACATGAGGTCCAGCACGGGAAGCGGCTCAATCATGCCGAGCGCAATTGTCGCCCCAGCCACCCAAAGAGAGGCAAGAAAGGCGAGCGCATATCCGCGGATGACAGACTCTGCGGGAATACGGCGGCGGTAAATGTGCAGATCGCGGCGGCCGAGGAGCAACGAGGGGATGTAGTAGAGCATGAGGCCGAAAGTCGTGGTCTTGACGCCGCCGGCTGTTGAACCGGGCGAACCGCCGACGAACATGAGGACGAGAATGACAAACTGCGCGCTCGTCGACAACTGCGCCAGGTCGATGGTGTTGAACCCTGCGGTCGATGAACCGCTGATCACCTGGAAGGCGGCCTCCATCCATCCGATCTGGGTCTCGCCGTGCAGGTACTGCGATACGTAGATAGAGACCGTTCCGCCGACCGTAAGGAGAGCTGTGACGATCAGGGTCAGCCGCGAGTGAACCGAAAGCCGGGCGCGTCGCAGAGCGCCACGTGAGCGGAATACTTCCCGCACTTCATCGAGAACGAAGAATCCGATGGCGCCGAGTATGCAGAGCGCTGCGGTGACGACGTTGATGACCGGATCTTCGGCGAAGCGCACATAGTTGTCGCCGTAAATCGAAAATCCCGCGGTACAGAAAGCTGAGACGGAATGAAAGAGCGCCGAGAAGAAAGCCTGGGCCGGCGGTTCCCACGCAAGCATGCGGAACATGAGAATCAGCGTTCCCAGCCCTTCGATGATGAAGCTGTAGATCAGGACGCTCTTGGCGAACTTGAGCAGATCGACCGAGGTCGGCCGCCCCACCGATTCGCGCAGCAGGGCGCGCCCACCGAGCGAAAGCCGATTTCCGGTCAACAGCAGCGAAAGGGCGATGAAGACCATGTACCCGAGCCCGGCGATCTGAATGACGGCAAGGAGGACGATCTGGCCGAAGAGCGTGTAGGCGCTCGTGTCGTGCACCACCAGTCCGGTCGTCGTCACGGCCGAGGCCGCCGTAAAAAGCTGATCGAGTGGGTTCCAGGGGAGCCTTTCGGTCCGGGCCCAAGGGAGCGACAGCAGGAGCCAGGTCGCGGTGGTAAGCCCGAGGTATCCGCCCAGCAGAATCTGGATGGGGTGCAGGCGATCGAAGAAACGCAGGGCCATGATCCCACCATTGTACCGGAGGGTCGCCTTTCAGGCACTCTCCCTGATACAATCCGCTTTTCGGAACCGTGACGAGGAGATTCGGCGTGTTGAAAGAGCTGTTCAATCTGGAAGGGCGCGTGGCCGTGGTGACCGGCGGCGGGCGCGGCATCGGCAAGGCCATCGCGACGGGACTGGCCGAGTTCGGCGCCCACGTCGTGCTGGCGAGCCGCAAGCTGGAGGATCTGCAGGCGGCCGCCGACGAAATCAAGGCGGCGGGGGGCAAGGCCACCCCCATGCAGCTGCACATCGGCCGGGAAGATCAGATCGAGAGCTTTTTCCGCACCGTGAAGGAGCAGCTCGGCGGGGTCGACATCCTCGTGAACAACGCGGCGACGAATCCCCATTTCGGGCCGATGCACACGGCCACGGCGGATATCTTCGACAAGACCATGCAGACGAATACGCGCGGCTACTTTCTCATGAGCAAGCACGCGGCCGAGCAGATGGAGGCGAAGAAGCGCGGCAGCATCATCAACCTGGGCTCCATCGGCGGCCTGCACGCCGGGCCGATGCTCGGGGTCTACGGGGTCTCCAAGGCGGCCGTATTCCAGATGACCCGCCAGATGGCGCGCGAGATGGGTCCCCTGGGCATCCGCGTGAACGCCGTCGCCCCGGGGCTCATCAAGACCGATTTCTCCCGGGCGCTGTGGGAGAACGAAGACATTCTGACGGTGGCCCACTCCGACCAGGCGCTCCAGGTGATGGGGCAGCCGGCGGATATTGCGGGCACGGCCCTGCTGCTCGCTTCAGATGCGGGGCGGTTCATCACAGGGGGAATCTTTGTGGTGGACGGAGGTGTGATGGCGTGACGAAGGCTTCGGCCTTCCAGGAGTGAACGACCGAAACGTGCGGCGCCGCCGTGCGACCGAGTGGAGAGTTACCATGGCGCAATTTGAATGTTTCGCAGAGGGGATTGAAGTCAACGGACAGACCATCTGGAGCGTGATTCGGGGGGCGGGCGTCTTCCAGAATACGGCGCGTAAGTTTCTGGCCGAAAACGGCCTGCCCGACGTCAAAGACTCGGGCGATGCCTGGTATCCGCAGCAGGCGTGGCTCGACACGTTTCGCGCCCTGAAAGAGGCGGTCGGTCCCAAGACCCTGTTTCTCATCGGCAAGAAGATCCCCGAATCCGCCGAGTTCCCCCCCGAAATTCAGACGATCCAGGCGGCCCTCGGCTCGATCGACGTCGCATTCCACATGAACCACCGCCGCGACGGCAAAGTGCTCTTCGATCCGGCGACGGGAACGATGGGAGAGGGAATCGGTCACTACCAGGTCGTCGAGATGAACGATCGCTCGGCGACCCTGCGGGGACACAACTCCTACCCCTGCGCCTTCGACCGGGGGATCGTGACGGCCATGGCCGAGCGGTTCGCCACTGCGCCCACGGTCGAGCATGACGATGGGGCGCCCTGCCGGGAGAAGGGTGACGATTCGTGCACCTATCACGTCCGCTGGTGAGCGGGCGCCCGGTGACAAGCGTTGACCCCGTTGGGCCGGGGCCGCTAAAATATCTGATTCCGGTTCGCGCCGATCGCGGACCCTTGAAAGGCTGAGAATTCATGCGTCCATTTCTGTTTACGTCCGAAAGCGTCACCGAAGGCCACCCCGACAAAGTCGCCGATCGCATTTCCGATGCGGTGCTCGATGCCGTTTTTGCCCAGGACCCGAAGGGCCGGGTCGCGTGCGAGACCCTGGTGACCACCGGACTGGTCATGGTTGCGGGCGAGATCACGACTTCGGCGCAGCTGGATTACGTCCAGATCGCGCGTGATGCCGTCAAGGACATCGGCTACGACGATCCGTCGACAGGCTTTGACTACCGCAGCTGCGGCGTGCTCAATGTCGTCAACAAGCAGAGCCCCGACATCGCCATGGGCGTCGATTCGTCAGCCCAGAAGGAACAAGGGGCCGGCGACCAGGGGCTCATGTTCGGCTTCGCCTGCAACGAGACCGACGAGCTCATGCCGATGCCCATCATGTTCGCGCACCGGCTTACCAAGCGGCTGGCCGAAGTGCGCAAGAACGGCACGCTCCCCTGGCTGCGCCCCGACGGCAAGAGCCAGGTCACCGTCCGGTACGAACAGGAAGGCAAGCCGCAGCACGTGGATGCCGTCGTGATCTCGACGCAGCACACGCCCGAGATGACCCAGGCGCAGATTCGCGAGGCGGTCATCGAAGAGGTGATCAAGAAGGTCATCCCGGCCGACCTGCTGGCGACGACCCGCTACTTCATCAACCCGACCGGACAGTTCATCGTGGGCGGTCCCCACGGCGACTGCGGCCTGACCGGCCGCAAGATCATCGTCGACACCTACGGCGGCGCGGGCCGTCACGGCGGCGGCGCCTTCTCGGGCAAGGATCCGAGCAAGGTCGACCGCAGCGCCGCCTACATGGCCCGCTACGTGGCCAAGAACATCGTCGCGGCCGGCCTTGCCGATCGCTGCGAGGTTCAGCTCGCCTATGCCATCGGCGTGGCCGAGCCGGTTTCGGTGCACGTGAACACCTTCGGCACCGAGAAGATCGACCCGGACAAGATCGAGGATCTGGTCCGCAAGCACTTCGAGATGAAGCCGGCGGCCATCATCAGCACGCTCGATCTGCTCAAGCCGATTTACCAGCCGTCGGCCGCTTACGGCCACTTCGGCCGCAAGCCCGAAGAGGGCGGCTTCTTCACGTGGGAGCGCACCAATAAGGCCGAGGCCCTCGCCGCCGACGCGGGGATCACCGTCGCCCGCTGACCCCACGGGAACCGTTTTCCTGCGCCGCTCCGGGAGTTTCCCGGGGCGGCGTTTTTTTGTGTGGGGGCACGATAGTCGTACGGCCGGGCTGAGGTGATGATTGGCCTTCCGGCAAGGGTATTACGATTGTGGTAAAATAATACGCATGAAGGAGCGCGTCAGTCTTTCTCTGCGGCCCGAGGTCCTCAGCCGGGCGCGGAAACTCGCCCGTGCAAGGGAGACGAACCTCTCGGCCTTTGTGGAAGAGCTGCTGGAGAGCGTCGCGTTACATGACGAAGAAGACTTCGTTACCCGATGGGAAGGCCGGTTTTCGGTGGCTGAGCGGCCCGGCGACGCCCGCCTCGAAGCGCTGAAGAAGAAATACGGTCTCTGAGCGCTCGTTGAAGATTCTCCTGGATACCGACGTCATACTCGATGTAGCACTCGGACGGCGCGAGCATCTCGAGCCGAGCGCCGGGGTGCTGCGGTGGGCGCAGAACAGTCCCGGATTTGCGGCGATCGCCTGGCACACCCTCTCAAACACGGCCTATCTCCTGCGGCAGGATGTGCGCCCGTTTCTGGAGGATCTTCTCACCTTCGTCGCCATTGCGCCCGCGGTGACTGAGCATGCCCGGCTTGCGCTTCGTTTGCCGATGCGTGATTTCGAGGATTCGCTGCAGGTTGGCGCGGCCGTTGCGTTCGGTGCACGGTCTATCGTAACCCGCAACGTTCGCGATTATCGGAATTCGCCGATCGACGCCCTGACGCCGGCACAATTCCTTTCGCGCCACACTAAGACGGACGAGTGAATTTGGTTCGCCTGGTCAGGGTCCCCTTCGGAGGACGAAGGGGCCTGTCTTTCTCTACCCGAGCGCCGGTTCTTCGGGTTCCCCCGCTGGGGAAGACAGCGGGACTTGCGGAACGGCATAAAACTGCTTTGCCCATTTCCGATAGGCGCCCACAGGTCCGTCGCCGGCCGCCAGCGCCGGGGGCGTCACGTAGATCTTGTTCTGCCAGATGGGCAGATCCTGGCGCACGTCGGCCTCGAACTCCTTGATCCCCTGATCGGCCACCAGGTTCGTCACCCACCCCTTGGGCGCGAGGGCGAGCAGCGGGTGCACCGTCGACGGCTTCTCGATCCGCTTCACCGACATGGCGAGCCGCAGCATGATCTCGTTCTCGTTCAGCGGCGAGGCCAGCACGAACTGCCGCGTGTGGATGCCCAGGCTCGTCACCGTCACCTCGACCCGCGCATATCCGAGGCCGTACTGGTGGATTTCAAATTCCGTCGCAATTCCGGCGGATTTTCCGAACGTCTTCCGCGGGCGCGTCATGCCGTAGCGCGCGTTCAGGTAGGCCCCCTCGGTCTTCAGCTCCGACAGGGTGCGCACGTCTTCATACTTGTGAATCCACGTCAGGTGGCCGATGTCGACGCTGTTTTCGGCGATCTCCTGCACGTGTCCGCGCAGTCGGAGCTCGCGGTGGCGCACGGGCGTCCACGCGGCGTCGTCGGCAAGCGGAATCTCGAAGGTGGGTTCTGCCCCGTCGGCGGAGAAGAAGAGGAAAAGGATTCCGTTCTTCTCCTGCAGGCGCCAGCGCTGGATGCGCGCCTTCGCGGGCGGCTTCGTGTCGTAACCGGTTTTCGTGCAGACCCCCTGGGTATCGAAGCAGAAGCCGTGGAAGGGGCAGCGGATCGTGTCGCCCACGACTTCGCCCCCGTGGCCCAGGTGCGCGCCGAGGTGGGTGCAGTAGGGGTCGAGCGCGGCCGCCTCGCCGCTCTGCGTGCGGAAGAGGACGACTTCGCGTCCGGCGATCTGCCGCGTCAACACGGTGCCTGCAGGCAGTTCGTCGGTGAACCCGATGGCGTACCAGCCGGTCGGGTAGGGGGAGAGGTGGGAACTGTACATAATTTACGAATGACTATTTACGATTGACGATTTGAAACAAGTGACGAGTTACGAGTGACGAGTGACGAATTTTCCGGCAAGGGCAAAGAGCGCCACGTTCTTGTTGGTCGGTGCTTAGTGCTTGGCGCTTGGCGCTTTCTTCGAGTTACGAGTTACGAGTGACGAATTTTCCGGCAAGTACAAGGAACGCCACGTTGTTGTTTGGCGCTTAGTGCTCAGCGCTTGGCGCTTGGAAAGAACCCTGATCGCGAAGGCTGGGCGCAAGCGCCGAGAGCTTCTCGCATTCGTGCGCCAGTTTCCCCAGCGGTGAGTTCGCCAGCATGCGCCGGGGGAGCAACAACATCCAGCCCTCCGGTACATGAATCCCATATCCTAGAGCAGCGTCCGGGGAAGGTCAAATGGCCACTCAGGGTAATGGTGCCAAAATGTCACCATGATATACTGATGCTCATCCGGAGAGCATCATGGCAGGCACCTCATCGAAAAACCATCGCGTTACGGCGCGGGTGACCGCAGACGTCCGCCGCACGATTGAACGGGCCGCCGATCTGACCGGGGCGACCGTGAACCAGTTTCTCGTCCAGTCTGCACTGGAGCGAGCCCAGGAGCTGATTCGGGAGGAACAGATCATCTCCCTCTCGTCCCGGGACGCGGAAACGTTTCTCGGCGCGCTCGAGCGTCCGCCGAAACCGTCGCGCGCCTTGCGCAGGGCCGCCCAGCGCCTGACCCGGACGCTGCCAGACGATGCGGATTGAGCTCCTGACGGACGCCCACGAACGCGAGGCGTTTGACTGCGGGGCGCCGGAACTCAACGAATACCTCCGGCGCGCCGCCCGCCAGCATGGCGAGAAGGGGATCTCGAGGACGTTCGTTCTCGTTGAACCGGAATCACCCGGAAAAATCCTCGGTTTCGTAACGCTGGCCGTGGGAGAGGTCGAGGCGGCAGCCGTTCCGCCGAGGGTTGCGAGACGGCTCCCCCGCCGCCTTCCCGTGGCGCGCCTTGCCCGGCTGGCGGTTTCAGCCGACCGGCAGCGGAATGGCCTTGGGGAACTGCTCCTAACCTTCGCGCTTCGCCGAACGGTCCAGGTGGCCTCGAGCGTAGGGCTGGTGGGCGTATTCGTCGACGCGAAGAACGAGCGGGCACAGGCGTTCTATCGCCGGTACGGCTTCATTCCTCTCCAGGACGAACCGCTCAAGCTGTTTCTCCCCATCGCCACCCTGGCAGCGGCATTCCGGTAACCTGCAACGCCATCTTGAAGCTGCTCGGCCCCAGCGAGGCACAGCACTCCGACCCCGGCGGGGTCGCAGCATCGTCCTTGTCTGCCGACGTCTGACGTCCTTCAGACTTGCAGTTCCCTCTCCGCCGGTTTCTCCTGCGGAAAGCGGTACCGGATCCACCCCAGCCGCGCCAGCGCCGGAACCACAAAGAGGTTCGCCAGCAGGGCCACGACGAGCGTCATGGGCAGCAGCGTTCCCAACAGAATGAAGGTGGCGTAGTCGCTGATGTTGAGCGGAAGAAACCCGATCACCAGAATGACCGACGTGATGACGATCGCGCGCCCCGCGAAGTGGAAGGTCTCGCGGATGGCAATTGCGCTGTCGCGCCACCGCTCGCTCTCAATGCGGTAGCGCATGAGGAAATGAATCGTATCGTCGACGCCGATGCCGATGGCGATCATGGCGACCACGAGGCTGTCCGAATCCGCCTTGTCCCAGAGGGCGCCCAGCACCCCGCCGAGCACGAGCAGCGGCAGCATGTTCGGCGCCATGGACCACAGGCCCGTTCGCAGCGACTTCAGACCGATGATCATCATGAGCGTGATCGTGAGGATGGAAAACAGCAGGCCGTTCTTCTGCCCCTCGACCAGCTCGTCGAGCCAGCGCCCGAAGAAGAAGAGCAGGCCGCCCGACTCCACGGCAACCCCCGCGCCCATGGTTTCGCTGCCGATCCGCCGGATTTCTTCCCCCAGCGCGAACGATTCGCGGAAGCTGCTCGTGTTCAGGCGCAGCACGAACTGCATCGTGCGCCGGTTCGGCGACAGGCTGCGCTGCAGGGCCTCCCCATCGGCCAGCTCGAGCAGCAGGATATAGTCGAAGAGCTGCGGCCGGGTCTGCGGAAGCGCTGTCGTGTCCCCCGGTTCGCGCATTTCCACATGCATCATGCGGATCAGGTCCAGCAGCGACATGACCTGGGTTACCTGGGGCAGGACGGCGATTTTCGCTTCGAGCGCCGCAATGGCGGCAAAGCGGTCGGCATCGAGCAGATCTCCGTCGTCGGTGCTCTCCAGAAAGACGCTCAGGGTGCTCGTGCCGGCGAAGTTTTCGGCCAGGTAGCGCGCGTCCTGGCGCACGCGGTTCTGCGGCGACAGGCGTTCGAGCAGCGACGCGTCGATGGAGAGCCGGCTCAGGCCGAAGGCCGAGGCCGCGACGATCAGCAGCGAAACGGCGACGACGGCCCGGGGGCGCTCGATGGAAATGCGCTCCGACACGTCGAGCAGCCGCGACAGTAGGTCTTTCCGGTTCGTCGTCGCGCGGGGGGGCGCCGGCGGGGTGCGCATCAGGTCGAAGATCACCGGCACCAGGGTCAGCGCGATGAGCAGGGTCGCGCCGACGCCGAAGCCGAGCACGAGGCCGAACTGGCGCATGACCGGCGAGGGGACGAAGGCAAGCGCCGTGAAGCCGATGAACGTCGTTGCGGACGTGAAGAAGCAGGCCGCACCCACGTCGGCCCCCGTGGCGAGTATTGCTTCGTGTTTCTCCTTTCCGGTCCCCAGCTCGAGCAGGTAGGCGCTGCAGAGGTGGATGACGTCGGAGAAGCTGATGACGAGGATGATGACCGGCACGACCGAGAGAAACAGGTTGACCTTCGGATCGAGCAGCAGCGCGAACCCCGACGTCCAGATGACGGCGATGAAGGCCACGAGCAGGGTCACGAGCACCGGCCAGAGCTGGCGGAACATCAGGTAGCCGACGAGGAACAGGGCCAGGACCACGACCGGAAAAATCATCGTAAGATTACGATGAATCTGGTGGAACATTTCGGCGGTCACCGCCGAGGTCCCGCCCATGTGCACCTGATCGCGGTCGTAGCCGGCCGCCTCGAGCAGCTCGTAGATGCGGGCCACCAGCTCCTGTTCCGCTTCGGCCTGCCGCTTCTCGTCGGGAACGGCCTCGATGACCATGGCGGTATGCCGGCCGTCTTCGGAGATGACCATGCGTGACCAGACGGGGTCGGCCATCACGCGCTGCAGGATCTCGCCGGCGCGTTCGGGATGTTCGCGCGCCTCGTCGGCGTACTTGGGGAAGAGGAGGCCCTCGTCTTCGTCATCGATGATCCGGCCGGCGTCGAGCAGGCTCATGACGTTGCGCACTTCGGCCAGGTCTTCGATGGTCGTGGCGGCGCGCGAGAGGCGGTCGAGGGCGGCGGGGGAGAACGGTTCCGGCTCTTCGACGCCGACGATGAGCCCGTGGTCGTTCGTCATCGCGTGCATCCGCTCGAGGTAGCGGTCGAAGGCCTCGTCGCGCGAGAAGAAGAGTTCCGCGAAATTGGTCGCGATGATGGCGCGGGGGAGCACGGCGCCGAAGCCGAGCGTGATCAGGATGAGAACGCCGAGCACGACGTTCCGGCGGTGAAGCAGTAGCGCGACGAACCGACGCATGGTAACCCTCCGGACAGAGAACCCTGATTGTAGCAGGGGGGGGCGGCGGGACCCACCCCCAGTCATCAGTCGTCAGTCGACGGTCACAAGCGCCAAGCACCAAGCGCTGAGCGCCAACAAGCAAGGGCCTTGGCTTCAAGGTACTTGCTGGAAATCGTCAATCGTCAATCGTAAATTGTCAATTGTCCTGACTCGTCACTCGTCACTTCAGAAGAGGCCCAGGGCCGCATCGCGCCGGACGGTTTCGAGGGCTTCCCAGGTGCCCACGTCTGACCAGTAGCCGTCGTAGACGTAGCCGAAGATCGGCTTGCCCTCGGTGATGGCGCGGGGGTAAAAGACCTCGTTGATCGACGAGAAGGTCGTCGGCAGGTAGTCGAAGACAGCGGGTTCGAGCACGTGCACGCCGGTGAACATGAGCCGCCGCAGCGGCACGTCAACCGGCGGCAGCTTCTTCACGAACTGGCGGATGCGCTGGTCGGCGTCGATTTCGATGGCCCCCCACTTGTCGGGGTCCTCGTCGGGGCGCAGGACCATGGTCGCCAGGGCATTCCGCGCCCGGTGGAAGGCGAGCAGTTCCGCATAGTCGGGCTGCATGAGGGCGTCGCCGTTCACGACGAGGAAGGTCCCGCCGCGCAGGTGCGGCTCGGCGAGCTTGATGCCGCCCCCGGAACCGAGGATTTCCGCTTCTTCGCTGTAGACGAGTTCCACTCCGTACTGCGCGCCGGTGCCGAGCGCCTCGCGGATCCGGTGCCCGAGGTGATGCAGGTTGATCACGATCTCGGTGATGCCCGCGGCCTGCAGGTTGCGGATGGTACGCGCGATGAGCGGCTCGCCGCCGACCTCCACCAGCGGTTTGGGGGTTTCGAGGGTCAGCGGACGGAGCCGGGTCCCGAACCCGGCGGCGAGAATCATGGCGCGCGTTTTCATGGTGGCGGAAGTCAAGGTACAGGATGGGGCGGCGGTTGTGCAATTGGTGCCTGCGGGCCGTCGCGGGGCGTGAGGCGGAGTGGGAGAGTGGGGGAGTGGGAGAGGGGGGGCGAAGCAAGGGCGTGAGGCAAGGACACTGGACTTCGTCCAAGGGCGCGCGACCTGCGGTCTTCGCCGCCGGAGGCCTTGCGGCTCCCGGGAGTACTGTCCCCCCGAGCGGCAGCGAGGGGGCTATCCTGGTGCACGAGTGCACAGCCTGCCAGGATTGGCGCCCGGAAGTCAGAGCATACGCATGCTCGCCGCCGCCATGCGGAACACAGAATGCACCGGCGGCGTCCCCCCGGACCCGGAAGTTGGAAACCTGGCTTCCCGCATTGAGCCGACGGAGCGTAGTGGAGCCCCTCCCTTCGTCGGGATAAACTCCGCTCGACGGCGTGAATGCGAGCACGGGCGCACGGTGCGCACGGAGCAACCACGTGCATACCCGGTCTGCTCTGCGCCCGTCAGCTCAGGACGGGAGTGGAGGACTGGGGAGAGAGGGGGACTGGGGAGACTGGGGGGAACGAAACAAGAGCCGGAAATCGAGACGAGCCGCAAACCGAGAGGAGCAGGGTTCGTGCGGTCGTCCTCTCCGCGGCTCCGCGCCTCCGCGTGGAAAATGTACTTCAGCGACACCACCCCAATCCCCCCGGGGAACGCTTTGAGCAATTGCAGCCACGGGAGACGAGGGGCCTAGCGACCAGCGTCCGGCGACCAGCGCCCAAAGAGCAGCGCCCCGGTTTGGCATGCCGTCACAGATGCGGTAGATTATCCTCTGCTGAACGTGCGTTTAATTGGCGCACCCCTCCGCTCCCGAGGAGATCCATGCCCTTTCGCAGATTGCTTCCGCTCCTGCTGGTTCCGCTGGCCGTCGCCTGCGCCGAACCCGAGCCGGCGCCCGAGGTGACGATCGACACCGTGCCCGAAGGCGCGCAGCTGTGCGTCGACGTGCGCGACGAGCAGACCGTACTCGAACCGCGCCGCTACTTCAGGCAGGTCACCGACATCACCTACGATCCCGACAAGCAGATGACCGGCGACTTCTGGCTGCCGTACGAAAGCGACGGCCCCACGCCGGTGGTCCTGAACATCCACGGCGGCGGCTGGACAGGCGGCCACAAGAACCTGCGCAATGCGCGCCTTTGGGGCGAATACTTCGCCTGCCGCGGCATCGCCTTCTTCGACATCGATTACGAGCTGGCGCCTGAAAATCCGATCCTCGGCCAGGTGCAGGACACCAAGTGCGCCATCCGCTACCTGAAGGGCGAAGCCGCGCACTGGAACCTGAACCCCGACCGCCTCTTCGTCTCCGGCGGTTCCGCAGGCGGCCACCTGACGGCCATGCTCGCGACGACGCAGTACGAGACCGAGTGGGATCCCACCTGTTCCACTCATCCGCAGGAGGACGTCACGATCTTCGCGGCCATCCCCGTCTACGGCGTCATGGACTTCGTCGCCATCCAGGAGCAGCGCATCGAACTCGAGAGCATGTTCGCGAAGGCCACCGGCATCCCCCATCCCACCGATGCGGAACTCTACTACTTCTCGCCCATCAGCCACGTGAACGAAAAGACGGCCCCCATGCTCTTCATTCAGGGCACCGCCGATCCGCTCGTCCCCTGGCAGCAGTCGGTCGACATGGGCAAGAAGATGGATGGGTTCGGCGTCTACAACCGCGTGGCCCTGATCCCCGGCGGCACCCACGGCTACGACGCGTTCTTCAACAGCGAACAGATGCGGCTCACGCTCGAAGAGACCGAAATCTTTCTCGACGAAATCCTGGGAGGTGCGCAGTGAACTTCCGCACGCTGATCCCTGCTGTGGCCGGTCTGGCTCTCTCGTTGAGCACGGCCGCCTGCACCGTCGAAGAGACGCCTGCCCGCACGGTCGTCGATCTGAAGATTGAAGAAGGCACCCGCCTGCTCGAAGCCGGCAAGTTCCGCTCGGCGCGCGCGACCTTCCACGAAGTCGTCGCCGCGGAGACCGGACTTGCGCCCGCGTCCTGTTCCGCCAACTACGGCTACACGCTCGCCATCGCCTTCGAACTCGTCGGCGGGCTCATGGACGCCGGTGACTGGGACGGCGACGACAACGGCAACGATCTCAGCAACGGCGTCCCCATGCCGCTGTCGGCGACGCCCGACACGCAGTACACCGAGGAGATCGACGGCTACATTTCCAGCTTCCTCCTTCCGGCCGTCTCCGGGATGATCGGGCCGATGGAGACGGCTCTGGCGCACGTCATCGCGGGGGGATGCGAATTCACGGTTCCGAACGGCATTCCGCTCGAAACCGCGGGACGCACGCATGTGACCGTGGGAACCGTGTTCGGGCAGGCCGAAGCGCGCCTGCTGCTCGGCGTGCTGCACATTCTTCACGGCGGCATCAACTGGATCTCCGGGTATGATCTGCGCATCGACTACGTTCGCGCCCTCGACCTGGTCGATGAAGCCCTGGCTCGCGACGACGAAGACCTCCTGCTGCGCGGCCTTGCGGATGCGCTGGGACACTCGCCCACTTTCCTGGCCCTGCACCCCGACCGCATGCAGCGCATTCCCACGGCGCGCGGCAAGCTTCTCGAAGGGCTCGCGGCACTGCAGGACGGCCTGCACACCCTGTTCCGCCAGGCGAACGGACCCGAAGCCCGTCGCCGCGCGCTCGGCTACGTCGATGCGAATCTGGACGGAAAGGTCGGGCCCGGCGACGAACTGTGGATCGGTATCATCGACGCACATCCGACGATTACCTTCGGCGACTTCGAGATCCGGAATTACCCGATCGGCGTGGGGACGAGCTTCGGCCCACCGGCGGAATCGATCGTGTTTGCAGTTTTGAACGAAGACTTCCTCTCGCGGGTCGACGCGCTTCTCGATCGCGTCGCCGAGAATCTGGAGGGGAAGGGGGGCCTCTTCAACATCGCCGAAGTGAACACGCTGGTGGGCGGACTTCCGCTGGTTCCCGGCGTCGTCGCCGTGGATCTGTCGCGTCTTTTTCCGACGGATCTTTCGGACGCCGTTCCGCTTCGCAGGTTCCTTCCTGCCCGCGGCGACTACAATCCGCCGGGCAACGATGCGGACTACTTTGGCGACGGCTATCACGCCTTCCTCGTTGAAGTGGAGCTGAACACTCTGGATACGGCGCACTACATGACCGAGGGGACGGGACCCGTCGAGGAGTTCTGCTACGTGTGCGGACCCGGCGAGCACTTCCGCCCGTCGGTCTACGGCACGGCGGCCACGTACTTCACGATGAGCGCCGAATCGGCTTCGGTTCTCGGTTCGGCCGAAGTGCCGGGGCTTCCCGATGACTGCGTGGCGCCGTCGAGCGGCCGCTACACCTACGCGTGGATGCAGGACCCGACCTTCAACGGCATGCTGTACATCGATCTGGCGGCACTCGACGAAGAGGACCGCTGTGCCAACGATGCGCCGTATGCGGGGAAGGATCCCGGGAATGCCCCGGTGCCGCGCGACGAGGCGATCCCCGCAAGCCAGTACTCGTTCAACAAGGTACTCAATCTGCTGATCGGATTCCCCGACGTGACCGGAATGTTCTGACCCTGTGGAGGCGACGATGCGACGGCTGTTCTGGTGTCTGATTCTCCTCGCCGTCGCCTGCTCGGCGGCGGACGAGGCGCCGCAACCGCTCGCGCCGCGCCCCATCGAAGACTATGCCGAAAAAGGCCCGCACGGCTACGTCTTCGCGAAGCGCGACTGGGTTGATGCCGATCGGGGCGGGCGGCCGGTGACCACCGCCGTGTGGGAACCCGGTGACGACGTCGCGCTGCGCGGCCTCGTCGTGCTCTCGCATGGCAGCATGAGCGCCGGCGAGTTCCACCAGTTTCTCGGCAAGCACCTGGCCGGGCACGGCTTTCTCGTGTTCGGTCCCAATCACTACGGCGATACCCTGGGGACGCCGGCGGCAAGCGACGTCTACGTGCACCGCGTGCGCGACCTGCAGTTCGCCCTCGATCAGGCCGCCGCCGACCCGAAGTGGAAGGCCGCCGTGGAGGCCGGGGTGGCCGCGGTCGGCCACTCCATCGGCGGCTTCGACGCGCTCGCGGTCTGCGGCGCCATGGTGAACGAAGCGTCTGTCGACGAGCAGTGCGCGGGCGGAAGCGCACTCTACTGCAACCTGGGGGAGGCACAGGCGGAGTGGGGTTCGTTTCGCGACGCCCGCGTGGACACTTGCATCGGGTTGACGCCGTTCAATCATCCGATTTTCGGGGAAACCGGCGCAGGGGCCGCAACTCTGGCGGTGCCGACCCTGCTCCTCGGCGCGACGAAGGATCGCTATCTTCCCCTCGAGCCGTATCTGCGGAACTTCTACGGACAGGCCCCGGAGCCCGAATCGGTGCTCGTGGAATTCGACGGGGCAGGGCACCTGGATTTCACCGACTTCCTGCGTGACGGGACGCTGCCGCACGCCCAGGTGAAAGCGATGACGAACGCTTACGTCCTCGCCTGGCTGGAGTGGAAGCTTGCCGGCGACGAGCAGGCCGGGCTGCAGTTCCGCGAGGGTACGAGCCCGGACGGGGAGTGGGGCGCGGTCGTGACGGTGAAGTGAGGCGGGCTTTCGGTCCGTCCGCCATTTCCAGCCGTGCACTGACAGGCGCGACCACAGTCTTCAGTCGTCAGTCCAGATGGGACATGCGTCGACTGCCGGCAATCCGTTCGCCCCGAGCTCGTCGAGGGGCCAGAGTGTCTGCGCGACCTTACTCGTGGCATGAGTCAATTGCGCGTTTTTTCGCCTCGAACACGGTATTCACGCGACGCTGGGCCTTCGAGACGCCGGCGACGTCACCCTTGCGAGACCATGCCGCCAGAATTGCATTCCGGTTCCCAAGGCCCGGCTCCTCAGGCCGAACGGTTACGCGCCGCAACCCATTTGGACAAGAATGCTCAGGAATCCGGAATCAGGAATCAGGCGTGGCCGCTCGTCGCTATCAGCACCAGAAACCCCGCATAGGCGGCCACCAGCACGCCCCCCTCGACGCGCGTCATCTGCCGCTCGGTGCGCAGCACGACGGCGGCGAGCAGGGTGATCCCCACAAGTGAGGCCAGGGGAACCGCGTACTCCCCGAGAATACCCGAAATCGGACGCACCAGTCCGGCCACGCCGAGAATGAGCGTCAGGTTGAACAGATTCGATCCGAGAACGTTGCCCACCGCGATGCCGCCTTGCCGGCGCAGGGCGGCCACGAGTGAGGCTGCGAATTCGGGCAGGGTCGTCCCTACACTCACCACGGTCAGCCCGATGATCCGTTCGGAGACATCGAGCTGCGCCGCCAGGGCCAGGGCCCCTCGCAGCACGGCTTCGCCGCCGAGCGCCAGCAGAAGCATGCCCGCGATCGTGATGCCCGAGAGGCGCGCGAGCCCGCGCCCCCGCGGTGCGCCCGCGGCTTCGGCCGCCGACTCGGCGCTCTGGGCGGTTTCCATGGAACGGCTGAGGCGCGAGCGCAGCAGCGCGATTGTAAAGAGCGCGGCGCCCGCAAAGTACAGCCCCGCCTCGGTGCGCGTAAGGATGCCGTCGGCGAGAAAGAGCGGAAGGGCGAGCGTCGCAAGGAGGACGGCCGGAACTTCACGGCGCAACAGCCGCGCGTCGATGCGTGGCGGCGCCAGCAGGCCGGTCATCCCGAGAATGAAGCCGAGGTTCGCCGCATTGGCGCCGATGACGTTGCCGAGCGCGATGTCACCGTGGCCGCGCCACGCCGAGAGCGTGGCGATCACGAGTTCGGGCGCCGACGTGCCGAATGCGACGACGGTCATGCCGATGACCAGCGGCCGCACGCCCAGTACGCGCGCGATTCCCGCGGCCCCTTTCACGAGCCACTCGGCGCCCAGGTAGAGGACGCTGCCGCCGATCAGCAGGAGGATGAGGGATGTCCACATGGGACCTCACCCCCGTCGGCGCTGTCGGCGCCGGCGGCCCCGCACCGTCGGCAGGAGAGGGGGATGGAACGAGGGTGATTCGAGGCGCTCCGGGATGACGCCGTTGGGCATCGGGCATCGGGCATTAGGCATTCTAAATCCCATACTTCTTCCGCTTGCGCCAGAAGGTCGGGCGGCTCATCCCGAGCAGTTCCGCCGCCTGGCCGACATTGCCGCCGGCCGTGCTCAGGGCTTCGCGGATGGCCGAGGCTTCGTCGCGGATGGACGTGGCCAGCTTTCCGGGAGCCAGTGCCGTCCCCGCGGAGGAAGCAGCAGGCTGTGCCGGCGGCGCGTGGAACTCGGGGGGCAGGTCGGCCGCCTTGAGTTCGCTCCCCCGCCCGACGGCGAAAACATACTCCAGCACGTTCTTGAGTTCCCGGATGTTGCCGGGCCAGCCGTAGTCGAGCAGCATCCGCATCGCCTCCGGCGCAATCCGTTCGATGCGGCGTCCGCCACGCTGGTTGAACTCGTCCACGAAGTGGTGGATGAGCAGCGGCACGTCTTCTCGCCGTTCCCGCAGCGGAGGGAGATAAATGGGCACGACGCGCAGGCGGTACATCAGATCCGCGCGGAAAGTGCCCTCGTCGACCATCTTACGCAGCGAGCGGTGCGTGGCGCTGACGATGCGCACGTTCACGGAAATCGGATTCGTTCCCCCCACGCGGTAGAAGGTCTGCTCCTGGAGAACGCGCAGGAGCTTGGCCTGCAATTCAGCGGGAAGTTCTGCGACCTCGTCGAGGAACAGGGTGCCGCCGTCGGCTCGCTCGAAGAGCCCCTTGTGCTCGCGCACCGCCCCCGTGAAGGCCCCCTTCTCGTGGCCGAACAGCTCGCTCTCGAGCAGCGACGGCGTCAGGGCCGCACAGTTGATGGCGAGAAACGGTTTGTCGCGCCGGTGGCTCTCTTCGTGGATCGCGCGCGCGATGAGCTCCTTGCCCGAACCGCTCTCGCCGCGCACGAGCACGGGCACGTCGGTGGGCGCGACGTTGCGCACGATGGCGAGCGCCTCGTGCATCCGCCGATCGCGCGTGATGAGACCGTGAAAGTGGATTGCGCCGGGGTCGGCGGCCGGTTTGACGGGGTTCTCGAGATCGGGGAGCAGGATTTCGATCCCCCCCTGAAAACGACCCTGGGGATCCTTGAAGCTGCGCCCCCATTTGCGCACCCGGATGGTCGAGCCGTCGGCGCGGAACATTTCGATGGGGATGCCGCCGATTTCACCGTGTTCGCTGATGCCGCACCCTTTCATGCACTGCTCGCACCGGCTCGACTTGAGGCAGTAGTCTCCGAGCACTTCTTCGGCTTTGAAGCCGAGCAGCTTCTCGGCCCCCGGGCTCCAATAGATGATCCGCCGATTCTCATCAACCGCAAAGACCCCCGCGTCGGGCATCAATTCCGCTAGAGTAGAGAAGGCGTGATCAGCCCCGTGCTCCCAGAGCCAGGCCGTGAGCCCCGTTGTTTCAGTCGCCATGCTGTTTCATCTGTTTCAGTGTTGAAATATAATGTATCAGGGTTCGTTTCAAAATGAAATAGACAGACGCGTGCGGCCTTGTTCCTCCGGGCGAGAAAAGTTGGCACGCTTCCCGCTGCTTAGGTCCTGCAACGGGGACGAGAAAACCTCCCCCCGAGAAATGCAAGACACATAAACGAGGTACACCATGTTCTTCCGCCAGCTGTTCGACAATGAAACATCTACGTACACGTACATTCTAGCCGACACCGAATCGAAGGAAGCCGTCATCATCGACCCGGTTCGCGATCAGGTGGAACGCGACGCCGGCCTCATCGAAGAGCTCGGCTTCAAGCTGCTCTACAGCCTGGACACCCACGTCCACGCCGATCACGTGACTGGCGCCGGCGTGCTGCGCACCCGCCTGGGCTGCAAGACCGTTCTTTCGAAGGATGGCGGGGCCGCCTGTGCCGACGTGCTCGCGGGTGACGGCGATACGATCCGCTTCGGCAAGTACGCGCTCGAGGTTCGCTCGACGCCGGGCCACACCAACGGCTGCGTCACCTACGTGACCAACGACCAGAAGATGGTTTTCACCGGCGACGCGCTGCTCATCCGCGGTACGGGCCGCACGGACTTCCAGCAGGGGGATTCGCGCAAGCTCTACAATTCGATCAAGGACAAGATCTTCACGCTTCCCGACGACACCGTCATCTACCCCGGCCATGATTACAAGGGCCGCATGTCGTCGACGGTCTGGGAAGAGAAGTCGTTCAACCCGCGCGTCGGCGGCGAAAAGACCGAAGACGATTTCGTGAAGATCATGAACGAGCTCAAGCTCGCTTACCCGAAGAAGATCGACGAGGCCCTGCCGGCCAACCTGAAGTGCGGCGTGGCCGAGACGGTCACCGGCGAGCCGAAGCCTGAAAAGGCCTGGGCGCCGATCGCCCGCACGGCGACGGGAATTCCCGAAGTCATGCCGGAGTTCGTCGCGAGCCATCCGGGTGAGTTCCGCATGATCGACGTGCGCGAGCCGCACGAGTACGTGAGCGAGCTGGGCCACGTCGAAGGGGCCGAACTGGTGCCCCTCGATACGCTGCAGCATGCCGCGCACGGCTGGGACCGGCATGAACCCCTCGTGGTCATCTGCCGCTCGGGCGGACGCTCGGGCAAGGCTGCCCAGCTCCTCGAACACATGGGCTTCCAGCGCATCGCTTCGATGGCCGGCGGGATGCTCCTGTGGAACCAGGAAAGCCGCCCGGTCGCGCGCACCGCGGCCTGATCCGTCTTACCTCGTGCGTTCGGCGGCGGGGGGCGTTGAAGCCCCCCGCCGGTCGAGCGTTCACGTTCTCCTGTTTTCATGAAGGTTTCAGTATTTTAGGAATGCCATGATTTTTGCTGTTGCATTATCACTGTTGATTGGCGTGGCCCTCGGCCTGCTGGGCGGGGG
>JAWLHK010000004.1:0-299553 GCA_041690355.1 bacterium | reverse complement strand
GACTCGGTCACGACCGACCACATCTCGCCGGCCGGTTCCATCAAGAAGGACAGCCCGGCCGGCAAGTACCTGCTGTCGCTCGGCGTCGACGCGAAGGACTTCAACTCCTACGGCGCGCGCCGCGGCAACGACAAGGTCATGGTGCGCGGCACGTTCGCGAACATCCGCCTGCGCAATCAGCTCGTGCCCGGTGTCGAAGGGGGCTTCACGGCCCACATCCCGTCGGGCGAGCAGATGACGATCTACGACGCCGCCATGAAGTACAAGCAGGATGGCGTCCCCACGATCATCCTGGCCGGCAAGGAATACGGGAGCGGATCGTCGCGCGACTGGGCGGCCAAGGGCCCGTACCTGCAGGGCGTGCGCGCCGTCATCGCCGAGACCTACGAGCGCATCCATCGCAGCAACCTGGTCGGCATGGGCATCATTCCCATGCAGTTTCTCGACGGCCAGAACCGCGAGACGCTGGGCCTCACGGGCAAGGAGACCTACGAGATCGTCGGCCTCTCCGACGGCATCAAGCCGGGCAAGAACTACACCGTGAAGGCCCGCGCCGACGACGGCAAGGAAGTCACCTTCGAAGCGCGCTGCCGCGTCGACACGCCCGACGAAGTCGAGTACGTGAACCACGGCGGCATCCTGCACTACGTGCTGCGCATGCTGCTGAAGTGATTCGGGGTTGACCGCCTCTCCCGGGGCTGTCTACCTCCTCCCCCGGGTCCGCTGCGGCAGACCCGGACCCTCCGCCTTCGCAAGGCGGAGGGTCATGATGCACCACGGATAGCGCTGTTGCCGATCCGTGCCTCGCCTCCTCTCCTCCGTACGGATGGAGGAGGCGCGGTGCGTGGTCAACGCATTGGAGAGGGGCCGTCCACGGCCTTCCCCTCACAGGGCGCAATCAAAATATGCGACGCTTGACATGCTTACCCGGTAAGCATAGAATACTGCCATGGACCTCCCGCAAGAACTACGTCAATGGTTCCAGGAGCAAGGCCGCCAGGGAGGTCGCCGCCGGGCCCGTGCCCTTTCTGCCGAAGCACGCCGGGCAATCGCTACGGATGCGGCCGTCAGGCGCTGGATGAAAGTCCGCTTCGGTGCACCGACCTTTGAGTCACTCGGAATTCCCGGGGGGCGGCTGATCGACCAGGGGCTGCGTGATTATGCTGCGGGCACGCCGTCTCCCGAAGCACTCGTCGTTGATTTAGCGGCGGCGCGGCTCCGGCGCGAGGGCGTGCCGGTTCCCAAAGCTGCGCCTGGCTGGAGGCAGGTCGTACCGGACCCACACCGCAGGCTGTATGAAGTGATGGAGCAGGATTCGGGCGAGCTCGCGCACAGCCGTTATCGCGCCATGCTGCGTCAGGCCGTCAGTTTTGCGGATGCGTTGGCCCAAACGAAATGAGAGAGCCACTCGACCCGTCGAGACTACAGCGGTTGTTGCGTGAGTTGGCTGCAGCCGATCCCCGAAAGGGGCGCTTCCGTGTCTATTTGACCGGCGGGGCGACTGCGACGGAGCGCGGATGGCGAACATCCACTCTCGATGCCAATCTTTCGGCTGACGATGACGCCGTTTTCCGGCATGTGCAGAAGCTGAAAGAAACGCTGAACCTGAACATTGAGCTCGTTCGGCCTACTGATTTCGTACCCTCCCTTCCGGGTGAAGACCAGCGTCACGTCTTCATCCAGACCATCGGAAACGTGGATTTCTTTCACTTCGATCCCTATGCGCAGGCACTCTCCAAAATCGTGCGGGGATTTGATCGTGACCTGCTGGATGTTGGCCACATGCTTGCATCAGGTTGGGTAGAGCTTCTGAAGCTGGAAGCGTTTGTCGACAAGATCCCCGACGCCGCATATGCGCGATACCCTAGTATCAGCAAGAAGGCTGTTATTTCAGCTTTGAAAAGCTTCGGCCGGAAATAACGTGCCCGAATTCAGAGCGGGTGCCCGCCCCCCGTCCTCCGGCGGTCGCCGGAAGCGCGCGGTCGCGCCAGAATGCCGGAAAGGATTCCCCATTTCCGTCACGAGGATGCACCATGGCCCAGGAAGCGACCGCGTTTCTCCAGAAGCAGCATGATGAAGTCCGCAGCCTGTTCGGCAGGTTCGAGAAGGCCGAGGGCGAAGAGCGCAAGCAGATTGCGAACGAGATTTCTGACAAGCTGATCGTTCACACGAAACTCGAAGAAGAGATCTTCTATCCCGCCGTGAAGAAAGCGGGCAAGGAGTCGGCCGGCATGATCGAGGAGTCGCTCGAAGAGCACTATGAAATCGACGAGCTGCTCTCTCATCTGAGCGGGCTCAGCTACCTCAACGATGAATTCGATCGGCTCATGACCGAGGTCATCGAGAGCGTAGAGCATCATGTGTCGGAAGAAGAAACCGAAATGTTTCCCATGGTCCGGCGCGAGCTGGCCGACCTGGAGGAACTCGGGCGCGAAATGACCGAGCGGATGTCCGACATCAACCCGGGACACATCCGCAACGAGTGGGCGCAGCGCGGCGTGGAGTAGCGCCTGGGCGCTGGAAGCTAGTCGCTGGGCGCTGGACACTTGACACTCGACTCCGGGCCCCCGTTCGTCCCGAGCTGACGGGCTGCAACGGAAGTGGAAGCCGACAGCGAGGGGGCGCACCTGGTGCCCATGGGCCTGTCTCACCGTCGCGTCAAGCCCTGCCTTCGAGACACGAACGACTATGGACCGACGAGTGACGACTCTCGACTCTAGAAACTCGTGGCCGGACGCCGGACGCAATCAATGGCAAGAAAAGCGCGCGCTGTTTCCAATGTTCTTCCTCTCCGCGGCTCCGCGCCTCCGCGTGGAATGCTCTTCAGCCAATCCTTGCAGCACGAGTAGACCAAGCGGTCCACGCTGCGAATTCGCCGAGATGGACAACCGATCCCTCGGCCTGGGAACTTCCCGGGCGTATAGACCAAACGGTCTAAGCTTGTCCCTTTGGATTTCCGGCGCCCGGCGGGCGGGCACCTTCCGAAGGCCTTGCTGGTAGACCGCTCCGTCTAGTATCCTGTTTCCCATGCGCACGCGTGATCGCCTCGTGGCCGCCATGGCCGACGCCCTGCTGCGCCGGGGATACTCCGGCGCTTCGGTCCAGGAGATTCTCACCTGGTCCAAAGTCCCCAAGGGTTCCCTCTACCACCACTTCCCCGGCGGCAAGGAACAACTCGCCGCCGAGGCCGTCATGCACCTGGGGGCCGTTCAGCTAGACCGAATGGTCCAGTTCCTGCAGGGGGACCTGGGAAAAGGGCTGGCATCCTGGCTGTCGTGGCTTTGCGACCAGCTCGAGGGGGACGGTTTTCGCCGGGTGCCGGCGCTCTCGCGCCTCGTCGGCGAGACCGAACCGGGCTCGCTCTTCGCCCTGCAGCTTGCGGCCTACTTCGAGGATTGGGAGCAACGCCTGCTGGACCATCTGGTCCAGCCGACGCGCTTGGAGGTGAGCCTGCTCGTGGGGCTCGTCGAGGGGACCCTCGCCCTTACGGCCGTCCACCGCAACCGGAAGGCCATGGACGCCCTGGTGGCGCGCCTGCCGCAGCTGGTCGCGAGCGGCTTCTCGGAACCCGTGCGCGGACGTCGTTCGCCACCCCCGGTCCATCCGGCTGCGGCCAGGGCGCCGGCTCCCGAGATTCTCGCGCGGCCGGCTTCTGCGGAACCGGTGGAGCCCCCTGCATCCGGGCCCACGCAGACCAACGCCCCCGCTGCCGCCGTCCGCACGCCGTCGGGAACTTCTGCCGCGGTGACACCGCTGCCCCCCGAAGAGGAATTCCCCTGGCGGCGCTGATCAGCGGATCAGGTGGAACTCGACGCGCCGGTTGAGCGCGCGCCCCTCTTCAGTGCGGTTCGAGGCGATGGGCTGGCTCTGGCCGCGTCCTTCGGCGATCATGCGCCCGCGAGCGACGCCCCGCTCCGCGAGGTAGGCCCGCACCGATCCCGCCCGCTCCTCTGAAAGAGCCTGGTTGAAAGCCGCGGTTCCCACATCGTCGGTGTGCCCCACGATGCGCACGCGCAGCTCCGGATTGTCGCGCAGGACCTTGGCCACCGCGTCGAGCACTTCGTAGGACGACGCGAGGATGACCGACTGCCCCGACTGGAAGACGATGTTCTCGGTGATCTCGATGCGATTGCCGCGAATCGACGCGCGTGCTCCCTCGGCCTCGTCACCTCCCGCAAAGGGCCCCGCGACGTCGGCGGGGGTCCAGCGCACGCCGGCCACGACGCGAAAGACGGGGCTTCCGATGCCCGGGCTCAGGCCGGGACCGGCCACGGCCGAGATCGTCCAGGAGGGGAGAACCTCGTAGAGAAACCCGGCGTCGAGTTCGAGGGGGTTCGCGGCCAGATCGGAAAAGGGGGCCGCGAGGCCGGTCTCGCCAATCAGCTCGGCCGTCCATGTCAGACCCGCGACCGATGGCGAGGCCCAGCCGACGGCCGCGCCGTACGTGAGCGCATCGCCGACGCTGGCGCTGGCCAGCGTCTCGTCGGGGCGGAACGCCGCGCCGAGGTTCACGCCCAGACTCCACACGCCGAGACGCGTCCCCGCGACCAGCTTCGGAAGCACCGCATAGCCGTCTTCGCCGGCGAACGCCCCGGTCTTCGCGGTCGGAAACGCAACGGTCGGCACCAGGGTGAGCCCCCAGTCGCCGGGGAGGTCGCCCGCACGGATCAGGGCGATGCGGGGATTCAGCCGGATATTCCCCAGCGAAAAAGCGACGGGCTCGGCGGTGCGCCCCGGCTGCACCCCTTCGCCCGTCTGGTAGAGCACGGTGGGAACGGCGACGCCCAGCTCGAATCGGCGGATGAGGCCGAGGTTGCCCACCAGGGTTCCCGAGAGCCGCCCGCTCACGACCCGGCGCGTGATTTCGCCGTCCTGGCGGAAGGCGACCGGATCCTTCCCGAAATCCAGAAAGAAGCCCGCCGACGTGCTCCAGGGGCTGACGACGTCAAACTGCTCGACGCTGTTCCACCCCGTCGGTGACGGCGTGATCGCATACCGTTCGGTCGAGACCGCCCCCGCCGCGTGCGGCGTCAGCAGGATCAGAAAAAAAAAGAGCGCCGCCGTTTCCGCCGCCCATCGGCGCCGCCGCCGCAGCAGCAGCCAGGCGGGCAGCAGCAGCAGCGCGGGCGCAAGCGCCGATGCGGAACTGCAGCCGAGGGCCCCGCCGGCCAGCGACGGCTGATCGGCCGGCTCGCAGGCATCACCGGTGCCGTCGCCGTCGTAGTCCCACTGATCCGCGTTGCGCACGCCGGGGCAGTTGTCTGACCCGTCTTCGAGGCCGTCGCCGTCGGTGTCGCGCTCGAGCGGATCGAAGCCGCCCTCGACCTCCTCACCGTCGGGGAGCCCATCGCCGTCGGTGTCTGGATTCAGCGGATCCAGGCCGTGGTCGATCTCGTCGCCGTCGGGGAGGCCGTCGCCGTCGGTGTCGGGATCCGTCGGATCCGTGCCGCCGTCGATTTCCTCCCGATCGGTCAGCCCGTCGCCGTCGGTATCCGCGAGCGTCGGGTCGGTGCCGTACTGCCCGGTTTCTTCGCCGTCGGGCACGCCGTCGCCATCACGATCGGTATCGCAGACGTCGCCGACGCCGTCTTCGTCGAGGTCCGCCTGATCCGCGTTACTCGCGAAGGGGCAGTTGTCGGCGCCGTCGTCGACCCCGTCGTCGTCCGAGTCTGCGTCGCGCGGGTTGGTTCCGTTCAGGTATTCATCCAGGTTCGAGATGCCGTCGCCATCGGCATCCTGAGCCGCGTCGCCCGGATCATTCGGGTCGAAGCTCCATTGGTTCTCCCAGTAATCGGGCATGCCGTCGCCGTCTGTATCCATGGGGGTCGGTGACGAGCCGTCCGGCGGGGGCGGATCGCTGAGCACCTCGAGGTAGGCGGCGAGGTCGCACGCGTTCGTGGACGAACCCGCGATGTCTGCCGCCAGCGAAGGCTGCGCGCTGTTCGAGGTGCCGAAGATGAACTGCGTCCCACCCGCCGGCGGAATACCGCCCGGGAGGCTGTCGAGCCAGCTCTGCGGAACGAACAGATCGAGAAAGAAGTCCGGATCGCCGCCGAAGCTGCTCCCCGCGTTCACCACGCGCGCCTGCGTCCCGGGCGGAGCGGCGACCGCGGCGGCGACCGCCACTTCGGCTGTGTCGCAGGGACCGTTCGTGCCGGTCGTGCTGTTCGCGTAGACCCGCAGCGTATCCGTGGAGATACCGGTGAGCCAGACGATGGCCTCGTAACCGCCGGCGCCGCCGTCATACTCCAGCGCGACCCCCCAGCTGAAGGGCGCATAGCCGTTGCCGGCGAGCGGGCTGTCGTCGAGCCGCATGCGCAGCGAGAGTCCGGTGGCGTCGCGGTAAACGTACGCGGCCGGCGCCGAAGCGTCGCCCACGATGTCGCGGGAGGAATTCGAATCGCCGAGCGGATCGGCGAGCGGATCACCGCGCAGCAATACCGGTTCCCAGCCGCTCTCGGCCGGGAAGCCCGCATGCGAAGCGCCGGGAAACGTCAGGGACAGGCCGAGGAAAAGCCCCGAAAGAAGCCACTTATGCATGGCTCCATCATATCGCCCCGGGCGCAGGGGTACAAATCGGAAAGACCGAAAGCGGCCGTTCCGATGCGGCTTACTTGGCGACGCCGAACCGGTCTACGGCCGCCGCGAGCCGCCGGACCCCTTCACGGAGCGTATCGGGAGCCGCATGCGTGAAGTTGAGGCGGATCGTATCCTGACCCTCGCCCTTCGCGTGGAATTCGGCGCCGGAGACGAACGCAAGCCCCTCGGCGAGCGCGAGGGGGAGCAGATCAGCCGCCGCGCCTCCGCGCGACAAGCGCGTCCAGAGAAACATGCCCCCCTCGGGCCGATTCCACGCGAGCGCCTCACCGAGCCGCTCGCGCAGCGCCGAATCGAGGGCATCGCGGCGCAACCGGTATTCTGACCGGAGGCGATCGAGGTGGCGATCGAAGGCCTCCGATCGCAGGAGCGCGTCAAGTACGTGCTGGCCGAGCGTGTTCGTCTGCAGATCGGTCGCCTGCTTCACCTGGATGCTCCGTTTCACGATCTCCGGCGAGCCGACCAGATAACCGACGCGCAGACCCGGGGCGGCCGTCTTCGAGAAGCTGCCGAGGTAGACGACGTTCTCCATGCCCAGCCCGTCGGTGAGCGGCAGCGGCGGCGGGGCGTCATACCAGAGCTCGCGGTACGGATCGTCTTCGATCACGAGAACCGGCGCATCCTGAAGCACGGCGCGGATCTCTTCGCGTCGCTTCTCGGGATAGCAGATACCGCTCGGGTTCTGAAAGGTCGGCGTCAGATAGAGCAGCTTCGGTCTGCGCGCGAGCGCCTCGCGCAGGGCGTCGGGGAGAATCCCTTGTTCGTCGCTCGGGAGAAAGGTAACTTTCGCGCGGAAAAAGCGAAACACCTGGAGCGCCCCGAGATAGGCGGGGGTCTCCACCAGCACCTCATCCCCCGGATCGAGAAAGAGTTTGGCAAGCAGATCGAGCCCCTGCTGCGAACCCTGCGTGACCAGGATGTTCCCGGGCGTCCACTTCGTCGTGCGATAGGGGAGCCGCCGCACGATCTCTTCCCGGAGCCCCGGATGACCGTCCGTTTCGGCATACTGCAGCGCCTGCCGCCCCTTGCTTCCGCCAAGCGTGCTCTCGACGGCGGCCGAAAGCTCCTCGAGGGGAAAGAGCTCGGGTGCGGGCAGGCCGCCGGCAAACGAAATGATGTCGGCGCGATTCACCACGCGCAGGATTTCGCGGATGGCAGAGCTTTGCAGCCCTTCGACGCGCTGAGAGAACGGCGGTAGCATGCGGTCACGCGGGTAAGAGGAGGATTCCATCAGTTTATCACGCCCCCTCACGGGGTTGCAGAGGCCGTTTGAGTGCCGGTAAGGTGAATGCCATGTCTGCGCGCCGCGGGCGCCCCTCTAAACACGGAGATCCCATGCCCAAGGAAACGAAGATTCTGCTTCCGGAAAAAGACGCTCCGACCCACTGGTACAACCTGGCCGCCGATCTGCCGGCCGCAGGCGTCGAGCTGCCCCCCGTCATGCACCCGGGAACCGGGCAGCCGATCGGTCCGGCCGATCTCGCCCCCCTGTTCCCCATGGCCCTCATCGAGCAGGAAGTGACGGGCGAGCGCTACGTCGAGATTCCCGAGCCCGTGCAGGAACTCTACCGGCTGTGGCGCCCGTCGCCGCTGATCCGCGCGCACCAGTGGGAGAAGGCGCTCGGAACCCCGGCCCGCATCTATTACAAGTACGAAGGCGTGAGCTATGCGGGGAGCCACAAGCCGAACACGGCCGTCCCGCAGGTCTACTACAATGCGCAGGAAGGGGTGAAGCGTATCGCCACCGAAACCGGCGCCGGCCAGTGGGGCAGCTCGTTGAGCTTCGCCGCCCAGCACTTCGGCATCGAATGCAAGGTCTACATGGTCAAGGTGAGCTACGAGCAGAAACCCTATCGGCGCATTCTCATGGAAACGTGGGGCGCGACCGTCGTCCCCAGCCCCAGCCGCGATACCGAAGCCGGCCGCCGCATCCTGGCCGAAAATCCCGACAGCACCGGCTCGCTCGGCATCGCCATCAGCGAAGCCGTCGAAGACGCCGCCACGCGCGAGGATACGAAGTACGCCCTCGGCAGCGTGCTCAACCACGTCTGCCTGCACCAGACGATCATCGGCCAGGAGGTCATCAAGCAGCTCGAGCTGGCGGGCGAAGACTGGCCCGACACGGTCGTCGGCTGCGCCGGCGGCGGCAGCAACTTCGCGGGCATCGCCTTCCCCTTCATCCGTGAGAACATCGCGGGCAAGCGCAAGAAGACCCGCGTGGTGGCGGTGGAACCGGCAGCGGCGCCGAGCCTCACCCGCGGCAAGTACATGTATGACTTCGGCGACACGGCGCAGCTCACGCCGCTCATGAAGATGTACACGCTCGGCCACAACTTTCTGCCCGCGCCGATTCACGCCGGCGGCCTGCGCTATCACGGCATGGCCGCCCTGGTGTCGGCGGCCTACAGCGGCGGCTTGATGGAAGCCCAGGCGGTGAAGCAGCGGGCGGCCTTCGGCGCGGCCGAGAGCTTCACGCGGGCCGAGGGGATTCTGCCGGCCCCCGAAAGCGCCCATGCGGTCTGGGGCGCCATGCAGGAGGCGCTGGCGGCGAAAGAGAGCGGCGAAGCGAAGGTCATCGTCTTCAACCTCTCGGGCCACGGCCACTTCGATCTTTCGGCGTACGAGCAGTACCGCAGCGGCAAGCTTGAGGACTACGAGTATCCGGCCGAGGAAGTCGAGAAATCGCTCGCGGCCCTGCCCAAGATCGGCTGACGCCGATCTGGATTCCTGATTCCTGATTCTTGATTCCTGAGAAACGAGAACGGAAGCAAGGACGAAGTATCCAAATGGTGCACCCTCCTCCTCGCTGGGGGAGGAGGGTCTCCGCGGGAAGGCGGAGGGGAAGTGGTGGCCCGGGCGGCCTATTTCAGCAGCGCCAGAATCGCCGTCACGACGTAGACGACGACGAACAGCATGAGCAGCGCGATGAGCGGACGCATGCTGTTGCGCGAGGCCTTGAGGGCCCGCAGGCGCAGGCGTTCCAGTTCGGGATCGCCGAAGTCACTCGGCGAACGGATGAAAGCGGCAAAGTTGCGGTCGTCGGGGCCGCTGGAGGGGAACTCGGATTGCAGGCGGTCGCGATGATGCTCCATCGCGTACTCCCAGGCGGCGCGGTTCCACCGGCGCGAAGCCGACCGTGTCAGAATGGCGCCGAGCACGAACAGGACCGACGCAGCGAAAAAAAGCCAGGCCAAGGCAAACCCCTTCTCTGGTGACGAGGGACCGTCACCCATGCACCATTGTACAGGAGGGGCGGCCGAACTTCAGTTCCGCGGTTTCAGGTTTTTTCGTTCCGCCGGTTTCCGAAACCAGCGACCAGCGTCCAGCTACGAGCTACGCCGGCGCCCGCTTACGGAACCCGCGTGTACCCGTCAATGACCTCTGCCGTCCCCTCGAAGATCCCCGTCCGGAGAAAGTGCGCCGCCTGCTCCTGCTCGGCCATCCAGACCTTCGGGTCGTTGGCGAGAATCAGGGCATAGTGCGGATCCCAGTCCTTGCCCCCCGTGATGTTCTTGTCCGGCATGACGTACTGCTGCAGGGCCAGCGTCACCTCGGTTCCGCGATAGGGAGGCTCGACGATCTCCACCTGTTCCACCGGCTGGTGCGCGGGCGTTACCTGCACGGCCCCGATGGCGCGCGCCAGATTTTCGGTCAGGTACGCGGGGATGATGCCGTCGTCCATCGACTGCTGTACGAGGACGTTCTTGGCCGCCGAATCCTCGAGTCCGGCCGCCTTTTCGCGGGCCAGATAGGGTGCGAAGTAAAGCGGGTCCGAAGGCCCGAAGATCGTCTGGAGCCCCGCCATGCTTTCGTAGAGAAAGCGGCCGGGCACGTCCAGATCGAACGGCTTGTAGGTTCCCTCGTCGAGCAGCGCGGCATAATCGAGCAGGCCGCCGCCGGGCACGTTCAGCACGCTCGTGCCGATGCGCGGTTCGATGGTCGTCAGCAGGGTCCCGAGGATGCCGCCGAGCGACTGCCCGATGTACCCGAACGTGTCGACCTGCAGCGTTCCGGGCGCTGTGGTGACCCCGTCGAGGTAATTGCGGCCGGCGTTCGAGACGAGCATGTGCACGAGCTGCACTTCATCGAGCACGGTCTGGTGAAACTGGGCGCGCCCGCTCGCCGGGTTACCGAAGCGGATCAGGCGCAGCCCCTCGGCGATGCTGCTGCCGCAGCTGTCGTTCGAGACTGTGATGCGCGTGCCGTGCTCGACGACGTCGATGCCGGCGAGCGCGATGCCGTATTCCGAGAAGATGTGCGCGACGCCGAGCAGCGTCTCCTTGCACGCCGTCAGGCCGTGGCCGAAGATGACGACGGGAAAGCGGACCGGATCGCCCAAGGCGGCGCGGTATTCGGGGCGCACGCGGTCGAGCCGCGGGATGGTCATCAGAAACTCGAGCGATTCCCGCCCCCGCACCGAAGGCGAGAGCAGGTCGTTCTCCATGAAGTTCGCGCTGTTGAAACGGCCGATGACCATGTGGCCCACGTTGCCGATGGTGACGTCGATGCCGAACTCGAGATCCTGGGGAAGATCGGGAAAGCGGGCATCGAGGGCCGGATTCAGCGAACCATTGTTCTCCACCGCGTAGGTGGCGAACAGGGCGTACGGATCGATGGGCGCCTGCGTTACCATGCCGTACCGCTCCACCAGCGTTCGCGTGACCGACTGGGTCGTGTAGGGAACCGCCAATGCGATCGTCCCCGGATCGAGCTCGAGCGCGGCGGCGGCCTCTTCCAGTCGCGCCATCGTTTCGCGGATGCGCGCCGGCACGTGTCCCGGGAAGTCCTCCGGTTCGCCGCCGGCGAGGATGTTCGCGAAGGTCCGGTTGCGCCCGAAGCAGTCGGCCATGTCGGGACGAATCGTGTTCCGCACGACTATGGCGTAACGGGTCTGCTCGAGCAGGGGCCGGAAGGGGAACAGGTAGACGCGCTTCGCATCGTCGCCCAACTTCAGGCGGAAGGGGACCCGTTCCGGGGTTCCGCCCAGGCGCACGAGCTGGATCGAAGCCTCGGCCGCGGTGCTCGCCGTGACGGTCATCGGGAGGCTTGCGGTCGTGACGGTTCCGCTGAAATCGATGCGGATGGGTCCGTGCGGCGCCCAGCCGTCCATTTCGTTCACGCTGTCCTGAAACAGAATCCCCTGGCCGCGCACGTCGTTGCGCAGTCCCGTGGGCGTATCGGCTGACACGGTGTAGACATCGGAGGGGAAGGGGGAGGCCGGGGCGAGCTGCGCGGCGGCGGCATCGGAGGCGGTGAGCAGCGGTTCGACGCTCCACGCGCAGGTTCCGTCGGCCGCGCGATCGTCGGCCGGCGAAGTCGAGCAGGCGCCGAGGGTCAGCAGGGTCAGAGCGATGGCATACCGTTTCATGAAGCCTCCCGGAGAGGCCGACAGTTTACCACGCCGCAGGGTTGCCGGACACGGCCCCGCCCCGAGGCGAGGACAGCGTATACTCTCCCCGTGCAGTTGTTACCGGGTTTCGATAACGTTAACTGCATGATTCGAATCGTTCGGGAACCGGCTCGCCACGCCGCCGGACAACCGTTTGGAGGCGTTGACTGGGAAACGGAAGGGCAGCCACTCGATCCGTATCAACGACCAGTGGCGGATAACCTTCGTGTGGCGGAATGGAAATGCTCATGACGTTGCGGTCGAAGATTATCACCGGTAGGAGGACCTGATGCGCCAGCCGAAGAACCCGTTTCACCCCGGCGAGATGCTGCTCGAGGAGTTTCTGAATCCCGGCGGCACCTCACAGGCGGCCTTCGCCCGCCAGATCGGGTGGACCCGCACCCGGCTCAACGAATTCATCAAGGGCAAGCGGGGGGGGTGACCGCCGACGCGGCGCTCGACCTGGCTGAAGCGTTGGGCACCAGTCCGAGACTCTGGATGGATCTGCAGGCGACCTGGGACCTCGACAAGGCGATGAAGCGCCGGGCTGCCTGAGGCCCTCTTTCTCGACCCGCCGACGCGGTGGCGCAGGCGCCCCCGGGCTGGCACACTGTCCCGCATGCCCGCCCTGAAGCCAGAGCGCCTGCAGGAAGCCACGGTCGCCGTCCAGGCGTATTACCGCGAGCTCGACGCGCGCCTGCAGAAGCGGGCCATGAAACCCCTCCCCGAGATCCGGCTCTACGTCTCGAACCGGATCCGCCGCTGCTACGGATACACGGCCTTTCGCCGCGAGAAAGACCGCATGGTGGTGCTCAAGATCGCCATCGCCTGGTCGGCCTACCGGCAGGGGGCGTCGATGTGGCAGGACGTCGTCGCCCACGAGGCGGCGCACGCCTACTGCATGGCCTGGCACCAGCGCGCCGACCACAGCCCCGCCTGGCAGCACGTCGCCCGTCTGCTCGGCTGCACCGGCGATGTCTACGCCTGCGAGAATGCCGATCGCAGAAAGCAGGCGGCGGCGATGGCCGACCTCCACCCCACACGCCTGAACGAGCTGCGGCCGCGCGATCGGGGGGCGATCAAGCTCTCCTATCGTCAGCAGCTGCGCAAACACCGCAGCGAGCAGGAGGCCGTCTCGGCCACCGTGCACCGATTTCCGCAATTCGACGAGACAATGGTGCGCCGCTTTCTGCTCGAGCTGACCGGCGCCCCCCTCACGCGCACGAACCAGCTTACCCTGCCGTTCTGAGGGCAGAAAAAAGGCAGGCGTCAGCCTGCCTTTGGATGGTCCTGTCTTCCCCCTGTGAAGACCCCATGAAGGAGCGAGCGCTGATCGCCCTCAGCGCATCGAACGGATGGCAAGCGCGGCGGCTAGCGCCACGACGGCGCCGATTGCCAGCGTCTCCATCGGATTCTGTTTCGCATAGCCGACCCCGCGGTTGGCCGTCCCGCGCAGCCCCTCGGTCTGCTGGCGCAGGGCGGGCCCCACGCCGGTTTCGCGAATCTCCTGCGCCTTGCGCACCGCCTTCTCGGCCAGGTCGCGCGACACCGGGTGCTCGTCGAGCCATTGCCGCGATCTGGTCAGCAGTTCGTCTCCCTGGTTGACCCACCGCTGCACGCTCTGCAGCCAGCGGCTCGCCTGATCTTCGAGCTTCCGCAGGGCCTCTTCGGCCTGACTGGCCTGCGGCATCTTTGCCTCGCCGGGCGCCTGATTCTCGTCCATGACGCGACTCTCCTGGATTCCTGGGTGAAATGAATGTTGCCGTTTTCCCCAGACTACCGCGGTCCGTTCCCGTGCGGAACCCCCCCGCCGCAAACCCACGGTACTGGCAGGCGCCCGCCCCCGGCTGGCACCCTGTACGGCGTGCCTTCTGCCGAAACCGGAAACCGTGTTATCGACCAGTGGACCGATGCCGACCTGCGCGCCTGGGTCGGCGACGATGTCTACCGGCGCGCGCTGAAACTGCTGCGCGGCGCCCCGCCCCGTCTCGATCGCAACGAAGCCGATCTGCTCGAAGGCGCTTTCGCCGTGCGCGGCGGCGAAGTGCGCACCATGATCCACCCGGGCGACAGCCCCGTGCGCTCCCGTTTTTCCTGCACCTGCCCCGAGATGGAAGAGGGGGCCTGCCCGCATCCCGTCGCGCTCGTCATGGCGGCCCGCAACCCCCGCGCCGTCGCCGAGGCCGAACGAAAGGCGAGTCCGAAGACCCTCGACGAAGCGCTGGCCCTGCTGCAGGGCAAGGTGCAGGAGGCGCGGGCCACCGAGGGGGTGCGCGTACTCGGCTGGCAGTTGATCTTCGAGAGTGACGGCCGGCTCGGTTTCTTCGGCGCCCGCGTGCGCCCCGGATACCACGTCTTCGACCGGCTGCCGGTGCCGAGCCTGATGAACCAGGCGCCCCCCTACGCCGACGAGACGGCCCGCAAGCTGCTCGAGAGCCTGCGGCGCGGCGCCGACCGGACCCGCTTCATGGTTGACCCGCAGCGGCTGCGCTTTCTGCTCCCCCTGCTGGCCCGCGCCCACACCTTTCTGGAAGACCCCGCGTCACCGCTCCACTGGGACGAGAAGGCCGGGCGCCTGAGCTTCTCCACCCGGGATGCGGAACAGGGGATCTACGTGCAGGGGACCGCTTTCGACGGCGAGGGCAAACCCATTCCCGTACAGCCCGGCGCGCTCGTGATCGCCGCGGGCGAGCTCGCGTTCCTGTACGACGGCGATCGGCGCATCGTTCCCCTCGAAGCGCCCGACGCCACACCGCTGCTCGACGCCTTGCTCATCGCCGGCTTCAACGTGCGCCCGGCGGAGCTCGTGCGCTGGGCCGACGAGCTGCTTCCCCAGATCCGTACCTGGGGACCGGTGGAGATCGGCGATACGCGCACGCCGCAGATCATCGAAACGACGCCCGTGCGCGCCCTCCTGCTTGAGGAAAAAAACGGCACCCTGCGCGTGACCGCCTGTGCCCGCTACGGCGAGGCGAAACAGCTGGTGACCGCCGCCGACGAGGGACCCGTCCTCGACGACAACCGCTGGTACCGCCGCGATCCGCATGCGGAACATGCGTGGCGCCGGCTGCTCTACGAACGCTTTCTCGCCAGCGAGTATCAGACCGGCAAGGACAGCGGCGAGTGGATTCTCGAAGCCATCCGCGGCATCCGCTTTCTCGACGAAGACGTGCCCGGTCTCGAGGCCGAGGGGGTCGAGGTCTACGGACGCCAGACCCTCACGACCCTGCGCATGGCGCCCGGAACGCTCGCGCCGCGCGCCCAGGTGAAGTCGGGGGTCGAGTGGTTCGAGACCCGCTTCGAATTCACGATCGGCGATCAGGCCTTCGACGTCTGGCGCCTGCTGCGCGAGCTCAAGAACCGTTACATTCTCACCCCCGACGGCTATGTGCGCCTTCCGGTCGAACAGCTCGAGCGCCTGCGCGATCGGCTCGACGAAATTCCCCCCGACGGCAAGGTTCACCGCGCCCAGGCTGCCCTCCTGACCACCCTGCTCGACGAAGTTCCCACGGCCGTCGTCGACGAGGGGTGGCGCGAGGTCGTCCGCTCGCTGCGCGAACTCGAGCATCCCGGTTCGATCCCGCCGCCCGCCGGCCTGCAGGCGACGCTGCGCCCCTATCAGCAACAGGGGCTCGACTGGCTTGCGCTGCTCGCTGTAAACCGCCTGGGCGGAATTCTTGCGGATGACATGGGCCTCGGCAAGACGCTGCAGACGATCGCGTTCCTTCTGCACCGCAAAGCGCACGCCCCGGGGAATTCCGCGACTGAGCCGGCTTCACCTCCAGAGAACGTACCGGCGGGTACGGAGTCTACCGACGCCGTCGACCCGGCGCCCCTCCGGCGCGCGCAGACGCTCGTGGTCGCGCCGTCGAGCGTCGTCTTCAACTGGGTGCGGGAACTCGAGAAGTTCGCGCCGTCGCTGCGGGTCCTCCGCTGGACGGGCGATCAACGCGGAAACGAAGTGGACCGCCTCGCCGAGGTCGACGTCGTGCTCACCACCTACGGCGTGCTGCGCCGCGACGTCGGGCTGCTGGCGCGCTATCGCTGGCGCAATTTCGTCCTCGACGAAGCGCAGGCCATCAAGAACGCCCGCTCGCAGACGGCAGAGTGCGCCCGCGCCGTTCCCGCCGATTTCCGCCTGGCCCTGAGCGGCACCCCGCTCGAAAACCATCTGGGGGAACTCTGGAGTTATTTCGAGTTCGCCATGCCCGGCTTCTTCGGCTCCGAGCGTCACTTTCAGGAACGCTACGTGAAGCGCATCGGCGTTCCCGGGAGCGACGTGGCCGAGCGGCTCCGCAAGCGGATTTCCCCTTTTGTCCTGCGGCGCCTGAAGAAGAACGTCGCGGCCGAACTGCCGCCCAAGACCGAGATCATCCTGCCCTGCGAATTGAGCGATGCGCAGCGCAACGTCTACGAAATGGTGCGCGAAGGCTATCGCGTCACCCTGTTCGATCGCATCGACAAGGAAGGGATCGGCAAGGCGCGCATGCACGTGCTCGAAGCGCTGCTCCGGTTGCGCCAGGCCTGCTGCGACCCGACCCTTCTCCCCTTCGACGAAGCGCAGCGCGTGACCGAATCCGCAAAACGCGAGGCGCTGCTCGAACTCGTCGCCGATGCGGTGGAGGAGGATCACAAGATCATCGTCTTCTCGCAATTCACCGAGATGCTCGATCGCCTGGGAACGGCCCTCACGCAGGCAGGTCACGCCTATGCGCGCCTCGATGGAAGCACGGCCGATCGCGAAGCGCCCGTGCGCCGTTTCCAGGAGGATCCGGAGTGCCGCGTCTTCCTCATCTCGCTGCGCGCGGGGGGCGCCGGGCTCAACCTGACCGCAGCCGATTACGTGGTCCACTACGATCCGTGGTGGAATCCGGCCGTGGAAGATCAAGCGACCGATCGCGCCTATCGCATCGGCCAGACGCGCCCGGTCTTCGTCTACAAGCTGATCGCGCAGGGCACGGTCGAAGAGCGCATGCTCGAGCTGCAGCAGGCGAAGCGTGGCCTGGTCGACCAGCTGCTCGGCGAGGGTGACGTAGCGGGGCAGCTTTCCGTGCAGGATCTGCGGGATATCTTCGGCGAGGGGTGATGTGCGCGGGGGTCCGCCGCGCGGAGTGGGAGAGTGGGGGAGTGGGAGAGTGGGGGACAACGTGCACGCCCGGCGCACACGCTGCGCGCTCCCTGGTCGGAAATTCGTCACTCGTCACTCGTAACTCGTCATTTCGAAAAAGCGCCGAGCGCCAAGCACTGAGCGCCAACCAGCAAGTACAAAGGGACCCACGCCCTTGCCGGAAATTCGTCACTCGTCACCCGTAACTCGTCACTTCGACAAATCGTCAATCGTCAATTGTCAATTGTAAATCGACAACGGCTGTCCCGGCCGCGCGCTACGATGCCAAGCGGGGCTCAGCGATCGGGTGCGGTGCGGTCCGCTCCGGGACCCGGGATCGTCCACCGGAACGGTGCGGAACCGCATGCCGAGCGGGCCCGGAACGTGATACGATTTTTTCTTGACCCACCGCTACAGGTTGGATTATAGTGTTCCCCGTCCACAAAATGTTGTGTACACGAGGCCTCCGCCACCCCGTGCGGTGCGCCCCAATCCTCAGCGAGTTGGGTACCGTCTCTTCATCCCCGTCTCAAGCTTCGACCGGCGGCCGACAGACTGGTACTATTTGTAGTTTTTTGTAGTCACTGCGCAACCGTTTCCGGGTGCCCGGCGCGATCCGTTTCCGCAGCCGCCCCCCTTCAGGAGAGTCCATGAAGATCGACCGCCTCTATACCCGCGAAGGCAAAGAGCCCTTTGACAGCATCGAGTTTGCCAAGCGCACGTCGCGGATCACGAATCCCGACGGCTCGGTCGTCTTCGAGGCCAAAGACATCGATGTGCCCGCGGAGTGGAGCCAGGTCGCCGTCGACATCATCGCCCAGAAGTACTTCCGCAAGGCCGGCGTGCCCGCGAAGCTGAAGGCGGTGAAAGAAGAAGGCATTCCCGAGTGGCTGCAGAAGCACGTCCCCGACGAAAAGGGGATGGCCAAGATGAGCGAAGACGAGCGCATCGTCGGCGAACGCGACGCCCGCCAGGTGTTCCGCCGGCTGGCCGGCTGCTGGACCTATTGGGGCTACAAGTACGGCTACTTCGACAGCGAGCAGGACGCCCGCGCCTTCTATGACGAGATGGCCTACATCCTGGCCTCGCAGATGGGCGCCCCCAACTCTCCGCAGTGGTTCAATACCGGCCTCAACTGGGCCTATGGTATCGAAGGTCCCGCCCAGGGCCATCTGTACGTGGATCCGAAGACCGGCAAGCTGACCAAGTCCACCAGCGCCTACGAGCGTCCCCAGCCCCATGCCTGCTTCATCCAGTCGGTCAGCGACGACCTCGTCAGCGACGGCGGCATCATGGATCTGTGGGTGCGCGAGGCGCGCCTCTTCAAGTACGGTTCCGGCACGGGCACCAACTTCTCGAAGCTGCGCGGCGAAGGCGAACGGCTCTCGGGCGGCGGACGCAGCTCGGGGCTCATGAGCTTTCTCAAGATCGGCGACCGGGCCGCCGGCGCCATCAAGTCGGGCGGCACCACGCGCCGCGCCGCCAAGATGGTCTGCCTCGACATCGATCATCCCGACGTGCAGCAGTTCATCAACTGGAAGGTGCTCGAAGAGCAGAAGGTCGCCTCGCTGGTTTCGGGCAGCAAGCTCGCCAACCGCCACCTGAACGCCATCATGAAGGCGTGCCATGGCTGGGGCGCCGCGGCCGAGAAGTACGACCCGAAGAAGAACAGCGACCTCAAGCGCGCCATCCGCGAAGCGCGCCTGGCGCTCGTGCCCGAGAATTACATCCAGCGCGTCATCCAGCTGGCCGAGCAGGGGTGGAAGGAGATCTACTTTCCCACCTACGACACCAACTGGGACTCCGAAGCCTATGGCACCGTTTCAGGCCAGAACTCGAACAACTCGGTCCGCGTCACCAACGCCTTTCTGAAGGCGGTCGAAGACGACGCCGAGTGGACGTTGACCCGCCGCACCGACGGCAAGGTCGCCAAGCGCATGAAAGCGCGCGATCTGTGGGAAGAGATCTCCTACGCCGCGTGGGCCTCGGCCGATCCGGGCCTGCAGTTCGACACGACGATTAACGAGTGGCACACCTGCCCGACCGACGGCCCGATCAACGCCTCGAATCCGTGCTCCGAATACATGTTCCTCGACGACACGGCCTGCAACCTGGCGTCGGCGAACCTGATGAAGTACTACGACGCCGAGAGCGGCGAGTTCGACGTCAAGAGCTTCCGCCACTCGTGCCGCCTGTGGACGATCGTCCTCGAGGTCTCGGTACTGATGGCCCAGTTCCCCTCCTCCGAGATCGCGCGCCTCTCCTACGAGTTCCGCACGCTCGGCCTGGGATACGCCAACCTGGGCACGCTGCTCATGGTCATGGGCATTCCCTACAACAGCCCGAAGGCCTTCGCGATCTGCGGCGCCATCACGGCCATCATGACCGGCGTCTCCTACACCACCTCGGCCGAGATGTCCCGTGAGCTCGGCGCCTTTCCCGGCTACGAGCGCAACCGCGATTCGATGCTGCGGGTCATCCGCAATCATCGCCGCGCCGCCTACAACGCAGAGAAGGGGGAATACGAGGGGCTCACCATCACGCCGATGGGGATCGATCCGAAGTTCACCCCCGGCGAACTTCTGCGTGCGGCGCGCGAAGACTGGGATCGCGCCCTCTCGCTCGGCGAGCAGCACGGCTACCGCAACGCGCAGGTGACCGTCATCGCCCCGACCGGCACGATCGGGCTGGTCATGGACTGCGACACCACGGGGGTGGAACCGGACTTCGCTCTCGTGAAGTTCAAGAAGCTCGCCGGCGGCGGCTATTTCAAGATCATCAATCAGAGCGTCCCCGCGGCGCTGAAGCGGCTGGGTTACACCCAGAAGGAGATCGACGGCATCATCCGATATGTGCGTGGCAGCGGCAACCTCGTGGGCGCTCCGCACATCAACGCCGACTCGCTGCGCGAGAAGGGGTTCGACGATGACGCGCTCCGGAAGGCTGATGAGGCGTTGAAGTCGGCATTCGACATCCGCTTCGCCTTCAACCGCTTCACGCTCGGGGACGACTTCGTTCGCGGCAAGCTCGGCTTGACCGACAAGGAGCTGCTCAACCCCGGCTTCGATCTGCTCACCCACCTCGGCTTCTCGAGGCAGCAGATCGAAGAGACCAACGACTACGTCTGCGGCCGCATGACCATCGAGGGCGCGCCCGAGCTGCGCGAAGAAGACCTGCCGGTGTTCGACTGCGCGAACAAGTGCGGCAAGTACGGCAAGCGCTTCATCCCCACGATGGCGCACATCAAGATGATGGCCGCGTCGCAGCCGTTCATCTCCGGCGCCATCTCCAAGACGATCAACATGCCGAACGAAGCCTCGGTCGAAGACGTCAAAGAAGCGTACATGGCCAGCTGGAAGTACATGATCAAGGCCAATGCGCTCTATCGCGACGGCTCGAAGCTTTCGCAGCCGCTGAACGCCATTGCGCTCGACGACGACGCCGATGCCGCCGAAGAAGAGGCACGGGCCGAAGCCCCCGCCCAGCCGCGCGAAATCCAGATCGCCGAGAAGATGATCTACCGCTACCTGGCCCGCCGCCGGCGCCTGCCCGATCGCCGCGCCGGCTACACCCAGAAGGCGGTCGTGGGCGGCCACAAGGTCTACCTGCGCACCGGCGAATACGAAGACGGCGCGCTCGGCGAGCTGTTCATCGACATGCACAAGGAAGGGGCTGCCTTCCGCTCGCTGATGAACTGTTTCGCCATCGCCGTGAGCCTCGGCCTGCAGCACGGCGTGCCCCTCGAAGAGTTCGTCGACGCCTTCGTCTTCACGCGCTTCGAGCCGCAGGGCGTGGTCATGGGCAACCCGCACATCAAGATGTCGACCTCGGTCATCGACTACATCTTCCGCGAGCTGGCCGTGACCTACCTGGGCCGCACCGATCTCGCGCAGGTGCAGCCTGAAGATCTGCGCCACGACACGCTCGGCCGCGAACCCGACTTTGACGAGGAAGAAGAATCCGACATGGATCCGCGCCAGCTCGGCCTGCGCCTTGCGCCCCGGCACTCTTCGCACGTACGCCCGTTCGCGACGGAGTCGGGCGGCGGTAACGGCGGTGGTTATCAGGCCGCGTCGGGCGGCATGCAGGAAGTTGTGCCCTCCGATCACCTCCCGCCCCCGCCGCGCGCGCGCGACGAGCGGCTCGAGGCGGTCGCCATCGCCCGCCAGAAGGGCTACGAGGGCGACCCCTGCACGAACTGCGGCCAGATGACCCTCGTGCGCAACGGCACCTGCCTCAAGTGCGTCAGCTGCGGCGAGACCTCGGGCTGCTCCTGAGCGGTTTCTGATTACGGTTACCGAAGGGGGAATTCCGAAAGGGATTCCCCCTTTTTTTGCCTGCCCCCTTCCAGCCGACCGGCCAGGACATATACGATCCGACCGCCGAGCGCTTTGGCCGGCTGCGTCATTTGCGCTATACTAAGCACTCGATTTCTATCTTTCCGGCAGCACCCTTATCTGAAAATTGAGTGGGAGGAGTCCATGGTGGTTCGTAATCTGATCCGTGCGATCGGCATTGCAGGCGTGTTTCTTGCGGCCTGTTCGTCCAACGAAGACCCGCAGCCGAAGCCGGCCGCGGTGACCATTCCCGGCGCCCTCGCCGCCGAGCTCTCGAAAGAGGCCGAGGCCGAGATCCAGGCCAATCTCGTCGAGACGCTCTCGAATCTGAATTCCACCCTTTCCGGCGACGCCAAACTGATCGTCCCGCCGCAGAAGGACCAGCCCGCCGTGGGCGCCGGCGACGGCGCGTACGAGCCCGCCCACGTGTTCCGCACGGCGCGCAGCCTGCGGGGGGGCATCATGGTCACGTCCACCGGTTACGTCGCCGCCGACGAAGCGGGCCCCGATGGCACCACCGGCTGGTACAAGCGGGAATACAACGGATACACCTTCTGGTACAAGACCGATCCGGCTGCCGACCTGACGCAGGCCTGGCCCTCGAACGTGCGTACGATCTGGAGCGGCTGGACGGCCACCGACGCCAATACGGGCCTGCTCGGCTGGACCTGGTGGATGCGCAACGAAGCAGTCAGCGCCCAGCACGTGCGCGGCGAGTGGCACTTTGCGATCCCCGAGTCGGCTGACAAGTACGGCGGCACGGCCTACAACGGCTTCTACGAGTACGAACGCCAGACCGACGTGAAGACCTTCGTTGCCTCGGCGGCCGACTTCCGCTTTCTCTACGGTACGAGCAAGTACGAGGCCTACAGCAACTACAGCTATACGGTCACGCAGGAGCCGCGCGCCGAATACGGCGTCTACTACTACGGCCGCGGCCCGAAAGCCGAGTTCTCTGAACGTCCCGCGTGGACGCAGGGGCAGAACCCCGCCGGCGACGCGTGGACCGATCGGGCGGGGCGTCCGGGCCTCTATTACTATCAGCTGTGGAAGTCAGGCAGCCGCTCCTGGTGGCGCTATGATGGCGAAGGGCGCGAGTGCTCGAGTGCCGTTTCGGAGGTCAGCGTTCATGCGAGTGCGAGCCGGATCAGCGTCGGCAAGACCGTGCAGCTTTACCCGTCGGCCAAGAACAATTGCGGCGAGACCCTGCGCAACGTGAAGTTCACCTACACGACCGGCAATTCGGCCGTGGCTACCGTCAGCGAATCGGGCCTGGTCAGCGGAACCGGCGCCGGCGAGACCCAGATTACCGTGAGCGCCGAGGAAGCCAGCGCCAATTACACCGTCGGCGTGCGCGAGTTCGACCGCAAGCCGGCGCGCGTCTACGTGACGGGCGGCAGCAGTGTACAGACCGGCGGCTCCGTGCAGCTGTCGGCGACGGTCTACAACCAGTACAACGAGATCATCGACAATGCGACGGTCGACTGGCAGTCGCGAAACGCGAACCTCGCCACCGTGAACAGCCAGGGGCGCGTGAACGGTCTGGCCGCCGGTACGGCGACCATCCGAGCCGTCTCAGGCGGCGTCTATGCCGACCGCAGCATCACGGTCTACAACCCGAACGCGGTGACGTCGCTGTACCTGTCGTGCCAGAAGTCGCGGGCGGTCGCCGGCGGAGACGCGGTGAGCTGCACGGCCTATCCCTACAACTACGCGGGTACGTACCTCAGCGGCGCTACGGTCACCTGGACGTCGACGAACACGAACGTGGCCACCCTCGCGGCGCAGCAGCAGACGGCCACGATAACACCGGCGGCTGCCGGCACGACGACCATTCGCGCCGTGGCCGGTTCGCTCACGCGCGAGCTCACGTTCACGGTTTTCGACCAGAACGACATCTCCTACGTCGTCGTCAGCTCGTCGAACGGAACGCTGGTTCGGACCAACGACGCGACCTCGTCGCTGGCGCTGAACGCCAAGGCGTATAACTACGGGAATGAAGAGATTCCCGGGGTCAGCTTCTCGTGGTCGAGCGATAACTACAATGTCGCCGGCGTCGAAGGGAGCTCGTCGACCGCCACCGTGACGGCCGGGGGAACCGAGGGTTCCACCTACATCCGCGCCACCGCCAACGGCAAAACCGGCGTCATCTACGTGACCGCGCAGGATAACCGCCTGCAGAGCATCAAGATCCGCTATGACGGCGACGACGCTCAGAATCACGGTACGCGCAATATCGCCTCGACGGCGACCCCGACGCTCAGCGTACGCGGCTACAATCTGAACGGCCGGTACCTCGGCTTGGTGAGCGCGACGTGGACCGTGCCCGAAGGCGCCACCATGTCGGAGTCCGGCGTCGTGACCTTCACCGGGACGGGAGCGCGGGCCTTCACCGCCAGCGTTCCGAGTCAGACCGGTGGCGACGACGCACAGGCATACATCACGTTCAACGTCTATGACGCCGGCGAGCCGACCAGTATCTCGTATGCCTACTGCAGCGGAACGACTCTGTATGCGGGCAACGCGGGCACCTGTTATGCCAGCGTCATCAACGCAGGCTACTACCAGATTGACCCCGGTTCGCGCCTGGTCTACACGAGCTCGAACTCCGATCTGCTGAGCGAGGTGTCGCGCAGCTACTCAGGTGGGTATACCGCTATCAGCTTCCAGGCCGGGAGTGTTGCGACGGGCGGATCGGTTACGGTGAACGCCTGGCTCTGCCCCGCGCAGTACACGACGCTGGAAGAGGAGTGCACGCAGTACGGGAGCACCTTCAGCTTCACGATCTGGGGCACCAACGACGTCAACTCGATCGGCGTCTCGGCGCCGAGCGGCACCACGGTCGCCAAGGACGGGTCGCGGCAGCTCGTGGCGACGGCCTACGACTATCAGGGTTCGCAGATCGAAGGGGTCGGCTTCTCCTGGTGCGTCTACAGCGGCAGCACGTTCACGGTTGACGAAACGGGGTTGGCCACGGCGACCGGAAATGGCAATTCGACCCTCCGCGCCTATGTGGGCGGCACGTGCAACAGCCCCACGCGGTACGGCGCGATCACGCTGACGGCGCAGGATCCGTCTGTCGTGACCAACGTCAGCCTGTTCACGCAGTCTAGCAAGACCTATCTGCAGCCCGGCGAAACGATCGTGGTCTGGGCCGAGGGGCGCAACTACCTGAACGACGTGGTGGCGCAGAGCTACACGTTCAGCGCAGACTACGTCGGCAGCACCTACGGCGAGCTCTCGATTTCGCCCCTCGACGCGACGTCGGCCACGGTCACGTTCACGAAGGTCAACCTGCCGAACTCGTCGTCGTGGACGAACTGGAACCGGCTGCGCGTGACGCCGCAGACGAGCGGCAGTGCCGTCACGCGCAACATGTACGTGTACAATCCGGTGAGCGAGCTGTCGGCCGGGTATGCACCCTACATGGCCCGCTATGCCGACGGTGCGACCTTCCAGGTTCTGGCGACCGTCTCCAACGGCTATGCCGGCAGTCCGACCGCCGAATCGTTCACGTACACGGCTTCGAACGATATGGTCTTCGCGGTCGATGCGAACGGTGAAGTCACGGTCGCGCACCAGCAGGGCGAGAGCTTCAACAACAACTACACCGTGACGGTCTGCGCGGTGAACACGACCTATAACGCCAGCAACTGCGTCACGGGGCCCTATGTGAAGGTCGACATGGCGCCCACGGACCTCAGCGGTGCCGTGACCGGCATGCCGGCCCTGCAGAACGGCACGTTCAAATCGCAGCTCTGGTTCATGGACGGCGCTCAGTATGACGTTGCGGCGACGAGCAGTACGCTGCTGGACGTCGCCGCCTACGTGGAGAGCACCTGGACGAGTCCGACCCGCGTCCTGCTCGACACCTATTCCGGTGGATACTATGGGATCCGGCAGGTAGCAACCGGCTCGGTGCAGAGCTCCAACCTCGCCGCCCGGGTCACCGGTTGGGTCAAGTTCAGCTCCACGACGGCCTACGTCTCGCTGCTGAACTATCAGGGGGGCCGGCTCGAAATAGGCGGCATCACCGTGCTCGACCAGTGGTCGAACACCGCCCTGAACCAGACGGTGTACGGCAAGCTGAGCGGCATCGATACCGGCCTCTGGTATCCGTTCGTCGCCGAAGGGCTCGTTGAGTTCGGACCCTATTCCTCCGGCTACGCGCTGGTGGGCGTGAACTGGTCCGCCGACGGCACCTACTACTACGCCGATCCGAGCTCACTGGGCTGGCAGATCGGACGCGATCTGTAAGCCAGTCGCCGGCATTTCCAAGGGGGAACGGACCTGCTCCGTTCCCCCATTTTTTATACTTTCACTGGTCATCAACCGGTAATGTTGACCGGGTAGACTCCTTGTCAGGCATCCGCGGAGACCCGTGCGGCCGTGAAGAGACACGGACCGGGCTCCGACGGATTCCAGCACTTTGCCTGCAGGGTTCAAGCGAGCCCTCCGGAGCACGCGCCCCCAGGCTCCCGCCCCGATTCCGCCTGTGCTACGGTGGCGGTATGATCCTCGTCACCGGCGCGTCAGGGACCGTAGGAACCGAACTGGTCGCCCGCCTGCTCGCTCGCGGCGCGCGTGTTCGGGCGGCCGTCCACCATCCGGGCGAAATTCTCGCCGCCGCTCCCGAAGCGCAGCACGTCGTGGTCGATTACGACCGGCCCGAGACCCTCGACATGGCCCTCGAGGGGTGCCGCTTTCTCTATCAGGTCACGCCCGATGCCCCCGATCAGGTACGCCTGGCGCGAAACATCGTCAATGCCGCCGCCCGGGCGGGCGTGCAGTTTCTGGTCAAGCAGTCGACGCTCGGCGCAGACACCGAGTCGTTCGAGATGGCGCGCCGTCACCGGGAGATTGAGCGCTACATCGAGGAATCCGGCATTCCGCACGCGTTTCTGCGACCGAATTGCTTCATGCAGAAGTTCGCGATGACGCATGGCGAGAGCATCCGGCGTGAAGGGAAGTTCTACCTGGCCGAGGGGGATGCCCGCGTCAGTTACATTCACGCCCTCGACGTCGCCGCTGCCGCCGTCGAGGTACTGCTGCGCCCCGAAGCGCATGCGGGTAACGCCTACACCTTGACGGGCCCAGAGGCGCTGACGGCCGAAGAGGTCGCCCGGAGGCTCTCGGCCACGCTGCAGCGCGAGATCCATTACGTTGCGGTCAGTGCCGAAGAGATGATCGACCGGTACGCCGAGGCGGGCGTCCCGGCGTGGCTCGCCGAGCTTCTCATCGAGCGCGCCGCCTTTCACATCGACAACGGCGCCGCCCACGTCACCGAAACGGTTCTCGATCTGACCCACCACCGGCCCAGCCCCTTCGAGCGCTTTGCCCGCCAGTACGCAGACGCCTTCCTTCCCCCCATCCAGCGGGAGCTCCCGCTGCACGTAAGGCCGGAGGACGAGGGACGGCGGCCACGCCGCGGCGAACGCCGCGCCGGCCGCTGACACCCGCCCTCGACTCTCGACTCTGGACTCTGGACTCTGATCTCCGCACCCGTGCCTCCCCGGAGCGCATTGGATACAATGAGCACTTTCTGCAAGGGGAGTTGCCGTGAACGTGTTTGCTGAAGGTCTGTTCAAGGACAAGGTCGCCATCGTCACCGGCGGCGGCGCGGGTATCGGTCTGGCCATCGCCCGCGAGCTCGGGCGCCTGGGCGCGAAGATCGCCATTTCGGGCCGCAACCTCGAGAAGCTGCAGACGGGCGCCGCCGAGCTGAAGGAGCGCGGCATTGCCACCTTCGTGCATACCTGCGACATCCGCAAGGCTGACGAAGTCGACGCCTTCGTCGACGCCGTGCTCAAGGAGTACGGACGCATCGATATCCTCATCAACAATGCCGGCGGCCAGTTCCCCTCGCCGGCCGAGATGATCTCGCCCAACGGGTTCGCCGCCGTGGTGACCAACAACCTGAACGGCACGTGGAACATGACGCGCGCCGTGGCGCTCAAGTGGATGATTGAAAACGGCGGCGGCAAGATCTGCACGATCACGGCGAACATGTGGAAAGGGTTCCCCGGCATGGTGCACACGGGGGCCGCGCGCGCCGGCGTCGTCAACATGACCAAGACCCTCGGCACCGAGTGGGCCAGGTACAACATCCAGGTTACGTCCGTGGCCCCCGGCACCATCCAGTCCACCGGCATGAAGCAGTATCCGCCCGAGCTGGTCGCGACGAGCCGCCACGCCATCCCCGCCAAGCGCCTCGGGTCCGAGGAGGAGATCGCCTGGGCCACAGCGTTCATGGTGTCGCCCGCATCGGATTTCATCAGCGGCGAAACCCTGGCCGTCGACGGCGGCGCCCAGAACTGGGGCGACATCTGGGAGATCCCCGACTACCTCGGCGGCGACGATGCCGCCCGTGCCCGGACGGCGAGCTACCTGGATCCCGACCGCAAAGACTGATCTCCGGGTCCTCGCACGGTGGTACCATATACCGTGCGTTGGTTACCCCTGCTTTTCCTCGCGGCGGCCCTGTTCGCCTGCGACCCGCTCCCCCAACGGGAGTTCGTGCCGCCCGGCGGATACGCCCGCGAGACGTCGGTCGTGGGCCGGAGCGCGATCCGCGCCGTCCTGTTCACGCCGGGCCACGGCTATTTCCGCACCGTGCGCGAAGCCGTCAAGACCTACATGGGCGAAGCGACCGCGGCCGTCCGCGTCGACGGATGGTATGCCTATGCCGAGACCCAGCCGATCGATCGGTACGTGGTGCGCTTCGCGTGGACCGACGGCGCGCTCCCGCGCTATGCCGAATGGGAGCTGAACCGCGCCGGCGTCTGGCCGACCAATCGCGAAGCCGAGTATCTATCCGTCTATCCGCCCGAAGACGGTTCCCGCTGATCATCTTCACTGACGCGATCCGCTGTTCTTGACTGACGCGGCCCGCCTGACGTGAACGATTCGCCGCGCCCGTGCGTCTCATGATATTGGAATTGTCCGTACGGCCTCCCGCAGAACGGGGGGCTTTTTTTGACGCTGAAAACAGAAGAAGGGAATCCAGAACCATGAATAGGAATTCTATCCTCGGCGCCCTGCTCGGCGTCGCGCTGTTCGCCGGGAGCGCCTCGGCCCAGGACTTCGTCGTGGATACGGCGCACACGAACGTGAACTTTACCGTGCGCCACCTGCTGGCCAAGGTACGCGGGCAGTTCAACAAGTTCTCCGGCGAGTTCACCTGGGATGCCAAAAAGATCGAAAACTCGAAGGTCGTGTTTGAGATCGACGCTGCCTCCATCGACACGAACAATGCGAAGCGCGACGATCACCTGCGCAGCGGTGACTTCTTTCTCGTCGAGAAGCACCCGAAGCTGATCTTCAAGTCGACGAAGGTCGTTTCGGAGGGGAGCGGCTTCAAGATTCACGGCAACCTGACGATGCGCGGCGTCACGAAACCCATCGTCCTCGATGCCGTCTTTCTCGGCATGACCAAGGACGCCTACGGCCGCGATGCCGCCGCCTTCCAGGCCACCACGAAGGTCAACCGCAAGGACTTCGGCATTGCCTGGAGCAAGATCACCGAGACCGGCAGCATTGTCGTGGGTGACGACGTCGAGATCGAGCTCTTTGTCGAAGCGAATCCGAAGCCCGCGAAGTAAGCCGCGCGTTTTCCTGATGCCTGGCGCCCCTCCGGGGGCGCCTTTCCTTGCAGCGCGCTCGGCGTTCGCCATGCCCTGCGCTGGTCCGGTACCATGTTGAACAGCGGCCTTTTCCACGGCCGCGCGATTGGAGTGTTTCCGCATGAAGAAGTCTGCCCTGTTGACCGCCGCGCTGGCCGGTCTCGTCGTTGCCGCCCCGTCTCAAGCCGCCGAGAAGCCTGCTGCCGGCGGCGAAAAAGTCCAATGCTGGGGTGGCAACTCCTGCAAGGGAAAAACCGAGTGCGCCACCAAGTCGCACGGTTGCATGGGCCTGAATGCCTGCAAGGGTAAGGGCTGGGTCAAGATGGACAAGGACGCGTGCCTGAAGATCAAGGGCGCGAGTCTGAAGGAACCGAAGTAAGCTGCGGTCAGGACTTCAGCCGGCTCCTTCAGGCCCCCCTGTCGTCCCCCGAGGGGCTAAAGATCATACACATCTCTGGACACGGATCGTCGGTTCTGATCCCATATAGTGCACACGCGCTATGGGGTCTCCATGTCAGCCTTCGACTTCGTCGGTGATTTTCGATATTCGCGCCTGGTCGACAGGCGCCTTGAAAACCGTTTGATTCATATCGCCGACAGGCTTCGTAGCGATCCCTCATTAAGCTTTCCAGCGGCGATGAAATCCAGTGACCTCGAGGGAACGTACCGGTTTATCAGGAACGAACGGGTATCATTGCCGGAAATTCTGTCCGGGCACTACTCACAGACAAGGGCCCGCGCAGCGGGCCAGAGCAGCCTGCTTGTCCTCCACGACACCACCGACGTCAACAGCGCGTCCGTTGATTTTCGTTGCCATGTGTCGCTGGCCGTGGAGCTTGAAAACCGAGTCCCATTGGGATTAGCGAGCGTGATCCCGAGCCCTCGAGGTGCGCACGAGAAGAAGGCTGAAGGCGCTGCAAGTGAACAGCTCCGTTGGCTGGAAGGAGTCAAGGCGTCCGAAAGGTGCCTCGACAGACGAGCCATTCACGTGATGGATCGCGAGGGCGACGACGGCAAGCTCCTTTTTGAACTCATTTCCTCGCAGTGCGCCTTTGTTATTCGGGGAAGAATCGATCGTCGCATCGCTGGCGATGACAAGCGCGTCTCCACAGCGCTCTCCCGTGCGAAAGTTGCGGCAGAGCGGGAGATTGAATTACCGAGTCGGAGAAAATCCGGTAACAAGGAGGACCAGAAGGCCCATCCACCCCGCGACGCCCGATTGGCCACCCTTTCGATTGCCGCGACCAGTGTCGAGCTCGAAACGACGAGCGGTCGGATTCCGGTGAATATTGTTTGCGTGACGGAGGTGAATGCACCGGACGACGTAAAGCCCGTGGAGTGGCTGCTCTACAGCACGGAGAGTATTTCGACGCCGGAGGCGATGCTGCGAATCGTCGACATATACCGTGCGCGGTGGATAGTGGAGGAGTATTTTAAAGCATTGAAAACCGGCTGCCAGCTGGAGAAGCGGCAGCTCGAATCGTATGAGAACATGCTGGTTGCCTTGGGCATCTTTGTACCCATGGCGCTGCAAATGCTGACACTACGCACCCTCGCCCGCATCGGAGGCGACCGGCCGGCTTCAGAGGTGCTGAATCCAACGCAGCTCGAAATTCTACGAGTCCTTCCAAGAACGGCGAACCTCCCGCTTAAGACCGTGCAGGATGCCTTGACGACCGTCGCGTCATTGGGTGGGCACCTGAAACAAAATGGGCTTCCAGGGTGGCTCACAATAGGGCGCGGACTGGAAAAACTACACGATTACGAACTGGGCTGGCTGTTAGCCAGGCCAAAAGATGTGATCAATGCTTAGCCCGAGGGGGGACCCGAATGAAGGGTCAACCATTGGCCATTGAACATCGATCCTGGCCGGCATACGTCGGCATGGGTGTCGGCCTCAAGTCGGCGCACTATGCGGAGATCCGCGAAGCGCCGGGGCGTGTCGACTGGTTCGAGGCGATCACCGAAAACTTCCTCGACTCTCACGGGCCGGCGCGGCGCCAGCTCGAGGCGATCCGCGCGAACCATCCGGTCGCGCTGCACGGCGTCGCGATGTCGCTCGGAAGCGCCGACGGGGTCGATGCGGCCTACCTCGATCACCTGGCGGAACTGGCCGCGGCCATCGAACCGATGTGGATCTCGGATCACCTCTGCTTCAGCTCCCTCGGCGGCCATCATTCCCATGACCTCCTGCCCCTGCCCCTGACCGACGAGGCGCTGCGCATCGCCGTCGAGAACATTCTGCGCGTCCAGGATCGGCTCGGCCGCCGCATCGCCGTGGAAAACATTTCCACCTACGTCCGCACCCGCGCTGACACCATCTCCGAGGCTGAATTCGTGGCCGAAGTGGCGGCGCGCGCCGACTGCCTGCTGCTGCTCGACGTGAACAACGTCGTCGTCAACGCCTTCAATCATGGACTGGACCCGCTCGACTACGTGCGGCGGATGCCTGCCGAGCGAATCGTGGAGATTCACGTGGCCGGCCACTCGCGGCGCGATGATTTTCTCTTCGACGACCATGTCGGGCCCACGCCCGACGTCGTCTGGGACCTCTACACCGAAGCCCTGCGGCACGCCCGCAGGCCGGTGAGCACGCTGATCGAGTGGGATACCGACGTCCCCGCGTTTGCCCGGCTTGCCGAAGAGGCTGACCGCGCCCGTGAGCGTGCGTCAGCGGCGCTTGCCCCGCGCTGAGCCTGGGCGCAATCAGGACGAGAGCGGTTCAGCCGGGCCCGCGGCTGGTTCATCGGCGACCCCGGGCCGGGCCAGGGGCAGACGCACGGTGAAGCTGGATCCATAGTCAGGGGCGCTCTCCACCTCGATCCGCCCGCCGTGGGCCTGCACGATTTCGCGGGAAATGTACAGCCCGAGCCCGAGGCCGGGGTACTGTCTGCCGCCGACGAGCCGCTCGAATCGGTCGAAGATTGTGCCGAGCTTGTCCTTGCGGATGCCGATCCCGTGGTCGCGGATGCTTACGACGGCCCAGCCCGGCTCTTCGGCAATTGACACCTCGACCGGCTTTCCGTCCCCGTACTTCAAGGCATTGGAAACCAGATTGGTGAGCACCTGTTCGATGCGCAGGCGGTCCCAGTACCCCGCCACCGGCGCGACGCTTCGCAAGCGAACCTCCGGCGTGTGACCGGCCGTGAGATTGGCGATCACAGATTCGACAGCCTCGTTCAGCAGCGTTTCTTTCCGGTCGAGCTCGAGAACCCCCGCGGCGACACGGGTCACATCCAGGAGATTGTCGATCAGATCGGTCATGCGCCGGACGGCTCCGCTCACCAGCCCGAGCTTTTCTTCAATCATCGTCCGGGGGTCATCGGCACCGCCCATCTGGAGGCGCCGTTGCAGCAGCTGAAGCTGCAGCCGCAGCGCGGTCAGCGGCGTCTTGAGCTCGTGGGAGGCAATCGAGAGAAATTCGTCCCGGATCTCGACCGCGCGATTGGCTCGCTCCAGCAGCAGCGCGCGCTCTTCAGAGGCGCGCTTGGCCTCGTCGATGTCGGTAAAGGTCCCGAGCCAGTTGATGATCGTGCCATCGCGGTCGACTTCGGGGAGCGCGCGGCAGAGGTACCAGCGAGGCTCGCCTGCCGCCCTGCGCAGCCGGCACTCTGACTCGAAGGGGCGCCGGTCACGCAGGCATTGCCGCCAGGCGATCAGGAATGCCTCCCGCTGCGGGGTATCGACGGCCTCGAGCCAGCCCTCTTCGTGTGCATCGGCCAGCGCCATCCCGGTTGCCTCAGACCACCGCGCATTCATATATTCGACCCCGCCGTCGGGGCGGGCCGTCCAGACAATCTGCGGAATCGATTCCGCCAGGTTCCGATAGCGGATGGCGCTCTCCCGCTGCAGCTCGGCCAGACGGTAGGCCTGCTCGCGGCGCTCGCTCTCACGCAGGAGCTCGGCTTGCCGCGCGATCTGCTCGTTCTTAAGCGTGAGATCTCTCTTGTGGCGGTACAGCTCCACGAAGACGGCGACCTTGGCCCGGACGATCTCCGCATCGAGCGGCTTCTCGAGATAGTCCACACCGCCCGCCGAGTAGGCACGATAGATGCTGTTGACGTCGGTACGCAGGGCGGTGAGAAAGATGATCGGCGTGCCGCGGGTCCGGTCACGCGCCTTGACGGCCTCGGCGACCTCGAAGCCATTCATCTCGGGCATCGAAACGTCAAGCAGGATGACCGCGAAATCCCCTTCAAGCAGGCACCGCAGGGCCTCACGGCCGCTCGCGGCGGTCACGAGGGTATATTCCGGGCTCGCCAGCATCTCCTTGAGGGCCACCAGATTGGCGGCCAGATCGTCTACGAGCAGGATGCGCACGGGTGCGCGCTGGGGAGTGTTCATGAGCCGCTCCGGCGCTCGGCAACGGGTGTCATGACAGCCTCCTGTAAATGCGTGCGTCTTCATCCAGGGGTTCGTAAACATGCCTGTGGGGATGCCTGCCGAGAGTCTCGCCCCGACCCAGCGCGAGAAAGCCGAGAGAGACGAGGCTGCGGTGGAACAGGCGAAACGCGCGCGCCTGAACCGGGGGCGCGTAGGCGGGCAGGGTATTACGGCACAGGATGAAGTGAAAATCGTTGAAGTCGGCGTCGGTGCTCAGACTGTGCACCGCAAAGAGGATGTTCCGGCGCAGTTCCGGCCGCGCACGGATGCGCCGGCCCTGTCGCACAAAGTATCCGGGATAGCGCGCGAGAAGCCCCTGCGCCTCAAGGCGGAAGACGTCGTCGAAAACGCCGCGGCCGGCCGCGTCGACCGATCTCTGGTTCAGGTCGGTCGCGTAAATCCGGCACCGTGCGAGCAGGTTCGCCTCGGCGAGCAGCGCGGCCAGGGTGACGGCATCGGCGCCGTTGCCGCACCCCGGATTCCACACGCGGATCGAGGGATAGGTGCGCAGGAGCGGAATAACCCGGTCGCGAACGGCCTCGAAGAAGGGGACGTCGCGGAAAAGCGGACCCGGCGCGCGCGTAAGGGCGACGATGAGCGCATGGCGCTCGCCGTCGTCGACCAGGATGCGATCGATGAGCTGCGGCATCGTGGTGACGTCGCTGTCACCGCAGAAGGCTTCGATCCGCTCGAGAAGCATGGCCCGCGAGTGCGCGCTGAAATCGCACCCGCTGAGCCGGCGTACGGCCTCGAGGAGCAGGTCGACTTCGAGCGGTGTGGGGGTTCTCAGCACGTGCGTCCTTCGCGCGACAGCAGGATGCGCAGCAGAGAAGCGAGGTGCTCGGGATCGACCGGCTTCGTGATGTACTCCGAGGCGCCGGCCTCGAGGCACTTCTCGCGGTCGCCTTTCATGGCCTTGGCGGTCACGGCGATGATCGGCAGTGCCGCCAGTCGCGGGATGCGCCGGATGGAGCGCATGGTTTCGTAGCCATCCATCTCGGGCATCATGACGTCCATGAGCACGATGTCGATGTCGGTCTGGTTCTGCAGGCGGCTGATGGCGTCCCGGCCGTTCTCGGCGTGCACCACGTTCATGCGATAGCGCTCGAGAACGCTGGTGAGCGCATAAATGTTGCGCACGTCGTCGTCGACGATGAGCACCTTACGGCCGTCGAGCAGCGGCTCGTTGAGGTGAGCGGCCTGGATCATCTCGCGCTGGTTGTTCGACAGGCCCGTGTAGACGCGGTGCAGGAACAGGACGGTCTCGTCGAGAAGGCGTTCGGGCGCGCTCGGACCCTTGACGACGATGCTTTCGGCATACCGGCGGAGTTCGGTCTCTTCCTGCGGCGCGAGGTCGCGGCCGGTATAGATGATGATGGGCACGGGGCCGGCCGCCTCTTTCACGCGCCGAACGAGCTCTATGCCTTCGACGTCGGGGAGCCCGAGATCCAGCACGATGCAGTCGAAGCGGTCACTGCCGAGCTTCACGACGGCTTCTTCGCCGCTGCGCGCCTCGTCGATCTCGATGTCTTCGTGCCCGATCAGCTCGCGCAGGCTGCGCCGCTGTACGTCGTCGTCTTCGACCAGGAGCATGCGGCGCACCGGTCGCTCCGAGAACGACTTCAGGCGCGCGAAGATCCCCTCGACCTGGGCCCGATCGCTCGGCTTCTGCACGAAGGCGTAGGCCCCGAGCCGCATCCCCCGGTGCAGGGCTTCGTCGATCGACACGATGTGCACGGGAATGTGCCGCGTGGCGGGGTCGTGCTTCAGCCGGTCGAGCACGGCCCAGCCGTCCATGTCGGGGAGCCGGATGTCGAGCGTGATGGCCTGCGGACGCAGCGTGCGCGCATCGCGCAGGGCCGCTGCGCCGTTGGTGGCAACCACGCCCCGGAAGCCGGTGGCGCGCGCGGCGTCGACCAGGATCTGGGCGTAGTGGGGATCGTCTTCAATGATAAGGACACTCAGATCGTCGGCCTGGACAATGTCACGGTCGTCGCCGGAGAAGAGGGGGTAGCTTTCGCCGCGTTCGCGCTCCCGCTCGGGCCGGTGCACCTTCTCCGAAGGCTGGAGCACGGGTGCGGCCGTCCAGGTGCGGGCAACGTCGCCGACCGGAACAAAGAGCGTAAACATACTCCCCTCGCCGGGGTTTGACGTGACGCGCAGTTCGCCGCCCAGCAGCTTTGCAATCTCGCGGCTGATGGAAAGTCCCAGGCCGGTGCCGCCGTACTTGCGGCTTGTGGTTCCGTCTGCCTGCTGAAAAGCCTCGAAGATGATCTTCTGTTTGTCGGCCGGGATACCGATACCCGTGTCGCGGACAGAGAAGGCGACGACCTGGTCGCCGGCACCGAGCGTCGGATGGCCCGGGCTCCACCCTTCGGTCGCACTGAAGATACTCAGCTCCACTTCGCCGGCGTCGGTGAACTTGAAGGCGTTGGACAGCAGGTTCTTGAGCACCTGTTGCAGGCGCTTCACGTCGGTGTGCATGGAGGGTGTGAGGGCGTCGTCGACCCGGATGCGGAACTCCAGCCCCTTGTTGACGGCGATCTGGCTGAAGGTGCGCTCGACGTACTCCTGAAGATCCCGGAAGGAGACGTCGGTCTTGTCGACGGCCATCGTCCCCGACTCAATCTTGGAAAGATCGAGGATTTCGTTAATCAGCTCGAGCAGATCGTTGCCAGAGGAGTAAATGGTTTCGGCGAATTCCACCTGGCGCTCAGAAAGATTGCCGTCGGTATTCTCCGAGAGCATCTTCGAGAGAATGAGCAGGGAGTTCAGCGGCGTGCGCAGCTCGTGCGACATGTTCGCGAGGAATTCGGACTTGTATTTGGAGGTCAGCGCGAGCTGATTCGCTTTTTCCTCGATTGTCCGCTTGGCGAACTCGACCTCGGCGTTCTTGATTTCGACCTCGCGCTTCTGCTGAGCGAGCAGCAGCGCCTTCTCTTCGAGCTCTGCGTTCGTGTGGCGAAGCTTCTCCTGCTGCTTCTGGAGCTCTTCGGTCATCTGCTGCGACTGCTTGAGCAGCTCTTCGGTGCGCTCATTCGCCGAAATGGTGTTGATGACCACGCCGAGGGCGTCGGCGAGCTGCTCGAGCAGCGTCAGGTGGAGTTCGCTGAACGGCTCCATCGAGGCGAGCTCGATGACCGCCTTCGTCGTCCCTTCGAAGAGCACCGGCAGCACGATCACGTTACGCGGCGGCGCAGAACCGAGCCCCGAGCTGACGTGCACATAGTTGTCGGGCAGATTGTTGAGCAGCGACATCTGCTTCTCGATGGCGCACTGGCCGACCAGTCCTTCGCCGAAGCGGATCTCCGTGGGCTGCCCCTTGCGTGGTTTGTACGCGTAGGTGGCGAGCAGACGCAGGGTCGGGTCTTCGTGATCGTCGGCCAGATAGAATACGCCGTACTGCGCGTTGACGAGGGGTGCGAGGTCCGAGAGCACCTTACGCGAGACGGTGAGCAGGTCGCGCTGCCCCTGAAGCATGCGCGAGAACTTGGCCATGTGGGTCTTGAGCCAGTCCTGCGCCGTATTGATCTGCGTCGTCTCCTTGAGGTTGCGGATCATCTCATTGACGTTGTCCTTCAGGGCGGCCACCTCGCCGGCCGCCACGACCTGAATCGAACGGCTCAGGTCGCCCTTGGCGACAGCGGTGGCCACGTCGCTGATGGCGCGCACCTGGGTGGTCAGGTTGGCGGCCAGCAGGTTCACGTTGTCGGTGAGATCCTTCCACGTGCCGGCGACCCCCTGCACGCGCGCCTGGCCGCCAAGTTTACCTTCTGTTCCCACTTCGCGGGCGACGCGCGTCACTTCAGAGCCGAAGGACGACAGCTGGTCGACCATGGTGTTGATCGTGTTCTTGAGCTCGAGCATTTCACCCTTGACGTCGACGGTGATCTTGCGTGAGAGGTCGCCGCGGGCGATGGCGGTGGCGACCTGGGCGATGTTGCGCACCTGGTTCGTCAGGTTCGAGGCCATGGAGTTCACGTTGTCGGTGAGATCCTTCCACGTGCCGCCGACCCCCTGCACGATGGCCTGTCCGCCGAGCTTACCCTCCGTGCCGACTTCGCGGGCGACGCGGGTCACTTCGGAACCGAAGGAGGAGAGCTGGTCGACCATCGTGTTGATCGTGATTTTCAGTTCAAGGATTTCGCCGCGCACGTCGACGGTGATCTTGCGCGAAAGGTCGCCGCGCGCGATGGCGGTCGCGACTTCGGCGATGTTGCGCACCTGGTTCGTAAGGTTCGAGGCCATCGAGTTGACGGTGTCGGTCAGATCCTTCCACGTTCCGCCGACGCCGCGTACGACGGCCTGTCCGCCCAGCTTGCCTTCGGTACCGACCTCGCGGGCGACGCGGGTCACCTCGGCGGCGAAGGACGAGAGCTGATCGACCATCGTGTTGATCGTGCCTTTGAGCTGGGCGATTTCGCCCTTCACGTCGACAGTAATCTTCTTGGTCAGGTCGCCCAGGGCCACGGCCGTCGTGACCTCGGCGATGTTGCGCACCTGAGACGTCAGGTTCGAGGCCATGGAGTTGACGTTGTCGGTGAGGTCCTTCCACGTACCGGCCACGCCATCGACTTTGGCCTGCCCGCCCAGTTTTCCCTCTGTGCCGACTTCGCGGGCGACGCGGGTCACCTCGGCGGCGAAGGATGAGAGCTGGTCGACCATCGTGTTGATGGTTTCCTTGAGGGCGAGAATTTCGCCCTGCACGTCCACGGTAATCTTCTTGGACAGATCGCCGCGGGCGATGGCCGTCGAGACCTCGGCGATGTTGCGCACCTGGTTCGTCAGGTTCGAGGCCATGGAGTTCACGGTGTCGGTCAGATCCTTCCACGTGCCGGCGACCCCTTCGACCTTGGCCTGTCCGCCGAGCTTGCCTTCGGTACCGACCTCGCGGGCGACGCGGGTCACTTCCGAGGCGAAGGAGTTCAGCTGGTCGACCATCGTGTTGATGGTGTCCTTGAGTTCCGCGATTTCGCCTTTGACGTCGACCGTGATCTTCTTCGAGAGGTTGCCGCGGGCGATGGCGGTGGCGACTTCGGCGATGTTGCGCACCTGGCCGGTGAGGTTCGAGGCCATGGCGTTCACGGTCTCGGTGAGATCCTTCCACGTGCCGCCGACGCCGGTCACCTGCGCCTGCCCGCCGAGCTTGCCTTCGGTGCCCACTTCGCGGGCGACGCGGGTCACCTCCGAGGCGAAGGAGTTCAACTGGTCGACCATCGTATTGATGGTGTCCTTGAGCTCGGCGATCTCCCCCTTCACGTCGACGGTGATCTTCTTCGAGAGGTCGCCGGTGGCCACGGCCGTCGTCACCTGGGCGATGTTGCGAACCTGCGAAGTGAGGTTCGAGGCCATGGCGTTTACGGTGTCGGTGAGATCCTTCCACGTTCCCGCTACGCCGCGCACGACCGCCTGGCCGCCGAGACGCCCTTCGGTGCCGACCTCGCGCGCCACGCGGGTCACTTCCGAGGCGAAGACCGACAGCTGATCGACCATCGTGTTGATTGTGTTCTTGAGTTCGAGAATTTCGCCGCGCACGTCGACGGTGATCTTCTTGGAGAGGTCGCCGCGGGCCACGGCCGTCGTCACCTCGGCGATGTTGCGCACCTGCGACGTCAGGTTGTTGGCCATGGAGTTCACGTTGTCGGTGAGATCCTTCCACGTCCCCGTCACCCCCTTCACGACGGCCTGTCCGCCCAGCTTGCCTTCGGTGCCGACTTCGCGGGCGACGCGGGTCACCTCCGAGGCGAACGACGAGAGCTGATCGACCATGCCGTTGACGACGCGGGCCGTGCGCAGGAACTCGCCGCGCAGGGGGCGCCCCTCGACCTCGGTGCTCACCTTCTGGGTCAGATCGCCCTTGGCGACGGCGTTGATGACGCGCGCCATTTCGGTCGTCGGCTGCACGAGGTTGGTAATCAGGTTGTTGATCGCCTCCATGGAGCTTTTCCACCGGCCGCTCGAACCCGGGAGCGAAGCGCGCTGCGTGAGCTTGCCCTCTTTACCCACCGACGACGAGATGCGCTCGAGCTCTTTGCTCAGGCGGTCGTTCATGTCGATGATGTCGTTCAGGGCGTCGTAGATCTTGCCGGCCACGCCGTCGGAATCGAGCGGCATGCGTACGGCGAAGTTGCCCTTCTTGACGGCGGTCAGTACTTTGAGAAGCTGGGTGGTATCGATGGCGTCTTCAAGGATTCGTGTCGTGGCCATGGAAAGTCCTCGAAAAGGGGGGCGGGCGCTTCGGGGCCCTGCCGGACAAGGGTCGCCAAGATTGTACCGCCCTGCCCAAGGCTGGTAAAGTTTTACATGTGTTTCCGATTTATCAAGCATGGCGCGCTGCGGCATGACGTCTGACCGTACGCTGGCTACCTTCCAGCAGACACTGCTCGACGCGCTCTTTTCGGGGAACGAGGGTGAACTTGCCCGCCTCCGGTCGCTGCTGGCCCCCGATAGCGCGCACCGGTTCGACGTCTACGTCGAGGGCTACCGCGCGCGGCTGCACGAGGCGTTGATCGAGGCGTTTCCTGCCGTCCGCAGGATTTTGGGCGAAGAGAACTTCCAGATCCTGGCGCACCGGTTTGCGGATGGGCACCGTTCGCGCACCTGGGATCTCGGCCGCGCGGGCAATCGGTTCCCCGCGTTCCTGCAGGGTGAGCCGGAGCTGGCCGACTTTCCCTTCCTCGGCGATCTGGCGCGCCTGGAGCACGCCGTGCACCTGGCGTTCTTTGCGCGGGGAAGTGCTGGCGCCCCCGAGTTTCCTGCCGATGCCGATGTGCTGGCCCGCTGGCGACCCCGCTTTGCGCCGGCGGCGGCGCTCGTCGATTCCCCTTGGCCGATTGCGACCCTGCGCGCCCTGGTCGACGCGCCGGGAAACGAGGCGGAACTGGATCTCGCGGACCGCCCCGAACCGGTGCTCGTCTGGCGCGACCCGGACCTCACGGTGCGCACCGTCGTGCTCCCCGTCCCCCAGGCGGAACTAATGAGGGCCCTGCAGGCGGAGATGGCGTTCGGCGAGGCGCTCGAAACGGTCGCGGGACTCACGGAAGCCGACGTGGCGGCGGTCGCGGGATTCCTGCGGGAACCGGGCGTGCTCACGAATTTACAATTGACGATTTACGATTGACGATTTGCCCCCCTCCATCTCGAAAGCAATTGCCGAAAGCGTTCCCCCGAGGGGGGCACCTTACAGTAGACCTTGCGGCCTCTTCAGTGCTCAGTGCTCGGCGCTCTCCCGAGTGACGAGTGACGAATTTCCGGCAAGGGCGTGGGTATCCTACCGGTCGGCGTCCTTGGGGAGTCTCCGTGGTTGATCCGCAACTGCCGGGCCTGCACTTGTTTTAGCCGACGTCCGGCGTCCGACGTCCGAAGACCAACGTCAGCCTTGACTCTTGTCTCCCCTTTCGGATATTCTAAAAGTTTCAGGTGGCCACGGTCGCCTGCCCAGAGACCTCGGGGCTATAGCTCAGCTGGGAGAGCGCTTGAATGGCATTCAAGAGGTCGGCGGTTCGATCCCGCCTAGCTCCACCAAGATAGAAAAAACAAAGGGCTTCGGAGACATCCGAAGCCCTTTTTGTTTTTTTCGCTGTTGAGCTTCCTCTGGAATGGAAGCGGAATTCACGATCACCCAGGAACAGGCGCCTTAAACCATTTCTCCCGCCGCGCCCGTTGCCGGCTCGCACTGCGTATACCACCAGGCCCACGCGATGAAGACGGCCTGCAGGGGGAGCCGCAACCAGAGGGCGACAGGAGAAACTTGCTGGCCATCCAGCGGGATCTCGTTGACCGCCATGTTGATGTTCGCTGGAAAGACGGCGATGTAAAGCAGGATCAACCCCCAGGCCGCCGCGCGCCGCGTCTGCGGAACGAGCAGTCCGAGCCCGCCGAGAATTTCGAAGGCGCCGCTGATCCAGACGAGCGCCAGGGGGGCGGGGAGAAAGCCCGGAACGATGGCGACGAACGGGTCGGGGCGCACGAAGTGAAGCACGCCGATGAAGACCATAGCGGCGGCGAGCACGAATCGGAGCGGCGTCTTGAGCGTGTTCATTCCATTCTCCTATCGCCTCCACGATATCCGGGGCGGTCGGTCCGCCGCCAGTACCGTTACGGATTCGAAGCACTAAGCCCGAACCACCCCGCCATCCAGCATTACGCGGTTGCGCCCCTCGTGTTTGGCGCGGTAGAGAGCCGCGTCGGCGCGTTGCAGCAGCTCCTCGACTTGACCCGGGGTCGCGGCCACGCCGAAGCTCGCCGTCACCTGGAATTCCATTCCTTGAAAGGCGACCGGCGAGGCCGCGAGCAATTCCCGCAGCTTTTCGGCCACCGCGAGGGCATCGTCCGCAGAGGTCGCCGGAAGGAGGACCGCGAATTCTTCGCCCCCGAGCCGTCCGCAGATATCGGCGCTTCGCAGGTTCTCTTGCAGGAACCGGGCGACATGCTGAAGAGCCGCGTCTCCCGCTGCGTGGCCGTGGGTGTCGTTGATGCGCTTGAAGTAGTCGACATCGAGCATCACGAGCGAAACAGAATGTTCGAAGCGGCCCGCCTGGTCGAGCACCAGCCGGCCGAGTTCCAGAAAGGACCGGCGGTTGTGAAGTCCCGTCAGTTCATCGGTTCGCGCCAGTTCTTCGGCCTTGGCGTGCGCGTGGCTCAGCTCATGGGCAAGCTGCGCAGAGCGTCGCCGGAAGAAGGCGAACAGCTTTGCCGATCGGAGCGTCGAAAGAACGTATATGCAGCCGCCCGCCGCCAATCCGACCGGAATGAGCGCTCTCTCTGCGAAGAGGGCAACCGTGGCAGGCACCAGGATGATGAGGATCGTAAACGCGACCCCGAAGAAATGGGCGGAATACAAGGCGGCAGAGCCGCCGGTCATGCCCATCAGAAAGAAATAGACGACGGCCTGGTGCAGCGTCGAGTCGGCGGGAAGCAGCAGCCAGCCGCCGATGCCCCACACCGCGGCCGAAACCATGAGCGAGAGAATGAACGGCCGTTCCCAGGCGAGCACGCCAAGGCCGCGCGGCGAGGTACGCCAGTAGAAGAAGACGATCCCGGCCCGAACCAGGGCGACCACGATAATCGCCGCCAACCAGGCGATGAGCTTCGTTCGCGGGGTGACGTCCCAGAGGATCGCCGAGAGCAGGCTGGCGACGGCGATGCTGATCAGCATGGCCGGGATGGCCTGCCGGTAAATCACTTCGACCTGTTCGGCTCGGACCAGCCGATCAACATCCTGATCGGTCTGAGCGGGCCGGTTTTCTGGGATCATTTCGCGTCTCCGGTTCGTCGGAGACATTCTAACCATCCGTTAAAGCGAACGGCAAAGGGAGGACGGCGCGCAAAGGGACCGGCTGACAAACCAGCCCCCCTTAGTAAGCCGTCGTCCGATCGACCGTATCGGCGGCGAGCTCGCGCAGGAAACCCGAGAAGTGGATGGTGCTGCCGTTGCCGAAGACGACTTCCGGTTTCCCCTCGGCGTCGAAGAACAGGCGCGCCTCGGTGAGCACGTCGCTCGTGGCCAGCTGTACCGGGATGAAAGAGCCGTCGATGGCGTCGGTGGCGTACTTCAGCGCGCCGGACGTCTGGTCGCCGTAGACGAAGTGCAGCCTGCCGTCGGGATCGAAGCCGAAGTCGACCCCGATACCGACGTCGCCCGCGGTGTCTATCATGCGCCGGCTCCAGGACGTGCCCGACCCCTCGACGAAGAACAGATCGTTGCTCAACTCGGCGGCGATGCCGACCTTGCCCCCGGCGCCCACCCGGATGCGTGGCGTCTGAAACCAGCCGGTTTCATGGAACCCTTGCGTCCAGTTGGTCCGGCTTCCGTAATGGTGGGTCAACTTGCCGATGTCGATGAGGTAGGCCGGATAGCCCACGATGTGCACGACGCCGTCTGCCCCGACCGTCATGTCCGACTCGCCGCTGGGGAGCTGGCCGTTCGATTCGGTCTGCCAGACGCCCGCGGTGCCCACGGCATACTTCGTGTTGTAGAAGAGGTGAACGGTGCCGGCGTGGATGGCGATCTGCGGCCGCGCCGTGACCGCGTCGACGGTCATCACCTGCTCGGTGGTCCAGCTGGCCGCGATTCCCGTCGCGTACCGCAGTGCCGTCTCGGCCTCGTTCAGATACGCGATGTGAATACGGCCGGTCGATTCGTCGACCGCGAGTTCGAGGCCGTGGTTCAGACTCAGGTCCCCGTCCAGATAGCGGCTGCTCCACGCGCTGCCATTCCAGACGCCATAATAGAGGCTGCCCGTCGCGGTATACCGGTAGGCAACATGGACGTTTCCGTCACTGGTGCGCACGGCGTCGACGACCTGTGTGAGGGGCGCGAGAATCCGGGCCGGCGGCGGTTCAAGCCGCACGTAACCGAGCTGGCCGTTGTATGCGTCGCTGTAGGCGATGTGGACGGCGCCGTCGGGCGCGATGGCGATGTCCGGGGTGACCCCCTGGTTTCCGAGGCTCGAGAGCGTGCGTTTCACCCAGGAGCCCGATGCGTTGTGCGTGTAGACGAGGTTCTGCGAGGCGACGCTGCGAAAGGCGACGTGCACGACGTTGTTCTCGCCGACGGCGATGGCCGGCGTCTGGCCGTCGCCATCGAGGGTGACCGTAGCGCCGCCCGACGAGGAGTAGAGCTTGAGGTCGTTGGTCGCCGACTCCCGGTACGCCACGTGGACGGCGTTGTTCCGGTCGACGGCGATCGCGGTTTCGGCGGCGCCCGTGCCGATATAGTTCGGACCCACCGTGCCCCCGGCGTCGGTACGGCAAGCGTAGTAGACGTTGGTCGTGGAGTTGCGCACGAAGCTCATGCAGGTGCGCGCGTTGCCGCGCGCGATGGAAACATTCGTCGCACGGGTACCCGATGCGCCGTCGTAGATGTATGGGCCGCTCCACGTGCCGTCGGCGTTGCGCACGAGGTAGCGAACGCCGATCTGGTCGCCGAAGCTGTCTGACATCAACCCCGATGCGTAAACCATGTGGGCGCGTCCCGACTCGTCCATGACGATCTGGTAGGCCGACGGGTTGTAGACCGTGGTGTCGTTGAGCAGTGTCGACGACCATGTGCCGTCGGCCGCCCGCACATCGACCGGGAGCTGCCCCAGCGCGGCGGCCATCGACATCATGACCACCGTGGTCCCGTCCGGCGCGGTATCTGCCTTGGGGTTGCCGCCGATCAGAATCGTGGTGTAGCGCGCGGCGCCCGACCATTGGCCCGAGGCGTTGCTCAGGTACCACAGACCCGAATTGGAGTAGAGCATGTGCACGCCGCCGGCGGCGTCGATGCCGATGTTTGCATTGCTGCCGCCGGCGAAGGTGAGTCCGCCGAAGCCGCGCTCGTCGATGCGCGGGCTGAAGCGGCTTTCGTAGACGAGCGTATTGTCCTGGTTCGACATGCGCAGGCGGAACTCGTCGTTGAACCCCGAAAAGTTCGAGACCCGATCCCAGCTCAGGACGTTGAAGCCCAGCTGGCTGCGAACCTCAAGGCCGGGAAAAGGAGAGTCGTAGTACCAGTCAGCCGACAGGAGAAAGGTACCCGCATTCGGGCGGACGAAATACTTGGAATCCGCCTCGCCGCGCAGCTGCACCATGGCCTCGATGGGCGCGAACGGGCGTGCCGTGACGACGATGGAGTACGACGACGCGTTGCCCAGATCGTCGACGGCGAGTACGCGGTAATGATGAACGAGCCCGGTGGTGCCCGCGACGGAATCCTTGTAGAACGCATCGGTCAGCATCGGCGGGCCGAGGGGCTGAAAGCCGCTGTCGATTCCCTCGACGAACCGTTCGAGCCGGTACCAGGCGAGATTGGGATCTGCGGGGGTGGTCCAGGCCAGCTCGACGCTCGTGCTGCTGAGGGGAAACGAGTCGGCGTCGAGCGGAAGATCGGCGAGCGCGAGCACCGGGGCCTCGGGACCCGTCTGATCGAGCGTGATCTGCGGTTCGAACGTGGCGCTCTCGTTGCCCGCGACGTCGCGCACCTTGACGTAGACGGTCTTCAGACCTTCGCCAGACGAAAGGTAATGTCCGCTCGTGAGAGCGACGCGCTGCCAGGTCGCGCCCAGAAAGCCGCTGTCGTTCGCGACGATCATCCAGTCGGCGTCGGCCGAAGCGCTGCCGAGGTCGACGGCGACCCGCTGCTCCCGCGTGCGGCCTGGCACCCCTTCTATGCCGAGCAGCGCGACGGGACCGATGGTGGGGGCCAGCGTGTCGTAGAAGATATCGTCGCTTACCGGCGCGCTCCAGTTGCCCGCTTCGTCCTGAAATTGCACGCAGACGGTACGCGCCGCTTCGCGGCCCGTGCCCGGGTTCGCGACCATCCACGCGCGGGTCGACGCGAAGCTCTCGGCGGGTTCGTAGACGGCGTCGTTGCAGGTGCCGGACGTGAGATTCGCGAGCCGCATGCGGGTCACCGCCCCCAGCGCATCGGCCGCGCTCAGGGCGAGCATGGTCAGCCCACCCGGGTCGGTGAGGTACTCGGCGCCCCCCGGCACCTCGGGCGCAAGGACGATCGCCGCGCTGTGCGGCCCGGTCGTGTCGAGGACGATCTGATCGAGAAATGCCTCGGTCTCGCGGTCCCCCGCGCCGAAGTACTTCGCGCACACGGTCTTCAGTCCGTCGCCGGGCGACAGCTCGAAAGAGACAGAGGCCTGATATGCAATCGGGTCGTCGAACAGGCAGTCGCTGCCGAACCCGGTGGCGCTTTCGCCGAGGGCCACGCGATCGGCGCTGAATCCCGCCAGACGCAGAGTGACGCCGCGCGTACTGGTTACGTCTTCGCGCTCTCCCGCGCCGGTCGACCCGATGACGTCGACCCAGCCGGTGAGCGGTTCGAGAAAGATCTCTTCAAGGACGACCGACTCATCTCCGGTCACCTGAATCCCCTCGACTTTCTGGAGCCCCATGCCCGAACCCGAGGCGACGAGCACGTATACGCCGGCGGGTACGTCCCGGAACGTGAAGGAGCCGTCGATGCCCGAGACCGTTCCCATGGCCGTCACCGCCGAGGCCATCGGCTGATAGGCGCCGGGGGCCCCCTGCGCGCCGCCGGTGCGGATCGAGCCGCTCTTCTGCAGGCTGAGCAGCACCCCGCCTTCAATCAGCGACTGCCGGTTGAGGATGCGTTCCGCAAGGGCGGTGCCGGAGACGTCGACCGTACGCGCCGGCAGCCGGCGCCCTTCCAGTTCGACCGTGGCGCCGAGTGCGAAGGTGATCTGCTCCTCTACCGTCTGGAAGTAGCGGGCGTGCATCCGCACACGGTAGACACCGGGGACAATCCCCGCGAGCTCGAAGCTGCCGTCGGGCCGCGACTCCACCGTGTACGTATGCATGCCGCTCTGCAATTCGACGGCGACGCCCTGGTGGTCCGATTCCCCCTCGAGCCGGACGGTGCCGGTGAGCCGTGCCCGCGCCTGTTGCTCGGCGGGCGCCAGCGGATCGAACGGTCCGGCGTGATCCAGGTCGGCTCCGCAGGCCGAGACCAGCGAAACGAGAAACAGTGCGGCGGCCGATGCGCCTCGTGTGCGGTATGTCATGATTGCGCTCCAGGTTCCCAAGGGTCATTCAATCATGCGGTTGCGCGCGCCTGCAATGCGGTGGATCACATTTGCCCGAATCTTTGCGCCTGCCGAAACCTCTCAGGAAGAAAGGGGTTCCGCGGCCCTGTACCGCCGGACTTCGTCGACGCGTCCGACGAAGGCGAACGGCAGATCGGACGGAAGATCCCATCCGTCGTTCTGCATTCGGAGCCCTCGCCAGGCTTCGTAGGTGGCGACGTCGATCTCCTGCCGTACGGCCAGCGCGTCCACGGAGGGGAGCATGATCTCAGGCGTCAGCATGCGCAGCGTGAAGAACTCGGCGCAGAATCCGCTGCCGTAGGAATAACAGCCGACGCGTGTGTCACGCGGAAGGTCGCCCGCGTGCAGCAGGCCGGCCAGACCGCACCATAGCGAAGCGCTGTAGGTGTTGCCCACCGCTCTCGCAATCGCCGTTCCCGGCGCCACCCGGCGTTCGAAGTCCTGGCTGATGCTTTCCGCTTCGAGCGGGCCCCGTGCTGCCGCGAGCAGCTCGGCGTGCGCCTTCTCGGCCATGCGCGCGAAGGGCATGTGGAAGAGCAGGGCGTCGCAGGCCGCTTCCGCTTCTCCTCCCGTGGCCAGGTACCGGGCGTACGACTCCCGCACCCCCTCCATGTAGCAGGCCAGCGAGAACGCGCCGTCGACGCGGGCGTCCGATTCGGAGAGAGGCCGCCAGAAGTCGTGCACGTCGCGGCTGTGCCGGCCGGTGTGCAGGAAGTCGACTTCGGCAATCCGCGGATCGGCCGCGATCACCAGTGCCGCGGCCCCGGCCCCCTGCGTCGGCTCTCCCGGACTCCCCAGCGGATACCGGGCGATGTCGGCGGCGATCACGAGCGCCTTGCGCCCCCGGTTGGCGCCCGAAGCGATCCACTCGCAGGCCGTGAGGATCCCCGCTGTTCCGCCATAGCAGGCGTGCTTGATTTCGAACACCCGGCAGTCGGCCGGAAGATTGAGCAGCCCCTGCACATAGGACGCGACGGGCTTGGCGTGATCGACAGCCGTCTCGGTGCCGACGATCAGGAGCCCGATGTCGGCGGGCGAAACTTTCCCGGTGGCCAGGGCTTCGCGCGCGGCGGCGGCGGCGAGCGTTACGGTGTCTTCGGCCGGATGCGGTACGGCCATGCGCACGCAGCCGAGCCCGCGCTCGAACTTCTCGGGGGCCGCGCCGCGGGCGCGGGCGAGGGCCGAAAGCGGCAGGTAATGACGGGGAAAGGCGTAGCCGAGGGCGTCGATACCGATCATGGATTCTCCGGGGCCGTGAGTGAACAGTTGTATACATCGTGCAAGCTAGCATACGACTGCAGCCGCATCAACAAACCGATCGGTCGGATATGTAGCACAAATGCGAGCATACACCCGTTCACGAGATTGATCGTTGCGCGCGTTTGGTATACTACCCTTCCGTCCCAAAGAGGAGTCGACCTCATGAAACGCGCCCTGCTTCCCGCTCTGCTTCTGTTCGCGGCCTGTTCGGTCGATGTTCCGTCCGGCGGCGAGGTGCGCCTCGAGCCGCTGCCGCTCGCGATCGTCGACGGTGCGGGCGCGGGCGATCTGCCGGTCGTTCTCCGCAAGGATCTCGACGCCCGCGACCCCGACGGACGCCTGGACTGGAGCGGATCGCCGGAAATGACCATTGCGCTGCATCGGGTAGACGATCCGGCGCTGATCGCGGGTGCATTCCGCATCGAAGGCGCAGCGGGCCGGTACGCCGTCCGCGCCACCGACGCGCTCGGGCTGCAGTACGGCGCCTACGAGATCCTCGAGCGCGCGGGCATACTCTTTCTGCATCCGGAAGAGACGTATTTTCCGCCGGCGCTCTGCGTCGCTTGCGTGGGGACCGTCGACGAGACGTTCAGCCCCACGTACTCGATGCGCGGAACGCATGTGCACACCATGCATCCCATCGAATACGAGTCGACGCTGCTCGGACACGACCCGGCCGTGCTCGAGCGCTTCGACCGGTTTCTCGGCTGGCTGATTGCGCGCCGTCAGAATTACCTGGAGTGGAATCTACTGCGCACTGTCGACGACGAACGGTGGATTATTCACGCGTCCGAGATGGTGAGCCGGGCCCACGCGCGCGGATTTGCGATGGGTATCGTCGCGCCCATTGCGTTCCGCCAGCAGAATTCCTTCTTCCTCGTCGACGGCGAGAATCCCGCGCCGGCCACCGAGCAGATCGCCGCCAGTGTCGACTGGCTCATGCAGGCGGGCTGGGATCGTATCAACGTCGAAATGGGAGCGAGCGAGTTCTTTCCCGTCTCCGATGTGGAACAGGTGGAGCTTCTCGAATTTCTCGCCGATTATCTCGACGAGGCATGGCCGGGCGTGCGCGCGGCCACCAAGGTGCACTGCACGGTCAATCAGAAAGCCCCGAGCTTCGGCGACATGAACTTCAATTATATTCCGCAGTTCGCCGACGGCAACGTAGGGGTCATGCCGCATAGCGTGCAATGGTACGACCTGTATCGTACGGGACCGACCTACGACAGGGAGGATTTCACCGACATGCGCGAGTTCCTGCTGCAGGAGATCGGGAAGCGCGAGGTCTTCTACTACCCCGAGACGGCCTACTGGGTGACGTTCGACAACGACATCCCGCTCTTTCTTCCCCAGTACGTCTACGCGCGCTGGCTCGATCTGTACAACCTGCGCGACAGCGGCATGGACGGGCAGATCAACTTCAGTTCGGGTTTCGAATGGGGATACTGGCTGAACGATCTGGCGGCGGCCTGGCACGTTTACGCTCCCGATGCCGACTATCTCGCGCCCGTGCGCCGCGTCTTCAGCATGTTCGGTTCCGCGGCCGATGACGCGGTCGCCGCCTTCGACGCGCACACCCGCTGGCAGGGCGACGAACTGCTCGAGAAGAACGGTATCCGCTGGCTCATTGCCTGGGACGCCGCGGATGATATCGGGCACTTCGCGGATATCCACGCGCAGCCCATCCGGGTGCGGCTCTACGAAGTCGCGAAAATGGACCTCGCTGCGGCCGAGGCCTTTGCCGCCGCCGAACTGCCCCAGCTCGACGGCATCGTTGAAGAGAGTGAAGGACATGCACAGCGCTGGGCTACGCTCGGCGACCGCATTCCCGCGCCGCCCCGCCGCATCCACCGGGAGTTTCTGCTGGGCCTGCAGATGAATGCCATACGCGCGCGCTTCATGCGGTCTCTTTACGACGTCGTACTCGCCGGCGTGCGCGGCGACGACCTCGCTTGGGCCCGCGCGCTGGCCCGTGCCGAATCGCTTCGTGATCGCGGGATCGCGCTGGCCGCGCGTCAGGCGGGTACCTATCGATTTCCCCTGGACGAGCTCGCGGTCGACCGGGAGAGCTTCACCAGCTATCCGTTCGGGTATCTGCGCACCGTGCCCGACCTCTGGTACTGGGGACGGGAGCTCGAGATGGCGCGCGATCCACAGGGGTACAACTTCCTGGTGGCGCTCTACGATTTGATTGAGTCTGCCGGGCTGTAGCGGCCGCAGCGACCCGGTTGGTTGACCGGTCTGCGCGCGTGATAGACTGTGTGCGGTCACGCCATGGAGCCGAAAACGCACATCCGCCCGCTCGTTGCGTCGCTTCTGCTGCTCAGCGCGGCGTGCGGGCGCGATGAGGTCGGTGCCGACCTTTCGGTTCATGTCGTCTGGCTCGACCGTATCGTGCGCGGCGGGTCGACCTACGACTCCCGTACGCCGGCCGCCGGCGTTTCCGTTTACCTGGCCCCTGCCGATGCGCGGGAGCGTTATCCGGCCGTTGCGACAGACTGGACCTCGGCGCGCACCGATGCCGGGGGCCGCGCCGTGTTCCGCGTCGAAGGCCGGTTCGATGCCGTGGTCGACGTCGACGGCGACGCGCGCGCCGACGGGCGCGCGCTCGGTGTCGGTTCGGGTGGTCTGCCGGGTGTCATCGTCGTCGTCCGGGCCACCGACGCCGACGGCGGCGAGGAGCAGCCCGCCGATCCGGACGAGACTTCGGGGATGGAGGAGGAGCCCCCCCTGCCGCTCTCGGGGCTCTCGATCGTCCTCGACGACGACCGGCCCGAGACCCGTTCTCACACGGTCGCGGTTCGCCTGCAGGCGGTGAACGGCGCGCGCGTCTCCCTGGCTGAATCGTCTGCCGACCTCGACGCGGTCTTGCCGATCTCCTTCGTCGCCGGCGGCACGGTCGGCTTCCAACTGTCTGCGGGGCAGGGGCGCAAGACCGTATACGCGCGTTTTTTCAATTCCTACGGCGAGTTTGCCGAGGCCGTCACCGACGACATCGTCGTCAAGACGAACCCGCCGTATCCCCCGTTGGTTGACCGGCTGGTCGTGCACACGGCGCCCCCCGGATCGGAGGATCGTCTCGAAGGGCTCGCCGATGCCGCCGAAGCCGGAACGCGGCTGCGCGTGTACGCCGATCGCAACCTGAGCCGGCAGTTGGGCGAGGTGCTCGTTCGAGAGGACGGCTCGTTCGGACCGGTCGGCATCGGCGATGGCAGCGTCCCCGGCAACGTCGAAGAACCCGACGATATCATCTACGTCACGGCGACGGATCTGTTCGGGCGCGAAAGCCCGTCCGTCTGGATGGAAAATGACTCGACTCCGCCGCCGGTCGATCTCCAGCGTATCTTCGTTGATTGGTCTGTCGACGCTCCGCGCGCGGGAATCGGGGGCGAGGGTGACGTCCTTGAAGTGCTCGTCAACTCCCGTGGCGATGACGCGGTCGCCGGCGAAGCCGACCTGAGCGCCATCGGGGGACCGGCTGCTCTCGCCTTTTCACTCTCGGCGCCGGCTCCCGTGACGTGGACGGTGCCGCAGGCGTTCGGCCTCGACGGCAGGGGCTACCTCTCGTTTCGCGTACGCGATGCCGCGTGGAACGCTTCGGACTGGGAGGTGGATACACGTAAAGCCGTCGTCGTGAACACCGTTCCGCCCGGTCCGGTTACGTTTTCGGCCGTGCGCGGGGTGAACCGCTCGTTCGAATTCCGGTTCCGGGACGACAACTGGGATACCGAGGCCTATCACATCCGCGTGACCGACGAGACGGGCGCGGTGTGGGTCGACCGCACGTATTCGCTGCGCGAGTATGTCTGCAAGGCCGGCCCGGCCGGCATCGCGGCTTACGACCCGCAAGTAACCTGCGCGCCCGACTACGTCCCCGAGATGCGCGGCTGGTTCGCCGCATCCGTTCCCAACTGCCGCGTCTATTACGCCTCGGTTTCGGTCGTCGACCTCGGCGGATTCGAAGCCGCTTCGCCGCCGCCGGTCACAGCGTATACGACGCTTCCCGCGCCGCGCTTTCTGGCCTGGGCCGGGCTGGGCGATCCGACGAGCGGCGCCGCGAGCATGTTCTATCGCATCGACTCGGTCCCGTTCGGCGGCTACTACGAGGTGGATTTCGCGACGCAGCCCGGTCCCCCCTATGCCTATGCGAACCCCATCGGTCCGGGTGCGCCGCTGGTGCCGGCGCCGCGCACGCCGGCCGGATTCGGTGCGATCGTGCCGCTCCCGGTCTCGACGACGTACTACCTTCGCGCGCGCGCCTGGGACGGCGCCTGCGCAAGCCCGTACAGCGGCGAGATCAGCCGCACGACCGACCTTCGCATAATCGGGTTTGCCGACGGCATGACTGAGGATCAGCGCCTCGGCGGCAGTCTTGGCGCGGGCGACCGCAACCTTGACGGCGTCGCCGATATCTATGTCGCGGGCGCCGACGGCGTCGTCTGGACCTTCGATCCGGTGGCCGAGGCCTGGCTGGGTTCCGCCGGTTCGGGGCAGCTCCCGGTCGACTACGACCTTCCCGGTCAGCCACTCGCCATCGGTGACCTGCGCGGCGACGGCGCGCCGGAGATTCTGCTTTCCTCACCGCTTGCGGATTCGGGCGGTCTTCTGCTCGGCGGCCGACTCGATCTCCTCGACGGTGGCGGCGCGCTGCTCGACAGCTACGCCGGCACCTTCGAAGGCCAGCAGGCCGGATTCGCCGTCGCCGTGCTCGGCGATCTCACGGGAGATGGAGTTTCCGAAGTCGTCGTCGGGGGGTTGGGGTGCGCACACCGCGACTGCCTGTGGCCGCGTGAATCGGGCGACCCGCCCGGCGAGGGTCCCGGCCGTGTCGTCGTGCTCGACGGAGCCGACTTCTCGGTTCTGCGGGTGCACGACGGCGCACCCGGACAGCTTTTCGGTGCCGACGTGCTGGGGGGCGTCGATTTCGATCTCGACGGCACGCCCGATTACGTCGTGGGGGCGCCCGGGGCCGTCGGGCACGAATACGCCGGCGGCGTCTACGTCTTCAGCGGGGCAGACGGCGACCTGCTCGGGGCCGTTCCCGCGCCGCCGTATTGGAGCAACCGTTTCGGCGCGGCGCTGGCGAGTGCCGGCGATCTGGACGGCGACGGCCATCCCGATCTGCTCATCGGCGCGCCCGCGTCTCTCGACATGCTTTCGGGGTTCGCCGTGGCGGTCACCTGGTCGCCGAAGCGCGACCATTGGGGGCAGCGCTGGCTGCAGTCGGCTGCCGACGTGGGCGGCAGCCCTCGCTTCGGCTCGGCCCTGGCCATGGCCGACGTGAGCGGCGACGGCGTCCCCGACGCGATTGTCGGCGCGCCCGGCCTGCTCCAGAGCTTCCAGTATGCGGTCGGGCGCACATTCGTGCTCGACGGATCGACCGGGGAGTTTCTGTACGAAGTTCCCGGCCATCCGCTCGACGGCGGGCTGGGCTACAGCCTGCTGGCGCCGCTGGAGTGGAACGGGATGCCGCGGCCCGAATGGGTCATCGGCAGTCCCGGAAGCGCGCACACCGCATACCAGGCGGGGCGGATCTACCTCCTCACGACCGATCCCTGAGGCCCGGCGGCAGGCCGATTCCGATTGCCGGATTCGCCTGCGCCCGCCCGCGAGGGGTACACTGTAAGATTGACCCGCGATGCACCCCGGCGCGCGCGGGGGGCGAGGCGGCGCGTCTCGTCCGGCTGGATGGAGGCCGCGCAGGCGCGCGGCCCTCGAAGGAGTCTCGCGTGGATCGTCGCAAACTGCTGTCTCGGGGCGTCGTCCCCCTGATTATTCTGGTCGTCGGCATCATCGGATTCGTCACCCTGGTCCGCACGAAACCGAAGGCCGAAAAAAACCCCATTGAAGAGCGGGCCGCGCTCGTCGAGGTTCTCGAGGTGCAGGCCCGGCGGCATGCGACCTGGATCGAGGCCCAGGGCACCGTTGTGCCGGCGAGTCAGGTCGCGCTCTCGCCGCAGGTCTCCGGCCGCGTCGTGTGGAAGAGCCCCGATCTCGTCGCTGGCGCCCGCGTGAGCAAGGGAGCGCCGCTGATGCGCATCGACCCGCGCGATTTCGAGCTCGCCGTCAACCAGGCGCGCGCCCAGGTGCGCCGCGCCGAGGTGGAGCTCGAGGTGGAGCGGGGCCGCGGCCTCGTCGCCGAGAAAGAGCTGGCGTTGACCCGCGATCGCGCCGCCGTCACCGGCGCCACGAATCCGCTCGTGCTGCGCGAACCGCAGCTGCGCGCCGCCGAGGCCGCCCTCGAAGGGGCGCGCAGCGCCCTGGCGCAGGCGCAGCTCGCGCTCGAGCGCACCACGGTGACCGCGCCCATGAACGCCCTCGTGCAGTCCGAGTCGGTCGACGTCGGCCAGATCGTGGGCCCTTCGGTGCGCGTCGCGGCGCTGGTCGGTACTGACATCTTCCGTGTGCAGGCCTCGATTCCCCTCGATAAAGTGGCTTCGATTCGCCTCCCCTCCGACGGTGAACAGGGCGCCCGCGCCGAGGTGATCCTTAATGCGGGCGCCGATCGCGGTGTTTGGAACGGCGAAGCGGTCAGGCTGCTCGGCGATCTGGAGCAGGCGGGGCGCATGGCGCGTCTGCTGATCAATATTCCCCAACCGCTCGACGGTAGTAATCCGCTGCCGCTCTTTCTCGGCGCCTTTGTGAACGTGCGCATCGAGGGCAAGGCGCTCGAAGACGTCATTGAGATTCCCCGTGTCGCCTTGCGCGAAGGGGATGAGGTCTACGTCATGACTCCCGACAGCCGCCTCGAAATCCGCCCGGTCGAGGTCGCCTGGCGCCGCGCAGACTCCGTGCTCGTGCGGTCCGGGCTTGCCGCCGGCGAGCGCATCGTGACCAGCCGGATCGCCACTCCGTTGCAGGGCATGGCGCTGCGTGAAATTCCGCCCGAAAGCGAAGGGAAGCAGGGTTCCTGATGGCCGCCGAACCGCAAACGCCCGCCGACCGCATCCGCGGGCCGCTGGCCTGGATGGCCCGCCACAAGGTAGCCGGCAATCTGTTGATGGCCGTTCTGATCATCGGCGGGCTGCTCTCGCTGCCGCGTATCCGCCAGGAAGTCTTTCCCGAGTTCGAGCTCGACATCATCACGGTCGCTATCGCCTACCCAGGCGCCAGCCCGAGCGAAGTCGAGCAGGGGGTCGTGCTGGCGGTCGAAGAGTCGATCCGCGGCATCGACGACCTCAAGGAGGTGCGCGCGACCGCCCAGGAGGGAATGGCGGTCGTCATCGTCGAGCTCGAAGACAACGCCGACGTCGATCGCGCCCTGGCCGACGTCAAGAGCGCCGTCGACCGGATTCAGTCTTTTCCCGCCGACGCCGAACGCCCCGTCGTCAGCCTCGCGAGCAGCCGGCGCGAAGTCATCTCGGTGGCTGTCTACGGCGAACAGGACGAACTGTCGCTGCGCGTGCTGGCCGAGAAGGTGCGCGACGATCTGCTCGACGATCCCCGCATCAGCTATGCGGAACTCGCGGCCGTGCGCCCCTATGAGATCAGCATCGAGATTTCGCAGGACAATCTGCGCCGCTACGGCCTGACGCTCGACGCCATGGCCAACCGCATCCGCGCGGCTTCGGTGGAGCTGCCGGCGGGGGCCGTCGAGACCCGCAGCGGCGAGATCCTGCTGCGCACGACCGAACGGCGCAACCGGGGCGACGAATTCGCTGATATCGCGCTGCTCACGCGCCCCGACGGCACGCAGGTGCTCGTGCGCGACGTCGCCGTCGTACGCGACGGGTTCAGCGACACCGATCAGGAGGCTACCTTCGAGGGCCGTCGCGCGGCGCTCGTGAAAGTCTTCCGCGTCGGCAACGAGACCCCCATCGAGGTCGCCGAAGCGGTCAAGGAATACATCGCGCGGGTGTCGCAGGAGCTCCCCCCGACGGCCCGCCTCGCCTACCTCGGCGATTCGTCGGAACTGTACCGCGACCGCATCGATCTGCTGATGCGCAACGCGTACCTCGGCCTCATCCTGGTCCTGCTCACGCTCGGGATTTTTCTCGAGATCCGGCTCGCGTTCTGGGTCACGATGGGCATCCCGATCTCCTTCATCGGTACGCTGCTGTTCATGCCGGGGCTCGACGTCTCGTTCAACATGCTCTCGCTGTTCGCGTTCATCGTCGTCCTCGGGATCGTGGTCGATGACGCCATCGTGGTCGGAGAAGAAATTTTTTACAACCGTCAGCAGGGGATGGGTTTTCTCGAGGCCTCCGTGGCCGGCGTACGCTCGGTGGCCGGGCCCGTCACCTTCAGCGTGCTGACGACGGTGGCGGCCTTCTCGCCGCTGCTCTTCGTGCCCGGCGTCACCGGCAAGTTCTTCGGCGTCATTCCGATCATCGTCATCACGGTGCTGCTGCTCTCGCTGTTCGAGTCGCTGTTCATCCTCCCCTCGCATCTGGCGCACACGAAGCCGCCGGCAACAACCGGCTGGCGCGGCCGGCTCCACCACTTCCGCGGCCGGTTCAACGACGGATTCGAATACTTCGTTCACGACCTCTATCGTCCGGTGTTTCAGCGCCTGGCGGCCATGCGTTATGTCACGATGGCCGTGGCCGTCGCCCTCTTCTTTCTGACGGTCGGCCTGGTGGCCGGGGGGCGCCTGCAGTTCACCTTCATGCCGCGCATCGACAGTGACCGCATCATCGTCACCGTGCGCATGCCGTTCGGGACGCCCGTTTCGGAGACCCGCGCCGTCCAGGAGCGCATCCTGCGCGGGCTCGATGAGGTCTTCGCGTCGGCGGGCGGCCGTGAAGCGCTGAGCCGCGGCGTCTTTGCGCAGGTCGGCGCCCTTGGCGCCGGCGAATTCGGCCCCATGCAGCTCGGGTCGGGAGGGGGGAGCCATCTCGCCGAAGTCGTCGCCTATCTGACGCCGAGCGATTTCCGCGAAGTGCAGGCCGGCGAGATTGCCCGGCGCTGGCGGCAGGCCGTCGGTGAGATTCCTGGAATCGAGACGCTGACCTACCGGTTTTCGACGGGCCCCGCGGCGTCTGCGCCGATCGACTTTGAGTTGAGCCATCCGGAGACCGACGTGCTCGAGGCGGCTGCGGCGCGGCTTGCCGCCGGGCTGGCGACCTACAACGGCGTCAAGGACGTGAACGACGGATTCATGCCCGGCAAGGAGCAGCTCGACCTGCGCATCCGCCCCGAAGCGCGCAGCCTCGCGATCACGGAGTTTGAAATGGCGCGGCAGGTGCGCAACGCCTTCTACGGCGTCGAGGCGGTGCGGCAGCAGCGCGGTCGCGACGAGGTGCGCACCTACGTGCGCCTGCCGCGCGCCGATCGGGTCTCCGAGCACGACATCGAACGCTTTCTGCTGCGCGCGCCCAATGGTCAGGAGATTCCCCTCCTGCAGGCGGCCGATGTGACGCGCGGCCGTTCGTATACCGAGATCGTGCGCGTCGACGGCAAGCGGGTCGTCAACGTGACGGCCGATGTCGAAGACGGCGTCGCAAACGCGAACGAAATCGTCGCGACGGCACAGGAGCAGATTCTTCCCGATCTGCTAGCCCGGTATCCCAACCTGACCTACGCCATGGGCGGGCAGCAGCAGGATCAGGCCGAGACCTTTTCGGTGCTCGGGGGCAACTTCATCCTGGCCATGGTCGCGGTCTTCGCCCTGCTGGCCATTCCGTTCGGCAGCTACCTGCAGCCGCTCGTCGTCATGACGGCCATTCCCTTCGGCTTCGTCGGAGCCGTGCTTGGGCACCTTCTGCTCGGCTACGACCTGAGCGTCATCAGCATGATGGGCATCGTGGCCCTGTCGGGGATCGTGGTCAACGATTCCCTCGTGCTCGTGCACGCCGTCAACGGATTCCGCGACGAGGGCATGACGACCTGGCAGGCGGTAACCGCGGGGGTGACCCGCCGGTTCCGCCCGATTCTGCTCACGTCGCTGACGACCTTCTTCGGCCTGATGCCGATGATCCTCGAGACTTCGGTGCAGGCGCGCTTTCTCATCCCCATGGCCATCAGCCTGGGCTTCGGCGTCATGTTCGCCACGGGCATCACGCTCGTGATCGTCCCGTGCCTGTATCTGATTCTCGAAGACGTCATCGGCCTGCGCGATGCGTTGCGCAGGCGGATGACGGGCGAGCCGGCCCCCAGCGAGTGACCCGCAGGCCGGCTACTTCGCCTTCTGCTCGGCCTTCGGGTCCTTTGCGTCTTCGTGCAGCTGCTCGTGATGGTGGAGATCGATCCCTTCGGTCTCGACCAGGTTGCCCCCCATGACCTCGCCGTACCCGTAGGCGTCGACGCTGGTGCGCTTGACGCGCTGCAGGCTTTCGCTCAGGGAGGGGAGCAGGGTTTTGTGTTTGATGTTGCCCATGACGTTCTCCGTGGTTCGGTATCCGGAAATGTAGCGAGAAGCGTACCGAACCACCGCGCCACCGCCGGACCGAGAAACCGGCACCCCGCGAAGTATCGAAACGCCACAACAGTGTTCCGCATTGATACATATGGGGCCTTCAAGGAGGATGGTTCCCACCGGCGGCGCGGCCGGGTTGCCGTTACCCTCTGACAGAGCGGCCCGGCTTCTCGCCTGCCTTGTGCAAAGACTGCATACGACAGACGCCACCTGGCCGGGCGCCGGCTCGACACCCGTCGCCGGGGCTGGCACCATGAGCGTTTTCACCGTGGAGGCGTGATGGCGACCGGAAGCAATCCGCTGGTCAGCGACCGGAACATCGATTTTCTGCTCTACGAGGTTCTCGACGTCGAGCGCCTCTGCGCCTATCCCTGGTTCAGCGACCACGATCGCGGCACGTTCGGCCTCTATCTCCAGAGCGCCCGCCGGTTTGCCCGCGACGTACTGTTTCCGACCTACAAACCTACCGACGAGAACCCGCCCGAATTCCGCGACGGGCGCATGCACGTGCCCGAGCCGCTGCACCGCGTCGTCCCGGGCATGGTCGATCTGGGGGTCATCAACGCCACGCGCCCCGCAGACGTGGGCGGCCAGCAGCTGCCCGTCGTTGTCGCCGGGCTCGCCAGCGCCTATCTCATGGCGGGAAATCTGAGCGCCTACTGCTATCACGGCCTCACGGCAGGGGCCGCGCACCTGATCGAAGCCTTCGGCAGCGACTGGCTGCGGCAGGAGTTCATGCGCCGCATGTACGACGGCACGTGGACCGGTACCATGGCGCTCACCGAGCCGCAGGCGGGGAGCAGCCTGGCCGACATCAAGACGCGCGCCACCCCCGCCGCCGACGGCACCTACCGCATCCAGGGATCGAAGATCTTCATCTCGGGGGGCGATCACGATCTGACCGAGAACATCGTGCACCTTACGCTGGGCCGCATTGAGGGCGCGCCGGCCGGCGTGAAGGGGATCTCGCTCTTCGCCGTTCCGCGCCTGCGTCCCGAGGGCGACGGCCTGGTCTTCAACGACGTGCACACGGCCGGGGCCGTGCACAAGATCGGCTGGAAGGGGCTGCCGAGCCTCGTGCTCAGCTTCGGTGAAGAAGGAGACTGCCGCGGGTGGCTCGTGGGCGAACCGAATCGCGGGCTCGCCTACATGTTCCAGATGATGAACGAGGCGCGCATCATGGTCGGCATGAACGGCGCGTCGACCGCCTCGGTGGCCTATTACGAATCGCTGCAGTACGCACAGACCCGCACGCAGGGCCGGCCGCTGACGGCCAAGGACCCGGCGCAGCCGCCGGTGCCGCTCATCGAACATGCCGATGTACGGCGGATGCTGCTGCGTCAGAAGGCGATCGTCGAGGGGGCCTTCGCCGTACTGGCCACCGCCTCGCTGCAGGCCGATCTGGCGGCGCACGCGCCCGACGAGGCCGCGCGCGTCCGGGCGCGCCTTCTGCTCGATCTCCTGACCCCCGTGGCCAAGAGCTTTCCGGCTGAGTTCGGATTCGAATCGAACGCCCTCGCCGTGCAGATCCACGGCGGCTACGGGTACTCGAGCGAGTACCTTCCCGAAGCCTGGTTGCGCGATCAGAAACTGAACAGCATTCACGAAGGAACGACCGGCATCCAGAGCATGGATCTGCTCGGCCGCAAAGTGGTCGCCGAAGGGGGCGCCGCCCTCCGCATCCTCGGCGACGAGATTCGCGCGGTCGCGGCCCGCGCCCGGGCCGCCGGGGTAGATGCCGCGTGGAGCGATGCCGTGGAACACGCATTCGATGAGGCCGCGTCGCTCACGATGCACCTGGGGGCCCTGGGCATGCAGGGCGACGCCGAGGCGATGATGCGCCACAGCGTCGACTACCTGATGCTCTTTTCCGTTCTCGTGGTCGGCTGGCAGTGGCTGTTGCAGGCGGCGGTCGCGGCCGAGGGGCTGAAGTTGCGGGCGCACGACGAAGACTTCTACCGCGGCAAGCTGAAGGCCGCGCAGTACTGGATGGCGACCGAGATCCCGCGCGTCCGCGAACTGGCTGAGCGGTGCCGGCGCGGCGACGACAGTTTCTCGGGCATGCGCCCCGCGTGGTTCTGATCCGGCTCCGCCATGATCCCCTGTCGGCTCCCCGACGATGACTTTGAGGCAATGGACGAAAGCATGAACGTCGTTTACCAGGCTTACGGATTGGACGGCATCCGCACGCAGGCGCTGTATGCCGCTTACTCGGCCCTCGCACATCGGGGCGCGGCCGATGTTCGCGTTCATCTCTATGCTGACCGCCCCGAGTTCTTCGCGCCGCTCGCCGAGGCGATCAGCATCCACCCGCTTTCGCCCGAGCGCATTCAGGCGTGGCGCGGTCCGGAGAACTTCACACACCGGCTGAAGATCGCCATGATTCTCGATCTCATCGGTTGCGAGCACCCCGACGAGAAGTTCCTCTACCTCGACGCCGACACGTTCTTCACGCGCGACTACGACACGCTCTGGCCGAAGATTGACCTGGAAAACGGCGTCATGCACGTTCGCGAGTATCCGGTCTGGAGCAAGCCGAGCGGACAGATCCGCCGCTTCCGCAAGCACATGGCGCCGCTGCGCTTTCAGGGGCAGCCGGTCGACCTGCAGGGCTGGATGTGGAATGCCGGCGCCATCGGTCTCGACCCGAGCCGCTTCGGACTCATGCAGACGGTCATCGAGTACATCGACGAGCTCTACCCGAAGTACCCGAAGGGGCTCGTCGAGCAGTACGGCGTCAGCTACTTTCTGCAGACGAACGTCGCGCTGCAGCCGTGTGACGACTACGTCTTTCACTACTGGGCCCAGAAAGACGAATACGAGGCGGCCATCGGCGAGCGGCTCGCGCTCTATAGGACGCTTTCCGTCGAAGAGGCGTGCGCGCATCTGCGCGAACATCCGATTGCCCTGCCGCCGCCCGCCCCGAAGAAAAAGTGGTATCAGAAGCTGGTGGGGGCATGAGTACGCAATACCTGGATTGTGACGACCTGAAGCTTGCTTATCGGTTGTTGAACGAGGGGGCTGATCACGATCCGGTCCTCATGATCATGGGCTGGACGGGCGTGAAGGAAGATTGGCGCTCACTGGCCGCCGCCCTGGCCGAGCGGCATCCGACGGTCGTCTTCGACAATCGCGGTATGGGCGAGAGCACGATCACCGAAGGCCCCTACACGATCGCGCAGCTCGCCGCCGATGCGCGCCGGCTGCTCGATCATCTGGGTTGGGAGAAGGCACACGTCGTCGGCATCAGCATGGGGGGCATGATCGCCCAGCAGCTCGCCCTCGACGCGCCCGAACGCGTGCACCGGCTCGTACTCGGCTGCACGATGCATGGCGGCACGGGTCACGTACCCCCGGATGCCGAAACGCTCGCGGGCATGCAGATCAGCGGGCCGGTCACCGATCCGCGCGATATCCTGCGCGCCACGCTGCGCATCAATTTTACGGAAGCGTGGATCGCCGCCGACCCGGCGCGGTTCGAGCGCATCGTCGAGAACAGCCTGCCCTACCGCCGTTCGCGCCGCGGTCTCTTTGCGCAGCTGCAGGCGATTCTGGAGTTCGACCTCGAGCATCGTATCGGCGAAATTCAGGCGCCGACGCTTGTCGTGCACGGAACCGGAGATCGCCTGATCCCCTGCGCGAATGCCGAGAAGATCGCGTCGCGCATCCCCGACAGCCGCCTGCTCACGCTCCCGGACGCCGGTCATCTCTTCTGGGACATGGACGAGGGCCGCGCCGCCCGCGAGATCCTCGAGTTTTTTGCGGAGCATCGCCTCACAGCCCGGTGAGTGTCCTTGTTCCCCCCCATCCCCCACTCTCCCACTCCTGCCCGAGGGACCAAGGACGCACCTCAAGGCGTGCCGAAATCCAGCAGTAACGTCCCGTCCTGAAAAACGTTCTCGGCGGCGCCGTTCTCGGTCTCGCCGTTCGCGATCTCCCGATGGACGTTCGTCACCGGCGTGAGCACGGGATCGCGTCCGCGCACGAAGCTCTGTTCCCTCACGAGCAGGAGATAGGCGCGGTTCAGGTTCCACGCGCGCTCTGCCGAGGGGAGCAGGAGCCACGCAAGGTCTCGGTCGCCTCCCGGGGCGGCCTGCCGAACGAGGGTCCGGTCGAGGGCCCCGTTCCGGAAAAACCGCCTGCGCATCTCGTCGTTCGCGCGGAACTCGTCTCCCCCGCCTGCGCGTGCGAAGTAGGTCAGCACGTGACCGTCCTTTGCGCCGCGCATCGGATAATCGGGCATCCCGGTCAGCGACTGCACCCGCCACCCTTCACCCGCCGGCAGCTTGCGCGGGAACGCGAACGTGCTGTCGAAGGTGGCGCCGATGGAACCGTGGCAACCCAGGCAGTAGCGCTGTTCCTCTTCGCTCTGCAGGCGCAACGCGCCGGTCGCGTCCTCGATCCATCCCTGCAGCACCCAGCCCTGCCCGTTCGTGAACCCGGTTCCGGGCGCGCCCGCCACCTGACGGGCCAGCCCCTTCTCCTTGTCTTCGTGCTCGGCCTCGGCCAGGCCTGAAAGTCGCGAAGGACTCAGGAAGCGGTACTTGCGGCTGTAGCGGACTTCCTTGACCCGGCGCGCCAGCATGCCGTCGGCCTGCGGGTCCAGATAGCGAACCGTGTGCAGAAACTCCGTCCCCTCGGGATACAGGCGGGGCACAACCGGCACCCCGCGCGCGCCGCCGAGATAGCGGGAAGGAAGCACGGCGAGTTCCCGGGCGGTGCCCGACGCGCCGTCGCCGTCGAGGTCGGCGCCGACGGCGCGCTCGTCGAGGGGCTCGGTCGCCGCGCGAACGTCGCGCGATTCCCCGGCGCCGGGCCGGGGGGGCTGAAGCTTCAGCGCCGCTTCGAGCACAGCCAGATTCGCCTTGTAGATCGCGCGGGAGGGTTTCCCCCGGATATCCGTGCGAAAGGCGGCCGGCAGGCGAATAAAGGTATCGCTCGCGGCGCCGTTGGTCGGCCAGAAGGTGCCGGGAAACGGGACGTACCGCAGGGCGCGCCAGCCCGAGCCATCGCGGGCGAACCCTTCGTCATCGAACCCTCGCGCAAGGTCGAGATCCGGCGCGTACGCTTCGGGTGCCCGGGGCCGGTAGGCGCGCAGCCACGGCGAGTAATTGTCGGCGCGCACCCAGCGCTCGATTTCGGCCCGGGCGATGCGCGCCATGGCGGGACGGCGGTCGACGAACAGATTCGTCCAATGATTCCGCAGCGCAGGGGGCGCAAACGAGTAGGTCGACTGGAGCTCGGCATCGTCCAGGTAGTTGGGGGGCGCGGCCGGCGTGTGGCAGACGTAGCAGGGATTCGCCGCGTTGCCCGTGCGGGTGTAGCACTGCGGCGGGACGAACGTTTCGACGTTATGGAGTTCCCCCGCCGCTGCCGCGCAGGGCACGAACAGGATGGCGGCCAGCAGAAGCCGATACGACAGCGAACTCATTTCCGCGGGAACTGGTTGCCGGGCCACCGTGAGCTCTCCCGCTCTCCGGGGTGTTGCACACTGAGAAACAGGGTCGACATGCGGCTCGTGAGGGCGATGCCGGTCGCCTCGGCGTCGCTCGGCACGGCCGCAATGCGGAAGGCTCTGCCATAGGTCGCCCGTTTCGTGTCGTGGTGCGCGGGGTCCAGATCCAGGTAATAGACCGCGTCGCTCGTCTGCCCGTTGTTCCCGAAGTTACCGTCGGTGCCGAACCAGACCCCGCCGTCGGCGTCGATGAGCAGGTTATCGGGGTTCGTGGCCGCGAACACGTCGGTCTGGGACTGTTTTCCTTCCCAGACCTGGTGAAAGCCGAAGGTGCGCGAGGTGGCCGGATCTCCATATTCGCGGAAGTTCCAGATGCGCCCCACGGCATCTTTCCGCTTCGGAAGATCATCGGTGACCACGCCGTGCTCGTTCAGGCTGGGCCGTCCGGTATGCCGGGTGTACGCGATGTAGAGGCTCTGATCGACGAAGTTCCACTCGACGTCTTCGGGCCGGTTCTGTTCGGCAGCGCCGATTTTGGCGGCGGCGGTGTAAACCGAGGCGAGCACGTCGCCCTGCGAGGCGTAGCCGCCGAGCCGGTTCCACGTCAGGTCGCGCAGCGCCGCGCCCACGGTCGTCCCCTCGGCAAAGGCCGACGCATTGGGCGCAATGTCGGTCGAGCGCAGCGACAGTTCGATCCAGCGCCCCACGCCCGGAGCGGTCGCGGGGGGAACCTTGCCGGTCGCGCGCAGGGTGAATCCGTCGAGCGAGAGTCCATCGAGGTGCGAAACGTAGAGCGTACCCTCGTGCAGCAGAGCGCGTTGGCGGGCGCGCCCGTCGGCGTCGCGCCAGACATCGCGGGAGACGAATTTATGCACCCGGCCGTTGTACCTGTCGTCGCCGAAATAGACCACGAGCGGCTTGCCTTCGGGCGGCGCGAGGTGACCCTCGGGCCGCTTCTCGAGTACGAAGGCGGCTGACTCCCAGCGCGCGCGCCCGAGCGACGAGTGTTTGGCGTGGCCCGTATCGTCGCGCGCCGCGCCGAGAAATTCACCGGCCGGACGGCCTGGCTCGACCTCGGCCTGCCACCCATAGTAGGTCGGGCTGTGGAGCTCGCCTGCCGCATCGTGTCCGCCCATATTCGCCGATGGATCGCCCGTCGTCGCAAGCCGGATCGGTTCGCCGGCATCGAAGCCGACGCCGGCCGCCAGCTGTGCGTTGCGATCCCAGACCGGCTCGGCGTCGCCGTAGAAGTACTGCGTGTTCTCTTCGCTGGCGATCACCGTCCCCCACGGCGTCACGCCGCCGGCGCAGTTGGCCATCGTGCCGGCAATGACCCCCGGCGGGAGCGGCCGCATCGGGTCGCTGTCTTCGTGGTCGCGCACCGAGCCGGCGTACGGTCCGGTCATGCGGAACTGTGTGCGGCTCGAGGCGTCATAGCGCTGATTCTCGGCGGCCGGGTCGAAGGACCATCGCCCGGTTTCGCGCTCCCGCTTCACACGGATCCAGCTGCCGCCGAGCTGGCGTTTGTGCGCGCGGACGAAGCCGGCGATATCGCTCTCCGTCCAGCCCCCTTCCTGGTCGGAACCGGACTGCGCCCGCAGAAACCGGGCCAGCGTGGCCATCTGGCCGGTCGGGCCTGCCGCCGCCGAGGGGGCGCGTCCCGAAACGTACTCGTGGTTCACCCACAGCCATCCCGACTCATCGGCCCCGGAGTAGTACGGCGTCGGTCCCCAATCGTCGCCGAAGTAGGCCAGGTAGTCGTTGTTGCCGCCGAAACGCGGGGCGTTGGGCGAGTTCCGGTTCGAAAGCGGGGTCAGCCACGTAATGACGAGATCGGCGCGCATGCCGTCGACGAACCGCAGCCGATCACCGCCCGAGACGGGGAGGGGAAATCCGGGCGTCGCCTCGCCGCGGGCGTAGGCCGCGACGAGGGCCCGCACCCGCGTCGGGAGGGTCACGCCGTCGGCGCTTGTCATGGCGACGACGCCGGGGAGGGCGTGCCCGTCATACAGTTCCTGCAACGCGTCCCGCTGCGCATTTTTTTCTTCTGCGCCACAGGACGCGCGCGCGCAGGCGAATGGGACGAGCAGGAGGGCGAGGGCCGTAAATCGAATACGCATGGGTGCAATTCCGCAAACCTGCCATTATACCGGACCTCCCCGCCGTTGGCCTGCCGGGCGACGGTCGGGTATTCTGGTCCCATGACACAAGGTCCTCAACGCATGCTCTGGCTGCTTTCTGCCGTCATGGCTGCGACGCTGGCCGCGGGCGGCATCTGGTTGCTGCGCGGCCCGGCAGAGCCCGCTCTGCGCGTCGGCCCGTACGCCGTCAGCGACGAACAGCTCGAACTGCGCCGCCGGCACGTGGCGGTGCTCTATCCCGATTCGGCGCAGCCCGAGGTGGCGGCCGCGCAGCTGGTCCAGGGATATCTGTCTGCCGTGGTTCTGGCGAAGTACGGCACCGAACTCGACCGCAGGACGTGGGAGGCCGAAGCGTTACGCGTCGACCGCGAAACCCGCGATCCGGAGATGCTCGGGCAGCTGAAAGCCGTCTACGCCGCCGATCAGGAGAGCTATCTGACCGTGGGTCTGCTCCCCGATTTCGCGCAGAGCCGTCTGTTCCGCTACTACCGGAGCGCAAGCCGTTTCGCAGAAGAGTCGCGGCGCAGGGCCGCCGCCTTTCTCGACGAAGCCGAGCAGAATCCGGCTGAGTTCGAGGCGCTCGCTGCGAAGCTCGGCGGGCTGTATCGCAAGGTCGAAGCCGATCCCGAACTCGGCCTCATCCCCTTCGGCGCCGCCGAAGACGCGGCCGCGCCGGAGCTCCGCGACGAATCTCCCCGCTCGCGGCGCGAGCGGGCCATCCGCGCGCGCATGGCCGGCGACCAGGCCGCGCAGGAGTCTGCGGCGGCCCGCATGCTCATCAGCCGTCTGGGCGGAGTCGCCGCCGGCGCGGTCTACCCGCGCACGCTCGAAACGGGCGAGAGCTTCGAGGCGGCCCGCGTCCTCGACCGGCGCGCCGACGGCACGCTCGTGGTCGAGCTGGTGAGCTTCGCCAAGCCCGATTACGGCGCCTGGTTCTGGAGCGAAGCCCGGACCGTTCCCGTCGTCATCCGTGACGCTGGCCTGCGCGACGCGCTGCGCGCGAAGGCCGCCTGGGCAAAAGACCTGCAGATCGCTGCGCCCTGAACAGGAGCAGGGCTCCGGCCGCCAGCAGGAGCGTCGAGGCCGAAGCGGTACCCGATGTCGCACAGCCTCCGCCCGCGGGGTCCGAACCCGCGGTCTGCGGTCCGCCGGCCGCATCGTCGGCCGGCTTGCCGTCGGCGGGGACGGGAACGGGCGCCGAGGTCCCGTCGTCATTGTCGGGGTCGGCGGGGTTCAGGGCCGGGCGCGGCGCGAGGCGCCACACCAGCTCGAGCCCGGCGCTCAGCAGGTCTCCGTCTGCAGGCTTGCTTATCAGGCGATTACCGGTCGCCAGGCCGACGGTCGCCGACGATTCGGGCGCGCACGATCCCGAACCGCCAGGCACTTCGCCGTAGCCGAAGCGGATTTCGGGGCTCCCCTCGGTGAACACGACCTGGAAGCGGGCGCGCCCGCCGCATTCGGCGTGCGTGACGTCCTGCCACTCGATGGTCAAGGTGCGCTCGGGAGCCGATCCCTGGACCGAAGTCACGACGGTTCCCCCCTCGAAGAGATCCCAGAGGGGCGCCGCCAGCAGCGGGGGCTCGTGCGCGCCGAGTGCCGGGTTGTCACTGGCCGAGGCGCGCGCCGCCCGCGGGTAGAACGTGCGATCGCCGTTTTCGAAAGCGACGAAGCCCCGGCGTGATACGAGCAGCTCGCGGATGCCGTAGGTCTGGTTGCCCAGCAGGATGGGAAAGGGGGCCGTGACGTTCGCCAGGCCGTCGCCGTTGAAGCGCAGGGGCGAACCCGAGAGCCGCGGCACGACCACAGTCCGTTTCTCCGGTACGGCATACCCGTCGAGGACGACGGCCGTGAAAGCCGGCCCGCCGTCGACGGCCACGTCGTAGCGGTCGGCCTCGCCCGGGCGAAGGACGTTCGCGTACTCGCCGTCGCCGGCTTCCCGATCGCCTGGGCCGCCGGTGTCGCGCAGCTGCAGCGCGACGTTACCCGGTTCGACGGTGGCGGTCACCGCGCCGGCCCCGACGTCGCAGCGGGTGTTCAGTACGCGAATCGGAAGCGGCTCGTTCCACGCGAAGAGGGCGACGCCGTCGCGGTTCTCGTAGGGGGCCAGGCGGCGACGGAACGTTCGGCCGTCGCAGGTCAGACTCCCCGCGCCGCCGCTGTCCCAGGCACGGATGCGGCGCCCCGAGAGCGTATTGCCCTGCATGCCGTCGGCGCCCACGGCGCCGCTGACGACGAGGTTGCGGGCCGCGAGCGAAGAGATCCCGGGGCGGGCGCCGCGCACCAGGGCGACCAGGCCCGAGACGTGCGGGGCCGCGAACGACGTGCCCGCGCCGGCCGCGTACCGGTTGCCCGGGTAGGTGCTGACGATGTCGACGCCGGGTGCGCCGAGCAGAATCGAGCGGCCGCCATAGTTCGAGAAATCGGGCAGCTCGTCGCTGCGCCCGGTGGCCGAGGCCGAGAGCACGTGCGGAAAGTCGTAGCCGGCCGGCGCGCCGAAGCGGGTGTCCATGTCCTCGCCGTCGTTGCCCGCCGCCGCCGAAAGCAGAATGTCGGCCTCGAGCTGGCCGGCGATGGCGTCTTCGAGAGCGCGCGAGAAACTCGATCCTTTCCACGAGTGGTTCGTCACGACGACCGGCACGGGGTTCTTCTCGCGCGTGGCGAGTGCATGAAAATAGTCGAGACACTGGGCGACGGCGCCCGCGTACATGGCGCCCGCCGGATCGCCCGCGCGGCAGGCGGCGATGCGGGCGTTGGGCGCAACGCCGCTGATGCCCTGGCCGTTGTTGGGAATGGCTGCGATGATTCCGGCCACGTGGGTGCCGTGGCCCTGAACGTCCATCGGATCGCCGGTCTGCCCGATGGCGTCGATGCCGTGGATGTCGTCGACGTAGCCGTTGCCGTCGTCGTCGACGCGGTTGCCGGCGATTTCGCCGGGATTGCGCCACATGGCCGCGGCCAGATCGGGGTGCGTATAGTCCACGCCCGTGTCGACGACGCCGACGACCACCGTCTCTGCGGATTTCAATCCCTGCCAGGCGGCCACGGCGTTGAGATCCGAATCCACGCGGCCGCCGTTCTGGCCGGTGTTTTCGAGGCTCCACTGTTCGAGGAACTTCGGATCGTCAGGCGTCACGAAGCTCGTGATGGCCCGCACCTCGCCGGCCGTCTCCGGTTCCGTATAGCGCACGAGCGGAGAGCGATCGTACACGCCGCGCGCCCGGCGCAGGGCATCGGGGCTCGAAAAGCCCAGCACCTGCAGCCCCGCGGGCGACCTCAGCGTGCGCACGAGCCGCGCGCCGGTCTCTTCGTGCAGCGCCGCGACAGCCTCGCGGGCGGCTTCGGGCTCGAAGCGGACCAGCAGGCGGTATTCCACCGTTTCTTCGCCGCCGCTCGCCGGGTCTGCAAGGGTGCGGATCGTGGGCGCCGCGCCCGGCAGCGACGCCGGAGGTGATGGAAGAAGGGACGCGATACGGCCCGGAGCGCCGGCAGAGGGGCGTTCATGAGCGCCCGGTTGAATTCCGGAGTGTGCAGACTCGGCGCGGCCGGTGCCCGCGGCGCGCTCGTCGACGCAGGCGTTCACGGTTGCGAGAAGAATAAGGGACAGGCCTATCGGTTTCCACATATGCATCGTTCACCTTCTCTGTTCGGCGCCGGATGGTGGCAGACCCTCCCGCGACCGGCATCAGCGGAACAGAGTAACGGAGCCTGCACGCGGAAACAGGCCCCGGGGCGGTGTCGCAGCCGGGCGCGACGCGGCGGCGGTCTACGGTTGCGCCGCCTGCCCGGTTGCTGGTTTCATGGAGAATTCACCTATGGAGGTTGCGCATGTTCGATCTACGCCTTGATCCCGCCCTGACCCACACGGCAGACGCCATTTTCGTCGCCCGGGATGCCGTGGTCGTCGGTGACGTCCGCCTCGGGGTCGATGCCAGCGTCTGGTTTCACGCCGTCATCCGCGGCGACGTCGAGGAGATTCGGGTCGGCGCCCGCACGAACGTGCAGGACGGCAGCATCCTGCACGCCGACGCCGGTTTTCCCTGCATCATCGGCGACGACGTCACCATCGGGCATCGCGCCATCGTCCACGGCGCGCGCGTGGGAGACCGCGCACTCATCGGCATGGGCGCAACGGTCATGAACGGCGCCTTCGTCGGCGAGGAGTGCATCATCGGCGCCAACGCGCTCATTCGCGAAGGGCAGATGATCCCGCCGCGGTCGCTCGTGCTCGGCGTTCCCGGTAAAATCGTCCGTGAGCTGACCGAGCCCGAGCTTGCCATGCTGCGCATGTCGGCCATGCACTATGTGGAGTCGGGCAAAGCCTTTCAGCTGGCCGGCTACGGCCGCTGAGCGCGCAAGTGACGCGGGGAGTGGGCTTCAGCGGCTGCGCTGCCGTCCGACGGCGCGCTGCTGCTCGCGCTCGCGCTTGAGCACGCGCACGAAGACCAGGCTGCCGAGGACCGCCGGCAGGTACACGATGAGAAGCCGGTTCAGAAAAGTGAAGAGCGGCAGCGCCCAGGATGGCGCCAGCAGCGACATGAGGGCAACGGTGGCGACTTCTCCGATGCCGCTCCCGCCGGGGGTCGGCGCGAAGTAGACGATGAACTGCAGCACGGCCTGGATGGCGAGGACGTCGATGTAGCTCGCCTCGACCCCGAGCGCGCGCAGCAGGAACCAGGCGGCCGTGAAGCGGCTGGTGTAGAGGGCCCCGTTGACGAGCAGACTGTAGACGAGCAGCAGCGGGTGGCTCGCCAGAATTTTGCGTGAGCTCCCGCGAAACCGTTCGAGCTCATCGAGCATGCGCGCGACGGCCGCATGCATCCGCCGCTCCCAGGCGGGACGGATGCGCGCCATCCTGCGCGCCAGGGCCCCGAGGACGCGGCCCAGGAGAACGGGGCGCCACAGACCGAGCATGAGCGCCAGAAAGATCAGCCCGAAGACCGCGAGGCTGTATTCGAGCAGATAGGTGATGAGCCCCTGCTCGAAGCGCCCGCGGATGACGATGAATCCCGAAATGGCCCCGAGCGCGAAGACGAGCTGGGTCGACACGAAGGTGAGCGCGGTCACCGAGATGCCGTCGACGACTTTCACTCCGCCCCGGTGCAGCGTATAGACCTGCGCGGGGCCGCCCCCGGTGCTCGCGGGGGTCATGGCGGCCGCAAACATGTTCACGAGGTTTGCCCGCACCCCGAGCCAGGGCGAGACGCCGTGGTAGTACCGGCGCAGCAGGATATGGTTGCGCCAGCCGCCGAACCAGAGGTCGAGTAGAAAAAAGCCTGCCGCGGGCAGGAGCCAGACCGGCTCGATGCGTGCCCAGGCTTCGGCGAGCTGCCGCGGATCGGTGATGATGACCACGGCGGCCAGCCCGACCAGCGTCAGCAGCACAAACAGCGCCAGGCCCTGGCGCAGCCGGTTTCGCCCGAGGCCTTCCTCCTGGATTTCTTTCTGGCGCGAGGGAGAGGTCCGGCGAGAGCGAGAAGGCTCCATTCTCCCCATCATGCGCCACCGATGCGCCGCATACCACCCCTTTCCGGCCGCCGGGCGGGCGCCAGGTGAAATGCACTTCGGCGACAGGTTCGCTTGCAGGGCGACGGCTCAGGAATTACGATTGAGGGTTCAGACTTATCCGGAGGCAGATCATGGAGCGTTTCAAGGGCCGGCGCGCGCTGGTGACCGGCGGCGGCGGCGCACTCGGCCGGGCCGTCGTCGGGCGCCTGCAGGTAGAAGGGGCGGCCGTTACGGTCGCCGACAGGCATGACCCGCAGATTCCGGGGTGTGCGTTTCTTTCCCTCGACCTCACGGATGCCGGCCGGGTAGCATCGGCCCTGACGGCCATCGACCCGTTGGATGCGGTCGTTCATGTCGCAGGCGGGTTTACGGGTGGTATGCGGGCCTGGGACGCCGACGCGGGCGACCTGCAGAAGATGCTCGCGCTGAACGTCGAGACCGCCTGGAACGTGGCCCGCGCGGCCCTGCCCGCCATGGTCGCGGCCGGGGACGGCCGCCTCGTCATGATCGGCGCGCGTCCGGCCGTGCAGCCCGTCGACGGCCTCGCCGCCTACGGCGCCTCGAAGGCGGCGCTGACCCATCTGGTGCAGACGCTGGCCCTCGAGACGCGCGCGTCGGGCGTGACCGTGAACGCGGTGCTGCCGAGTGTCATCGATACTCCCGTCAACCGAGAGGCGATGGCGGGCGCCGACTTCGAACGCTGGGTCAAGCCCGAGAGCCTGGCTGCCGTCATCGCGTTTCTCTGTTCCGCCGACGCCGCCGACGTCAGCGGGGCCCTGATTCCCGTCTACGGTCGCAGCTGAGACGACGGCTGCGCGGTTGTTTTCCTCCTTCCACTTCGTTACCGTATCCGTCGGTCATGCGAATCGCCGTGTGGAAACATGATCCCGACGAGGATCGGCTCGTCGACACCTTCGAGCTCGAAGAGCCGCTCGATCTCGACCGCGCCGTCGCGGCATGGGCGGCCGGCCGGGGAACGCCGGTGATCGAACGCGTGCACGTCTGGTGCAGGCGGCGCGGCGTCCTCATGACGTTCCACTGCACGAACGAGTCTTCTGCCGGAGAAGCGCGGCAGCTCGTCACGGGCGAAGAGTTCGCCGAGATGTTCTCGCGCCCGACCTCTGCGCAGATCGACCGGTGCCGCAACGACTTCGCCTGCGCCGATCATCACCTCGACGATCTGCAGTTCAAACCGCAACCGCCTTCGGCCTGAGGAGAGCATGCTCATCGCTACGTGGAACGTGAACTCCATTCGCGCGCGGCTCGACCGGGTCTGCGCCTGGCTCGAGAGCCGGCAGCCCGACGTCGTCTGCCTGCAGGAGACGAAGGTCGAGGACGCCGCTTTTCCCCACGAACGCATGGGCGACCTGGGCTATCATGTCGCTCACTACGGCCAGCGCACCTACAACGGCGTGGCCATTCTGTCGAAGACCCCCGCAGAAGACGTCCGTTGCGGCATGGGCGACGGCGGCGAGGACATCGAGCAGGCCCGGCTCATCGCCGGCACGGTGAACGGCGTGCGCATCATTTCGGCCTACTTCCCGAACGGCGGCGAAATCGGCTCGGAGAAATACCGCTTCAAGCTTGCCTGGATGGGCCGCCTGCGGCGTTATCTGGATGCGAGCTGCAAGGCCGAGCTTCCGCTGGCGCTCTGCGGCGACTTCAATGTCGCCCCCGAAGACCGGGACGTTCACGATCCGGCCCTGTGGCGCAATACGGTCCTGTTCAGTGACGAGGTACGGGTAGCGCTGGAGTCGGTGCGCGCCTTCGGGTTCGTCGATGCCTACCGCCTGCACCACGCGGAACCCGCGTTCAGCTGGTGGGATTACCGCCAGCTCGCATTCCCCAAGAACATGGGCTTGCGCATCGACCACATCTTCGTGACGCAGGCGCTTGCCGCGCGCTGCACCGACGCGCGCATCGACCGCGACGAGCGCAAAGGGAAACAGCCTTCGGATCACGCCCCCGTGCTGGCCGAGTTCGCGCCGGCCTGACGGCTTGACCGGCGCTCCCTCGAGCGATAGAGTGACCACCGGGCGCGCGCCCTCTCCGAGGCGGCGCTCACGGAGCGTGCATGAATCTTTCAGCCGTGGTCCTCGTCGCCTTTCTCTCGATCAACGCCGCACCGACCGATCCCATCCCGTTCCCCTGGCAGGAGGTGCTTCGGCCGGGCCGCGCCGAACAGCTCGGTTACCGGTATGTGAAGCTGGCCAAAGAGCGCCCGGGCGACCTGCTCGTGCACGAGCGCGCCTGCTCACTGCTGCTTTACGCGTGGACGGTAGAGGAGAAGGATCTCAAGAAGCGCCATGCCATGGCCCGGCTCATCATTCAGACGGCCGACCAGATCCGCAAGCAGAAGCCCGACAAGCCGCACGGGCATTACTGGTACGGCACGGGGCTGGGGCTGCTGGGGTTGTCGCGCGGCATCCTGAATTCCGTTCAGATGGTCCCCGAGGGAAAGAAGGCGCTCGAACAGGCCATCGCCATCGACCCCGACTATATGAGTGCGGCGGCGTTCATCACGCTCGGCCGCATTTACATGCAGCTGCCGGGTTTTCCGATCAGCATCGGCAACGATAAGGAAGCCCTGCGTCTTACGGCCGAAGGGGTGCGACGCGCACCGGGTTTCGCGCTCGCGAAGCTGTACATGGCCGACATGCTCTGGATGCTCGGCAAGGAAGACGAAGCCCGGAATCTGCTGAAACAGATTCCGCACGTCAAACCGGTCACCGACGAAGAGCACATCATGGCGGACTTCTCGAAACGCATGGCCGCCGAGATGGAGCGGCGCATCCGCGCCGGCGAGAAACGCGACCGCTACAACGACTGGATCATGATGAAGGTTCAGCCGGGCCTGGTCGATTAGCCCTCGGTCGCGTTCTACGTTTGCGGCCGCCGTCCCTTCGCGCGCCGTGTCGGTATCCGCCCTGGCTCCGTGTCCCGGCCGTCGAACGGCGCCTCGCTCGCGTGCACTCTGAATGCAGGAGCGGTGCGAGCGTGGAAAAGTCTTCAGAGCATCAGAGCGGCGAGAATCGGAGCGGGAACCAGGGGCACCCCTCGAAACCGGATACCCCCGCGAAAGGTGAGAACGGCGCCATGCAGGGCGACGGTTCCCAGAAAGCGCCCATGGTCATGATGGCGCGGGAGCACTACAATCCCTACCGATGGGTGCAGGCCCCTGTCGCGGCGCTCGCCCTGTGGCTGATCGCCAGCCCGTTCACGCTCGACTATACGAGCGTCGCGATGCGCTGGAGCGACGTCATCAGCGGCATCGTGGCGTTCGGGATGGCCCTCGTCGCCGTGCGGCCGAACCGGGGACTCGTCTCCTGGCTCATTGCGGGCGTGGGGATATGGCTTCTCTTTGCGCCGCTGCTGTTCTGGGCGCCTGATCCGGTCGCTTATGCGAACGATACGCTGGTCGGCGTCCTGCTCATCGCCTTCGGGTTGATCATCCCGATGAGCATGCGGATGTCGGGCCCGGAGATACCACCCGGGTGGTCCTACAATCCCTCGGCCTGGTCGCAGCGCGCGCCCGTCATCGTGCTCGCGTTTCTGAGCTTTCTCGCAGCGCGCTACATGGCCGCTTTCCAGCTCGGCTACATTTCTTCGGCCTGGGACCCGTTTTTCGGCAACGGCACCGAGAAGGTGCTGACCTCGCGGGTGTCGGCGGCCTGGCCGGTGTCCGACGCGGGGCTCGGCTCCATGACGTACATGCTCGAAGCGCTGATGGGACTGATGGGCGACACGCGGCGATGGCGCACCATGCCGTGGATGGTGGCCGGCTTCGGCGTCGTGGTCGTGCCGCTCGGAATCGTCAGCATCGCGCTGGTCATCATGCAGCCGGTGGCGGTCGGCGCCTGGTGCACGCTCTGCCTCTTCACGGCCGCGGCCATGCTGCTCATGATTCCGCTGTCGCTCGACGAAATCACGGCGATGGTCCAGTTCGTGCGCCGCAAGAAGCGTGAGGGGCACTCGGTCTGGCGCATCTTCTGGCTGGGCGGGCACCTGCCCGAGGACACCCCGACGTGGCCGGTACGCAGGCCCGATACGTGGCGGCCCCGCGGCATGCTCTGGGGTTTCACGGGCACCTGGTCGCTGTGGCTGAGCACGGCGATCGGCGTCTGGCTGCTGTTCGCCCCCGCGGCCTTCGGCATCGGCATCGAGCGTCTCGCCGCCGACAGCGATCACATCGCGGGCGCGCTGGTCGTCGTGATCTCCGTGATCGCGCTGGCCGAGGTGGGCCGCCCAGCGCGCTTTCTCAACATCCCCCTCGGGCTATGGCTGATGGCCGCCCCCTGGTTTCTTCCGGGGGCGACGGCAGGATCGCAGTGGAACAGTGCGATCTGCGGGCTGCTCCTGCTCCTGCTCAGTCTCCCGCTGGGCCGGCTGCGCGATCACTACGGCACCTACGACAGCGCCGTGGTGTGGAGCGTGCGCGAAAAGGCGCGCCGCCGCCACGCCCGGCGCGAGTGGGGCCCCAGTCATCAATGAATTGACGATTTACGATTGACGATTGACGATTGACGGGTTCGTCCCGTCAGCGCCCGGATCCCGGGTTCGTTCTTCTCAAGAATCAAGAATCAGGAATCAGTTCAGATCGAGACCGCCGCCCCTTTGTTCTCGTCCTCGATGACGATCCCGAACGCCTTGTCCTCGTAGAGACGATCGAAAAGCGCGGTGAACTTCTTCTCGACGTTCTTGCGCTTGATCTTCATCGTCGGCGTGATTTCATCTTCTTCGAGGCTGAAGTCACGCTCGAGCACGTAGACCTTCTTGATCGTTTCGACCCGCGACAGCGAGCGGTTCGCACGTTGCACGGCCGCCGCGATGCGCGAGCGGATCTCGGGCCGTTCGGTGACCGTCTGCATGACCCCGTCGAGCCCTTCGGGGCGGGCCAGCGGGTTCTCCATCAGCGCCTTGACGAGCCGATCGGCCAGCGCGTTGTCGGTGAGCAGGTTATTGGCGCGCGCCCACTCGATGGCCTCCATGGGGTGAATGGTCACGAGCGCAGTCAGGTAGGCGCGCCGATCGCCGTGCGCGTGCACGTTGCTGATGAGCGCATCCTGTCCTTTGATGTCCTGCTCGATGTTGGCCGGCGTAATGTTCTTGCCGCCCGCCGTGATGATGATGTGCTTCTTGCGGTCGACGATGCGCAGCGAGCCGTCGGGTTCGCGCCGGCCGATGTCGCCGGTGTGCAGCCAGCCGTCCTTGTCGATGGCCTCGGCGGTCGCTTCGGGGTTCTTGTAGTAACCCTTGAAAACCGTCGCGCCGCGGATGAGGATTTCGCCGTCGTCGGCCAGCTTCTCTTCGACCATCGGGGCGATCGCCTTCCCGACTGTTCCGAGGCGCACGTCGCCGGGCCGGTTGCCGTGCGTGATCACGGTGGCTTCGGTCATGCCGTACACTTCGTAGATGGGGAAGCCGGCGGCCCAGAAGAATTCGAGAATCTCGTAGGAGATCGGCGCCGCACCGGTAAGAAAGTTGCGTACGCGGCCGCCGAAGACCTCGCGGATCTTGGAGAAGACCAGCTTGTCGAAGAGCTTGTACTGGATGGCGAGGCCGAGCGGAACCTTTTCGCCGCGCTGCCAGTGGCGGACGACCTCGCGGCCCACCGCCTCGGCTTTCGCGAACACCTTCTGCTTGCCCGCGGGCGCCTTGGCTACCTCGCCCTTCATCTTGGCGTACGCCTTTTCGAAAATACGGGGCACGCTCCCGAAGACCGTCGGGCGCACCTCCTTCACCTCTTCGAGCACGGCGGGCACGCTCGACGCATAGGCGGCCGTGATGCCGGCCGAGATGCGGGCGTAGAAGCCGGCGATGCGCTCGGCCACGTGCGCCATGGGCAGAAAGTTCAGGCTGATGTCGTCGGCGTCGAAGGGAACCAGGCCCTGGGTGCCCCGGATATACGAGATGATGTTTCCCTGCGAGATCATGGCCCCCTTCGGCGGCCCCGTCGTGCCGCTCGTGTAGACGATGATGGCCGTGTCATCGGGCTTGACGGCATCGACCCGTTCGGCGATGGCCTTGGGGTCGGCCGAAGTGTCGAGCACGTCTTCGAATACGGCGAAGAGCGCATTGCCGGCGAGCTCGGGGCCCAGCGCGTCTCGGCGCCAGACGACGACGCATTGCACGCCGGGGATGCGATCCTTGATCTCCAGAATCTTGGCGATTTCTTCCTTGCCCTCGACGAAGACGATTTTCGACTCGGAATGCTCGACGATGTAAGCGAGCTGGTCGGGTGACGAAGTCGGATAGGCGCCGATGGTCACTGCGCCCGCAAGCTGCCCGCCCATGTCGCAGAGCACCCATTCGGGGCGGGTGCTTCCGACCACGCAGACTTTGTCACCGGCTTGAATGCCCCTGGTGATCAGCCAGGAGGCGACGCGCGACGACTGGTCGTGAAAGCCGTGCCAGGTCGTGTCGATCCAGCGGCCGCGCTCCTTGTGCTTGTAGGCCACGCGCTGCGGGGTGGCACGGACGCGGTTGAGGAACAGATCCGGCAGGTTGCGAGACTGGTCGGCAACGTGGCGGGCCGGGTTGCGAAGCGGTTGTGCGGCACCGATCATGGCATTCACCTGGGTAGCGTTATGCGGAGACAAGGAGGCAGTGGCGCCTGGAAAAGCGCCCGTTCAGTGGGAGCATTATCATCCCGTATGCCCCGCGAAGTCAAGCGTATTCTACCACGCGGTAGGTAAGGTGAGGCGTCCGGCCCCGGTGAGCCGGGGCCCGCTCAATTGCGGAGCAGCAGCTGACGCTGCCGGCGCAGCTCGCGGCCCTCGTCGAGCATGCGGGCGCGTACGAGATCGCGCAGGGCCTCGGGTGAAGCGAAGGCTTCGGGGTGGTCTTCGGGGCGGATGGGCTGCCCGTAGACGACGTCGACGCGTCCCGGGCGGCAGTAATTCTTGCCCACGCGCAGATGTTCGAGCCCCACGAGACAGAGAGGAACGATGGGCTTCTTCAGCTCGGTGGAAAAAAAGAAGACCCCTTTCTTGAAGGGGAGCAGCTGGGCGTTCTCGGCGCGCGTTCCGGTGGGCACGACAAGCACCGACAGGCCGTCGGGCCCCATCCTGTCGCGCAGGGCGTGAAGGTCGGCGATCGCCTCGCGGGTGTCGCGGCGCTCGATGAACTGGGTGCCGGCGGCGCGGATGACCCAGCCGTACATCGGCACGTTGGCGTATTCTTTCGCGCTCAGCGCCGCGGTCACGGTGGGCCAGGTCGAACCGTAGAGCGGAACGTCGTGAAGCGAGAAGTGCTCGGCCATGTAGACGTACTGTGCGTCCCGCCTGATCTCCGGGTGAATCCACACGCGGCGGTAGATGCCGAAGACGGCCAGCCACATCCACCCGAAGACTTTCTGCACCGCCCAGTCGGCGCGCCGCCCCAGGGTCAGGGTGACCACCGGCGCAAGAATCAGGTAGGGGACGAGCAGCAGGATAACGACGGCGAACTGGGGATAATTCAGAAAGCGGATGATCGCTTCCTTGCGCAGCCCCAGAAAGGTGAGCAGGCGCGCCATGACCCCGGGGCGGAAAACCCGATCCCAGGAAAACTCGTGCGTCGGCTGGATCAGCATGCGTTCTCCTCGCTTGCCCACAGAATAACGCAGTCCGGGATGTCGACGCAAAGCGTCAAGGCGCTCTGCAAACCGGGTGTCTCCTCAGCGGGCCGGCTGATCTTCGTGGCCGAGCATCATGCGCAGCAGGCCGCGCAGGTGCTCCCGCCGCCGCGCGAGTCCCTCGGGGCTGAACCGCGGCTCGCCCAGCAGCGCCTGCATGCGTTCTTCGGGGAGCAGAAAGGAGTAGAAGAGCGCCCCCTCGAGGCTCAGCAGCAGCTGCGCCGGATCCTGGCGGCGGAAGTGCCCCTGGCGCATACCGTCTTCGAGCAGCTGGCCGGCCACGGACTGGATCTGCAGCATGATCGCGAGCAGCGGCGATTCGCCCTCCTGGTCGCGCGGCGGATGCTGCATCTCGCCGACCACGAGTCCGACGAGCCCCTGGTAACGCTCGACCATCGTGAAGAAGAAATCGAGAAAGGTATCGAGCTGCACCCACGGCGAATCGGCGGGCTGGAGCACGAAGTCGCGGATCTCGTGGACGAGCGCGTCCATGATGCTGCCGATGAGCGCCTGGTAGAGGCTTTCCTTGCCGTCGAAGTAGTAATAGATGTTCGCCTTTTCGACCCCGGCCGCCTCGGCGATCTGATCCATGCGCGTACCCTCGTAGCCGTAACGCACGAAGAGCTCCTCGGCGGCATTCAGGATGCGCCTGCGGGTCTCGGCGCCGGAGCGGGTCGCTTTGCGTGTCGTCACCGGGTCACCATGCGATCGGTTTGCGGTTCCGGAAAAAGCCGCCGCTCGGGCCGTCGTCGTCGAGGGTCGCGAGCCAGACGATGGTGTCGGCCCCTTCTTCGACGGTTCTCGGCGCAGAGGGTCCGCCCATGCCGGTGCGCACCCAGCCGGGGCAGGCTGAGTTGATTTTGATGCCCGTCCCCAGCTGTTCGTCGGCCACGACGCGGGTGAGCACGTTGAGCCCCGCCTTGGAGATCCGGTAAGCCGGAAAGCCGCCGTTCATGTCGCTGAGCTGCCCCATCCCCGACGAGACGTTGACGATGCGTCCGTATCCGCTTCGGCGCATGAGCGGGAGCGCGAGCTGGACGAGACGATAGGGACCATAGAGGTTGGTTTCGAGGGTGGCGCGTACGGCGTCGACCCCCACGTCTTCGAACCCGGTACGGCCGGGGCTCGGCTCAGCTCGCCGATCGAGGGAGACGCCTGCATTGTTGACGAGCACGTCGAGCCGGCCGACCGTTTCGGCGACACGCGCCATAGCCTTCTCGATGCTGGCTTCGTCGGCGACGTCGAGGGGGAGAACCGTCACGTCAAAACCCTCGCCGCGCAGCGACGCGGCCGCCGCCTCGCCCGCCGCCTCGTCGCGGCTCCCCAGAAGTACGCGAAGCCCGGCCCGTGCGAGCTGCCGGCAGACCTCGAGCCCGATGCTACGGTTGCCGCCCGTGACGAGGGCGATACGCTTTTCGCGGCTCATGGCGCCGGCTCCTTCTGCCGCGCGGGGGCCAGGGCGAGCACCAGATTCGCGACGAGCAGAACGGCCATTCCGGCTGCACCGGTCAGGCCGATCGTCAGATCGTTGCCCCCGCTGAGCACCATGACGGCCAAGCCCGCCGAGGCGTTGAGCGCCCCGTGCAGGATGGCGGCGGCGACCACGCTCTGCGATCGCAGGCGGATCCACTGGAAGAGCGGCGCCAGCAGGAGTGTCCAGAGCGTCATCAGGAACACGCCCGCCACCGGGTGGTCGGGATAGTTGTGCCCTTGCAGGATGATCGGCGCGTGCCAGACGCCCCAGATGAGGCCGATGAGCGCAGAACTCTTCCAGAAGCCGAGGTGAATCGTGCGCGTGTAGAGAAACCCGCGCCACCCCAGCTCTTCGCCGAAGGCGACGAGGGCGTTGATCGTCGCGCCCGCGATGAGCGCCTGGGGGATGGCCAGCCAGTAAGGATGCACGGGCAGTACGTCCATCTGCTCGCGAATCGCCTCGGGGCTCACGCCCGGGGCCAGCGCGGCGAGCCGCTCGATCAGGTCGGTCATGAGCGGATCGAAGCGCACGCCGGGAACCAGCAGGCCCGCGCCGAGGGTCGCCACGGCAAGCAGCAGCGGGAGCACGGCGGCGACGGCGAACCAGCGGTTGGGGCGCAACCGGACGCCAAGGTCGCTGCCGATCGGCTTGCGCGCGTGGAAGCGTGCGACGATGACGGCCGCAAGCGCGGGCATGTACATGTAGACGATGGCGACCACATAAGAAGCCGTCCCCTGCCACTCGCCGCCGGCCAGCCTGAAGCCGAGCGCCAGGCTCCAGCTGAGGGCGAAGGTCCAGACGAGAAACGCGCGGATCTCCCGCGTGCGTTCCCGGGATGCCTCCGGCGAAGCGGATGTCGGTTGCGGATCGGCCATGGTGACAGAACAGTGTAACGCATCGCCGCCCGGGGTTCCGCTCTGCCGGAAGCAAGCAGAGCCGAACGGGGCGCAGGTTTCGCGACAGGGGGGGCGCAAACCCGTTATCATGTCCAGACATGCGCGCCCGTCTTCTACTCCTGCTGTTCCCGTGCATTTCCGCCGTGACCGCGCCGGCCCCGGCCGCAGCTGCCGTAGAAGAGACGTGCGCGCCCTTCGACCACAGCCATGCCGCCTGGACGGCCTTTCTCGGCGAGTTCGTAGCCGACGGGCGCGTCGACTATCGACGCCTCCACGCCGACGCGGAGGCACGCGCCCGCCTCGAGGGCTATCTGGCGGCCCTCGGCGCCGCCTGTCCTGATGCGTATGCGACGTGGAGCGAGCCTGAGCAGATCGCCTACTGGATCAACCTGTACAATGCCGCCACCGTCGCGCTCGTCGTGGCCGAATATCCGATTGCGAGCATCCGCGTGATCGGCTGGCTGCCGCACGCCGCGTTCCGGCGCGACTTCATCCGTTCGCGCCTTGTAGATAACGGCGACGCGGAGTTCAGCCTCGATCACATCGAGCATCGGATTCTGCGCAAACGCTACCGGGAACCGCGCATCCACTTCGCGCTCGTCTGCGCCGCCGTCGGCTGCCCCGATCTGTCGGGCGAGGCCTGGCGGGGGGATACGCTCGACACCCGTCTCGACACCGCGACCCGGCGCTACCTCGCCGCCGCGAAGGGGAGCCGCTACGATGAGCAGACCCACACGCTGCATCTGTCGGCGATTTTCAAGTGGTTTGCCGACGACTTTGAACGTTCGGACGGCTCGGTGTCGGCCTTCGTCGTCCGCCATCTATCTTCGGACGCCGCTTCGCGAGTTACCGAACCCGAACTGACCGTACGATTTCTGGATTACGACTGGTCGCTCAACGAGCGGCACCGCCCTTGAGGTTCTCCCATGCGCAAAGGTGTTCTCTTTCTCTGCACTGCCAACGCCGCCCGCAGCCAGATGGCCGAAGGGATAGCGCGGCGGTTTCTCGCGCCCGACATTCCGGTGTGGAGCGCCGGCACCCGGCCCCGCGGGCTCGATCCGCGCGCCGTGCAGGCCCTCGCCGAAGTCGATGTCGACATCTCCGACTATGACTCGAAGCACCTGAACGACATTCCCCTCGATCAGGTCGGGCTCGTGATCACGCTCTGCGACGAGGCGGCGGCGGCCTGCCCCTCCCTGCCGGGCGTCGCCGTCCGGCACTGGGGGTTCGCCGATCCGGCGCGCGTGCCGGGGCCGGAGTCGTTTCCGGCTTTCCAGTCGGTGCGCGATGCCCTGGTGGAACGGATCGACGCGCTGTCGGCGGAATTCGCTCCCGAGCCCGCGCTCGGTTTTCTGGGCGGATCGGGCTTCTACGATCTGCCGGGTCTCGAAGCGGTAACGCAGATTCACGTCGACACCCCGTTCGGGCGCCCCTCTGACGCCTATCTCGTCGGGCGTCTGCACGGCCGGCGGGTCGTCTTTCTCGCGCGGCACGGCCGGGGGCACCGCCTGCTCCCCTACGAGGTCAACTCCCGCGCCAACTTCTACGGCTTCAAGCGCCTGGGGGTCACGCGGGTCATTTCGATTTCGGCCGTGGGCTCGTTGCGCGAAGAGATCGCCCCCGGCGACATCGTCACCCCGCGGCAGTTCATCGACCGCACCGTGAGCCGGCCGGCGACCTTCTTCGGTTCGGGGGTGGTCGCGCACTGCAGCCTCGCCGAGCCCGTCTGCGGCCATCTTGCCGACAGTATCGCCGACGGGGCCCGGACCGAACCGGGCCGCGTACACGCCGCGGGGACCTACGTCTGTATCGAGGGACCGCAGTTTTCTACCCGCGCCGAATCCGACCTGTTCCGCCAGTGGGGGGCCGATCTGGTAGGCATGACGAACCATCCCGAGGCCCGGCTCGCCCGTGAGGCCGAGATCTGCTATGCCACCCTGGCGCTGCCGACCGATTATGACTGCTGGCGCCCGGCGACCCGCGAAGCGAATGTCGACGACATCATGACCGTGCTTCGCGCGAACGTCGACAAGGGCCGGCGCATCGTCACGCATGTGGCCGAGCATGTCGCTCCGGCAGCCCCCTGCGCCTGCCGCAGAAACCTCGACGTGGCGCTCATGACCCAGCCGCCCCTCATCGATACGGCCGGCCGGATTCGCCTCCAGGCGATCCTGCACCGCCGGCTGCAAGCGGCGCAGGCCGCATGAGCCGCGCATTGCGCATCGGACTTCTGGCTGCGGCGGCCGTGGCCGTCGTCGCCGCATCGCGGCTGCTGCCGGTGGGCGAATCGCTTCTCGCCCTTGTCGATTGGATTCGCGGGGCGGGGCCCGCGGGGGTTCTCGTCTTCGCCCTCGTGTACGTGGCGAGCACCGTGCTCCTGCTGCCGGCCTCGATCCTGACCCTGGGGGCCGGCTTCGTCTGGGGTCTGGGTTACGGCGTGCTGCTCGTTTCGCCCGTGAGCGTGCTTGCCGCAACGTGCGCGTTTCTGATCGGCCGCGCACTGGGGAGCCGGCGGCTTGCGGCGCGCGTGGCGAGCCGGCCCCTGCTCGGCGCCATCGAAGACGCCATTCGCGCCGACGGCTTTCGCATTCTGCTGCTGTTGCGGCTGAGCCCGCTCGTTCCCTTCAACCTGCTCAACTACGCCGTGGCCCTGACCCCCATGCGCACCGGCGCCTACGTGCTGGCTTCGTTCGTGGGCATGCTCCCCGGAACGTTCCTTTACATCTACCTCGGCTCGCTCGTGACCGACGTGGCCCGCCTGCTTGCCGATCGGCCCGACGGCGGCGCGGCGAGCCGGATTCTGTTCTGGGGCGGTCTCGTCGCGACGCTTGCGGCCACGGGGCTTCTCGCGCGCGCGGCACGGCGGGCGCTCGAACGCCGGCTGCGCGCGGACATGCCTGCGCGGGACGCCGTTCCCGGCGCCCCCGTCGAATAGGCCCCCATGCGGATCTCGGTCATCATCCCGACGCTCAACGAATCGGCGCGCATCGGTTCGCGGCTCGAAGAGCTGCGCGCGCTCGCAGCCGACGAGGTGGTCGTCGTCGATGGCGGAAGCACCGATGGAACGCCCGACCGCGTGCGCGAGTTTCCCGCCGTCAATCTCATCGATGCGGGCCCCGGCCGGCGGGGACGGGCGCGCCAGATGAACCTCGGCGCCCGAGAGAGTACCGGCGAGATTCTGCTCTTTCTGCATGCAGACTGCCGGCTGCCCGCCGACGCCTTCTCCCGCGTGCGCGCCGCGTTGCGTGATCCGGCGGTCGTCGGCGGGGCCTTTCGCATCCGCACGGTCTGCGACGCGGGGGCGAGCAGGCTGACTCCGCTGCTGTTTCTGGCCGACCTGCGTTCTCGCTACACCATGGTGCCCTACGGCGATCAGGCGATTTTCGTGCGCCGCCAGACCTTCGACGCCATGGACGGCTTTCCCGACCAGCCGCTCATGGAGGATCTTGAGTTTTCACGGCGCATGAAGGCCTGGGGCCGTGTGCAGACCGTGCCGGCCACCGTCGAGGTCTCGGGACGGCGCTTTCTGGCGCGTCCGCTTGCCTTTACGATCGCGGTCAACGTCTTTCCGCTCCTGTACCGGTTGGGGGTCTCTCCGCAGCGGCTCGCCCGCTGGTACGGCGACGTGCGCTGAGTTCCGCATTAAAAAAAAAGAGCGGTCGCCCGCTCTCTTCTTCGTGCAATCTTGAAACGCTGCGCTCAGAATTCGTAGCCGAGCTGCACCATGCCGCCGACGATGTGGCCGCCGTAGGTGTAACCGGGATAGCCCCACTGGGTCGTCTGCGTGCCCGGCGCGTCGTTGTAGTCGGCTTCGTCGTCGGGGATCAGGTCGTCGTCGGCGGTCTTGTCGACGGTCTGCTCGACCAGGTCGATGAACAGGGCGGTCGCGCCGAAGGTGATGTTGTCCCAGCGGAACTTGGTGCCGAGCGAGAAGCCGTGCTGGTCGTTGTCGAGGGTGTTGTGATTGATGACGTCGCGCTCGACGACCACGTTGCGGTTACCCTGTGCGTCGAGCCCGAAGTCGGTCGTCGTGATGCGGGTCATCTTGAGTCCGTCGTCGCTGATGATGGACGGACGATAGTAATACCCGGCCATGAGCGTCCACTTGTCGTTGACGTCGAAGGCGGCGCCGAAACGGGGTGTGACGGTATCCTCAAAGCCTTCGAACTCGTAATACTGATGAATGCTGTTGGGCACGTCTTTTCGCAATAGAGCCAGGATGTCGCCAAGCGGAACTTCGACGCCTTCAAAGTTGATGGTCAGCTCCTCTGCGAATTGCTCTGCGCCGCTGCCTTCGATGATGTCATTCACGAGCCTGCGGATGTTGCTGATGCGGAACTCGGCCACAGGCGGGCGGTATTCTGACCATTCGGACCAGGTCGCGTCGGCCGAGAGGCGCAGCCGCTTGTCGAGCAGGCTCACCTGGGCGCCGCCCGCAACCTGTGTCGGCGTGAAAGCGGCGCTCGACTGGATTTCTGCAGGGATTGCCGTAGGCCGCGCCAGCCCCGTCGAGACCGAGATGTTGGCATCGGCGTTGACTTCGGTCTTGATCTGGTGCCGGTAGCTGGCGCCGAGGGAGAGCCACTCGGTCGGCTCCCACTGCAGGCCTGCCGTCGGAGCCAGCACGGGCGGAATTTCAATTTCGGCCAGCGGTGTAATCGTGACGGCAGGCAGGCCCATCTCGGAGATCAGGCTCTCAATCTGCAGCTGCACGGGTACGAACACCGAAAGGCTTGCATTGACGTCGGCCAGCATCGAAACGCCGGCGCCCAGGCGCAGGTTCTCAAGAACGTCGTAGCTGACGGCGGCGTTGGCCACCAGGCGCTGGCTGCGGTCGTCGAACTCCACGAAGTACGGGGTCTCAGGCGCGTTGACGCGCTGGCGCAGGATCGGACCTTGGGGCACGTAGACCAGCACGCCGAGCGTGAACGGGCGCTTCAGAAAGGCGGGGGCGGGTACGAGTTCACCGTTGGGACCGCGGTCGCGCCGTGCAAGCGGCATGACGAAGCCGATGTTGAAGCCACGGATGAGCGGCACGTTTTCGGCGCGGTCTTCCTGCAGATTGTTGACCTGGTTCTGATAGCGGATCAGGTGGTAGGTCGACAGCTTCTCGGCATAGCGGGTATCTTCTTCGTCGCGGATCGGGCCCGCCTGAATGTACTCGGCGGTTTCGGAGTGCCGCTCGCGGTCGATCGAAAGCACCGGCTTGGCCCAGATGTAGCTGAACTCCGACTCCTGAAGCTTGTTCTTGCCGACCGTTGCGGGGTTGTAGAAAGCGCCCGAGGCGCCGGCCGAACCGGCGGTGAGCGCCCCGCCCTGGGCCACCGATTCGGCGCTCGAGCCGATGAGGCTGTACTGATCGGCGTGGGCCTCGGCCGCCAGGGTGAGCGAAAGCAGAAGAAGGATGCCGGACTTACGCATGTCGGACCTGAAAATGGGGAATTAAACTTCTGTTTGATTGAGACACCTAAGGGTAAAGCAACCTCTCGGGGGTGTCAAGGCGACGCCCACCGGAGCGGCAGGGGAAGTTTGAGGGATAAAACCCTGTTTCCAAAGACAAAGAAAAACGCGCGGAGAGCTCTCGAGAAGCTCTCCGCGCGGGGTCGAAAAAAGGCCGCCGCCCGGGTGGAGCGGCGGCGGCAGGATCAGCGGCTTCCGCCGGCGATCGCGGTGTTTGAAGGCGCCAGGTTGCGGTCGGCGTCCTGAACCGTGACGACGACGGCGTCGAAGTCCTTGAGCGCCATGCGCCCGACTTCATAGGGACGGAACTCGCCTTCGGCCTGCAGCCAGACGGTGCGGCTCGAAACCGGTTTGAGCGCCGCCGGATCGATTGCAAACCGTACCCGTGCCGTGCCGTCTGCGGGCGGCGTCACGACGGCCATCGGGACGTAGAGCACGCCCGCGCCCACGCGCCGGGTCAGCCAGACCTGGTAGACGGCCTCGCTTGCGTCGTCGAGCCAGGCTTCGCCGAGGAGGGTGTCGCGGTCCGGCAGATTTGCCAGCTCGAAGACCAGCAGCGTGCTGCCATCGGGTCGCACCTCGGTGGCCGCCTTCCCGGAAACCGGCGCGGCCAGCGGCGGCACGAAGTGATCACCCCCGAATCCGCACGCCGAAAGCGCCGCGAACTCTTCAATGCGCGTCTGGCGCGGCTGGGGCGGCTGCGGCGAGTCGTCGGGATCGTCGTTCGGATCGGGCGGCGGCAGCGGATCTCCGTCGCCCGGGTCCTGCCCCGGAGGCGTCTTGGGGAGCCAGGCGCAGTCGACCCGCTCGCGGAAGTAGAAGCGTACGCGGTCTTCTTCGGTGCTCAGCAGGTCGACCCGCCCGGGGGAGGCCGAATCGATGTCATCGATGTGGATGGACTGGTAAAGAAAGTTGCCGACCTGATAGATGTCGCCGTTCAGCGAGATGTCTCCTTCCATCACCTCGGCGTGCGGCCAGCCGTCCATCAGCGACGTATGTGTCTGCAGGAGCACCGTGTGATCCTGGCAGGTGAACGAATGGACCGCCAGCCCCTGCAGCGGCGGCTGCGCGGCAGCGGGATCGCCGTTGCAGTCCGAGGCGGTCAGCAGGCGCATCCAGGTGCGGGTGAAGAAGGCGTCCGGATCGCTGTAGTTGGGGTTGTCGGTCTGGATGATGACCGAGGCGACGACCTCCCGATCGAGGGCCGACGAGAAGGCGTCGTCCAAGCTGACCTGAAAGTCGAAGGTACGGGAGGCGCCGACGGGAATGGTGATCCCCATCGGCCCGATGCTCCAGTCTTCGACGTATTCGTTGCCGCGGTAGAAGATGACGGTGAACCAGACGCGCTCGGCGGCGCTGTGCTGCGACGTATTCGTCACCCAGAGCGGAAAATTCCACGTTCCGCCGCAGACGTAGAGGGTCTGACGGGAGATCCCCCACTCCAGATGCAGATCGCTGTCGCCTCCGTCATGGTTGGCGGTGCGGTAGGCCGAGGTGAGGGCGATGGGCTCGTCGGCGGTGCCGAGCGGGCAGATGGACTGGGGCCGATAGGTTCCCGACGAACCCTTGTCGGTCTTGGATTTGCCGGGACCGCAGGCCGCAACCCAGACGGCGAACAGGACCCAGACGAAGGTACTTCCTTTCACAGTGACTCCTTTCCCGAGGGACACGCTACCCTCAGGCTAGCCTTCAACTGCGAAGGATCGGCAAACCGCTTACCGAGCGACCGCCAGGCCCTTGACAGGCCCGTTCACGGAGATGTATGCAACAGGACGTCCCGGCCGGGACGCCTCAGGGGAGTTTGCGGGCCCGCTTCTCCATGAACACGAAGAAGCGCGCGACACGTTCGACGAAGCCGCCGAGAAGAATGACGATCAGAAAACGGGCGATCATGGACGAGGCCTCCGGAACTCCACGGTAGCAAAAGCCCCTGAACGGGGCAAGCGCTTACTGGGGGCAGAACCCCGACGTACAAAGGCTGAGATAGCGGGTCACTTCAGGGCTGTAGTCGTTGCGCCCGTTGCGGGCCACGTCGAACGTGAAGACATACCGCTTTCCGCGCTGCATGCTCGACGTAATCGGTACCTTGAGGCTCCACGTGACCGTGTTGCCGTCGTCAGTCTCGGTGTAGAGCGACGGGTTGTCGTTGCCGCTGAAGTCGCGGCGCGGGCTGCCCAGAAACCCGGCGTCGGCCCGCACGCGCAGAAAGGTGCCCGACTCCCGGGTTCCCTTGAACTCGTAGGTCGTCTGGTCGGCCACGCCGTCGGCGGGGCTTGTGTCGACGAAGGCGATCTCGGCCCGCTCGCCGCTGGGCTGCGTAATGACCGGCGCCGCCGGCGGGGGCAGCTCGGCAAAGTCGGTCTGCGTCATGACCAGGGTGACCGGATAGACGCCTCGCGGCAGGATGACCGGCATGGTCACGTAACCCTGATAGGTCACGATGTCGTTGTTCAGCCCCTGCGCGAAAATCACCTGCTTGGTGCCCGGCGGCGCCTTGAGCGTTTCGGTTCCCTCTGAAAGCCCCTCGATGTTGAAGGTCTTCAGGGCGTTGTAGCTGGCGGGCTCCTTGCGGTTGCACGGGACGTCGGTGAATCCCGTCACATCTTCGCAGATCATGACGACGAGCTGCCGGGGGGTGAGCTTCGCGAGCTCGGCCGTCGTATCGAGGGCATAGCCCCGGTACTCGGGCGCCGGGATGACCAGCTCGACGGCGAGACGGGCGGCGTCGGGGCCTGGATCGGCGGCCGGGGCACAGGCGCCAAGGGCGGTCAGCAGAAATACGGCGGCAGAACGGCGTAGCGTACGCATGGCTTACTCGTCTCGGGTCAGGCGCGGTTCACGTTCGAGGCGCCACTGCAGGGTGACGTCGGCATCGCCGGGGGCCACGGAAAATCCGGGCTGATCGAACCCGAGCGTCGTCTGAAAGGGGCGCTGCGTGTCGTAGGTGCGAAACGGGGCGTTGGCCGGCAGGGACGGCCGCGCGAAACTCCGCCGCAGCTGTTCGTAGGATGCGCTCACGCGCTTCACGATCGGCTCAAGCGCCGCATAGACGTCGCCGTTCGGGTACGGGGCGTCGACCGAATCCAGATCGCGCGTGTAGGCGCCGATGTCCTGAGCGGTCATCAAGGACGGCTGCGTGGGCGGCGAATCGGGCGAAAGCAGCGTGCTCTCGCGCGCCTTCAGGTCGACCGAGGCCTGCATGCCTTTGCGGTTGGCCGCGCCGGCGGTACCGTCAATCAGCGCGATCTCGGTAAATTCGCTCGAAGCATTGTAGCGCATATAGATGTCGGCGCGGGTATCGGTGCCCGCCATCGAGGCCGCCGTCTGAATGCGGAAGGGGACCGCCGCCTTGGCCGGATCGGTCATGACCCGCAGGCTCCCCTTTTCGAGCTCCAGCGTCAGCGGCGCGGCCGAGACGATTCTGGTCACCGAAAGGGGGCCGAACACGACGAGGGCATCGCCGACGAAGGCTTTGAGGGTGGTGCGCCCGAGGCACTTCACGACATCGCCGGCTTCGAGCCGGACGCCCGGGTTCGGGGGAACCTGATCCTGGCCGCGGTTGATGAGTACGCCGGCCCGCCCTGACACGATGGTGCCGATGGGGTTGGCCGTGGCCGGAGCCGCAGAAGCAAGCAGCAGCGAAGCCGCCGAAAGAAGGGTCGCGAGTTTCATCAGAACAGCCCCCGTACGTAGACGCCGGTCAGCATCCGGTCATACGCGTTCTCGTCGTTGCCGAACGACCGGCTGTAGCCCAGGTTCAGGTCGACTTCCAGATGGTTGAAGAGCAGGTAGCCGAGGCCGGCGTCGACGTGAGAGTAGAGCGCCGAACCCCCGTGCGAGGCGTCGACGATCCGGTAGGCGCCGAACACCCCGTATTCCGCATACAGATCGGCGACCAGCCGGCTGCGGCCGTTGACCCCGAGCCGCGGACCCTGCCAGGCCGTGCCGTCCGGATCGTCGACCGAGTGCATGGCGTATTCAAGGAACATCGTCAACGCGTCGAGCCGGCCGCCGAACACCAGGTACTCGGCGACGCCGGCGCCCAGGGTCATGCCCGACTCCAGGGAATCGAGCGGCCCGACGCGTGCGACGTCGTTCAGGTCGGCGCGCTGCACGATGCCGTAGAACTTGGCGGCCGAGGTCGGACCGTGATACCAGGTCACGCGCGGATAGACGTTGTGGGTCAGCGAGTGCGCTTCGCCGGCCAGCGTGCCGTAGCGAATCGCATACTCGAGGCCCGGTTCCCATGCGCTCGCCTCGCCGGAGATCAGGTAGCTGCCGTCGAGCATGAGCGAGTAGCCGCCGGAATCGAAGAGGGCCGTCTCGGCGGGACCCGTCCGGCCTTCGGCTTCGAGCGCAATCGACTGGTTCAGCAACGCGCCCACCCCCAGGAAGAATTGATCGCCGATACGCGGCCGGGCGAAGAAGCTCCCGGCGAGCGACACGCGCTGTCCGCTGAAGCGCTCGCTGTCGCCCGCGGTGTGGGCCAGCATGTTCGTGTCCTGCTGAAAACCGGTCGCAATATCGATGTTGTACCAGCGCTCGAGCTCGCTCTTCTTGCCCGCGAGGTCGATGAGTTGCTCGGCGAGCGGCGCCAGCGGCCCCTGGCGGCCCGATTCGATGGCCTGCTTCAACTCGGCCGTCGCCTCGTCGGGGTTGTTGAGAAAGATGCGCGAGCCGCGCGTATAGTGGTAGATCGGCTGGAGCTCGGGGGCGGGTTTGCCTGCGCGGTTGAACATGCCGAAGGCTTCTTCGTCTTTGCCCTGAGCGAGATAGGTCTCGCCCAGCCAGACGAAGCCGAGAGCGTCATCGGGGCGCTGGCTCGCGTACGCCTTGAGTTCCTTCTCGGCCTCTTCGTAGCGCCCGAGCCGGTAGAGAATGCGGCCCGTATCGAGACCGAGCGTCGGGAGGCTCGCCGTCTTGCCTTGAGATCGCAGCGCAGCGAGAAGCTCGAACGCCTCTTCGGCGTTACCGCTGCGTTCGGCGGCGATGGCGGCGAGATACGCGAAGCGGGCGTCGTCGGGAAACCGTCGACGTCCTTCCTGGAAGATGGTGTAGGCACGGGCGGGATCGCCGGCGCCGAGGGCCAGCTGCCCCTGGGCCATCAACCACTGCCCTTCGTCGGCGCCCGCAGGCAGAGCCGCCGAGAGCACGAGAAGCAGAGAAAGAAAGAGGATGCGTGGCATGTGGGTACCCGAAAAGTACCGCACAGCTTAACAACGGCCTTGTAGGCTGTCAAGCGCCTCACAGAAGGCGCAAGTAGGCGAAAACGTAGAAAAAAAGCCCCGGCTTACCCGGGGCTCTTCTCCAAAGATCCTGGCGAAGCCGCAGCTTACTGGGCCGGGGCCGTCGCGTCGGCCGGCGCGGTCGCGGCCGTTGCCGCCGCGGGCGCAGTCGTTTCTGCGGGGGCGGGAGCAGCTTCGGGCTCGGGGGCGGGGGCTTCGACGGCGGGTGCCGTTTCTTCCTTCTTCTCGCAACCGGTCAGAAGCAGGGTGGCGGCAAAGACGCCGAACGTGAATTTGCGGGCGAATGACATGAACTTCTCTCCTTCTCAGTTCTTGGTAGAACAGATAGCTTACGTTATCATGCCCTGTAGCAGAATGCCACAAGGCAGGATAAGGGAAACACAGAAGGCGGCGTTACTTACGCTTCTTGCCGGCCGCAGCCTTCGCTTCGCGCACGCGCTCTTTCAGTCGTTCTTCGCGGCGCTTGCGGCGGGCATGCAGGACACTGGCTCGTTTGTTGCGGGAGTTACCCATGGATATCTATCTCCGAAAAATTCCTTAATGGTATCCGGCCCGCGCCCGGTGCGTCAAGCCCCGTTCTGCGGCGGCCCGTGCAGGAGGGGATGGCCGCCCGCCGCAGTCCTGCCGAAAATCCCCGGACACAGAGGACTGCGGGCGCGGTCCGGACCCTGTATAATATGGTTTTTCCCCAGAGGTAGTTCATGGCCCTGCACCAAAGCGACGTGCTCATCATCGGTTCCGGCCCGGCCGGCCTCACCTCGGCCGTTTACACCGCGCGCGCCAACCTGAACGTAATCGTGCTCGAAGGCATTCAGCCCGGCGGACAGCTGACGACGACGACCGATGTGGAGAACTTTCCGGGCTTTGCCGACGGCATCATGGGCCCGGCGCTCATGGAAGAGATGCGCAAGCAGGCCGAGCGCTTCGGCGCGAAGCTCATGGTCCGTTCGGTCGAGAAGGTCGAGCTCACCCCGAACGGCACCCAGCGCGTCTACGGCGACGGCGACGTCTTCGAGTGCCGCGCCCTGATCATTGCGAGCGGCGCTTCGGCCCGCCTGCTCGGACTCGAGTCTGAAAAGCGGCTCATGGGCTACGGCGTTTCGACCTGCGCGACCTGTGACGGCGCCTTTTTCCGAGGCAAGAAAGTGGCAGTCGTCGGCGGCGGCGACAGCGCCATGGAAGAAGCAAACTTTCTGACCAAATTCGCCGACGTCGTCATCATCCATCGCCGCGACCGCATGCGCGCCAGCAAGATCATGCAGGACCGCGCCCAGGCGAACCCCCGTATCGAGTTCCAGCTCAACTCGGTCATCGACGAGGTTCTGGGCGATCGGGAGGGCACCGGCGTGACCGGCGTACGCGTGCGCAACGTCGAGACCGACGCCGTCAGCGACATCGCCCTCGACGGCGTCTTCGTTGCCATCGGCCACACGCCCAATACCGCCATCTTCAAGGGGCAGCTCGCCATGGATGAGCAGGGTTACCTGCTGACGCAGGACGGCACGCATACGAGCGTCCCGGGTGTTTTCGCCGCCGGCGACGTACAGGATCACAAATACCGTCAGGCAATTACCGCCGCGGGCAGCGGCTGCATGGCGGCGATCGACGCCGAACGCTATCTCGACGGTCTGTCCGACACCCCGCCCGTCGACTGAAATGGCGGCGTCCTTTTTGCCTCCTGCCCGTGCCGTCTGCTATGATCCTCTCACCACGAAAGGGGTGCAGGAATGGCCGGCGTCACCACCGATCTGCTCAAGAAGGTCTATCTCTTTTCCGATCTGACGGGCAAGGAGCTTGAACAGATCCTGACCATCTGCGAAGAAGAGAGCTTCGAAAACGAAGCCGTCATCGTCAAGGAGGGGGATGCCGGCGATCGCATGTACCTCATCGTCGACGGTCGCGTGCGCATTCAGAAGAGCATCAAGGGGATCGGAAAAGAGGCGCTCGCCATTCTGGCGACCGGCGATTTCTTCGGCGAGATGGCCCTGGTCGAAGACATCGAGCGCTCTGCCGACGCCGTCGCCCACGAGGGTGCGGCGCGCCTGCTCTCCATCAAGAAGGACAAATTCGAGAGCCTGCTCTTTCTGAACAAGGATCTCGCCCACACCATCCTCTGGCAGTTCGTTCGCACGCTGTCGAGCCGCCTGCGGGAGACCAATGAAAAACTCAGCGCCTTCTTCGCGATGTCGGGCGGGTTTTAACGCCGCTCTGCTGCTGGGCCTCTTCGCGCTCGCCGGCTGCGGCGCCGACGACTGCCCGGCGGGTCAGCATGACAAAGACGGCGTCTGCGTCTGCGACTCGACGGGAGACGCGCCGCTCGAGGGGGGCATCTGCCCCGCGGGAGCGCAGTCTGACGAACCCGGTCTGCCCCTTACGGTCGGCAACCTGGTCGACGCCGGCGGCGATGTCGGCATCGGACTCTCGATGTTGCTCGGGGCCGACGACCGCCCGCATCTTTCTTACTACGAGGCGACCAACGGCGACCTTCGCTACGCGACCCTGCACCCGCAGACCGGCAAGTGGATCGTCGAGAACGTCGATCGCACGGGCGACGCCGGGCGCTTCACCGCGGTCGGCCTCGTCGGCGACGCCCAGAATGCGCAGCCGGTCATCGCCTATTATCACGGAGGGCAGCGCAGCCTGAAAGGCGCCTTCGTCGACGCCGAAGGCAAGTGGAAGACCCGCTACCTGGATCCGATCGATACCCAGGGCTCTGTCGATCGCGGGCAGTACGTCAGCCTGGTGGTCGACAACCGCGACGTCGAAGGAGAAGCCCGGGCGCTCGTTCACATCGCCTACCTGGACGTGACCAGCTACGACCTCTACTACCTGCGGTGGGATGTGCAGAACAACGACGTCTCGCTCCCGGTGCTCGTGGATGCAGGCTTCTCCGAAGTCGAAGGCCGCTCGTACGGCAGCGGCGTGATCTTCAAGGAGACCAGCATCGCGCTCCTTCCCGACGGCGCGCCGGTCATCTCCTACCGGGACGCGAACAGCGGCGATCTCAAGGTGGCGCAGTATCTTCCCGACAGCGACACCTGGCAGATCGTCTTCGTCGACGACAATCCGCTCGTCGAGCTGAACTATAAGGATGTCGGCGAGTTTTCGTCCATCGCCGCCGACGACCTCGGCAATCTGCACGTCTCCTATTACAACCGCACCGAAGACAGCCTGCGGTACGGGCATTACGACGGCTCGTCCTGGACGCTCGAGACGGTCGACCGGGGCAAGGCGGGCACGTTCACGTCGCTCGTCCTCGATGCCAACCGGCTTCCCTACATCGCCTATCTCGACGCCTCGAACGGCGCCGCCAAGATCGCCCGCCTGCGCCGCGACGGAACCTGGCAGCGCGAATTCGCGGCCACGCTCGACTCGTCGGGCTGGTACGTCAAGATCGCCCTGACCGCCACGACGCCCCGCCCCGTGCCCGCCGTGGCCTACCGTGAGTACTGGAGCCGGCGCCTCTATTTCGACTACGTCGTCGACCCCGAGTTTCCGTGAGCCTGCCCGCGCGCGCATGGACCTGGAACGAGGCGGGAGAGAACTGCCGCACGTGGCGCGCCGCCGGAGAGCGCATCGTCTTCACGAACGGCTGCTTCGATATCCTGCACGCCGGCCACGTGCGTCTGCTCGAGCAGGCCAGGGCCGAGGGCGATCGCCTCGTCGTCGGGTTGAACGACGACGGTTCGGTCCGCCGGCTGAAGGGACCCGAACGTCCCGTGAACCCCGAGGCCGACCGCGCCTATGTCCTGGCCGGGCTGCGCGCCGTCGACGGGGTCGTCCTCTTTGCCGAAGACACCCCTGCGGCCCTGATCGAACGCCTGCGGCCCGACGTGCTCGTCAAAGGGGGCGATTACGTGGAAGAAACCGTCGTGGGCGCTCCCTTCGTGCGCTCGTACGGGGGCCGGGTGGTGCTCATCGACCTGGTGCCCGGCCGCGCCACGACCCGTGTCGTCGAGCGCATCCGCGACGGCGGCAGGTAACCGTATGGTTGACAAGCGCTGCCGTCCTTGATAGATTAAGCCCGTTTTCTCAATTGTTCCAAGATGTTAAGATTCGCTCTCCAATATGAGTCGGTGGCCGTCTTTGTCCGGGAGTTCCCCGAAAAGCTGACGACCAACGGCGTGTTCCTGAAAACCGACAAACCGGCCGATATCGGCGACCGCGTGGGGCTCATCGTCCGCTTCAAGGACGGCAGCACCGGGCAGTTCACCGCCACCGGCGACATCGTCTGGATTGACAAGGAAGAAGAAGCGCGCAGCGGCAAGAAGGGTATCCTCGTCCGCAACATCGTGCTCGATCCGGAGAGCGAGCGTGCCTTTTCGGCCCACGTGCGCGCATCCATGAGCGCGGGCGGGCCTCCGCCGCCGCGCCCCACGCCGCCCCCGCCCCCTCCGCCGCCGGCCCCCGCCGTGCAGCACGCCGCGGCACCGCGGGTCGTCGTGCCCCAGGTCGTCGCCGCCCCCCCGGTCATGCACGTCCAGCCCCCGGCGCGCCGCAAGTGGCCGTGGGTCTTGCTTGTGCTGTTTGTGCTTGCGGGCGCCGGTTTCGGCGTCTGGTACGGCGTGCTCGGCGGCGACCGGATTCTCGCCAATCTGGGCGTCGAGTACCGCGACGGTCGGGTCTCGGAGGTCAAGGCCATCGAGGGCCGCTTTCTCATGGGGCTCGTCAACCAGCGCTCGAGCGACTGGGAAGTGCAGGTGGGCCCCGAGACGGAGTGGATTGGCGTGAAGGGGCTCGAAGAGCTGCGTCCGGGCGACCGCATCGGCCTGCGCTTCAAGCTTGACGACGGCGTCTATCATGCGCGCCAGGTCACCGTGAAAGAGCGGCTCGTAACCGGCACGATCGGTTCGCTCGTCGACAAGACCAAAGGCATTCTGCGTCTGCAGGACAACCGCCTCGCCGGCAGCTTCGTCGAGCTGTCGACCGAAGTCAACGATCAGATGCGCTCGCTGCTGGGCAAATTGAAGCCGGGCGACGTCGTCGAATCGGTCTACGCGGTCGGCGCCAACGGCAAGAACATCGTGCAGAAGATCGTCGTTCGCGAACGCACGCTGCAGGGAACCCTGACGGCCGTCGACGGCGCGAACCGGCGGTTGACGGTCGAGGCCGGCGAAGAAGGCGTCGTGCAGTTGACGGCGGTCGAGGCTACCGAGTTCAAGGGCGCGGCCGCATTCGACGACTTCGGTGACAAGGACGTCGTCCGGGTGACCTTCTCGCCGGAGACCAACGAGCTGCGCTCGGTCGAGATGGTCACGAAGTACGTTCAGCCGCAGGCTCCGCCGCCCAGAAAGAAGGTCGTCGTGGTGCCGCGCAAGATGCACGACGTCATGGCCCACTCGGCGCCCGAGGTCTCGCGCTTCGCCTTTCTCTTCAATCGGCGCCCGACCTATCAGGACGCCACGCTCGTGCAGGGGCCGACCCGCGTCTACGTGCGCGTGCCCGGCGCGCAGAATACTTACGCCAAGCCCGAACTCTTCCTGAGCACCGGCCCCGTGCGCACCGTGCGCATGACCGAAGAAGGGGGCGACCTGGTGCTCACGTTTCTCATCACCAAAGGCGTCACGCCGAAGTACACCTTCGAAATTGAAGATGACAAGCTGATCGCCGTCTTCTTCAAGCAGTAAGTCCGGCGGGCAGGCGCGCGACGCCCTGCTGCGCCCGGTTACCGGAGCGCTCCCCATGAATTCCCCTTTGCTGACCCGGCTGTTCTCCGTCCTGCTCCTCCCGGCTTTTCTGCTCGCTCCTTTGCCGGCCGCCGCAGAGAGCGTGCTGTGGAACGGCAGCGGCAGCGGCGGCGTCCTGGTGCCCGGCGGCGGCCTCGCCGAGGATCCCGCGGTCACGCTCTGGGGCTCCTGGTTCGACCAGGGGGGGCTGCTCCAGCCCGGCGACGCGGCCTCGCGCGTGCGGTACGGGTTCGGCGCCGTCTGGTCGCCCCTGCGTATGGACACAGATCGGCCGTACGGCATCGAAATCGGCGGACGCATGGGCGGCGCGTCGGTGACCAACTCGCTCGGTTCACCCGCCACCCTCGATTCCTTCGGCGACCTGGGATTGCACCTGAAGGGAAGCTATCGTGTCAGCGATACCTGGTTGACGGGCATCCGCCTCGGCGCGCTGCTTTATTCCGGCGTCGAGGGTGAGAGCGGATTCGGCGACACGGCGAGCTACGCGGCCGAATGGGTCTCGACCTGGCGCCCGGGGCGGTTCGCCCTGCACACCGATGTCGGCTACCTCTACGATCGCACCGTGAACTTCACCACGGGCGCGCCGACCGAGTTCGAGCGGTTCGCGTGGGGACAGAACGATTACACCCAGCTCGTTTACGGACTGGGACTGCAGTATGATCAGCGCGTCGTCAGCTATCACCTGGAGCTGAGCGGCGAACTGCCCCTCGGCGCCGCGGCCCCGGGATTCTCGGAAAGTCCGCTTCGCGTGACCCCCGGTCTGCGTGTGCGGCCGTGGGGCTCGCTCGAGGTGCTTCTGGCGGCCAACGTGCCCCTGACCGACACCGGTGCGGGCATCCCCGTGCAGCCCGATTACGACGTTCTGGCTTCGCTGGGGTGGACGTTCGGCCAGGCTGCCGCCGCCGCATCCGACGACGATGCCCCCCCGCGCGTCGATGCCCCCGCCGCACCCGCGCCGGCCGTGTCCGATCCGGCTGCGGCCGGTGTGCTCACGGGGCGGGTCGTCCACGCGGTCACGGGTGATCCGCTGGCCGAGGCCACGGTGACCGTTCTCCCCGACGGCCCGACGCTCAAGACCACATCCGAGGGCAGCTTTCTCTTTCCCGGCCTCGCCGAAGGGACGGCGCGGCTTCAGGTCGAGGCGCTCGGGATGACCCCCGAGACCCTCGAAGCGCAGGTGCGCGCGGGCGCCATGAGTTCCGTCGAAGTCCGACTCGCGCCGCTCCCCACCGACGGGACGGTCGAGATCGAGGTTGTCGATCCGGATGGGCGGCCGGTCGCCGGCGCCCGGGTGACGCTGGACGGCGCCGCCGCCGGCGAAACCGATGCGCAGGGCAAGGTGCGCATCGAAAAGGTCGGGGTCGGCCGGCATGAGATCGAGGTACGCGAAGAAGGCTTCGAGTCCGCACAGCGATCGGTTTCCGTCGCGGCCGGGAAAACGGCTGCCGAACGCATGGCCCTCGTGCGCAAGGCCAAGCCGGGCTTCGTCGACGTCAAGGTCATGAACGAAAACCGCGAGGCGCTCGATGCCCGGCTGACGATCGAAGGGCGCCCCGAACTCGAACGGACGGTCAAGGCGGCCGGCGGAGGCTCAACCCTGTACAAACTCGATCCGGGCAGCTACCGTGTGCGGGCCGAGGCTGCGGGGTATGCGCCCCAGGTTCAGGAAATCGTCGTCGAAGAAGACGGCGAGCACGCACTCCGCTTCCGCCTGGCCCGTTAGCATACCTTCCGGCCTGCAGGCCGCCATGCTATAGTTGCGGAACATGCTCCGCAACCGGCCAACCAAGGGGTGGGAACCGACGGATCGGGAAGCCGATGAAACGGTGTCGCGCGTCGAAGCTCAGCTTCTTCCCGTGCTGCTTGACCGCATCGAGCAGCTGCGTCCGGCTCACCCGGTCTCCATACTCGACCTCTCGCCCGAAGACGGCGTGGCGAGCGCCATCGCCCGCTCTCTGCGCGGCCTTCCCCGCAAGTTCCGCCTGATGACCTACCAGTGGGCGGCGGTCAAGGTGCCCGAGCGCACCGCGGGCTTCTCCGAGATTCTCGTCGAGCGCGGCCGCCTGCCCGGCCTCCACTTCTCAGACGGCAGCTTCGACTATCTCATCGGGGCCGATGTTCTGTGGCGCCTCGGCCCGCTGCAGCGGGTGCGTGCGGTCGCAGAGATGCATCGCGTCGCCCTGCGCGGGGTGGCGCTGCTCGAGCGCGAAGGGGTGCGGGAAGGGCTCGGCGACGCAGAGGTGCGCGACGTTCTGCTGCAGGGGGGGCTGCCCGCCGCCGTCGTCGATCGCCAGCGCGGTTCGCTACGCCTGCTGTTCTGAGGCCTGCGGAGCTGCCTGGAGCTGCCCGTGCTCGCTCTGAATGAGCGTCAATGTTCCCTGCCTGATCTCGAGGGCATCGGGGCGCAGATTCTTCACGTACGGCTGCAGAATCACGGCCAGCGTGTGTACCTTGAGCTTGATGCGCAGGCCGGGTGCGTCGACGTCGAGAAAGGTCACGCGCCCGCGCAGGAACTCGAGGCCGAACTTCACGACCTCGCCCCCGGTCACCTTCTTGGCCGCCTTGACGGCGTGGCCCAGCATTTTTCCGAGCAGGCCGCCGTGCGGATTCGCATCGTGCAGGTCGACGTCGGAGATGGAGAATTCGAGAATCTGCTTTTCGGCGTCGAAGTGGCTCAGGCGCACCGTTGCCTTGGCGGTGATCTCGCCGAAGCCGAACCGGTTCAGCGGATAGTCGGCCTGAACGTGCACGAGATCAGGCTCGAACGTGAGGCCCAGATTCCGGATCCCCTTCCGGGCGAGGCGCGGGGCCAGAAAGCGTGTCAGATCCGCGTCGCTGACCGTCAGTCGCGCCGATTCGATGGTAACCAAAATAACCCTCGTTGATTCACTGCGGTACGCGACATTATATCCCACCCCACCGCCGTCGCAGCAACCACTCGGTGCTCAGCAGCACCGTCAGCAGCAGCAGCAGCGGCGCGTTGTCCCAGAGCCGCACGACCGTCTTGCCGATGACTTCGAACGACTCGGCTTCCCGGGCTTTGAGCGCGGCGACCAGGTCGTCGTTCTTCTCGATGACCCGCCCGCCGGAGCGTTGGGCAAGGGCCCGCAGCAGATCGTTGTGGATGGCCGTATCCCGCCGCTCGGGCCCCAGGGCGTCGACGATGAAGACCGCCCCGTCTTCGCCGGCGCTTTTGCCATCGATGCGCGCGCTGCACTGGACATCATAAATGCCGCCGGCCTCAGGGGTGAAATCGGCCGTGAACACGCCCGTCGCCGCCGTTCGTGCCGCCACCGTCGCCGGTTGCGCGCCCTTGCGACGCGGGGTGACCGTGATCGAAGGTTCGGCCTTTGCCGCCGGCCGGTATTCCTCATCGAGCACCGTGCAGCGCAGCCGCACCGGCTCTTCGGGGCCGTACGTATCGCGGTCGCTCTCCAGACGTACGCGGCCGAACTCCGGATCGTGCACGAGCCAGCGGATGGCATTGTTCCACAGGCGCTGGTAGAAAGACGTCGACAGACCGCCGCCGGCCGCCTCGAAATTCCACAGCCAGCTGGCGTCGGAGGTCAGCATCATCGAACGCCCCTTGCCCGCCTCCATGACGCTCAGCACGGGCATGAAGCCGCTGCCTACGCGCGCCGTGGGGTGGCGCAGCAGTGTCAGGGCGCGCGCCTTCTCGGCGCCGACGGCGTTGGAGCCCACGAGCGGCGGCAGCGATCGCCAGGCGCGCTCGGCTTCGCCAGGCGGCAGATCGAGACTGGTCACGGGGTGACGCATCCCGAATTCGGTCAACGCCGGCGTGAACGGTTCGGCCAGCACGGCCGGGCTGCCGGGCAGGTGCACGGGAAGAATCGATTCAATCGGCGAGCCCGCATATCCGCCGGAGGTGAAGCTCTGATCGCCGCCGATCATGACGAAACCGCCGCCGTCGACCTCGACGAAACGCCGCAGGTTGTCGAGGAGCTGACCGGGGAACATGTGGAAGTAGGGGCGGTAGTCGAAGTTCTGAAAGATGACGAGGTCGAACGATTTCAGCTCTTCGGTGAACAGTTCCTGCGTCGGAAACGGGATCAGACTCAGCTCCGACTCGGGAGTCGTGTTGTCGTCTTCGGCCGTGCGCAGGATCATGAAACTGATGAGGTCGACGTTCGGATCCTTCTCGAGGTAACGGCGCAGAAACCGCTCGTCCCAGCTCGGTTCTCCGACGACGTGCAGGACGCGGACGCGGTCGCGCACGACCTTGACCAGCACGTGGCGCTGGTTGTTCTCGGCAACCGCCTCTTCGGGAAAACGCGGAATTTCGACCGTATAGACGTAACGGCCCACGCGCTGCGGCGTCGTCTTGAACTGCGCTTCGACCTCCTGCGCACCCGCGGGCACGGCGACGCTCTGGGTCGCAATGACCTGCCCGTCCTGGCGCAGCGTGACGTTGACCGACTTCGCGGCGATGCCGTGCAGCGTGATGCGCGCCCGTATCGTCAGCGCATTGCGGATGAACGCGTACGGATCGGTCTTGATCTCGGCAACCGCGGCATCGGCGGGAACTTCTTCGGGCAGCAGCACCGGGTAGAGCGGAACCAGAGACAGGCTTCCGGCCGCATCCAGCGACTGCTGCAGGCGTCCCTGATCGGCCCCGTCGGTGAACAGCAGAACGCCCACCGGCGGCTCGGCGGCCGTGCGGCGCAGCACCTCGTCGAGCGACTCGCCAATCAGCGTGCGCGGCCCGCGGGGCAGAACGGCTCCCACCTGCGCACCCGTCGTTTCGCGCACGGCGCTGTCGAAGGCGAACCAGCCGACCCGAAAGCGTTTTTCGATCCGGGCCATGTCTTCGGCGCGGTCGGCCAGAAAATCTGCGACCCAGCGGCTTCGCGTGCGCCCGTCGCGCAGCGCGAGCGACATCGAGGCAGAGGTATCGGCCACGACGGCCAGGGCCTCCTGCTTCTGGCGCGTCTTGAGAAACTCGACCGACGGATCGAAGACGAGCAGGGCGACGACCGCGGCGGCCATCACGCGCAGCCCGAGCAGACCCGCCCGGCGGTACCGGCCGTCGACGCCCGCCGACGCCTTCCACGAAAGCCAGACGAAGGCGGCCAGAAAGGCGAGCACGGCCGCGACCAGCAGCGGATCGGGATAGCGGCCCGCCAGCAGATTCCACCGGTCGAACGCGGCCGGATCGAGCCCGAAGCGGCGGGCCAGCCAGGCGGCAAAGCCGGTCATCGCTGCCTCCGCTTGAGAATGAACGGGATGTGAATCTGGTCCTTCTTGTAGTTCAGGGTCAAGGCGTACATGACCAGATTGATCCCCTGCCGCTGCGTCATTTCACGCGTGCGTTCGGGAATGCGGAACAGTGGGCTTCCGTACGGATCGCGCAGCAAGGCCCCGAGCATGTCGTTCGGATAGACCAGAATCGCCGTGCGGTCTCCGTCGCTCACCCCTTCCAGATCCGATCGCTCTGCCGTGCGCCCGTAGGCGCGGTCGAGCAGGTAGAAAGAACGGTAGAGGCTGTGGTCGGCCGGAAGCGTCTGCAGGGGGCGCCCGGGATGAATGCGCTGGACGGTATCGCGAATCCACCGGTCGGCCTCGCCGCCGGGGCGCCCCTGGCAGTTGTCGAATACGAGCAGGCCGCCCAGATCGAGCCAGCGGCGCAGAAGCGCGGCGTCGGCCTCGGTAACGTCGGGAAGCCGCCGGCACACCGGGAGGATGACGAGCGGGTTGCGAAACAGCGCCTCGGCCGTCAACGGAATCAGCCGCGGCGCTTCGGCGGCCTGCACGCTGGTGCGCCGCCGCACGTGGGCGCTCAGCGTGCGCAGCGCATCAGAACGCTCGCGCACCGACGGGTCCAGATCGAGTACCGCGAAGGCGAACTGCGTCCGCTCGCCGAACGCCGCTGTCTCGGCGGGCGTGAGCAGAACCGGCAGGGCAAGCAGCAGGAGCCACAGGCGCCGCGCCGAGAATCCGGCCCTCATGCGCGCCTCCGGGCCAGGCGTGCTTCGCCGAGCATGACGAGGCCCAGCAACGCGAGCAGCGGCAACACGGGGTCGACGGCGTCATCTCCTTCGCCGCCCGCTTGAATGACGGTGCCGCCGTAGCCGGCCTCGTCCAACTCTTCGCGCAGGACCTGCGGATCGACGCGCGTCAGATCACTGGCGGCGGCGTCTCTGACGATGAGAAAGTCCAGGTCCGGACGCCGCTGATCGTCGCGGGTGCGCACCCTGTACCGGCCGGCCCGATCCGTGCGCGCGAACACGCCGCCAGCTTCGACGGTCGATCGCGCACCATCCGGGCCTTCAACCACGAGTCCGGCACTGATTTCAACCGGCGTGCGCGGGAGAAAACTGCGCCCGACCGGTGCGCGCAACGTTCCGCCCAGGTAGCGCACGATCTGCTGCATGAGCGGCAGATAGAACGGACGATAGGGCAGGTTATTCCACTCGGCATCGAGCGTGCTCGCGAACCACAGAATGCGCCCCGCCCCCAGGCGGCGCTCGACGAGCACGGGCGAGCCGTCGCTCAGCTCCAGCAGCACGGTCGCGTCTGCCGCCGCCTGCTGCAGTTGCACGTAGACGCTGAAGGCGGCGCTCGACAGATTACCGAGACTCAAGTTCTGAAACAGCGGATGGCGGGGCGGAAAGCTCTTCAGTGTCGCCGGCTCGATACCCGGGGCTCGCAGGTCGCGCAAGGTGCGAAACCTGCCGGGCATGAGGGGGGCCAGCCGCTCATAGGCCTCACCGCGCACGTGATCGCCCATCGTGAGCAACAGCCCCCCGCCCGCGTTCACGAAGCGCTCGATGAGGGCGAGGGTCTCGGCCGGGAGCGCGGCCACGTTCAGCAACGCGAGCACGTCGACGTCCTTCAGGTCTTCAGGGGTGAGGTTGCTTCGCGTCAGCACGCGCGGGTCTACGCTGCTCTGAATGGGGCCGGGACGCAGGGCGGTTTCGAGGAAATAGGATTCGGAATCCCGCGCCAGCGTGCCGGGAGCGCCGTCGACGACGAGCACCCGGAGGGGCCTGCCGAAGTAGAACTGAAACGGCCGCTCGTCGTCGTCGGGGAGGGGGTCGGCATCGAGCAGTGCGCGGCCCGCGGCGTATTCGGTCTTCGGCGCCGCGATGTCGAGCGCCTTTTCGGCGGCACCCGGACCCTTCCAGTCGACGAACCCCTCTCCCAGCCCCGCACCGTCCTCGGTGCGAAGGCGCAGCGCCGAAGAGCCGGCTTCTGTGCTGAAATTCTCGGCCGTTACCGTGACCGTCCACTGTTCGCCCACCGGTCCGTACCCGTGCCGGAGATTCACGCCCGTGACCGCGTGGTTGGGGAGTTCGCGTCCCGCGACGTCGACGACCGAGAGATCGACCTGCGTACTTTCGGGGGCCGTGGGGAGCGCAGCGTCCTTCCACCCGACCGCGGCCAGGTTGGTCAGCAGGCGGATCTGCCGCACCGGATTGCGGGCTTTGCCGATGACGCTGAGCGCACCTTCGAGGCAAGGCTGCCACCGGGGCGGAGTGTCGGACGGCGCGACTTCGGCGGCGCGGCGCAGCGCGACGTCGCCGCTTTCGAAACCATCGGTCAGCAGACGCCACTGATCGTCGCAGACGAGCAGTGCCGCCTCTTCTCCGGGGCGCATCTGGCCGACCTCGCCCGCGAGCCTCTGCCGGGCAAGTTCGAAAAGCGTCTCGCCGTCGAGGCGGTAGCGCATTCCGAAGGAGGCGTCGAGCACGAAGAGCACGCTTCGCGGTCCCGTGTCGGCCGCCACGCCCCCGGGCGCTCGCAGCAGCGGATGCGCGACGAGAAGCACGAGAAGACTTACGACGAGCACGCGGGCAAGAAGGAGCAGGGCGTCGCGAAGGCGCACTCTGCGCTTCACCTGCTCGTTCACCTGAAGCAGAAAGCGCAGTGTGGGCAGCGGCTGCCGCGGAAGCCGGCGGCGATCGAAGAGGTGAATGAGCACCGGCAGCGCCGCGAGCGCCAGCCCCGCGAGCAGCAGCGGATTGAGAAACGAGAATCCGCTCATGCGCGCCCCAGCGCTTCGCGCAGAACCCGCTCGGGCGGCCGCGAGGTATCGACCAGGTGATAGCGCACGCCGCGTTCGAGGCAGGCGTCGCGCCAGCCGTCGATGAACTCGCGCAGCGCGCGCGTGTAGGCCTCGCGCACGGTCTCCGGATCGGCGGGGAGCTCGGCGTCGGTCTCGGGATCGGCGAAGCGGGCGGCTTCGCGGTAGGGAAAGGTCAGTTCCTCTGGCGTGAGCACGTGCAGAACGACGACTTCTGCCTTGCGGCTGCGCAGACGGTTGATGGCCGCGAGCAGGGCTTCACGGTCGACGAGAAGATCGGAGAGGAGATAGACGAGGCCGCGGCGCCGCATCTTCTCGCCCACCATATCGGTGGCGCGGGCAAGATCGGCCTCGCCCTGCGGGACGCCCTCCTGCAGCGCGTCGATGAGGTGCGCCATGTGCACCGGGCCGGTGCGCGCCGGAAACAGGGCCGGCTTGTCGGCCCGCGCCAGCGACAGGCCCGCGGCGTCGACCTGGCCGGCCAGCAGGTAGGTAAGGCTTCCGGCGAGTACGGCGGCGTAATCATATTTCGTGAGCGGGCCGCCGAAGTTCATGCTTGCCGAGAGATCGACGATCATCCACGCGGCCAGGTTGGTCTCTTCGTGGAACTGTTTGACGAAATAGCGATCGGTTCTTCCGTACAGCTTCCAGTCGATGGTGCGCAGTTCGTCACCCGACGAGTACTCCTTGTGCTCGGCGAATTCGCTGCTGCTCCCCCGGAAGGGGCTGCGGTGCAGGCCTGCCTGCACCCCCTCGACGACCGTCTGGACACGGACCGACAGGCCGCCGAGGCCGGCAAGGACATCGGGATCGAGGATGCGCGCCGTGGTCATGCGTCGACGGGCACCTCGGAGACCAGGCGGTCGAGGATGCTGGTGGCCGTAATGCCTTCGGCCTCGGCGCGGAAGTTCGGCATCACGCGGTGCTTGAGGGTCATCTTCGCGAGGGCGCGGATGTCTTCGGCGTCCGGCGTGTACCGGCCGTGCAGGACGGCGCGCGTTTTGGCCGCGAGCACCAGGTACTGGCTCCCGCGGGGGCCGGCGCCCCAGCTCACCCAACGGTCGACGTGGGCGTTGCCGTTGCCGGGCCGCGTCGCGCGCACGAGGCGCACGGCGTACTCGAGAATCGGCTCGGCGACGGGCACGCGCCGTACGATGTCCTGCAGGCGCAGAATGGCTGCCGGGTCGAGCACGCGCTCGAGCACGGGCCGGTCACCGCCGGTCGTCGAGCGCACGATACGCAGTTCTTCGTCCTCGGTCGGGTAGGGAACCGCGATCTCGAAGAGAAACCGGTCGAGCTGCGCTTCGGGCAGCGGATAGGTTCCCTCCTGTTCGATGGGGTTCTGCGTGGCGAAGACGAGAAACGGCTCCTCGAGCGGATGCGTGGTGCCGGCTGCCGTGACCCGGTGCTCCTGCATGGCCTGCAGCAGGGCCGCCTGGGTCTTCGGCGGCGTGCGGTTGATCTCGTCGGCGAGCAGGATGTTCGTGAAGACGGGCCCCCGCACGAAACGGAACTCGCGGCGCCCCGAAGTCCTGTCTTCCTCGAGAATTTCGGTGCCGGTGATGTCGCCGGGCATCAGGTCGGGCGTGAACTGCACGCGGTTGAAGCGCAGGTTCAGCACCTCGGCCAGCGTCGAGACGAGCAGCGTCTTGGCCAGCCCCGGAACGCCGACGAACAGGGAATGTCCGCGCGCAAACAGACTGATGAGCAGCGCCTCGACGGTCGCCTCCTGGCCGACGATGACCTTGCCGATTTCGGTTGCGACGCGCGCGCGCGCGGCGGCAAGCTCTTCGATGGCGGCGATTTCGGCCGAAGGGGGAATGGAAGCCTGAGACGTCATGGTTACCTTTCGAGCTGTTTGAGCGCGGTCGCTTCGCGGGCGGCCAGGTCGTCCTGGCCCAGCCGGCGGTAGGTTTCGGCAAGAAGTGCGTGCACGTTCGGGTCGAAGGGATTGACCCCCAACGCGGTCTCGAGCGGCCCGACGGCACGCCGGTAATCCTGCATGCGCACGTACACCTCGCCGAGGCGCAGGTTGACGGGTCCGAATTCCGGGTAGACGCGCAGCCCTTCGAGCAGCGATGCCTCGGCCCCCTTCAGGTCGCCGGCCAGCATCTGGGCGAGTCCGAGTTTGTGCAGGAGCACCGGATTGAAGCCCGAGGCGTGTTCGCGGGCCTTCGTATATTCGGCGACCGCGGCCTGATAGCGCTTGCGATCGCGCAGCAGGTTGCCGAGGCGCAGATGCTCTTTCGCTTTGCGATCGGCGACGGCCTCGAGATCCTTCCGGTCCTCTTCGCCTTCTGCGGGGCCCCCTTCGCGCAGCTCGGTCTTCAGAATCGTGAGACCGGGAATCTGCTTGAGGCCGCGCTCCTTGAGGTACGCCTTCCACTCCTGGTGAAAGGTCTTTACATTGGCCCATCCGCCGGCGCGGCGCAGGGCGATGTCGTCGCCGATCCCGCGGCTGAGCTCCTCGATCAGCCGGAGCAGCATCGGGTAGCCGCCCTTGCGCACGAGAAAGCCGACCATGGTTTCGACCTGCGCGAAAGCCAGCTGGGTGTCCTTCTTCGAGGGGAGCTTGGCGAGCGAGGGGTACATCTGCTCGATGGTGATGAAATAGTCCTCGGCCAGCGCCTCGGCGAGCAGGCTTTCGGAGACCGGTGACAGCGTGGCGACCTCGTTGCTGCGCCACCGCGCTTCCTGAAACTTGGCGACCCCTTCATGGAGCCAGAGGGGCACGCGGTTGTTGGTCTTGCGGCTGAGCACGTAGTGCACGTACTCGTGCGTCAGCGTATCGCGCCAGGCGTACCCGCGCACGAGCATGCGCGGCGTGGTTACCATGAGGCGATTGAATTTGCACAGCGCGATTGTGCCGCTCGTCTCGATTTCTTTCTTGGTCAGCGTCGTTACGGCCGTGAATCGATCGCTGTCGGGATAGATCTCGACGCGTACTTTCTCGGGCGGCAGCCAGCTCAGATCCTCGCCGATCTGCTTGTAGGCCTTCTCGAGCGTTTCTACGGCGTATGGGATGATGACGTCGTCGGCACCCGGAACCCAGGCGATCACGAAATGCTCGGTCTCGAGCTCCTTCATGCCGTGGGTCGCGTCGCGGGTCGCGCGGATGAGGTCGATCATCTCCGTCGCCCCCTGCACGATCGGCATGGCTTTCATGGCGTCGATGACCTCGACGGCCTTCTCGTAGCGCCCTTCGTGAAAGAGCACGACCGCGTGCAGGTACTGCACGAGCGTGTCGTCGGGGCTCTCCTTGAGCAGGGCGTCGAGCGTCCGGCGGGCGCCGGCGGCATCCCACTGATCGAGGTACTCCATGCTCAGGCGCACCATTGAGTACCGTTCGCTCTCGCCGAGCGCGGCGGGCGCGCGGGTGGCGAAAGCAGTGACGAGCAGCAGGGCGAGAGCGAGGCGGGTGACTTCACGCATGAGACCCATATTCTCGCAAATCGCGGGCAGCCTTCGCAAAGCGGCAAGGCGCATTTCTCCCGCTTACCATGCGCGTGTCACCCGTATGCCACGCGCATGACGTGCGCCGGCAAGGCCCGGTCGGGTTGCAGAAGGCGTCGAACGGGGTGGCGCGGAGACGGCCGTGGGGGCGGCCGGCCTCGGTTTCAGTTGAGGATGTACCGCCGGGGATTGACCGGCAGGTTGTTGACGCGCACTTCGTAGTGCAGGTGGGGTCCGGTCGAACGTCCGGTGCTGCCGACCGCGCCGACGCGATCGCCGCGCTTGATGCGCTGCCCCGGCTTGGCGTGAATCGCCGAGAGGTGACCGTAGCGGGTCGACAGGCCGTATCCGTGGTCGACGATGACGACTTTGCCGTACCCGCCCTTGACGCCGGCGTACGTCACGATGCCGTCGGCGGTCGAGCGGACGGGCGTGCCCATGGCGGCTGCGATGTCCATGCCGTGATGATCAGACGGATTTCCCGTGAAGGGGCTGATGCGTCCCCCGAAGCTCGAGGTCACCCAGCCGCGCGCCGGCCAGATGGACGGCGTGGCCGAGAGCAGCGAGCGGCGATCCTGGAAGAAGGAGCTCAGCTCCTGAATACTGCGCTCTTCGTCTCGGGCGGCCGCCGAAAGATCCGCCAGATCGCGGTGGATCTTGTCCATGAGAAAGCTTGCGTCGCCGGCCGAACCGGCAAGGCTCTCGATGTCGTCGTTCGTGGGGCCGCCGGTGCCCGGAATCATGCCCTGGCTCGGCCGGTCTCCCGCATTCGTGATGACGCGCAGCTTGGCGTCGAATTCGGCCACGCGGTCGAGCGTCTGCTTGATGTCGTCGAGCTTGGACGAGAACACCAGCAGCTGCTCTTTCTGGGCCTGGTTCTCGCGACGGAGGTCATGGAGCTCGGCCAGCCGCTGAAGCGAAACGATCGACAGAACGGTCATGGCGACAAAGAGCAGGGCCGTGCCCGCAACGATGCCCAGGCCGAGCTTCAGCGAACGGCTGTTCAGCTGGACGCGGCGGACCTGGCCGGGAACTTCGGGGACGACGAGCAGTGTATAGCGCTTTTCGCTCATAACCAATAGACGGGTAACCGGCAGGCAAAGCGGTGCCCCAGCACATGGTATGCTAGCGGAGCGAGCGAGGGGTGTCAAGCCGAGCGACGACGCGGCGCGTCACGCAAGTCCCTGAAATTGCGACAGGGTAACGAGGCAGGCGGCGCTCAGGTCACGCGCAGGACGACGACCGTGACGTTGTCTTCGCCCCCCTGCTCGAGGGCAATCGCGATGAGTCCGTCGACGACCGCCTGCGGGTTGGCGCCGGCGGCGGCGACGGCCCCGGCAATGCGCTCGTCAGAGACGTACCCGCAGAGGCCGTCGGTGCAGAGCACGAACAGATCGCCGGCGGCGAGGTCGATGGTCAGAATGTCGGGGTTGCTTTCGCCGCCGTGGCCGACGCTGCGCGTGATGACGTTGCGCATCGGATGGGTGAAGACGTCGGCGTCGGAGATGAGGCCGGCCTTGCGCTGCTCCCAGACCCACGAATGGTCTTCGGTAATCTGTTCGAGGCGCCCGCCCCGCCACCGGTAGCAGCGCGAATCGCCGACGTGCACGAGGGTCGCCTGGTTGCCCGAGACGAGCATTGCCGTGAGCGTGGTGCCCATGCCGCGCAGTTCGGGGTCCTGTTCGGTGCTGCTGAAGATACGCAGCCCGGCGGTCTGGAGCGCGCGCGTGAGCGTCCGGTTGGGGCTGGCTTCGCGCCCTTCGCGCGCCATGGTGTCGCGCAGGGCCTCGAGCGTGACGCGGCTGGCGATTTCGCCCGCCTTGTGACCGCCCATGCCGTCTGCCACGGCGAAGATCCCCAGTTCGCCGTCCATGAGAAGCCCGTCTTCGTTGTTTGACCGCACGTAACCGCGGTCTGTCTTACCGGCAGCCTGGATTTGCACTCAACCTCCACTGATGCTCACGTCGGGCACCAGCAGGCTCGCTGCCCCCAGCGAACCAAAATAGCGGAAATCCCCGCCGATGCGCGTCGCTTTGCGGAACAGGCCGAGCACATTGTCGGCAACGGCCACGCCCCGCACCGGCCTGCCGATCCGGCCGCCGGTGATTTCAAAACCCACGGCGCCCAGGGAGAAATCTCCGCTGATCGGGTTGGCCGTGTGCAGGCCGAGCAGATCGGTGATGAGCAACCCGTCACCGGCCGCACGGCAAAGATCCTCGAGCTCTCCGTCACCTTGCTCCAGGCGCAGGTTCGTCGTTCCCGGTCCGGGCGGGGCTCTGAAGCCGCCGCGCGACGAGTTGCCGGTCGATTCGGCGCGGTCGATGGCTCCGGTCTCCAGATCGTACAGATAGGTCTGAAGAACGCCGCCGTTGACCAGGACCGTCGTACGGTGGGGGGTGCCTTCGCCGTCGAAGGGAAACGCGCCCGACCCGCGTACATCGAGGCCGTCGTCGACCAGGTTCACGAACGGAGCCATGATCGGCTCGCCCAGTTTTCCGGCGAGCAGCGAACGGTTACGCTGGACGGATTCGCCGAGAAAGGAAGAGGATAACACGCCGAGCAGATCGGCGACCACTCGATTTTCGAGCACGACCGGCCGGGTGCCCGTGCCCATGGGTTTGCCCCCGAGGCCGGCCGCCGCGCGCCGGGCCGCCTCTCTTCCGATCCACTCGAAATCAAGTGCGTCCCAAGAGCGCCCGAAGAGAAACTCACCCCCCGATTCGCTTTCACCGTCGGCTTCGGCGATGGCAAGTACCGAGGCCGAAAAGAACGTGCCGCGGGCATGCCGCCGGATGCCGTGCGAGTTGATCAGCCATTCGCCGCCGTCGCTTTCTGCATAACTGGCCTTGCGTACCCGGCGCACCCGGGGGTCGGCCGCCAGAGCGGCAGCCTCGATCCTGCGCGCCGCATCGATCTTCTCCTCGGTCGACCGGGGTCCCGCCGGGTCGACCAGGTCGAGCCGGGGTGCCGCCGTGTCGTCGGTCGAGAAACGTGCGTGCGGATTGGCGGGCATGGCCTGGGCGGCGGCGCGCGCCTGCTCGATCATGCGCTCAAAGGCCTCGGGCTCGAGGCTCGTCGAAAACGAGAATCCGATGCGCCCTTCGCGCCGTACGCGCAGAGCGATCCCCTGGTTGCGGCTCGTCTTGAAGGCGTCGACCTCGCTCTGGCGCACCTCAATGCCGGTGCTCTGCGAATCGACCGCGTAGAGCTCCCACTCTTCGTTCAGACGCTCGAGCCTGCGCGTCCATTCGTTCAGTCGTGACTCATCCACGGGACACCTCTCAGACCTCGACCAGCATGGCGATTTCGCGGCAATCATGCTGGAACGGGCACTTCATGCAGTCTTTCCAGATTTTCTGCGGGAAAATCTCTTTGTTGACCTCCCGAAACCCGAAGCGGCGGAAAAGGTCCGGCTTGTAGGTAAGCGTGAACACCTGGGCGATGTCGTAGGCGCGCGCCTCTTCAAGGCAGGCCTCGATCAGGCGGCCGCCCACCCCCTGTCCCGCGTACTTGTCGAGCACGGCCAGGCTGCGCAATTCGGCCAGGTTGCTCCACGCAAAGTGAAGCGCCACGACGCCGAGCACCTGCTTGCCGGCATCGAAAACGAGAAAGTCGCGGAGATTCTCGTAGATGTCGCCCAGTGGCCGGGCGAGCATGGCCCCCGATTTGGCGTGCGGCTCGATGATGTCGTGAATCAAGCGCGCGTCGGGCATGCGCGCCCGCCGGATTGTTCCCGGGATGGCGTGCAGCGGTTTCATCCGGCGGCCCTTTCGAGCATTGCCCGCGCATGGTTGCGCGAGGCATCGTCGTCACGGCCGCCGAGCATGCGGCCGAGTTCGGCGAGCCGTTCGTCGGCCGCGGGAGAAGCGATTTCAGATACCGTGCGCTCGCCCGCGACCCGCTTGCGTACGATGTAGTGCGCATGTGCGTACACGGCAATCTGGGGCAGGTGCGTAACGCAGAGAACCTGCACCCGTGAGGCCACGCGCCGCAGGGCGCGGCCGATGGCGTCGCCGACTTCGCCGCCGATACCCGCGTCGATTTCGTCGAAGACGACGCACGCGGGCCCGCCCGCTTCGAGCGAAACCGTATGCAACGCCAGCATGACGCGGGACAGTTCGCCGCCGCTGGCCACCTTGTGCAGGGGCCGGGCCGGCTCACCGCGGTTGGCCGAAAGTAGAAGTTCGGCCGCGTCGAAGCCGCTCGGCCCCGCCGTCTCATCGACACTGATCCGCCATTCGACGACGGCTTCCTGCATGCCCAGGGGGCGCAACGCCTCGGTAAGCTGGGCGGCAAATCGCGGCGCCGCGGCTTTGCGCGCCTTGGTCAGCGCGGCGGCGCGTTTTCGCACCTCGCCCTCGGCGGCTTCGCGTTCGCGGGCGACCGACTGGGCGCGATCGCCCTGGTTTTCGAGGTTGCGCAGCTCGGCGCGCATGCGCTCGAGTTCGGCCTCGAGGTCTTCCAGTTCCCCGTACTTGCGGCGCAGATGCGCCAGGGCGTCGAGGCGTTCGTTGATATCGTTCAGGCGGGCGCCGTCCGACTCGACGTGCCGGCCGTAGTCTTCGAGGCTGCGGGCGAGCTCCTGGGCGCGGATGGCCAGCTCCTCGGCCTCGCCGGCCCAGGCGCCGAAGCGGGCATCCCACCGTGCGGCCTCGGCGAGGCGCCGGCTCAGGCTTTTGACGCGGTCGCTGACGGATGATTCTTCGCTGTAAAGCACGGTTTCGCCTTCGTTACAGACTGCCGCCAGCTTTTCGGCATTTTCAAGGCGCCGCCGCTCGCCCTCCAGCTCATCCCACTCGCCGGCGCGCGGCCGCACCCGCTCGATTTCGTCGATCTGGTAGCGCAGAAAGTCAATGCGCTGCTCGCGCTCGCGGGTGCGCGTCTCGAGCTCGGCCTCTTCGGCCAGCAGACTGCGCAAGCGGTCGTAACGCTCGCGATAGGCCTCAGCGTCACCGGTCAAGCCGGCTGCCGCGTCCAGAAGGCGCAGATGTTCTGCAGGGCGCAGCAGGCTCTGCTGCTCGTGCTGGCCGTGGATCTCGAGCAGGTCGCCGAGCAGCTCGCCCGCGACTCCGGAGGGTATCTGGCTTCCGTTCACGAACGTGCGGTGGCGGCCTTCGCGCGAAAGCACGCGGCGCACGATGATCTCATCGCCGTCGGGTTCGATGCCCCGCTCGGCAAGTTCTGCGAGGCGTGCGGCGTCGGCAATGCAGAAGGTCGCCTCGATGACGGCCGTCGCCGCTCCCGTGCGAATGAACTCGACGGCTCCGCGTGCTCCCTGGAGCAGCGAGAGGGCGTCGACCATGAGTGACTTGCCGGCCCCGGTTTCACCGGTGAGGATGGTGAGCCCCGGGCCCGGCTCCAGCTCGACCCGCTCGGCGAGCGCGACGTTTTCGACCTGCAGGCGCAACAGCATCAGCCGCCCCACTTGAGTTTGGTGCGCGCGATTTCGAAGTAGCTCCGGGTCAGGCTGCGAACGAGCTGAAAATCGAACGCGGCGCGCCGGACCTCGACGCGATCGCCCTGCTGGAGGCCGAAACCGACCTGCCCGTCGAGGGTCAGAAAGCAGTCGCCAGACTGCGACGCAAGGGTGATGGCAAGCGTGACGTCGGGACGCAGGACCATGGAGCGGTTCGAGAGCGTGAACGGGCAGATGGGCGTGACGGCCATGCACTCCATTCCAGGATGGATCATGGGGCCGCCGGCCGAGAGGTTGTATGCGGTCGAACCCGTCGGCCCGCAGATGATGAGCCCGTCGGCCCGGTAGGTGGTGAGGCGGTCGGCCCCCACGGAGGTCTCGAGCTCGATAATGCGCGCGAGGGCGCCCTTGTTGATGACGACGTCGTTCAGGCAGTGGTACTGGGCAATTTTCTCTTCATGGCGGAAGACGGCCACGTCAAGCATCATGCGCGGCTCGATTTCGCCGGCCCCCTGCATGATCTTCTCGAGCGAGCCCCAGAGCTCGTCGGTCGAGACTTCGGTCAGAAAACCGAGCGATCCCAGATTGATACCGAGTACGGGGGTCTGCCGCGAGCCCACCAGGCGGGCGACGCTGAGCAGGGTGCCGTCGCCACCGAGCACGAGCAGGAGTTCGACCGTGTCGGGGAGCTGGGTGCGCGCAACTCCGTCGCCCAGGCCGGAGAGGAGGGAAAGCTCGCGCTCGACATGGACCTCGACGCCGCGCGCCCGGAACCAGGCCTCGATCTCGCCGGCCAGTCTTGGCGCCGGATCCTTTTCTTTACCGATGATGCCGACGCGGGTGGGAGCTTTCACGTACGGGGCCGCAGAAAACATCAAAGTAGCATAGGCCTCTCTTCTTTGTCCACACGCCGGATGCTGCTAAAATGCCGGAATGCTGTGGGTTTGGCTGGCTTTGGGGGCGGCGCTCAGCCTCTCGTTGACCGACGTGTTGGCCAAGCGGGCCATGGCCCATGCCGATGCGGCGGCCGTGGGGTGGCTGAAGTTCGCCGGCGCGGCCCTCGTGACCCTGCCGCTGCTGCTCGTAACGCCCTGGCCCGCGTTCGGCCCCTTTCTCGGCTACCTGGCCGTGGCCATCCCGCTCGAAGTCGCCGCCATCATTCTCTATAACCGGGCCATCGCCCTGTCGCCCCTTTCGCTCTCGGTACCGATGCTGGCGTTTACCCCGGTCTTTCTGCTGTTGACCGGCTGGCTGCTGCTCGGTGAGCGTCCGGAGCCTGCGGGGGCCGCCGGGGTCCTGCTCGTGACCGGCGGGGCCTACGTGCTCCACCTGCGCCGTCAGGGGGGCTGGCTCGCGCCGTTTCGCGGCCTGGCGACCGAGCCGGGGAGCCGGCTCATGCTGCTCGTGGCGCTTCTCTACAGCGTCACGGCTGCGCTGGGCAAGAAGCTCGTCCTGCTGTCGTCGCCCTCGTTCTTCGGGGCGTTTTATCCGGCCGCGGTCGCCTTGACCTTGACGCCGGTGCTCGCGAGCGGCCCCCGCCGCGCCGGACTGACCCGCACCCCGTTTCTACTGCTCGCGGCGATTGCCGTACTCTACGGCCTCATGGTGATCCTGCACTTTCAGGCCATTGCCCTGGCGCCGGCGGCATATATGATCGCGGTCAAGCGCAGCAGCCTTCTGTTCGCGGTGCTCTGGGGCAGGCTCTTCTTCGGCGAGGCGGCGGGGTGGTCGCGCGTCGCGGGCGCGGCCCTCATGATCGCCGGCGTCTTCGCGCTGACCCTGTGAACGTGCCGCCCGGCAGCAGGGGCTTGCGCCGCCGCCTTGTGATAAGCTGAACAGTTTTGAACCCGCCCGCGGTGCAGCCGGTGGCGCAGCCGACTGCCGAATCCGTTCGCGGCCATGAAAGCACGACCCGCATGCAAGCCGAGCGCTTCAGCGCAGCGATCACCATCTTTGCTCACCGGGGCCTGTCTGCATCGTTTCCCGAGAATACGATGGCGGCCTTCGACGCCGCGCTCGATGCCGGCTGCGAAGCCTTGGAGCTGGATGTTCAGCGGACCCGCGACGGCAAGCTGGCCGTGTTTCACGACGACAACCTGCAGCGCATAGCCGGTCGGGGCGAGCGGATCGGGGACCTGACGTATGCTGCGCTTGCCGCCATCGACGTCGGCTCGTGGAAGGATCGGCGGTTTGCCGGAGAACGCGTCCCCCTGCTTTCTGACGTGCTGGCACGTTGGCGCGGGCGCGGGCTCGTGAATGTCGAAATGAAGGTGGCTTCGGGCGGGGCGCTCGACCGTGAGCTGGCCGCGGCGCTCGCCGGGCTGCTGGGGAGCGGCGCCTGCGACGTACTCGTCAGCTCTTTCGATCACGACTTGCTGCGGTACTACCGCACGCTCGATCGCCGTACGCGCCTTGCGGTTCTTTTCGAAGGCGGCCGCTGGGACGAGGCGCTGGCCGCGGCGCAGGAGGTCGGCGCCGTCGCGGTGCATGCCGACGTGTTTTCGGCGGATGCCACGCGCATGGCCGGCGCCCGAGCCAAGGGGTTTGCCGTGAATGTCTATACCGTGAATGACGCCGCCGTTGCGCGGACGCTCATCGTGTCCGGCGCGACCGGACTCTTCAGCGACGACGCGCCCGCTCTCACAAGCGCCCTCGGGGAAGAGAGCTGAGTCCCGATGCGCGTGGTGTGCGGAATTCTGGCGTTTCTCATCGTGACCTGGGCGATGCCTGCCCGGGCCGATGTGACCGCGATCCGCTTTCGTCCCGGTACCCAGGTTACGGTCGAAAGCGGGCATATCGAATACTACCGCAGCACCAACCTCTACCTGGCCCGTGATGGGGTCACGATCCGGTACGGCAACAACCTGCTGACGGCCGACGAAGTCGCCATCGACCGGAACAACCGGATCTTCACGGCGACCGGCAATGTCTACCTGACCGACGGGCAGAGCGAGATGCGCAGCGAGCGCATCGTGACGCACCTCGACGACAACACCGGCATCATTCTCGGCGGCCAGCTTCTGCTGCGGGAATCGGGGTACCGGATCTCGGGAACACGCATCGAGAAAGTCGGCGAAGAAGAGTATGAAGTCGAAAACGGCACGTTGACGACCTGCGATTGCGGCGATGACAGCCCGAGCTGGTCGGTGAGCGCCGGCTACATCCACGTCGAGGTCGGCGGCTACGCGCTTGTGCGCAACGCCCTCTTCTACGTCAAGAAAGTGCCGGTCATGTACCTGCCGATCGGCTACTTTCCCGTAAAGACCGAGCGCGAATTCGGCCTTCTGCTGCCTCAGCTGCGCTACACGGGAAGCGAAGGGCTCGTCGTGCGGCAGGGGCTGTTCATCCCCCTGGGCGACACGGCCGACGCCACGGTGTGGGCCGACTACTACAGCATGCGCGGGATCGGCGGCAGCTCGGAGTTTCGCTACCTCGGCCGGGAGGGGAGCTACGGGAAGACCGACTTCCGTTACCTCTATCAGCTGCTTCTCGACCCGAGCGAAAGCGGCTACCGGGCCCACCGTTTTACCCTGGACTCGACGAATCGCCACAACTTCAGCGAACTCGAGGCGCTCGTCGTCGACCTGCATGCCTTGAGTGACCGGCAGTTCAATGCCGATCTGGGCCAGACCCTGGCCGAAAAGACGAAGCCCTTCGTCCGTTCTGAAATCGCCTACCTGCGGGCTGCCGAGGGGGTCTCGCTGCTCGCGAAAGCCGACAGCTACGCGCGCTCGGATCTGGCCGCCCTCGGAGTCTTCAACCGGCTGCCGCATATCGAACTGTTGAGCTGGCCGCGGCGTCTATGGAGCGGGGGTCCGGTTCTTACGGGCATGCTCGGATTCGACCACATCATGTCGCGCCCCTCCAACAGCGACATCTGGGAGTTCGGCTCTTACGAGCCTTTCGGCGACCGTGCCGACCTGACGGCGCGTCTCGAGCAGCCTCTTACGCTGGGCCCCCTTCTGGCGACACCGCTGGCGGCCGGCCGCGCAACCGTCTACCGCACGGCTGCCACGGAGCCGGTCGTGCATCGCGAGCTCGGGGCGCTCGGCCTGCGCCTGGAGACGCCGTTCGATCGGGCTTTCTACTTTCCGGCCGCCGACACGACCGCGACCGACCTGGGCCTGCGGCACCGGATTACGCCGCAGGCACGCTACCGCTTCACGCCCGGCTCGGACGTCGCCCCGTTTTCGTTCGACGAGCTCGACCAGATTGAGCCGCGCAACCTGATCGAGTACGGGCTCGCGAACCAGCTCTACTGGTGGCGCAGCAACAGCCTGCGGTCGAGCGGGGTCGCCGAGTTGGGGCTGTACCAGCATTACTCGCTGCGGGAGACGACCGAACCGCGTCTTTCGCCGATCCTCGCCAGGCTGCTCGTTCAGTTTCCGAACCGACTCCAGCTCTCAACCCGGCTGTATTACGATCCGGCGCTGGATCGGGAGCAGTTGTATCACTCCGTGTACCGTGTAGACGGCCCAGTTCCCGGCGGGTTCACCGCGGGGGTCGAGTATCACAACCTCGCCAACTACGTCGTCAGCGACCGCACGCGGGTCGTTCTCGACGACGAAATCGACAGCAGCTACGTGCGCCGCACCGATGCCACCCCCTGGGCGAGCCGCGAAATCTGGGGCTATGTCACGCGTACGTTCTTCGAGCGCATCCTGCTCAGCTACGGCACGCGGTACTCCATCGATCAGCGGCTCTTTCTGGAGTCGATCTACGGGTTCAGCTACCGGTCCTTCTGCGATTGCTGGTCGGTCGGCGGACGGTTCATCCAGCGCCCGAACTCGGACCTCTCCTTCAACCTGACCTTCACCCTGGTCGGCGTCGGCAGTGTCGGATACTGACGGCCCGGCAGTCGTGATAAAGCAGTAATTTATTGACAATTTTTCAAGACGCCGCCTAGAATGGACCTTGTAACCGCCTTCCTGGAGTCCGTGTACTCCCGGGTGCGCACTTATGAAGGTCCAGACCATCGCCATTCTTGCGCTCGCGCTGACGCTCGCGTCCCTGCAGGGGATCCGGTCGGCCGCCCTGAGTTTCGAACACGGCGGCAGCGTCGACGCCATGCGGCGCGGCATGACGCCTCGCGAGCTGAGCCACCGGCAGCGCCTCGCGCCCCTGGCGCCAGAGTTCTCACCTGCGCGCCGACTCTTCGGCCAGGCAGCAATGGCCGCGTACCGGGCGGTCGGCGGGCCCTGGCTCTCGTTGGCCGGGCCGGCGCTCGTCGACGCCGCGCGCTGGAATCCGGTCGACGCCGAAACGGTTCGCTCCCTCGCGCTCGTCGCGCACCACGGTGAACTGCCCGACGCTGCACTCGGCTTCGCGCGGGCCGGCCTGCGCCGCGGACCCATGCAGGCCGGAAATCACTGGGGTCTGGCCCGCCTGCTCGGCCCCGGCCCCGAGCGCGACGCCGCATTCCGCCAGGCCGCCCGCCTTCAGCCCGATCTCACCCCCGAAATCCTTGCCGAGAACGGCTTGAGCGATGCCGAGCCCGAACTCGCCGTGCGGATTCTGCCGGGGTCTGCACTCGTCTGGCGCACCTGGGCCGAGGCGGTGACCGATACGGCGAGGCGGGCCGCAATCGCCCGCATCGGGCTGCGTGAGTCGCCCCAGGCGGGCGTTCATGCCGGACATCTTGCGTACTTCGTGGGGGCCGATTTACTGCGCAGCGGAGAAACGCAGGCGGCGCTCGACCGGCTCGAGCAGGCCAACGTGCTCGCTCCAGACGAGCAGGCGATCCTGCGCAATCTTGGCTTCGCGCGGCTCGAGGCCGGCCGCCTCGAAGAGGCCCGAACGGCTTTCGAACAGAGTATCGCGCGCTACGGCGACGTGCGCAACGGCGCCTGGCTTGGACTTGCCCGGACGCTGGCCACCCAGGGTGATCCGGGCGGAGCGCGGCGGATTCTCGACCGGCTCGCGACCCATCCCGGGCTCGAGCCCTGGCTGCGCCACCAGGCCGGCGTCGAACTGGCACGTCTGCGGAAACGAAACTGACCGGACAGAGGTGGGGGGACAGCATGTGCGGCATCGCCGGAATCGTCAGCCTGGATTCGAAACGCACACCGCCGCGGGCGCCGCTCGAGCGCATGCTCAATGCCATCCGCCACCGGGGCCCCGATGACGAGGGCATCCACATCGCACCCGGCGTCGCCCTCGGGCACCGGCGGCTCAGCATCCTCGACCTTTCGCCCGCGGGGCATCAGCCGATGGCCCACGAGGCCGGGCACGTGCTGACCTACAACGGTGAAATCTACAATTACGTGGAACTGCGTGACGCCCTCGGCCTCGAGGCCGGTCAGGCCCGCGGCGACACAGCGGTGCTCGTACAGGCGCTTGCGCGCTGGGGCGAGGGGGCGCTCGATCGCCTGAACGGCATGTTCGCTTTCGGTTGGTGGAACGCGCGCGAACGTTCCATGCTCCTCGTGCGCGACCGTTTCGGCATCAAACCCCTGTACTATGCGGTCACCGCCGACGCGCTTGTCTTCGCCAGCGAGCTGCGCGCCATTCTGGCCTCGGGCCTCGTGGACTACGAACCCGACCCCCAGGCCGTGAGCGACTATCTGGGCCTGCGCTTCGTGCCGGCCCCGTTGACCGCCGTCCGCGGGGTCTTCAAGCTCCCCCCCGGCAGCCTGCTGACCCTGACCGGCGGGCGCGTTCAGGTGCGCAGCTGGTACCGCCTGCCGGTCGCGGGCATGTTCGAGGCCGACCCGGCCGATGCCCAGGAGCGGTTCGAGGCGCTTTTCGAAGACGCCGTCGACCTGCGCCTGCGCGCCGATGTGCCCGTGGGAGTCTTTCTGAGCGGCGGCCTCGACAGCAGCGCCGTCGCCGCCGTCGCCTCCCGCGCGCAGCCGATCGACAGCTTTGCGGTGGCGTTCGAGAAGGGGGGCTTCTACGACGAGCGTTTCTATGCCCGTCAGGTGGCCCGCCGCCTGGGCACGCGCCACCACGAGCTCGTGGTCACGGCCGCCCAGTTCCGCGCCGAGCTTCCCGAAATCCTCGGCCGCCTCGACGAGCCGATCACTGATCTGGCCGCGCTCCCCCTGTACTTTCTCGCGGCCGAGGCCCGGCGCCACGTCAAGGTCATCCTCAGCGGCGAGGGGAGCGACGAGGTTCTCGGCGGTTACGACTTCAACCGCATCGCCACGCGCCTGCGCCTCATCGAAGAGTGGCAGCGCATCCCGAAAGGCCTGCGCGACGCCGGCATCGCCGTGACCCAGGGGCGCATCCGTGCGCTGCTCACGCGCCTGAACGCGCCGACCGACCGCTACCCCGCCCTGCGCGGCCAGTACATCATCTCGATTTTTACGGACGCCGAACGCCGCGCCCTCCTCGGCCCGCAAGCTTCGGGCCTGGGAGACCCGCGCCGCTACATCGACGCCGCCTACGCCGACGTGGCCCACGCTGATCCGTTCAACCAGATCATGGCCGTCTACTCGGGCTCCTGGCTGTCGGAAGATCTGCTCATGAAGGCCGACAAGATGACGATGGCGCACGCCCTTGAGCTTCGCGTGCCCTTTCTGGATTATCGGCTGGTCGAACACCTCTTCAGCCTTCAGGGGCTCACCAAGGTCCGCGGCCCCGCCACCACGGGGACCAAACGCATGCTGCGCCGGGCCATGCGCGGGCGCCTGCCGCGCTCGGTCCTGACGCGCGACAAGCGCGGCTTTCCCGTGCCGCTCGCCGAGTGGGCGCGCGACGAGGTCGACTGGTTCGCAGACCTGTTCGCGGACCGCAGCGGCGTGGGCGGCCTGTTCGAGCGCCGGGCGGTCGACAACCTGCTGACGCGCCAGCGCCGAGGTGAACATGTCTGGCAGCGCGCGTGGAATCTGGCCGCGCTCTATCTATGGGATCGGCGCATGCGCGAACAGCTGCCGCCGGTGGCCGAATCAGGACGGGAGGCAGCCTGATGTGCGGCTGGGTCGTCTGGTGGCGGCCGGGAACAACCCCCGATCGCAACCGCCTGCGCAGGGCGCGCGATCTCATGACGAGCCGCGGCCCGGACGATGCCGGTCTCTGGCAGCGCGGCAGCATGGGCATCGGCCACCGCCGGCTCGCGATTCTCGACCTCAGCGCGGCCGGGCGTCAGCCGATGGAGCGCCACGGCGTCGTCGTCGCCTTCAACGGCGAGATCTACAACCATCGTCTCCTCCGCGAAGAGCTTGCCGGACGCGGCGCCGACTTCCGCAGCGATAGCGATACCGAAGTTCTCCCGCTCGGTTTCCGGGAATGGGGCTGGGAGGGCCTGCTCGATCGCCTGGATGGCATGTTCTCGATCGCCCTTTGGGATCGCGCCGGAGAACGCCTGTATCTGGCCCGCGATCGGATGGGCAAGAAGCCCCTGTTCTACGCCCTCGGAGAATGGGGGCTCGTAGCCGCCAGCGACCTGAAGTCGGTCGTTGCCTGTCTACCCGAAGCGCCGCGCATCGACGCATCGGTACTTCCGCTCTATCTCTACCACGGTTTCATTCCTGCCCCGTGGACCGTCTTCGACAACGTCGCCAAGCTCGAGCCGGCCACGGCGGCGACCATCTACCGCGACGGACGGGGGCTGGCCCGCACGGCGCACCGCTACTGGCGGCCCCACGCCGCCCCCGCCCTGGACATTCACGCCGGCGAAGCCGAAGAGCAGGTCGAAGCGCTGCTGCGCGAGGCCGTGCGCCGGCGGCTGCTCGCCGACGTGCCTGTCGGCACGTTTCTGAGCGGCGGCGTCGACTCGAGCCTCGTCACGGCGCTGGCGGCCGGCGCGTCGCCGGGCATCCGGAGCTTCTCCGTCGGTTTCACTCACGAATCTCACAACGAACTCCCGTTCGCACGCCGCGTCGCCGGTCACGTCGGCACCACGCATACCGAAACGGTACTCGAGGTAGACGTCCTCGCCGAGCTCGGACAAATCCTCTGGAACCATGGCGAGCCGTTCGCCGACAGCTCGGCCGTTCCCTCGCATGCCGTGGCGCGCGAAGCGCGGCGCGCCGTGACTGTCGTCCTGACCGGCGACGGTGGCGACGAAATCTTCGCCGGCTATCCGACGGCGCGGGCGGCCTGGCTGGCCGGCTATCTGCGCCGCTTCGTCGGTGAGCGCAACCGGCGCCGGCTCGGCGTCCTATTCGAGCAGCTGCTCTCGGGACGTCCGCTGCCCGGCCCCCTCTCGTCTCTCTGGAGCCTCGTGCGTTTCGGGGCTACGCCCGACGGCCTGGTCTATCTCGATCCCGACCTGTGGCGCGACGATCTGCGCCGCCATCTGCTCGCGCCCGGAACCGCGGTGCGCGGCGGAATTTCGCCGCGCGCCTGGCATGCGATCCTGCTCGACGGCGTCAACGCCGAAGATGACCTGCACCGCATGCTCCTTCTCGATCTCGAAACCCGTCTGCCGAACGACTATCTGACCAAGGTCGATGTGGCCACCATGGCGGCCGGCCTCGAAGCCCGATCGCCGCTGCTCGACCGGGCGCTCGTCGAATTTGCGCTCCGCCTGCCGCGCGACATCCTGCTCCCCCTCGGCGAAAGCAAGGGGCTCCTCAAGCGGATCTGCGCACGCCACGTCCCCCCCGCCGTCGTTTACCGCCCCAAGGCCGGTTTCGCGCTGCCGCTGGGGGCCTGGATGCGCGGGCCGTACCGGGATGCGCTCTGCGACACCCTGCTGGGGGCCCCCAATCCCTGGTTCAACCGGGCGACCGTACACCGTACGCTTGCCGAGCACATGTCGGGAGCGTTCGACCACTCGGCTCGCCTCTGGTCGATCTATACCTGGTTACGCTGGGAGCGCGAAGTCCTGCCGCGCCTGCAGGCGCTGCGCACGGGCGAACCCGGCTTCGAGGCCGCAGCATGAGTGCCGCAATGCCGTTGGCGAGCCGCAAGGAGCTGGCCCTGGGTGCGGGGGCCGTCGCCGGCGTCATCCTCGGTATGGCTGTGGCCTCGGGCAATCCGCTCCTCATCGCGGCCCCCTTCGCCATCGTTCTCGGCCTCGTTGCCTTTCTCTATCCCGTCGTCGGCGTCGTGACCATGATGGTCTTCGTTCCGCTCGAGGGGTGGGGGTCGCTCATTCCCGGCAGCTTTACGCTCCCCCGGCTCATCGGTCTGCTGACTTTCGCCTGTTTCGCGGCGAATCTTCTCGCCACGCGGGCGCACATCCGGCACGAGGCGAGCACCCGTTGGTTCGGCCTGCTCGTGCTCTGGATCTTCGCGACGACGTTCTGGGCCGTCGACAGGGTCTCGGCGTACAGGATGACCTTCGTGATGTTCCAGCTCTTTCTGTTCTACCTCATGTGCCTGAACCTGCTGGACCGGCCCGCGCCCTTGCGCTGGGCCATGCTCTCCTACGTCGTCGGGAGCGCCATCTCATCCGTCCTCGCCATCCGCAACTTCACGAGCGGCCAGTACGCAACACGCTTTCTCGAGCGGGTGAGCTCGATTGAAGACATGAATCCGAACGATTTCGGCCGCATGATTGGCTTCGGCCTGCTCGCCGGCCTGTGGCTGCTCTTCGAAAACGCCAACCGCTGGTTCAGGCTGATCGTGCTGAGTGCATTTCCGCTTCTGCTCGTCGCCCTCGTTCTCGCGAAGGGCAGAGGGGCCTGGCTCGCGTTCGCGGCAGCCCTGCTGGCCATCTTCCTCGTCATTCCGCGCACGCCCCGCGTCTGGGCCGCGGCCGGGCTCGTGGTCGTTCTTGCCGCCGGCACCGGCATGGTCGGCGTCTATCTCGGCTATTTCAACGATACCCTCACCGAGCGCTGGGAAGAGACCGTCGAGGGCAAGGATCCTACGGCCCAGCGTCTCGATATCTGGCGGGTGGGGCTCGCGCTCGCCCGCGACAACCCGGTGCGCGGGGTCGGCTTCGCCAATTTCACCGTCCGGTTCAACGACTATCTGCACCACGTCAAGACCGACGTCTTTCCGGGTTTCAACAAGGACCCGCACAACATCTTCATCGGCATGCTGGGCGAAACCGGCCTCGTCGGGCTGACGCTGTTTGCGGGCATTTTCGTGATCGTCGTACAGGCGCTCCGGCGAGGCGGGCGGTCGTGGAATACGGCTGTCGCCAGCGGCATGGTCGTGTTCACCATCATCGCCGGCATGTCGGGGACCGATTTCATCCGCAAGTGGTTCTGGATCAGTCTGATCACGGCGTTACTGCTGGCACGGGGGAGCAGACATGCGCATTCTCGTGCTTAGCCAAATGTATCCGCGCCCCGATGCCCCGGCGTTCGGCGCCTTCGTGCACCGCCAGACGCGCGCGCTCGCGCAGGCCGGCGCAGATGTGACCGTCCTGGCCCCCATGATGCGCGCGCCGTGGCCCCTCTGGTTCAGCGCGCGCTGGCGCCGCTTCGCCCGGGTTCCGCTCGGCGGCGAGTGTGACGGGGTGCGCATCTACTGGCCCCGTTATTGGAGCCCGCCGGGCATGCGCTGGCATTTCGTCGAGGGGCTGACCATGCAGCGCGGCGTAGATCGTCTGGCGCGCAGCCTGCATGCGCAGCGGCCCTTCGACCTGATACACGCGAATCGGCTTTTTCCCGAAGGAGCCGCCGCCGTGCCGCTTGCGCGCGCACTCGGCATCCCCCTTGTCGTCATGGCGCGCGGCATGGATCTCAACCTCATCCCCGGCTGGGGCGAAGCCTACCGGCGCCAGGTGCGTGAGGTGGCCGCGGCCGCCGATTGCGTCCTGTCGGTAAGCGGCGGGCTTCTCGCCGATCTGGCTGCGCTTGGCGGGCGCCCGCGCGCCACGGGGGTCGTCTACAACGGCTGCGAAGTGCCCCCCCCGGTGCCGGGAATTCGCGCCGCCGTGCGCGCACGCCTCGGTCTTGACGATGAGACGCTCCTCGTCGTCTATGCCGGCCGCCTCGAGCCCGACAAAGGGACCCCCGAGCTGCTGCGCGCCTTCGCCTCGGTGGCCCGTCGGCGACGGCGTCTGCACCTGGTGGCCGTCGGCGACGTGCGCGACCCGGGCTACCGCGAAGATATCCGCCGGCTCGGTATCGCATCGCGGGCGCACTTTCCGGGGGCGCAGCCGTTCGAAGCCGTGCAGGAGTATCTGCAGGCAGGCGACATCTTTCTTTTCCCCTCGCGCCTCGAGGGGGTTCCGAACGCGGTGCTCGAGGCCATGGCCAACGGCCTTCCCATCGTGGCCACGCGCGCGGGCGGCATTCCAGAGGTCGTGCCGCCGACGGCGGGACTTCTGAGCGCCGTGGGCGACGTGCGTTCTCTCGAAATGCACCTGGCGCGCCTTGCCGACGATCCCGGGCTGCGCGAGCGCATGGGGCGCGCCGGCCGGCAGCACGTACGCTCACGGTTTTCGTGGAAGGCCAATGCGCTCGATCTGATGGCGGCGTACGAGCGGATTCTCGCCGGCAGGCCGGTCGGACTCGAAGGTTCGGTGGCGGCATGAAAAGGGTGCAGGTCATCTTCTCTGCCGGGGCCCACCGGGAGGCCGATCGGGTGACGGTCTATGCCTGCCGCCGGCTGTCCGGCGAAGGGGGAGAGTGGTACCGGCTCCCCTGCGGCGGCATCCATCTCGGGCGATTCGGCCTGCACTGGTATCGGCCGTTCCGCAGCTTCCTGCGCATGCTCGGGGCCGACGACGTCATGCTTTTCAGGCCGCCTTCGGGCGTCCGCATGCGCAAGTGGGTGCGCGACCGGCGACGCGGGCGTCGAACGGATGGAGACCGTGGGACTGAGATTACCGGAGGGGCGGCGTGAGAATTCTCTTCCTGAACCAGCATTACGGACCTGAGACACCGGTTACGGGTGTCCTGCTCGACCAGATCGCGCGCGGCCTGCGTGCCCGCGGCCATGCCGTGACCGTCGTGGCCGGCGCCGAGCCGGGCCAGAAGCCGCTGTTCAGCAGGGCGCAGGAGCAGGGGGTCGAGGTCATTCGCGTGCGCGCCATTTCCGTCGGCGACAAGCGAACCCATCGCCGCCTGCTTCACTATGCGTCGTACTTTCTGCTCGCGCTTACGGCGGGGCTGCGCTGCGGCCCAGTCGATGCCGTGGTCTGTCTGTCGACTCCGCCGCTGCTGGCGCCGCTTCTCGCGCGCCTGATCGCGGCCTGGCGCAAAGTGCCCTGGTTCTACGACATCCAGGATCTCTACCCCGACGTTGCCGTGGCCAAAGGCAAGATTCCGCCCGCGCTCGCCGGCGCAACCCTCCGCTTTGCGCGTCTGCAGGAGCGCAGCGCCGCCGGCGTCGCCGCCGTCGGCGAACGGGTGGCCCGCAGGGTCGAGCACCGTGCCGGGCGCCCGGTCGTCGCCCTGCCCAACTGGGCCGATCCCGAAGAAATCGTCCCGCTCGCTCCGGAGCAGTCTCTGCGCGCTCTGTGGAAGCTTGAAGATCGCTTCGTCGTTCTCTACGCAGGCAATCTCGGGCTCTGCCACGACGCCGAGACGATGGCCGCCGTCATCGACCTGCTTGCCGACCAGCCCATGACGTTCGTTTTCGTCGGCACCGGCGCAGGCCGCGCCACCCTCGAAAGCCGCCTCGGCCGGCATGCCGACGCGCGCTTCTTCGACTTTCAGCCGCGCGAGCGGCTCTCGCGGGTGCTCGCGACGGCCGACGTGGGCTGGGTCAACCTCCAGCGCGGCATGAGCCGCTTTCTGGTGCCGACCAAGACGCACGGTATCATGGCCGCCGCCCGGCCGCTGCTTGCCGTAAGCGATGCCGGCGACGATCTCTACCGCCTCGTGCAGCGTACCCGGGCGGGGGTCTGGGCTCCGGCCGGGGCGCCGGACCAGATTGCGCGCGCGCTTCTCGCGCTCAGTCACGACGCGGCCGCCGGCCGCGCCATGGGCCGACGCGGCCGGCGTTATGTGAACGAAGAGTGGAACCGAGCGCGTGCCGTCGCGGCCTGGGAGCGCTGGATTACCGGAAAGTCTGCCGCCAGGCCAGGCACGGCGGTGCAGACCGGGACAGCGGGCGATACCGCCGGGGAGCCGAAAGCCGCATGAGCGTCTGGACCGGATATTTTCTCGCCGCGGCAGCGCTCGCGTTTCTTCTCACTCCGTTCGCGGCCTGGGTAGCCGCACGCGCCGGCGCCGTGGACCAACCCGCGGCGCGCAAGGTGCACGTCCGGCCCATCCCTCGGCTCGGCGGGCTGGCCATCTTCGGCAGCGTCGTCCTCTGCCTCGGCGCCGCCATCGGGCTCAGCCCCGAGCTGTGGGGTGCGAGCCCGTGGCCGTCGGTCATCGTCGGGTCGCTCATCGTTTATCTGCTCGGCTTCACCGACGACGTCAACCCGCTGGGTGCGCGCCTGAAGCTGGCCGTTCAGATCCTGGCCGCCATGATCGCCGTGCAGGGGGGCATCCGGCTCGACGATGTCCTGCTGCCGTCGGGCGAACGCCTGAACCTCGGCATCTTCGGGGTGCCGCTGACTGTTTTCTGGATCGTCGGCGTCACGAACGCCTTCAACCTCATCGACGGGCTCGACGGCCTGGCGGGCGGGCTCGCCCTCATCGCTTCGTTCACACTCTTCTTTCTGGGCCGGGGAGGCGATGCGGGCATGGCGCTGGTGGCGGTCATCCTGGCCGGGGCGCTGACCGGTTTTCTGCGCTACAACTTTCACCCGGCGCGAATCTTCATGGGAGATTCCGGCAGCCTCTTCGTCGGATTTCTGATCGCCTGCATGAGCGTGCGCGCGAGCATTGCCGCGTCGCCGTTGGGGTTCGTGGCGCCATTTCTGGCCGTGGCCGTGCCGGTGCTCGACACCCTGACGACGATGGCGCGCCGCTACATTTCCAGCGTCGCTTCGCAGCGGGGCCGGCGCCTGCGGGCCGCGCTGGGGGTCGGCGTCGTCTTCGAGCCCGACCGCGGCCATATTCACCACCGACTGCTCGACAGCGGGCTCACGCAGCGCCAGGCGGTGACGGTTCTGTACCTGCTCGGGTTGGTTCTGGCCGTTCTGGCCGTCGCAACACGCCGCATCGGGGCCGAGCTCATGCTCTGGCTGCCGGCCGCGGGCATCGGCCTGTTTCTCATATTGCGGACGCTCGTTCGCGCAAGAACGCAGCACTAGGGGGGAGCACCATGGGGGGGAAGTTCACGGATGGAAAAACGGTCACGCTGGCGGCGGTCGTCGGCAATCGGCCCAATCTCATGAAGATGGCGCCGGTCATCCGCGCCATTCAGCAGCGCGACCACCTCGACGGGCCGCGGCTCGACGTCCGGCTGATGTATACGGGAACGGCCAACGACGCGCGTCTGCACGACACGTCGTTCGGCGATCTGCAGATGCCCCAGCCGGATATCTGTCTGGGGGTGGGAAAGTGTTCGGCCACCGAAGAAACGGCGCGCATCATGATGGGGTTCGAGCGGGCGATTCGCGCCGAGAGCATCGACGGCCTCATCGTGGTCGGCGACAGTAATGCGACGCTCGCCTGTACCCTGGTCGCGGCCCGGGCAAGGCTCCCGGTCTTTCACGTCGAGGCCGGCCTGCGCAGCGCCGACGCGCGGCTGCCGGAGGAGATCAACCGCAAGGTAACCGACTCGCTTTCGACCCTGCTCTTTACCTCGAGCGAGGACGTCCACCAGAACCTCGAACGCGAAGGGATTCGTCCCGAAGCCATGTTCTGCGTCGGCAACGCCATGGTCGACAATCTTTTCTATCATCTTGAGCGATCGCGCACGAGCGATGTGCTCGAGCGACTCGGCCTCTCGGCCCAGGGGGTGGCCACCGCCGGTATACCGGTCGCCATGAAGCCGCGCTACGGGGTAATCACCTTGACGCGCGCCGAAAACGTCGATGCCCCCGGCACGTTGCGCGGCATTCTCCAGACGCTCTGCGGAGTGTCGCGGGTGGCGCCCATCGTCTTTCCGGCCTCCGAGGCGACGCGGCGGCAGATTGAGCAGCTGGAACTCGACGATTTCGTTGCCGACCTGACCGCGCGCCTCGAGAGTTTCGGCGGCGCCTCGCCGCTGCTCCCCCCGGGGCTCTATACGGTGCCGCCGATGGCCTATCTCGATTTTCTGCGGCTGCTCAGTTCGTCTACGGTCGTCTTCACCGATTCCGGCGGCATTCAGGAGGAGACCACGGCCATGGGGATCCCCTGTATCACCTTGCGCGAGGATACGGAGCGGCCGATTACCGTCGCCGAGGGGACGAATGTGCTCGTCGGTGCTGATCGCGATCGCCTGCGCCGCGAAGCCCTGGCGGCCTTCGCCGGTCACGGGAAACAGGGCCGCATGCCGCGCCTTTGGGACGGCCATGCGGCGGACCGCATCATGGATCGGGTTGCGGCTTTTTACCGGCGTGGGCAATGACACCCGACGAACTGCTCATCACATGGACGCATGCGCGCGCCGTCGATGCGGCGTCCCTCGGGGCGCTCACGCCTGCCGAGTCGGACGAACTGGCGCGGCTCATCCGCATCCACCGGGTCGGGCCCTGGCTGTCGGCGGGCAGCGGCGGCCGAGCCGGTGGCGGGGGGTTCGAGGCGCTGCTGCTGCGCCTGCGCTTGGACGCCATGGCGCTCGAGGCCCGTTCCCGTAAGATGCGCCGTGAGGCGATGGGCGCCCTGTGCGAAGCCGGTCTCGAGCCCGTGGTGCTCAAGGGGGCGGTGCTGGGTTCGCTGCTCTATGCGCACCCGGCCCTGCGGCCAGGACACGATCTGGATGTCCTGATTCCCCCCGGCGGGCTGGATCGGGCGCGCGCCGTGCTCGCCGGCCTCGGTTACGCGCGTCAACGCCGGAATGGACTGCTCGCCGGGGCGTTCAGCCACGAGGAGGCCTGGAGAAGGGACGACACCGTCGTGGAGCTGCACCGGCATGTCACGCAGAAACCCCGGTTCCACCTGCGGGTCGAGGATCTGCTCGCGCGCGCCGTCTCCTGGGAGGATCAGGGGCTCGCGCTGCGCCGGCTCGACGACACCGACCAGCTGCTGACGCTGGCCATCCATGCGGCCCACCACCAGTTTCTGATTCCCCTCCTGCACTGGAACGATATGCGTCTGCTGGTGCGCCAGGGCATCGACCTCGACGCCCTTGCCCGCCGCGCCGGCGAGGCCCGCTGCAAGGTGACCTTGCGCGCCGTCGCCCGCGTCCTGGATCGATGGTTCGATGAGCCCGGCCTGCTCGCCGCAACGCAGAAGCTGGCACCCGGGCGGGAGAGTCGCCTCGCGCGGTTCGCACGTCCCGTGTTGCCCAGGGCTGCCCGCCGCAGCTGGTGGCGCGACCGGCAGACGGCGTTTTCGCTCATCGATCGCCGTTGGGACGCGATCCGGTTCGCCGCCGGTTACGTCGGGCGCAGCGCCGTCGACGCCGCCCTCTCTTTCGCACTACCAGACCTCGCGGGCGGCGCCGCGCGCTCGGGAAAGAGTCCGCATTCTGAAATTGACGCCTGCCGCCCCGTGATCCATGATGGAGGAAGAGGCCGTCCAGCGAGGGCGGAGGCGTGAGGCTGCAAGGAGGTTGACGCATGGGCACCGGAGAAAATGGAAACCGTCGAGCCAGTCCCCGCATCGCAATCATCGGCGTCGGCCGCGTGGGCCTGCCGCTTGCCCTCCGGTTCCGCGAGCGCGGCTTCGAGGTCATCGGCATCGATCTGAACGAGCGTCTCCGGGAGCAGATATCCCGTCGCATCATGCCCTTCGACGAGCCGGGATGTGAAGAGATTCTCTCCACGCACGGCCTGGTCATGACCGATGACTATGCGGCCGTGCGCGATGTCGACGATATCCTCGTCACGGTAGGTACTCCGCTGCATCAGCACATCGAGGTCGACCTTTCGCAGGTTGAACGGGTCATCCACTCCCTGATCCCCCACCTGCGCGCGGGACATCACCTGGTCCTGCGCAGCACGGTTGCGCCGCGGACGACCGCCTACGTCCGCCGCCTGCTGCACCAGCGCTCGTCGCTGCGGGTCGGGCGCGACATCGCCCTTTCCTTCTGCCCCGAACGCCTGGCCGAAGGCAAGGCGCTCGAAGAGCTCGCCACGATTCCGCAGATCTGCGGTGTCGAAGACACGCTGAGCGCACAGCGGGCCACGGCCATCTTCGGGCCGGTGGCCCCCGCCGTCTATACCTGCGACTTCGTTTCGGCCGAGCTTGCGAAACTCTTCTGCAACACCTACCGTTACATCACGTTTGCGATCGCCAACCAGTTCGCGCTCATCTCCGACTCCTTCGGGGCCGACGTTTACCGCATCCTGGCCCTGGCCAACGATCGGTACCCGCGCGGACCGATCCCGCTGCCGGGGTTCACGGCGGGCACCTGCCTGCGCAAGGATTTCGGGATGATCAACGAGTCGATCGCCTACCCCGACCTGCTCCTGAGCGCGTGGAAGATCAACGAGTTCATGCCCAACTTCCTCGTCCAGCACACCCAGCGGCGCGTGCCGGTTCACGGCCAGCAGGTTGCGGTGCTCGGCTATGCGTTCAAGAAAGACACCGACGATACGCGCGACAGCCTTGCGCCGAAGCTCGTGCGCTATCTGCGCCGCGAGAACCCGGCCGCCCTGCGCATCTCGGACCCGCACCTGGGCGATCTGGTCGACGGACACCGCAACCTCAGCCCTGAAGAAGCCGTCCGGGGGGCCGACGTCATCTTCATCGCCACCAACCACAGCCACTTTCAGCGCAGGCTCGGTCAGCTCGCAGCCCTGGCGGCGCCGGACGCCTGGATTGTCGATATCTGGGACATGGGCGGTATCGGCCGGATTTTTTATCGCGCCTCACTTGTCGCCGAGGTCGGCGCACGGAACGAACAGCAACGAGCAGCCTAGGTGAATGCATGAAGATTCTCGTTACCGGGGGGACCGGATTCATTGGCGCGGGCCTGGTAAAGGCGCTGACGGCGGCGGGGCACTCCGTACGCGTGCTCGACAACGACTCCCGCGGCCGCGCCTCGCGGCTCCTGGGGACCGGCGTCGAGGTCGTGAGCGGAGACGTGCGCGACAGCGCGACGGTGCGCACGGCGTGCGAGGGAATGGAGGTGGTCTACCATCTCGCCTACATCAACGGCACCCGCTTTTTCTATGAGATCCCCGATCGGGTTCTCGACGTCGCCGTGCGCGGCACGCTGAACGTTTTCGATGCCGCCGTCGCCGGCGGCGCCCGCCGGGTCATCTACGCGAGCAGCTCCGAGGTCTACCACCTGCCCGACACGATACCCACCGACGAGAGCGTGCGCCTCGTCATCCCCGATCCGACCAATCCCCGCTTCAGCTACGGGGGCGGGAAACTCATCGGCGAGCTGCTGACGCTGCACTACCTGCGCGGGCGTGGGGTCGAGGGGGTCATCTTTCGCCCGCACAACATCTACGGCCCGGGCATGGGTTTCGAGCACGTCATCCCTGAGTTCGTCGGGCGCATGGTCGCCCTCTCCGACGGCCTGCGCCGTAAGCAGATCCGCTTTCCCATCCAGGGGAGCGGGGCCGAGACGCGCGCCTTCTGCTTCATCGACGACGCAGTGCGCGGGCTGATGCTCGTCGGCGCCCACGGACGCGACGGCGAGATCTACCACATCGGCGACGATACCCGCGAAACGTCCATCGGCGAGCTGGCGGCCCTGATTGCCCAGGAGCTCGGCCTGAAGCTCGATCTCGAGGCGGGCCCGCTGGCCATGGGGAGCACGCCGCGGCGCCTGCCGAACATCGACAAGGCGCGTCTGCTCGGCTATGCACCGACGGTCTCGCTCCGGGCGGGCGTTGCCGAAACGGTCGCCTGGTACCGGGACTATTACTTACGGATGCGCGAAGCGGCCTGACGGGGCGCTTTCGCCCGGGGGGCGCTGCCGCGGGCCACGTGCTCGACGCGCACGACGGTGTGGATGCCGCCGCGCACGTAGAAATCTCCCTCGACATGCATGCGCCGTGGACGCACAGCCTTGACGAGATCGTCCAGAATGCGGTTGGTGACGGCCTCGTGGAAGTGGCCTTCGTCGCGGAAGCTCCAGAAGTAAAGCTTGAGCGACTTCAGTTCCACACACAGCTTGTCGGGCACGTAGCGGATGCGGAAGGTCGCGAAATCCGGCTGCCCGGTCTTCGGGCAGAGGCAGGTGAACTCGGGGATCTCGAAGGCGATCTCATAGTCGCGCCCGGGGGCCGGGTTCGGGAACGTATCGAGGGTCTTGCTGGGGCGGGTCGTCATGCGGGACCTGTGCGCGCCCCGGACCCCCGCGGGGGAGGAGCCGGGAACGCCTGCGGGCGGATGCTCAGATGATGCTCAGATGTAGGCCGGGTCGATGTACTCGCCGAAGACGCCGCGCAGCGTGTCGCACATCTCGCCGAGCGTCGCGTAATTGCGCACGGCTTCGAGGATGAAGGGGAGCAGGTTGTCGCTCCCCTCGGCGGCTTTCTGCAGGTCGGCGAGCGCCTTGTCGACGCGAGCCTGGTCGCGCCGGCTGCGCAGCTCGGCGAGTTCGCGGCGCTTCTCCTGCTCGAGCGCGTCGGAAATCTGGAGCAGGGGAATCATCGTCTCTTCGTCGATCTTGTAGCGGTTGACGCCGACGACGATCTTCTCCTGCTTGTCGACCTGCCGCTGGTAGTGCATGGCCGCCTCGGCGATCTCCTTTTGGGGGAAACCGTTTTCGATGGCCGCAATCATGCCCCCCATCTCATCGATCTTGCGGATGTACTCGAGCGCCTCGGCCTCGATGCGATCGGTGAGGGCCTCGACGAAATAGCTCCCCCCGAAGGGGTCGACCGTATTCGCGACACCGCTCTCTTCGGCGATGATCTGCTGCGTGCGCAGGGCGATCGTCACGGCGTGCTCGGTCGGCAGGGCCAGGGTTTCATCCAGCGAGTTCGTATGCAGCGACTGCGTCCCGCCGAGGGCCCCCGACAGGGCCTGCAGGGCGACGCGCACGACGTTGTTCATGGGCTGCTGCGCCGTGAGCGAGCAGCCGGCCGTCTGCGTGTGGAAGCGGCACAGCCAGGAGCGCGGATCCTTCGCGCCGAAACGGTCGCGCATGAGGCGCGCCCACATGCGTCGGGCGGCGCGGAACTTGGCGATTTCTTCAAAGAAGTCGCTGTGCGCATTCCAGAAGAACGACAGGCGCGGGGCGAAAGCGTCGACATCGAGTCCGGCATCGACGGCCGCCTGCACGTAGGCGATACCGTCGGCAATCGTGAAGGCGAGCTCCTGGGCCGCGGTCGAGCCGGCTTCGCGGATGTGGTAGCCCGAAATCGAAATCGTGTTCCACTTCGGCACGTTCTCGGTCGCGAAGCCGATGATGTCGGTGATGATGCGCATCGACGGTCGCGGGGGGAAGATCCAGGTCTTCTGCGCAATGTATTCCTTGAGGATGTCGTTCTGGATCGTGCCGCCGAGCTTGTCCCAGCTCACCCCCTGCTTCTCGGCAACGACGAGGTACATGGACCAGATGATCGCCGCCGGAGCGTTCGTCGTCATCGAAGTCGTGACCTGATCGAGCGGAATTCCGGCGAACAGCGTCTCCATGTCGGCCAGGCTGTCGATGGCCACGCCGCACTTGCCGATTTCGCCCAGGCTGTGCGGGTCGTCGGAGTCGCGCCCCATCAGGGTGGGCGTGTGAAAGGCCACGCTCAGGCCGGTCTGGCCCTGCGAGAGCAGATAGTGAAAGCGCTTGTTGGTGTCGGCGGCGCTGCCGAAGCCGGCGAACTGGCGCATCGTCCAGGCCTTGCCGCGGTGGCCGGTGGCGTGGATGCCGCGCGTGTAGGGATACTCGCCGGGGAAGCTCTGATCGGTCAGGTAATCCTGCCCGGCGACGTCTTCAGGCGTATAGAGACGGCCGATCTCCACGTCGCTGAGCGTGCTGAAACGATCGAGCCGCTCGCCCCCCTTGGCCAGTGCCGGCTGCAGCGTTTCTTTCTCCCACCGGGCGCGCGCTTCTTCGGCCTTGCGGATGTCGTCGCCGGTGCGGGTCTTGCGGTCGTCGGCCATGGCTTACCTCCGGAAATTCCCCGGAATTTCCTCGCAAAAAGCATTGCCCGCGCAGACGGCGGGCCGTTTCTCATGCTACTGAGTCAAAGACAATGTTGTCAACCGGGTGGGCGACCGCCGGACAGGCGCTCTGCTACGACAGCGCCCGGTACGCGGCAGAGAAAAGTTCAGGGGCGCGCGTCGACGAGAAGGCGCTTCATCTCGGCCACCGCCCGCTCCATGCCCACCAGGACGGCGCGGCTGACGATGCTGTGGCCGATGTTGAGCTCGGCGATCTCTTCCAGGGCCGCCACCGGTTCGACGTTCCAGTAATCGAGACCGTGCCCGGCGTGCACGGTGAGCCCCAGGCGGCTCGCCGTCTTGACCGCGTTGACAATCTTTTCGAACTGGGCGACGCGGGCCTTGCCGGGGCGGGCTTCGGCATAGGCGCCGGTGTGAATCTCGATGGCGTCGGCCCCGAGCTTGTGCGAAGCCTTCACCTGATCGAGATCGGGATCGATGAAGAGGGAGACCTCGATTTCGGCTTCGCGCAGAATCTTGATTTTTCCGGCGAGGGATTCGCGGTTGGCCACGACGTCGAGCCCCCCTTCGGTCGTGATCTCCTGCCGGCGCTCGGGGACGAAGGTCACCTGGTCGGGCTTCACGTCGAGGGCGATGCGCACCATCTCGTTCGTGGGGGCGGCCTCGAGGTTGAGCTTCGTCTTCACCGTCTTGCGCAGAACCTGCAGGTCGCGATCCTGAATGTGCCGGCGGTCTTCGCGCAGGTGGATGGTGATGCCGTCGGCCCCGCCGAGCTCGGCAAGTACGGCGGCGGCGGCCGGATCGGGCTGGAGGCCCTTGCGCGCTTCGCGGATGGTGGCGACGTGATCGACGTTGACTCCGAGCCTGGCCATGGCGGTTCCCCAAAAGGATTCATTGTTGCAAGCCCGGGCGCCGGATGCAACGCCGGGCAGGCAACCGCTACAATGAAGGGATGCCTGACGATTCAAACCGCATCGTTTTCATGGGGACCCCCGACTTCGCGGCCGCGTCGCTGCGCCGCCTGCTCGACGCCGGGTATCCGGTCGCCGCCGTCGTGACTCAGCCCGACCGGCCGCGCGGGCGCGGCCAGGAAGTCGCGAAGCCGCCGGTCAAGGAGCTGGCCGAGGCGCATGGCATTCCCGTCGTGCAGCCCGAAAAGATCCGCACGCCGGAGTTCGAGGCCTGGCTGCGCGCGCAGCAGGCCCGGTGGGCGGTCGTCGTCGCGTACGGTCGCATCCTGCCCGCGAACGTCCTCGCCGTCCCCCCGGGCGGGTGCATCAACGTGCACGCCTCACTGTTGCCGCGCTGGCGGGGGGCGTCGCCGATCCAGTGGGCGATCGTCAACGGCGACCGGGAAACCGGGGTCACGACGATGCTCATGGACGAGGGGCTCGATACCGGGCCGATGCTGGTTCGCCGCGCCCTTGCAATCGGACCCGACGAAGATGCGGCTTCGCTGCACGATCGGCTCGCGGCCCTCGGCGGCGACGTCCTGCTCGAGACCCTGCGCGGGCTCGCCGACGGTTCCGTGCGGCCCGAGCCGCAGCCGGCCGAGGGAGCGACCTACGCGCCGATCCTCAAGAAGGAAGACGGCGCCATCGACTGGTCGGCGCCGGCAGAACGGATCCACGACCGGGTCCGGGGATTGACGCCGTGGCCCGGGGCCTTCTCGCACGCGGGCGGCCAGTACGTGAAGATTCTGCGCACCGCCGTCCTGTCCGGTACCGCCGCCCCCGGCGCGGTGGCGGCCGTGCAGGCCGACGGCGTCGATGTCGGCACCGGCGAAGGACTGCTGCGCCTGATCGAGGTGCAGCCCGCCGGCAAGCGGCGCATGGGGGCCGGCGAGTTCGCGCGCGGCCTGCGCCTTTCGCCTGGCGCCCCCCTGTTTACGGCCCCGGCGGATCCGGAGCGCAAATGAGCGCCGCGCCCCCTCCGCGGGACGCCCGCGACGCGGCCCTGCAGGCGCTTCTCGCGGTCGATCGGGGCACGCATGCCGAGCGGGCGATTCGCGCGGCCGTGGCGGCCCTTGCCGACGTGCGCGACCGGGGCCTGGCCCACGAAATCTTCTACGGCGTGCTGCGCTGGAAGCTGCAGCTCGACGCCCGCCTCGCCGGACGCGTGCGCGAGGGGACCGACGAAGGCATCCGCCATCTGCTGCGCATCGCCCTGTACCAGCTCTACCACCTCGACCGCATTCCGCCGCACGCGGCCGTGAATGCCGCCGTCGAGGGGGCGCGGCGGGCCGGGCTCGGGCACGCGGCAGGCATGGTCAACGCGGTCCTGCGTGGCCTGCAGCGCGCGCCGGCGTGGAACCCGCCGGCAGGAGAGGGGATTGACGACCTGGCCGTTCGCTACGCACACCCCGCCTGGCTGGTGGCCGCCTGGGTCGACACCTACGGGCGCGAAACGGCCGCGCGGCTGCTGGCCGCCGATCAGGAGATACCGCCCCATGGCGTGCGGGTGCGCCGCGGCTCCGTCGATGCGGCCCGCGCGTGGCTCGAGGCGCAGGGGGCGGCCGTCGACCCGAGTCCGGTCGCGGCCGGGGCACTGCGGGTGCGCGGCGGCGGCGACCCGCAGACCTGGCCGGCGGTGCAGGCGGGTGACTGGGTGCTGCAGGACGAGGCGGCGCAGGCCATGACGGCTCTGCTCCCGCCCGCCGACCGGGCGCTCGATCTCTGCGCGGCCCCCGGGGGCAAGAGTTTCGTGCTCGCCGATCGGGGGGCCGCCGTGACGGCGGTCGAACAGGATCGCAGGCGGCTCGCCGAGATGGAGCGCCTGCGCGACGGCCTCGGACTCACCGAACGCATCCGCATCCTGCATGCCGATGCCCGCCGGGTCGATGTCGAAGCGGCCCCCGCCGTGCTCGTCGACGCGCCGTGCAGCGGGCTCGGGACGCTGCGGCGCAATCCCGACCGCAAATGGCGCGACCGGCCCGACCCCACGCTTCCGGAACGGCAGCTCGCCATCCTGGCGCACGGCGCGGAGTGCACGCTCCCCGGCGGACACCTGCTCTACCTGACGTGCACGTTGTGGAGGGCAGAAAACGAAGACGTGGTCGCCGCCTTCGAGCGCGGGCATCCGCAGTTTCGCCGCGAGAGCCCGCCCCACCCGTTCCGGCGTGACGACGGGCTCTACGAAGCGCGCCCCGATCTGCACGGCACCGACGGGTTTTTCGGCGCGCTCTGGCGCCGCGAGAACTGAGCGATCAGTTTTCCGATCCGCGCAGTTTGCGGAAAACCTTGCGGATGGCCGACGCGTTCTTGAGCCCGTGCTGTGCGAGGTAGCGAGCGACTTTGGGACCGCCCAGGGGGAGGATACCCAGGTAGCCGTGGCGCATGATCGTGAGGAAACCGGCTTGCAGGTGAACCTTGATGTGGTCGTCGGAACCCGGCTCGACGAAGCCGCGGGCCATGCGTTTGAAAATCTCGACGCCCAGGTCGCCGATGTCGTGATTCTCGAGCGCGGCGATGCTGGTCACAGCCGCGGGCGTGATCTCGGCGGTCCAGTCGGGTCGGGCAGCCGCTCCCTCGCGCACGCGCAAGCCGCCGGCCTCTTTGACGACGTGGTACTGGCCCGCAACGCCGACGAAGCGAAAGCCGACCTGGGCCCCCGGCTTCAGCGGCCGCGCCGCCTGGATGCTGGCGGGGTCCTGCTCGAGAAAACGGCGAATCGTTTCGAGAAGCGCTGCCCCTTCGCTCATTCCCGGATCCTCAGGCGCTGCTCGCTCACCTTCTCGAACCGCTTCTGCGTGGGAGTCCACGTGAATACCTCGCGCTGCTGGATGTCGGGCGTGCCCGGAATTTCGCGACGGACGACGATGGCGCCGCTGGCCGCCGTGACCGCGCCCCGATAGATGCTCTTCTCTTCGAAAAGGTCTCTTACCAGCCCATTGTCGACCGTTTTCACAATGTAATCAAGCGCGCGGTTGGGGCCCGAATAGCGGATGCGGATGCAGACCTCACGCCGCCCGTCGCCGTTCACGTCGGCGATCTCGAACCCCTCGACGAAGCCGACCGTCAACGTGCCCGTCACCCGCTCCCACACTGGCATCCACCGGTTCAGGCGGGGCTGGTAGACGTAGATGCCGATCGAGTACTTGGTGCCGAGCACCGCATCGAGGGTCGTTTCTCCCGCGGTCGTTACCGCTTTGGCCATGACGACCGCCATGGGGAGGTCGGCCGTCATGTCGGCGTCGAGCAGCGTCCACTCCGTCACCTCGGTGGGCACCATGCCGAGCACGGCCAGGTTGCCCGTCGAAACCGGCATGGCCCACGGGGGCGGGCTGATGGCGGCCGCTTCGGAGGGAACTCCGAGACAGACCGCGAACAGCCCGCCGAGCAGGCCGCCGAGAAGCCCGATGCGGCGATGGAAGGGCGGGAACGGCATGCTTCTCCCGGGCGTCGCGGGCCTCAGAGGGCGACGCCGCGCTGGCTCTTATCCTGCTGAGCCTGCACGACGGTAATCGAAGTCAGGTTCACGATATCGGCAGCCGAGCAGGTGCGCTCGAGAATGTTCACCGGCTTGCGCATCCCCATGAGCACGGGACCGATGTTCTCGGCGCCCGCCAGGTGCACGACGAGCTTCTGGGCAATGACGCTCGAGTTCAGGTCGGGAAACACGAGGACATTGGCCGGCTGGCGCAGCGCCGCAAACGGGTAGGCGTTCTCGAGCACGTCGGTGACGAGGGCGACGTCGGGCATCATCTCCCCTTCGACAACGATATCGGGGCGCACCCGCTTGACGATCTCGGTCGCCAGGCGCACCTTGTCGGCCGTCGCGTGGCGCACGCCGCCGAAGTTCGAGAAGCTCAGCATGGCAATGCGCGGATCGACGTTGAACCAGGCGGCCGTTTCAGCCGCGAGGATCGCCGTTTCGGCCAGTTCCTCAGGGGTCGGCTCGATGGTGACGGTCGTGTCGGTGAAGAAGAGCAGCTTGTTGCGCACGAACATCAGGTCGAGGCCGCTGACCCGGTTGACGCCGGCGCGCGGGCCGATGACCTCGAGGGCCGGACGCAGGGCCTGCGGGTAGTTGACCGTGATGCCCGAGATCATGCCGTCGACGTGCCCCATTTCGAGCATCATCGCCCCGAAATAGTTCCGCTTGCGGCAGGCTTTCTGGGCCTCATAGTAGGTCAGCCCCTTGCGCTGGCGGATCTCGAAGAGCCGCTGCGTGTACTGCTCGATACGGTCGCTGTACATCGGGTTGATGATTTCGGCGCCCGGGATCTCGAGGTCGAGCTCCTTCGCCTTGGCGCGGATGCGTTCCTCTTCACCCAGCAGTACGGGGATGGCGATGCCTTCGTCGATGATCGTCTGGCAGGCCTTGAGCACGCGGGTCGAATCTCCTTCGGGAAACACGATGCGGCGCGGCTCCTTGCGCGCCTTGTGCATCGTCGCGCGCATGACTTCGCGGCTGGGTCCGAGCGAGCTTTCGAGCCGGTCGCGGTATTCATCCAGATCGATCTGAACACGGGCGACGCCGGTGTCCATGGCCGCCTTGGCCACGGCCGGCGCGACCCAGAGCAGGACGCGGCTGTCGAACGGCTTGGGAATGATGTATTCCTTGCCGAACTTGATCTGCCGCAGCCCGTAGGCGCGCAGCACGTAGTCGGGCACCTGCTCACGCGCCAGTTCGGCGAGGGCGCGCGCGGCGGCCAGCTTCATCTCGTCGTTGATCGTCGAGGCGCGTACGTCGAGGGCGCCGCGGAAGATGAAGGGGAACCCGAGGACGTTGTTCACCTGGTTGGGATAGTCGCTGCGGCCGGTGGCCATGACGAGGTCTTCGCGGGCCGCCACGGCGTCGGGATAGGTGATTTCCGGATCCGGATTGGCCAGGGCGAAGATGATCGGGCGATCGGCCATCGAGCGCACCATCTCCTTGGTCACCATGCCGCCGACCGAGACGCCGAGAAAGACGTCGGCCCCTTCCATGGCGTCGGAGAGCGTGCGGGCCTGGGTCTCGACGGCGAAGGCGCGCTTCGATTCGTTCAGGTCGGCGCGCCCGGTGTGCAGAACCCCCTTGGAGTCGCACATGAGGATGTTCTTGCGCTGCACGCCGAGCTGGATCCAGAGCTCGGCACAGCTGATGCCGGCCGCGCCGGCGCCGCTCACGACGACTTTCACGTCTTCGGGACGTTTGTCCTGGATGCGCAGGGCGTTCAGAATGCCGGCGCCGCTGATGATGGCCGTGCCGTGCTGATCGTCGTGGAAGACGGGGATGTTCATCTCCTTGCGCAGGCGTTCTTCGATGTAGAAGCACTCGGGCGCCTTGACGTCTTCGAGGTTGATGCCGCCGAAGGTCGGCTCGAGCGCCTTGACGATCTTCACAAATTCGTCGGGATCGCGGCAGTCAAGCTCGATGTCGAATACGTCGATGTCGGCGAACCGCTTGAACAGCACCCCTTTGCCTTCCATGACCGGTTTCCCGGCGAGCGGCCCGATATCTCCCAGGCCGAGAACGGCCGTGCCGTTGGTCACGACGGCGACGAGGTTGCCGCGGGCCGTGTACTTGAATCCGAGGTCGGGGTCGTTCTGAATATCGCGACAGACATCGGCCACGCCGGGCGTGTAGGCAAGCGAAAGGTCGCGTTGCGTCGCGGTCGGCTTGCTGGGAACGACCTCGATTTTTCCGGGGCGCCCCTGGGCGTGATACTCGAGGGCGTCTTCCTTACGAATTTTCATGCTGATTCCTGGCGGGTAGGCCGAAAATGAATGGACGTTCATTATAGCGGCCCCGTGAATCCTCGGCAAAGCAAACCCTGCCGGCGCCTCCAGTTCCCCCCGTGGGCGCCGGGAGGCCCCTGCCCTCGGCGACGGGAGCGGCAAGTCGAAACTTGACGCACTTCAGAAGGCACCCTATAATGTTCGATTACCTCATGCTTTGTCGGCGTGAGGCGGTTTCGGTTTTCGGGGTGTAGCTCAGCCTGGCTAGAGCGCTACGTTCGGGTCGTAGAGGCCGGAGGTTCGAATCCTCTCACCCCGACCAGTATTGAAAGGGAGCACGGACATTGGCCGGCGCTCTCTTTTTTTTTGCTCCGCTCCCGGGGTCCGCGAAATTCACGGACATTTCGAGGGTTGGAGGGGGGGGCCGTTCATAGTAAGATGACTCCCGAAACGTCCAGAGAGGATTCCACGGTATGAACGTACGCCTCGAGGGGGGCCGACTTGAAGAGGTATCGCTCTTCGCGCTCCTGGCCGGCGTGCAGATGGCGCGGGCAACCGGCGCACTCGTCTGCACGCGCGGCGACACCGTCAAAGAAGTGTTCTTCTCCGAAGGGCGCATCGTGGGCTCGCGCAGCAACCGCGAGGACGAGCTCATCGCCCGTCTGCTGCTGCGCTGGCGCATCATCGACGAAAAGACCTTCGTGCGCTACGACGAAAAAGGGCGCAGGAATGCGAGCCTTCGCGCCGGCGAGCATCTGATCGCCTGGGGAGTCATTGACCGGATCACGCTCGAGCAGGCGCTTCGCCAGCAGATTCTCCTGCGTATCGGCGAGCTCTTCGCCTGGAACGGGGGCGAATACATGTTCTCGCCCGGCGAAGTCACCGCGCAGCTGTCGCCGCTGTCGTATGCCGACATCTGCAACGAGGGGGTCGGGGTGCGCTACGGGAGCCGCTATCTCGGCGTCGCCGCCGCCCTGCTCCTTGACCAGAAGCCGCGTCCGGTGCCCGGGTCGCCCTTCGAGACGGTCGTCTTCGATGAAAGCGAGATGCTTTCGCTCTATGACCGCATCACCGGCCGGATCAATTTTCGCGGTCTTCTCGATCCCCGTATTCCCGAACGCTTCTGGCGGCTCGTCTTCGCCATGCGCGAGCTTGGCTGCATCAGCTTCGACGTCCCCGAGGGAATCAACATCGCGGCCGAGAAGGCGGGCGGCGTTGCCGCCCCGGCGCCGGGAAAACAGGAGCCGGCCCCCGAGCCGGCGCAGGACGCGTTCAGGCCCGGTGTGCTTGCCGAGGAGTACGACGCCGTGTTCCGCTCGGGCAAGCAGTTTCTGCGCGCGCGCCAGTTTCTCGAAGCCGAGCTCGCGTTTTTCAAAGCTGCCGTGCTGCGTCCCGACAACGGCCTTGCGGTGGGGAGCCTTGCCTGGTCGCGGGTTCTGCAGGCGCCGGCCGACAAGCATGCGCTCGAGCAGAACCTGGGGCTGATGGAGCAGGCCTGCCGCCTTGCGCCGGATGATGCCGACATCGCCTTTTACCATGCGGGGCTGCTGCGCCTGCTCGGGCGCAACGACGCGGCCCTTGGCGAGTTTCGCCGCGTGCTCCGCCTGGAGCCCGGCCACCAGGAGGCGCGGCTCGTCGTCGACAGCCTCGCCCGCACGAGCCGGGGAGACTGATCGGCCGCCGCCGTCTCTCGGCCGGCGGAGCTGCTGCAGCCTTTTGTTACGGGAGGACGCCGTATGAAGCCGAAATGGGGAAACCGGGCGCGGCTTACGACCCTCGTCGTCGCCGGACTGGCCTTTCACTGCGCCCACGCGCCCGCTGCCTCGACCTGCGGCCCGGGCGCGCAGACGGAATCCGAGGCCGCCGGCCCTGCAGAAGAACCGGTGCCGCCGGCCGATGACGCCGTGCTCGGCAAGATGGACGCGCGCCTGCGTTTTCAGATGGCGGGCAAGCTGGACGAGGAGATCGCCGCCGTGGCCCAACTCTCGGCGCCGCTCGCGCCGGAGGTGATCGAGCGTCTGCGCCTCCAGGGGCTGCGCATTCTGCGCGCCGACGACCGCCGTCTGCACGTGCAGGGCGATCGCGACGCGCTCATACGGCTGGCCGCTCGTCGCGAAGTGGTGCGCATGGCCTCCAGCGGGCCGGTGCGTCCCCTGCCGGATTCGGATACCGGCCGGTAGCCGGCGGCGTCTTCCGGGCCTTCCCCTTATTCCGCCGCCAGGCTGAGCCGCGTGGTTCCGCTGTTCGGGCAGTTCGTCCCCGGGCACGGGGCCTGGAAGGCCGCGTCGCCGTTTACGTCCACGAAGATGGGGTTGACGATGGCGGTCGGCGCCTGGACGTAGCCGCCGGCGACGAGCTCGGGGACGAAGCCGGGGCCCCGCACGACGACCACAATCCAGCTGTCGCCGGCCAGGCCCGACAGGGTCACCGTCTCGGTCGCCGCATAGCGGCCGAAGCCCGCGCCCGTCGTCTCCGTACCCTCGACAAAGCAGGCCGTCGCCTGGGCTGCACCGGTGCGCCCGTTCTCGATCGTCGGCGTGAGGGAAACCGTCTGCGTGGGCACGAGCAGCGCCGAGGCCCCCGACGTCGGCTCGGTAATCGGCGCGTTCGCGAAGATCTCGATCCGGTCGACCGGCGCCCAGCAGGGGCTCTGCACGGCCACGGTCAGCGTGACCTCGGTCGTGCTCGACGAGGCGACCGACAGCAGCTCGCCCGGGGTCACCGGCGCGTTCGGCTTTGCCGGAGACGCGGCGCTCACGCTGACGAGCGGGCCGTTGGAGATGACGTTCTTCAAGGCGCGCAGCCGTTCGTTCGCGAGCGCAACGGTGGGACGCGGAACGGTGCCGTCTTCATTGGCCTCGAGAAAAAGCAGGTTGCGCGGCTGCCCCGCCGGGAGCGGATCGAAGGCCGGCGTCGACCCCGAGCCGATGACCGTGAGCGCGGGCAGCTCGCCCTTGGCCGCTTCGGGATTGTTGTAGCCCAGGTTCAGCAAGGTGAACCAGGCGTTCAGCGCCAGGTCGCGAACGGTCGCGTCGGGATGGTCGAAGACCGAGAGGGAATCGAAGGTGACGCCTTCGCCGCTGATCCACAGCGAACCCGAACCGAGGCCCGCCAGCGTACGATCGGTGCCGTTCTCGCCGTCGGCAATCGTGCCGTCGTCCCAGGCGACAACCGGGTCGGCGGCATCCATGTACGCCGTCAGGCGCTCGGCGGGCGCATCAGGCGAGGCAAAGGGTGACCAGATGGCCGTCATCGGCAGTTCGCCGCCGAAGTCGCCCCGCAGCGATTCGGGGAGCGCAGCGCGCAGGGCCTGGAGGATCGCATCGGGCAGCAGGAGCTTGCCGGCGGTGTCGACGAAGCCGACCGTCTCGCCCGCCGTTGCACTGGTAATCGGCCACGCGCCGAATTCGCCGAGCCCCGGCGCGACGACCCGCTCTCCGGGAGCGACGCCGATGCGGCTGCTGACGACCAGCTTGACCTCGTCGGTCTCGAACGCGCCGTCGAGGCTGGCCAGCGTGGCCGCCAGGTCGGTACGCCGGCCGGTGTCACCCGAGACGAGCAGATCGACTCCGGTGCCCACGGCGGCCAGCACGGTGGCGCCCGGGCTGAGGACGCCGTCGCCGCCGTAGGTACGGGCATTGAGTTCAACCAGGCCGATACCTTCGCGATCGATGACCCGGCTCAGTTCGAGGACGCGGTCGGTGCGCGCGGCGGCGAGCACGGCGACGTTCAGTTGCGCCATCGAATAGAACGGGCCGCTGTAGCCCTGAAGTTCGTAGTCGCCGGGTTCGAGGGGGAGCGCCAGCTCGCCGCGGGGCGAGACGGTGTAGACTTCGTCTGCAGACTCGGGCGGGCGAAACGGCCAGGTCGAACCCACGACGTCCGGGCTCGGGTCGGCGCCCGAACGGCGTACGACCAGGCGCCCCGGCATGCCGGCGTTGACGAAGCCGGTGCCGTCTTCGCGCAGGGATACGTCACGCAGAAAGACGCGCAGCGTTCCGGCGCGACCAAGTGCGATGTCGCCGGCGTCGAATGTTTCGCCCGGCGCCACGTCGACCGCCTGCAGCGCCGGTGTCGTCGAAACGTAGGGATAGCCCTTCGCGTTGACGACGAGCTGGTAGATGTCGGGGGGAACGGTTGCCCGGAAGGATCCGTCTTCGCTGGTGCGGAAATGCGCGAACGGCCGGTTTTCAAGGAGCAGGGCCACGTCGGCCCCGGCCACCCCTTCGCCGCCGGATACCACGCGCCCGGTGACGGTGCCCGGTTCTTCGCCCCAGGTTTCGGAGAGGGCCGAGAAGATCCCCTCACCGTCCCCTTCGCCGATCATCACGTAGCGGGTATAGGCGGCCGACTGCCGGGCGGGAACTTCGAGCAGCGCCTCGTTGCCGGGGCCGGCCGGGGCGAGATAGGTCGCGAGGTCGGAGAAGCCGTGAAGCATGCCGATCTGATCGCCGAAGGGGACGACGAGGCCCCCCTGCACGAGCTCATCCTTGAAATTTCCGCCCGAAAGGTAGCGTCGGCTCCCGACGTCGTAGCCGTAGCTGATGTCGGCGCTTTCGAAGACGAGCGTCGCGGCCATGGCGCTGGTGGACGGTGCGCCGAAGCCGCGGCCGCCGCTCACGAACGTGACGGTCGAGCCCTTCTGGATCAGATCGCCGACCCGCAGCGAAACCGCCGTGCCCCCGCGGTTGAGAAAGGTCGTGCGCACCGTGATGTAATTGGCTTCGGGAAGAAGGATGTAATCGGTCTTGACGTAAATGTCGGCCGGCGCCGTGCGCGACAGGCTCGAGGTCAGACCCTCGGCGGCGGCCACCTGCACGAGATTGGCGGCCAGGACCGGTGCGAGACGGCCTTCGGCCCGGATGGTCGCGGTGCCGGTCGCCGCGCCGTCTTCGAGGATGAAAACCCGTTCCGGACGCAGGGTCAGCGTACCGTCGACCAGGCTCACGACGCCGCCGAAGCGGTCGCGTCCCGCCTCGCCCGGAAAGCGCACGCGGTCCAGATCGACCAGGGCGCCGCCGTAGGAGAGCACACCGCCTTGCGGGGCTTCGGGGAGTGCCTGCACGATGGCGCGCACCCGGTTGTTCTGGAGCAGATAGTCGCCGACCTGGCCGATGGCGTTCGGGCCGCCGAGGAGCTCGGTTTCGTGCTCGACCTGTTTGGCCTGGCCGAGCGTCGTCATCGAGCTGCCGCCCGCAAAGCATCCGGCAAGGCCCAGCAGCGAACCGATGCCGAGCAGGTGAAGGGGCGTCATCCGTTTGAACCAGGTCATGGCGGGTGCCTCCGGCAGAAATCCGCTTGGCCCTGAGCGGACACAAGCGCTGAAAATCAGCAACTTAGCATTCTAGTCGCTTCGGTTCCAGAGCGCAAACGATCCGAGCGCCAGGCACCGGGCACCAAGCCTTGACGGATAACCTGCTCGCCGGGCTAAGCGGAATCATGCCCTTGCCGGCCGATCGTCAATCGTCAATTGTAAATCGTCAATCGGTCAGAGGGGCTCGTGATGGGCGACGGTGGTCTCGAAGCCGGCGGTCAGCAGCTCGGCGGCGAGCATGTCGCGTACGCGTCCGCCGCGGCGTCCGGCGACGCGGCGCGGGGTGCCGAGCACGACGGCCACCAGGCGGCGATCGCCGCGCTTGGCCGTGACCACGACGTTGTAGCCGGTGGTCGAGAGATAGCCGGTCTTGAGCCCGTCGACCCCTTCGAGCCGGCCGAGCAGCCGCATCGTGTTGCGCTGGCGGATGTTGTTGTACGACATCCACTCGCGGGATGCGTAGTCCAGATACTGCGGATAGTCGCGCAGGACCGACATCGCGAGGCGCGCCATGTCGGCCGCCGAGATACGGTTCTTCGGCGACAGGCCGTGGGCGTCGTGAAACTTTGCCGTGGGCAAGCCGAGCCGCAGGGCCTCGGCGTTCATCATGGCGACGAACTTTTCATGGCTGCCCGCGATACGCTCGGCGAGGGCCACGGCGGCGTCGTTCGCCGAAGCCACGGCAATCCCCTCGATGAGCTGATCGACCGTGACCGGTTTTCCCGGCTGCAGGAACATCATCGACGTTCCGCGGATGGGGGCGCGCGCCCCCCACGCACGCTTCGAGACGCTGACGTTCTCGTCGCGGCTGAGCTCGCCGCGCGCCAGTGCGCTGAACACGAGGCGCAGCGTCATGACCTTGGTCAGACTCGCGGGCACCAGCGCCTCCTGGGCGTTGTGCGCCTTGAGGACCTCGCCCGAGGTCGAATCGACGAGCAGATAGGCCCGCGCCGTATCTTCGAGGTCGGGCAGGGGCTTGCGGGGGCCCCGCGCATCGGCTGCGGCGGGCGCAAGGAGGGGGAGGAGGGCCAGCGCGAGAATCAACTTGAGGAATGTGGAGCGAAGCATCGGAAATCGTTACGAGAAAACCATTTCAGGGGGAGAAGGCTTTCACTGTAGCAGGCGACTGGACGGGCCGCCACGCCGCGGCGCGTCAACAAGGCGAAGCCCAGCACGCGCTGCCGCGCCTGCCTCAGTGTACTGCAGGGCCGCGCGCATGCCGAGGTGGGTCGGAAGAAAGCGGGCGACGTTGATCGATGGCCGAAGCGGTCAGCGGATGAGCGACGTGACGGGGGTCGCAAAGCCACGGCCGCCGGCCGCCGCGGCCCGCGCGTAATATTCGCGGGCCCGCTCGGCTTCCTTCATTTCCTCGTAGAGGATGGCCAGCGCGTAGAGCGGATCCTGATTGCCGGGGTCCAGGGCGGCCGCTTTTTCGAGCAGGGGTACGGCGCGCCCGTAGCGTTGCGCCTTGCGTTCGGCGAGGCCGCCGAGAAACCAGGCGACCGGGTGATCGGGCGCAAGGGTGGCCGCGCGCGCATAGCTCGAGGCCGCCTCGGGATACTGCTCGAGGCGGTCGAACACGATCCCTAGATTCAGGTGCAGCTCGGGCACGCGTTCCATCTCGGGAAGGGCATTCTGAAAGCCGAGGGCCGCGAGGCGGTACTTGCCCTTCTTGCGGTACTCCTCCTCCAGGTTCGCCTGGCGGTAGTAGAGCAGCCCCATGTCGTAATGGGTGCGGGCGTCGTTGCGCCGCAGCTGCAGCGCCTTGCCGTAGGCTTCGGCCGCTTTTTCGTACCAGGCCGCGCGTCGGGCCGTCGGCGCAAGGTTACCCTGCTCGTACCGTACTTCGCCCAGGTTGCGCCAGGCCGCCCAGTATTCGGCGTCGCGCGCGAGCACCCGTTCGTACTCCGCCGCGGCCTGGGTCAGGTAGCCCGCTTCCTGGTAGACGACGCCGAGCGCGAAATGGGCGTCGGGGTCGGTGATGCGTTCGCGGTCGCGAAGCGCCGGGTCGAGCGTGACGGCGTAGGCGTAGTCCCGCGCCGCCTGGTTATACAGGCCGAAGTTGCTGCGGATGTCGCCGAGGTTGAACATCGCCTCGGCAAGCCCTTTGCGATCGAAGGTTTCGCTGCGCCGGCGCCGGCCCCATTCGACGGCGCTTACCCGACCGAACAGCGCCGCCGCGTCGCGGTATTCGCCGAGGCGCAGGGCGAGGGCGCCCCGCGCGGCGAGAAGGTCGCTGGCCTCGGGGGCCAGGGCGAGCGCGCGGTCGTAGGCGTCGACGGCCGAAGTCGGGTCGCCCGCCATGTCGCGCACGACGGCGAGGCCGCCGAGCAGCTCCGGAGACTGCGGGGCGATCTGCAATCCGTCTTCATAGACCGCCGCGGCCGAATCGAACTGGCCGCTGCGCGTATAGACCGCGCCCAGACCGGCGTAGGCCTCGACGTTCTGCGGCTGCTCGCGCACGAGCTGAAGAAAGGTTGTGGCCGAAAGATCGTAGCGCTGCAGGTTGCCGTAGGCGACGGCCAGGTTCAGCCGCAGATCGGGGAGCGCGGGGTTGAGTTCGAGCGCCTTCTTGAAGGCGTTGACGGCGAGCCCGGGCTGTCCGGCGCGATCGTAGAGCACGCCCAGGTTGTTGAAGGCGGCGGCACTGCGCGGCGCAAGACGCACGGCCGATTTCAGCGCCTGAAGCGCATCCCGCGGCTTACCCCGCTGCTGAAGGACGAAAGAGAGATTGATATACGCATCCGCATACTGCGGGTCGGCTTCAATGGCGGCCTGGAAGCGGCTCTCGGCCGTATCGAGGTCTCCCTTCGACTGCAGCGCGTACAACCCTTCGCGGGTCAGCTCGACGGCGTCGGCGCGGCGGGCGACGGGGTCTTCGGTCCGTTGAAACAGGCTGCAGGCGCTCAGCGCAGAAGCGACCAGCAGCACGGCGAGCCCCCGTATCGCGGACTTGTGGATCATGGGGGCCATCATAGCAAGCCGCCCGAAAAACTTCAAAAGTTCCGCTGCCTTCGCGCCCCTGAGCCCTCTGCCGGGCGTGGGTCCCCGGCTTGACGCGCCGGGAGAGGGGTCACTACAATGGACTGATATTCTTTTTCTGTCCGCGCGCGAAGCATGCGGCGGGCAGCCTGGAGAGCTTCCCTATGGATTACAAGGCGCAGCTGCTGCAACGCATCGAAAACCGTTCGGCCCGGGTCGGCATCATCGGCCTCGGGTACGTCGGGCTGCCCCTGGCGGTCGAGTTCGCCAAAGCCGGCTTCAAGGTTCTCGGGTTCGACGTATCCAAGGGTCGCGTCGCCCAGGTCAATCGCGGCGAGAGCTACATCGGCGACGTCAAGACCGAGCATCTTGCCGAGGTCGTGAAGAGCGGCCACTTCGAAGCGACCGACGACTTCGCGCGCCTGACCGACAGCGACGCCGTCAGCATCTGCGTGCCCACGCCGCTGCGCAAGACCCGCGACCCGGACGTCTCCTATATCATCAGCGCCACCGAGCAGGTCAGGAAGTATCTGCACAAGGGCGTACTCATCGTACTCGAGAGCACGACTTATCCCGGCACGACCGATGAGCTCATGCAACCGGCCCTGGCCGAGACCGGGCTCAAGGTGGGCGAAGACTACTTTCTCGCCTTCAGCCCCGAACGCGTCGATCCGGGCAACCCCCGCTTTCAGACCAAGAACACCCCCAAGGTGGTCGGCGGCACGACGCCGGCCTGCCTCGAGGTCGCCGGCGCGCTCTACCGCACGACGATTGACCAGGTCGTTCCGGTCAGCTCGACACGCGCCGCCGAGATGGTCAAGATTCTCGAAAATACCTTCCGGGCCATCAACATCGGCCTCGTCAACGAGCTGGCCATCATCTGCGACAAGCTCAAGATCGACGTCTGGGAAGTCATCGAGGCCGCCTCGACGAAGCCGTTCGGCTACATGCCCTTCTATCCGGGGCCGGGGCTGGGGGGGCACTGCATTCCCATCGATCCGCACTATCTGGCGTGGAAGCTGAAGAGCGTGAACTACAACGCACGGTTCATCGAGCTGGCCAGCGAGATCAACACGGCCATGCCCAACTACGTCGTGCAGAAGGTCACCGACGCGCTGAACTCCGTCGAACGCAGCGTGCGCGGCAGCAATGTGCTCGTTCTGGGGGCGGCCTACAAGAAAGACATCAGCGACGTGCGCGAAAGCCCGGCCCTCGACGTCATCAAACTGCTTCAGGAACGGGGGGCCAACGTCGCCTACTCCGATCCCTATGTGCCCGATCTGCACGAAGAGGGGATCGATCTGGCGAGCGTCCCCTGGGAAGGGCGCCTGGCGGAGTACGACTGCGTCGTCATCGTCACCGACCACCGCGCGTTCGACTTTAGCCGCGTCGCCCAGGAGGCCCGCCTCATCGTCGACACCCGCAATGCCACGCGCGGCCACGCCGGCCTGAACGTGGTGAGGCTCTAGGCGCAGGATGGCCGGGAAGCGCATCCTCGTGACCGGTGGAGCCGGCTTCATCGGCTCCCACGTTGCAGAGCGCTATGTGGCGCTCGGCCATACGGTGCTCATCGTCGACAACCTCTCGAGCGGCCGTCGCGAGAATCTGCCGGCCGGGGCCGAGTTCGTCGAGGCCGATATTCTCGGTGAGAGCATGGGCGGAATTTTTGATCGTTTCCGCCCCGACGTCGTCAGCCACCATGCCGCCCAGATCGATGTGCGCCGCTCGGTGTCCGACCCGCGCTTCGACATCCAGGTGAACGTCCTCGGCACGCTCAACCTGCTCGAGCACGCGCGCCGGACGGGCACGGGGCGGTTCGTCTTCGCCTCTTCGGGCGGGGCGGCCTACGGCGAACAGGTCCGTTTTCCGGCGGATGAAACCCATCCGACCGACCCCTGTTCCCCCTACGGCATCAACAAACTCACCGCCGAGAAGTACATTCAGTACATGGAGCAGCTGGGCGGCCCGCGCGGCGTGCTCCTGCGCTACAGCAACGTCTACGGCCCCCGCCAGGATCCGCACGGCGAAGCGGGCGTCGTGGCCATCTTCGGCAATCGGCTGCTGGCCGGCCAGGCCTGCACGATCTTCGGGGATGGAAACCAGACCCGCGACTACGTCTACGTCGGCGACGTCGTCGAGGCCAACGTGCTCGCTCTGCGCGACGAGGCCCGGGGCGCCTACAACGTAGGGACGGGCATCGAAACGAGCGTCAATGCGCTCTACGAGGCGATGACGCGCGTGCTCGGGGTCGACCTGCCGGCGGCCCATGCCGAGGCCCGCGCCGGCGAACAGCAGCGCAGTTGCATCGGGCCCGTGCGCCTGGAAGCGGAGTGCGGATGGCGTCCGGCGACCTCGCTGGCCGACGGCCTGGCGGTCACCCTCGACTCCTTCCGCGCGATCTCTTCCCGCTGAAGTCGACCGCGGCCACGTCGGCAGCGCGGAACCCGAGGCGCGGCTGCTTGCACCCGCCCTCTCTCCGTGCGGGTGTTCCGGCGTGCGGGCATTCCGGCCGCGCGGAGCACCCGTTGGCGGCGGAATGGAAGGCGGAATTACAGTCCCGGCTGCGTTTCAGGAGCGCCGCCGCCGTCAGCGCCCGGCCCGTCCCCGTCTGCCGCGAAGCCATCGGCCGCGAGGGCGGCGCCGGGAAGCCCCTCGGCACCGCGCGCGGCGAGCACTAGATCGGCGCAGAAGCGATCATAGGCCGCCTCGGCCGTCCGCGGATTGTCCAGACGCAGCAGGGTGCGCACCTCCGCAAGATCCGCCGCCAGTTCGGGCGCGGGCTCGAGCGCCTCGGCCACGGGCCGGCCCTGCCGGCCCAGGCGCTGCAGGGCGTCCTCAAGGCGCGAGCGGAGCATCCGCAGCCGAAGCCGTTCCAGACAGAAGCGAGACATCCTCCATCCGTAGCATGGTTTACGCGAGGCGGTCAAGGGAATTGACGATTGACGATTTACGATTGACGATTGAGGCAAGTGACGATTCACGATTGACGAATTCCGGCAGGGGCACAAGAGCCAATCCTCGGATTCATGTTTCCTCGGTGCTCAGTGCTTGGCGCTCGCCGCTTGGCGCTTCGGGAACGGCGACTGACGAGTGACGACCGGCAGGCGGCTTGACAGGGGGAAGGCGGGAACGGTAAAATTTTTGTTTTCCCTGTCGATCCCGGATGGCCCTCGGCAACCCTGAGTGCGCCCGACCGATGCCCGAACAGGCTACGACTCTGGAGTGAATCATGAGCAGCAAGCGCACTTTTCAGCCGCACGAAACCCGGCGGCTCCGCACGCACGGTTTCCGCACGCGTAATTCGACCCACAACGGCCGCCTGATCCTCAAGCGCCGCCGCGCCAAGGGTCGCAAGCGTCTTGCGCCGGTCGGCTACAAGAAGTAATTGTCCGCATGCGCCTGCGCGGACTGGGCCGGCTGACCCACGCGGTGGAGTTTCAGCGGGTTCGCCGGGAGGGCACGCGCGTGCGCGGTTCCTACGCTGATCTGTTCGTCCTCCCGCGGGACGACGACGCCCCCCCCCGGCTCGGCCTCGTGGTCAGCCGTCGCATCGGGATCGCCGTGGCCCGCAACCGGTGGAAACGGCTGATCCGCGAACATGTTCGGACCCGGTCCGGCACGCTGGGGCCTGTCGACCTGGTCGTCGTTCCTCGTAAACCGCCCCCCGCAACCGTATGGGATTTCGCGAGCGACTTCGACGCCTCGTGGAGCCGGTACGCAGCCTCGTCGAGGCCGCCGTCATCGGACTCTTGAAGGTGTATCGGCTCGTCGTGTCTCCGTGGAAGGGGCCGACCTGCCGGTTTCACCCCTCGTGCTCGGCCTATATGATGGAGGCCGTGACCGCCCATGGCGTCGCGCGCGGCCTCTGGCTCGGCACGCGCCGCATTGCGCGCTGCCATCCCTGGAACCCGGGCGGCTATGACCCGGTACCCATGGCGCCGGCAAGCGTCAGGAAGGATTCATGATGGAAAAACGGATGCTGATCGCCGTCGCCCTGAGCATGGTGGTCTTTTTCGTTTTCAACCAGTACATCACGCCGCCGCCCAAGCCCGCGCCCCCCGCCGCGCAGGAGCCCGGCGGCGCCGACGGTGCAGCCGCGCCGCAGGAGGCCACCGCGCCGACCGCGCTGGCCCGGACGCCGGCCCCCCCGGCCGTCACGGAGGCCGCCCCCGCCCCCGCCCCCGCATCCGAAGAAGCTGCGATCGAGCTCGCCTCGGCGCAGGTCGCCGCGACCTTCACGACTCATCGCGGGCTGACCCACTGGGTGCTCGACGCCTACCGCACTTCGCCGGGCGATGACGCACCCTCCGTCGATCTGGCTGTTTCGCCCGGCGCAGACGATCCGCTGACCCTGACCCTGTTTCCCGCCGGCGAAGTCGCTGCGTTCTCGGTCGAGGGCTCGAGCGCTTCGGCCGTGACGTTCGCCGCCGTGCACCACGGCGTCGTCGAGCGGCGCCAGTGGCGCATCGACGGTTACCGCGCCGAGCTGACCTGGACGGCGCAGAACCGCACGGGCACGGCGCTTCCGCTGCAGCCCCGCGTCGCCATGCGCGAGGGGCTCGACTACGGCCGCATGAGCCAGTACGAGAAGCAGAGCCCGATCGTCGCCCGGGGAACCGAGGTGGAGCGCCTCGACGAAGGGGATATCGAAGACAAACCCTCGTTCTCGGGTGTGCGCTGGGCGGGCTTCGACGACAAGTACTTTCTCAAGGTCGCCATCCCGCGCCTCGAACAGGGGCAGGCCAATGTCGTCGTCCGCGAAGCCGGCCGCGAAGCAGAACTCTCGCAGGTCGAAGCGCTTCTCGCCCTGCCCGACGCCGTCGTGGCCCCGGGTGAAACCTGGACGGGCCGCGTCACGTTCTATCTGGGTCCCAAGTCGATGCCCGTCCTGCACGAGGCCGGCTCGGCGCTCGAGAAATCCGTCGACTACGGGTTCTTCGATATCCTCGCGCGCCCGCTGCTCGTCCTGCTCAACCTGCTCTACGGCGCCCTGGGCAACTACGGGCTGGCCATCATCCTGCTGACGATTTTCATCAAGATCCTCTTCTTTCCGCTCACGAAGAAGAGCATGGTCTCGATGAAGCGCATGCAGCAGGTGGCGCCCAAGCTGGAGCAGATCAAGAAGAAATACGAGAAGGATCCCGACCGGCGCAACCGGGAGATGATGGAGCTCTACAAGACAGAAGGGGTGAATCCGCTCAGCGGCTGCCTGCCCATGCTGCTGCAGATCCCCGTCTTCTTCGCGCTCTACATGGTGCTCCTGAACTCCATCGAGCTGCGGCATGCGCCGTTCATGCTCTGGGTGAACGACCTGTCGTCGCCGGAAAACCTGTTCTCGATTCCGCTGCCCGGTTTCGAATTGCCGTTCCGCCTGCTGCCGCTGCTCATGGGCGGCTCGATGTTCCTCCAGCAGAAGATGACGCCGTCGACCATGGACAAGGCGCAGCAGCAGATCATGATGATCATGCCGGTCGTGCTGACCTTCGTCTTCTGGGGGTTTCCCAGTGGTCTCGTGCTATACTGGCTCGTCAACAACCTGCTGACCATCGGCCAGCAGTGGTGGATCAACCGGTCGCTCAAGAGCGCTTGATGAATCTTCGTCCGCTGCCGCCCATCGCCGTTCTCGTCGCCGCCGCCGGGCTCACCGCCTGCGCCCCGGCGTATGTACCGGAGTGCCGGGGCGGCGATGCCCACCCGCTCGATGCCGGCGAGCTGGCCGAGCCTTCGGGCATGGCCCTGCACGAGGGGCGCGTCTACGTCGCCAGCGCCGCCAGCGCGTCGCCTGAAGAGGGGGATTTCGACTACTGCGGATCCTTCATCACCGTCTTCGATGCCGAAACCGGCCGGCCGATCGGCCGCCCCATTGTCCCCAGCGATCCCGAGGCGGCCGAGGAAGATCGCTACTTCCGCTTCTTCGCCGACATGCTCTACGACACCCGGCGCGATGCGCTGCTCGTCGCCGAGCGTCAGCGGGGGGCCGTTCTCCGCATCGATCCGCAGACCGGTCGTGTCATTGCGCAGGCGACCACGGGCGGCGCGCCGTATACGCTCGCCCTCGCGCCCGACGTGGCCACTACGTGGAACATCGATGCCGAGCGGGGCGCGTCGGGTCCGGTGACGCGTGACGTGCTCGCCGTGGGCGACCTGGGCGAGTCGGGTGAACCCGGCGGGCTTTGGGTGCTCGATGCCGCCCGGTTCAGCGAGCTGCAGCGCGTCGGCATCCCGGTCGGCGGGAGCCGGCCGACGGCGCTTGCGGTCGACACCGCGACCGACAGGCTTTTTGCCGCCATCCTGGATGGATTCGCGATTTCGGGAGTCGACCTGCGCACGCTGCGAACCTTTGTCGCCTCGGAGACCATCGGCAGCACGGTGGCCCCGGCCATCCGGGGGGTGGCCCTCCCGCCGGGCCCGTCGGACACCCTGTTCCACACCGCCGAACAGACGGGGGTCGCCGGCCTCTGGCAGGCCGATCGCGTGAGCACCGAGGTCACCGGCTTCCTGCGTCTTCAGGAGCCGCCGTTCGCGATCGCTCCGCTGGGGGCTGACGAACTGGTCGGCCTGTCGGCCAATTTCCTGTACGTGTTCGACAACGCGCCGCTGACGCTCACGCATACGATTGACCTCGGCGCGGGGCGTCCGTCGCGCATGCTCGTCGACGAGGCCGGGCGGCGCGCCTATGTCAGCATGCTCGAGCCTTCGTCGTTGCGCGTGGTGGAGCTGCCGTGAAAATTCGACTGCACATTGCGCTTCTCCTTCTGGCCCCCTGGGGGCTGGCCGCCTGCGGCGGATCCGAGGAGCCGGTGCCCAACGTGATGGGGACCCCCTGGTTCGCCGAAGCCGGAACGACGTCCAGTTTTCATCTCGACACGCGGCGCCCCGCGATTTACCAGTGGGACGGCGCCGGGCAGGCATTCGTGTCGATGACGCCGGATGGGCGGGGGCTCGACGTGCCCGCGCGGTCGCGGTTTCTCACGCCGCAGCCCATCTATTCGGGCATGCGCCTGCATCCCGAGACGCAGGATCTGGCCCTTCTCGCCAACCTCGACACGGGCGACGGCAGTGGAGAGCGGATGGGGCTGCTGGTCAAACTTTCGCTGGCGACGCTGCCGGTAACCGACACGAACGCGACGTCGTGGACGGTCGATCCGGGCGCCACCGGGCCCTACGCGGCGCCGGGCGGCGAGTTCGCGGTCGTCGAGCCCGACGGCGTGTGGCGCCGGTTTCCCTCGGAAACGACGGCGGCGGGCCCCTTTGCGCGCACGGTCGCCTTCAGTGCCGACGGCGTGACGGCCTATGCCATCAACGATCTGGACGACCGGTTGCTGGCCTTGCGCTGGCCCGATCTGGCCACGGCGGCGACGGTCGACCTTGCCGGCGCGCCGATGGATCTCGACGTCGACCCCGCAAGCGGCCGTCTCGCCGTCATCACGTCGAACCGCCTGCAGCTCTACGACGCCTCGCTCGAGCTCGAAGACGAAATCGAGCTCCCCGGCTTTCCCTGGCGGGTGCACTTCCTGCGCGCCGCCGATGCCGCGCTCGTGGCCGTGCTCAACCTGAACGGCGGCCTCTATTTCTTCTCCACCGAAGGGGAGCTCTGCGGGGTCGACACCGACGCCCTCGGTTTCCGCGTGACGGGCGTGACGTTTCTCGACGAAGGCGAGCTGTCCGATCCGCGGCTGGGCACGGTGACCGCCACCGGCTGCGCCTCGCGCCTGGCCGATCAGCCTTGGGAGGTTCGCTACGAAGGCGTGCTCTCGCAGGGCGCGACGGTGCGCGAAGACGGCGCCCTGATCGGCTCCGACTGGCTCGCCCTCGGGGTCCGTGCAGGCGATCCCTTGGACCTCGACGGACAGGCCACCACCGTGACCGGCGCCACGGCCACGCGCCTGTACTTCGAACCGGTTACCCAACCGCTGGCGGCGCGCGTCTCCTATACGCTGCGCGCGGGAGGCAGCTGGGTGGTTCGGGGTTCGATTTCGGGCGTCATCGGTCGCGTCGACACCGGAGAGACGCTCGAGGCCGAGGGGCTCGCCCTCACGATCGAGGCGGGCAGCCGCGAGCCGACCCGCAACGATCGCTTCGTGTTCCAGAGTGACAACGGCGTATCGCCGGTGAATCTGTCGGGCACGGGCACCGACATCGCCGAAGACCGGCAGGGGCGCCTTCTGGTGCCGCTCCCCGCCGAGGGGATCGTGCGCGCCGTAGAGGCGCGGCGCGAGGGAGACTCATGGGTGCTTCGCAACCTCTACGCGATCCCCTGATCCCCGCGCCGGTCGAGGTTCTGGGCGTACCCATTCATCCCGTTTCGCCGGATGAGCTCGTCGCCACCCTCGTCGCCTGGGGAGGCCGAGCGCAGCAGCGCCGCTGTTACAACGTCAACGTGCACGCCATGAACCTGGCGGCGGGCGACCCGGAGTTCCACGCCGCGCTCCGGCGCGCCGATCTGGTCTTCTGCGACGGGTTCGGCGTGAAGTGGGGCGCATCGCTGCTCGGCAAGCCGATTCCTCACCGCATGACCCCTCCGGACTGGATCGATGCCTTCGCCGCCGCGACCGCCGCAGCCGGCCAGAGTGTCTTTGCGCTGGGCGATGAAGACGGCGTCGCCGCCCGGTTCCAGCAGCTTCTTGCCGAGCGCCACCCCGGATACCGCAGCGCCGGCGCGCATCACGGCTTCTTCGCCAAACAGGGCGCCGAGAACGACGCCGTGATCGAGGCGGTCAACGCTTCGGGCGCCGTGCATCTGCTCGTCGGCTTCGGCATGCCGCTGCAGGAGAAGTGGCTCGAAGAAAACGCCGCGCGGCTGCGCCCCCGCGTACAGATTCCCGTCGGTGCCCTCTTTCGCTGGTACACGGGCATCGAGCAGCGCGCGCCGAAGTGGATGACCGACAACGGCCTGGAGTGGTTGCACCGCCTCGCCCGGCATCCCGGCCGCCATTTCCGTCGCTATGCCGTCGGCAACCCGCAGTTCCTGCTGCGCGTGGTGCGCGCGCGCCTGCGGCCCCGTCCTGCGCCCCCGGCCGATTCGCCGGCTGAAACCGGAGGCCTCCGTGAGTGAAACCCAACGGGGAACCCCCTCGTCCATTCCGCCGACGCGCATGGCCAGGCTCGCGGCTGTCGCCGGTTTCTTTTTCGTCCTGTTCCTGATGGCCGGCATGCTCGGACTGCCGGTGCGCGTGGAGCTCGTCGTTGCCGTCTTTCTCACGATCGTCGCGCCGGCGGCGGCCCTGCTCGTGCTGGCCCTGGTGGCTGCCGTGGGCGTACTCGGTCGGATCACGGGGCGCAGTGCGCGCATTCCGCTTTTCGACCTGGCCCTTCAGGCGTTCGTCCTGGTATCGCTGGTGGCGACCGGCGTCTTTCTGGCGCGCTTTCCCGATTGGCTGCGCGAAGAGAGCTACCCGATGCTGCGCGCGCAGATTCGTCCGTACCTGAGTCCCGAGCACACGCGGCTCGAGCGGGAGCGCTTCTGGGACGCGCTGCAGCGGTTTACAGGCTGGAGCGTGCCGACGATGCTGTATCCCGACGATGCGCCCTCGCTCGACGAGCAGGAGCAGGCCGGCACAATCTGGCAGGCGCTGTTGACGGCGGGCCAGGCTGAATGCGAGGATTGCCCCCCGCAGTTTACGCGCGAAGAAACGAGCCGGTTCGTGGCCCTGGTCGACGCCATGATTCCGCCCACGGAGATGACGGCCGCCCAGAACCGCCAGCGCATGCACGCCGCGCGCGCGATGCCCGCCCCCGTAACCGGAGCCGCCGCCGTGACGGCCCCGGCAGAGGCCGCGCCGGACACGGGAGAAGCCGCTGCGGCACCGGTTACGTCACCGGCCGGCGCCCCCGTCCCTTGATCAGGGCCGGCAGCCGGGCGTGCAGCTCCAGAAAGCGCAGCCCGTCGGCGGGTTGCGCGGCCGCCGACCCGAAGCGAAGCCGATAATAGAGTTCCGTGTACTCGAGAAAGGGAACCCAGCGGGCGTCCTGGTGGGCCAGGTCGCGCGCGAACCGCAGTACGGTTTCGCCTTCGTGGCGAACGGCCCGCCGCTCGGCCAGCCGCAGCCGCCGGCGGTAAAGGCGCTGCACGCGGCTCGCCTCGAGGCGTCCGCCGCGTCGCCGGTTGCGCACGGCCAGCACGACGGCCAGGGTGAGCGCGGGAACGAGAAGGACGGCGGCAAGGCCGACCTTCACTGCTTCGGGAATCGGACGCGAGCGCAGGTTGCCGAGAAATTCGTTCAGCCGCCGGCCCACCTGGGTCGAGGCGCCCCGGAAGTTGCCGGCGATCTCGGCCTGCCGCTCGAAATCGTATTCCACAAACCAGAGGCCCCACCAGAAGCGTACGCGATCGACGAGCCGGTAGGCCGCATGCACGGCGCGCGTGTGCCAGGCCAGCTGGCCGACCACCGTGGGGGTCGGATCGAACTCGACCCACCCCCGTTCGGGCAGCCACGCCTCGACCCAGCTGTGGGCATGCAGTTCGCGGAAAACGACGGAGGAATCGTCCCAGACTTCGCCGCCGGCAAAACCGTTGACGATGCGCGTGGGGATGCCGCGCGCGCGCAGCATGAGGGCCAGGCTCGAAGCGAACAGTTCGCAGTGGCCGGTGCGCGTACGGCGCAGAAAGTCGGCCAGGGGTGCCTGTTCGTCAAGGGGCGGAACGTCGAGGGTATACAGGTATTGGCCGCGCAGCCCGTCGGTGAGCGCCTGCGCAAGAGCGGCCCCTTCTGCTTCACGGGGCGCGAGCTCCCGGATGCTCTGCTCCAGGGGCTCTGCAAGTGACGGCGGAATGGCGAGGTGCGAGTCTACCGGGGCGGCATCCTCGAGCGCACCCTCGCCGTAATCGATCTGGTAACTCAGCCGGTTCGAACGTCCGCGCCGCGCCAGAAAATTTCCGGTCGAGGTGCGCGCGATGTGATTGAATTCTCCGTAGAGGTGCACGGCTTCGCGGGGGAGAAAAAGATTGCCCCTGTACTGCGCTTCGGGGATGACGCGCAGGGATCCCTTGCGCACGCCATTGCGCAGACGCCAGCCGGAGGCAGGGTTGGGGATGGCCCGCACCGGCCGGCGGTCGGCGTCGCCGCTGTCGATCCACATCTGGCCGTCAAAACTGTCGAGCACGGTGCCGCGCAGGCGACGCAGGGAATTCTTTTCGGGTGGGATGCCGCCGGGAAACTCGACGCGCACGGCGACGGCGGGATTCGCGTTGATGCGCCCGATGTCGTTCAGGCGCACCTGATCGCTGAAGCCCGCGCTGCGTTCGGCGTGGCCGAAGGGGTTCGAGCCCCAGCGTAACCCGACGCGGGGAAACGCGAAATAGAAAATCAGCGTGAAGGCGATGATGCCGACGCCAAGGCCGACGACGGCGACCCCGAAGGCGCGTCCGAGCACGCCATGCCGCCGCTCGAGCACCCGCGTCTCGTTGCCCGCCGCCTCCCACTGCGTGCGCAGGTTCTGCAGAATGAGGGCCCACAGCGACGCAAAAACGTAGCCGAGAAAGAGCAGGCCGAAGAGCGCTTCGACCATCATGACGGTGGCCGAGAGCACGAGCAGAAAGCTGAGGCCGATGATCTGCAGATTATCGCGTACCCGCCGGTCGCCGAGCAGTTTGGCGAAGAGCAGCAGCAGCACGAAGTCGGTGACGGCCATGAGGATGTTCGTGGCCAGCCAGAAGACGTCGACGATGAAGAACGCGAAGGCGATGAGCGCCGGGATGGTTGCCGACGGCATCGGCCCCGGCATGCTCCGGCGTTCGAGCCCGATGCGCCCCGCGAGCCCCAGGGCGGCGATCAGGTAGTACTGGGCCGCCAGCTCGCCGGTCGACGCGATGAGCAGCAGGCTCAGGCCGACGGTGACGTAGAGGCTCAGGCGTTCATAGGCGCCGAAGGTCATGGTCTTCAGTTTAGCAGACGGCGGCCGGCCGGGCCCCGGACGCGCAGGCCGGGGCAGGATACCCAGGGGGGCGGCGGTCAGCCTGTGCGCTTGAGATTCAGCGCAGAGAGCGTGAGGTCGAGAACGTCGACCGTGCGGCTCGTGCGCAGGAGCCTGTCGGCCGAAGCGCCCGCCACGAGCAGCGGCACCAGAGATTCTTCACGATGAAGGCCACCGTGGCTGCCGCCCCCGAGGTAGATCTCCTCTCCGTTACCGGCGAACTCGTGTTCGGGCGTCGCCGTCAGGAGGATGTCTCCGGCAGACGGGTTCTGCAGGGCTTCGGCGATACGCAGGAGTGCGTCGGGGTAGGCGTAACTGGTGAGCTCGGCTCCGTCGGTCTCGAGTTCGAGCGCAGAAAGATCTCCCGCGCAGCTCCAGGCGTTGCCGAACCGGTCGCGCAGGGGCCCCCCGATGCGGAAACGAAGCCGGCGTTGGCCCGCGACGCGCAGGACGTGAAACTCGGCCCCTTCGCGCCACAGCAGGTGGTCGATGCGCGCATCGGCGCGCAGCCGGTCGATGACCCGCTCGCGCAGCCGCCTGCGTCCGGGATGGAGGTAGATCTGGGCGAAGCGGCAGTTGGGGCAGATGAAAGCGTCTTCGTCGCGCCAGGGCTGGCCCAGGGGGAGGCGGTGAAGGTCGTGCAGGAGTAGGTCGAGGTCGATGGCGCAGCTCTCCCGGGTGCCCACGGGCATCTGGGCGTGATCGGCGACGACGACGAAGGTATTGTTCTCGAGCGCCCGCTCACGCCCCCCCAGCGCGTCGAGTATGCAGCCGAGCTGTCCGTCGAGACGCCGCAGGATGACGCCGGTCGACTCGGGCCCGTGCTCGTGGCTCCACACGTCGTTGTCGGGAAAGTAGAGCGAGAGATAAGGGGGGAGCTCGCCCCGCCCGGCCAGGTCGAGAAAGGCGGCGAGGGTGCAGCTGTCGCTGATGCCGAATTGCCGGAAGGGGCCCTCTTCACCGAAGATGCTCGCGCCGCCCGAGCCGCTGCGCGCGAAGTCGCCGAAGCGCAAGTGGCGTGGCCCGTGCACCTGCGCGACGGCGAAGCGCACGCCGGGAATGGCGCGCAGAAAGTAGGGGAGGGTCGTCGGCGCGGCGTGCGGCCCGCGAAAGCAGAGGTTGTTGATCGAGGCCGAATCGAGGCCGTGATGGTGCAGGTGCTCGAAGACGGTGCGCACGGCGGTGTTCAGGTGGCGCCCGTTCAGCCCGTCGACGATGTTCTCGAAGAAGCGGTCGAAGTGCTGGCGGATGATACCGATCCGTTCGCCGTAGTACACGGGCCCGGCCGAGCGGCGGTCCCACCAGTACATGCCTGGAATATGGTGCCGATCGGGCCCCACGCCGGTGAGAATCGAACTTACGGCCGTCGGAGTCGAGGTCGGGAAAACCGAGACGGCGTCCCACTGCGTGCGCCCGGCGTCGGCGAGCAGGCCGAAGTGGGGCAGGCGCCCCGCCGCGAGCTCGCGGCGCAGCACGCGCGGATGCATGCCGTCGATGATGAGCTGGATGACGCGTCGGGGCCTGCGGGAGGAGCGTCGCCAGAGCCTGCGCATCGGATCAGCCTCTCCCCCGGGACGGGCGGGGGTCTTCGCCGTCGCCGTCCTGCGCGGCCGGCGGTCTGGAGTACCACTGAAGCACGAGCAGGACGAGCGCCAGAATCAGAAGCAGGTGGATGAGATTGCCCGCCGTGACCCCGAGAAAGAGGCCCGCGGTCCACAGCGCCAGGAGAATGGCAAACAGCGTCCACATAGGTGCGTAAGCCCATTATACGGGGAACTTTTTGCAGGAGACCCCTTGGCGGGAGGGGACATCCGTGGTACGTTTAGGGCGTGGAACCGAACCGACTCCTGCGCGGGCTGCCGGCAGGCGAGCTCGAGTGGTTGCAGCCTCTGTTCAAGCACCGGACCTATCTGGCCGGTACGCGCCTGATTTCTGCGGGCGATTCCTGTGAATTCATCTACTTGCTCGACGGCGGACGCGTCCGCCTCTCCCGACGTATCGGTCCCACCCAGACGAGTTTTCTGGGGGAACTGGGGCCGGGGCACTTCTTCGGCGAAATCGGCGTCCTCGACGGCCAGCCCTCGCTCGATGACGCCGTGGCCATCACGGACGTGAATGTCCGCATGCTGGCCCAGACCGATCTGCTCGAGGTTCTCTCGCACGAACGCCCCGCCGCCCGGCATCTGCTGCGCAACCTGGTGACCGTGCTCGTGCGCCGCTCGCGAGAGATGGACGAGCGGTTTGCGAACTACGCCGGCAAAATCGGCCTCCTGCAGCATTACAACTCGCATTGAGCTTCGCTTTCTGAGCCCTCCTGCGCGGCGCGCGCCCCCCGGATTCCGCTATACTGATCCTTTTCCCGGGTTGTTATGGAGTCCAACGCTTCGGCACTTCTGGCCCTCGCGGCCGGTTTTGTATCTTTCGTCTCGCCCTGCGTACTGCCGCTGGTGCCGAGCTACATGGTGTTCATCACCGGCCTTTCGTTCGACCAGCTCGAACATGAGAACAAGGCCATGCGGCGCGTGGCGGCGTTTCATGCCGCGGCCTTCGTGCTCGGGTTCTCCCTGATCTTCATCCTGCTGGGCGCCTCGGCCACGGCGCTCGGCTCGCTCGTGTTTCAGTACTCGGGCATCCTCATGCGCGTCGGCGGCGTCGTCGTTCTGCTGTTCGGCTTTTACCTGCTCGGCCTGCTCAAGTGGGGCGCGCTGGAGCAGGAAAAACGCATCCACCTGGCCAACAAGCCCCACGGCTACCTGGGTACCGTGGTGGTGGGCATGACCTTCGCTCTGGGGTGGACCCCCTGCATCGGCCCGATTCTCGGGTCCATCCTGCTGCTGGCGAGCTCGACCGGCAGCGTCGCCACCGGGATCTACCTGCTGGGGGCCTACGCGCTGGGGCTGGGCATCCCGTTTCTGCTCGCCGGCATCGCCTTTCCCTGGTTCATCGGGCGCATGCGCAAGGCGAGCCGGTTTCTCGGCTACGTCACCAAGGCGAGCGGCGTCATGCTCGTCGCCCTCGGCCTGCTCATGATCACGAACACCTTTCCCCAGTTCACCGGCTGGTTCGGGCGAATTCTTCCGACGATTGAGCTCGAGCAGTACCTTACGGAGTAGGGCGCGCCGACGCTGGACGCTGGTCGCTGGGCGCTGGGCAGGCAGCAAGGACAAAGAGCGATCGGCCCGCGGAGTCGCGGAGAGAAACGAGGGCGTTTTCCCGGGGGGCTGTCGCCGGGGACCCAGCATTCGCACCGGGAACCCTCCCCGGAATAAGGCTTTTCTCGGCCTTTTCCTCGCCGCGATCTGCGAGCCTCCGCGCGGAACGCATTCCTTTCCGTGGGAGCAAGGCACTCCCGTTCCGTAAAAAAGCGCTCGTTCCGGTCTTTTCCTCTCCGCGCCTCCGCGTGGGATGTCCGGTCTTTTTCCGGTCGCACATCCGGTACCGGTTCGCTGGGCGGGCCCTCTCCCTTGACGGCTAACGCGGCGCGTCATATGCTGGAAGAAGGAGTACTTCCGCGAGACGCGACACCATGATAGACATTCAGGAAAAGCCCGGGATGCTGGTCGTGCGCATGCGCAGCGTCGTGCCGCCCGACGAGGCTGCCGCGCTCTGCGCACACGGGAGCGAATACCTCGACGAACACGCCGAAGTCGATGCCGTCCTCCTCGACATCCGCGGGTGCAAGCCCATCGGCACCCCCGCCTGCGACTGCCTGCGCGAATTCTTCGCCAGCGCGCGCCGCCACGGCATTCACCGGTTCTACCGCATCGGCAACGACAACCTGTGTGCCGTGCAGATGCGTGCGCTCGAACGGGACGCGGCCATTTCCGAAGAGGTTCGCGTGGTCGAGGACGAGGACGCCATCGGCGCGGCTGACCTGCCCGGCGTCGCGCCGGAGAAAAACGCACCCCCGCACTCCCACTGAGCGCGTGCGCCAACCCCTGCTCCCCGCGCAGCGCGACAAGGCCGAACCGCTGCTCTCCTGCATAGCAGCCGCTGCGCGCGGTATGCTACCTTGAAGAATTCCACGAGGTGAAGATGTCGGTCTGGGAAGCGGTCGTGCTCGGGCTCGTGCAGGGGATCGCAGAGTTTCTCCCCATCAGCTCGAGCGGCCACCTGGTTCTGTTTCATGCCTGGTTCGGCCTGCAGGAAGGGGCGCTCGCCTTCGATATCCTGCTGCACATGGGCACGCTCGTCGCCGTGCTCATCTACTTCCGCCGCGACTGGGTACGCCTCTTTCAGGCGGCGCTGCGCTCGCTGCGGCGTCCGACGTGGAGCGATCCCGATGCGCGCCTGCTCGTTTTTCTTCTCGTCGCCACGATCCCGGGCGCGCTGGCCGGGGCGCTGTTCGGCGACTGGGTCGAAGCGAATCTGCATGAGAGCGGGCACGGCCCGACCGTGGTGGCCTCGACGCTCGCGGGGGTCGGCCTCCTGATCCTGCTGGCCGAGGTGGTGGCCCGCCACGTGCGCGATGTCGAGAAGATGACCGTCTGGGACGCCCTGCTCATCGGCACCGCCCAGGCGCTGGCGTTGATCCCGGGCGTGTCGCGCTCGGGGGCGACGATGCTCATGGCGCTCTTCCTGGGCATGAAGCGGGCCGAGGCGGCGCGCTTTTCCTTTCTCATGTCGGCCCCGATCATCGCCGGGGCCGGGCTGGTCAAAGTCCCCAAGCTGTTCGATGCCGACACCGTGGGGGCTGTGCCGATGATCCTCGGCTTTCTTGCCGCCGCGGTCTCCGGCTACTTCGCCATCTACTTCCTGCTGCGCTTCGTGCGCACGGCGAGCTTCCGCCCCTTCGCGTACTATCGGATTCTGCTCGGCATTCTCGTGGGCGGATTGCTTTTCTTTCAGTAGCGGGCCAGGCGCAGGGTTCCTGCTGAAGAGCGATCGGCACGCGGAGGCGCGGAGTCGCGGAGAGAAACAAGGGCATTTTCCTGGGGGATGCCGGAAAACACAGCCATCCGTGCCCGGGATCCTCCCCAAAGAAAAAGGTTCTTCCGGGTCTTTCCTCTCCGCGGCTCCGCGCCTCCGCGTGGGATGTCTGGTCTTTGCTTCCGCAGCAGATGGACGCTGGTCGCTGGGCGGCAAGGACTTTCTGGGAACCTTCAGATGGGCGTGAGCGCAGCCAGGGCGTCGGCGTGCGAGATTCCCTCGAGAGCCACGGTTTTCTCGCGTCCGAGTTCCCCCGTGACGATCCGCAGCTGGTTCCGCCTGCACCGGAGGATTCCGGCGAGAAAGCGGATCAGTTCGTCGTTCGCCTTCCCTTCCACCGGCGGCGCGTGAATCTGGATTTTCAGGGCGTCGCCGTGCACGCCGGCGATACGCGAGCGTTTCGCCCCGGGTTGCGCGTGGATGCGCAGGCGGAGATCGCCGTCGGTTCCGCTCAGCCAGCTCATCGGACGCCGGACGTCAGTCGCCGGACGTCGGCCAACAAAATCGGGGGTAACTGAAGGCGCATGACTGAAGCCTGGAGACTACGGACTGACGTCTGAAGACTGAGGCCTGAAGACTGAAGACTGAAGGCCTACGCCTTCTCTTTCTTGCTCAGGTAGGCGACCTTCTCTTCGAACATGTCGCTCTGCTTCTCTTCGTCGAGCACGAGCATCTTCAGATGCGTGTTGAGCATGGCGCGCAGGTTCTCTTCGAACTGCAGTTTCTGCCGCTTGAGTTCGCGGATTTCGGCATGCAGGCGGGCGGCGCGCTGGGTGGCCTGCTGCACGATGTCCTGGGCCTTCACCTCGGCCTCGGCCACGATGGTCTCGGCTTCTTTCTGGGCGTTCGCGCGCATGTCGTCGGTGATCTTCTGGGCCGTGAGCAGCGTGTCTTTGACCATCTGCTCGCGCTCGCGGTACTCGCCCATGCGCTGCACGGTGCGCTTGACTTCGTCCTTGAGGGCGTTGTTCTCGCGGATGAGCTCTTCCATCTCGACGCGCACGAGTTCGAGAAAACTCCGCACGTCTTCGGGGTCGAGCCCGCGCAGCTTGGAGCGGAACTGGTACTGCTGGATGTCGAGCGGCGTGATTTTCATGGGTCACCCGAGGAGCAACTGGCGTAGCGTCCTGACTACGAAGTAGGCTACCAGAAAGGTAGCCCCCGCGGCCACCGGGGCCAGGTTGTACCGGCTGCTGCGCCCGCGGAAGTTGCGGAAGCGGAAGACGACCGGATCGGTCACCGTCTCGATGAAGCGTACAATCGGATTCCACCGGTCTGCATTCGTGAACTCGACGATCGCCCGCGCTCCCATGAGGATGACGAGAAACATGAGGACGGCCATGACGAACTCGACCGCCCCCTCGAGCAGCCCGCTGCCCACGGCGCCGAGGGTCAGGCCGCCGTAAGCGACCCGGATGAGCATGCGCTGGAGCATGCCGATGAGCAGAAAGACGAGAATCGGCGACAGATCGATACGGATCTGCGTCGTCAGCGGCATGAGCAGCTTACGAAAGGGGAGCAGGACCGGATCGGTCGCCTGACGCAGAAAACGGACGATCGGATTGTAGGGGTCGGGATTGATCCAGCTCATCAGGACGACGATGAGGATCAGCAGCTGATAGATATCCAGCAGAAAAACGAGGGCGCGGATGACCTCGATCATGAATTCCCCAACTCCCTGGATCGGCGGGTGGCGGCCGCCACGGCTTCGAGCACGGCGCTGCGGAAACCCGCCGCCTCGAGCGCCGCGATGCCCGCAATCGTGGTTCCCCCGGGGCTTGTGACCTGATCCTTGAGTTCCCCCGGATGCGTGCCCGTCTCGAGGGCCAGCTTCGCGGCGCCGAAGACCGTCTGCGCCGCCAGTTCGCGGGCGAGCGGCCGGGGGAGGCCCATGCGCACGCCGCCGTCGGCCAGTGCCTCGAGAAAGAGAAAGACATAGGCGGGGCCGCTCCCCGAAAGCCCGGTGACGGCGTCGAGCAGGCTCTCCTGGGGCACCTCGGCCACGCGCCCGACGGCGCCCAGCAGATCGCGGGTGCGCTCCCGGGCGGCAGGGGGAACTTCGGGGGCCGCGAAAAAGACGCTCATGCCGGCGCCGACCAGCGACGGTGTGTTGGGCATGACGCGTACGACGTGGGCGCCCGCGGCGGCAGCGCCAAGGGCGGCCATGGAAACCCCGGCGGCGATGCTGACGACCAGCTTGCCGGTCAGATCGCCGCATTCCGAAAGGACGGGGCCGACCAGCCCGGGCTTCACGGCGACGACGAGGGTCTGCCCCGCGGCGGCGGCCTCGGCATTGCGCCCGGCCGTGCGCACGCCGTAGGTGGCGGCAAGGTGGCGCAGGCGGTCTTCGCTGACGTCAGACACCGTAATCGACTGCGCCTGCGCGCTGCCGCCGGCAAGAAGCCCCCTCAGGAGGGCCTCGGCCATGTTGCCCCCGCCGAGAAAGGCTATCGTATCGTTCTGTTCCGCCATGATATCCGTGCCACTATTCCGCTGCCCATGACTGCGTAAGCGTTCAGTTTAGCAGATCGTTCCGGGGGGTGCAGAGGAAGCCGAACCGGCCCGCACAACGAAAAAGAGCGGAGGGCTTTCGCCCTCCGCTCGCGTGCGCCGTCGGGAAACGGCTCAGGTTTCTTCTCCGCCGTTGTAGTGCGGCGTGCAGGGTTCGTCCTGAAGGACCCAGATCGAGTGCAGAATCGCCCGGATCGCGTTCAAGCGGTCCGTCGACAGTTCCGCATGCCCGGCGAGCTCTGCGGCGAGGTCATCGAAGAGATCGCCCAGCCGGGCAATGTCGCCAAGGTCGGTGCCGGCCAGCACGCGCAGGTCTGCGTCGAGGTTACCCAGGGCGATGTTGGCCGCCAGGTTCACGACGAGCTGCGCGATGGCCACCCGCAGGTTCGAGTCGTCCAGCGCCAGGAAGTCGCGCAGGTCGACGATCGTTTCGATCTCGCCGCCGAAGGCCGCCACGATGAGCGGGTGCGAGAACAGCCCCGACCCTTCGAGGGCGGCGAAGATCAGGTCGAGAACGACACCCTTCGGCTCGCCGCGGAAGTCTTCACCCTCCTTCAGGAAGCAGACGTTGCGGAAGTCGCGGTCTTCAACGTCTTCGTCGTCGACGATGACCTCGTAGTCGTCGGGGCCGACGGCAAACCAGAGCACGCCGTTGCCGTCGGGCAGCCGTTCGACCACCTTGTAATCGCCGTTCTCGAGTCCGCAGAATTCGTACTCGCCGTCGCTGTCGGTGTACGTACTTTCGATCAGGTCTTCCTCATCGTCATAGAGTTCGATGAGAATGCCGCCGAGGCCGTCGAGGTCTTCGTCGGCGGCTTCGCCGAGCGACGGGTCATAGCGCTTGGTTCCCGAGATGCAATAGGTGTCTTCGGGCGGCTCGGGCCTTTCACCGTCGACCTTGAAGACGTCGAACTTCGAGAAACGGGGTTCGAAACCGAAACAGCCTTCGGCAGGGTCAACCCATTTGTCGACCGGCGTCACCATGACCTTGTAGACGCCGCCATTGTTCGGCGTATCGGCGAACGGAGCCAGCTGCATGAGGTCGGTGAATTCGCCGTCCACGACGGTGATGATCTTGGCGCTGGTGTTGTAGGGCGAATCGGCCCCGGGACCGGCAAGCAGCTCCTTACAGCCCGGGTCGGTGATCTGATAGTAGTAGTCGCCATCGGGCAGGCCCGCGGCGCCTTCCTTGCGCGGACCACCGTTCAAGTAGACGTCTTCTTTTTCTTCGTAGTGATTCTTGTTGACGGCGTCGCCGTTTTCGTCAGTCGTGAAGATGGCGCCGGTGATGGGGCGGTTGTGGCTGCTGGCGGCCGAGTAATCGCCACGGCCGTCGGAGCCTGCCGTTCCCTTGTCGTTGGCCGGGCCCCCGCAGGCGCCCAGGGTAAAGGCGAGCCCGAGCGCGAGCCCACCGGTTACGAGTTTCTTCATGGTCTTCGTCCTCTCCTTTGGGTAGTGGACCGCAAGGACGCGCGGTCCGTTACTGACCTCAGGCTAGGGTGTGTAAAGACCTGATCGGTAATCGAGCAATGGGTGGCCGGTTACACTCTTGACAAGAACCTCAAGTTGCGCGAAGGAAGCGGAGGGCTTTCGCCCTCCGCTTTGCGTGGTGTCGGGAAACGGATCAGCCGGCGCTCGGGTAGATGGGTTCGCAGGGTTCGTCCTGCAGAACCCAGATCACTTCGAGGGTCTCGCGGATGAGCCCCAGCTCTTCCGACGAAAATTCGTCGAAGTCGGCGAGCTCCAGAACCGCCAGGTCCAACAGATAGCCCAGCTCGAAGAAGTCCATCACGAGCGGAATGTAGACGAGGTCGTCCTCGTCCAGTTCGCCCAGGGCGAGATTGGCCGCCAGGTTCACGACCAGCTGGGCGATGGCGACGAGGTCGTCGGTATCGTCCATGGCCAGGAAGTCGCGCAGGTCGACGATGTCTTCGATCTCGCCGCCGAAGACCTCCACGATCAGCGGGTGGCTGAAGATGCCCGTGCCTTCAAGGGCCGCAAAGATCATGTCGAGCAGAGCGCCCTTGGGCTCGCCGCGGTAGTCATCGCCTTCGGGTTCGACGCAGACGTTGCGGAAATCGACGGTGACGTTTTCGCCAATCTCGCCGAAGAAGAGCTCGATATATGAGATCCCTTTCGATGACGTGATTTCGACCGTTTCGCACTCGGTCTCGATGTGGATTTCGGCCGTGCCCTGTCCGTCGACGCCGCCGGTGACGCTGTCGCCGCTCCCGGGGCAGTCGATGTCGAGGCCGACGACGGTCGTGGCCGACTTGACCTCGACGCGGATGAGACCGGGATAGTCTTCAAGATCGAACTCGAGCTCGTGGATTTCGCCCGGATCGAGGTCGAATTCCTCATTGATTTCGTTGCCTTCGTACTTGACCGAAGTCCCCGAGAATTCCTCATCGAACTCGACGGTGGCATCCTTTGCCGTGTCGCCGATCGGAATCCAGATGGTGTTCTCGGTGGCGTCGGGAAGCACCTCGACGACGACGTAGTCCCCCTCGTCAAGGCCGCAGAACTGGTAATGACCTTCGCTGTCGGTGAAGGTCGTATCGAGCAGGTTTTCTTCATCGTCGTAGAGTTCGATGAGAATGCCGGCCACGCCTTCCAGCTCGTTGTCTCCGGCTTCGCCGAGGGATGGATCGTAGCGCTTCGTCCCCTCGATACAGACCGTGCCCGAGAGAATGCTCGGCTCCTCGTGGTCTGCGGTCGAGAAGCTGTTGCGGCCGTCGGAGCCCATCGTCCCCTTGCCGTTGGTCGGCCCGCCGCAAGCGCCCAGGGTGAACGCGAGCCCGAGTACGAGCCCGCCGCTTACGAGTTTATTCATGATCTTCGTCCTCTCCTTTTGGGTAGTGGACCGCAAGGTCGCGCAGTCCGGTACTGACTTCAGGTTAGGACGTGTAAAGGGTCGCAAGGGGGGCGCTCGGTAAGCGAGCGGTCACCCCCTTGACAGGTGGCGAGTGAGGAGGTCGCTGGGCGCTTGGCGCTGGGGTTAAGCACAGGGGTTGAGCTCAGGGCACGGGCAGGTGATCCCGGTCCTTGCGTCTCAGGAATCAAGCATCAGGAGTCAGGAATGGGCCGCCGGCCTCAGGGCAGCGGCTGCAGGCGGTCGGGGGACTCGACGTCGGCCGAGGTGCAGCCGGCGGGTGCAAGGGTGGGGTGACAGACCGAGGGGGTTCCGTCGGTGAGCGAAAGGCCGTAGCCGGCGATGATTCCGGGAACGGGGAAGTCGCTGCTGAGAATCTGCGCCATCCCCCCGATGGCCGCCGACATCCGGTCGTGCGAGAGGGGAACGCCGTCCTCAATCCGGTCGTCGGTCATCGTGCGCACGATGAACCCGGCTTCGACCGCCGCGGCGACAGCGTCGCCGTCGTGCAGGGAGCTGTTGATGGAGAGGATGGCGGCGTAGGGATCATCGGCGTGGGCCGTCGCGAAGAGAAGTTTTCCGTCGAGCGAGACGTTGCCGCCGGTGTAGTTGTAGTGGTGCGCGCCCGGTTCGTGATCGCTGTCGAGCAGCACGAAAACCGCCATCCCCCGCACTTCGCCGAGCGTCGGCCAGCCCCGGGCCTGGATGGCGCCGGCCAGGGTGGGAAATTCGCCGCGCACGGTGTCGGGGGTCAGGATGCGCTCGCGCGGCCAGATGGAGAGGATTTCGGCTTCGAGATGGTCATAGCGGCCGGCAATCTTGTCGAGCTGCGGATCGACGTCGTCCTTGGGCTCGATGAAGACGAAAATCGGGTGGTGTCCGCGATGCGCGTCAGACCAGGTGCGAATGACGGTCAGGCAGTCGGTGAAAAGCGCGCAGGTAGTCGCGTTGTCGAGCGGGAGGTGATGAACCAGAAACCGCTCTGCCTCGCTGTCGAAGTGGATATCGAGTTCAAACTGGCGCACCCCCTGCTCCCCAAGCTGCTTATCCAGCGGCAGGTGCGTGTAGTCCCATTCGTCGAGCTGCTTCGGGTCGGGGGCGATGTGATAGCTGTTGTGCGTCCCCTTCATGCGAATCTGGTTGAGCCGCAGCGTGTCGTCGAGCGGATAGGCAAAGCGCAGCGGCTTCTCTTCCGCGTCCTTCGCGGGCGGCTGTGCACCGCTGCATGCGCCCGCCGGGAGCAGGAGCAGTGCAAGGGCCGCCGCGCAGAACCCGCGCCGCCGCTCGACGCTCACGGAACCACCGGGGGGAGGATGATCCCATGTGCGAGAAAGGGGCCCGCCTGTTCGATGGCCGTATCGCTGGCCCAGAGGTTGCCATGTCCGGCGGTCTCGAGCTTGCCGCGCACGATCACCTCTTCATACAGGCTGAAGGCGGCCGGGGCGTCGGCGTCGATGCCATTCTCGGGGACGGCGATCTCGGGCAGGTCGGCGAGCGATCCCTTCCAGGGGCCCGTGTAGGGGGCCCGCGCGGCCCGCGCCAGATCGAAGGTCGTGTGGTTGGCGAGCGTGACGTCCTTGAACGCGCCCTGAATCAGCAGCGGGCGCGGCTCGTCGCCGGCCGGGGGCGCGAGCTGGATGCGCGCGACGTAATTGATCGGATCGCCCGGGTCGACGACGGCCTGAAACATGGCGAGCAGGCGCCACATGTCGGCTTCGGAAAAGGTGGGGGGCTTGAGCAGCATGAGGCCCGTCTGGCCGAGCAGCTCGTTGCGCGTGAAAATGTTGATGATGCGCCCGCCCGGCACGTTGAGCAGCACGCGCAGCAGCTCGGTGTTCATCGCGCCGCTGACGCCCCCCATGATGCCGCCCATCGACTGGCCGCTGTACGCGACGCGGTCGGCATCGATATCGGTCCCCGGATCCTGACCCAGGTCCACATCGAAGTTCCGCATGACGCGCAGAATCTGCTGGTGGTCGATGACCTGCTGGCGGATGATGTCGCGGAACTTCCAGGGTTCCATCTTCAGGCGCCCGTTCTCGGTCCACAGACCGAGGCGGGTTTCGAGGCTCGCGATCAGCTCGCTCTCGACCGTATTCCGGCTGCCGTGCTCGGGGGCGTCGATGGCCACCGTGGCGAGGCCGTACGTGGCCAGCCCGTCGGCCATGCGCTGCACCGCCTGCCGCCGGTCGCCGAGGCCGTGCTGGCCGAGCACGAGGCCGAACGGTTCGCGCCGCGTCGCGGTCGTGAGGGGAACCGTGACCGTGAATTTCGTCCACTCGTTCCCCTGCTCGGCGCGGTGCAGCTTGCCGCGCGCGTCGCGGAAATCGCGGCGCAGGAATTCCCCCTCCACGATCCACTTGAGTTCCGGGTGGCCGGCGCCGGGGGCGACCGTCGTCCACGTGAACGGCGCGGGAGCGTCGTCGCGGATGTCGGCGAGCAGTTCTTCGAGAAAGGGCGTGACCGAGGCCGTGCGGAACGTGACCGCAAAGAGGGGCGTCGTGGCGACGACTTCGCGCAGGCGCGCGTAGCCGGCCCCCTCGAGCCCTTCGCCGCGGCCGCTCGCGTAATCGGCGCGGAAGGCTTCGGGCGCCGTGAACGGCCTGCCCACGACGTCCTTGAGCCCCGGGCGCACGATGACCGCGTACCAGCCCGCGGGGCGCAGCGGGCGCCACGGCGTGAGAAACACGGTGTTTCCGTCGGCGATCTCACGGGCCACGAAGGGGACCGGTTTTCCCGCCTCGGGATCGGTGGGGTCGATGGAGATCAGATGAATCGGCGACTGGTCGGCAATCGAATCTTCGAAGGCCCTGAACTCGTCGGTCAGGCTGCCGAGCTCCGGGGTGGCCGTGAATTCGATGGCGATGTCGGCCGACGTGCCGAATCCGTCGAGTGCGCCGAGCCCTTCCTCAATGCCGTCGACCGTCCGGAGAATCGGATCGGAAGCGCGAAAGGCGCTCACGTCGAGCCGATAACCGGTGGCCTGCTCCCAGTCGTCCTGCGGGTCCACGTCTTCCTTGAGATAGCGGTCCGACGGGAAGGGGAGCATGCGGCCGGCCGGATGGTAGACGACGGTCGGCGCTTCCAGCGCGGTGGCCGGCTCAGACTGCGCGCAGGCGCCGAGGGCCAGAAACACGAGGACAACGGGGAGTTTTCGCATGGCACATTATAGCGCCCGGCGCGCGAAAACCGAAAACCCGGACGGGCGAGCATCCGGCCCCTCCGGCGGTCGCGTGCCGGCCGGGGGGCGGGGTACACTATGGGGGATGAGAAAGACGGCCGCGGCAATCCTGCTCAGCCTCACCCTCGGGGGCTGCTTCTTCGGCGAAGAACCGGGACCGGATGCGTACGGGCTCAACTCGGCCGTGCTCGTCTACAACTACGCAAACGCTTTCCGCGATTACCTGCGCGCCGCGGAGGAGAACGGGGGGCTCCCGCCGCACCTCCGCTTCCGCCTGCCCCTCGAGGATCAGGACTGGTCGATCGGCGACGCGCCTTCGCCCGTCCCGGTGACCGTCACGGTCGACGGCATCGTCGTCGAGCGGCGTACCGTCTGCGGACCGCAGTTCTGCGTGCGGGACATCGAGCGCAGATTCGAGCGCGGCGACATGCGCACCGATGAGACGGTCACCGTGAGCTATCTGCGCGGCGCGACCGGACCGGCCGACGACCGTGTGCTCGGTTTCACCGCCCAGTTGCGTTATCGCGATCAGGCGATAAGCGATCTGGCCGCAACGGCGCCGACGGATGCCGGGCCGTGGGTCGTGCGCCAGGCCGTGACGTTCATGGGGCAGGACAGGCGGGTCCAGATGATCCGCACGGCCCGGTACGCCGAGATGGTCTCCGAAGCCGTCCCGGCCTCGCTGAGCTGGACCCTGATGACGAAGGAAGACGCGAGCGGCGGCACGCTCCTGCGCGACGCCGAGGGCTGGACCTATGCCGAAGCGGCCACCTACGAATCGAACACGCATCTGAAGTCGGCCCGCGCTGAAATGTCGCTGCAGGGCGACAGCCTGCGCATCGATCGCCTGCTCGCCTACGCCGACGGGCGTGAAATCCCCCTCTCTTCGCTCAGCGGCGAGCCGTCGAGCTGGATCGAGACGGGCGAGACCTACATGCGCGCCGACGTGTCGGGCACCCGAACGGCGACGGAGTGGCGGCGGACGCAGGTTTTTCCGGCCGGGCAGCGGTTCACGAAGGTCGAGGACACGGGCACGCTGCCCCGGGACGGCCGGGGGACGTTCACGCGCCACATCGAGGGGACGAGCGAAACCGGCGATCGGCAGACCCTGACGTGGAAGGGGACGGTGCGCGAGAAGATTCCTGGCGTCTGGGAGGTGACGGCCGTCGGGTCGGATCTGCGGCTCCAGTTCACCTACCAGGCCTTCGACTTTCACGAGCACATTGCGGGCATCTGGTCGCAGACCAACGGCGTGAGCGCGACTTTCGAAATCCGACTCGATCCGGACTGGACCGGGACGATGAACTACGTCTTCAATCACCCCGATACCGTCTGGGACCCCGACGAGTTCGGGTCGCTGCGCATGATGCCCGATACGCGCGGCGAGGCGAGGGTGTCGGTTGTCCTCGGCCAGTGGGACGAAGAGACCCAGCACACCGATCGCAATTTCATCGTCGTCGCTGAGGGAAAGCGGCCGTAGGGTCTCCATGAAAAACCCGAGCGAACGAATCAGCCTCACGGCGCACTACACCGGTTTCGTCTGGCACCGGAACGGTCTGTCGGCCGATCCGTTCGTGACCCCGCAGGGCCGGCTGCTCTTTCACGCCCTCCAGCCGTTCATCCGCGGCTCGCAGGCGGTGCTGGGCCTCGGCATGGAGCCGCATTTGATTCAGCGGCACCGGATTCTGGATCACCTGCTCGCGGAAGCGATCGAAACGCAGGGGTTCGCGCAGGTCGTCGAGTTCGCATCGGGACTTTCGCCGCGCGGGTGGAGCTTCTGCCGGAAATACGGCGACCGGATCCGCTACGTGGAGACGGATCTGCCGGGCATGGCGGCCCGCAAGCGCGCGCTGCTGGAAAAAGAAGGCGCGCTCGGCGAGGGGCATCGAGTCGAGGTCTGCGATCTGCTCGCCACCGCGGGAGACGAGACGATCGAAGCGGTACTTTCGCGCACGCTCGATCCCGGGGTTCCGACCGTGGCCATCACCGAAGGACTCGTCAATTATTTTCCGCTCCGGACGATAGGCGGGATGTGGCGGCGGCTGGCGTCGGCGCTTTCCGGTTTTCCGCAGGGGCTGTATCTGACCGATCTGTATCCGGAGCCGCGCCGCCACCCGGCGCGCTGGATCCTGCAGGGGGCGCGCCTGGGGATCGCGGGGCTCACGCGCGGCGGCGTCTACTTCCACTTCGCCGACGACGCGGCCATCGCCACCGGCTTCCGCCAGGCCGGATTCCGCGAGGTCACCGTGCATGACCCCAGCGCGTGGACCGAGCAGCTCGATCTGCCGCGCGAGAAGACGCCGTCGCTGGTGCGCGTCGTGCGCGCAGAGACGGGCGCGGGCGATTCTTAATTCCTGATTCCCGATCAGAAACGTCCAAGGACAGGTCCGGCACGTGACCGTTCGGCCTTAGGAGCCGGGCCGCGGGCTGCATTCCTCAGTTCCAGGACTGCGTTGACGTTCTGTTGCAGGACGTCGAGCCTTTCCGCCGGCGTTAAGCTGAGCATCCAGCGGATGAGAGTCACATCGACGCCGCCGGCGTCGTATTCGGGCTGGGGTGTTGTCAGCTGCGAATCAGTCATCTGGGTAAACATTGTCCCCCGTTGGCAGGGGGGCCGCAATCTGCGGGTTTGTCATGCACGGCATCCGGTACTTGCCTGCTCAGGAATCAAGCATCAGGAATCAGGAATGGAGCCGGCGCGCCAGCGCCGGCTCAGAAGGGCATCTGCAGCTGCTCGCCCTTGCGGGCGGGCCGGGCATCGGCGCTGGTTTCAGGAAAACCGTGTTTACGCTTGAGCGCGTCGATGCGCGCGCGGATTTCCTCCCGGTACGCTTCCGTGTGATAGGCGGAATAGTCGTAGACGCTGTGGAACTGGCGCGCGTACTCGGGGAAGGTCTCGTCGATCCACGGTAGAAAGCGCTTCTTCGGTTCCGTGCGCAGGTGGAGCGCGCCGCCGACCGCGAAACTCGCGCCGTGCTCACGGGCGGCGCCGAGCAGCGCATCCAGATCCTCTTCCCGATCGGTGAGCAGGGGGACGACCGGCATGGCCATGATCCCCACCGTGACCCCCGCGTCGGCGAGCATGCGCATCGCCCGCAGGCGTTCCCTGGGGGCGGCGGCCTGGGGTTCCATCTTGCGTGCCAGTTCTGCATCGAGGGTCGTGATGGAGAAGCCGACGCTCACGGGGCGTCCGCTCTTCACGAGCTGCGCGAAGAGATCGCGGTCGCGGCGGATGAGCGAGCTCTTCGTCAGACAGAAGAGATCGAGGCTGGGGTAGCGCAGCAGCGCTTCGAGGATACCGCGGGTGATCCGCAGCGCCCCCTCGGCCGGCTGCCAGGGATCCGTGGCTGTGCCGAGGGCGACCGGCTTGCCGTAGAAATCGCGATCGCGCAGCTGCCGGGCGACTTCGGGCGCATTGCGCTTGTAGAAGATGCGCCGTTCGAACGCGAGGGGATCGTTCATCTCCACGAACTTCGCCGTGTAGCGGGCGAAGCAGTAGGTGCACCCGAACTGGCACCCGCGGTAGGGATTGATGCTCCAGTAGTGGCGCAGGCCCGGATTCGGATTCCGCGTGAGAATCGTTTTCACGTCGATGGGTTCGAGCACGATGTCGCGATCGCCGGGCGTCTCGACGCCGTGCCGGCGGTGACGCAGCGCGAGGGTGCGCAGGGTCTCGGGATGGTCGGCGTGGATTCTTTGGATCTTCATGGTGCGCGCGGAAGTGACGAGTTACGAGTGACGAGTGACGAATCAGGGCAATTGACGATTTACGATTGACGAGTGACGATTTTCCGGAAAGGACCATCGGGATCCCAAGCCGTTGCCTTATCGGCGCTTGGCGCTTGGTGCTTGGCGCTTTCTCTCATCGGAAATCCCTCGATTGAAAACTCATCTGTTCTCCCACCTGCATGCGGGGGAGCGCTTCCACGTGATCGACGAGAATGTTCGTGACGTCGTGCGCCCGCTCGAGGCGGCCGCGGGCGAGGATCAGCGGGCGGTGCAGCAGGATGCTCCGGAAGCGATCCAGGCGATCGGGGAAGACGACGAGATTGATCATCCCCGTTTCGTCCTCGAGGGTGAGAAAGAGCATCCCCTTGGCTGTGCCCGGCCGCTGGCGGCAGATGACGACGCCGGCCACTTCGAGCAACGTTCCGTCCGGCACGTGGCGCAGCTCTTCGGCGCGGCGGCAGCCGCGGCGGCGCAGGTAGTCGCGGTAGGCGGCCATCGGCTCATGGCGCACCGAGAGCCCCGTGAGGTGGTAGTCGGCCTGGAGCTCTTCGACGGCGGTCATGGGGGCGGGGGTCCAGCCCCCCGGCCCCCCTGTCGTCCCCCGAGGGGGGACCCGAAAAGGGAGTGACGAGTGACGAATGGACCCCCTGTCGTCCCCCGTCCCAGGTCCGCCACCCGACTGGCGGAGCTCCGTTTCCTGCAGGCGTCCCAACCCGTTCGCCCCGAGCTGACCGGGCGCAGCAGGGCGGAGTCCGACAGCGAGGGGGCGCTCGTGCGCATCTCGCCGTCGCGCGGGGCGCTGCCCTTCGCCGTCGGCTCGATACGAACGGTTTTCTTCAACTCGATACAGGTGAGAATCCAGCAGTGGGCCGGCGGGTTCCCGCTGAATCCCTTCGAGGCGCCAGCGGGCCGTGCGGCGGTCGAGGCCCAGGCTGTCGAAGGCGCCCGCCTGCACCAGGTTCCGCCGCAGGTGGATGGGGAGCGCCAACGTCGCCTGCAGGGCCGTATCCGCATGGCGGAACGGGCGGGCCGCAAGCATCCGCTCGACCGCTTCGCGCTGCGCCTCGCCGATGCCGCGCACGTAGCGGAACCCGAGCCGCAGGGCGCCGTCTTCGATGGCGCAGTCGTAGCCGCTGCGCAGCATGTCGACCGGGCGCACCTCGACGCCGTGCCGGCGCGCGTCGTTCACGATCGTCGACGGAGAATAGAAGCCCATGGGCTGCGCGTTGAGCAGCGCCGTGTAGAAGACCGCGGGGTAGTAGACCTTCATCCACCCGCTGGCGAAGACGAGCAGCGCGAAGCTCGCCGCGTGGCTCTCGGGAAATCCGTAGTCGGCGAAGGCGGTGAGCTGCTGCACGATGCGGCGGATGACGTCTTCGTCGTAGCCGTTGCCGCGCATGCCGTTCACGAGCTTATCGAGCAGCCCCTGCATCCGCTCGTGCGATCGCTTGTGCCCCATGGCCTTGCGCAGGGCGTCGGCCTCGCCGGGCGTGAAGCCCGCCGCCGTGATGGCCAGGCGCATCCCCTGTTCCTGAAAGAGCGGCACGCCGAGGGTGCGCGCGAGAATGGGCACGACGTCGGGGTGCGGATAGGTGACCGGCTCGAGGCCGTCGCGGCGGCGCAGGTACGGGTGCACCATTTCGCCCTGGATCGGCCCGGGGCGGATGAGCGCGACCTCGACGACCAGATCGTAGAAGCACTTCGGCTTCAGGCGGGGGAGCGTGTTCATCTGCGCGCGCGACTCCACCTGGAACACCCCGACGGTGTCGGCGGCGGTGAGGCTCGCGTAGACGCGCGCATCCGCGTAGTCGAGTTCGTGCAGGCCGATGCGCGCGCCATGGTGGCGCTCGATGAGCTGGAGTCCGTCCTGCAGCAGGCTGAGCATGCCGAGGCCGAGCAGGTCGATCTTGACGAGCTTCAGCGCCTCGGCGTCATCCTTGTCCCACTGGATGATCGAGCGCCCCTCCATGGCGGCCGCCTCGACGGGGACGATGCGGCGCAGCGGTTCGGCCGAGACGACCATGCCGCCGACGTGGATCGAGATGTGGCGCGGAAAGCCCTGGATGCGATCCGTGAGCAACAGCAGGCGGCGCATCGCCTCCCCGTTCCATTCGACGCCGAGATCCGCCTGCTCGGCGGGGGGAACCGCGGCGCCGGCGAGGAGCTTCTTCACGGTTTCGATCCGTTTGGCGATCCGATCCACCTGTTCCAGCGAGAAGCCGAGCGCCTTGCCGACGTCGCGGATGGCCGAGCGGCCGCGGTAGGTGATGACCTCGCAGACCATGGCGGCGTGGTCGCGGCCGTAGCGCTCGTAGACGTACTGGATGACCTGCTCGCGGTAGTTGTGGGCGATGTCGAGGTCGATGTCGGGCGCTTCGGAGCGTCCCTCGGAGAGGAAGCGTTCGAAGAGGAGATCGAGGCCGATGGGGTCGACGGCCGTGATCCCCAGGCAGTAGCAGACGACGGAATTGGCGGCCGAGCCGCGCCCCTGGCAGAGGATTCCCCGCTCGCCGCAGAAGCGCACGATGTCCCAGACGATGAGAAAGTAGCCGGCGAGATCGAGGCGGCCGATGAGCCCCAGCTCGTGCTCCATCTGGGCGCGCACGCGATCGGAAAACGGTTCCCCGTAGCGGCGCGCAGCCCCCGCCCAGGCGAGGCGGCGCAGGGCCTCGTCCGGCGTTTCTCCTGCGGTGGGGAAACCGGGGAGCCGGTAGTGCAGATCGGTCATGCCGAACGTGCACTGGGCCGCGACGTCGACGGTGCGCGCGATCCAGTCGGGGGCCGCGCGGAACAGGGCGTGCATCTCGGCCGCGCTCTTCAGGCGCCGCTCCGCGTTGGGTTCCAGCAGCAGGGCCGCGTCGGCGAGGGTCGTGCGCTCGCGTACGCAGGAGAGCACGTCGTAGAGGATGCGGTCGGCCGCCGTCGCATAGCGCACGTCGTTGGCGGCCACGCCGGGAAAGCGGTGGCGGCGCGCGAAGGCGTGCACCTGACCGAAGCATTCTTCCTGGCCGGCGCGCAACTGCAGGTTCCCCTCGAGAAGGACGTGGTCGGCCCCGAAGGCCTCGCGCGCCTGGTGGAACCAGGTGGCGGCCGCCGCCTCGTCGCCGGCCCGCAGCGCGTGCTGCACGGGGCTCGCGGGGCCGGCGAGCAGGATCAGCCCGGCGGCGTGGGCGCGCAGCGTGTCGACGGGCGTGCGCGGGTCGCCACGGGGGAAGTCGGTGCGCGCCTTCGAGATCAGCGTCGACAGGTTCGCGTACCCCTCGCGGTCGCGCGCGAGCAGCGTGACGGCGCTGCGGTCTTCGAGCGTCAGATCGGCGCCGACGATCGCGTGCAGGCCCATCTGCGCCGCCGCTTCGTGAAAGCGCACGACGCCGTAGAGGCCGTCCTTGTCGGTGATCGCGAGGGCGCGCAGGCCGAGGCTGGCGGCGGTCTCGGCCAGCCGCTCGGGGGGCGTGCCGCCGCCGAGGAAGGTGAAATTGGAACGGGAATGCAGTTCCGCGTAGCCCCGGATCGGCGCCTGGGGGCCGCCGGGGTACGGGGTGGGCTGTCCGGAACCGGAGCGGGGGGAATCCATCGAGCGGCTCAGTCGTAAATGCCGTGCAGGTACCAGGCGTTCGCGAGGCGGTCGAGAAAGATCCAGGCGCCCGCGCCGCCGGGCCAGTCGATGCGGTAGTAGTCGCGCTCGTACGGCGTACTCCACCAGTCGCCGCCGATGCGCTCGGGTCCCTCGACGCGGGCGAGCGGACCCCAGGCCCAGGCGCTCTGGCACCAGACCGGCCGTCCGCCCGCGTCGACGCGCACCTGGACCGGCAGCGGCGGGGCGCACAGGCGCAGCCCCTCGTCGCGAAGAAAGCGGCCGGCCCCGTCGGCGTCGGATTCGACCGCCGAGCGGGAGGTGAACGTGCCGGCGGTGCGCCCCTCGCGCGGCCGGCGGAAGCTGGAAGGATCGCGCGGCGGGAGGCGCCGTTCCTGATACTCTTCCCAGCGCACGCGCTGTTCGGGGCGCCAGGCCGCCACCCGCCGCGGACGCAGGACCGCCTCGTCGCCGAGCAGATTGCGCAGGCGCGCCACGGCAAGTTCCGCCCGATCGGGATCGCCCCGCTCCACGAAGAGCACCCTCTGATCCGGCGCGGCGGCCCCGGCGCGGGCCGCTTCGAGGCGGGCGTGCAGGATGGGGGCCGGGAGCGGATTGCGTTCCAGCGCGAGAAAGGCCAGATCGGCGAGCAGGCGCGCCGAGAGCGTCGGCGCCGCCGGCTCGATCGCCAGCGTCTGCTCGCTGCGGTCGTCGAGCCGGAGCACGAGGCGCGCCTCTTCGCAGGCAAGCCCGCGGCGGTTCAGGATGTCGATCAGGCGGTTCGCGAGGTTTGCGAGCAGGAAGCGCACGGCGTCGCCCTGCTCCAGCGGGCCGTCGAGCGCCAGCTCTACCGCGGCCAGCTCCGGGGTGGCGAAGGGACGCAGCGGCGTCGGATCTTCGCCTTGGGCCAGGCGGACGGCTTCGATCCCCTCGCGGCCGAAGCGCGCTTCGAGCTCGGCGACGGGGATGGCCGTGAGATCGCCCAGGGCGCGCAGGCCGAGGGCGGCGAAGGTCTCGCGCAGGCCGGGCGACAGGGGGAGCAGGGCGAGCGGCAGCGGCGCCAGCGCCACCGGATCGCGCCCCGGGGGCACGACGTGGATCTCGTTCAGGTGCGTGGCGGCGCGGGCGGCGAAGCGGCTCCCGGCCACGGCGACGCGCGGCTGGTAGCCCTCGCCCTGCAGGGTGAAACGGATGTGCGCCAGGTATTCCCGCAGCGAAGGATAGAGGCGGCCCAGGCCGTGGGCGTCGAGGTAGAACACGCCCGCCTCCTCTGCCTTTTCGACCGTGGGGGAGAAGCGGCCGAGCAGCAGCGCGAGGCGTTCCCACTCGGCCGCTTCGGCGTGGGGATCGAGCGCGTCGAAGCGCACATGCGGGGCCATGGCTTCGGCCTGTTTGCGCGTCATCCCCGGTTCCACTCCGGCCTGGCGGGCCTCGCGCGAAGCGGCCCGCACGAGCCCCGCTTCATCGAGGAGCGCCGTGGGGGGAAGGGCCGCGCCGCGCCGGGCGCGCAGGTAGAAGGCCAGATGCGGCGCGGGGATGCGCACGCAGGCGACGCGGCGCAGCGGCGTGCCCGTGGGGACGGCTGTCGAGGTCGCCGGCGGGGTGGAAGGGGCGAACGGCAGCGGCGGCGTGGAATTCTCAGGCATGGGGAACTCCTGGGGAAGCGAACGGGAGATCGACGGAACCCTCGGGGGGCGCAAGTTTGTTCTTCGCTACGCGCACGCGCAGGGCCCGTCCCGCTTCGGTCAATCGGCGCTGGACGTGCAGGCGCAGCGTGATCGGGCTGCCGAGGGGGCTCACCGGCCGCGCGTGCAGCAGCAGCAGCACGGTGTCGGCGCTGCGGATGTCGCTGCCGACCCGCTGCAGCCAGGCGGCAGAGGGCATGCGCGGCGCCCCGGTCAGATCGAGCAGCACGAGCCCCCACTGGCGGCTGCGGGTGAGGATCCCCACGGCCCGCAGCGCCTGCTGCAGATCGGCGGGGCGGCCGATGAGCAGCCGTTCCGCATCAAGATCCGGCGGGGAACCGGCGGGGGCGCGTCCGGCCGCCGTTCCGCGCGGCGCATCGGGTTCCCCCTGAGCCGGCGGCATTCCCCCATTCCACGTCTCGGGGGGAACGAAGGTGCCGGGCAGGTCGACGACCGCCGCCCGTTCTCCCCGATCCAGCGCGTGGCGGATCAGGTGGAGCGCGAGCGTCATGCGCCCGCCGGCCATGGGGCCGTGGAGTTCCGCAATCCGGCCGCGGGGGAATCCGCCGCCGGGGAGCAGGCCGTCGAGTGCGGCGATCCCCGTTCCGAGGGCGCGCACCGGGGGGAGGGCGTCGCCGCGGTAGACCTGCGGGTGCAGGGTCACGAGCTGTTCGGCGGTGGCTGACATAGTAGAGCGCTTAACTAGAACAAAACTAGAACACCGTGGGGATAAAAAGAGCGCGCCGGGGCGCGCTCTCTACCCTATTGGCGGACCCTCTCCTCAGTGGTACGAACGAACGACCCCTGTTACCTTCCCCTGAATGCGTACTTTCTTGACGTAAATCGGTTCCATGCTCGTGTTCGCGGGCTGCAGGCGCACGCGGCCGCGCTCGCGGTAAATCCGTTTCAAGGTGGCCGAGCCGTCGTCGAGCAGGGCCACGGCGATCGTTCCGTCATCGACGCTGTCGCAGCGCTGGATGACGACCAGGTCGCCGTCGAGAATGGCGTCGTCCTTCATCGAATCGCCGCGGACGCGCAGCACGTAGCTGTCGCCGTTGCCGCGGACCCATTCGGTGGGGACGGTCAGAAACTGATCGCGCGACTCCATGGCCTCGATGGGCCGGCCGGCGGCGATGGTGCCGACGATGGGGATGCGGATGCCGCCGCCGCCTTCATCTGGCAGGTTCGGTCCGACCAGCGGCCGGGCGGACTTCTTCTTGAGGCGCATGCCGTGCGCGGTGCCGTCGTGGGCCAGGTATCCTTTCGACTGCAGGGTCGAGAGGTGAAAGTGGGTGGTGGTCACGCCCAGGCCGAGCTTTTCGGCCAGCTCGCGCACGCTCGGCATGTAGTCGTTGTCGCGGGCGAACTCTTCGATGGCGTCCAGGACTTCGCGCTGTTTTCGGGTCAGCATCAACTCGGCACTCCGGGGGTGTGTTCGAGTTTCATTCTATAGAACGAAAGTCGAACTTGTCAAGAGGGTTCCGTTTTCCGCTTTCCGTTTCCCGGGGGAACGTACAGGGCAGGTAGTGGTCCCTTGCCGATTCAGGAATCAGGAATCAGGAATGCTGCGGCGTGCGCTAGAAGAGCGCGCCCGCAGCCAGGGTGACGCCCCACTGGTCGCCGAGGCGCTCGTCGAGAATGCCGGTGAGCACGTTGTAGTTGGCGCGCGCGCTCACGGTGAACCCCTCGTCGGGCATGATCTGCACGCCGGCGGCCAGGGGAACGCCGATGCCGTTGCGGTTGTCGAGCTCGCGCGACCCCAGGGGGGTGCTGAGGCGCGTGTCCATACGGGTGAAGTTCACGCCCCCCGCGATATAGGGCCGCACCGCCGATCGGTGTCCCGAGAAGCTGAGCCGCGCGAGCGCCTCGGCGGAGTTGGAGTAGAGCGTGGCCGTCGTCTTCTCGAGGTCCTCGGTGCGCTCGGCCACGTTGAACGCGCCCAGGTAGCCGAGCTCGAGGCCGACACGGCTGCGGACGCCGAGTATCGCCCGGAGGTTGACGCCGAAGCCCGCGTTGGTCCGATCCCCCAGTTCCCCGGTAAAGGTCTGAAAACCGCCGCCGAGTTCGATGCCGAGGTTGGGGTGCGGTCCGGAAGCGGGCTCGGGTGCCGGCGCGGGAATATAATCCGGCTGCGTCTCTTGCTCCAGGGGCGTCTCGCGGGTGCGGAGTGCTTCGGTCTGGAGTTCCCCGGTCTGGAGTGTTCCGTTCCGGAATTCCTCTTCAAAGATATCCTGCGCGTGGGCGGGAAGGGCGATGGCGGCCGAAAGCACGGCCAGCGAGAGGATGGATGTCCAGCGATTCCTCATGACGGCCTCTGCATGCGTACGGAAGGCAGGGACGCCTTCCTTCTCTGCAGTGTAGGCGGCGGAGAGGACGGAAGGGAACGGTGTGCGCTCGCGGGGACACCACCTGCGCTTCGCGCCATGCCCATGCCCGACGTGCAATGCCCGATGGCCGAGAGGGACACCTCGGAATATTGAAGTTTGTTCACTCCGATTTAGAATGTAGTCATGATTCGCTTGAACGTTCACGAGGCCAAAACCCATCTCTCACGCTACCTGAAGCGGATTGAAGCCGGTGAGACCATCCTCCTCTGCCGGCGGAACAGGCCGATCGCCGAGATTCGTCCGCTTGCCCCCCGCCGCACCGAACCTCGGCGGCTCGGGCTCGCGTGCGTCGGCAGCATCGAGATCCTCCCGGCGTTTTTCGAGGAACTCCCCGAGGACGTCGTGCGCGGGTTCGAAGGGGATGCCGGTTGAACCTGGTGCTCGATACGTGCATCCTCTCTCTGGACGATGCATTCGCCTGGCGACCTTTCTCCCCGAGCCCGTGAGGTTCTCGGCGCCCCCGAAAATCAGGTCTATCTCAATGCGGCTTCCGTATGGGGAAATCGGCTTCTCCCCCAGGGGAGCATTCTGTGCTGGAGGTGCTTGCGGGGCCCCTGCGCGGCCGTTGGGAATAAAAATGGTATAGTTATCATACCCATGCCGCGGTTCGAATATTCGCATGCCAAGAGTGCCGCCAACCTGGACAAACATGGTATTGATTTCGAGGAGGCGCAGACCCTGTGGGACGACCCGGATATCCTCGAGATTCCGGCGCGGACGGAGGACGAGCCCCGGCATCTGGTTATCGGCCGGCTTGGGCCCAAGGTTTGGTCGGCAGTCATCACGTATCGAGATGATCGCGTCCGTATCATCTCGGTTCGCCGGGCGCGGCCCGAGGAGATAAAGGTGTATGAAAGCGAAGCGTTTTGAGCAGAAGTTCGAAGCCGGAGAGGACGTGACCGCCTACCTGGATCTCGGGCACGCCCGCCGCTCGTCGCGCGAGATTCGTCGTGTGAATGTCGATTTTCCCGAGTGGATGCTGGCGGCCCTCGACCGCGAGGCCGAACGGCTGGGGGTCACGCGGCAATCGATCATCAAGGTCTGGCTTGCCGAACGCCTGGAGCAGACCGTCCGTCCTTACGCAGAGCCGCCGGCGGCGAAACGGGTTCCGGGCGGGCGCTGACGGCAAGCCGCTTCCGGCCGGTGGGTACGACGGGTCATGAGCGGCCCGCTGTCGCGGCCCCCACCTTGTGACCACTGCGATCCAGGGCTCCCCCAGGGGAGCAAGCGGTGCTGCTTTACAGTGGATCCATGTGCGTCATGTGGTTCCGGCCGGTTCCCTCTGGAGCCCTGAAGGGGCGACGGCATATTGCCCAGGACAGCCGTCCTGGGTTCGCGGAAGGGCCCTGCTGTTTTTCTTTGCCCTTCCCGCGAGCGTCGGCGAGCAGCAGCGCCTGGGGGAGCCAGGGAGCCAAACCACAGCCTGAGCAGATATGCAGAAGCAGATGATATGCTGATCCGCATGAAGACGACGCTCAACTTGAACGATGCATTGATTCGCGAGGCCAGGAAAGTGGCTGCCGAATCGGGGCGCACCGTCACGGCCATTATCGAGGCTGCTCTGCGTGACTACCTTCACCCGGGCGTGAGAATCCGCCCGGCGCCACCGCCGCTTCCGGTTTCGCGTTGCCGCGGCGGCCTGCAACCCGGTGTTCAACTCGACAGTACGTCCGAGCTGCTTCACGACCTGGATATCGACGACGCGCGCTGTTGACCTCAATGTCCTGGTTCACGCTTATCGGCCGGATCTGGAACATCACGACCGCTGCGGCGAGCTTTTCGAGTCGACGCGCCAAGCAACCGAGCCGTTCGGAATTTCTGAACTGGTGCTGAGCGGCTTTGTCCGCATCGTCACCAGCAAGCGCATCTTCAAGCAACCGGATACCACCACGAGCGCCCTTGCCTTCTGCGACTCCCTGGTTGCAACTCCGAACGCCCGCCCCCTCAGAGCCGGGGCGCGTCACTGGTCTGTTTTTACGGATCTCTGTCGCAAACTGAACGCCCGCGACAAGCTCGTCGCCGATGCCCACCACGCCGCACTCGCCATTGAACTCGGTGCCGAGTGGGTCAGCACGGACCGGGATTTCGCGAAATTTCCAGACCTTCGGTGGCTGAATCCGCTTCAGGGTCGGTGACGCACCTCGGGGAAATCCCCTCGCGCGGACGCTCGCCGGAATTGGTGTGCCCTTACGCCGCCAGCTTCCGCTTCAGCAAAGCGACTTCCCGTTCCAATCGGTCGAGGCGGCTTTGGGTGGTCACGGCCTGCCCCAGGCTTTCGCGCAGCAGCTTGTTCAGCAAGCGCTGGTAGGGCACCCCAGAAGCCTCGGCCATGGCCCGCAGCTGCCCCAGCGTCTCGGCCTCGATGTTGACGGTGATTTTCACCGTGGGCGTGCTGCGGGCCGAGGCGCGGATCCGCGCGGTTTCCCGTTCATTCTTTCGCAGGTTCTTCGCTTTGGGCGCTTTCATAATATCTCCTGAATCGCCGCCACTCCGCGCATCCAAAGATACGAATGGATGACCCCCGGCGCGTGTACCGGGTGGTGAGAACGCGGCCGGCTCGCGAGCGTCCGACCCAATAAAATCTGGCCGCGTCCTCTGAGTGGGCGATATCCTCCAACACGATTCCCCGGGGATCCCCGAACGTTTCCACGGCCTCTGCAAAAGAGACGCCATGTTTCGCCCGGTTCTCCAGATCCTTGGCGAGGTCCCATTCAAAACCTTGCACCTCTATTCTCCCAGATTCATATGGTTCTTACCATACGGCGCCGAGGCCAGGTCCTCCTGCCGGCAGTCAACCCAGGAGGCCGTCCACCGGGCTCTTCACGCCGAAGGCGCCCGCCTGCAGCGCATGGGTGACACCATGGTCATCTTGACGTCGCGGTGGCCGAGAAGATCCTGCACCGTGCGGATGTCATAACCGGCCTGCAGCAGGTGCGTGGCGAAGGAGTGACGGAAGGTGTGGCAGGAGGCATGTTTGCGTACGCCGGCGGCGCGGATGGCGGCGTGCACGGCGCGCTGCAGGGTCTTCTCGTCGAGGTGATGCCTGCGCTCGAGGCCGCTGCGCGGGTCGCGCGAGCGTTTCGCCGAGGGGAACAGGTATTGCCAGCCGAGCTCGCTCGCGGCGCGCGGAAACTTCCGGGCGAGCGCATCGGGAAGGTAGACGCTCCCGTATCCCTCGCGCAGGTCCTGCGCGTGAAGGGCGGCGGCGTGCTCGATCTGGCGCCGCAGCGGCTCTTCGAGCGAGCCGGGGAGCATGGTGACGCGGTCCTTGCCCCCTTTTCCGTCGCGCACGGTGAGTTGCCGATAGCCGAAGTCGACATCCTTGACGCGCAGCCGCAGGCACTCGAGCAGCCGCAGGCCGGATCCGTACAGGAGCGAGGCCATGAGCCAGTGGGTCCCCTGCAGGTGGGCGAGAACGCGGCGGGCCTCGTCGGGCGTGAACACCTCGGGGACGCGCGACCGGCGCTTTGCCCGTTCGACCTCTCGCAGCTCTTCGAGGGGGCGTTCCAGAACCTTTCCGTAGAGAAAGAGCAGGGCGGCCAGGGCCTGGTTCTGGGTCGAGGCCGACACGGTGCGTTCCTGCGCGAGGTAGGAAAGAAACGCCCGCACCTCTTCGTGCCCCATCTCGGCCGGGTGGCGTTTGCCATGGTACAGGATGAAGCGTCGAATCCAGTGCACGTAGGCTTCTTCGGTACGCAGGCTGTAGTGCCGCAGGCGGATGGACTCCCGCACCCGATCGAGCAGGCGCGGTTCCGGTTTGTGTTCCGTCATCATCTGGGATATAAGGGATCGTGTATTCGGGGGCCTAATCTCCTCTCGAACAAATATAGAACGGATACTTGGCCGCCGTAAAGGGGGATTCGATCCCAAATCTGGGGGGATCGCATCCGGCATTTCGGGGGCATAAACAGTAGTTAGACCTGCGAGAGCGAACTACCAAGCCTCTACATGACAAGCTATGACCCGTTTTCGCATTTATCTGGTTGGCGTCGCCGTTTGGGCTTTTTTTCACGAGCGACTTAGCACTCGCATCGAAAACTCATGGCTCTTTTTCGGACTGCTACTTGGTTACGTCTTGTTTCTGCGCTTCTTCTCTGAGGTTTTCGGCTCAGACGTACAGGAGACTGAGCACGGCGAAGGCCAATAGAGTGTTAGACCTCCATGGCATAGCCGCATTCATGCAGCCAAGAGATTTGAGAGAAGATATCGTCGTATCGCCACCTTACCACTGGGAGCTAAAATGCTAGGTACGAAGTGGGTGAAGAAAATTCTGCTCACGTTTATAGGGATATTGGCTCTTGGCTCGGTACTCATATACACATTGATCGGCACAGATGCCGGCAGTCAGGCTGCAGGTGCCTTCTTAGGTGCATTCTCTGCGTTTACCTTCGGCCTTTTTGCCCTCTACTTTCAACACGTCTTCAGCCGAGGCATACGATACCTCGAAGCCCTGGTAACCATTAATGCCGACATGAACCACAACTATAATCGCCTAGGCAAAACTGTTTTTTTGCTGCAGGGCTTAGTTGACGGACTAGCAAACCCAGAGAGGCTTCAGACTCTGACATTCCCGACTTTCAAGTATACAGAACTACTCAGCAAGGAAATATTGAACAATGAGGTCATGAACCTCAACTACAGGATTAACGAGGACTTGCATGCTTTCGAAGTTGATTTGCGCACGTTGGTGACTTCTTACAATGAAGTGAAAACTCTACTGCTCGCGGGCCAGCTTACCGAAAATGGTCTAAAGGGTTCATTTGCGTTCATTGAAAGTGGTGCGAAGACCTTGATGGCTGCAATTGAGGAAACAACCGAGCGAATTGAGGATATCATCGCACACTCGAGAGTCCTCATGCGTAGCGACAACTCGCTTAGAGGAATTCTGTTTCAGGCTGGTGCAACTAAAGAACAACATTGGGCAATGTTCAAACTCGAAAAACATAAGCTTAAATCTGAAGTTGCACAAGTACTTGAGGCAAGCATTGCTGAACTCCAAACTAGGAAGAACAAGCTAGAGAACGACGACTCTTAGAAGGAGCGGGTTGCCTCGGCCCATCTAAAAAAGTGGCTTCTTCGGTGGCTGTGTACTATATGATTTTGCGAGCAGTACAATGGATTTTTGCCATAATGGCCATAGTCCCACTTATTTTGGAGATTGCATATCGACTAGGTCCAGATATAGGCATGATCTATCTATTTCTTGAGAACATAATCTATTTCCCTTTTCTTTGGATCGGCGAACCGTTCTTCGTGTACACAGCTGACATCGGAGGCTACCAACCAAGCATGAAAGGGCGGATTCTTGTGGCAGCAGTTTCCGCGTCGATTTTCTTGGGCAGCATCTTTCCAGGTCGTAACGTAAGAGCCTGAGAACTTGAATCATTCAAAATTCTGGTCGGCAGGGAGATCAAGCGATTGACCATGAACACTGAAAAAATGCGACCTAATACTAATCCCCATCCTACGAAAGTCATCCTGGCCGCTCGTTTATGGGACAGCTTCGCACTCTTTATCGTTCTCGTTGCTTATTCGAAGTCCATTTTTGGTTTTGGTATTCCGGCCCTGTTAAAGTTCCCCGTGAGTCTTATCGTTGCTTCGACTGCGTTGTATTATTTGATAACGTCCGGTGGTGTTTTCGCAATCTTCATCGCTGCAGGCAGACTTAAGCCTTCGCTTGAAGTTTTGTGGGCTATTGGAGCCCTGCTCTTCTGGGTAGGTGGTTTTCTTCATTTCGGTTTTGGCAAGGAGACCGCCTACTTTTTAGTAATTACGGCGGTATCTTTCTTTGGCCATCTTTATTCGTTAAAGAAGGGAGCCGCAGGTTTAGAGTAGGGCCAGTAAGACACGATTGGTCTAACACGGCGATCTAGCGGATGGCGAAAATGCAGTATGGTATAACTATGTGAAGATGGGCCACCGCTAATCGCCCAGACGTTGAACGAAACCGCTATCGCGGTAGAGGGGGCATGTGCCCTCTTTTTTGTTGATTGTTTTTCCTCGGTCCGCTCCTCCCGAAATAGAATGACTCCCGCAGGCTGCACCTGCGATAACCAAGGTTAAGGAGGCATTCATGACCCCACTTCGCAAGCGCATGATCGCGCTGATGGAGTTACGGCGTTTTTCTCCTCGGACCCGCGAAGCCTATGTGTCGGCCATCGCCCAGATGGCAAAGCACTACCACCGCTCACCGGAGCACATCAGCCATGACGAAGCACAGGCGTACCTTCACTTTCTCACGACAGAACGAAAGCTCGCATGGAGCTCGGTAAACCAAGCCGCTGCAGCCATGCGCTTTCTATACGTGCACGTCCTCAAGAATCCAGAGGCCAGCTTTGTCCTTCCAGAGCGTCGTTCAGCTAAACGACTGCCCGAAGTCCTGAGTCGAGAAGAAGTGACGCGTTTATTCGCCGCCTGCCGGCCGGGCAAATACCGCACGATGCTCATGACGGCCTACGGAACGGGTTTACGTTTGCAGGAACTCACCCATTTGCGCTGCCAGGACATCGATAGCGACCGCATGCAGGTCCGCGTCGAACTTGGCAAGGGCGCGAAGGACCGCTATACGTTGCTGACACCCAGTCTTCTGGCAACGCTGCGCACTTATTGGCGCTTGCATCGTCCGGAGACCTGGCTTTTTCCGGGTCGCGATCAGGGTAGCCCCGTATCGGATACGGCCATCCAACGTGCGTACGAAGCTGCACGGCGAAAGGCAAAGCTCCAACGTGGTCGCGGCATCCACACGCTACGCCACTGCTTCGCGACCCATTTGTTAGAGGCGGGTGTCGACCTGCGGACGATACAGACCTATCTGGGGCACACATCGCTGCTTACGACACAAGTCTACCTCCAGGTGCGGCAACAGCGCCGCCATGGACAGGACGACCTTCTTGCGGGAATGGCGTAGCCATGTCGCTCCACGAGCATGGAGCGACAAGGAAGCCAGAAAGACCTCGCCACGAACTTGCAGATATCGTTCGCCGCTTCGGCGCCGACCTTGAGAACTCTCGTCCTCTCGGGCGCGATCAGCGCAAAGTGTTGCGCGCAGTCAAGCAGTGCCGGACAGCGAAGCTGGGCGGCCACGTCGAGCAGTGCGATCGATGCGGGTACGAGGTCGTCGCCTACAACTCCTGTCGCAACCGACATTGTCCGAAGTGTCAGGCCTTACCTCGTGAGAGGTGGCTTGCAGCGCGCCAGGCAGAGCTCCTGCCGGTCGGTTACTTCCATGTCGTCTTTACTTTGCCGCATGCTCTAAATCCGCTGATTTGCGTAAATAAGCAGGTCCTCCTGAACATGCTTTTTCGTGCCGTCTCGGAGACCTTGCTCCTTTTTGGAAAGAACCATCTCGGTGGTACGGTAGGCGTGCTCGCCGTCCTGCACACCTGGAATCAGACCCTGGGCGATCATCATCATCTACATTGCCTTGTCCCTGCCGGCGCGCTATCTGAGGATGGGCAGGCGTGGACGGACGCAAGACCCAACTATTTGTTTCCCGTCAAAGCGCTCGGCAAGGTCTTTCGCGGCAAATATCTCACCCATCTTCTGTCTGCATATAAGCAGTGCAAGCTGGCATTTCCCGGCCGCAGCGCAGTCTACGCGTCAGAAGCTGCTTTCCGAAACCTGATCCGGACGCTCCGCGCTAAGCCATGGGTCGTCTACGCCAAAGAGCCCTTCTCCAAACCAGAGCATGTACTCCGCTACTTGGGCCGATACACCCATCGCGTCGCCATCTCGAATGAACGAATTCGTCACATCGGCGACAAGACGGTCACATTCTCCTATCGCGACCGGAAGCAGGGCGATCGCAAGGCAAGCATGACGCTTCCAGCTGACGAATTCTTACGACGTTTTCTCCTGCATGCGCTCCCCAAGGGGTTTCAGCGCATCCGACATTATGGCCTTTTCGCCAATCGCACCAAAGAAACCAAGATTGCGACGTGTCGCGCCCTTCTTGGAAAGCAGCCGAATTCGACAGAGAGGGCAACATCCGAAGAAGACCTCATCCGTAAGATTACAGGCCGCGAGCCCGGCCAGTGTGAGCGATGTCGCCAGGGCACGATGCTGATCGTCCTCCTGCTTCCTTCCTGGGGGCGTCAGGTGGCAAACGCGCGGGCAGGATACTGCGATTCCTCATGAACTCGACAGCCAACCGGGTGACTGGCATTGACCGCGCAAAAGGCGCGACGGCAAGATCTATACAACCGACGAATTTTGCGAAAATCAGAGGCACAGATTGACTCCATTGCAGAACAGGAATCTACCCAGCCGTCCAGTACTCCCGCGTGAACCATCCACGGCACTCGCTTGCCCAGGTGCCTCAGCTTTACAATCCCCATAGAAGGGGGTACGCTTCCTCTTACGGCTCTGCTGTACGCGGTTACGTCCAACGGGCTTTTATCCACCGGGACGCGAATGAGACAACTACCCGTGCACTCGGCCGGCGGATAAAACCTATTCGTTAGACCGAACATACCTCTTCCCCAATTATGGGAACGGTTCGCCGAGCACAAGCGCACATCCCCCCATCCGAGTTCTTGTCCAATGTGGTTTCTCTCTGACGATTTTCGCGAACTTAGAATTCCTGCTTCGCTTCTTCCACCCGGGGGATTGGATGAGTTTCACCAAGACACGTCAATTGCTTCGATACGCCTGAAAAACGGCGAAACCTATCGCATACTCATTGTTTACCCTGACGAGATCTTAGGAATCGAGGGGCAAACGAATATTCCTTTTGATCCTTCGGACATCGACACGATCTCTCAAACAAAGGAAGACGAGACACCTTCGCGCCCAATTCAAACAACTTGGCTTGGGCTCCACTGCCCGAATTGTTCAGCGGTGAATTCGATAACTCAGATGCTTGCTACAACAGAATTCTCATGGCCCGATGGGCAAATGATTTATCCAAAGTGCAAGAAGTGCGGGCACAATTTTCATGTGTTAGTTGAAAACGCTCGAATCTCGTCGGTCAAATGGTCTGGCTCCTCCGACTGGAAGATCCTCGAGACGTCGGATGCTAAGTCACTATCACTTCGGATAGACCCAGCCTTTCTTCAATGTTGGTATAGAGGGCGGCATTTTGAAGTCCCTGCCCGGGTCTAACAACGCCTCGAGCGGACTGCGGCCCGAAGCGATCTTTGGTAGGCTATATGCATTTCCTGGGCCTTGCCCGCTCAGGCATGTACGTTGGGCCCGCGCCACGACGATACACATATTCTAGAGAAGCACACATCAATGAGAATCAACGGCACGTTTACGACCAAAGACTTTAGGCCGGGAGCCCTTTCGCCCTCGCCGGGAATCCAGACGGGATTGCCGACAGGAGTTGCCACCATGGAAAAGCAGTATTTCGGACAAATCGAAGGGCGATCAGCGACACTATTCACTGCGGCATTCGACCCCGCATCCGGGCGGGGTGCATATTGCGCTATGGAATCGTTCGAGGGCTCTCTGAACGGAAAACGCGGAACATTCAATTTCATTCACTCAGCAGCGACTAGTGGAAAAGACAGAACCAACGAGTTTTTCTCGATCATAGAAAACAGCGGTACAGGCGACCTCAAGGCAATAAAGGGCGGCGGCGGTATGCGAATCGATTCTGAGGGCACACATCACATTTGGTTTGATGTGAGCGGCCTGTCTTAGCGTTTGTTTGAAAGATAAAAGATGAGGTCCCTGTTATTCGGCATATCGTGGAGGCAGCGCTTCATGGATAAGTCGCCCAACAACGCGATCAACTCGGAAGGGCAAAAGCGACGCTTCGCTCTACTTTTGCCCGCCGCTTATGGCGAACGTTACCGCTCATCGGGCGCTTCTCCAGTTCGACTGCCGTCCACTATGGATTGAGGGCAGTCTGCCCCCCCCGCCCCCCCCTATTTAGGGCCCGCGAGAATCGGCCGATTCGGCTAAAATGCGGACGTTGACATTTGCGTACCGTCCGCAAAGCCCTCTTCATAGCCGCTGGCTCTCTCCTGTGGGCATGCTGGAAATGCGAACGGATCCATCGAACCTCCTCGCCTTGCCGGAAAAACATGCCGAAACTCATTCATTCCCTGCGTGTGGTTTCCCTTGCCGCCATCCTCGTCGCTGGTTGTTCCTCCGACGACAAACCTGCCCGCCGCAACGGAGCGGTTCAGTGGACCGTCACCGCCACGGCCGGGCAAGGGGGCTCCGTCGGACCGGCAAGCCTGGGGGTGACGGACGGCGAAACCGCAGAATTCACGGTGACGCCCGACGAGGGCTACCGCGTCGACTTCGTCGAGGGGTGTGACGGTACGCTCGACGGCAACGTCTACACGACGGCGCCCGTCCACGAGAACTGCGAGGTCGAGGCTCGATTCACGAAGCAAACCTTTACCCTTGGCGGTACGGTCTCCGGCTTGCAAGGCATCGGCTTGCTCCTGCGGAACCAAGACGGCGTTGAACGCACCGCCGACGGGGACGGCAAGTTCCAATTCCCAACCCCCGTGGCGTACGGAGAAACGTGGGAAGTCGCCGTGGCCGCCCAGCCCGTGTATCCCAATCAGACTTGTACGGTGGAGGAGACGTCGGGAACCGTCTCGGCCGATGTGGACGTTCGCGTCGACTGCGTCACGAACCAGTATCCCATCGAAGTCGTCGTGACCGGGCTGTTGGGCGACGGCCTTCTCCTCTTGAACAATGGGAGCGACGATCTTGCCATCGATGGCAACGGCACGCACATTTTCGCCTCCGCATTGCCGGATCTACACACCTACGCCGTGGACGTTGTCGCACAGCCTTCCTCCCCTCTGCAAACCTGCACCCTCGATTGGCCGACCGGTTTACTGGACGGCAAGGCCGCTACGCTCCACCTCCACTGCGTGACGGAAGAGTTTCCCGTTGCCGTCACCGTTTCCGGACTGACTTCCGGCACGGTCGTCCTTCGCAACCTGGGCAGCGATGAGCTGCAAGTCGACGCCAACGGTACCTACGAGTTTCCGATGGAGATCGAAGACGGCAGCGCCTACGCCGTGACCGTCGCGTCTCAGCCGGGCATTCCAGGCCGCAGTTGCCGCGTGCACGGGGGAGAAGACGTGCTGCAGGGCCGACCCGCCTGGGCCTGGATTGCCTGCACCAACTACGCCCTCGAGTTCGACGGAAGTTCCGGGCACGTTACGTTTCCGACCCAGACCTTTTCGACCCAAGTCTCCATGCCCGCCAATGGGCAGCCCTACACGGTGGAGGCGTGGATACGCCCGGATACCATGGGCCTTCTGGGGATCGCCGCCTGGGGAAACTATGGCACGGCGAACGAAGCGATTGCCTTTCGACTGACGTCAACCGGCCTCTCGACCTCTTGGTGGGGGGCGACGCTCGCTTCGCCTGAGGTGAATCTCACCGACGGCTGGCACCATGTCGCCACGAGTTGGGATGGAATCGAGCGGCGCCTCTTTCTCGATGGCGTCGAAGTGGCGTCCGATACACCGGCGGCGCCCCATGCCGTTCCCGATGGACGCGACTTCCGCATCGGTCTCGGCTATGACAATCAGTATTTCGACGGAGCGCTCGACGATGTACGCGTCTGGAGTACGGCATTGACGGCCGGCACGCTCGATGCCTGGCGCCATACGGAGGTTCTGGATGACCACCCCAATCGCGACGATTTGGCCGCCGCCTGGGCGTTTCGCCAGGGCATGGGCACGGCAATCACCGACACGACGCGAATGTCACCGGCCTTGCAGGGTCAGTTCAGCGGCGCCGTCTCCTGGGTCACCGTCGATCCGGGCGTTACGCTTTCGCCATCGGCATTTCGCTTGGCCAACGGCGGCAGCACGGCCACGGTGACCGCTACGACCTGGGGCGAGTACCGCGCACCCGTGCCGGTAGACTCCTGGGTGAGCGATCGGGAGACCGTCGTGAGCGTGGCCGCCACCGGTTTGCATGAAGCCGAAGTGACGACGGGTATTGTCGGTCTTGGCCGCGTCTATGCTACGGTTGAGGGCGGGGCGAGTGCACGGGCGCTGGTCTATTCGCGTACGAGCGGGAGCCGCGTAATCCTTGTCGATCCCGATCAATCGGCCGATCCGGAAACAGGCCTGTCGTGGTCCGAAGCTTTCGCCAGCCTTGCGGATGCGATGCAGGTGAGCACGCCCGGTGACGAAATCTGGGTCGCCGAAGGCACGTACACCCCAAGCGACGGAACGGACCGTTTCGCAAGCTTTGCGCTGAAGAGCGGCGTCAAGGTCTACGGCGGTTTTCAGGGAACCGAGACGAATCGAAGCCAACGCGACCCCGATACCCATTTGACCACTTTGTCGGGGATCCTGGCCGACGGGCAGTCGCGCAGCTACCACGTCGTCACGGCAGCCGGCGCCGATTCGACGGCTGTGCTCGACGGCTTCACGATCACCGGCGGCAAGGCCGACGGGGCAGCGAACGAAGGGCGCGGAGGCGGCCTCCTCCTCACGGATTCCGAAGCACGGCTTCTCTCGCTCGAGATCGTCGATAACACGGCCGCCTACGGCGGGGGGATGTACGCTTCAGGTGCCGTGTACCTCTCCGGTACGACGTTTACAACCAACTACGCCGGCGCCCATGGCGGAGGGCTCTATTTGACGACCGCCTCCGGGCAAAGCGAAGCCGCCAGGCTCACCGACGTCGAGTTCAACGAGAACACTTCGGGCGGCCCCGGCGGGGGGATGAGCAACATGGACGGTAGCGACGCGGAACTCACGCGTGTTACGTTTTTTGCCAACGCCGCGACCGGTTCCGGGGGGGGACTATATAATCTTGGCATCGGCTCCAATCCGTTGCTATGGGTCGTTACCTTCAGTAATAACTCATCCGGTGCGGACGGAGGAGGGATGGTCACTGGCTCCAATACAGAACCGCAGTTGGATGTGGTGACGTTCACCGGTAACTCGGCGTCTATGAGGGGCGGCGGCATGTTGGCGGCCGGTGCTCCGTTGATCGTGAACACTGTGTTCGACGGCAATACGTCAGACAGCGACGGCGGCGGAATCAATATTTATTTTGGGGATGTCACGATGCTCAACGTGCTTGTCGTCAACAATCAGGCAGACGTTGGCGGGGGCATGCGCGTATACCGCAGCGATCCCACGTTTACGAATGTGACCGTAGCCCGGAACACCGCAAGATACGACGGCGGTATTGGGCTCAACCTCAACCCCGTGGACCACATCTTTGTATTCCAGAATTCGATCCTGTGGGGAAACACCGCTACGTGGGATAGTGAACGGGATAACATCGGCGGAAACGGCTGGGACTCTGAGGGGAACGAGCTGTACTTCATCGATTCGATCATGGAAGCCGGCTGCAAGGTGGGCGGAAACATCTGGACCTACTATTCGGAGATCGTCAACTGTACACGCGTGTCTAACGGCGACCCGCTTTTCGTCGATCCGAATGGGGGCAACTTCCGCCTGCAGGCGGGCTCTGCCGCCCTCAACAACGGTGACAATGCCTTGTTGGCCTCGTGGCTGCCGGTCGACCTGGACGGGAATCCCCGCATTGTCTATACCACCGTAGACCTTGGCCCGTACGAACGGCAGTAGGTACGAACGATGAGGCAGAAGCGAATCCTGGACGCACAACCTGGTTATCGGGATAGCGGTGGGGCGAGCTTCGAGTTTCGGGTCGCTACGAACGGGCGGGCAAGAGCGCGCGGTAACGGTCGCTACCGTCTTCGCCATTTCCGAGCCAAAGCGCGGCGACACCGGCACGGCTGCTCACACCCAGTTTCTTGTAGATCTGTTTGACGTGCTTGTGAACGGTTTGATACGACACGCCGAGGTCGGCGGCGATGTCCTTTTCGCTGCGACCCGTCAGAAGCTGCTGTAAAACACGCCGTTCGGCCGGGGTGATGGGGGCGCCTGCGGCCAGCAGCCCGTAGCTCAGGGCAAACCGGCGTAGGAGCCACTTCATCGGACGCAGGATGTCTGCGGCCAGTTCCCCCTCCGTTGGCGTGAACGGCGGCTCCCCATGCATTCGATAAAACGTGACACCGACCTCCGCCCCGTCGCCGAGAGGGGTCGTCACGAAAAGCGCGTCGCTGACGCCGATGCCTCCGAAGTGGCGGGCAAAGTCCGGGGTATCGAAATAGTCCGGAGTGGCGAGGTCCTGGAGCAAGTCGGCGCGAAACCGGCCCGCTTCGCGAAACAAGCCAATCGCCACTTCCGTGGCGACGCCCTGTTCGGTTTCGGCGACGTGCTCTATGCAGACTGCAGCGAGGGACTTCTGATCCCATAGGTGGATCAGCTCCCGGAATCGCCAGCCTTGCAGTGGATCCCTCGGATCCGTGAATGGTAGTCGCACGGTAATGGCGATACGACAGTTGCCGGCCGAGAGCAGGGCGCAGGCCCCTTCCAGCAAAACCGTCATGGACGCGTCGGCGTCGGCGCGATCGCAATCGGCAACTCGATCCCAGAGAAGATAGATCGCCTCTTTTTGTTCCTGTGAAGTGAACATGCCGCTTCGGTAAGTTCTTTGCATTAAAACGGGTTTGCTCAGACGATGCAACCTTGCAAGCGACACCTGGCACTCGGCGCTCACTCCTGGCGCCAGTCGTGTTGTTGTTGGATACGTGCAGTTGACGAACCTGGCGGCAGATCGACCCAGCGACCGTTCGTGCAGGACGGCCTTCACCTTGGAAGATGTATGGTCAGTGCTTGATAAGCGACAGGCGCGTGGTTTTCGCCCCTAGCCTAACAAGGCGATCTTGCGGATGGCGAAACGGCGCGCATGGTATAACCAAGTGAAGGCTGGCGCCACCGCAACTCGCCCAGCCGTTAGAGCCCCCAGGGATGGTGCAGCGGCAGTGCCTCCTTCCTCGGCGGCAATCAGCTGAATCCGTTGCCGACGAAGTTACCGAGGTTCATTCCGTACGCCTACCCGACGATCATACTCGCAGGGGATCTTCGACCGGATCCGCGTAAAACTGACGCGCCCATTTCCGGTAAGCCCCGACAGGACCGTCGCCCTGGGTCGAAGGCCGCCGCCGTGCCCTGCTCGGTACGAAAGAGCACGACATCCTGGCCGCAAAAGGGTACCGTTATCACGTTCCCTGCCGTCAACTCGTCGCTGAAGGCGACCTTATACCAGCCGGTGGGATACGGGCTCAGGTGTGGACTATACATCGGCGTTTCCGTTTGAAATAAGGGTTGCCCTCGGTTTGACCAAATGGTTAAATCATTACCGTCTGCCGCTTCGCGCGCAATACTAAGGAAGCCAAATGTCGACTGTGCAACCGCCCATCAATCCGTCTGCGGGCGAGAAAAGCCACGCATCCGCCGTTCCCCTCGTCAAAGCACCGGGGATCGATCAGGCCGAGGCATTTGTCCCGCCGGGTTCCGAACAGCGGTTCCTGACGCGGACGTTTACATGGCTGTACGCGCCGCAAGACGGCCGCGGAAACCTCTTGGCGCGCGCATGGCATGTCTTCGCCGTGGCGCCGTATGCGCACACGACTTTCATGAACCTGGATTACCAGGCCTATCTCTATGATATTTTCCACACCACCAGGACGGCGCGCTTCGGGCACCAGACCTGCATGCCGCCAAATGTGTTCATGATGATCGTTGCGCTCATGCAGTTCTCCTTCGCCGGGTTCAACGCAGGGCTCATCCTTGCCGCCGTGCTCACCGCCTGGTATGTAGCTCTCGGCGTTAAGTGGCGGTTTTACGCATGGGGCCTGGTCATGGCTGTCCTCATGACCATCCTGTACGCCGGCGCCGCCGCCTATGATCAGACGTTCGCCTACCCCGACGCGGCTGCGCGTCCCTGGTATGACCCGATGCCGCTCGCTTACAACCCCTTCTTATGGATGGGCGTGTTCTCGTTCCTGCAGGCGCTTTCGCACGGCCCCGAGCCCAAGCTTCCGCCGCGTGTCACCGGCACGGGCAAGTGGCAGTCGGTTCCCGAGTTCATTCTGGGACCGTCCGGCAATCGTAATCCGCCGCTGCGGATGGTCGTAAACGCCGTGCGCACGGCGCTGCAGAGCGTCTACGGCACCATCGACGAGTGGTGGGCCGCACCGCGTCTGTTCAATATCGGCATTCTCGAGCAGATGTGGGCGCACGGGTACAAGCCCGAGCGGTATGCGCCGTACGACGCCCTCGTCAAGCGTGCTCTGGCGAGCGGCGAGCCGGCCATCGACTATATCGGCACGGGTGGCGGCTCATTTTTCAGAGTCGAGAAATGAGTTTATCCACGCCTTTTCCGGTCCTCTCTCCCGAGGCCGAAGTATACGAGCGCCCCGAGGGGCCCATCGATCCCGACAGCGGGTACGCCCGCGCGATGCGCCAGTACGCGACTTCGTCGGCGCCGGATATGCGGCAGATGCAGCCGGCATACGTTATCTATCCGGCGACGGAAGCGGATATCGTTGCGGTTATCCGCTATGCGCGCGACGCGGGGGTCTCCGTCGCCGTGCGATCGGGCGGTCACGCCTACCACGGCGGTTCTTCGACCGGCGGCAATAACATCCAGCTTGACACCACCCGGTGCGCGGCCTGCAAGGTCTGGCGCTTTGACGAAAAGGCGCAGCAGCTCACCTTCGGAACTGGATGGCGCCTGGGGCAAGTCGAACGGAACATGCAGTCCAACTATAAAGGACTCGCCACGAAGGGCTACTTTTTCGCGCACGGGAACTGCGCCACGGTTGGTGTCGGCGGTCACTTGCATACGGGCGGCTACGCAATGCAATCGCGCTCGTTCGGTTTGTTTATCGACTATGTCGAACGCTTTCGTATCATCACAGCCGACGGGGTCGTACGCGAAGTGAGGAGGCCCAACCCAACAGCACCCGACCCAGACAACGACGACCTGTGGTTTTCGGTCCTGGGGGGCGGGCCAGGCAACTTTGGCGTCTGCACAGAGGTAACCGTGCGGTTGCTCCACGACCGTCAATTTCCGGCGAGCCGTGCCTACATGCAGTCGTACCTGTGGACGCGGAAGAACGGCACGAAACTGATCGAGGCTCTTCTTGGCCATATGGCCCGCATCAACGACCGTGGCGATCTGCCGGCCGACTTCTGTTTCCACGTCGCCCTGGCGAGCGCCGCGCCGAAGTACCTGACGTGGGGTAAAATCTTTCGCGATCTTCTGACCACGCTGTCGGCCGTTTTGGAGCAGCTGCTCCTCAAGGTTGAGCGACGGACATCGAACCGTTTTTCGGCGACGTGCGCTTCCCTATCGCTGCGCCTGTTCCGCAAGGCGTTTGGAAGTTCCGGCGGCAGAAACCCGCTGTTCGAAGCGTCTGTCGCCCCGGTCATTATCGTCCAGGCTTCGTGGAACAACCTGAGCGGCGACGCGCAGGATTACGGGGAGAACGTCAAGGCCTACTTCCGTGAACTCGACGAGTTGGCTCTGCCCTACCTGCCTCAGGGGTTTGCCGGACGCCTGCTTCAGAAGTCGATGAAGGTTGTGAACCCCGACAAGCACCTGCCGGTCACCGAAATCATCGACGCCTTTACTTTCAAAGGCGACCGGGAATTCGACTTGCCCTACATAAAGCGGAATTGGGCCGGTTATGAGACGGATCTCACCCAACGGGGATTTGCACGGGAATCAGCCTTACTCTTCGAGCCGTTTACGCACAGCATTTTCTCGAAGGCGGACGCGCCCTGGAGTGGGAACGTGGTTGTCTGCGCGTGGGGCTACCTCGGCGGCTCCGAGAGCAGCGTCGTGCGCAATGCCGAAACGACCCGATCGGCCATGCCGCACCGCAATTCGGGTATCGCGTGGATGACTGACTATTTCTACGACCCGGACATTGAAGGTGCCCATGAGCGACTGAATGCGTGGGTGGCGCAGTATGACCGGCGTGTCGTAGGCTCCAAAGACGCGTTCTTCTCCGAGCGTGACGCTCGATACATGTTCGACCCCTTCGATGTTTTCCGGAACGATACCAAGCGAGTTCCCCCCGACCTCGACGCGCTGCACGACCATTTCTATGACAGCGAAGAGGTGTACCAGCGCGTGCTGCGAACGAAGCAGCGGTTCGACCCCCAAGGCTTGTTCTCGGCGAATCATTTTTCGGTCGGGGGAAGCCTTTCTTCCCAAGAGAAGAGTCCAGCGTAGGAAGGTTTTGTATGCGTGAGCGGTTTGTACTGGTCGTCGTCGTCCTTATCGGAATGCTTGACTTTGCGACGGGTGCATTCCTGCTCGCCTCGCCCGAACCATGGCTCGCCCACGGTCGGGAAACCGTTTGGAGCCTCGCCCCAAGCGTTCCGGCTGACTTGAGCATGAGTCTTTTTCGCCGCATTGGCGCATTCTCGCTGTATGCGGGTACGGTAACCATTGTCTGGGCCTGGTTCGGCAAGGCAGATCGGCGACTGCTCTCCGCGTTGCTGATTACCTATTCGGTCGTGGGCGTTGCATTCGCCTACGCCGATAACGCCTATTTTACCGGAACGACCTATCTCCGGTTGAAGCAGGCCATCGGCGCCGTATGGACCGCGGCTCTCCTGGCGCATTTCTGGCCCCGCGCCAAAACCGCGGGGCAGAGTACCGCGGAGACGTGACCGTCACGAGCCGTCCCTTTCGTCCTGAAACCGGAAAGCGGATACCAGGTCTTTCAGTGCGCGTACTCTCGCGGGATACTCGGCACCTCAAGAACCATTGCCACGTAGATTTGACACGTAGAGCATGGCAACCAACACCCAGTGTTGGGGATGCTTCTTCTTGGCGGAGCAGCCGGAATCGATCTGGCTGACGATTCAACCAGGCGCCGGCAATAGATGGACCATGGAAACGCGTTATCCAAACGAAAGGCCGCCCGAAAGGTGGCCTTTTTGTCTCGGCACGATTAACGCCGAACCGGGTGCGGAAAGGTTCACGCACCACCTTGAGGTGCCCGCGGACGACGTGAACACTGATGTCAATGAATCGCCGCGTAGCGCGCGTGGTGCGGCGCGCGGAACGACCTGTTACGTTCACAGGAGAGGCCCTTGATGAAACGCCTGCTCACGGCTGCTTTCGGAATTCTTGTTGCCTGGATGCTGCTCGACTTGATCGCGCACCGCTTCTTTCTGGCGCCACTCTATGAAGCGAACTCGGGCCTGTGGCGGCCGTTCGATCAGATGAACGTAGTTCTCATTTACACCGTGACGGTTGTTCTGATTGGCGTCTTCATCGGCATGTATTCACTGCTCGTGAGGCCGAAGTCATTGCGTGGCGGTCTCGTCTTCGGGGCGTTTCTGGGCCTGGCCCTGGGAACGTCGTCAGGCTTCGGGACGTTCATTCACATGCCGGTTCCGCTTTCGCTGGCTTGGGGCTGGTTCATTGCGGGGTGGCTGAAGGGTATCGTGGCAGGCGCGATCGCAGGCGCTGTGATCGTCGACCCCTGACCGCTGAGGGCGCGTTCAGCGAAAATGGGCTCTATCGAGTATCATCGATACACTTCGCGGCGGCGGGCGACCCGAACTACGGTCACCACGACGGCCCCGTCACCGATCTGGTAGAGGACACGATCGTTCCCCTGTGCCGGCATCCTGGCGACGATCTTTTGCCGGTCCTTCCGGGGAACGTCCTCGAGCTCCCTGGCGGCGGAGCGTGTGAGAACGACCTTACAGCTTCCCACCGCGCGCGAACGGCTTCGTTCACGAGCGCAGAGACGGAGCGCGCGGTTTCCGCGGCTTTGAGCAGGAGCGCCCGGTGCAGGTCCGTTTCAAAGTAGACCGTGGTTCGTTTTGCTTCAGCCATGCCCTTGGCATCATAGCACCATAATAGGGTCCGCTTGGCGGGCGCTCTTTCATGAGCGGTGAAACAAACCCGCATGGATTGAAGTGCGCATGGTGAGCTGCGATACTTACCTATGTCTTCATCCCAATCCAAAGTCGTAGTACGCAAGGCCACGCGGGGCGACCTGCCGGCTTTGGTCGCGCTCAACAAGGCCGCGTACCCGGTACTGGCCAAGGAAAACATCATCTGGGGCGAGACCCATCTGGCCAGCCACCTGGCGGTGTTTCCCGAAGGGCAGCTCGTCGCCGAAGTCGACGGTCGCATCGTTGGCGCGGCCGCTTCATTGATCGTCAAGCTCGGCCCGAACCCGCTACGCCTTCATACCTGGTCGGGAATCACCGACAGCGGCTACTTTACGAATCATGATCAGAGCGGCGACACGCTCTATGGCGCAGACGTCTATGTTCATCCCGATGCCCGGGGTCTTGGCGTCGGACACATGCTTTACGAAGCCCGCCGCGATCTCTGCCGCAAATTGAATCTACGGCGTATCCTAGCCGGTGGGCGCTTGTGGAACTATTCGGATTACGCCGATCAATGTTCACCCGAGGAATACGCGCAGCGCGTTGTGGATGGTAAAATCCGCGATCTCGTGCTCTCTTTTCAACTTCGCGAAGGCTTCGAGTTGCGCGGCGTGATGCCCAACTATCTGCGCGATCCCAAGAGCAAGAACCATGCAAGCCTGATCGAATGGCTCAACCCCGATTACAAACCACGGGTAAGCGGCGCCCGAAAGGTCCGGGTGGCCTGCATTCAGTATCAGATGCGCAAGATCGAAAGCTACGAAGAGTTTCTGCGGCAGCTGACCTACTTTGTAGACATCGCCGCAGATTACCGCTCCGACTATATTCTGCTCCCCGAACTTTTCTCGATGCAGCTTCTCTCCATGGCCGACGGGCGCACGCCGCGGGAGGGGATCCTGCACCTGGCCTCGTTTACGGAGAAATTCACCAAGTCACTGTCTGATCTCGCGCTGCGGTTCGGCGTGACCATCATCGGCGGCAGCCATCCGACCGAAAAAGACGGAAAGCTGTATAACATCTGTTACGTATGCCTTCCCGACGGGCGCATCGTCGAGCAGCCCAAGCTTCACATCACGCCCAATGAGAGCCGCTGGTGGGGCATCAGCGGCGGCGACACCCTGCGGCTGATCGAAACGCCCAAGGCCAAAATCGGCGTGCTCATCTGCTACGACACCGAATTTCCCGAGACGGCCCGGTTCCTGGCCGACCAGGGCGCCGAGATCATTTTCGTTCCCTTCTGCACCGATAACCGCCAGGGGTACCTGCGCGTGCGCTACTGCGCGCAGGCGCGATGCATCGAAAACCAGGTCTACGTCGCCATGGCGGGCAACGTCGGAAATCTGCCGGACGTCATGAACATGGACGTGCAATACGGGCAAGCCGCCGTACTTACCCCGTCAGACTTTGCGTTCGCCCGTGACGGCATTGCCGCCGAAGCCGATTCGAACGAAGAGACGGTTCTGGTCTGCGATCTCGATTTGGACACGCTGCATGAAGCGCGCACATTAGGTACGGTCACGCCCCTGCTCGACCGGCGCTCGGATCTGTTTCAGGTCATTGCCAGGATTAAACGCGACCCGAAGCCCCCGGTACAGCCCAATGAAGGACCCCTTGGCGATCAACCACCGGTCTGGCCGGCTGAGCCGTTGGTGAAATAGCGGCCAGCAGGGTGAAGCGTGCCTCCTGCTACCATTGAAGTCTTGCCGGAGCTATGGGAATGAAGGGGCATCCAACACCCGTCGCGATCGCGCGAGAAGTCACGCCGACACAACAAGGTGTAGCGCAGGAAGCGCCCGACGGCGCGATGACATTCGCCGGAAACGGCATGCGCTCCGTCGCCATCGAGGCCGCCGAGGTGCAGGCCTCCATGCAGCCCTGGTTCAGGCTGGAGTGCTATCAGCTGAGCCGGGGCACTCGTCTGGCGCAGGTTGACCTTCTGGATCTGGGTGGCCGGCACATCGTCAGGGAGTCGCAGTATGCGGCGATTCACAAGCTGGGTGCGACCGGCGAGAATCAATGCACGGTTTCATCCTGCACCCCGATGCCGGGCTCGCGCCTTTCGGAATTCTCGTCGGATGCTGCCGCTGCGGTTTTCTTCCTGCCACGCAACACGGAGTTCGACATCCACGTGCCGGCCGGAGCCTGCACGACCTATGTCAGCTTTGACCAGGATGAGTTCGTCCGAGGCGCACGGGCGCTCGCTCCCGAGTTGTGGGAGCGCCCGCCCGCTCAGCTGGACATGTTTACGGGCGTTCCGCAGACGGCTTTCCTGGATGCCGTCGCCCAGATTGAACGGGCCGCGGCTTCGGGACATTCACTGGATCCGTCCGTTCTGCGAGACCTGACGTTGCAGTTGGTCCTGATGAGTACCGTGGGCTCGACGTCGGGCAACGCGCTGCCACACGCGCGCGACCGGGCACGCGCATTCGACGTCTGCCGCAAGGCACGTGCCTTGATTGCAGACAGCCTTGCCGCGGGCTTTGTCCCCACGATTCCCGAAATCTGCACGGCCGTGAATGTCTCGGAGCGCACGCTTCAGTACGCGTTCCGGCGCTACGTGGGAATGACGCCGCTCGCCTACCTGCGGGTGTGCCGCCTCAACCGCGTGCGCAGCGAGCTGCTTGCCTTGGGCGCCGAGACGACAGTGACCACGGTCGCGCTTCGCTATGGCTTTCTCCACCTCGGCCGCTTCGCCAGTGACTACAAACGGCTTTTCGGGGAATCGCCTTCGAGAGAGCTTGCCCGCTTGGTCTGACGCGGGCCGTGAGTCTGCCGTCGTGGCCATTCGCAGGGGGCTCGATCACTGCCGCTCATAAGCCCCCAGGTCAACGGTCGTATTGACGATTCGCGGGCTTGCCGCCAGGTCGACGGGGCTGACGACTCCATCAAAGACCGTATTGTCGCCCACATCCAGTGCCGGAGAGCCGGCCTGGAGTTGCAGATTACCCGCGATGTCGTCTCCGGTACCGGCAATGCCGTCGGTGCCGACCGGGCTCTGCACGAAGAGCGGGTCTGCCGTCAGCACATTGGTGCACGTCAGGGCGCTGTAGCTCGTCGAATGATTGCCGGATATGCTGTCGAGCGTGCAGCCCCCCTCCAGCAGCGAATCTTCAACCACCACCTCGGCATCGGTGCCGTCATTGACGTCGTAGAAATGATGCAGATTCGTTCCGAAGCCACTGGTGGTCGAATCGTTATCCCACATGATCGAATTCTTCACGCGCAGGTAGCGCCCTGTGAAAAGGATGCCGCCCGGGCGGCCGGCGTTCCCGGCAAACGTGGCGTTCTGAACATTCAGCCGCGTCATGCGCACGTAGGAATTCTGATTTTTGCCGTATATCGCGCCACCGGTGGTAGCCGTGTTGCCCACAAACACGACGTTGGTGAGAGTCGTGGTCAGATTGGACGTGGTCTGGAGCCAGATGGCCCCCCCCGCGGGCGTGATGTGATCCTGGGTCGTCACATGATTTCCGCGGAACAGGCTGTTCGTGATGACCGGCGTGGTATTGAGCAGAGTCATTGCGCCGCCGGTTCGGGCGTGATTCGACAGAAACTGAACCCGGTTCATCTGGGGGGCGACGTCCATTCCGGACGTCAGATAGAGTCCACCCCCACCGCCACTGCCCAGGCCGTCGGTATTCTCCACCGAATTCTCCGAAAAGACGACGTCGGTAAAGAAGCCATGGTTGTTCTGGCTCCACATGCCGCCGCCGCTGGAGCGGGCCACATTCGCCTGGAAGTTGACGTTGCTCAAGGTTACGCTGCCGTTACCCCAGAGTCCGCCCCCCGACGTCGTGGCCAGATTCCCTTCAAAGACGGAATTGCTGAACGATGCAGAGCCGGCGTCGGCAACATAGGCGCCGCCACCCGAGCTGGCGCTATTCTGGAGCAGGCTGACATCGGACACGGTCACCGGGCTGGCGGCCACGGTTCGGAACCCGCCGCCGGCACTGCTGCTCAGGTTTTCTGTAAAGTCAACGGTTGTCAACTGCAGGCTGCCGCCGTCGGCGTACAGGCCGCCGCCGGTGGTCGCCGTGTTGGCTTCGAAATAGGCGTTGGTGAGGGTGACGTTACTGGCAGTGGCCGCAAGACCGCCGCCATAAACCGCCTGGTTTCCGCGGAAGACCAACTGACCCAGGGTCGGCGCTGAATTCAACAGGAACAGGCCGCCGCCGGAACCGAGGTCACCGAGGCCATCGGCGCGTCCGCCCGTGATGGTAAAGCCATCGAACAAGGCTGTGGCATCGAGATTGACGCCCTTCACAACCTGATAGCTGCGGGAAATGCCGTCGGGCAACACCCCCGAGAGGGTCGTCACATACGTACCCGGGTTCCGGCGATTGAACCGGGTATCGACGCCGTCGAAGCCGCCATAGATGCGCATGCCGTTTTTCAGGTTGAAGCCGGCCCTTCGATCCGAGCCCGGGCTGGGGGTGTAAGTACCTTCGGCAACCCAGATGTCGTCGTATTCGCCGGCAACCAGGAGCGCTTCATCGAGCCTTGCAAACGCGTCGCCCCAGGTTACGCCGCGGACAGGGTTCGATTGCTGCAGGTGGTTTACCATGATCACCTGCCTCGTGCCTGACGTGCCGAGCGGGCGCGCGTAAATGAGCGCCGTCGCAGAAGCACCCAGCTCCTCAACGGCGACGGTCACATGGCCGAAGCCCGTATCGGTCGTCGTCGATTGCACAACGGCATCGGCGCCATCGCCCACGACGGTTACGCGCGCCGCATGATCGCTTTCCCACGACCACGTCGCGATGGAGACGGGATTGTGATATTCGTCGTAGGCCGCGGCGGCAAGCGCTGCGGGCGAGCCGTCGGTGTTGATGCGCAGGGCCGCTGGCGTCACACTGACCCGGGCATGGACCCGCTCCCAGGTGACGTCACCTTCCAGAAGACCATTAAATGCCGTGCCCTTGCCGGTCGCCTCGGTAACCTTGTCGCCCAGGCCGGCCCGGAACGACCAGGCGCCGACCAGATCGGCCAGGTGGGGGTGCTCATCCATGACATCGGTAAACCGCCACGCCTGAAGCGTCGCCGCGGTTAACGGGGCGCCCCAGATGCGCACATCGTCGATGGCGCCGTTGAAGAACTGGCCGGCAAATCCCTGGCCGATACGAAAATTGCTTCCGTCGGGCACGGCATGGAGCGCGGCGGCCTCGGCGGCCACCTCGACGCCGTCGAGAAACAGTTTGCGCGTCGCTCCATCCCACGTTGCCGCCACATGATGCCATGTGTCGGAGAGATCAGACACCGGCGCCTCCAGCACATTTCCGCTTCCGCGCCAGGATACCTGCAGAGCGGTGGCGGTCAGGCCCAGTACCATGGACTGATTATCGCTGCCCAGGTTGCCCCAGGTCACGATACCCTGAAGGCCCATCTGCTCGGGGCGGATCCAGGCCTCGACGGTGTACGCTGCGCCGTTTGCCGGAAGCGGTAAATCCGGTGCAAAGGTAACCTGGCCGTTGCCGCCACCGAAGTGCAATGCGTAATTGCTGCACTGCACCCGGGCCCACGCCGGCCGTTCCAACGTACCGGTGGCGCCATGCACTTTGCAGCTGCGTCCCGGCGTAGCGGGCTGGGTGGCAACCGTGACGGTATAGTCAGTGCCTTCGGCATACAGCGCTGTGAAAACATAGGTTCCGTTCTCATCCGCCAGCAGTTCGTCGCCGGCATGCGTACGAAGAAGCACGCTGCCGCCTTCCAGGCCTGCCACGGTAACGGCCAGCGGATACTGTGTTATGCAGCTGACCTGGATATTCGTAACGGTGTCTTCCACTTCACCGGCACCTTGCTCGACCGAACAGATCTGGGCCGGCTCGCCGGGCTGCTGCGCCACGGTTACCGCATACGTGCTCCCGAAATCCAGCGGAGTGGTAAAGACAAAGGAGCCATTCGCGGTGATGGGTAAGTCGCCGCCGCCGTTCAGCTGCAGGATGAGCCCGGCGCCCTCCAGGCCGGCGACCGTGCCCCCGATTGCATAACTCAATTTCTCGAACGTCGCTTCAACCTGGCAATCTTCGACTACCGCTGCCGTGCTGAACGAGGCGCCGTCAAGCGTCCCTCCGCATCCGGAGACTCCGGCGATTTCATGCCCCACGTCAGGCGTAACGGTGAACGCACCGGTTTCGCCGACGACAACCTGAAGGCTGGCCGGCACAATGCTTCCGCCGGCGCCTGCGATGGCCTGAATCGTAACTGTCTCGGGGTCCAGATCATCATCCGAATCATCGGGCAGATCCTGGTTGCGCCTGTCCGGTGCGGGTTCATCACTGCAGGCGATAAGCGAGGACAGTGCAAAGAGGACACCAACAAGAATACGACGTAGCATGGGGGCTCCAGTGAGGTCAATTGTGCGGCATCACTCCGATCGCCTGAACCATGAAGGTGAGCTGCGCGAAGCAGTCACTGCCGCACGTGGTGATGTCCGATTCCATCGTGTAATTCGCATCGGGCGCAAAGGTCAAATCAACGGTTTCGCCATGGTCGACCAGTTGTCGCGTAGCTGCCGGTGCGATGCCGCCGTTGTCGCCCGCCGAGGAGATGACGCTGCCGTTGATCGCCTCGGCCGAGCTGCGGCTCGAGACGCTTTCACTGGCGCGCAAGCCCAGAACCGGAAGGCCGCACAAGGCGTAACGACTCCGCAGTGTAACGGTTAAAGATGGATGCCGCTATCCGATTTCCGCAAGCAGGATGTGAGCACCTGAACCGTGGCCATCGAAAAGGATGTCGCTCGGGCGGCACGCTCCAGACCTCGCAGAGGAACCTTTCGGAGACAGCCCGACATCCCCGAGCTGTCGGATGGCCCGATTCCGCTCTCGCGCGTGGTTCGCGCCATCTCGATAAGGCTTGCTACGGCTGGCGTGTCGCGCTTTCAGGCGCTCGGGGGGAACACATCTTGACAGAGAGTCGTATAGACATCATGATGTCTGTATGAGAACCACCTTGACGCTTGAGCCGGACGTCGAGAAATTACTGCGGGACGAAGTGCATCGCCAGCGCCGGCCATTTAAAGACGTCGTGAACGACGCGCTCAGAAGAGGGCTCGCATCCTCCGGCCAGGCTGAGCCACGAGGCAAGTTTCGTGTGAAACCCCACCGGACGAGCCTCCGGCCGGGGATCGACTCCGGAGCGCTGAACCGCCTGGCCGACGAACTCGAGGATGACGCGATCTCCGGGCGCCTGCGTGGTGGGCGGTGATTGTCCCCGACATCAACCTTCTGCTCTATGCCGAGATCGACGCGTTTCCGCAGCACGTGAAGGCGCGAAGGTGGTTTGAAGGGGTGATGAATGACTCGCGTCAGATCGGTTTTGCACCTGTCTGCGTTTTCGGGTTCATTCGTCTCGCCACAAACCGCCGCGTCCTCACCGACCCGCTGCCTGTCGAAGATGCGATCGGCCGCGTTGAACGCTGGCTTGAACGACCGCAGGCAAACCTGCTCGTCGCCGGTACTCGCCATCTGGAAACAGCCTTTCGACTGCTCCGCTCACTCGGCACGGGCGGCAATCTTACCACTGACGTTCAGATCGCTGCCTTTGCCATGGAGTACGGCGCAGAAATCTTTTCGAACGACAGTGACTTTGCCCGCTTCGAAGGCGTGCGCTGGGTCAACCCGCTGCGCGACTGAGGGCAGGACTTCCGGGGTTCCAGGGTCAGAGTCGTCGACTGGAAATGCGAGTTCATCCCGCAAGGAAAAGTGGAGAGCCCGGCCTGCTGACGCCCCTGTTCTCGGCTGGCCTTTTGGCACGTGCGCTCCTTGTGCGACGCCGGCTTTGATTCGCGCCCGTCCGGCCGCCCGCCGCGCGATCGGGAAAAGTCCCCTGCGCCTGCCGGGCCGGCTGCTTCGTCCCATCGTCCGCCTCCGGAAAGTCCTCAGGACCTGAGCGAGCTTCCGACAACGCGACGTCTGTCGCCGTGAGGCCTAAGCCAGGAACCCCCGTTTCCGCGGAAGCTCTTCTGGAACGGGGAACCGTGCAGGTACCGGGCGGTAGAAAATGCGGAAAATGTATGGTACTCGAAATTTTCCAAGCCCCCAGGGGGATGCCTCCATGCCCGAAACCATCGTTTCTCCTGCCTCCGGTCGTCCCGCAGACTTCTCCACCGAGGAAATCCGTGTTCTCGAAAAATTCGAGCAGGCGGCCCGAGCCGTCGGACCGCGGCATGTTGGCATGACGCGGCTGGCCTCGGAGCTGGGGATCAGCACCCGGACGCTCTATCGCCACTTCCCAGGCAAAGCAGACCTCGTCACCGCGCTCATCAGGCACCGGGTCGCCGGTTGGCAGACCATGCGCGACATCCAACTCAAGGCCAGGATGCCTGCCCTGCACCGCATCCATCGACTCGCCGCCAGCTGGATAGCCTATGTGACGTCCTTCAGCCCGGATTTCTGGCGCCAGCTGGCCCGCGATTTTCCCGAAGCCCAGGCGATCATCGATCAAGAATACGCTGCCTTCATGATGCAGGGAGGCCGGAACCTCGTCGCCATCGTGCGCGAAGATCGGGACCCGACCATCGCGCTGCACGCCCTGAAAGCGTTGATCGAGCGGGCGGCCGACGTCCACTATTGCAGGCAAATGAACCAGCCCCCCGCGGCCGTCCTCCGGCAGCATCTCGCCATCTGGGCGGGCGGCGCCGTGCGTCCGTCCGAACTCGTGGCGCTCGAGGCCGAATCCGCGCCGAGCCGGACGGGATCGAAACACGTGAGCCGTTCCCCAAGGACGGGTAAAGGAGAGCCCCGGTGACGACCATATCGAGAACCCTGGCAGCGACGCTCCTGCCTGTCGCGTTTGCCTCCATGATGGCCTGTGGACTTGCCGCCGACAAAGACCCGGATGGATCCTCGCTGGCCCCCCCGCCGGCAGACGGCGGGTTTCAGTTGGACCCGGGAACCTTTGCGCTCGCGGCCTATTCCGAGGCCATGTACTGCTTGCAGATGCCCATCCCCTCTCCGTATGCGGAAACACCGTTCGCGATTACGGGCGTCGACTCGGATCTGTCGCGGGGAACCCATCACTTCTTCATGGCCCACAGCCCCGAGCCATTGACCGAGCAGGCGCCGTGCGTCGGCGACTCGCCATTGGTCCCCTTCGAAAACGACCTCGAGAATTCAGTACGCCCCGACCATGAAGGCCTCAACCAGGGAAAACTGGTGTTCGGCGCGGGCGTCGGCGAGTACTCGTACCGCATGCCCGAGGGGTACGGCCTGGCCATTGCCACCCCAGGTCGCTTTATCACCAGTCACCACGTGCTCAATCTGTCGGGGAAGGAAGTCAACATTCATGGCCGCTTCAATGTCTATACCCGGCCGCTGGATGAGACGCCGCATCCGGCCAATATTCTGAATTGCGACAACCGCGACATCACGGTCGCTCCGCAGTCTGAGGGCGAGATTACCGGCACGTGCATCGTGCCGTTCGACCTCGACCTCGTTCTCCTCGCGTCGCACGCGCATGCGTATCTCACGAAATTCGAAGCGCGTATCTATGACGGAACCAGAACGCTCGACAAGGTGATCTACACCAATGAACAGTGGGACAGCCCCAACATCGTGGTCGTGGATCCGCCCATCAGCCTGAAGAAGGGGATGGGGATCACGTTTACCTGCCATTACCTCAACCAGACCGATCACGAGCTCACCTACGGATTCGGGCAATACGGCGAGATGTGCGCGACCATGAATGTATATGCCTTCCCGGCGGATAAGCAGTTCGAAGTTCCGCCGTCGCTGGGCACCATCATCTTCGATCGCGACATAACGATGCCCTTGCTGGATACCAGCAAGCTGGACGGGATTCAGTTCTAGTTGCGGCAGGAGCCCCTCGGCTCCTGAGAGCGGCTTGTTCGCTCCGGACGCCCCCGAGCATTCCGTTGCGACGCGAAAGGGCGAGGCGATATGATGGGTACGCGGCGCTCCCTGCAGGCGCACCGCTGAATGGCAGGCAGCAAGATGAGCTACGTCGTAACCATAAGACGCCCGAACGGCCCCGGCCTGTGTGTCGCCGATGTGCGCGCGGCTATCGCCGAAGACGCCTCGTTCGGCGAACTGTCCTGCACGTCCGCCGAATCCGAGGCGGGCCCGTACGAATTCCCGTGGCGGGTCTCCGCGGAATCGAGCCCGGTCTCCTTTGTGTTCGAGTCGGGCGCGATCTCGGTCACTACGCCCTCCCATGCGGCTTTGCGGAAGATGCAGCAGCTCGCAGTCTGCTTGAATGCGCGTGTCTTCGGTGAGGAGGGCGAAGATCTTACGGACGTCGCTGTCCCCGAGCATGAGTTGTCTCCGGGCGCCGGACTGGCAGGCTGCGGCGTCATGATTCTCGTGCTCGGCGTCCTGGCCTGGTGGGCGTTCGCGGGTTGAATTCCGATCGTGCTCGCTTGCGTTGCGGGGCGAATCAGGGAATAGGATTTCAGTACACCGAAGACCGGTTTCAGGGCGGTTCGCCTGAATCCATCGCCGCCGCGGACGCCGCCGGCGACCGCGCCAAGGTAAAAAAGGCCTGCCTTGCGGCGGGCCCGATTGCTTCGCGCCCCGTTCCTACTGCGCCAGCGTGACCGGCGACGGATCGGGAACGGAAGGGGTGAACATCGCGTCGCTTCCGTCGCCGACCTGGTCGTTCGCGTTGTCGCCCCAGCAGTCGAAGGACTCCTTCATGGAAACCCCGTAATGAAAGCGTCTGCCATTGCGCCGGAGCGGTGAGAAAAAGGGAATCAGGATTTCATGACAAATGGATGCGGAACCTTGATACAGTGTGGACGACTCCAGCGCGCAGGGTTCGGCAGCCGGATACTCCGACACAGCGATTGCTGGGGGCAGATGCACCTGCACAGGAGACGTTCGGAACCGCACCCCGCATGAAGCCCACCTTTTTTCCCACGCCCGCAGACTTCCGCCGGTGGCTCGAAGAGCACCACACGACGGCGGCCGAGCTCCTCGTCGGTTACTACAAAAAGGGGTCGGGCCGCCCGAGCATGACGTGGTCCGAATCGGTGGACGAAGCGCTGTGCTTCGGCTGGATCGACGGCGTCCGCCGGTCGATTGACGCCGAGCGGTACAGCATCCGCTTCACGCCCCGCCGCCGCGGCAGCGTCTGGAGCGCCGTCAACATCCGCAAGGTCGCGGAGCTGACGGCGCAGGGCCGGATGCGCCCCGCCGGGTTGCGTGTGTTTGCCGAACGGGATCCCGGGAACGAGGCGGGGTACTCCTTCTCCCAGGACCGGATGCCGCGGCTCGACCGGGAGGCGGCGGCCCGGTTCCGTGCGAACGCCGCCGCATGGAAGTACTTCCGGGCACAACCGCCCGGGTATCGCAAGGCCGCCCTCTGGTGGGTCGTCAGCGCGAAGCGCGAGGCGACGCGCCGGCGCCGGCTCGACACGCTGATCGAGGATTCGGCGGCGGGCCGGAGAATCGCGTTGCTCCGGCGCGAGGCGTGAACCATGGGTCGCCAGTCCATGCCGCAGGCTGCTACCATGGGGGAATGTCTGAACTACCCAAATGTCCGCAGTGCGGATCCCAGTACACCTATGAAGACGGCGCCCTGCTCGTGTGCCCCGAGTGCGCGCACGAATGGTCGCCCGAAGCCGCTGCCGAAGAGGGCGCCGGCGGCCTGATCGTCAAGGACGCCCACGGCACGCAGCTCGCCGACGGCGACAGCGTGATCGTGGTCAAGGACCTCAAGCTCAAGGGCTCCTCCGGCGTGCTCAAGGCCGGCACCAAGGTCAAGAACATCCGCCTCGTCGAGGGGGATCACAACATCGACTGCCGGATCGATGGCTTCGGTGCGATGAGCTTGAAGTCGGAGTTTGTGAAGAAGGCCAAGTAGGGTCACTTCACGGAACCCTTCGGAGTGGGGGAGTGGGGGAGGGGGAGAGGGGGGGAGAAGCCAGGGCCGAAGCAAGAGCGGTGTCTCTTCCCGGATTCTGATTTATCGCACAGCATTGCTCAGCGGGTCACCCTTCGGGGGACGACAGGGGGGCCGTCTTGCAGCGCCTCGCGAAACCGTTCCGCCACATGGGCTTCGAGCGCGGTCCGCGTTTCCTCGGTGTAGCCTTCCGTGGGGATGGGCTCGAGAAATTCCACCGCGATGATCCCCGGCTTGACCGTGAACCGCCCGCGCGGCAGAAGCGGCTGCGCGCCGCGGACGACCACGGGCACGATGGGACGCTGCGCCGCGACGGCGAGCAGGAAGGCGCCGCGCTTCATCGGCAACAGTCGGCCGTCCCAGCTGCGCGTCCCCTCAGGCGAGACGAGCACCGTGTTCCCCTCCCGGATCCACGCCGCCGCCTCGGCAATCGAAGCGCGCCATTGCGCCTCGTCGAAGCGATCGACGAAGAAGTGCCCCTGCTTGCGCAGCCAGGGACCGTAGCGGGGAACCTTGGCGAGTTCCACATTGTAGAGCGAGCGGAACGCGACCGGGATCGCCACGCCGAGCACGAGATGATCCAGGTGGCTCGTCTGATTCCACATGAGCACCTGGCCGTCGCGCTGCAGATGCGTTTCTCCGCGGATTTCCACCTGGATGCCGAGGGTGCGCAGGAAGGCGCTCGATTCCTCGCGGAATGCGGGAGAGCCGAGCGCGATGTCCTCGAGCGCGCGCATCCGCAGGAGGAACCGGGCCGAGAAGCGGAGCACGCGTGCGAATCCGCGCACCTGTTCCGCTACGGTCGCCGGCGGAACCGTGTGCCCCACGGGCGGCAGGATGGCGGCGAGGCGCGCCTCTTCGTCGCTCATCCCGGCGGGGCGCGGGGGCGCCAGCGGATTCCTCCAGGCCATGGTCCATGATACCCACGGCGGCAGGCGGTCACCACCTCCTCCCGCCTGCGCTGACCGCGCATGGCGCCCTCCTCCTCCAGCGAGGAGGAGGGGGAACAAATGAAATTCCCGGATCCATCCGCACCATCCTCACTCCTGTTACCTGCGTCACAGCGCTCATGTCCGAAAACAGGTTCAATACAGTGGATGACTACCGTCCACGCCGACAACGCGGATGGAGCGCTTCCGCTGCATGATTCGGGAGCCCTTCACGCCGTGCGAGGGCCATTCGTGGAAGAGTCGCCGGGCGGACGCCGACTCCGCCGCGACGCGCCCTCTTCTGCGGAGTGGACCCTCTCGCGCCTCACGGCCGAGTTCACGGAATCGGCCGCCGAAGCCGCGTTCCGCGCGCGGTACCGGGGGCAGAAGGGGCGCCAGACCGCCGTGTCGCTGCTCGTCATGGCGCTGCTGTTTCTCGTCTTCGCCTATCCGGATTGGGTCGCCTTCGGCAGCGCAGATCCGTTTCTGCGGCTGCTTGCCGTGCGCATCGCAATTGCAGGCCTGCTTACGGCGGGCGCCGCGCTGGCATGGCGCCGGCCGGTGCTGATCGAGGACGGACGCATCGTATCAGGGTTGGAGGCGCTCTCGTTCGCCGCCTATTTCGTCGTCGTGCACGCGCGCCCGGAGGAGCTCGCCTGGCATCTGGGCATTGTCATGACCATGCTCGTGGGCCTCTTCAGTTTTGTGCCGAATCGGTTTCCGCTCATGCTGTCCGTCGCCACGGCCGGAGTCGGCGGGTTTCTGGCGACGCTCTCGTTCGCTGGCGACATGTCGGGACCCGAGATCGCGAGCATCGGGCTTCTCGTCTCCTTTCCCGCGATCATCGGCGCCATCGCGGCCTGGCGATTCGCCACTTTGCGCCGGCGCGAATATGCGCTGCTGGCCGAACTGACCCACCTGGCCGAGACCGACCCGCTGACGGGACTGCTGAACCGCCGCCGATTCGAGGTCCTCTTCGCCCGGGAGATCGCGCGGGCTGCGAGAAACGGCACGCCGCTCACGCTCTGTCTGATGGACATCGATCGCTTCAAGCGCGTCAACGACGACTTCGGTCACGCGGCGGGTGATGAGGCGTTGCGGCTGTTCAGCGCCGTCTGCCGCGAGGGTCTTCGTGCGACGGATGTCCTCGCCCGCTTCGGCGGCGAGGAGTTCATCCTGGTGCTTCCGGACACCTCGCCCAGACAGGCGGTCGAGGTTCTCGAACGGCTCCGCGCGCGCCTCGCAAAAATTCCGCTTGAAACCGCGCAGGGATCCCTTCGAATTACGGTGACCATCGGCGTCGCCGCATGGCACGCTGGTGAGGACCGAGAATCCCTGATCCGCCGCGCCGACGCGGCGCTTTACGCCGGCAAGGCGGCCGGGCGGGATCGAATCGCCCTGGCCGATGTCGACACGTCGGCCGCGGCTTGATCCATCAGACGCATTCCGCAAGGTTCTCTTCCGGCCGCGAGGCCATGAAAGGTCGGTCGTCATGCAGAAGTGGCTTATCAAGTCCTCCGTGCAGCTGGTTCTGGGTACGCTGGCGGCCGTGGCCCGCCGTCCACTCCTGAGGCCCCTCTCCGACGGGCTCACGCATGCGCTCGCAGCGGTGGCCATCCGGAGCAAGCGGATTGGACGCGCGGCTTCGCTGGCCGAGCTGGGGACCCTCTGGCAGCGTTCGTTCCCCTCGGCGAAGCAGGTGCCCGTGACGTCCGTCACCGAGGATACCGTGTATGCGGAGATTCACACGCCGTGTCCCTTGCGGGGAACGGGCGACGTGCAGGCGTGTTTCCGCATGATGGAGTTCGACCGCGCGATTGTCGGCCATGCGGGCGGACAGTTTGTCGTGCTGCAATCGCAGGCAACCCCGGGCGTTTCCCATTGCCGCGTCGCCATGCGGATGGCGGGCGCCTCGCTCGACGGGCTTGTCGCGGCTCACGAGCATTCCGACCCTGAATGAAGCTGGCGGGCGCGAAGGCTGACCCTGCCGAAAGGCCGTGTGCGCCGGATTCCCGACGCTGCTACAGTACACGTTTCGTGAGCAGCCGGGCGGCCCCCCGCGAACCGGTGGAGGCGTTTCCATGAAAAAGTTTCTTCTGCAGATTATCGCGACGGGGCTCGCGTTCGCGGCCGTGCTCGCGGCATACGAAATCTTCTTTCGCCGGCCGCAGCTAGAGCAGGCCGCGGCGGCGGCGCGGGCGCAGGCCGAGGCGCTGCAGGGGCAGGTAGCCGATCTGAACGAACGGCTCGATGAACAGACCGCCGCTGTCCGGCAGGAAGTGCGCCAGACGGGACGGCAGACGGGCAAGGCGCTGCGGCAGCAGGCGAACGCGCTCGATCGGCGCGCCGCTGAATTCCAGGAGACCATCGCCGCCGAGAAGCGCGAGGCCGAGGCGCTGCGCGAACGGTATCTGTCGGCCGCCCTGGTCGCCGAAGGGCTGCAGGTCGGCATGGGCGCCAAGGTCGCGGTGACCGAGTACTATGCGAACCGTGGCGAGTTCCCCACGTCGAACGAAGAAGCCGAACTCGACGCGCCCGGGGAGTATCAGACCGAGGCGCTGGTCTCCATGCGGGTCGGCGACGGCGGTGTCGTGACGCTCGCCTACGCCGAGAAGGTGGACGGCGCACCCGCCACGATTCAACTGGTGCCCGAAGTCGACGCCCGCGGCGGCCTGCGCTGGCGGTGCGAAACCGCCAGCTACCGCGACATTCTGCGCTTCGCGCCCCAGTGCAAGTACGTGGGCGCGCGGTAGTGTACGGGCCCGGGGGCAGGGGGGGGCCAGGGGCATGGCAGGATCCGGAGTGCGCGGACGCGGGCTTCCGCCTAAGATGTAGCCATGACCAGGCATGCCGACACCGTGGCCGAACTCTGCCGTCTGCTCGCCGCCGCCGAACAGCCCCCCGCGCTCGCGGAGCTGGCGCGCCGCGCCGGGCTGAGCCCCTCGCACCTGCACCGCACCTTCAAGGCCGTCACGGGACTGACCCCCCGCGCCTGGGCGGCCGCGCAGCGCGGCGAGCGGGTGCGCCGCGCGCTCGCGCAAGGGCAGTCGGTGACCGGCGCGATTTTCGATGCCGGCTACCGGTCCACCGGCCGCTTCTATGAAGATGCCGACGGCATGCTCGGCATGACCCCCGGGCGCTACCGCGCGGGCGGCGGCGGAGCGACCATCCGCTTCGCCGTCGGCGAGACTTCGCTCGGGGCGCTCCTCGTGGCGCAGAGCGAGCGCGGCGTGTGCGCCATCCTGCTCGGCGACGATCCCGAGGCGCTCGTGCGCGACCTGCAGGACCGGTTCCCCAGGGCGCACCTGGTCGGCGGCGACGCCGCCTTCGAGCGGGTCGTGGCCGCCGTGGTCGGGTTCGTCGAAGCGCCGCGCGTCGGCTTCGAGCTGCCCCTCGATATCCGGGGAACGGCGTTCCAGCATCGCGTGTGGACGGCGCTGCAGAAGATTCCCCCCGGCGCGACGGTGACCTACACCGAGCTCGCGCGCCGCATCGGCTCTCCCGCCGCCGTGCGCGCCGTCGCGAGCGCCTGCGCGGCGAATCCCCTCGCCGTGGCCATCCCGTGCCACCGCGTCGTGCGCCGTGACGGCGATCTCGCGGGGTATCGCTGGGGTGTCGAACGCAAGCGCGAACTGCTGCGAAGGGAAGGGGAGGGGCAGTGATCCGGCTCCTCGCAGCATCGATGCTCATCTTGGCCGGATGCCTCAGTATCCGGGGCGAACCGCTGTACGCCTGTCTCGAGCAGTGCGCAGACGAGGCCATGTGTGAGCTGCAGTGCCGTCAGCAATATCCGCTCGCAGCCGAGAATCCCCGCCCGCATCCCTGAGCGCGTTTGCGCCGATGCGCTCTGCCCGGTAAGGTATTGCCTGCCGGTATTCACCGGCGGAACGGAGTGTTGCGTGGCGTCTGAGAAGTTTTTCGCCGCCTTGTGGAAGGCCAACGCGGTCATCATCTTCCTCGCCGGCCTCGTCGCCGCTGCGGCAGGTGTGGGCGCCCTCGGACTCATTCTTGCGGAAGCGTTCCGTACCCGCCATGTGCAGGATGTGGCCTTCGTCGAGAAAGGCCAGGGTGTAAGCGAATCCACGCGTCTCGGAGATTTCCGGGCGATCGACGGGACCGATGTCCTGCGTGCCGAGCTGTATCTGGACCAGGGATACGACGGCGGCTTCGGCTCGGGCAAGCAGGCGCTCTCGACCAGGAATTACCTGTTCTTCGATCCGGAGAGCCGCACAACGAGGTGGTTACGTCCCGAACCGAGCGGGCTGATTCTCTCGACCGAGAACATCCCCGAAGCCGGATATGTCGATCCGAAGCCTGCACCTCAGGCGTTTCTCTATGTCGTCGCCGAGAGCGACTCCAACGGTGACCGGCGCATTTCTCAGAAAGACGACAAGGCGATTGCGCTCTCCCGTCCGACGGGTGAACAGTACAAGGTGGTGCTCCCGCATGTCGACGGGTTTGAAGGAGCCGCTCTGTTGAAGAACGGGAACGGCCTCATCCTCTATTCGCTTCGCTCCGATATCCGGGCGGCCGAGGTAGAACTTGCCACCTTCACCGTCGTAGACGACCGGCAGCTGATCGCCAGACCGCAATGACCGGGCTATTCCTTCTCAGTCCTCCGCAAGCACGTGCAGCAATGGATGCTCCCCCGGGGGAGCCATGGACCACGATGTGCACGAGGTGGGGGCCGCGGCAGCGGAAAGCTCCCGCCGTCAGCTCGCGACGAACGGGTTGTGCATTTGCCATTTGCGATTTGTCATCTGCCATTCGCATGGCGCAAGGTTTGCCGCCGCGCCGGCTCTTTGCTTGAATAAGGGATGCCTGTAGCTCCTCTCCTTCTTGCCGCGGCGGCCGGTGCGTTGCTCGCCTTTCTGACCGGCAGCGGCGTCCTCCTCGGCGGCGCGGTCGGCGCGCTCTTCGTCCTGGTGTTCCAGCTGCGGAACTCCCTCCGCGAGGAGCAGCGCGCGGCCCTGCTGCGCGAGCGCAGGTTGCTCGCGCGGATCGAGAGGCTCGAGCAGACGGGGGCCGGCCCCATTGCGGGGGAACCGCCCGCGCCACCCCCGGCGCAGCCGGTGGAACCGCCGCCGTTCGCAGCGCCCCCGCCGCCTTCCGCTCGCGGCGAGTCCGGCGAGTCCGGGCACGACTTCGCCACGGAGCTGCGCGAGGCGTCCAGGCCTTCCTCGGCACAAGCGGAAAGCGTTCCGCCAACGGAACCTGCGGAACCGGGCCCGCCCGCGGAGCCAGGCCCCATCGATGAGGCCGTCGCGGCGGTCAAGCGGTACTTCACGACCGGCAATCCCATCGCCCGCATCGGCATCCTGGTGCTCTTCGTCGGCGTCGCCTTCCTCCTCAAATACGTTGGCGAGCGCGGATTTCTCCCCATCGAGGTGCGCCTCGGCGCCGCCGCGGCGGGCGCCCTCGCCTTGACGGGCCTCGGCTGGCGGCTGCGCAGCACGAAGCGGGCCTTCGGGCTCATTCTGCAGGGCGGCGGCATTGGCGTCTTCTACCTGACGGTCTTCGGCGGCTACCAGCTCTACCACCTGATCCCTTCGGGACTCGCGTTCGCGTTGCTGCTCACGACCGCCGTTCTCTCGGCCATCCTCGCGATTCTCCAGAACGCCCAGGTGCTCGCCGTGCTCGGGGTCAGCGGCGGCTTTCTCGCGCCGATTCTCGCGTCCTCGGGCGAGGGGAATCACGTCGCCCTCTTCTCCTACTACGCCATGCTCAATCTCGGCATTCTCGCCGTGGCCCGGTACCGCGCGTGGCGTTCGCTCAACCTGCTCGGCTTTCTCTTCACCTTCGGCGTCGGTGCGGCCTGGGGGGCCGACGCCTACAAGCCCGAGCTCGCGGGAACGGTCGAGCCGTTCCTCATCTTCTTCTTCCTGCTCTATCTCGCCGTCGGCGTGCTCTTCTACTCCCGGCGCAGCAAGGGGCTGGACGGCATCGATAACACCCTGATCTTCGGGCTCCCCCTGACCGCCTTCGGTCTGCAGACACAGGTTGTGGGCGGCATTCCCTGGGCGCTCGCGGCCAGCGCGGCGCTCCTCGGTGTGCTCTATGTCGGGTTGGCCACCCTCCTGTTCAGCCGGGCGCGCGAGCGGTATGCCGCGCTGGCGCGGATCTTTCTCGGATTGGGCATCGCCTTCAACACGCTTGCCATTCCCCTCGCGCTCGACAGCCGGTGGACCGCGGCGGCCTGGGCGGTCGAAGGGGTCGTGCTCGTGTGGAGCGGGGTGCGCCGCGGCGCGCGGCTTGCCCGTCTGGCCGGAATGCTGCTGCAGGGCGGCGCCGCCATTGCGTTCGTGAAGGCCGGCGGGCCCGGCGCCGATGCGGTTCCCGTCCTGAATGCCGCCGCCATCGGCACGCTCCTTCTCGCCGCCAGCGCGTTGCTGGTCGCCTGGCTGCTCGCCGGCACCGCATCCCGCATCGCCCGGTGGGAGCGCGCCTCGGCCTGGCCCTTTCTCTTTCTGGCGGCCGCCTGGTGGCTGGGCGGCGGCTGGGCCGAGTGGTATCGCGTCGCCTCCGAGCGGGACTGGCATCATGGCGCGTATGCGGCCGGGATTCTCGTCCACGGGTATCTGATCTATCTGGCCGCGACCGCCGTCCTCGCCTCCTGGTGCGCGCGCCGCCTGCGGTGGGCGACGCCCGGCGCGGCCTGGCTGGGACTGGTTCCGGCCGCCTGGCTCTTTCTGTTCGGACTCGTCAGCGCCGGGGATTGGCATCCGCTCGCCGGCATCGGCGCGCCCGCCTGGCTCATGGTGGCGATCGTGCATTACCGCCACCTCGCGCGTGACGCCGGAAACGCATCCGCCGCGATTCCGGTTGCGCACCTGGCCGGCTGGTGGCTGGGGGCGCTGCTCGTGGCGTGGGAGATCGGCTGGCAGCTGCTGCAGCTTACGGATCCGGAATACCGATTGCGCGGCGCCGAGTGGGTGCTCGCCGTCGCCATGATCGTTCCCGCGCTGTTCGCGCTCGCCGGCGGGCGGTCCGGCGCGTTCCCGGTGCGGCTTGCGCCCCGGCTGTACGCGGGGACCGGCGCCACGGTTCTCTTCGGGGCCGCCCTGTTCGCGGCGCTGGCGGGTCACCTCGCGTCGTCGGGTGCGACGGCCGGCCTCTCGTATCTTCCGCTCATCAACCCGCTCGATCTCGGGGCCGGATTCCTGCTGCTCGCCTCGATCCGCTGGTACCGCAACGTGATGCCCGCCGACTGGCGCGCGGATTTCCCCCCGGCGCCCTTCGCCACGGCGGCCGGCGCGTTCGCTTTCGTGTGGTGGACCGCCGGGGTCGTGCGCGCCGTCCATCACTTCGCCGGCGTTCCCTGGCGCAGCGCCGCGCTCTGGAGATCGGCCGTGCTCCAGACTTCGCTCTCTCTGTTCTGGACCGCCTGCGCCATGGGCCTCATGTTCGTCGCGCACCGCAGGGGATGGCGCCGCGTCTGGATCGCGGGGGCCGGCCTGCTCGCACTCGTCATGGCCAAGCTGCTGATTGTCGATCTCGCGGCGACGGGGACCATCGCCCGCGTCGTCTCGTTTCTCGGTACCGGCGTGCTCCTGCTCGCTATCGGTTACCTGGCGCCCATCCCGCCGCGCAAAGAGGATGACAAGGAAAGGGTCGTGTGATGCGTCTTCCCGCATGGATTCTCCTTCTGCTTCCGCTCCTGGCTCCCCCCGCCGCCCGCGCCGACACGGGGGGCCTGGGTCCCGATGACTTCGCGTACGGCGTCGGCATGGGCGCCCCCGGCACGTACGCCACCTGGGGGGCCGACATTCCGCCCGAGGTCTACCGCGCCGTGGTCTGGCCCGATCTGCGCGACGTCGCGGTTTTCAACGCCGTCGGCGAACTGCTCCCCTTCAGGCTCGAGCACAAGCCGTGGGCCGACGTGACGACCGACGTCACGGTCGCCTTCCGTCAGTATCCGATCCTCGGCGGTTCCGCGAGCGGCGACTCGGCATTGGTCGAGCTGCGGGCGGCGGGGGGCGCGGTCTCATTCCGCTATATCGGCGCCGAACCGCCGGGTGGGTCGCCCGGACAGGAACCCGTTTCCCAAGGGCAGAGCCTGCTCGTCGATCTGGGCGAAACGCATGCGCCGGTCTCCGAGATCCGGCTCGACTGGACCGCGCCCGCATCGGCGACGAGTGCGGCCGAGGCGCTGCTTCGGGTGGCCGTCGAGAGCAGCCCCGATCTGCAGTCCTGGCGCACGGTGCATCCGGTGTGGAACCTGGCGCGCCTTTCCTTTCAGGGCGAAGCGCTGATCCGCGACTCCGTCCCGCTGCACGGGCTCGGCGTGCGCTATCTTCGCCTGCGGGTGCTCGACCCGGGGTCGCCCCGCATCACCGTGCGCGAGGTGATCGGCCGCAGCCACGCCCGCAGCCGCGCCGAGCCGCGGTGGCTCACGGCTCCCGCCCGGGCCGGCGAGGCCGAACGCAGCTTCGAGTTCGCGTTCGACGGCTCGTATCCGATCGACCGGGTCCGTGTGGCGCTGGAGGAGAACATGCTCCTTCGCCTCGTCGTCGAGTCCCGTGCAGACCCGGAGACGTCGTGGCAGGCGCGGGCCCGCGGCACGGTGTATCGCGCCCGCTTCGCCCCCGGCGGGCTCGAGGAAGACACCGTCACGTTTCCGGCCGTGCCGCACCGCCACTGGCGCATCCGCATCGAGTCGGGGGGCGCCGCGCTTCCGCCGGTCGCGTTCGGCTGGGTGCCTCACCGCATGATCTTTCTGCCGCGCGGCACGGGGCCGTTCACGCTCGCCTACGGGCGCGCCGACATCGATCGCCGCCCCGGCGGCCTCGAGCACTTCGAGCGGATGTTGCGCGAAAGGGGGATCGAGAGGGCGCCTGCGCCCGGGCGCGCCGAGTTGAAATCGGCCATGGTGCTCGGCGGCGAAGACCTGCTGCGCCCGAGGCCCGCGGTTCCGCTCTGGAAACAGGCCGCCCTCTGGTCGCTCCTGATCCTCATCGTTCTCGCCGTCGCCTGGATGGCCTGGCGGCTGTACGGGGAACTGCAGGAATCGGAGAAGGCCAGTTAAACTAAGCTGTGTCCTCACCCGACGACATCATCGACCGGGAATTCAGGCGTATCGCGGTCCCATTCATCCTTGGATGGACATATCTACTCGTCCTGGACGTCGCGAGCGCGCTGATGAAGCCTGGTTTCTCAACGTGCGAAGTCCCGTTTGCATATGTTTTTCTCGCACTGCCGTTCGGGTACTTTTTCGTGAAGCTTTTCAGCAATGCTCATGATCGGCGATTCAGACTTTCTGCCTATGACTTCCTGGTAGGCATTGCAATTATCGGTATTCTGGACCTGACGTCCTTTGGTATCGGTTCGAAATATACGTTCTGCTCGACCTGGATCCGATTACTCGTAACCGCACCCCTGTGCGGTGTCTTCTGGAAGGACCTGCTCCGTTTTGCCGGAATGACCGAAAGTGAGTAAGCGCCCGCCGCGCCTATATGCCCGCGAATCTTCCCGCTTGCCCGTATGCATAGCGATACGATATGCTGAGGGACTGAAAGGCGAGGAATCCCCATGCAGCTGAAATCCCATGCCGATCTGACGCAGACCCTCCGGTTTCTCCTGCAGGCGACCATCGTGGTGACGGCGGCGGCCATCCCCGCGGGCCTGTTCGAGTACCACACCTACGCGAACCTTCCCCCAGGGCTCGATCCGAACGAGACGATGCTTCCGGCCGACCTCGTTTCGCTCGCCGTGGGCGGCGTACAGGTGCTGCTTGGTCTCGCCACGGGCATCACGTTTCTGCGCTGGATCTACCGCAGCAACCAGAACCTGGGCGCGCTGTCGGGGCAGGCCATGCGGTTCACGCCGGGGTGGGCCGTCGGGTGGTACTTCGTCCCCATCGCCAACCTCGTGAAGCCGTATCAGGCCATGCAGGAGATCTGGCAGGTGAGCCATCGCGATCCAGCGGCGTCGCCGGGGCTCCTCAGCGCCTGGTGGACGCTCTGGATCCTCTCGACGGTCGTGGGGCGCGCGGCGGTGAAGCTCGTGCTGGCCGCGGAGGATGCTTCGGCGTATGCGAGCTCCGCCATCGTGTACGCGCTGTCTGATGCCGTCGACGTCGGCCTCGCCGTGGCGGCGCTGCTCCTCGTGACGCGGATCGGCGAAGCCTATGCGCGCAACTTCGGCGAGCGGCCGACGGAACCCCCGCCGGCCATCGTCCCCTGATATTGGCGCACCCCCCGTAAACTCTACAGCCGCCACGTCAGCGCGACGCCGGCGGGAACCTCGGACGTTCCCCCCGCGGGTGCCCGGTGCATCTTGACGGTCAGCCAGCCCACGGCCGAACCGATGACGGCGCCCGTCAGCACATCGGTCAGATAGTGACGGTCAGCGGCGATGCGCGAGTAGCCGACGAAGGCGGCTCCCGCGAGCAGCGCGCCTCCCGCCCACGGCGCATGTGGGGAACCTTCTGCGTGCATCCAGCCCCAGGTCGCGGTCGCCAGGCTGAAGCTCACCGCCGTATGCCCCGAGAAGAACGAGAGGTGATCGTCCCCCTTCTTCGGATCCACGCCGGCATCGTTTCCGTTCCGCGCGTAGGGGCGCGAGCGGCCGACGCCGAACTTGACGGCCTGGTTCAGCAGCGCGGTCGTGACCACGCTCTCGCCCACGATGAGCAGCGTTCCTCCCGGCCGATCGCTCTGCAGCGTCAGCAGACCTGCCGCCAGCGGAAGCAAGGCGAAACCGCCCAGATCGCTTGCCAGCGACAAAGCGTGACAAGACCGCTCACAGTCGCCACAATACAGGGGTATCCTTGCGCGTTCCCGCTCCCAGAGGCCCCGCACGATGAACGGCATTGCGAAAGAACGGTCTTCAACGGCACGGCCAATGAGCCGGTGCGATGGGAGTACGTGATGCGTGTCTGGATCGACGGACTCGATACGGTGCACCAACGCCGCGAGGCAGAAGCGTTTACCAGGGCCGATACGGTCCAGGACCTCCTGTCGGTGGCGGCCATGGCGGCGGGCGAAATCGCGGTTTCCCGCGATCAACTGGTTGACCATGCCGGCCTGCAAGCGTTCGTCATCCAGGCTGCTGCGGATAGGAGCTTCATGGATGCTCTTCAGGAGCACCGGTTTCTTCGTTTCTGCGGTGACTCCGATAGTCTTGAGGACAGTATCGTGCGTGCACTGGACGAGGGCATGGAATTCTCTTCCCTCACGGTGGATGATAACCAGCGGATTCGCACGCTTCGGTCCTCGCGAGAGCGCTATGATACCTTTCGCCGCCTGCACGCGGACAGACATGGAGAAGGGGCTCTTGACGCGTACGAGCGCGCACTCACGTCGATAGGCGGAATTGAACAGTTCCCACGGCGGGACGAAACACCGATTTCAGCGTATCTGCGCGCGCTCGGTCTCCAGAGCGCGTCGCTTAAGTGTCTGCCTGGCATCAGCACGCAGGAACAGGAGGCCTTCCTGGGGAGGCTGCTCGCTTGTACTTCGCGCAGTCAGGCTTACGAAGTGCTCAGGGAGAGCCCGATTCTGTCTTCGGAGGGCCGGCGTGACTTACGCGCGGTGGTCGACGTCGCCAATGCGTACCGGCGGATGGAACAGATAGAAGCGGAGGCCTATCACCAGCCCGCATGTTTCCCCTCGTGGTTTGAGTCGCCGGACGAAATTGTCCCCGATGACCGGCGCAGACTCCTTACCCGGGAGGCGCATGCACAGCTTGTCGCTCGTGTCGAGAATTTGAAGCAGGAGCCAATCTCCGATCTGGTCAGTTGGCCCGCGGTGATCGCGTTGCGGCAGAGTGCCAAGTGGTCGGCGTTTGCGGCGAGAATCGAAGAGGACATGGATGCCGGACGGCCACTTGGAGAGACACGAATTGCCGAATTCGACGACATCGTTCTGGCCGTTCTGGGCGAAACGTTCGGAGAGGAATACCGCCGGAAACGCACGAAACTCATGGACCAGTGGATTGTAAGGCTGACCCCTTTATGGTTGGCGGTCGCCGTCGGCAGCAGGTTTGGCGTGGCTCAGGCCGAGCTTGCGGAGTCCATTCCTTTTTTCGTGGCCACAGTGCGGGCGCTCCCGGAATTTCGACGGGTTCCGGTCTTCGATCTTCGCAGAACGCTCGGCAAGGTACTCGGACGAAAGGTTAAGTAGACGCCCGGCGTCGAACCTTCACCGACTCGGTGACCGGTTTTGCACGACCCGCGGCCAGCCCGCCCCCCTGCTTGGACAAGCCGTGCCGCAATCGCCACAATATAGCGATACCTTCGCGTCCCCCGGTACACAGAGGCCCCGCACGATGATTCGCTTCCGCCTTCCCCGGCATTTCTCCTTCCGCGCGCTGCTGTTGGGCGCGGCCCTTACCCTGTCCACCTCTGCCTGTGACGAGCTGCCAGAGAAGCCTGCGGCGCGCGAAGCGGTCGTGCACCCGCATCTGATGTACCGTCCCGAGCACAAGGAGATCATCCGCGCGCGGGTCGGCCGGGAACCGTATGCGACCATGCTGACGGAACTTCGCACCAAGGCGGCGGCAGAACCGCGGGAGCCGCTCGAGGTCTGGGACGTCGGCGTGTGGAGCGAGAACGCGCACATCGCGCAGGCCAACGCCGTGCTCGCGTGGGTCTTCGACGACAAGGCCGCCGCCGAAAAGGCGAAGACGCTGCTGCTCACGTTGGACACTGACTGGGACTCGAACGAGCATCTCGACATCAACATCGGCATGCCGCGCGTGCTGATTTCCTACGTGAACGCCTGGGACCTGCTTTCGGCCACGCCGTGGTTCACGCCCGAGGAGTCGGCCGAAGCTGAACGGCGCATTCTCGAGGTCACCGATCAGTTTTCCACCCGCTTTCTGGATAACCCCTTCTTCCGCATCATCGGCCTCGTCGTCACGCGCAACAACCATCCCATCCGCACGCTGGCCGCCTTCGGGTACGTGGCGCTTGCTTTTCCGCACCATTACGACGCGGATCGCTGGCTGAACTGGGCCGTGAGCGACATCGCCGATCTGCTCGGACCCGACGGCAAGTACGTGCAGGCCGACGGGGGGATCAGCGAGGGTCCGTTCTATGGCCAGTTTGCGCTTGGGCCTGCCCTTCCATTCCTCATCGCCGTCGACAACACGCAGTCTCCGCAGCGCCTTTATGAGCGGATCTGCAAGAGCCGCAACCCGCTGCCGCCGTGGGATGACCAGGTGTGCGTCGAGGGGGAACCGTTCGTCTTTGAAAATCCGCTTCACTCCCCGCTGCTGCGCAAGACCGCCGAGTGGCTGACCGCCGTGCGCCTCCCCTCGGGTCTGCGCGCGCACGTCAACGATTCCAAGACGGTCTCGCACGTCGCCTCGGTGCTGCTCACAGGCTTCGGCGGCGAGGGGTATCTGCTCTGGGACTGGCTCACCGGCGAAGAGCGTCCGATGGAGATGCACAGCTTCTTCTACCTGGCGCCCTGGTACCTCGCCTACGTGGACGATACGGTCGCCGCGCAGCCGCCGGCGTGGAAGAACCGTTTCTTTCCCGACACGGGACAGGCCGTCTTCCGCTCCGGCTGGGAAGCGGACGATCTCTGGTTCATGCTTGTCGGCGATCATGGCGCCGCCCGCCGTTCCATTCACAATCATGCCGACGGGACGGCGTTCGCGCTGTACGGCTACGGAGAACCGCTGCTCATCGACACCGGCTACTACAAGCCGAATCCGCTCGACAATCCGGTGACCATGAATCACCCCTCGCACAACGTCGTGCTCGTCGACGGCAAGGGCGGCCCCATCCGCGGCCTGCTGAACAGCTGGGGCGACACGGATGCCTTCCTCGAGAACCTCATCGATGGCGAGCGCATCGCCTGGGGCGAGGCGCGCATGCAGTACGAGGGGATCACGGTGCGCCGCGGCGTCGCCTTCGTGCGCGAGCGCTACTTCGTCGTGGCCGACCGCATCGCCAGCGAGGTCGCTTCGGCGCGCGACTTCCAGTGGCGGTCGCACCTGTGGGCCGGCTTCGACGTCGGCGGCGCCTTTGCCGTGACCGGCCAGACCGTGCAGATCTTCCGCGAGAAGGGGAGCCTCGACGCGGCCGTGACCTCGACGGTCGGCGCGCCGATCTTCGTGGAACCGCCGTATGTTCCCCTGAAGGCGCCCCACGTGCACCAACTGCTCGAGCAGGAAATCTACGCGGCCGATCACGCCGTCGTGGATGCCACCGTGCATGCCGTCGCACCGGATTTTCTCGCTGTTCTCGCGCCGTACCGCACGGACGCCGCTGCCGGTTCTCCCGACGGCCGCTTGACCGTGACTTCGCTTTCGGCCGTGAAAGGGGCGGCCTGGCTCGTGAAGGGAGCGTGGGGCGAAGACGTCGTCTGGCTGCGGGAAGCGGGCGCGCCCGGAACCCTGCAGATCCCCGGCGGTCCGTTGGTCACGACCGACGCACAGGTCGCCATCGCCGCCGTCGATGGCTCCTTCGGGCTTGTCGCCGACGGTTCGCAGCTGCGGGTCGGGTCGACGACAATCCTCGACGGCGACAAAGCGCCGATTCAGGTGAAACCATGAAAGCTGTGACATCGGCCAAAGCCGCGAAGCGCTTCCCCCTCGCGGGACTGGCGTTCCTCCTCGCGTGCGGAACGGAACCGGCCGCTACCGTTCCCCTCGACTCGCGGATCAGTGAGCCGCCTGCGTGCGTTCCGGGAAATCCGCCGGCGCCGCGCGCCTTCGCCGAAGAAGCGCTCGCCCGCGAAGTGGCCGATGCGTGGATCGAGCGGCATCCGCCCGAAACGATGCACTGGGACTGGGGTCCGGCCGTACTCTCCTACGGCATGCTCGACCTGTACGAGGCGACCGGCGACATGAAGTACCGCCAGTATGTGGAAGCGTGGCAGAAACATCATGCCGGCTCGTTCCCCATGATCTGGAGCGACACGGTGGCCCCCGCTTCGGCGGCGGCCCGGCTGGCCCGCTGGTCCTGCGACGGGGAATTGCTCGAAACGATCCACCGCACGTGGGCCTATCTGCACACCGCGCCGCGCACCGAGGCGGGCGGCATCGGCCATCTCGGCCTGTTGCAGCCCGAAGCTCCGCAGCTGTGGATTGATTCTCTCTTCATGTTCGGCAGCTTTCTCATGGCGCGCGGCGAGCTCTACGATCACGCGCCCGACTGGGACCTGTATGCGGATCAGATTCTGATCTTCGCCGCCGAGCTTCAGGACGAATCGACCGGCCTGTTCCGCCATGCGCTCGTGCAGGAGTCGCCGTGGCCCGCCTCGCCGGTCTTCTGGGGCCGCGGTAACGGCTGGGTCGCCAACATCCTCTCGCGCTTTCTCTCGATCCTCCCGAAGGATCATCCGCGATACTACGCAGTCGCCGCCGTGGAAAAACAGATTCTCGACGGCGTACTCGCGACGCAGGATCCGACCGGGGAATGGTGGACGGTCGTGAACCATCCGGATAAAGGCTATCTGGAAACCTCGGCCACGGCGTTGTTTGCGGACGCGATCCGGCGCGGCGCCGAACTCGGCCTGGTGGATGCGGGGATCGCCGCGGCGGCCCACGGCAAGGCGCTCGAAGGCGTGCGCGCCCGCATCGTGACGAAGGACGGCAAGGCGACGGTCACGGGCACCTCGGGCCCCACCCAGCCGGGCGGACTGGACTACTACGCCGGCCTCCCCGTCGACGACGACATCCACTACGGCGTCGGCGCGGTGCTCCTGCTGCTGACGGCGCGGTGAGTTCAGGCGTGCGCGGGGCCGAAGTGCGGAGCCGGTCGCGGGGATTCGCCGTGCTGCGCAGGCTGCTGCTGCTTGCGCTCGGCGTCGCCGCCGGCTACGGTCTTGCGGTGCTGGCCGACGACAGCCATCGTATCGTGGTGCGCAATGCGAGCGGACAGACCGTCACCGATCTCGCCGTCGAGGTCGGCGCGGCGCGGTATGAAGCGGAATCGCTGGCCGACGGCGAGAGCGTCACCGTCGGGTTCGTGGTGCGGCAGGATTCCGCCTACCGGGTCGCGGGGACCCTGGCCGACGGTGCCCGCTTCGAGCACAGCTTCGGCTACGTCACCCCCGGCGTACCCCGTTACCGCGCGTCGGCCGTCATCGGTCCCGGCGGTGCGGTCGAGGGGAGCGCGAACTGGTAGGCTGCACGATCGATATCGCACGAGAGGAGTGCAGGGAATGTCAGGAGAACCGCTATCCAACCGCAAACCGCTGCTGCTTGGCCCCGGCGAAGGGCGCGTCTACGACATGGGGCGCATTCAGGCGGTCTTCAAGGCCGATGGAGCCGAAACGGCCGACGGCTATTCCGTCTCGGAGTGGTGGCTCGAACCGCGCACGAAGGGGCCGGGCGCGCACGCGCATCCCGAGGACGATATCTTCTTCGTGCTCGAGGGGACGATGAGCATTCTCCTGGGCGAAACGTGGACCGATGCTCCGCGCGGAGCGTTCATCCTCGTTCCGGGCGGCGTGACGCACGACTTCGAGAACCGCAGCGATCGGCGCGCCGGGGTTTTGAATCTATCCATCCCCGGACCGTTCGAGCCCGCCATGCCGGCCATCGTGAACTGGTTCCGGGAGAACCCGCCGGGAGACACGCAGGCCGAGGAGTGACGCACCGGCCTGAACGTGCGGCAATCCGGCTCCCTTGCGTCGAGCGCTTCGCTCAGGCCCGTTCCTCAAGCCGGTCGGCGCATCCACGCAGCAGCTGCAGGAGCAGCGCCTTCTGCTCGGGCGGCATCTCTCCAAGCATACGCGCCTCGACGTCGAACACTTTCGCATGTGCACGGGCAAGCAGCCGGCGCCCTTGATTCGTCAGAAATACCTGGAGCACGCGGCCATGCGCCGGGTGCGCCTTCCGCCGAACCGATCCCGACTGTTCGAGTGCGGACACGATTGGATTCATCGTCTGGGCCGTCACGAAGCAGCGCCGCGCCATCTCTGCATTGGAGAGTCCGTCTTCGGTCTCGAGGGCGCTGAGAGCCGCATACTGGGGGACGGTCAGCCCGAGGGGCGCCAGGGCTTCGTCCATGCGGAGCCGCAGCATGTGCTGGGCCCGCTTGAGCTGATATCCGATGTGCTTTTCGACCATGCTTGCATTCTATCAGGGCCCTGATAATATGGTTATCAGGACCCTGACAATTAGAGGAGTAAACAATCATGGCTCGCATTCTCGGCCCCGACTTCATCGCCCTCCAGGTTCGTGACATGGAACGATCCCGCCGGTTCTATGTGGAGGCCCTCGGTCTTCAGCAGAAAGCCCTTGGCCCGCCCCATGCCATTGTCTTTGATACCCACCCGGTTCCCTTCGCGATTCGGGAACCGCTGATTCCCCTCGACGAGGCCAATCGGCTGGGCTGGGGGGTCGCTCTCTGGCTCAACTGCGACGACGCCGACAGTCTCGCGAGCCAGGTCGAAGCGGCGGGCGCGCAGATCGTCCAGCCGCTCCAGGATTCCCCCTTCGGACGCGTTTTCTCGTTTCTGGATCCCGACGGTTACCGCATCACGGTGCACCAGCACGCCGGCTAGCCATGTTCGCGGAAGGGGCGATTGGACAATTCATCCGCTCACCGTCGGCAGCCCGGCCGCGCGCCAGGCCCGCATGCCCCCTTGCAGCTGCGCGGCCCTGCCGAAGCCGGCGCTTCGTAGAACCCGCACGGCCGGGATGCTGCGATGGGCCGAGAGGCAGATGGCGATCACTTCGCGGTCTCTGTCGCCGGCATGCCGGGGGAATTCTTCGCGGAAGTTCTGAATGGGGACGTGCACGGCGCCGGCGATGTGCCCGTGGTTCCACTCCGCCGCCGTGCGCACGTCGAGCAGCAGGGGCGGCCGGGGCCCCCGCAGCTTCTCCGCCAGTTCCTGCGGGGAGACTTCCGGGATCTTTCCGAACGGGAGCCACCAGGGGAGCTTCATTCCGTCACTCTACCACACCGGATTCGGCGGGGCGGTTCTATCGCTGCTCCGGAAAGTAACGTTTCGCATCGCGCGTCGCCGCCGCCTTCTGCTACGCTGGCATCCAGAAGACGAGGCCTTGCCAACCATGCCCAAGACAATTGCCACGTACTGGAATGTTCTCGCTCCCGAAAATTGCGGCCATTGGTCGCCCGTGCCCGGCCTCGAGGGGATGGCCGAGGAACTCACGCTCAGCATGGATCCGGCTACCGGCGAGTACACGCGACTGACGCGCTTTCTGCCTGGCGCCGACACGACGCCGTTCGGCGGCAAGTCGCACGCGTATCCCGAGGAAGTGTACATCGTCAGCGGACGCCTTTACGATGCCGCCTTCGACCTGTGGCTCGAGGCAGGGCACTATGCGAGCCGCCCGCCGGGCGAGGTCCACGGCCCCTTTCGAACGGACGGAGGCTGCCTGGTGCTCGAAATCTCCTTCCCCAATCGCGTCGGCGAGCGCCCGGAATCATCGTCCTGAGAGGAACAAGCATGTACGGACTGATCGGAAACATGAAAGCCGTCGTGGGGAAGCGCGACGAGCTGGCCGCCCTTCTTCTCGACGGAACCCGGGACATGCCCGGATGCCTGAGCTATGTCATCGCCCGCGACCCGCAGGATGCCGACGGACTTTGGATCACCGAGGCGTGGGAGAGCCGCGAGCACCATCAGGCGTCGCTGACGCTCCCGGCCGTGCAGGCGGCCATTGCGAAGGGACGCCCGCTGATCGCGGGCTTCGGGCAGCGCATCGAAACCGAACCGCTTGGTGGGATTGGCCTGCGCCGCCCCTGACGGTCAGCCTCGCGCCCGCCCCAGACGGAACAGGTAGACGGCCCCCAGGTCTTCGCGGAGGATCGTGGCGGCCCGCTTGGGGTCCCTTCCCGCGAGCCGTTGCATCCCGCGTTCGCACGTGGACACGGCCGCTTCGGCCGCCTCGGGCAGCGTCATGCGCCGGCCCTGCTTCGACTCGCCCGAGACGAGCGCGTTCGCCAGGAAGGCCAGTTCGCGGCGGCGGGCGAAAGCCATCCCCATGTCCTCGGCGGTGAGCGCCCGCATGGCCTGGACGAATCCGGTGCCGGGGCCGTCATTCTCGAGCGCCGCCGGAACAAGGCGGCGGTCCGCAGACGATTTTCCTTCCTGAAGCGAAGCCAGGAATCCGGTCAGGCGGCGGGCGAACTCCCGGGCGTCGCCCTCGGCCATCGGGGCGGCCTCAAACGCTTCCGTCGGTAGCGGCGAGCGCAGGGGGTGCAGATACGTGTCGACGACGGGATCGATGACTTTCTCCGCGAGAATGGCGTCGGCGCTCGCGTCCTCCAGAACTCGAAGAAAGCTCCGGGCCGTGCGCGGCGCCACGTATCCGGCCTCCATGCGCCGCTCCTCCCGGGCGCCCGCGGCATCTTCGAGCAGCGCCTCGTCGGCGGCGAGCAGGTCCGCGTAGCTTCCCTCGTCTTCTGCGGCGGCATCGGTTGCCCGCGCGCACTGGTGCATCAGCCGCTCGAAAAGCGCGGCGTGACGTTCGGCCAGCGTCGTGAGGATGTCGAGCAGCGCATCCCATCCCTCTTCTGCCCGCGCCACGACCCACCAGGCGTCGAACTCCCAGCTCAGGCGCCCTTCGGCGGCCTTGTCGAACGCGGCCTGGGCGCGGCGATCGGCAACCAGCTCGAAGTGCTCCTCGAGCCGGGCGCTGTCGAAGACGTGCAGAAGGCGCGAGAAGGCGTAGGCCACGAACGGTTCATCCATCGCGGCGAGCCTTTCGGCCGCCGCCACCGGCCCGAGATCCGCGAGGATCTCCAGCCAGAGGCCGAAACGCACTGCATCGAAAGCTTCCTCCTCGCCGGGCCGGTCCGCCCGCCAGACGTCGTCGTCGAGCAGCGCACCGAGCTGCTCGGGCGAGGCGAGGGCAACGAATTCTCCCGCGTCGGCGAGGCCGATTTCGCGCACGAGATCGGCGAGCGCCGGCGCCGCGAGCGAACGCACCACGGCGGGCAGATCCGGACGATCGAGCAGCAGGTTGACCCAGTTCCGTGCCGGCGCGCGAGCGGGTTGCCCGTGGGTTCGCGAAGGAGTCATGAAAACAGCCCTTGGAGTCCGTGCAGGTGGTAGACGAGATACCGATCCAGCGCCGCGCGAAAGGACCGGTCGACCGGCTCTTCGGCAAGCAGGGTCGCGAAGGTGCGCAGAAGCGATTCGTAGATCAACCGCAACGCCCGTCTCCGGTCCGGGGTGGAACGGGGGGCGTCGATGCTCCGTGCGTACTTCTCGGCCAGCTGCACGAGGTGCTGCACGGTTCCCTCCAGAAAGTCTTCGTGCGGCGTTCCCCGGGGATTGCGGAGGAGGATGACCATCCGTTCCCGGTGCTCGAGCGCCCAGTCGATCATGGCTTCTGAAAGCGCGTCTCTCCGTGGATCCGCGGAAGGGTCCCGCTGTCCGAATGCCGACGCCACGCGGGCCCGCAGGCGCGAACGGCATTCCGCGACGAACGCCGGAGGGAGGGCGGCGGCGATGAGCGCCTGCTTATCGGGGAAGTAACGGTAGATGTTCCCCGTCGATATGCCCGCGCGGCGCGCGATGTCGGCCATGGACGACTCCGCCGGGCTGCGGGAAGCGAAGAGCTCCAGGGCAGCCCGAAGGATGGCGTCTCGAATCGGGTCCTTCAGCGTCTGCATCCAATAATGAATATACCATTCACCATTGGAGCCGGCAAGCCGTCGTCCGTCTACACCTTTGCGCGGCGCGTCTTCACCCCCGCCACCGTGTACAGCGGACAGTAGCCCATCGCCGAGGTGGCGAGAAAGACGACGGCCATGATCCCGAGCACGACGGCGGCCGTGCCGGAGATCTCGCCGAGCACGTACAGCAGCGCGACCACGACGGCCAGCGTCGCGCGGAAGATGCGGTCCACGGTTCCCATATTTTTGGTCATGATATTCCTCCAAGGACTCTTGCGGTTCGCTATGCGGAACCTATGGCAAGAATGGTGCCAATGGCCATGTTGGATAACTCTCTTCGCGGAAATCAGGGAAAGACGTCCCGCTTCGCTACACTCGAGGGATTCCGCCGGCCTGTTCGGGTACAGAGTATGGGAGGCGATACGGGAGGGGGTGGGTGAGCGCAGATGGTCCGGCTCCCTGTGGGAAAAACCGCCATTCCGCGTGCTCCGGACCTTCGTCCCCGGAAGCAATATCACTGTGGCGGCGTGGGGGCGAACGTGCTAGGCTGTCGGCACGCCTATGGCAAACGCTCGTCTCGATCGAACTTCCGGTTGGCTTATCGCAGTGGTCGGCGTCCTGTTGCTCAGCGCCCATGTCAGCTTCAAGGACTACCCCAGCTCCGACGAGGTCGACGACGTGTGGGGCTTCTTCGAGGAGCCCGTGGCGTGGACCGATCGCTACGCACCCGATTTCGAGGGTGTGTTCCTGAGCGGCGAGCATTTCAAGCTCTCTGAACACATCGGGGACAAGGTCATCGTCCTCAATTTCTTCGCGACCTGGTGCGGACCCTGCAAAGAGGAGATGCCCGAGCTCGAGGCCTACTGGAAACGTCAGCTTTCCGAACCGTTTCTTCTCGTCGGTATCGACGCCGAAGAGAGCCACGAGGTGGTCAGCGCCTTCGTGGCCGAATACGGTCTCACCTTTCCGGTGCTCATCGATGACGATGGCTCGATCCGCAGGAAATACGGCGTGCGCAGTTACCCAATCACCGTACTCATCGGCGCCGACGGCAAGGTAAAGGTTTACCAGCAGGGGATCGTGCGCAATGCCGATGTGGCATTCGGGCCGTCTGTCCGGGAAGCCGCCGAGGTCATCGCGCGCGGCGAAGGGGTATCTGGGGACGACTATCTGCAGGCGTTGGCGGCTCAGCCGGCGATGGCAGACCATGGTGACAATCACCAGAAGGATGGCGAAAAAACAGGACTCGACAAGCTGCCGGAGCGCGCGCGCCTGATTGCAGGCAAGATGGACTGCCCCTGCGGGTGCGATGACAAAGTGGCGGAGTGCAGCTGCAAGACGGCCAAGGCCATCGTGACGGCGCTTGCCGAACGCGATCTGAGCGACAAGACCGACGTCGAGGTCATTGAGGAGCTCAATAAGGAGTTCTGCGTCCAAGATGATTGAGGCAGAGAACATCGCCGTCTGGTTCCGGAAAGGCCGGTTCGGAAAGAAGCTGGAGGCCCTCGACGACTTCTCTCTGGTGGTCGAGCCGGGAGAAGTGCTGGCCCTCCTCGGTCCCAACGGCGCCGGAAAGTCGACGGCCATGTACTGCTTTCTCGGCCTGATCCAGCCCGATCGCGGCCGGGTTTCCGTGCTTGGCCAGCGCCCCATCCCGGGGTCGGACCTTTTCCGGAAGATCGCCTACCTTCCCGAGGAGCCGCATTATCATGACTATCTTTCCGTGCGCGAAGCGGTCGCCTACTACGCTGCCCTGCACGGCGCGGGCCTTTCCGAGCGGTCCGTGGACAATCTCATCGATCGGGTCGGATTGACGGAGCATCGAGACCTGCGCGTCTCCAAATGCTCCAAGGGGATGAAGCAGAAGGTCGGCATTGCGCAATGCCTCCTCACGTGCCCGGAGATCGTCTTCCTGGATGAGCCGACGCGGGGCCTCGATCCGATCATGGTCCGGGAGCTCCGCGAGGCAGTTCAGGACCTCAAGCGCGGAGGGGCCACCATCGTCATCAATTCGCACGTGCTTTCCGAAATCGAAACGGTATGCACCCACGCGGCGGTCATCAAGCAGGGAAAACTGGTGCGGAAAGATCGCCTCGATGACCTGCGCGCCGTCGACACCGAGACCTACCGGGTGGTTTTCAGCGCTCCCGCCACGATCCCCGAGTACGTCGCGGGGCTGCATGCAGAAGGCGACCTTGTCGCCGGTGAAATCCCGGCGGCCATGTTCTGGGAGTTTACCCGCCACCTGGAACGTTCGGGCGTCGCGCTTCACGAGAGCAGCCTGAAGCGTTCTTCTCTGGAGGACGCATTCATGAATCTCGTCGGCCAGGTGAGCTGATGCGTGGACAGGTGCTGGCCAACATCGGCGTGAATCTCAAGTTCTTCCGGAGAAACCGGCTGTTGTTCGTGGCCGGCTCGCTCCTCCTGCTCATTACCTCGCTGTCGACGCTCCCTTCGCTGTTCGCCCTGACGAGCTCCCAGCACCTTGAACTGATCACCGCCATCGCCAACCAGCTCAGCTTCTTTGCGATCGTGCTCGGTATCGGCATGGTCGTGACATTCGTGAGCCACCATCTGGACAAACGAAGCATCAAGATGGTGATCACGAAACCCTGCCCTCCAGATCTCTGGCTGCTCTCCGGCATGCTTTCCGCCGTTCTCGTGACCGCCGTTCTCTACGCGAGCATCCTCTCCATCTGCTCCTCTTTGTTCCTGTACTGGGATATTCCGTATCAGAGCGGACTCGTGTACGTGCTCGTCAACGACTTCGCGCAGAGCTTCGTCTGGATGGGATATGCGGCACTCCTGTCGGTCGTTGCGCGTCCCGTGACGACGCTTCTCGCGCTGCTGCTGTTGCAGGACAGCACGTTCTATTGGCTGAAGCTTCTGCTGGCGAGCGCACTCAAGTCCGCCGAGGGGGCATACGCCACTGCCGTGCAGACCGCGAAGATGACGGTCGATGTCGTCTACCTCGTTCTTCCGATCACGAATCCATTCTGGGAAAAGAACGAAACTGTTTACAAAAGTCTGCGCGGGACGGACGCCGACTGGACGTTGTTGCTCTCAACCGTTGCCTACGCTGCCGGGGTCTGGTTGTTCTGCTACCTTCTGGGGAGCTACCTGCTGCGCCGCAGACGCCTGATCTGAGTGTGCCGGAAACCGCTTCCCCGACCGCAACGCGGGCGCGCCATGCCCTCCCGTGCGCGCCGACCCGCAGTCCGGTATACTTACCGGCGCGGACCTCAAGGTCTGGGGCCGCGAGAAAACCATTTGCCTTGAGGCGCAAAATGAATCCCATGGCAGGCGCAACAGCCTTCGTGACCGGGGGTGGCTCGGGTATCGGCCGTGCACTTTCGCTCGCCCTCGCCCAACGGGGCGCGAAGGTGGTCGTCACCGATGTGAATGAAGCGTCTGCGCAGGAAGTTGCGGCGGCCTGCGGCAACGGCGCCTCGGCGCTTCGTCTCGACGTGCGCGACAGCGAAGCGGTGCGCGAAAGCATCGAGTCGGCAGCCCGCGCGAACGGACGTCTCGACTTCCTCTTTAACAATGCCGGCATCGGCGTCGGCGGTGAAGTACAGGAACTCACGCTCGATGCGTGGAATCGGATTCTCGACATCAACGTGCGCGGCGTCATCCACGGGGTGCAGGCCGCGTACCCGATCATGGTACGGCAGGGCGCAGGGCACATCGTGAACACGGCTTCGCTGGCGGGGCTGGCTCCTGCGCCGCTGCTCACTCCTTATTCCATGTCGAAGCACGCCGTCGTCGGCCTTTCGACGAGCCTGCGCATCGAGGCGGCTGCCTATGGGGTTCGCGTAAGCGCGCTCTGCCCCTCTGCCATCGAAACGCCGATCCTCGACAGCGACAATCCGGCCGATCTGCCGCCGACCTCGTGGCGCCCCGATCTTCGCCGGTTTCTCACAAAACTCGCGGGTCCGCCGTATCCCGTGGAGAAGCTTGCCGAAGAGACCCTGGCGGCCATGGCCCGCAACGAGGCCGTCATCGTCATCCCGGGCCGGGCGCGGCTCGCATGGCGGCTGGGGCGCATCGCGCCCTGGCTGGTCGAGAAGGTCAGCGGCGACGCCGTCGCATACGAGCGCGCCAACAAGGTCGAGCGTCCCCGCATCCCGCAGGCCTGATCGGCGGCGCAGGTGCCCAAGCGTTCGTTTGGCGGTTCGGGATCGAACAAAGGAGTTGATGCCGAACGGGGTCGCCCGCTCCTGGTGGTTCAGTCCGCATCGTCCCGGCAAGGCTTTCTCACCCAGATCAGGACGGGTGCGAGGGCGTTGTCCTGTTGCTGCAGGCCTTGACCACTGGAATCTTCGACGTGGCTTCCCTCTCCTCCCAACTACGTGTTCTTGCGCTCACGACGCTAGCGATGATCGCCTTCGCGGGCAATTCGCTGTTGTGCCGGGCCGCCCTGTTGCAGACGGACATCGACCCGGCAACCTTCACGTCGGCACGGCTGGTCTCCGGCGCGCTCGCGGTGGCGGTTCTCGTCCGCCTGCGGAACCGGAATCCGGACGGAAGCGCCAGCTGGCGGTCGGCACTCGCACTGTTCGCCTACGCGGCGGCCTTCTCGTTCGCCTATGCCACGCTCCCGGTCGCGACCGGCGCCGTTCACATTGGTCCTCAGCGCAGCTTTCCTCCCGCGCGCCTCCTTTGATGCCGCCGGGTTCGGCTACGCCGTCGCCTCAGGCGCGTTCGCCTCGGGCATCGGCTACGCCGTCTGGTATGCGGCGCTCCCCGGCCTGCGCGCGGCCTCGGCGGCCACAGTGCAACTCAGCGTTCCGGTAATCACGACCCTAGGCGGAATGATGCTGCTCGACGAATCCGTAACGCCGCGCCTGGTCCTTGCCTCGGCAGCGATCCTCGGCGGTATCGCAATGGTCACTCGGAGACGGTGACCATGACGCTGAAGGAGGCGCTGCCTTACGGCAGCGTCGCCTGGAAGTAGAGCAGCTCGCGCGGCCGGGTCGCAAGGGCGTTCGGATAGACGATGACGACGCGGCCGTCGTTCGAGAAGGTGACCCCGGCATACCAGTCCTGATCGCTGTCGGTCGGCGAGGCGTTCGTCAGCTCCCAGCTGCTTCCCGACGTGGCCTTGTAGAAGATCCGGTAGGCGCTGCCGCTGCCGAGTACCATGACCATCTCGCCGCTCGAGTTCCGCCGGATGCCGTAAGTGGAATAGGCCGTTGCGGTGTAGACGGTATTGATCGCCCAGCTTCCCCCGGCGTTCGTCCCGTAGACGATGTCGTAGCCCGACGAGGTGCCCTGCGAATAGGCGGTATGGACTTTGTTGCTCGCATCGAGCTCGACGTAGACGAACTGGATGCCGACGTCGTTGCTGGCCAGCTCCGTATCGCTCCAGCTGCCGCCGGAGTTCGTGCGGTAGCGCACACTGCGCGTCCCGGACGAGGGGCCCTGCACGTAGATCATGTGCAGCTTTCCGTTGCTGTCGGCCTTGAGATCGTACTCCCGGACCTGCGTCGAGCCGCTGCTCGAGACCGAGTTCCAGGTGCTGATGCTCCACGTGTTGGCTCCCGTCCGCGAAGCGAGTTTCGCGTATTGGGTAAACGTTGACGCATCGTTGAGCACGTACTGAATGTGGGCGTTCTGCGAGGGGTCGACCGTGAGGACGGGATTGTCGATGTTCAGCCATCCGTTCGGGTGACTGTTCAGTTCGACCTGTTCAAACAGCCAGGATCCGTCGTAGCGGGCGTAAAGCACCCCGCGGTTGCTGGTGACTCCGCTGCCGATCTCGCCTTTGAAGGCGAGGTGGATGACGTTGCTCGAGTCGACGGCGATCGAGAGGTCGTCGCTCAAGGTCGTCACCCCGGCGTCCGATGCGACAAAGGAGGTGTGCGTACTCCAGCTGCTCCCGTTCCACTTCGAAATCACGATACGCTTCGCCGACTCGCTGTCGGAGTCATAGTCATGGTGCGCGACATAGGTGTATCCGTCGGTGCCGAGGGCCGCCACCGGGTACGCATAGAAGTTCTTGGCATAAAGCGTACGAGCGGTCCCCTGGGCCCACGTGGCGACTACGCTGGACGTATTCTTGTTCAGCACGTTCGTGCCGAGGGTGGTCAGATACTTCTCGCCGCCGCCGAGACCGTCGTATTCGTAGACGACGATCCGGTAGGCAGCGCCACCCGTGAGGCCGGTGAGCGTGAGGGAGTTCCCCGTGCCCGTATAGACGACCTTCCATCCGTCTCCGATGTCGACCGCGCTGCCGAAATTGCTGTTCGCAGCGTAGGTGATGCCGTCGTAGACCGCGGGGGAACCGGTCGTGGCCCCCTGCTTTGCCAGAACGATCCGGCGGGTTCCCGAACCGTTGGTCCAGGCAAGGCTCATCTCGTCGGCGGCGACGCTGACGGCCGTAAGCGCACTGGCCTGGGTCGTCGGGGTCGTACCGGCGACACCGGGCGCGCGCTGGTCGCTGATCGTGATCGAATCGAAGTTGATGTTGTAGACCTGGCCGGCCGTGATGTTGAAGCTCAGTTGGGTGACGTTATCGAATCCCGTCAGGTCGACCCCCATCGATGTCAGTGACGTGGAGACGCCTTGCGGCACCGACACGTTCGAGACGGTGCGCGAAATGGTGCCGCCTGACTTCAGGGTGGCGGTGATTGTCATGCTCATCGTCTCGGCGACGTATCCGCTGAAGTGCACGTTGACGAGATCGAACGATTCGAGGTTGGTGCCGTCGACCTTGATGATGGCCCCCGAAATCGACGTTCCGGCATCGTCGTAGTACATGACGCCCGGGAAGCTGGTGTCGTTCTTGAACAGCGTGCTGACGAGCCACCGGTTCCCCTGCGGCTTGAATCCGCCCGTATCGGTTCCCAGGTTCGAGAAGTCATACGTCATGATGACGCTGTTGAACGAGGCCGTGACCGAGCAGGCGGCGGTAATCGCGCCCGTCGTGTAGGTATTGCCGCTCAGGGTGCCGCCGCAACCGGTCACGCTCCCGATGGCGTATCCGCTGTTCGCAAGGACCGTGAAGCTTGTGGTCGAGCCGTGGTTGACGGTTGCGCTGCCCGGCGAGATGGAACCGCCGCTGCCGGCCGATGCCGTGACGGTATACGAATTGACGTTGAACGAAGCCGACACCGTGCAGGCCGCGGTAACGGCGCCCGTGGTGTAGGTATTGCCGACCAGTGAGCCGCCGCAACCGGATACCGAGCCGATGCTGTAGCCGGTCGACGGTGTGATCGTGAACGATGTGGTCTGTCCGTGCGTCACCGTTGCGCTGGTCGGCGAGATGCTGCCGCCGGCGCCCGCCGATGTCGAGACCGTGTACTGCTTGAGCGCGAACGAGGCGGTGACCGTGCACGCGCCGGTGATGGCGCCCGTGGTATAGGTGTTGCCGCTCAGGGACCCGCCGCAGCCGCTGACGCCGCTGATGGCGTAGTTCGTGTCGGGGGTGACCGTGAACGAGGTCGTCGACCCGTGGTTGACGGTGGCGCTGGCAGGAGAGATGCTTCCTCCCAGGCCCGCCGTGGCGGTCACCGTATAGCTGTTCAGCGTGAAAGTGGCCGTCACGGTGCATGCGGCCGTAACGATGCCGGTCGTGTAGGTGTTGCCGACCAGCGTACCGCCGCAGCCCGAGACGCTGTTGAGCGTGTAGCCCGTGTCGGCGACGACCGTGAAGTCGGCGAAATCGCCATGCGAGACCGTGCGGCTGCCCGGCGTGATGGAGCCGCCTGTGCCCGCCGAAGTCGAAACCGTGTACGTGTTGAGGGCGAAAGAGGCGCTGACGGTGCAGGCCCCGGTGACGGCCCCCGTCGTGTACGTGTTCCCGCTCAGGGATCCCCCGCAGCCGGTCACGGTGTCGATGTGATATCCCGTATCCGGCGTGAGTGTGAAGCTGGTGGTGGAGCCGTGGTCGACCGTCGCGCTCGCCGGGCTGATGCTGCCGTTGAGGCCGGCGGTTGCGGTAACCGTATAGGTGTTAATGAGGAACGTAGCCGTAACCGTGCAGGCCGCAGTAATCACGCCCGTCGTGTAGGTGCTGCCGCTCAGCGAGCCGCCGCAGCCGCTGACGGCGTCGATGTGGTAGCCGGTGTCGGGCGTGACCGTGAACGATCCGGTGGAACCGTGCAGCACGCTGGTGCTGGCCGGCGAGAAGCTGCCGCCGGCGCCCGCCGACGTCGATACCGTGTACGAATTGAGCGCGAACGTGGCGCTGACGGTGCAGGCGGCCGTGATGGCGCCGGTCGTGTAGGTACTTCCGCTCAGCGACCCGCCGCAACCCGAGACGGTATCGATGTGGTAGCCCGTATCGGGCGTGAGGGTGAACGACGTCGTCGAACCGTGATTCACGCCGACGCTCGCCGGCGATATGGTTCCCCCGGAACCCGCCGAGGACGTGACGGTGTACGTATTGATGAGGAACGTCGCCGTGACGGTGCAGGCGCCGGTTATGGTTCCCGTCGTGTAGGTGTTGCCGCTCAGCGCGCCGCCGCAGCCACTGACGGAGTCGATGTGGTAGCCGGTGTCAGGGGTGACCGTGAACGACGTGGTCGAACCGTGCAGGACGCTGGCGCTGGCCGGCGAGAGGCTGCCGCCGCTGCCCGCCGACGTCGACACCGTGTAGGAATTGAGCGCGAACGTCGCGCTGACCGTGCACGCGGCGGTGATGGCGCCGGTCGTGTAGGTGTTGCCGCTCAGGGAACCGCCGCAACCCGAAGCGGTATCGATGTGGTAACCGGTGTCGGGCGTCAGCGTGAAGGACGTGGTCGAACCGTGCTCGATGGTCGCGCCGGTCGGCGACATGCTTCCGCCGGATCCCGCCGACGTGGAGACCGCGTAGGTGTTGATCGCGAAGGTGGCGCTGACGGTGCAGGCGCCGGTCACGGTTCCCGTCGTATAGGTATTTCCGCTGAGAGAGCCGCCGCAGCCGGTCACGGTGTCGATGTGGTAGCCGGTGTCAGGGGTGACCGTGAACGACGTGGTGGAACCGTGGAGGACCGGGCTGCTCGCGGGCGAGATGGCGCCGCCGGAACCTGCCGTGGCCGAAACCGTATATTCATTGAGCGCGAACGTCGCCGATACCGTGCAGGCGGCGGTGATGGCGCCGGTCGTGTAGGTATTTCCGCTCAGGGATCCGCCGCAGCCGGAGATCGTATCCACATGGTAGCCGGTGTCGGGAACCACGGTGAACGAGGTCGTGGAGCCGTGGTTCACCACGGCGCTGGCCGGCGAGAAGCTTCCCCCCGAACCTGCCGAAGTGGACACGGCATACGTATTGATGGCGAACGTTGCGTCGACGGTGCAGGCCGCCGTGATCGCCCCCGTCGTGTAGGTGTTACCGCTCAGGGATCCGCCGCAGCCGGTGACCGAAGTGATGTGGTAGCCGGTGTCGGGCGTGATGGTGACCGAGGTCGTATCACCGTGGAGGACGCTGCTGCTCGCCGGCGAAACGCTTCCGCCCGAACCTGCCGATGCCGAAACGGTGTAGCTGTTGAGCTCGAAGGTGACCGAAACCGTACAGGGCCCGGTGATGACGCCTGTGGTCCACGTATTACCGGCCAGAGCGCCGCCGCAGCCGTCGATGGCGAGCACGTGGTAGCCGACGTCGGGGGCGACGAGGAAGTCGGTGGTGTCGCCATGCGTGACGCTCACGCTCGCGGGGCTGATGGCCCCGTTCGCGCCCGCCGACGAGGCGACGTCGTACTGATTGAGCTCGAACTCGGCCCAGACCGTGCAGTCTGCGGTCACGACGCCCGTCGCATACGTGTTCCCCATGAGGGTGCCTTCGCAGCCCGTGACGCTGACGATGTGGTATCCCGTGTCCGGAGCCACGACAAAGTCGGCCGTCTCGCCGTGGGTGACGCTGCTCGAGGCCGGCGTGACGACCCCTCCGATGCTCCCGCCCGATTCCACCGTGTAGACATTGATGGCGAAGGTGGCCGTCACCGTGCAGGCTTCGGTCACCGGACCCGTCGTGTACGTGTCGCCGTCGAGCGCGCCGCCGCAGCCGGAGACGGCATCGACGTGGTAGCCCGTATCGGGGGCCAGCGTGAACACCGCGGTCGCGCCGTGCTCGACTTCGGTTTCGGCGGGCGTAATCGTTCCGCCGTCGCCGGCCGTCGCCGTCAGGGTGTAACGCTTGCGCTCGAACGCGGCCGTGACGGTGCAGGCCGCCGTAATCGGTCCGGTCGTGTAGGCGGCCTCCGCGAGGCTGCCTTCGCACCCCTCGACGGTGGCGACCTCGAATCCTTCGTCGGGCGTGACCGTGAAGAGACCGGTTTCGCCGAACTTCACCGCGAGGCTCGGTGGCGTGATCGCGCCCCCTTCACCGGCAACGGCGGTCACGGTGAAGACCTCTTCACCCTGCTGCAGGCGCGGATTGCCGCACTCGCCGCTGGCGTAGGAAAACGGACTCCAGCATTCGTCGTCTCCGCAGCCGGCGGCCGTCAGGAGGGCGACGCCGAGAAGGCCGGTTCGCAGAACTTTGGTCAGGAGGATACGCGTCAACATGGTGCTCACCTTGCGTTGCGGCATGCGGGGGGAACTTCTTCGAGCCAGGATTCGAGCGTGCGCGGTTCGACGGGGACGCGCAGCTGCTGGCCGGGATAAATGCGATCGGGATCCTGAATCAGGTCGCCGTTCAACTGATACAGCACCCGATATTCCATCGGATTCCCGAAGAGTGCCCGGCTGATCCGCGAGAGCCAGTCGCGTTCGACCACGGTGCGCATCCGTACCGGCTGGGTGAAGAACGCTTCGGGAAGTACTCCCGCTTCGGTCACGCGGGTCGGAGGACAGGCGTTCTCTTTGTCCTGCGCAACGGGTTCCGGTACGGGAGCCTCTTCCGCTGCGGCCTTCGGGGCAGGCGCGGGCTCGGGCGCGGATTCCGGTTCGGCCGTTTGCGCAGGCGCGGGCTGCGCCGCCGCGGCCATGACGGGGGCCGGCGCGGGTTCCGGCGCAGGTTCCGTATCGGATTGTGCCGGCTCCGGCTCGGGTGCCGGTTCTGCCTGTGTTTCGGGAGCAGGCGCCGTCTGTACCGCCGCGACCGGGATGGGTGCCGCCGGGGCGTCGGTCTTCGCCATCCGCGCGGGCGCGGCCACCGGCTGGGTGACCGGTTCGGACCGTGGCGTCAGATCTGCGGTCTTCGCCGCGCGCGTCTCCGCGGCCCGTTGGGCGATGGCGCCGGCGAGCGTTCCGTCGGCTTCGGCGAACAGCCCGTTCCCTTCGGGGCGGACCGGCCAGGATGCCTCGGCGGTGCCCGCGAACGAATCATAGCCCGCGGGCAGAATACCCGGCGCCGACGCCGCGTCGACGGCCTTCCACGCGGTTCCCGCATTCACCGTGGCTGACGTTATGCCGTTGCGGGCGACGACTGGCCATCCTTCGGGCGCTTCACCGCACGGCTCGCTTTCGCGCACGACCGTTTCGCTCAACGGCTCGGCAGGCGTTTCGCGATCCCGCGCCCGCAGCGACTCGGCGACCCCCAGGGCTGCGAACGGCAGGCCGAAGACGGCGAAGATCTTCGAGCCGGTGGCCGGATCGCCCCCCTTCGCCATCCCGGTACCGACGAGTCCGGCCACGGCGGCGGCTCCGGCGTAGCCTGCCCACATGGCCAACTTGTCGCCGGTTTGCAGCGTGCGTTCTTCGAGGCGAACCTGCCCGGTCTGCAGCACCTCGGTCCGGCGGCAGACCGGCGGCGCCGACAGGCGAACCTCGACCGGCCCGCCGTCACGGACGCGCACCAGCAGACGATGCTGCGGATCGGCGGCAACGGGTGCGATGTCTTCGCGCAGCTCGAGGCGAGTCTGCGGTCCGGCGGGAACGAGGCGGTACTCCTGGCGGACGGCGCACGCACTGGCAGAAAACAGCACGGCCGCTAAAAGGGAGGCTGCAGAGAGACGGCTCATAATGTCAGAAGGGGTAACGCAAGGGGGAAAACTCTCAGAGAACAGAATCGCTAAGTGTAACAGCGGCAGCGAGCCGCGGCAACCGCTTCCCGCCCGCTTTTCAAGCGGATTTGCGTAGTGAGGAAAAAGTGTTCCGTTCCGTTACGGGATACGCCGCCCCCTTGTCCTGCCACCCGACACGAAGGGGGATCTTGACGATGTCAAGTTTCGGACGTAGGATGAGCTATGCGACCGGTTTCGGAGCTGAATGCGGATGCTGTTGGCGAGTCGGGCCGTTACCACCACGGTGACCTGCGGACCGCTCTGCTCGAGGCCACCGGAGCAACGCTGTGCGAGCGGGGGATCGAGGGGGTCACCTTGCGCGAAGTGGCCCGGCGAGCCGGGGTTTCGCATGCGGCCCCGGCTCACCACTTCCCATCGAAGGCGCATCTGCTGACGGCGTTTGCCGCACGGGGCTTCGCACAGCTCGGCGCCTCCATCGCCGCGGCGCTGCAGAGAGTTCCACCGTCCGATCCGCGACGCCGCCTTCAGGCGGTGGGCGAAGGGTACGTACGATTCGCGGTCGCGAACCCCGAACCGTTCGGCCTCATGTTCCGCATGGACGCGCTGATTGAAGACGACCCCGGGCTGCGTGCGGCGAGCGACACGGCCTATGGCATGCTGCGGGCCGTGGTCGCCGAGTGCGTGACCGCCGGATTCGCGCGGCGGAGTGAAGCTGAGCTCATCGCTGTCTCGGCCTGGTCGATCGTACACGGGCTATCGGTACTCTGGATCGGCGGACGCCTCCCGCATCGGATTACCGAGAGAGACCATCGCCGGCTGGCCCGCACCGTTTCTGCCTTCTTCGTCGACCGCGTGCTTCCCGAGCCACCGGCCACCGAGCGTTTCGCACGAAAATACACAGGAGGGTAATCGCATGGCTGACCCGTCTCCCCGCATGGTTCCCTGCCTCTGGGTCGTCGAGTTCGAATTGAACGGCATGCCCTTCACGGCGCTCAACGGCGGCCTGACGGGCGGGCCCCCGGGGTTCCGTCGGAACTGCGATGAGGCGATGATGGGGAGCGATGGACGAATGTGCATCCTTGTCCGCGTACGCCTCGGGCGCGCAGTTCCGCGCATCGGTGGCGGTGACCGTGCGGGCCAGCCCCGAACGGGCGCTTGCCGCCGTCCGTTCGGTGACGCTCGGCGACATGCCGCTCGCCCGCTGGATGGGCGAGGTGCGCTATCTGCCGGGGCGCCTGCTGGGCAAACCGCCTGCTTCACCGCAGAAGAATGTCCCTTTCCTGCATCAGCTCGAACAGAGCGGAACCCTGGTACTCAAGCACACGCCCGAAGAAATGGTGACCGCTTCGGCCGGCAAGTGGCACCAGGTCGTCGATCAGGAGCCGGTCCCGTTCCGGACCCGCGAGGAGTTCGAGGCGTTTCGCGATCCGGAATACGAGAAGCTTTTCATCCGCCTGCACGCCGAACCGGCCGGGCCCGGAAAGAGCCGGCTCGTGCTCGAGCACTGGACCTGGGCGCTCGGGCCGGACGCAGAGCGTAAGTTCGCGCGCTACTGGCGCGTCATCCGCCCGACGGGCAACTTCGTTTCGAAGCGGATGCTGCGGGCGGCCAAACGGCGGGCTGAGCGGATGCGCGCATGAGTCGGTCGGCGGCTTGTAAAGAATTCTTTATTCCCATCCGTGGTGAGGCAGGATACGATGCTCCGGACGTTACGAAGATCTCCCCGGGGTCACTGCGGTCTGTACTGTCGCGGGGGCACCGGCTTCGGCGTTCCGGGTTGGGCCTTGCTCTCTCCCGACCTCCCAAGGGAGAGAGCAAGGAGGGGATGGTCACGCCGAGAAGATCGCTTCCACGGCGCGCCCTTGACGACTGGGACAAATCGGCGGGAGAGGTTACTCTGTAGTGGGCATCCTGAACACCGGATGCCTTTCATCCAGAGGAATGCACCATGTGTTATCCCGTAGCCTGTGAGCAGTGCGGCAAGACCACCTGGGCCGGATGCGGCCTGCACATCGCGGCCGTCAAGGCTTCGGTTCCCCCTGAAAACTGGTGCACCTGCCATCCGCAGACGGGCCGCTGACCGTCGCTCCGGATTTGCTCTCGTGCGGAAGGCGGAATACGATGTCGGGCATGCCTGACATCATTCCTGCCCGACGCGTCGTCGTCACCGAATTCGCCGAGAGTCCCCCCGAGGCCATCGAGTCCTGCGTCCGCCTGGAAGACATGGCGCTTCCCGATCCGGCGACGCTGGGTCCGCGCGATGTTCTCATCGCCATCCGCAGCGCCTCGGTCGGCTGGGTCGACCTGCTCATGACGAGCGGGCAGTACCAGCACATGCCGAAGCCGCCGTACACGCCGGGGCTCGAGTACAGCGGTATCGTCGAGTGGGTGGGACCCGATGTGCAGGCGGAAAAGCTGGCCGTGGGCGACCGCGTGCTGGTCGACGGCTTCCTCGCGGGTCCTCGTTCCGGCGGCGCCTATCAGGCCTGGGGCGGCTTTGCGACGCACGCGGTGGCCCCCGCCGAAGCCGTGCACCGCATTCCCGGCGATCTCTCCTTCGACGAGGCCTGCAACCTGCTGGGGAACTACGAAACCGCGTACCACTGCCTCGTCGCGCGCGGCAACGTGCAGACCGGCGAGACGGTGCTCATCCACGGCGCCTCGGGTTCCACCGGCCTGGCGGCCTTGCACGTGGCGAAGATCCTCGGCGCCACCGTCATCGCGACCGGGCGCTCCGACGAGAAGCTTGCCGTCGTGAAGGCGCAGGGGGCCGATCACGTCGTCAACACGAAGACCGCGAACCTCCGCGATGCCGTCAAAGCGATCACCGGCGGCCGCGGCGTCGATGTGGTTTACGACGGCGTCGGCGGCGACATCTCCGTCGAGAGCCTGCGCTGCGTGCGCTTCGGCGCGCGTTACTTGATCGTGGGCTGGGCGGCGACTCCCGACGTCGCGAAAGGGAAGGGGGGCCGCGGCGCGCCGAACGCCAACCAGCTCCCCACGAACCTGATCATGATGAAGGGGCTCGACGTGCTCGGCTGCCCGACGGTCATCTCCACCGTCAACGATCCATCCATCCGCCCGCCGCGTTTCCGCCGGATCCTCCAGTGGGTAGAAGAGGGAAGAATCCGACCGCATGTTTCACACCGCTTTCCCCTCGACGACTTCCGCGCCGCCATGCGCGCCAAGTGGAACGGCGAGGTGGTCGGCGGATGCGTGCTGAACCCCTGAGCACGTATTCATTTGCTCACAGAAGGAGCGGCAAATTGTACGCCCACCTAGCCAGCTGGGATGAAGACCCCGGTCTGGAACACGCATGGGTAGTGGAGGCCGGCCGGCGCGCGGAGCAGCTTCGCACAGGTGAGGCGCATCCGATACCGGCCGACGAGGTCTTCGAGGAGTTGCAGGATCTCCTCGGGTGAGCAGCAGTCTCACCTTTCATCCTGCCGCTCGGCGTGAGCTCCGAGAAACGGTGAGCGGTAAGCGATCTTCCCGGAAATATAAGGGCGCCACAGGGATGGCTTTCCATCCTGTGACGCCCCTGATTCAAGCCCTGGCGGCGAGGTTCGCTCAGTACCCGAACGAGACGGGTATCGGGCGTTCGAGTGGCGTCGCCAGCGAGTGCTCGGCCTCCATCTCGCGCTTCTTCTTGCTGGCGTGGATCGGGGCGGCGATGATGGCCGCGATGCGCAGGATGCCGAGAAAGATGCATGCAGTCGAGTTCAAGGCGCCGGCCCAGTAGAGCAGCGTGCCCAGACAGCCCAGAACCATGACCAGGATCCCCTGCGGCGTGGACTTGGCATATAACAGGCCGAGTCCCGGTACCAGAATCTCGAGCAGCAACGCGAGCGCTGGTTCGGGGGCATTCTTCGCCTCATGCGAAACGGGGGTCGCAGGGTTCGCCAGCGCGTGCCGCGCGGGCGCGATGATCAGAAGGGCTGCGGACAGCAGCAGACAGACAATCAGTTTCATGAGGATAATTCTTGCTTTCAAAGGGCCCAGGAGACGGGCTTCGGGCCTGGGAATCTGAGGGCGCCGGAGCTCTGTTCGCCGTCCTTGGGCTCATCGTCGTGCGGTTGAAGCGCCTTAGTCTTGATGTTGTGCGCATCGATAGTCACGGCGATGATGCCAAAGATGCGGATGCCGCATAGTACGGCCCCCCAGAAGGGGTCGATCGTGCCGAAAATCGCGAGCAGGCAGACCAGGGCCCAGATTCCCATGTAGAGCAAACCGGTACCGGTCTCTCCGTTGTAGATCATCCCCAGACCCGGCAGCAGCAGTTCGAGCAGCAGCGCCACGACAGGCTCGGGAGCGCTGTCGGCTTCGTGCGTGACAGGAACGTAGGCAGGGGCGGCCATCGCCTGGGCAGCGGGGGCGACCATTGCCAGGGATGCGCAGAGCAGCAGTGCAAGCAGGTATTTCATGGGAAACCCTCACGAAGATAGGCTTACTGACGAATGCTTTCGCACCCGCCTGCGGGGCGCGGATGCGGCGAATCGCGTTCTATTTTTCTTATTGGAACGGTGGAGCGTCGACAAGAACGCACGCTAGCGTCACAGTGACCACGACACGGGCATCGGCCCTGGAAGCCCGAAGGTGCTTGCGTTCTCATCCCCCGGTTGGTTTTGGGGCTCGCCATGCGGGCTCAACGCCTCATTTCGTTTTTTGACAGCCTTGTTGTATACGTGGACGAGGGCCAGAATTCGAATTCCACAGCCTAGCACCGACAGATAGAGCGCCGAGATGTTTAGCGCGATGAGAATGCAAACCAGCCCCATCACCGCCATGAACAACAAACCTCCGCCTACCTCGCCAAGATAGATGGCTCCCAGACCCGGCAGCAACAGCTCAAGCAGCAGCGCCACGACAGGCTCCGGCGCGTCAGCGGCTTCGTGCGTTACGGGGACGTAGGCGGGGGCGGCCATCGCCTGGGCAGCGGGGGCGACCATGGCCAGGGATGCGCAAAGGAGAAGCGCAAGAAGGTACTTCATGGGTAACACTCCGGTCGAATACACGTTCGCGAATGCGGCGCGCCCGCCGGTGGGGCGCACTCATTGCGAAGGATTCTAGCGGACGGGCGCGTGTCCGGCATCTGCAATTTTGTATATGCGGGCGCGGATGAGCCTCAGCGGTTCCGCTCAGGGGGCGGAAAACTCTCCGCCCGCTCAGCCCTGGAACTTCTCCGCCAGCCAGTCGGCCGTGGCCATGATGGGGATCATGGTGTGCGTCGAGGCCGTGGTGGGGAAAAGGCTGGCGTCGATCACGTACAGATTCCGCACATGATGGTGGCGGCCGTCGGGGTCGACGACGGAGTTCCGCGGATCGGTGCCGATGCGGCAGGTTCCCTGGGGGTGCGCCGAGATGGTCGAGACGCTTCCGACGTCGAATCCGATCTGTGCGGGGAATTCCGCGGGGTCCTTGAGCACGAGCGCGGGGATCGTCGGGATCACGACCTGCTGCGCGCCCGCGGCGAAGTAGACCTCGGTGGCGACCTGAAGCCCGCGCTGCGCATTGGCCTTCCACTTCGGCTGCAGCGCATAGCGGATGTCGGCCCGGTTGCGCCCCTTGCCGACGCGCACCTCGCCCCCCGGTTCGTCGGGAACGAGTACCAGCGACGCGGCCGTGCGCAGGAGCTTCGCAATCTCTTCCTTGTGCCGCATGCCGACGGCGACGAGGCTCTGCGCGCTCATGCCCGGTCCGCCTGAAATTCCCTCGATGCGGAAGCCGGTCAACCCCTGGTCTTTGGAGTGCACTTCGTATTCATCGTGAAAATACGATTGAGGAATTCCGCGGAAGGGGCGCACCTCGTCGGCGAAGATGGCCATGAACGGCAGCTGCGGCTGCAGCGACAGATTCTTCCCCACGGGGCCCTGGTCGAGCCCCGAGCGCAACAGGATCAGCGGGGTGTGCACGGCGCCGGCGGCGAGCACGACGGTCTTCGCGCGCACGCGGAAGGTGCCCACGGTCTTCTTCGTCCGCGGATCGACGCGGTTCCCCGTGACCTCGCGGATTTCTCCGCCCTCCACGATCAGCCGTTCCACCTGCGCGCCCGAGGCGATGCGCGCGCCGTTCGCTTCGGCCTGGGGAATCAGGGTCACCAACGTGGATCGTTTCGCATCGTAGGCGCAGCCGATGAGGCAGTAGCCGCTTCCCGTGCAGTTCACGCGGTTGTGGCGCATGGGGCCGCCGCGGTGGCCGAGTTTTTCGGTCCCCCGGCGCAGCAGGTCGTTGTTGCGGTTCAGCGTGGCGGCGTCGATGGTGTTCGCGCCGATGGCCGCCTCGTTCCGCTCGAAGAAGGGGACGAAGGTTTTCTCCTCGAACTCCGCGATCCCCGTCAGCGTGCGCCAGTAGGTGAAGATCTCGGGCGGAATGCGCTCGACGTCGGCCATGTTGACGACGGTCGATCCGCCGACGCAGCGCCCCTGGAGTACGCTGATGCGGCCATCTTCGGTCAGTTGACTCCCGCTGTCGCGGTAGAGCAGCGGGTACATTTCGTCTTCGCGCTGCGTGAAGTTGCGCGCCGTGAAGTGGCCCCCTTCTTCGAGCACGAGCACGTCGAGTCCGCGCGCCGAGAGGCGTTCAGCCCAGACGGCCCCCGAGGCCCCGCTGCCGACGATGGCTACGTCGGCGGTCCACACGGGATCCGAAGGGAGGGTAGCGGCGTCGATTCTCACTGCGCCCCCGGTTCCACCCGCAGCACCCACGGACCGTCGTAGCCGAGGTGCGGCCACATGGCGTCGGCGTTGTAGGTGGCGAAGAGGACGAGTTTGGTCACGCCGCCCCCCACGCGCCGCAGCAGCGCGAAGCGGGATTCCAGCAATTCCTCGAGCGCCGCGATGCGCTTGTCGAGCGGCAGCGAAGCGTAGCGGCGGCCGTAGCGGAACACGGTGATCCATTCGAGCGCCGTAAGCGCCCCTTCGAGCTGCTCGACTGCGACCGGATCTTCGGTGGCCATCATGGCGTCGATGCGTTTCGCCGCTTCCACTTCGCGGGCGCCGAGGGGGTAGGGCCCCCCCGTGGGCACGACGGCCTCTGCCGCGGCTTCCAGCGTGCGGAAGGCGGACGGCGTCATCGAGGTCTCTCGCGGCGCGGAAGCCGAGGGTGTGCAGGCGGCCGCGAGCCGGCTCCCCGCGGCCAGGCCGGCGAGGGCGATCGAGCGCTGCAGCAGCTCACGGCGGGAGAGTGGGTTCACGCCTCACAGGCTAGCAGCGCGGGAATGAGGGCGCAAATGCGGGGCTGCCCGGGGTCGTGACCCCGGGCGCGCACGATCCCGCCACCGCCCCCTCCGGCCGTGACCCGACGCGAAGCACGCTCTCCCCCTCCTCCTCCATACGCACGCGCCTCACGGCGGATTGCCAGTGCTAGTTCCCGGTTCCGCGCGGGTTGGAGGAGGAGGGGGACCAGTTCTCCCGGAACCCCCCTTCTCCCTCCAACCGGTTCGCCGGGCGGACTGCGTATGGAGGGAGAAGGGGACGGGGGAAGTGGGTGGCACACGCGCGCGAATCGCGCATCAAGTGGAGTCCCGGAGGGACGGCTGGTGGTTTCCCGGGATGCGAGTCCCGGGCGACCCGTGCTGGCCGCCGATTTGCGCTCCGCACCCCCTGCGTTAAACTGTCAGGCGAACGCTTCTCTCGAGGTGAATTGCGATGCGCCCCCTGCGAACGGCCCTCCGGACGGCCACCTTTCTTGCATTCCCCCTGCTGCTGACGGCCCCCGCCCAAGCCGACTCGCCGTCCGTACTCCCCGCGGGGACGATTCAGTTCACGGGCGGCAGCGGAACCTGGGTCGACGCCCCGGCGACGCTTCCTGCCGGAACCAAAATGATGCTGCTTGAAGGGCATCCGAAGAAAGCGGGGATGTTCACCATGCGCCTGAAAATTCCGGCCGGCGCGCGACTCCAGGCCCACTGGCACCCCCGCGAAGAGCGCGTCACGATTCTCTCGGGGCTGGCCCGCGTCGGCTTCGGCGACACCTTCGAAGAGAAGTCCATGGCCTCGTTTCCGGCGGGGGCCTTTTACGTGAACCCGCCGAAGAGCCATCACTATGTCTGGATTGTTGAGGACACCGAGATGCAGCTCACCGGCATGGGCCCCTGGGAGCTACACCTGCTGGAGGCGGAGAAGAAGTAGCCGCTTTCCTCGCCCGCAGCGGCCGTTCCGCTCAATCCATCGGCCGTTGGGCCGCGGGGTGGGCGGCGGCAATCGCACCCCTGCGCACGAGGGCCAGGGAAGCAAGCCGGATCAGCTTCACGCCCGGCGCCACGAACGCCCAGTAGCGGCGGAACCTGCGGCGCGCCTCCGCATCCGTGGCGACCGCCCGCGTTTCGGTGTGGAACAGGCTCCGCTCGGCGCCCCGCGGCTCGACGGAGAACGTCCAGAGGATTTTCACGAAGCCGGGTTCCGCAAACTTCGCAAACTCCTCCGGCGGAAGGCCGCGGAAAACGACCTCACCTTTCCACGGCTGGGTCACCGCGCCCATCACGAGACGCCGCCCCGGGATCTCGGCCAGCCTTCGCCAGCCGAGCGATTCGGCCTGCGCGAGAAATCCTTCCCGTTGTTGCTCCGGTTCCGCTGCGTGGCCGCGCAGCCGCGTGGGGAGGGTGCGCACGAAGAAAAGCGTGCGGGCGAGCGCCGAGTCGTTGAAGTCGATGTGCTGTGCGGCGCGCCAGGTCGCCTCGGCCGGCGCATCGATGCACGCGGCATGCCGTTCTTCCAGATCGTAGGCGGGCATGAACCCATCGAGCAGCAGGTCCGGTTCGCGGGTCCTTTCTCGCCCGAAGTGAAGCCACGTGGTCGCGGCCGTTCCCGCGTAAACGGCTCCCCCCAGGCCGAGTCCGCCGGCGGCGAAGACGGGACTCCGGCGGATGAGGCCAAGGCGCATTCTATGCACGGTTCCGGCTGCCATAGACACCTCCGTCTGCCATTCTGCGCGGATCCGTCGGAGAGGCGAGAGCGGATTCCCTGGCCGCGAGCGCGCGTGGGGCAGGCGGCGACCGCACGACAGCCCGCGTCAATACCTTGCACCGCGGAGATTAATATCCGCACCCTCTAGGCAGACAGCGAGTGGGGAATGATAATGCGGGTGAGTCCGGCAGAATTCCGCCTTCCCTCGGTGCGCCGGGACCGCCCATCGCCATGCCGCCGATTTTCTTCGACGATCTCTTCGCCCTGCTGCGCGCCGCCATTCAGGCGGTGTTCGCCTACGCGGCCCTCGTGTTCTTTCTGCGTATCTCCGGACGCCGAACGCTCTCGAAGATGAACGCATTCGATCTCGTCGTCACCGTGGCGCTGGGGTCGACCCTCGCTACCGTCATTCTGAGCAAGGACGTGACCGTGGCCGAAGGAGCCCTGGTGTTCGCGCTGCTGATCGGCATGCAGTTCGCGGTCACGTGGAGCAGCGTTCGCGTCCCGTGGGTCCGCAGGGCCGTGACGGGCGAACCGGCCCTCCTCGTATATCAAGGGGAATTTCTCGAGGCTGCGATGCGTAAGACCAGGGTAACCGCCGACGAGGTGCGCGCGGCCGTCCGCGGGGCCGGAACGGCAGACCTAGGGGCGGTGGGCGCCGTCGTACTGGAGACCGACGGTTCCTTCAGCGTCATCCCCCGTGCTCCGGAGAATCGGCGCTCGAGTCTGAAAGGGGTCACCCGGCCAGGGTCCGGCGGATGAAGGTCCGGGCTGCGAGTTGTGCGTCAGGTCGCCTCGTGGGGCTCAACGCAGCAGATTCAGTCGCGCCGTCAGCTCGTGGATGCGGCGCACCCCCAACTTCGAGAAGAGCGCGCGGATCTGGACGCGGATCGTCCCCAGCGAAACCCCGCGGGCCGCGGCGATCGCTTCGGGGGCCTCGCCCTCGGCAAGACGCAGGGCGACGTCGCTTTCGGCGGCGGTGAGGCGGTACATCGATTGCAGCAGCGTGCGGATCCGGTCGGGGTCGGGCTGCAGACCGCGCAGGATGACGAGGGCGCGCGGCTCGAAGCCGAAAGAGTAGTCGCGGGGCGGCAGCGGCGAGACTTCGGCGATCAGAGGTTTTCCCGGCTCATCGGCCACCAGGACGGCCCGCGCCACCGGCGCGCCCGGCCTATTGTATCCATTCGCAGCGGCGCGAATGGCCTCGCTCAGCGCCTTGGTCGAAAGCGAATCTGCGGTCGAAAGGCGTCCGTTGCGCAGGCGAAGCGCCCCTCCCGCGCGCACGAAGGTTTCGGCCTGCGGGGTCAGCGAGCGCACGACTCCGCTGCGGTCGCAGACGAAGACCGGCAGCGAAAGCGCCTCCATGGCGCCGGCGATGAGCAGCGCGCCCTGGTTCTCGAGGGCAATCTGGGTGCGCACGGCGGCGCGGGCATGGGTGGAGAGGGATGCAAACATGGTCCTCTGATGCGGGTCAATCTCTCCCTGGCTCCCCGAGCGCATGACGGCGAGGCCGACGTGGATGTCGGGCTCTTTCACGAGCGGGGTCAGGCAGATGTGGGCAAAATCGTGGCGCCGTTCGTGCCACTGTAGAAATTCATTCCGTTTCCGGTCGCGCGGCGCGATGATCTCGTCTGTCGCCAGCACGTTCAGGACGCCGGTTGCGCCCGCCGCCCGCACGAGCGGGTTGCGCAGCGGGTCGCCGCCCCCCGAGGCGACGAATTCCTCACCCCACTCGGCGCTCACCCCCGTTACCCAATTGAACGGGACGGCGCGCGGCGCCCCCATGCCCACCAGCTGCCCGCTGCGGGAACCGGTCACGGCGGCGAGGGCGGCCAGGGCTTCGTACCAGCCGCCCGGGGTGAGAGGGGCGGCCTGAAACCGGTCGACGACGTCGAGCCAGGCATCATCATCAGGGCGCATCGGCCGTGTAGTTCCTTTTCTCCGAGTGTGTCGCCGTTTCGACGATGGGCGACAGGTTACCAGTACGACCCCATGTTCGGCCATACCCAAAAATGGATATGGGGGGACATGAATGGGTGTGCATCGCCCAGTATGCATTCCCCGAGGGGCGGTATAGGTCCGATGTCCGTGAACTATCGCTGCCAGGCTGCTATGCTTATGTCCGCACCCTTGAGGGAGGGTTCGTTTTTGTCATCCGGGAACCGGCCATCGTCGGCGCGGGAGCTTCTGCTTGCCCGTGCGCCGGCCATCAAACACGCCTCCGCGGCCCCCGTCCCCGCCTATGCCGAAGAGCTTACGGCGCTCTGGGCGGCGCTGCGTGACGATCCGGGCTGTATGCTTCAAGCGGCGCCGGCCCTGGTCGCGCGCATCCGCGAGACGCTCGAGGCCAATCGGCAAAAGCTGGAGACCCGCGAAAGCTCGGCGCTCATGGAGCGGCTGGCCCACGTCATTCCCGAGCCGGCGGTCGCTTTGTCTGCGCGCGGCTATACCTGGAACGTGGCGTTTGCGAACGAGTTTGCCCACGAAGCGGATCCACATTCGCTCATTCGCGAAGAACTCGCACCTCTGGAACGGATACTTCAGGGTCTGCTGACGGTCGAACTGCCCGCGCTGCTCTATCCGCTCGGACGCCGGATCTTTTCGCTGCGTCTCGTGCGCCTTGAAGACGAAGGGTTGTCGCTCGCCTACTTCTTTCCCACCGCGCTGCAGCCGCCGGCCCTGCCGCACCGCATCCGCTTTCTGCTCTGCGCACGCCTGAGCGGGATGGCCGCCAAGCAGATTGCCCCCCTTCTCGGCGCGACCAAGGATCAGGTAGATGGCTGGGCCAAGCGGTTCCGCAAGGATCTTCAGGCGCTCAAGGCGCAGATGGCCAACCAAGTTACGAGTGAACTGAATTTACAAATTACGATTGACGATTGACGATTGGGGCGAGTACGAGAGACGAGTGATGAAAGGCGGTAAGAACGTCAACCCTCATGCCCTTGCCTTTTCGGCGCTCAGCGCTCGGCGCTTGGCGCTTGTTCTCCCCCGTTCGTCCCGAGCTGACGGAACGAAGCAGAGCGGAGTTCGACAGCGAGGGGGCGCCATTCGATGGACGATCGACTCACCATTTGGGATATGGACGAATGACGAACGCCGGCAAGACCTTCAAACCCCCATGTCCTTGCCTTTTCGGCGCTCAGCGCTTGGCGCTTGGCGCTTGCTTCTCCCGTTCGCTCGCCACTCGCTTGATTGACTTCAGAGGATAAATGCCCCGCACCACCGTATTCTCACCCGAAGAACTGGCCGAGCTTTCCGTCGCGCTGCGGGAAGTGAGAGAGATCGATGACTACTGTCGGCATGTACGCGATGTCTACCGCGAAGCCTTTGGCCATCCTAATGAGGGTATCTGCAGCTACCACTTCTACGACGGCCATCTCAATCTCACCGTGTTCCCCGACAAGGTGAAGGCCGGCTACCCGGCCATGCTCCGGGATCACCCATTTGCGCAGACCCGGGCGTGGTATGAAACCGGGATGGAATTCTCGCATAGCGCCATCTATGCGGAGCAGTTTCCCCATCTCGCCAACCCGATGAGCGAGCTTCTTGAGTTTTTCAAGGGCTTGGAGCTGCAGCTCGGTACCTGGGCGTTCGAGGGGCGCTTTCTGCTCGGCTTCATTGTCCTGTTGCGCAGCATTGAAGAGAGCGACTACACGGACGTCGAGTTCCTGAATTTCAAGATACTCGTCCCCTTCTGGCGTGAGGGAATCACCGAAAGTGCCCGATACACGCGGGCCCAACGGCTCGGGGGCGACTTCGCCGCGCTGGTGGAGAATCATCCGAGCGGCATGTTCCTCTTCGACGGCAACCGCATGGTCTATGCCAACAACGCGGCGAAGACGCTGATGCAGGAGGAGCCCCGGAAAGGGACCGAGCTGGGGATTGCCGAGTTGTCGGAAATTCCCCAGACCCTGATCGCCCGCCGTCCCGACGGGGCCGCGCTGCTCCCTTTTGGAAAACAGGCGCATATCCGATCCCTCCCCGCCTGGCCAGAGCTGAACCTGAAGGAACCATGGCTGGCCGTTGTGCCCGAGGCGCCGGTCGAGCTCCCGCTCTCGGAGCGCGAGTCCGCGATCCTGCGCGCCTATGCCGGGGGCGATTCCGCCGATGCGGCCGCGAAGGCCTCCGGGGTCGCCGTGTCGACCTACCGCACGCACCTGAGCAACATCGCCGGTAAGCTGGGGGTCTCGGGGAGTAACGCGGCGCTCACCCTGTGGTACCTGAGTGGGTCATCGGACGCCGGACGTCGGACGTCGGCCAGACAAGAGTGACGAATGCCGGAAAGAACGTGAACCCTCATGTCCTTGCCTGTCAGCGCTCAGCGCTTGGCGCTCGGCGCTTGCCCCCCGCCCCCCGTTCGTCCCGAGCTGACGGAACGAAGCAGAGCGGAGTTCGACAGCGAGGGGGCGCCATTCGATGGACGATCGACTCACCATTTGGGATATGGACGAATGACGAACGCCGGCAAGACCTTCAAACCCCCATGTCCTTGCCTTTTCGGCGCTCAGCGCTTGGCGCTTGGCGCTTGGCGCTTGCCCCTCGCCTGATTGACCTCAGAGGATAAATGCCCCGCACCACCGTATTTTCACCCGAAGAACTGGCCGAGCTTTCCGTCGAGCTGCGTCGGGTACGCGAGCTGGACGAGTACTGCCGCGATGTGCACGCCCTGATCGAGAAGATCTACAGGGTTAGTTTCGTGTACTGCTATCACTTCTATGACGGGCATATCCACTTCCCGACGCACCCTGTCTCTTCGCCCACGTTCCTCGCTGACTTGCTTGCGTTGTTCAGGAAGACCAAGTTCTACCGGCCGAAGGAGTGGCATGCCGCTGAACCCAAATGGACGCATAGCGCCGTCTATGCCGATCAGTACCCCCAGAAGGACATGGAAGAGCTGCTTGCGTTCTTTCAGGGCGCCGAGTTCATGATCGGCGGCTGGGTGTTCGAAGGGGATTTCTTTCTGGGCACCGCCGGTGCCGCCCGGGCACTGGCCGACGGCGACTTCACCCAGGCTGAATTGACCAACTTCGCGATGCTGCTCCCTCACTGGCAGGCGGGCATGCTCGAGTGCGCCCGCTACACCCGCGCCAAGCTGCTCGGCAGCGACTTCGCGGCCCTGGTCGAGAACCACCCGAGTGGGCTGTTTCTGTTCAATGGCGCCAAACTCGTGTACGCGAACCAGAACGCAAAGCTCCTGCTGCAGGACGAGCCGCGGGAAGGGACTGAGGGTGCGATTGCGCAACTTTCAGCCATCCCCGGAGCACTGATCACCGGGCGTTCCGAAGGGACCGCGCTGCTCCCCTTCGGCAAGAAGGCGCACATCCGATCCCTCCCCGTCTGGCCCGAGCTGAACCTGAAGGAGCCGTGGCTGGCCGTTGTGCCCGAGGCGCCGGTCGAGCTCCCGCTCTCAGAGCGCGAAGCGGCGATCCTGCGCGCCTATGCCGGGAACGATTCCGCCGATGCCGCCGCGAAGGCCTCCGGGGTCGCCGTGTCGACCTACCGCACGCACCTGAGCAACATCGCCGGCAAGCTCGGGGTCTCGGGAAGTAACGCGGCGCTCACCCTGTGGTACCTGAGTGGAAGTGACGAGTAACGAGTTACGAGTGACGAATGCAAGCAAGAACGTGAACCCTCATGTCCTTGCCGGTTTGGTGCTCAGCGCTTGGTGCTTGGCGCTTGCCCTCCCCCGTTCGTCCCGAGCTGACTGTGCGCAGCAGGGCGGAGCGCGACAGCGAGGGGGCGCCATTCGATTGACGATCCAGGACCGATCTGGATGAGTGAGAAGCGCGGAAGAACACCAGCCCGCATGTCCTTGCCTGTTCGGCGCTCAGCGCTTGGCGCTTGGCGCTTGGCGCTTGTCCAAGTGACAAGTTACGAGTGACGAATGACGAATGCCGGCAAGACCTTCAAACCCCCATGCTTGCCTGTTCGGCGCTCAGCACTTGGCGCTTTGCCGAAGGCGGTTGGGCATTGCCGAGGCCGGGTCTAGCCGGCAAGGTATGCCATTGCGACGGCCTCATTGAGTCCGGAGACGTCAAGCTTGCGATAGATATTGCGCATATGGGTGCGAAGCGTATGGACCGATATGCCAAGCTGCGCGGCGGCCACTTGCGTCTCGTGGGTGGCGACGGTCTGGAGGATCCTCGTTTCCCGTTCGGATAAGCGAATCAGCGGCGAGTCTCGCCGATCAGCTACGACCAGGCGCACATCGTCCATGCCCAATGCGGGCCAGCCCTTCAAATCGACCTGTTCGATCCGCGAAATCCCGCCCAGCGAAACGTCTTCACCGGCCATCCATTTTCGAAGGCCCGCGATGGTTCTGGAACCCCCGGCCATGGGGAGGCGCGATTGCCCGGCTTCCACTTCACGTTGCAGCAGCGTGCGCGCCGCAGCATTGCTGTAGAAGACACGATCGCCGTGGAAAAGGAAAAGGGCGCTCGGATGATACTCAATGGCCTGCGCCATCGCCCTCCCGAAAATCCGCTGCCTGCTGTTCCGGCAACATTCCAGAAAGGTCTCTTGCAGAAAGGGGTGCAGGACTTCGAGGGCCTGGATGTCATAATCCGTGAAGTCACCGGCATCCCAGCTTTGCGCCATCCCCGCGCATCCCAGAAACACGTCTCCTTCGAAGAAATGGATGCTCAACATCCAATCGCAACCCCACTCTGCGAACGAATGCTCATAGGAGCGCTGGATCATCTCGGGCCGATCTTCATACCAGCGGTAGATTTCAGAGGAGTGATGCACCAACCGGCCGCGCCGCTTCACGTCATCGGGGTCGTAACTTCGCGTTTCAAGCAGAAATGTTTCCAGCTCTGCGGGTCCGGGAACCATGCCATGCAGAGACTCTTGAGGCACGTTCAGACAGCCGTCGAAAAAATGATAGAAAAACGTCATCTGCGGCTGAAACACCGAAAGGTACACATCACGAATCGCCAGGTTGAACGAGGGCAAATCCGTTGCTGTACGGATGCGGACGGACGCAGCCACGATTTCGTCAGCGCTTAACGGGGTTGTTCTCGGCATAGGAGCCCCGTCTCGGGCGAAATCAGGAGGGCGCGAAGGGCCTGGAGCGTTTGCCGGTTCTTTTTGGAGACAGCCTGGATCGTCGTGATCGGGATGTCCATCACGGCGGCAATCTGCTTGTGAGAGAGGCCGCTCAGTTGAAAGAGAAGGACGGCGTTGGTGATCGGAGCGATACCCTGAATGGACTCCCCGACCGTGTGCAGATAAGCGATATCCAGCCTCGCTTCGGGAAGGGAAACGATCTGCATCCGCATGACGGCGCCGGCGAGAGAGACAAAGATGACGTTTACGCCGAGGTCCCTGGCTTTTTCGACGATGGAGTGGAGCTGGCGCACCACCGAGACCTGTTCTGCGATCGGAAATCCGCGCTGCCAGGTTTCATCGCGTTGCAGGCGCTCAGCGAACGAACGGTTCCAGGTCGATTTGCCGTCCTGAAAAATCAAGGTCGGGTTCGGCAGAGCTTCAAAGACGCGCTCGGCGAAGTCAGCTTGTGGCTCGGGCGTCGAGTTCTGTTTCGCCGCCAGCGATTGGCAGATCGCCTCGATCTGCGGCGGCGTGAAGATTCCCCTGTCGGTGTAGGAATTCTCACGCCAGATGCTGAGCAGTTCCTGCTCTACCTCGAGTGTCTGCCGCGATAGAGCCGGTGCCGGCCTTGCTGCAAAGGCCTGGAGGCGCCTGGCAATCTGGGACCCGGTTACAACTGCTTTTTTTGCCACCGGTCAACCTTGGAGTGGACGCCTGGCATCCAAGTCGTGCAGCCATTGCAGGACGGCTTCGCGAAGACGCTCGGGTTGGTCGATGAAAGCGAGGTGCCCCGCCGATTCGAGTTCAACTCCGGTGGCATTGGGGAGCGCTTCTGCAAGCCAGGAACTGCCGCGATGGTTTCCGGGCAGCTCGCTCGCGCCTGTGATCACCAACGCAGGCGCCCTGATTTTCTGCACGCTCGTGCGAAGGTCATACGTCTCAAACAAGGCAAACGATCGCTGGCACGCCTTCGCAGAGAAAATCGTGGCCCCGATCAGCCTGTCGACGTGCTCGGACGTGGCGGCGTGGAGAAAGGCGGGAAACACGGCCCGGTACGTTTCGCGAATCTGCTCATCGGTGCAGTCCGCGTCGCTGATCGGCTCCAGTGCCGCGGGAGCGACGCCTCTGGCGACCAGGTCGCCGGCAATGACCTCGCCGGAATTCCTGGCGACCGCGCCGATCAGGATAAGGCCGTCGACGCGCTCCGGATACTGAAGCGCATACTGTAACGCCACGGCACCCCCAAAGGAAGAGCCGATCAGGGTTACTTTCTCGTGTCCGAGTGCTTGGCGAAGCTTGTCTGCGTCGGCGGCGAGCGACTCGAAGGTTATCGTTTCGAGCGGCGGTCTTCCCGAGCGTCCATTCCCACGATGGTCATAATACGTGAGCGAATAGGTATCACTGAGGATATCCAGGGCTCGCATGACACTGTGGTCCAGGCCGAGGCCTCCATGCATCACCAGGGCCGGCCGACCCGTTCCAACCGTTGTATAAGCGAGAAAGGTCCCGTTTACGTCGAGGCGGTTCATGGTTCGGGGTAACTCCTTGAATGAGGCAATGCGCCAGTATATGTGTTGCCGAGTGAATGTGCTGCGTAGCAGCAGGCTCCGGCAGGTCGGGAAAAGTCGCCTGCCGGGCTAGCGCCCATATTATAGGCAAGGCGCGCTGAATATGCCAAAGAGTCTGGCGGCAGAACCGCCCTGTCACGGCATGACCGGCTGTGCATCGGCCATCTGCATTGTGAGAAGCTCGGCACTTGCGTGTGCATGCGTGGGCGAATACAATGTATACATGCCAGCGAATACAGATCGCCAATATACGATCCGAAACATTCCCGACCAGGTCGACGCGGTTCTTCGCCGGGAGGCGAGGCGCACCGGAAAGAGCTTCAATCAGGTCGTCGTCGATGCGCTTGCGGCGGCCACGGGGGCTCCCCGGACATCGAGGCGCGACCTTTCGTTTCTCGTCGGTTCGATCGATGCGGCAGAGGCCGGGCAGATAGAGCGGGAAGTTGCGGCCCAGCGAAGAATTGATCCGGAACTCTGGAAATGAGGATCGTCATCGACTCCAACCGGTATACGGACCTGTGCCGGGGCGATCAGCACGCGGTCGACGTCGTGTCGGGGGCCGACGAGGTCTTCATGCCGCTCATCGTGGTCGCCGAACAGCGCGCGGGTTTTGCCTTCGGATCCCGGCGCGATGAGAATGAGCGCAACCTGACCCGGTTCCTGAACACCAGCGGCGTTTCCGTGTTGTCGCCGGATGAGCAGACGACGCACGTGTATGCCGAGGTTTATGCGGGCCTGCGGCGCCAGGGAACACCGATTCCGACGAACGACATCTGGATTGCCGCCCTCACCCTGCAGCATGACCTCGTGCTCTTCGCCAGAGACGCCGACTTCGATCACATCCCTCGCCTGGCGCGTGTCTGACGAGAAGACGCGAAACGGCCGACGGCCGTAAATCCCGGCGTCCCTACAGGTCCTCGCCGCCCGCTTCACGATAGGCAGAATCGTGGTCGGGGTGCAGAGAGAGGAAGCGCATGTTGCGCCCCCGGCGAATGACGCGAGCGCGAAACGCCCCATCGATGCGGATAAAGTGGACCGGCGTACCATCCCGCGCATACTGCCCTTCGATGCGCTCCCAGTTGACCCCCCGTTTCGCGCCCGGCGTGCGGGAAGCCTGATCGTAGATCTGCTGCCAGGTCATCTGCTCGAGACGATTCCGCACAGCCTTCAGCGCCGCCCATTCCCGGTTCGTCAGGGTGCGCAGGTCTTCGAGCACTCGCGGAAAAGAAAAATCGCAGCGAACCGTCTCGTGCTGCGTGGACTCCGGTGGGCTAGCGCCGATGCGTTTTCTTGGACGGGCCACGAGGTTCAGGCCGGATGCGTGGCTCGGCCTCTTCTAAGGAAAGAAATGCGTCGGGGTGGGCGGCGTCCCAGTCCTGAAACTCGGCGAGCGTCTTCTCTGCCTCGGGAGTGTAGAAAACGTCGCGCGAGACGAAGTCTCCCAGCTCGATTTCAAACCGGGCCGGACTGACCTGCCGCACGCGTACCAGCTGCCCGCCGTAGCGCGAGCCGATGTTCACGAGACCATTGCGCTGGACGCGTTGCAGTTTGTCTTCCGCAAGTTTCGGCATCTTTTAAAATTCCTGAATTTATAATAGCAGAAGTCGTCGCGCGTGTGGTAAAGCCTCCTGTCCGTCCAAGAGCCGCCGCGCGGAGCAGGCAAACTCATCCATGATCCGCCGCTTGACTTAGTCATTGACTAAGTCCATAGTGGATCCATGGCGCAAGTCAATATCCATCAGGCAAAAACGCACCTGTCGCAACTGCTCGCCCGGGTCGAAAAGGGTGAAGAGATTACGATTGCCAAAGCGGGACGGCCGGTGGCGCGCCTGGTGCCCGTCCGCACGGTTTCGCCGCGCCGGGCCCGCGGCCTCTTCGAAGGCGAGTTTACGGTCCCCGACGATTTCGACGCACCCCTGCCCGCCGATGTACTCGACGAGTTTCACAAGTGAAGCTCCTGCTTGATACCCAGACGTTTCTCTGGTGGCTGGCGTCACCCGGAAGACTGAACGAGGCGGCAGGCGCTCTACTGGAGTCTGAAGAAAACGAGTCGTTTTTGTACGCCGCAAGCTCGTGGGAGATCGCCATCAAGTACGCCATCGGCAAGCTGCCCCTTCCTCGCGCCCCCGAAATGTATGTCGCGAGCGGCCTCGAGCAGGGCGGGTTCCTGCCCCTCCCCGTTCAGCATGCGCACGCCTTGCGCGTGGCTCACCTGCCGCCGCACCACAAGGACCCCTTCGACCGGCTCCTGATCGCCCAGGCGCAGGTGGAGGGGCTCACCATCGTCACGGCCGACCCCATGTTCGAGGCGTACGATGTTGAGGTCGTGCGCGCGGGTTAGGTTGCCGGGTCACCACGGCACGAACCCCGGCAAGGGGGTGGAAAATCCAGCCGAACGCTCGGGGGTGAGGCCGGCGGGGCCGGCTTAGGCACCGCCGGGAAACGCTGGGATGCAGGCCGGCGTGCTCCCTTCAGCGCCGATTCTGATAGTCCGTGTACATCTGCCCGTGCGGCGAAGGCATCGACCCATCCGTTACAGCAAGGAAATAGGAATGTTCCGGATCACCCGGAATCTCGTAGCCCAGGTCGTCGCAGGTTGTCCGGCGATTGAAATAGGAGTTGACCACATTGCCGGCCAGCCCTCCGCAATCGTCCACGCCGATGTCCGCGCACGCGTACTGGGTCTCTTCGCCCGGGAGCCAATGATGGAACTCGCAGGCACCAATCTCGTTTGGATCGTAGAAACCGTCCGGCGGGTCCGAGCGGTAGGAATCTGGAGGCGTTTCAGTTTCTGCCGGTGGCAGTTTCTTGGGCGTATCCTCTGCCCCCTCCGAGCCGCAGGAGAACACAACCATAGAAAACATGCCGAGCAGCAGGGCCGTCCTCAACGTTCGAGGTGCGCGGACTCTCCGTGAGCGATGAGCATCCCACACGGGAGTGGCAATTTGTGAGCGTTCCGCCATGTCACTTTCGCGTTCAGGGCTCCGGTGGATGACGACTGCCTTCAGGAGCGCGTGAAGAGCGGACCCCGGTGAGCCGCTCACCGCCACCCGTCGATGGTCAGGTAGACCGTTTCGCCCTCGTAGGAGATGTCGAGCTTGCCTTGCTGGGTGCAGTAGTTCGGGAAGGTGCTTCGATCAGGCCATATACGCCAGGTGAGATCGGAAACGTTCTCAATGGTCTTGACCGTTGGGTTTACCCATGTCCATAAAACCGGCTCCTGCCCGGGCCACGGATAATTCGCCGGAGGCGCGGGTTCTCCAAATCGGTTCCATTTCGAACCCGTGAAGGCGCCGTTGAACACCTTTGGCGCAACGCCCGAAGAGTTCATCGATTCACACGCCCCTTCAGGCTTGTAGATGGTAATCACGAAGGTTCCGACCGGCGGGCGCTCGCCATAGGGGCCGCCGTCGCCACTGCCATCGCCAATCGTGCCGCCTCCCGAACCGTCGCCAGAAGAGCCGTTGTCGGTCCAGGACAGCCCCAGGAAATCAAATTGCATCTCGGCTCCTTCCTGATCGGTATACCGGATCGTATCGCCTGTCCGTGTGAACTTCGTCTGGATGGGCGTCGATGCAACGTGTGGAGAGCCGTCGGAGGAAATCATCAGGTAAACAATGTAGGCACTGTAGTGATCGCCAGAATCCCGCACGACGAACCGCATGAACTCGTCTCCCACCGCGAAGTCGTCGTCGAGACCGAATGGGGAGGAACCGAATGCTCTTACAATCGCATCCTCGCCCCCGAACTGAATGACGAGACCGTTCGGATCCCTCCAATACCCGGTGAGGGGTTTGGGGCCGTCATCTTCAGTAAGAACCGCACAGCCCAGCATCATGGCCACCATGGCGGCGAGCGTGATTTGCTTCATCCAAACTTCTCCTTCAGGGGTTCAGCCAGTAACGGCTGCAGCCGCAGGTTTCAACCTCAACGGTGGACCTCCACTCTCCGAGGTTGGCGGTCGCATGCAGGGCATGGGGGCCCGCTTCGACGGTGACGGTCACCGTGCCTCCGTCAATCTCCTCGCCGCAGTCCGGGCCGTCATCGGAATAGTACTGCGTCAACATCCCCAGGTACTGGTCGTCAAGGTAAACGTAGATTGACGCTACGTTCGCCTTCGAGAATATCGTGAGGGTGCCCGTGTTCTCCGACTCGCAGGCGGGGGCCTCGTCGGGCTCTTCTTCGGCGAGGTCCTGATCGGGATGATTCCGGAAATACCCGTTCGGTGAGGCGACCTGCCCTCCCTCTTCTGCCAGGTAGATGTCGGCAACCGACGGTATCGTGTAGCCGATGTCTGCACAGGAGAGGTCGTGGTGAAAGTGGACCTCCCGTTTGTAGTCGCCGTAGTGGTCGCACTCTCCGGACGTCACATTGAGGCAGCCGAAGGTAGGACCCACGTCATAGAATTCGCATGCGCCCGGTCTGGCAGGCGGAGGCGCAGGTTGCGGCTCTTCGGCGCAGGCGGCCAGGAGAAAGACAAGGAGAATCGAGCTGAGTACGCTCCGGTTTGGGTTTGGAATCACGAGCAGACCATCCCTTTCAATGCGTATAGCCCATGCGGCTGCATCCGCATTGCTCCACTTCGACGACGAACGGACTCCACGTTGCCGACTGGCCGGATGCACGCAGGGTGTGCTCGCCCGAAGACACCGTCAAGGTAATGATTCCGCCACTGTTCGGAGAACCGCAGTCGGGGTGTTGCGATCCGAAGTGATGCGTCAGGGTGCCCACGTAATTTCCATCGACGCTCACACTGATATCGCCGTCGTCGCCGACGGTGGTGAAGATGGTGAGCAGGCCGGTGTCGTTCACGACGCAGGCCGGAAGTTCTTCGTCGGGCAACTCCTCCATCGGCTCGAGAGAGAAGGCGCCGCCGTACGCGTAGTCGCTGACCGAGTCGGGGTAGGTCACCCAGGTATCGAACATGCCGGCGTTATGCGTGGCGAAGTCGAGCAGGGTTTCGATTTCGGCATACCCAAGGTCCAGGCGCAGCGTGACCCACTCCCAGTCCTCGCGCTCGGCATGCCAGGTGGTTTCTGCGGGGATGGTGATGCCCTCGGCGAGGACGGTATTCTCGTCGACGAAGTGGAATTCCACCCACGTGTCGACGGGCGGCGCGCCGGGTGCATCGTCGTTGCTCGTGATCTTCTGTCGCAGGGTATACCCGACGAGAGAATCGGGCCCCAGATCCTCCGGATCGGGTACGGGTTCGGGGATATCCTCGTCGTCGGATTCGTAGTCGTAAGTCGAGTCGGATTCGCTGCAGGCGGCATGGCTCACTGCCAGCATGAGCGCAAAAAGAATGAGTATGTTTCTGTTCTTAGTCATTTTCCTGGCCAGGGGATAGGGAAGCTCGAGCGGTCGGCGCGCCGCCCTGAACGCCACGACTGTCCAACTCTAGGGCGTTATGCAATAAACTGACGAGCGCTATTCAGGTCCTGAGAACGGCGAGCGCTACATTAAGGATTGATTCGGGCGACTCGATCAGTGGCCACAATGACAACTTTACCGTCATCCTGAAGGTGAATAGACGCACGATGAATCTCTATGGGCGAAAGCAGGAGCTTTCCTTCGTCATGGAAACTCATATCTGGCATGAAATTCTCACCCTGCACTGCCTGGCCAAGGTCAGCTTCATAACGGACGAGGAAGTCGCGTATGCCTTCCGTCCGCAAGGCATAAACTTTGTTGTCATTCGTCCATTCCAAATCCCAGAGACGTCTTACACCCTGAGAGGGATTTTTCTCTAGGTAATGGAAGTAATTTGACGAATGATAGGAGGAACGGTCTCCCTCCGGATCGTACCAATGGAGTTCGGTGGAATCTCCGTAGTCCACGCTATATCGCTGGACCACAACAGAATATACGCTGTCTGTATGGATGGACAGGGTGCCTTCGACGATTTGACGTTGATCCCAGTTGCTGAAGAGGAACTGCATTCCTTCCCTTTGCGGCGACGCAGCTTGAAAACCAAAGGAGGTATCATCCGAGCCGTCAGGCATAAGCAGGTCGGCGAAGTAGTCCCTATCTACTATGTCGTTGTTATCCCAATAGTCCTGGCAGCTAGTTAGCACAAGGAGCCTTCCATCAGCGTGGATGGCCACCTGTTCGATCGTCATTTCAGAAAGTCCCTCATCATATGCGCGGTAGCAATTGACAATCTGTTTCTTCCCGCTGGTACCGAAACTGAGGTCGGGCTTACCCGTGGAAAGATACTTATGCAGTGTGTACTCAGTTACAACTACAACTTTGCCGTCTGGAAGCGTGGTTAGCGACTGGAAGTGCTCTCCGATTGTAATCGTGCCGTGATCGCCATAATCTGCGTCGACCTTGCCACTGGGCGTTAACCGGATGATGACCGCGTCTGAATGTGAATCAGCGTTGGACGTTCCGACGATTACACCACCGTCAGGCAGGGGAGCAATTGACTCACGATGGTTGAACGCTCTTTCGGCAAGGTCAAGGGTAGCCTTACCGCTGTCGCCAAATTCGGGGTCGAACGTTCCATCTCGAAGCAATCGTACAACAACTATCTTGCCGTTAGAGTTTTCGTACGCGACTACAACCCGCCCCTCTGAGTCGATATAAGAAGGCATATAGCCAAATATCTCCGTCTCGCCAAGTTCGGTGACACCACCGTCGCCGAAGGTGGCGTCAAAGCCCTCGGCAATGGGCTGGGGTTCGTCCTCAGTTTCCGGCTCGTCTGGGATCTCAATGAGCTGGTCGTCTTCGGGGCCACTGCGCGGTGGCTCCGTTCCGGTGCAGCCGCCGAACACCACGGCGAGCAACACCGGTAGAAAAGAAAAGCGCATCTGCTGCATGGCCTGCGTTCGTACGCTTGTCATCGCACCGCCCCCCAGATCGCCTGCGAGATGACTTCGGGACAGGGCGTCGTGCCGGCGTCGGCCATGATGGGCTTCAGCATGGTGACTGCTTCGCGGGCGTAGGCGTCACCCGCGGCCTGCGACTCGACGGCACGCTTGTAGGCGACCGTGCCGCAGGAGGCCCAGACGTGAGCGTTGGCCGGGTCGCTCTGCGATTTCTGGAGATAGCCCTGGGCGAGCGCGTTGTACTTCTCGAAGTTCGCCGATTCCGCAGGCGACTTCTCTTCGATATGCGGCTTGGCGCGGGTCAACACCGTGGGCGGATTGCCGGTGCCCGGCCGGAAGAATTCCATCGTGTCGTCATCGATCACGCGGATGCCGAACGGAGGGCGGCCGTCACCCGGGTCCCAGACATACTCGTTGGCCGACTTCTTCTGGAAGACGGTCGTCTTGTTCGGCTCGACCGTTTTCGCCGTGTCGCCGTCGAAGGTCAGCTCCAGTGCATAGCCGGTGGCGGTCCGGTAGGTCCCGCCTTTTTCCGCAAGGGCAGGGCTGACAGAGAGCAACAGAAGGAGGAGCAGGAGAGCAGAGGTGCGTATCATGACAGGGATTCCTCGTCGAGAGGGAGAAGAGGGGAGAAGGGCCGTCTTCCCTACCGCTTGTAGATTTCGATCGTCTTGCGGCTCGAGTGCACGACCGAGCCGTTGGCGTCGAGCCACTCGGCCGTGAACTTGAAGTTCACGTTGGTGAAGGTTTCGGGTCGAATCGGAGGCGAACCGCCGTCCATCCCGAAGAGCAGGTGCACGTCGTACGGATCGCCTTCAAGATCGTCGCGCCGCTCATAGCGGTGGCTGTGGTAGATGTCGCCCGTGCTCGAACCGTCAGCGCGGCGAACCTCGACGGTCACATTGGAGATGCGCGTGTCGTATCCCGAGGAAACCGGGAGCCAGGCCTGAACGGAGTAGCCCGTCATGTCGACCTGCGGCAGATCGGCCTCGTAGACGTAGTTGTTCACGATACTGTCCGAAACACCGTCCTGGCTCGTCAGCACGAGACCGCTGTTGATGCTGGGGTGTCCCAGGTAGAACTGGCGCGTCCACGGCGAGCCGCCCGAGGTGGACGAGGACGTATCGTCTTCCCAGTCGGAGGTGTCCGTGGTGGTTTCGCCGCAGGCGGCGGCGAAGAGAAGTCCGAAGAAGAGGGTCACGAGAAGAGAGTTGCGTCGTTTCATGGGTAAAACACCTTGCGGATGAGTGCGTGCGAGAGGCAATGTAGCATGGGTGCCAAAGCCGTCGCATACCCAGAAATGCATATGCGCAGTAATTTTCCGCATAAAAAAACGCCCGGACTCCTGAGTGGAATCCGGGCGCAGGGGAGGTAAGGTGGTCTGTGATTATCCGCGGACGGTGAGCCGGCGGCGCAGCGCAATACCGGCGGCAATCAGAAGGAGCGCCTCAACCGGCGGCTGTCCCTGCGAGCAATCCAGCGGATCGAATTCGTCTTCGTCTTCGTAATCGTCTTCGTAATCCTCGTCCGACGAGCTGGAATCGCTCGAGCTGGAGCTGGAGCTCGAGCTGCTGCTGCCGCCCGAACCGCACGTGCCGTCGGAGTTGCAGGTCGCGCCGTTCTTGCAGTGGTAGCCCGGGTACCCGGCCGAGGCACAACACGTTGCCGTCGTCGGCGCGCAGCTGCCGTCGCCGCAGTCCTTGTAGCCGTAGTCACAGCTGGTGCTGCCGCCGCCACCACCACCGCCGCCGCCGCTGCTCGAGTAACAGTTGCCGTCAGTGCCGCAGTACGGATAGGACGAGGAGCAGCAGAAGGAGCCGCAATCAACCGGGTGGGTTCCGGGGCAGGTGCCGCCCGTGTCGCCGCCGCCCTGCGGCGAATCGTAGCAATTCGGGTCGCCCGTGGGCCCGCAGTAGGGGTAGGCGCTGGGGCAGCAGCCGTCGCTGCACACGATCGGATGCGAGCTCGGGCAGCTGGCGGTCCTGTATTTCGAGACGCCGATGAGCGAGTCCGCCTCGGCGGTGCTCACGAAGCCGGCCATGGCGAGAAAACCAATTACAAGCAGGAGCCGCATGGCAACTGCCGGAAGAGATAGTCGTGACATCGTCAGGTATCCTTGGGCGAAATCAGGGATATCGCCGGAAGAGTTTGCAGGAAGACAGAAAGCTCTGGTTCCCTGACGGTAACACCGGGACGGCACGCTCCGCATATACAATTTTGGGTATGCGAGCTAAGTGCTTGATCTCGCTCAGCAAAAAAAAGATCGGATGGCAGGTTCGGACAGGCTTCGTTACGGCGGTCATTTCCGCGGCCACGTTTCCTCTTCGGAGGCCGGGAAATGCGCCCGGACTTCCGGGAGGTCCGGGCGCATATGCGAACGAGGGAGGTCAGATCATCCGAGCCGTCCCAACTGCCGGCGCAGCGCGATACCCGCTGCAATCAGAAGAAGCGCCTCGACCGGCGGCTGCCCATGCGAGCAGTCGAGCGGGTCTTCTTCTTCAGGCTCCGGTTCGGGCTCCGGGTCCGGGTCAGTGTTGCCGGGAGTGGTCGAGGTCGAGGGAGTGCCGCCGCCGGAACCGCAGGTGCCGTCCGAGTTGCAGGTGGCGCCGTTCTTGCAGTGGTAGCCGGGATATCCGGCCGAAGCGCAACACGTTGCCGTGGTCGGCGCGCAGGTGCCGTCGCCGCAATCCTTGTACCCGTAGTCACAGCTGGTGCTGTCGTCCGGCGAACTGGGCGAGGAATAGCAGTCGCCGTCAGAGCCGCAGTACGGATAGGACGAGGAGCAGCAGAAGGAGCCGCAATCAACCGGGTGGGTTCCGGGGCAGGTGCCGCCCGTGTCGCCGCCCCCCTGCGGCGAGTCATAGCAGTTCGGGTCGCCCGTGGGCCCGCAGTACGGATAGGCGCTGGGGCAGCAGCCGTCGCTGCACACGATGGGGTGAGAGCTCGGGCAGCTGGCAGTCCTGTATTTGGAAACGCCAATGAGTGAGCTCGCCTCGGCCGGGCTCATGAAACCCGCCATGGCGAGAAAACCCATGGCGAGCAGGAGCTGCAACGCAACTGCAGGGAAAGGTAGCCTTGACATCGTCATTATCCTTCGGCAAATGGTATTGCCGATTAAGTGATTCGGGTCCTAAAGAGATTCGGATTCCTGACGGTAGCACCATGGCGGGTGGGGCCGCATATGCAATTTTGGGTATTCGCAAAAAAAATAGCCGGGCCGAGCAGGGTCCCCCGAGTTGGCGCGGTTTACCCGCATTCGAGGCTCTCGTGGTACTGTATGCTCCAGCATGCTGGAGTGTGTATGAAAAAGATTCTCGCCTCGCTGGCCCTGTTCGCAGCGGCCGCCGTCTCCTTTGTCGTCAGCCTCACGCTTGCCGGGGTGCTGCTCCCGATGTCCGAGGCGATTCTTGCGGCGACGCCGAAGACCGGCATTCTCTCGCTGGGCGCCGCCACGGTGGTCAATGCGGTGGCCAACGCGGCACTCCTGCTCTGGATGGCACGCCGCTCGCCCCGCCGTGGGGCGGCTTTGTGGCGGCAGCTTTTCCTGGTCCACTTCGGATTGCAGACGCTGCAGACCCAGATTGAGACGGGATATTTCCTCCCCGCTTTCCCCCTGCTGCACGGGAGCTTCGAGCTGTACATGCTCGTGCTGCGCGGCGGGCTGACCTCGCTGCTGTTCACGCTGGCGGTCACGGCGCTGTCGGGCGGGTTCGGCCGCAAGCCGCGCCCGGAATCTGCGTTCGCGGCGCCTGCAGAGCCGCTCGTGCGCGAAGGCGCCTGGCTGGCGGGGGTCTACGCCGTGCTCTATTTCCTGTTCGGTTACTTCGTGGCCTGGCAGTGGCAGGAGGTTCGCGTCTTCTATGGTGGCCCGGCGGAACTCAATTCCTTCGGCGATCAGATGACCGCCGCGCTGATCGGAAAACCCGAGAGCCCCGTGTTTCAGTACTTCCGCGGATGGCTCTGGCTCGCCTGTCTGCTCCCCCTCTTCCGCGGTTTCCGTGGAACGAGGGGGGAACTCGTTCTGCTGGCGGGGCTCCTCGCCGGATTGTTGCCGACTGTGCAGCTGGCGTTCCCCAATCCGCTCATGCCGCCGGCGGTCAGCCTCGCGCATTTCTGGGAGGTCTCGATTTCGACCGGCATCTTCGGCGCACTATGTGCCTGGCGGGTTCCGCGCGCCCACGTGGTTGCGTACCGTCCGGAATCTTCTGCGCCCGTTACCGCCTGACCGGATCGGGGTGCCGCGAAGAACGACCCGCGCGCGCCGGTTCCGGCGCTTCCGGGCCTGGGGGAGGATCGGCGCGCATGCCCTTCCGCGGGCTCAAGAGTGCGACCCCGCTGGGGTCGGTGCTACTGTCAGGACTTCCCCCTCCTCCTCGCTGGAGGAGGAGGGCGCCATGCGCGCCAGCGCAGGCGGGAGGTGGTGTATCAGCGACCCGCAGCCTCCCGCACCACCGCCGCCATTCCCTCGACCACCTGCGCCATCTTCGCGTAATCCAGCCGGTCAGCGGTATCGCAGGGCTTGTGGTAGCACTGGTTCCGGTTCGGGGCCGTATCGGTCACCATGACGGCGGGAACATCGATCTGCCGGTACGACCAGTGATCCGACCAGTCGACCCCTTCGACCCAGCTGTAGGTGATCAGGCCTTCGGCAGAGAGCGGAACCGTCTGCTGGAAGGCGGCCACCGACAGTTTGACGAGATCGCCGGATCCCCAGTCGCCGACGAAGGTGATGAAATTCCCCACGGTCGGCAGGCTGAAGAGCGCATCGAGAATCCACGGGACATCCTGGCTTCCCGGCTCGTCGCTGTAGTAGCCGAGGGTTTCGAGCGAGAACATGGCGACGATCTTTTCGCCTGGCCGCTGATCGTTCCGCGCGAAGACGAGGCTCCCCATGGCGTCGGTGTGAAAGAACGGCTCCTCTTCGTTCGTGAACGCGACATAGCGCACGGTACGCGCCAGCGGACGATCCTGCAGAAGCCGTGCGAGTTCGAAGAGCGCCGCCGTGCCCGAGGCGTTGTCGTCGGCGCCCGGGTTGCATCCGCCCGACTCGCAGCCGTCGGAGTCGTAGTGCGCGCCGACGACGATGACTTCCTCCGGGCGGGTCGTTCCGCGCACCTCGAGCGAGATGTTGCGGAACTCGAGGGTCTCGACCGGCGGCGCGCCATCGCCGACCGGGCACTCCACCGGCGTGCACCGGTGCAGGCGTTCTTCCGGAAGCGCGGGCACGCGGTAGGTGCTGACGGTCACCCTCGCCGTCGGCGGATTTTCGAAGCGGCGCAGCTCCTCTTCCGCATACAGGGCGGCGCGCGCGAGCCCCTCCGGAGCGAGATAACTGCGCTGACCGATCTCGGTTGCGAGCACGTGCACGTGCTTCTCCAGACGTTCCACCAGTTCCGGCACGGGCGCGTAGGCCGGCCGGGACTCGCGCGCGGAATCGGGTACGCGCTCGAGCAGGCAGGCGGTCAGAAGCAACAGGCCGAGCGGGAGAAAGAAGCGGAGTCGGGGCATGGCGGTTTCAGACAAGAAGAGGAACGGGGAAAGTCCTCATTCTAACAGGGGACTGGTATTCCGCCCGAACCGGAAACCGAGCCGCCGCTCTGGTATCCTGATGCGTGGTGCGATCCGGAGACAAGCGCCGAGCGCCAAGCGCTGAGCACCGAACAGGCAAGGACATGGGGAGTCACAGCCCGCTCCGGCAAATCGTCAATCGTAAGTTGTAAATCGTCAATATGAAGTGTTCTGTCTATATTGCCACCAGCCTGGATGGCTTCATCGCCCGCCCCGACGGCGGCATCGACTGGCTCGAAGCCGCGAACCAGGCCGTTCCTCCCGGCGAGGACTTCGGGTACGCCGCCTTCATGGCGTCGGTGGATGCGCTGGTCATGGGGCGCAAGACGTTCGAACTGGTTACGACGTTTCCGCAATGGCCGTATGGCGACAAGCCGGTCATCGTCCTGAGCCGGACCCTGCGCGCGTTGCCGCCCGGGCTTCCCGCGACAGTGGCGCTTTCTGACGAGCGCCCCGCCGCGCTGACGGAACGGCTCGAGAAGGCGGGGATGAAGCGGCTCTACATCGACGGCGGCCGCACGATCCAGAGCTTTCTGGAAGCGGGGCTGATTGACGACCTGACGATCACCCGCATCCCCGTGCTGATCGGCGCGGGGATACCGCTCTTCGGGCCGCTTGCGCAGGACATCCGCTTTGCGCACGTTTCGACGCAGGCCTGGCCGTTCGGATTCGTGCAGAGCGTGTACCGGGTCAAACGGTGAGCCTGAAGGAGATGGGTATGGCCACGCAGGTAGGCATGGCCTCCTTCTGGGGAGGGCTGCGGGTGGTCTACCTGGTGCGCCCGCGACAGGCTTCCTTTCCGCGCTGATGTGGCGATTGATGCAGTCGACGCCATGCCCGTAACCCCTTTCCACTTCGGTCCCGGAGCGCTCGCCAAAGCGGCGGCCCCGAAACACTTCAGCCTGATCGTTTTCGGGCTGACCCAGGTGGCGATCGATCTGGAGTCGCTCTACTTCCTCGTGCAGGGATCGTGGCCGGTGCACCGGCTCCTGCATACCTTCGCCGGCGCCGGCTTGGTGGCCCTGGGCGGAATGCTGCTCGGCCCGGCGCTCGCCAACGGATTCCTCGGGCGGTTGCGGCCGCACCTTTCGAGGCGCATGTAGGAGCTTTTCGATCTGGATTCGGACGTGACCTTGCCGGCAGCTGCGGCCGCCGCCTTGTTCGGCGGGTTCAGTCACGTGCTCCTGGACGCGATCATGCACGCGGATATGGATCCTTTCCGCCCGCTGGCCGAAGGGAACCCATGGCTCGACGCCGTCCCGCTCGGCACGCTGCACGCCGCCTGCCTGGGCCTCGGGCTCTTCGCGCTCGTCCTGTTTGCCTTACGTCTTGCGCTCGTCGCGAAACGCCGAGCGGATGCACGGGGAGAAGCGGGGGATCCCACCTTCCGGAGCGATCCCCCGCCGCGGGCTTAGAGTCCCGTCTCCCCGGTTTCGTTCGGCGTCACCAGGGTAATACGGGAAACACGCTTTTTGGTCAGGATTGGTTTCTGCATCGTTCTCTCCTCTCGTTGGATGACACAGGTTGCCCTGTTCACCTGCAGGGTAGCGCAGGCGGCCCGTGCCCGGAACAGGGTGCGAAAGGGGGCGGCGACCCCCCCTTGCCAACGGCGGAACGATGTGTGTTGGAGCTGCTGCTCCTCTCTCCATCCTAACGGGTTTACATAGCAATCCCCCGGGCCTCGGCGGGTGCTCAGGGCGGTGGATTGCACTGTCTGTGGAATTCGGTTAGCCGGCGGCGTGATTGCGGGTCGCCGAGTCAGCACACCGGGCTGCCGTGCGCCCCTGCGCCACCAGCGCCCGGGTTTCGGCCAGCGTACGAATCATGGTGCGCCGAGTGTCCGGGCTCTGCCGCGGTGCGTGGGTATTCAGGAAGGCGTGGAGCGCGTCGGCCACCCGCCGCAGCGCCGCATCGTGCTCGAGAATCATCGAGAGTTCGGCCGTACCGCGGACATTCCGGACCTGAGCCAGGACGCGCTGGTGCAACGCCAGAAGCTGTTCGAGCTCTGACCGCATGGGGCCAATCATAGATCAGGTTGCCGCGGGGCGTCAACGGGAGTTACGAGTTACGAGTTACGAGTTACGAGTGACGAGTGACGAGTGACGAATGAAGCAAGTGCCGAGTCCCGGGCCCGTTACCAGCCACGAGCCACCCGCTACGAGCCACCAGCTTCGAGTTACGAATTGCGCGCGCTTTACCGGAGAGCCGGTCCTCGGGTACGCTATAGCTTTCTGCATCGCCCGTGTAACGCAAGGCTTCGGGGAGACGGCCGTGGAAATTACCATCCGATACTACGACGAGGATCGGTGCATCAGCGCCGAGCCGGGAACCAGTCTGCTCGAAGTTTCGTTGCGGAACAAGATTCCCCACATGCGTGAATGCGGCGGCCGCGGCCGCTGTACGACCTGCCGCGTGCGCGTGCTCGACGGCGCCGACAATCTCTCGCCGCGCAACGAGATCGAGCGCGCTGTCGCCAAAGTCCGCAAATGGGACGATTTCACGCGCCTCGCCTGCCAGGCCAAGGTCGTGGGGTCGGTGACCGTCGAGCGCCTCGTCAAGCAGAGCGAAGACGTGCTCTCCATCTACCTGAACGAAGAGCCGATGGCGGCCGGCGTGGAGCGTAAGGTTGCCGTGCTCTTCAGCGACATCCGCGGCTTCACGCGCTTCTCCGATGCGCACCTGCCCTATGACGTCGTTCACGTGCTCAACCGGTACTTCGCGCGCGTCTGCGAGCCGGTGCTGAGCAACAACGGATACATCGACAAGTATCTGGGCGACGGTCTGCTGGCCGTCTTCGGTATCCGCGAGAACAATGCGGAGATCGCCTGCCGCAATGCCGTGCGCGCCGCCCTGGGGATGCGCGAATCGCTGCGGCACCTGAACCGCGCGCTGCGCTCCGAGTTCGATGCGGAGTTCCGCATGGGGGTCGGCATCCACCACGGCGTCGCCATTCTGGGCCGCATCGGGCATCCGAGCAAGCGCCCGGTGACCGTCATCGGCGATACCGTGAACGTGGCCAGCCGGCTCGAGTCGCTCACCAAGGATCTGGGGGTCGACATTCTCGTCTCCGAGACGGTGGCCGACGCGCTGGGGAATGCGGTGCACCTTGAAGCGCCGCACGAGACGATTCTCAAGGGGCGCACGACGCCGACCCGCGTGTTCCCGATGATCGGGTTCCGCCAGGACGACCCCATTCTGCTCGTGCAGTCGTCCTTCGAGCGCATTCTGCACGATAAGTACGAGTTCGGACCGGAGTTCTACAAGCGCCTCTTTGCGGATACGCCCGCGCTGCAGGACCTTTTCCGCAGCGATATCCAGTCGCAGTCGCGCATGCTCGTGCAGATGCTGACGACGGTTATCCAGAGCCTGAACCGGCTGAGCGACGTCCTTCCTGGAATCCGGGAGCTGGGCCGCCGCCACGTGGCCTATGGTGTCCTGCCTGAACACTATGCGGCGGTCAAGCGGGCGCTTCTGGGAACGCTCGAGAACTACTTTACCGAGGACTGGGCGCTGATGAAGGACGCATGGGATGAAGTGCTCCAGTCGGTCATCGACAACATGATTGCCGGCATCGAGCCCGACGGCCGCGTCGCCGCCTGACCTGTCTGGACCGACGACTGAAGACTGAGGACTGACGACTGACGACTGTCCTTACCACCCCTTGTCGATCACGTACTCGAACCGCAGCCCGATTCCCGTGAGGTTCAGCCGGTTGATTCCCGTGACCGGATAGGGAATCTCGTTGCCGAGGATCCCCTGGACGCCGATGATGTTGCCGTTCCAGCGGTACGCCGCCTGCACGTAGCTCTGGAGGAGCGGAGAGGGGAGCCCGAGGATGCCGCCGATGCCGCCGCCGGGCCCGAGGACGATCGCGCCGCCGCCGACGGGGATTGCATAATCCAGATCGAGGTACGCCCCCAGCGTCGTCGGTTGTCCCGCGACCCCTTCGAGAAAGGCGAGACCGAGGGCGCCGTACGGCCGCATCGAAAAGTTCCCCCAGTTCCACCGCGGCCCGGCCTGCACGCGGAACCAGCCCCAGTTCTGCCCGAACTGAATCTGCGCCCCCCCTTCGAGATCGCGATTGGAGTCTCCGTCCTGTTCGGCGGCCTCTTCCTCCATCATCCAGTCCTGGGCGTGCAGCGGAGTGGCCGCGAAGAGCAGAATCATGGCCAACAGGGGGAACACCGGTTTCATACATCCTCCAGGAGCGCGTGCTCCGCGGGGTCGAGCGTTTCGCCGCGCAGCATGCGCAGGCGGGCGTTTGCGCCGGCAAAGACCAGACTGATGAGGCCGCCGGCGCTGTCGGGATCGGGGTGCGCATACAGCGGATCGGCGAGCACCGACCGGGCCACCGTCAGCTGCGTCTCGGCGTTGTCTGCTTCGGCGGCACCGCCCTTGCGGGCGAAGCGGTACAGATCGAGCAGCAGGCGCACGTAAGGATTGTCGGTGGCGAGATCGGCGTCGCCCTCGTGCGCATAGTCGAGCACCCGGTTCATGCGGGTGCGGCTGTCGCGCACGACGGCCCGGGCGGCGTCGCGGATGTCGACCTCGGAAAACAGCGCCAGGCGAAGGGGCGGGCGCATGGACGCTCAGGCGTTGCGCGCGCGCACAGGAGGTTCTGCGTCGGCGAGTCCGGCGGCCACGCGGCCGATCACGAGTTCGAGCACCTCGTCGGCACTACCTTCCAGATTGCAGCCGGCGGCGCGGTCGTGCCCCCCCCCGCGCGGCTCCAGGCCGCGCGCGAGCGCCGCCACGTCGATGCGGCCGCGCGAGCGCAGCGAGAACTTGAAGTCCCGGTCGGCAAGCTCGATGGCGAGCACGGCGACTTCGGCCCCCTCGGTGAAGATCAGCTGCTCGACCAGCCCTTCGAGATCCTCGGCGTTGGCCCCCACTTCGTCCATGAGCGCCTGCGTGACCACGTTGGCGACGATGGAGCCTCCGGCCTCGCGGCGCAGCGTCGATAGGATGCGGGCGGTGAGCATGCGCGCGGGGTAGCTGCGCACGAGCAGCACGCGCTCGGCCACGCGGGGAAAGTCGAAGCCGGTTTCGAGCAGGCGCGCCGCGATCCGGTGCGTCTCCGGCGTCGTCAGTTTATAGGCGAAGCCGCCCGTGTCGAAGATGATTCCCGTGTAGAGAACGGCCGCGAGATCGGCGTCGAGCCGCGTGCGCCAGGCCTGATCCTGCACGAAACCGAAGATGACCTCGGCCGTGGAGCTGGCCGTGGGGATGACCAGGTTGATTTCGGCCCCTCCCTCGGTGCGCACCTTGTGGTGATCGATCGTCACGCGGGTACCCGATCGGTCGTACAGCGGCCGCACGCTGCCGATGCGCTCGGGGCTGCAGTCAACCGTGATGCCGACGTCGTAGCGCTCGAGCAGACCGGGGGTGGTCATGGTCTTCATCTCGCCGATGCCGGGGAGAAAGTGGTAGCGCTGCGGCGCGGGCACTTCGTTCACGATGTCGACCCGCACGTCGCCCCGGTAGTCGCGAATCAGGCGCCGCAGGGCGAGCTGCGCCGAAATGGAATCGCCGTCGGGTTTGGTTGCCGACGTGATGAGGAACGTGGCGCCGGCATCGACGGCGGCGCGGATCTGCTCGCGGACCGCTGCGGCGCTCATGCGGATTTCTCCCGGCGCGCCTGCCCGATGGCGTCGCGCAGTTCCCCCACGCTCGTCGTCGCGGTCCCCAGCTTGCCGACGACGATGCCGGCGGCCTGGTTGGCGATTTCGGCCGCCTCCTCGGGCTGGGCCCCCGAGAGCAGCCCGAGCGTGAAGCTGGCGATGACGGTGTCGCCGGCGCCGGTCACGTCATAGACCTGCCGGGCGCGGGTGGCGATGTGGTGCGGCTTGCGCCCTTCGCGAAACAGGCTCATCCCCTGTTCGCCGCGCGTGACGAGCAGCATTTCGCACGCCAGCTGCTGCCGCAGCGATTCGCCCCCCTTTTCGATCTCCTCGGGGGTCGTCAGGGGGCGGCCGAGAATCTGCGAAGCTTCTTTGAGATTCGGCGTGATGACGGTGGCGCCGTGAAAGAGGGCCGCGTTCTGCGGCTTGGGGTCGACGAGCAGCGGAATGCCCCGCTCCTTCGCCACGCCGATGAGCACATCGACCAGCTCGCGCGACACGACCCCCTTGCCGTAATCGCTGACGACGATGGCGTTGAAGTTCTTCTGGGCCCGTTTGATGAAGCTCAGCAGTTTGCGCAAGGGTGCGTCGGTGAGCGCCCGGCGATCTTCCCGGTCGAAGCGCACGACCTGCTGGTTGGCGGCGATGACGCGCGTCTTGACCGAGGTGGGGCGCCCGATTTCGACGATGGCCCCCTCGGTCGGCATGTTGAGTTCATGAAGCAGCTTGAGCAGCTTCGTGCCGGCCTCGTCGTTGCCGATGGCCCCGCAGAGGGCGGCGCGGGCGCCGAGGGCGGCCAGGTTGTTGACGACGTTGGCGGCGCCGCCGAGCTGCATCGTTTCCTTGCGGATTTCGACGACGGGCACCGGGGCCTCGGGGCTGATGCGCTCGGCGCTTCCATACAGGAATTCGTCGAGGATCACGTCGCCGACGACGAGGACGCGCCCCTCTTCGAATCGCATCAGAAGCTTATCGGCCTTCTTTACATCCATCGCGAACACACAGCCCGGCCTGCTGAAATCACGGTCGCATCGCGCGCGCCCGGCGATACGCGCGCCGGGTGTTTTCGACCCAGGCCGGAAACGAGAATTCCGTCTCCATCGTCCGGCGCGCGGTCTCGCTCATCTGTCTTCGCAGCGGCAGATCCGAGGCCATGCGTTCCATGGCCATGGCCAGTTCGGCCGCATCGCGCGACCGTACAATATAGCCCGTTTCACCATGCTTGACAACTTCGGGAATCACTCCGGTCTCGGCGCCGATGACGGGGAGGCCGCTCGCCATCATTTCGAGCCCCACGCGGCAGTGCGCCTCGGAGGCGACCGAGGTGATGACGCCGATGTCGGCGGCGGCCATCAGGCCGGGGATATCGTCGACCTCGCCCAGGAAGTGAAAGTCGGGCACCTCGAAGTGATCGACCAGCGACCGGTAATGTTCCCAGCCGTGGTCGTCGACCGGACGCCCGGCGAGGATGAAGTGGGCGCGGCGGTTGACGGCGCGCATGAGCGCGGCCGCCTCGATGTAGACTTCGGGCGCCTTGACCGGCTGCAGGCGGCCGACGAAGAGAAAGACGGGGGCGTCGTCGGGAATGCCGAGCTCGGCGCGCAGGGCGGCGCGGCGGTTCGCATCGGGGCGGAAACGGTCGGTATCCACGCCGCCGTAGACGACCTGAAGTATTTCGGGGCGGATGCCCAGGGCGTTCTCGTAGCGCAGGCGGCTGTCATCGCCGGGCACGACGACGAGGTCGAGCCGGCGGTTGTAGAGGGTGCGCGTGAGCAGGCCCCCCTTGGGCTCGCGCACGTCGACGCGGGTGCGCACGATGAGCGGCCGATCGGCGCCCGGAAAGGCGATGTGCGCCGCCGTCTGCAGATCGCTGTGGTGGGCGTTGAGCACATCGGCGCCCCGGCCCAGTCGACGGATGTCGCGCAGGATATCGAGCCAGTCGAGCGCCCCCATGCTGCGCTCCCAGAGGGGAATCCCGAGCTCGCGGGCCTTGCGTGCCGCCGGCTCGCCCGCCGCGGTGTAGACGGTCACGTCGTGCCCCGCCCGCATCTGCGCCGCCGCCAGATCGATCGCGTACTGCGCCGAGGCGTTCCAGAAGCGGACGTGAACGAGGTGCACGATACGCATCAGTCGCTCAGGCTGCCGAGGTGGAAGATCCCTTCGTCTTCCGCCGGAGCGGAATCGGGCGGCGGCGGAGGGCCGAGGTAGCGTTCCACCTCGGCCCACACACGGTCGACGGTGAGGTCGCGCATGCAGCGCAAGTGCCCCTGCGGGCAGGCCGCGCGCCCGTGCGGCGAGCAGGGGCGGCAGGTGAGTTCGTCGACCTGCAGTACGGTATGCCGCGCGGCCAGCGGCGCGAAGCCGAGGGGCGGCGTCGTCGAGCCGAAGAGGGCGATCACGTCGCAGCCGGCCGCCGAGGCCATGTGCATCGGGCCGCTGTCGTTGCTGACGACGAGCCCGCAGTGGTGCAGCAGGGCAAGCGTTTCGCCCAGATCGTAGAGGCCGGCAAAGTTGAGCGCGCGGCGCCCTTCGGCGATCCGTTCGCAGTCGTCGCGCTCGGCCTTGCTGCCGACGATGCCGACCCAGAAGCCGCGCGCGTTCAGTCGATCGACGAGCTCCGTGTAGCGGTCGAGGCCCCACTGCTTGGTGGCCCACTGCGATCCGGGCACGATGGCAATCAGGTTGCGCCCCTGAATACCCACGGCCCCCAGCGTGTTCTTCACGCTCTGCAGATCGCGTCCCGCCGCAGGAATGCGTGCATCGAGCGGGCCTTCGGTCTCGATGCCCAGGGGGGCGAGGGCGCGCACGTAGCGGCGCGCGACGTGCACCGGCTCTCCCGGAAATCGCTTGGTGCGCACGTAGAGCCGGCGGGCGAGCGAAGCCTTGTCATAGCGCGACATGGGCACGCCCAGCACGGCCGCGAGCGCACGGCTCTTCGGCGTTCCGTGCAGATCGATGATCCAGTCGTAGCCCTCCTCCTCCAGTTCTCCCAGAAAGCGCAGGAGGCCCGGCAGGCCGAAGTGCGCTCCTTCGGGATCGAAGGCCCGCGCGCGCACACGCCGATCGCCGCGCCACAGGGGCAGAAAGGCCTTCTTCGTGAGCAGATGGATTTCGGCATCGGGCCAGGCTTCATGCAAGCGCGCGATGGCCGGCGCCGTAAGCACGATGTCGCCGATGGAACTGAACCGGATGATGAGTACTTTCTTCGGGTTCATGACGCGGGGGGCCGGGCGGACGCGGGGGCCGCGCTTCCGGCTGGGCAGAAATGTCAGAGCGGCCGGGCCTCGTCGACGAGCATGACGGGAATGCCGTCGACGACGGGGTAGCGCAGGCGGCAGGCCGGGCAGTCGAGGTGCTCCTGTGCCGGACCGGCCGTCAGGGGACCCTTGCACTTGGGGCAGACGAGAATTTCGAGCAGTTCCGCGGAGAGGCTCACGGTTGACTCCTTGGGTTCCGGATTTCCCCGTGCGCGCACGGGCGGCTGCGGCGGCGAACCGGGTAAACTAACCAGTATAGCATGCAGCCCCCTGTTTCGACCGCCGCACATCCGCTGCCCCTGACGGGGGTCGTCGTGACCTTCAATGAAGCGCCGCGCATCGCCCGCTGCGTGCGCTCGCTGCTCATGGTGTGCGCCGAGGTGCTCGTCATCGATTCCCACAGCACCGACGGCACGCGCGAGGCCGCCGCCGCCGCCGGGGCGCGCGTGATCGAGCGGGACTGGCCCGGTTTCGCCGCGCAGAAGAACTTCGCCATCGCCTCGGCCGCGCAGCCCTGGGTGCTCCTGCTCGACGGCGACGAGTGGCTCACCCCGGAGCTGGCCGAAGAGATCCAGTCGGAATTCCGCCGGCCGGGGGGACCCGCCTTCGACGCCTACGCCATTCCGCGGCGCAACCTGTTTCTCGGGCGCGAGCTGCGCCACGGCCTTCTCGGCAACGAGCGCATCATCCGCCTGTTCCGCAACGACCTGCGCTACCGCGACATGCGCGTCCACGAATCGTTCGAGCTGGGGAACCGGCAGGTCAGCCGTCTGCGCGCGGGCTTCCTCCACGATCACGAAATGACGCTTCCTCAGTATGCCGCCAAGCTCGCGCGCTACGCGGAACTGTCGGCCGAAGAAAAGCGCCGCCAGGGAAAGCGCGCGCACTGGTGGGACACGACGCTGCGCCCGGCCTTCCACTTCTTCAAGAACTACGTGCTGCGCGGCGGCTTTCTCGACGGCCGGCCCGGGTTCATCCTCGAATGGATGAACGCCGGGTACGTGCGCCGCAAATACCTGGCGCTCGGACGCTCAGGAATCAAGAATCAGGAATCAGGAATCAGGTAACGTCCGCGCCTACCGGACCTCGGCCGTCAGTTCGCTCGCGCCGAGTTCCTCATGCAGGTCCTCGGCATCCGGAGCAGCCCAGTCCACGTCATCCCACAGGGTCTCGGGCACGTGCAGGGACAGGAGCACGGTCTGCAGGGCCGGCGATTCCGGACCGAAGTCCAAGGGAATCGGCACGGTGATGACCGTCGGTTCATCGAGCTCCAGCGTCCACGGGACGGTACCGGCAATGCGGGCGGCGTCGGTCAGATCGCGCACGGCGCCCGCGGCTTCGAACCGCTCGATTTCGATGCGCACCGCCGTCACGGAAGCCTGCGCGTCGACCCGGCACGCGTTCGTACAATGCTCCGGATTGAAAGCCAGTGCTTCCGCGGCGAGCAGCGATACGGGTTCCTCGAAGTCGAGCGCCAGGAGGATCCCGTCTCCGGCCTCGGGCGCGAGCTCCGCATGGTCGTCCTCATCGGCCTCGCTCGAGATCGCCCACGCGCCGGGGGCGTGCGCATGGCCGTCACCGGCATCCTCCTCTTCGATGGCGTCTGCGTCCGTCAGGAACTCGATGCGCACGCCGTGAAGCGTGGCCGTCGAAATCTGCAGCCCGTAGCCGTCGGCGGTTCTCCAGCGGCCGTCCTGCGCGAAGCGATCGGCCGGCTGCTCGAGCTCGGCTGTGAACGTTCCCGTAAGGGCCCCCCAGCCGGCTCCCGGTTCATCGGCGCACCCCGACAGGGACGTTGCCAGGACGAGCGGGGCCGCGGCGAGCAGGGAACGTGTCATGCGGAAAATCCGTGGCATGGCATCCTCCTCAGAAGGTGTGCGCGCCGTGAGCGCCGATGGAGACTTCGAAGTTGAGAAAGGCGCCCCAGTAGGCTTCGCGCCAGCCGGGCATGTCGTAGTTCGCCTGCATGCGGACGCGCGAGAACTCGGTGGGGAAGAACGTCAGCTGTGCGGCGTAGCGCTTGCGCGCCGAGGTCCACTCCGGATCGAGCGGGTCGCCGGCTTCACCTTGCGTCCACTCGCCGCGCACGCCGGTTTCCCAGCGGCGGCTGAAGTGCCAGAGAAACTGGCCGTATCCGCCGGTATCGGACAGCAGGTCGCCGGGAAGCTGACGGCGGCGGTGCAGCAGCTCGCCCTGCAGCGCGACGAAGGCGTCGCCCTCTGCGGTCGAGATGGGGCGCCACTTCAGATACACGTCGGTGCCGTAGATGTCGGTCCGGTTTCCGCGTCCGGTCGCATTCGGCCCGAAGGCGCTCGAGAGCCCCCATGAAAGCGACCAGTCGTCTCCAAAGGGAAAAAACTGCTTCAGCGCGAGCGTCGTCTGCAGATCGGCCGGTCCCCCGATTTCCCATTCCGCGTCCCCCAGAAAGCTCCGCGCGGTCGCGTCGCCCCGGGCATCCGTCGATGAGGCGAGCAGCTCGACGTACCAGGGGAGGGGAAAAAGATAGGACAGCTCGGCCCCCAGCCCCCGGTTCGCTTCGTCGCCGAAGAACTTCGCGAGCACGAGCGGCTGGTCGACGAACGACCAGGTATGCGGATGGGTCGGATTGAAGCGGCCGAAGCGCGTCAGGAATTGGCCGGCGCGCAGTTGCAGACTCCACGGCAGGGCGAGCGTCGTCGCATAGGCCTCTTCGATCTCGACGCCGAAGGGGTTGAAGAGCAGGGAGCTGTCGAAGCGGAAATACGGGTCCACCGAGCTGCCGATGGCCATCTCGAGCTGCTGGAAGTTGAAACCGTTTTCCTGCGGCGCGTGGGCGCCCGTAGGCAGGGGGTCGTGTTCGCTGAACGCGGCCAGCGCGAAGTCGGCGATGAAGGCAATGTCCGGATTCAAGGCCGAGGCCGGGCTGCCTGCAGCTGCGGCCCCCTCTCCGCCTTCGGGCGCGCGCGGCGCATCCGCCTCCAGCGCGCGCAGGAGCTCTTCATCGACAGGGGCAACGGCGGCCGGCGCGGTGACGGCGCGGGGGGGCGGCGTCACTGCTTCCGCATAGTCGGTTAGGGGGACCGTGGCCTGGGCGGCCGCAAGCGCGGTCAACAACAGAATCATGTCTTACCTCTCGAGGCGTCCAACCGTATCGCCGGCGCCTTCCATCCGCAGAACATCCTCGGTACGCGCAGAACGGTACCGTCGCATCGAACCCTTCAGGCCGAATGCGGAGGCGAGGTCTTGGGCACGCTCAGGTAGAGATGGCGGCCGCTGGGGGAATGCGCGGAGAGAACGGCGAAGTCGCTCGGAACCGCAAGGGTTGCCGCCGGCACGGTCGGAACCGGCGGCGGGAGGTCGGCCTGCTGCGGCGTGACCTGGCAGATCTTGCACGCCTCGTTCGGCGCGCCGGCCGCGTGATCGTGCGCCGCGCCGAGCAGCAGCGCGCACACGAAGACGAGCAGAAGACCGATGGGCAGCAGCCGTTTCATGTGCGATCAGTCTAGCGGCGGCCGGATCGGAACGTCAAGCCGCTGTGGCGGGGATGCTGTCTACGCCGCCGTCTCGATCCCCTCTTCGCGCGCGATTTCGGCCCAGGCTTCTTCGAAGGGGCGGTTGCGGAAGCCCAGGTCCTGTTCCGCCCTTTGATTGTCGACGCGGAAGGAGAGCGGGAAGGGGATGGTCATGACGACCGCGCCCTTGCCGCCGAGGGCCTGCTTCATGGCGCGGAAGAACTGCGTGAACTTCTGCGGGTCGCCGCCGGTGTTGTACGTCTGCCCGATGCTCGCGTCGTTCTCGAGCGCGCCGGCGACCGCTTCGGCCACGTCGCCCGCGTAGACGAAGGGAAAGGTGAAGGCGGGGGCCGGCAGCAGCGGCCACTTGAGCAGCGTGTTCATGAGCGGGCGCAGGTTCGGATCGCGCGCGCCGTAGATGCCGGTCGGGCGCAGAATCGTGAGGCCGATACCGTGTTTTTCGGACAGCTCCTGGGCGATCTGCTCGCTCAGCTGCTTGGTGGATCGGTACGCGCCCCCTTGCCGTTTTTCCCCTTGGAGCACGGGGGAATCTTCGCGCATCAGGCGGCCGGGAACGAGGCGGTAGACGCCAAAGGTGCTGATCTGGACGACGCGCTTCACCCCGGCGGCCGCAGCGGCGTTGTAGACGTTCTCGGTCCCCTCGCGGTTCGAGCGGGAGTGTTCTTCCCACTTCGCGTCCTTGAAGGGATAGAGGGTCGACATGGCGTAGAGCGCGGCGTTCGAAACGACGGCGTCGACCCCTTCGAAGGCGGCGCGCAGGGCGTCATAGTCGGCGAGGTCGGCCTTGGCGAAGGTGACTCCTTCGTCCTGCAGAAAGGCAGCCTTCTCGGGATTGCGCACGACGCCGCGCACGGTGGCGCCGTGGCGAAGCAGGGCGCGGCAGATGTAGACTCCGAGCATGCCGGACGCGCCGGTCACCGCGACGGTTTTTCCCTTTAACACCATGAGCGTTCTCCTCCGTCAGAATTCGCAGATCCCAAAGAGGATACCACGCGCGGGGGCGGATTCTGAATTCTTGATTCGAGATTCTGGAGGTCTACCGCCTCCCCCAAAAACTCATTACTCGAACCTTTCTTCCTTGCCGGCACAGAGGAAGAATGTGAGTTGTTGGGCAGGCTGCCGAGAATGAAGGCGATTGTCGCCGAACTCGTGTCGCGCCCAAAGGAAAACCCCGTAAGTCCCTATGCCCCTTAACTGGCTCCGGCAGTAGGACATTATCGAACTTTTCTGCCAACCGTCCAAAGAATTGTTTGACCTTTTAGACGATGGGAAGGAGCTTATTGCGAGGTTGGCAGGCCTTCTCGGGGAGCGAACAGCCCCCCCGAAGGATTTCCACTATGGAGCAGCAACGTCTCGATGACTGCGCAGATTACGTCTTCAATTTAATGCCGGTTCTCCGACAATAACCCGCGCCTTGAGCAGCCACGTCTTCATCGGCCCCTTGCCCTTCACGTCGATGACGCCGCGCTCCTCGAAGGCGTACTTGTCTTTGAGGATTTCGTAGGTCGCCTCGGTCACGTGAATACCGCCGGGCACCCCATGGCTCTCCATGCGGCTCGCCGTGTTGACCGCATCACCCCAAAGATCGTAGATGTACTTCTTGGTGCCGATGACGCCGGCGACGACGGGTCCTGAGTTAATCCCGATGCGCAGCCGTAGGTCGATCCCGAGCTGCCCGGAAAGCTTCTTCGTTTCTTCGAGCATCTCGAGGGCGATCTCGGCGACGGCTTCGCCGTGATCCGGCCGGTAGATCGGCATGCCGGCCGCCAGCATGTAGGCGTCGCCGATCGTCTTGATTTTTTCGACGCCGTGTTTTTCTGCGAGCGCATCGAAAGCGGAAAAGATGACGTCGAGAATGCCCACGAGGCGTGTCGGGGTGATCGCAGCGCTCATCTCTGTAAAGCCACAAATATCGGCGAAGAGAATCGTGACTTCTTTGTGGCTGTCCGCGATGACGCCCGGCGTATCTTTGAGCCGCTCGGCCACGACGGGCGGCAAGATATTGAGGAGCAAGCTGTCGGAGCGTTTGCGCAGGCCCTCGGCTTTTTCCCGCTCGGCCACGAGGTTTCGCTCATTGAGAAAAACCTCGCGATGGCTGCGTTCGAAAAGGTAACAAACCGCGACGCCGATGAGGCATCCGGCGAAGTGGATCACCACGTGCGGCGCGTAGTATTCCCGGGGATACCCGATGTGCCACGTTACGTAGGACTGCCCAATCAGGTACAGCGCGACCAGAGGAACGAACACCTTGGCGTCGATCCCGAGAAAGGCGCCGCCCGCGATGATACTGATGACGCCCAAGGTAGAGGCGCCTGCGATGATCAGCAACGAGTTGATGCCTCCGTCGAAAGGCTGTAGCGACAGGGCAGTGAGCAAGAGAACTTCCCAGTAAACCCAGTAGATCCGGAGCAACCCTTGATAACGCCGCAGGAAAAACCCGCGAAACGTGAGGGCAAACACGGCCAAAAAGATGGAGCCCGTTCCGATGCCGCCGGGAATCACCCAGTCGGGCAGCTGCGACATCGAGCGAAAAACGAAGAGGCTCGAGATGATCACCCCGAATCCAAGGAGCAAAGCGACCCGGAAAAACCGGATCGATCTTCGCGCAAGGTACAGGCCGAACTCTTCTTCCAACTCGGCGGGGAAACGGGGAAATAGGCTCAATGCCATGAACGCGCTTCTTTCGTATCGACTCCCCGGCATTTTACCAAGTTGGGGGCGTCCGCACGTAGCGACCATTTCGTCTGGACTGTTTCTTTGTTCGAGCCCTATCAGGGCTGTCGATCACTGCGCAGAAAAAAGAACAGCCACTTCGCATACTTACGAAGTGGCTGGAGATGGCTCCGGCAATAGCACGTTAATCGAACTTTTCAGCCAGCCATCGAAGGAACTCTTTGACCTGTTGAAAGACGGGAAATGAGCTTGCAGAGGGGCTGAAGGCAGCCTGGCGAACCGTAGCGTCGAATGTTTGACCGTTTTTGTGTAAGCGCCCCAGGATGGCCATGAGGCCGAATCCTGCAAAAGCGGCACCGGCTGCGGTTAAGGCTCTGATGTCGTATGTACCAACGTGCGCAAGCTTAAACTTCTTGATCTTGTTCGCGCCATAAAGCCATAAAGGCGCGATGGTTAAAAGTTGAACCCCATGAGCGGCAACGGTAGACTCAGCTTCCGTAAGGCGAACGCCGAGGTTGTCGACAGTCGCCTGGACGCTCGAAAGGTCACCTTGGCCTTTAATGCGGAGAGTTCATCCTTCGCCGCGAGCGGCGGCCAAATATCCGATTGCGGAAATCGGCTTCGGGCATGATGCCGACTTTGGCGGTTCGTTTCATGTCATTTCTTCTTTCTTTTCACGCGCACCTCGTCGACGGACGCAAAGAACGCTTGAAGCAGCTGCTCGGCGCGCACTTCGTGGCCGATCGCCTTGCCAGCGGGCGGCTCTACCGCGTCCTCACGGTCGTGGACGACTTTACGCGCGAGTGCCTGTGGCTCGGCGGGCCTAAGCTTGAGCGGAGAGCGCGTGGCCAAAGCGCTTGCCGGCCTCCCTGAACTGCGGGGCGCACCAGGCTCCATCATGGCGGACAATGGGCAGGAACTTGTCTCTCGCGCGCTCGACTGCTGGGCGTACAGCAAGAACGTCCAGCTGAACTTTATCCGGCCATACTTA